>CAWKNH010000008.1:0-383058 GCA_963850855.1 uncultured Alphaproteobacteria bacterium
CGCGCCCGAAGGGATTCGAACCCCTGACCTCTGCCTTCGGAGGGCAGCGCTCTATCCAGCTGAGCTACGGGCGCAAAAGGGACCGCGTCCCGGCTTAGATAGCGGAAGGCGGCCGGCGCGGCAACGAGCACGGCGCTTGCCGCTTGCGCGTGCGCCTCCTAAGCTTGGCGCCGGCATTCAAGGAGCAGATGCAATGACGCAACTCGCGGAAAAAGCGGAAAAACGCGAAGCCAAATCCGCCCGGATCAAAGACGCCGCGTTCAAATGGGAGGATCCGCTCGATCTCGAGGGCGAGTTGACCGAGGAAGAGCGCATGGTGCGCGACACCGCGCGCGACTACGCGCAGGAGAAGCTGTTCCCGCGGGTGCTCAAGGCCTATCGCAACGAGGAATACGATCCGGCGGTGGTGCGCGAGATGGGCGCGCTCGGCCTCCTCGGCTCGACCATCCCGGAGGAGTACGGCGGCGCCGGCCTCGGCTACGTCGCCTACGGGCTGATCGCGCGCGAGATCGAGCGCGTGGATTCCGGCTACCGCTCGGCGATGTCGGTGCAGTCCTCCTTGGTCATGCATCCGATCCATGCCTATGGCAGCGAGGCGCAGCGGCGCAAATATCTGCCCAAGCTCGCGTCGGGCGAATTCGTCGGCTGCTTCGGCCTCACCGAGCCCGATCACGGCTCCGATCCGGGCTCGATGGTGACGCGCGCGGAGAAAGTGGCGGGCGGCTTCCGCCTCACCGGCACAAAAACCTGGATCAGCAACGCCCCGGTCGCCGACATCGCGGTGGTGTGGGCGAAGCTCGACGGCAAGATCCGCGGCTTCATCGTCGAGCGCGGCACCAAGGGATTTTCCACGCCGAAGATCGAAGGCAAGCTCTCGCTGCGCGCCTCGATCACCGGCGAAGTGGTGCTCGACGGCGCCGTCGTCCCCGAGGAGAATTTGTTGCCGAACGTATCCGGCCTGGCCGGCCCGTTCGGCTGCCTCAATGTCGCGCGCGCCGGCATCGCCTGGGGCGCGATCGGCGCGGCGGAATTCTGCTGGCATCGCGCCCGCGACTACGTGCTCACGCGCAAGCAGTTCGGCCGGCCGCTCGCCGCCAATCAGCTGGTGCAGAAGAAGCTCGCCGACATGCAGACCGAGATCACGCTCGGCCTGCACGCGGCGCTGCGGCTGTCGCGGCTCATCGAGCAGGGCAAGGCGGCGCCGCCCGCCGTCTCGCTGCTCAAGCGCAACAATTGCGGCAAGGCGCTGGAGATCGCCCGCACCGCGCGCGACATGCATGGCGGCAACGGCATCGCCGACGAATTCCACGTCATGCGGGTGATGTGCAATCTCGAGACCGTCAACACCTACGAAGGCACGCACGACATCCACGCCCTGATCCTCGGCCGCGCGCAGACCGGCATCCAGGCGTTTTTCTGATCGGGACGGCTACCCGGCGGCTTTCGGCTCCGCGCTCTCGTCGAGCGGCTTGTCGGTCACGCCGGCCTCGGCGAACGTCGCCATGCCGGTGTGGCACGCGAGCGCGGCGCGCAGGATGAGCAGCGCCACCGCGGCGCCGGAGCCTTCACCGAGCCGCATGTTGAGATCGACGAGCGCCTGCAGGCCGAGCTCGTGCAGGAGCACGCGGTGCCCGGCTTCGGCCGAGACGTGGCCGGCAAGCGCGTGCGCGAGCGTATCGGCCCGCAGCTTCGCCAGCGGCGCGACCGCGGCGGTGCAGACGAAGCCGTCGAGCAAGACCGGGATGCCATGACGCCGCGCGGCCAGCGTCGCGCCGAGGATGGCGGCGAGCTCATGGCCGCCGAGCGCCGCGGCGACGGCCAGCGGATCGTGCAGCACGGCGGCGTGCCGCGCCAGCGCGCGGTCGATGACGGCGCGCTTGCGCGCCAAGCCGTCGTCATCGACGCCGGTGCCGCGCCCGGCCCAGCGCGCACCTTTGCCGCCGAACAACGCGGCGGCGATCGCCGCCGCCGCTGTGGTGTTGCCGATACCCATTTCGCCGAGGCAGACCAGATCGCATTGCGGCGACACCGCATCGTAGCCGGTCGCAACCGCAGCGAGGAATTGCTGCTCGCTGAGCGCCGGCGCTTCGGTGAAATCGGCGGTCGGTTCGGCGAGCGACAGCGGAATGACGCGCAGCGACGCGCCGGCAGTGCGCGCGAGCTGATTGATGGCGGCGCCGCCGGCGGAGAAATTCGCCACCATTTGCACGGTGACCTCAGGGAGATAAGCGGAGACGCCGAGCCGGGTCACGCCGTGATTGCCGGCGAAGACGATGATATCGACGTGCTCCAGGCGCGGCGGCGCATGCCCCTGCCAATGCGCGAGCCAGGCGACCAGATCCTCGAGCCGGCCGAGGCTGTTCGGCGGCTTGGTGAGCATGGCTTCGCGCTGGACGACCGCCGCGCTCGCGGCCGGATATCCGCTCGGCAGGTCGAGGCAAACGGCACGTAAATCGGCAAGAGTGGCAAATTTGGTCATCGGCGATTGATCCCCCGCGACGGCGGGCGAACCCCTAGCAAATCCACGACCGCAAGGCCATAACCGGCGGGCGCGAGGTTAGGGAAAATGTCAATAAAACCTGACGCATCGCAGGCGGTAGGCTCCTGGCTGGCGGAACGCACCGGCGAGCTTAAGACCAGCATTGCTTTTTTGACGCGGCTGCCGCTCGCGGGCGCGGCGCCGGTCACCGGCGCGGCGCTTTCGCCGGCGGTCTGGGCCTTCCCGATCGCGGGCGTCCTCGTCGGCATCATCGGTGCGGTGGTGTATGCCCTGGCGCACCGGCTCGGATTGCCGGCCTGGCCGGCCGCGGCGCTCACCGTCGCCGCCACTTTGGCGGCGACCGGTTGCCTGCACGAGGACGGCCTTGCCGACATGGCGGACGGTTTTGGCGGCGGCGCGACGCGCGAACGCAAGCTCGAGATCATGCGCGACAGCCGCATCGGCAGCTACGCGCTGTGCGCGTTGGTCATGTCGCTTCTCATCCGCGTCAGCGCGCTGGCCAGCCTTGCCGATCCGGCGTTGGTCGCCGCGGCCTTGATCGCGGCGCACGCGGCCGCGCGGGCGACCATGCCGGCGCTGATGTTCTTCGTGCCGCCGGCGCGCAGCGATGGCCTGTCCTTCCAGGCCGGCCGGCCATCGAGCGAGCGTGTTGCCGCAGCCGTTGGCCTGGGGGTTCTGTTTCTCGCCGGCAGCCTCGGTCTGCGCCTCGCGATCGAGGCGGCGATCCTGCTCGTGATCGTCACCGCGCTGTTCGCGCGCCAGAGCCTCAAGCAGATCGGCGGGCAAACCGGCGACGTTGTCGGCGCGCTCGAACAGGTGAGCGAGGTCGCCGTCCTGCTGGTCGCGCTTCGCTGACCGCCGCTAGCGTTTGCTCGCGCGCTCGCGCGGGCTGATGAGCCAGGCGCCGGCGACGAGGAGAAGCGCGATCAAGCCCGGCACGATGCCGAGCCACAAATTGATGGCGGCGACCGCGGCCGTCGCCGCCCAGGCGATCGACGAAAACGCCTCGGCAAACGTGGCCACGCGCGAGGAGACTTGGCGTCGCCGGAACTGGCTGCGCTTGGCTTGGGTGCGGAACCAGAGCTGAATTGCGGTCGCCGAAACGGCAGCGCCGACAATCCCGCAGCCGGTGACGAGTGCGTGCCACGGCGAGGCGACGGCCAGCACGGCGACGAGCGGCGTGAACACAACCGCAATGGCGCCGAGCACGGCTTCGACCTTCGCCCGCAGGACGAAGCGCGGCTGCACCGGCGCGGTGGCGACGAGATCGGGTGCGTCCTCGCCGGAGATCGTCAGCCAGGCGAGGCCGCCGGCGAGCTGACCGGCCGCCATCACCAATACCGGAACGAGCAGATTGAAGGTGCCGCCGCCCGAGGCGAAACTGCGCCACAACATCAATGCCGGAGGCACGAGATAAAGCATCTGCATCAGCGTCTGCGACACCAGCCACGGGTCGCGGCGCAACAGCGTCCATTCCTTTTGCCGCAATGCGCGCCGCGGCGATGTCGGGCGAAAACCGCTCGGCTGGCGCGCGCGGCTGACCGTGCTGTTGGCAACGGCGGACGCGGCGATGGCATAGTCGCCAAACCGCGGCGCGATCAGCGCGATGGCCGCAGCGAGCAGGATGAAACTTGAGGCCAGCACGGCGACCAGCGCTTGACCCTCGCCGAGCGCGGCGCGCGCCGGCCACCAGAAAACGCTGTCGACGTCGGGCGCGATCGCGAGCACGACGTCCGACTGCAGCACATCGCTACGCGACAACGTGCCGTAGGACAGGATCGCTGCCACCTGCAGGCCGATCACGAAGGCGGCGCCGATCACCGCGGCGAGGATTTGGGCGACGAGCCGCGTGCGTTTCGGCCCGAGGACGCGGAAAAGCGCGACCGTGAGCGCAACGGCAAGCGCGCCCGCTGCCGCGCCCATGGCGACGATCACGCCGTAAGCGCCGATCCAGCGCGGCCCGCCACGCACCACCAGAGTGTCGATGAACGGCAAGGCAAGCGGCATCGCCATCATGGCGACGGCGAGCGCGACGGTCGCGATGCGCACCGCGAAGAGCTTATGCGCGGCGACCGGCGAAGCGAGAATGAGATCGAGATCGGCGCGCGAATAGAAAGCGCGGGTCATCGATTCCATCGCCTGCGAGACCATCAGCAGCCACGACAGCAACAGGCTTGCGGTGATCGCCACCAGCATCGGCTTGTCCGGCGGCGCCGCGGCGAAGCGGCCGACCAGCGAATAGGCCACGGCGTGCATCACGACCATGAACACGCCGACGCCGATCGCCACTTTCCACAAACGCTGACGCCGGCCGGCGGTCAACATGGCGAGCCAATCGCGCCAGGCGAGCCGCGATTCGTGGTGCGCGAACCAGACCGCGGTACCCGGCCGAGAGCTCATGCCGCCTGCGCCTGCTCGGCCACCAAGGCGAGGAAGGTGTCTTCCAGGCTGGCGCTGGCGCTGGTTTTCTCGCCGGCCTGCAGACGCAGCTCCGCGAGCGTGCCCTCGGCCACGAGCTTGCCGTGGGCAATGACGCCGATGCGGTCGGCCATGCGTTCGGCCACTTCGAGGATGTGCGTGGTCATGATGATGGTGCCGCCGGCACGCGTGCGCTCGCGCAGCACGGTCTTGACCTGGCGGGCGGAGCCGGCGTCGAGACCGGTCAGCGGTTCGTCGAGAATGATCACGCGCGGCTCATGCACCAGCGCGCCGGCGAGCGCCACTTTCTGGCGCATGCCCTTGGAGAAGCTCTCGCAGCGCTCGTTCGCCTGCGCGGCGAGACCAAGCCAGTCCAAAAGTTCATGCGCGCGATTCTCGGCGAGCGCCGGTTCGACGCCCCACAGCCCGGCGACAAATTCCAGATATTCCCGCGGCGTCAGCTTGTCGTAGATCATCGGCTCGTCGGAGATCCACGCCATCACCCGCTTCGCCGCCACCGGATCGGCGAGCGCATCGATGCCGGCCACGCAAATCGAGCCGGCGTCGGGCCGCATCAGGCCGGCGATCATGCGCAGCGTCGTGGTCTTGCCGGCGCCGTTCGGGCCGAGCAGCGCGTAAAATTCTCCGGCGCGCACGGCGAGATCGAGGCCGTCGACCGCCGGCCGCTCGAACCGTTTGACGAGGCCGCGGACCGCGAGCGCGAGCGGCGCCGGATGCGTGGGATTCGGCATGGGTTGAAGCATGAATATCGGTCGCGCGACGCGGATTTTCCTCGGCGCACGCTAGTGGAGAGAGGTTTCAGGGTCGTGAATCGGCAGCCGCAGTTTTGCCGGGAGCGCTTTACCCGCTGACATTATAAGCGGCGAGCGCCGCCATGTTGGCCAGCTGGGCGTCGTTCGCCGACAACGGAACGATCTGCACCGAGCGGTCGAGGCCGACCAGCATCGGGCCGATCACGGTGGCGCCGCCAAGCTCCATCAGCATCTTGGTCGCGATCGATGCCGAATGGAACGCCGGCATGATCAGCACGTTGGCCGGCCCGGACAGGCGGCAGAACGGATAGGCCTCGCGCAGCTCCATGTTCAACGCCACGTCAGCCGCCATTTCGCCGTCATATTCGAAATTGACGCGCTGCCGGTCGAGCAGGCGCACCGCCTCCTGCACGCGCTGGGAGCGTTCTCCCGGCGGATGACCGAAGGTCGAGAAGGCGAGCAACGCGAGCCGCGGCTCGTAGCCGAGAGCGCGCGCGACCTGCGCCGCCTCGATGGCGATTTCGGCGATGTCTTGTGCGTTCGGCATCTCGGTCACCGCGGTATCGGCGACCAGCACCGTGCGCCCGCGCGCGAGCACGAGCGACACGCCCATCACCCGATGACCGGGTTTCGGATCGATGCAGCGCCGCACGTCTTCGAGCGCCACCGAAAAATTGCGGGTGACGCCGGTGACCATGGCGTCGGCGTCGCCAAGCGCGACCATGCACGAGGCGAAATGATTGCGGTCCTGATTGATCAGGCGCTGGCAGTCGCGTTGCAAGAAGCCATGCCGCTGCAGCCGTTCGTAGAGATAGGCGGCATAGGTGGCATTGCGCGAGGACATCGCCGCGTTGATGATCTCGATGCCGCCGCCGAGCTCGACGCCGAGGGCTTGCGCCGTTTCGCGCACGCGCGCCTCGCGCCCGACCAGGAGCGCCGAACCCAAACCCTCATGCACGAAGGTCGCCGCCGCGCGGATCACCTGCTCCTCTTCGCCCTCGGCGAAGACGACACGCCGCGGCTGCCGGCGCAGGCGCTCGAACACGCGCTGCAGGACGCCGGCAATCGGATCGCGCCGGCTGCGCAATTGCTGGCGATAGGCGTCCATGTCGACGATCGGCCGCCGCGCCACTTTCGAATCCATCGCCGCCATCGCCACCGCCGGCGGAATGTGCGAAATAAGCCGCGGATCGAACGGCACCGGGATGATGTAGTCGGGGCCGTATTTCGGCCGCGCGCCATAGGCGGCGGCGACTTCGTCGGGCACGTCCTCGCGCGCGAGCTGGGCCAGGGCCTGCGCCGCCGCGATCTTCATCTCCATGTTGATCGCCCGCGCGCGCACGTCGAGCGCGCCGCGGAAGATGTACGGGAAGCCGAGCACATTGTTCACCTGGTTCGGATAGTCGGAGCGGCCGGTCGCCATGATGGCGTCCGAGCGCACGGCGGCGACCTCCTCGACGGTGATCTCGGGATCCGGATTGGCCATGGCGAAGATGATCGGCTTCTCCGCCATCGACTTCACCATGGCTTGCGTCATGGCGCCTTTGACCGAGACGCCGAAGAATACGTCGGCGCCGACCAGCGCATCGGCAAGCGTGCGCGCCTTGGTCTTGACCGCATGCCCCGACTTCCACTGGTTCATGCCTTCGGTTCGGCCTTCATAGATGACGCCCTTGGTGTCGCAGAGGGTGAGATTCTCGGGACGGAAGCCGATGGCGCGCAGAAGCTCGAGGCAGGCAATGCCGGCCGCGCCGGCGCCGTTGCAAACGAGCTTGGTTGTCGGGATTTCGCGGCCGGTCAGCTCCAGCGCGTTGATCAGCCCGGCGGCGGCGATGATCGCCGTGCCGTGCTGGTCGTCATGGAAAACGGGAATATCGAGAAGCTCGCGCAGCCGCTGCTCGATGATGAAGCACTCCGGCGCCTTGATGTCCTCGAGATTGATGCCGCCCCAGCTCTTGCCGAGCAACCTGACGCAATTGATGAATTCGTCCGGATCCTCGGTCGAGACTTCGAGGTCGATCGAATCGACGTCGGCGAAGCGCTTGAACAGCACCGCCTTGCCTTCCATCACCGGCTTCGCCGCGAGCGCGCCGCGATTGCCCAGCCCGAGAATGGCGGTGCCATTGGTGATGACTGCGACGAAATTGCCCTTCGTGGTGTAGTCGTAGGCGCGCGTCTCGTCTTCGGCGATCGCCAGCACCGGAACGGCGACGCCGGGCGAATAGGCGAGCGACAGGTCGCGCTGCGTCGCCATCGGCTTGGTCGCCACGACTTCGAGCTTTCCCGGCCGGCCTTGGCTGTGAAACAGCAGGGCTTCCTGGTCGGTAAAGGTCGGCCGCTGCGTGCGGTCGCCGTTTTTCGGAGCCATTTCAATTCCTTGCTGACGACGTGCGGCGGAGCGGACGATCCCCCGGCGGACGTTAGCGGAACCGATGGGCTGTGCTCAAGGGATCGGCCGCCTTTTGGTCGAGCGAAACGCCTGGCGCGGTCTTACACAAATGCGTCATAGACGCCACGCATTGAACAAGCGCGCGTGGGAGAGTAATGCGTGCATCCAACCCGCCGGTCCCCTGATCCACCCCGCAATCTGGCGCAGCCATGATCAGATTCCTGCTTCGTTTCGTCGGACTTTGCCTCTTGGCCACCGCGTTCGTGCTCTTCGTCTATGACGGGGAAAAAACCATCGTGAACCAGCACCTGGCCTTCCTCAAATTCAGCGAGGCCTGGGCCATTGTCGACCAGAACAGTCTCAACCTCGTGCAGGGGTGGGTGAAGCAACATGCCCTGTGGGCGTGGGACCCCTATGTGCAGCGGAGCTTCGACCTGCCGACCTGGGTCGTGCTGGGGGTGGCGGCGATGATCCTGATCGTGCTCGGCCGCAAGAAAAAGCCGCTGATCGGCTACGCGCGCAACTGACCGCGTAGTCGGCGCCCAAATGCCGACCGGCCTGCGACGCTGGCTCGCTCTATTGGCCGCCATCATCGTCGTGGTGGTTCTCCTGCCCTATCTGATCGTGCCGTTTTACCGGTTCGTCCAACCGGTCTCGACGCCGATGCTTTGGCGATGGCTGACCGGGGCGCGGGTCGAGCGGGTCGCTGTTCCTTTGAGCCGCATCGCGCCGGCACTGCCGCTCGCGGTGATCGTCGCCGAGGACGCGAGCTTCTGCCGCAATCCAGGCATCGATCTCGGGGCGATGCGCGAGGCGTTCGAAGCGGCCGACGATCTCGGCGCGGCGCGCGGCGGCTCGACCATCACGCAACAGACGGCCAAGAACCTGTTTCTGTGGCAAGGTCACAGCTTCGTGCGCAAGGCGCTCGAGGTCCCGCTCGCATTGTGGATCAACCTGGTGCTGCCGAAACGCCGGGTGCTCGAAATCTACCTCAACATCGCCGAATGGGGTCCCGATGGCGAGTTTGGCGCCGAAGCCGCGGCGCGCTTCGCCTTCCGCAAGTCGGCCCGCAATCTCAGCGCGCACGAGGCGGCGGAACTCGCCGCCATCCTGCCGAATCCGGTTCGCCGCAGCGCCCGGGCGCCGAGCATCTTGGTTCGCCGGCTCGCCAGCCTCTATGAGCGCCGCGCGGCCGCCAATTCCGCGCGCGATGCCTGTATCCGCGGCGGCGCCCCCTAGCATCGGCTGCCGCATTCTTCTATAAGCCCGCCCATCCCGGCAGACAGATCAGTGCAAAGGAGAGCGCCGTCATGGCCGTGCCGAAGAGAAAAACATCACCATCAAGGCGCGGTATGCGTCGCTCCGCCGACGCGCTCAAGCGACCGACCTATGTCGAGGACAAGGATTCGGGTGAGCTGCGCCGCCCGCACCACGTCGACCTCAAGACCGGCATGTATCGCGGCCGGCAGGTGCTGAACAAGAAGACCGAGGCGTAGCCGCTCGCGCACGCCGGCTGGAGAGTGAACCCCGAGGCCGGTAGACTACCGGCCCACCGCGGGTGCGGTTGGCGAGGAGGGCGTCATGTTCGTCTTGGGCTTTCCGCTGCTCCTCATTCCCTTCGTCATCTACAACATCGTTGCTTTCATTTTTCGCTTGCCGAACGACAACTGGACCGCGCCGGTCACGACCGTGCGCATGATGTCCGGGCAGGATTGGGTGCTGACCTGGGAAGATTCGATCATCGCCTTCAGCATCCTGCTGCTGGCCATCGAGATCGTAAAATCGACGCGGGTCGGCATGCGCACCATCGTCGATCACATGCTGGCGATGCTCCTGTTCATCGCCATGCTGGTTGAATTTCTGCTGGTGGACAGGGCTGGGACCTCGACCTTCTTCCTGCTGACGATGATCACGGTCGTCGACGTGATGGTCGGGTTCACCGTCAGCGTCCGCTCCTCGCAGCGTCAGGTCGAGATCGAACCCGGGGAAGCTACTTGACTTGGCAGCAATCCGCCGCTCTCGCGAAACCCCGATCGGCTCAGAGCGACCGCGACAGGGCGCGGCCCAATAGCGTCGGCGATCGCCCGAGCACGCCGTAGGCGGCGGTCGCCTCCGCGGGCTCGGCGCGACGGCGTACCCGCATCTGCGGCAGTTTCGTCTTTACGGCGATCAGCTGGGCGAGGAAATCAGCCCTTGGGCGGCTACTCGGATGCACGACAGAAATTTTGCGTTCCGTTGGTACCAAGGCGATCAAGGCTGTACTCACGAGGGCATCTCCCGTCCCGAATCGGAACATCGACCCGAACCTCCTCACATGGTCGCAAGTCCCGTGCCGATATACCGGTTCCAGCAATTCGGCGTGAGATTTCCGATTTTTTCACGATGTTTTGCTACGTCAGCGCTGAACCGCCCGCCTGCTGTCGCCACCCGCGAATTGCAGCAATGTTAACGAGGGGACCGTGAGCAGCAACGGCGAGGCGGGCCGGCCTCCTCCAAGCGCGAAAGCCGCTGGGCTCGATGCGGCCGAAATTCTCGCCTCGATCGGCGAGGCGTTCTATCTTTGGGACATCGGCAGCGACCGCCTGACCTGGAGCGCCAATGTCGGCGACGTGCTCCTTGTCCCTGACGTCGAGGCAATTTCCACCGGCCGCGGTTATGCGCAGATCCTCGACCCCGCGAACCACCAGACCCGCGTCGAGACGGTCACCGCCGCCGACCAGCGCGACGAAGGATCCGGCGTCGGCTATCGCATTCAATGCTGCATCCGTCCCGACCCGGGCGCGCACGCAACGCTTTGGATCGAGGACACCGGCCGTTGGTTCGCCGGGCGCGATGGAAGACCGGCGCGCGCGCACGGGACCGTTCGCGTCATCAACGATCGCTACGAGCACGAAAGCCGTCTCAGCTATCTCGCCCGCCACGACGGCCTCACCGGCGAACTGAACCGGCATCACCTCACCGAAGTGCTCGAAAAAACCCTCGAGGACGCCATACGATTTCGCTCCTCCTGCGGATTTCTGCTGGTCGCCATCGACGACCTGGCGCGCATCAACGAATCGCACGGCTTCGACATCGCCGATCAGGTGATCGGCGCGGTCGCCAAGCGTATCCGCAGCCGGATGCGCGGTAAGGACACGCTCGGCCGCTATTCCGGCAACAAGTTTGGCATCGTGCTCACGAACTGCACGCCGGACGACATGGCGATCGCCGGCGAGCGCCTTCTCGCCGGGGTCCGTGACGAGATGGTGCCGACGAGCGCCGGGCCGGTTGCGGTCACGGTCACCACCGGCGGGGTGACGGCGCCGCGCCACGCCCGCAACGTCGCCGAAGTGCTGGCGCGCGCCCAGGAGACGCTCGATACCGCGAAAGCCCGGCGCCGCGGCTCCTTCCTGGCCTATCAGCCCAATATCGAACGCGAGGCGCAACGGCGGGAGAACGTGCGCGCCACCGACGAGATTGTGGCCGCGCTCAATGAGCGGCGCGTGTTCCTCGCCTATGAGACCGTCGCGGCGGCGTCCGACCGGCAGCCCGCCTTCTACGAGTGCTTGATGCGCGTGCGGCGCAACGACGGCAGCCTGGTGGGAGCGAGTGAGGTGGTGCCGGTCGCCGAACGTCTCGGCCTCGTGCGCCTGCTCGACCACCGCGTGCTCGAGCTCGTCGTCGATGAGCTGCTCGCGGCGCCGGCATTGCAGGCGAGCGTCAACGTCTCGCCCGCCTCGACGACGGATCCCGACTGGTGGGGCGAGCTGGGCTCGCTCCTGCGCGGTCATGCCGGCGTGGCGGAGCGCCTGGTCGTCGAGATCACCGAGAGCGCCGCCATCCGCGACATCGACGAAACCCGCGGCTTCGTCACCCGCGTGAAGGATCTCGGCTGCCGCATCGCCATCGACGATTTCGGCGCCGGCTACACCTCGTTCCGCAATCTGCGCAAGCTCGGCGTCGATATCGTCAAGATCGACGGCGAGTTCGTGCAGAACATGATCCGCTCGGAGGACGACCGCGCCTTCGTGCGTACGCTCATCGACCTTGCCGGCCGCCTCAAACTGATCACCGTCGCCGAGTGGGTACGCGACGAGCGCACGGCAAAGACACTGGAAGCTTGGGGCTGCGATTACTTGCAGGGAGCGCTGATCGGTCTCGCTTCGATCGAGCGGCCATGGCGCGCCGGCGTGGCGCAGGCGATTTGAGCTATTTCCGCTCGCCGCCGTCGTTGTTCTTTTCGCCCAGCCGGTCGACTTTTTTCTGCATCTCCTCGAGCTGGCGCTTGAGATCGTCGATATCGCCGGCGGGCTTGGGTGTCTTGCCCGGCTCCACCGCCTCGCCGCCCTGACTCTCGCGGCGGGCGAACGGCGCAAACATGGCAAAGGCGCGCTCGAACATCTCCATGTTCCGGCGCACTTGCTCCTCGAGCGAGGGGAACCCGCCGACGCCGAAGGCCTGCGCCATCTGGTCGCGGAACTTCTCCTGCTCGCGCGTCAGCGATTCGATCGAGACCTCGAGATAGCGCGGCACCAGCATCTGCATGCTGTCGCCGTAGAAGCGGATGAGCTGCCGCAGGAAAGCGATCGGCAACAGGTTCTGGCCTTCCTTGTTCTCCTGCTCGAAGATGATCTGGGTCAGGACCGAACGGGTGATATCCTCGCCGGTCTTGGCGTCGTAGACGACGAAATCCTCGCCGCTCTTGACCATGCCGGCCAAGTCTTCGAGCGTGACATAGGTGCTCGTACCGGTGTTGTAGAGACGCCGGTTCGCGTACTTCTTGATGGTGATGGGTTCTGCGGTCTTGGTCTCGGGCATCAGGCAGGGACCACGGAGGTTCACGGCCAAAATAGGCGGTTTCGCCCGGCACGGCTACCGTTTTGTGACGATCCGGCGCGATCGGCCCGGCGACAAGCGGCGGAGACGGCGCGGCATAGCAGCGATGCGTCTTGGTTTCGTCTTGTCCAAGGCAGGCCGCGTCCTTATGACATATATCAATGCAACCGCGGCGATCCCGCGTTCAAGACCTTTGTGAAGCCCGAAAGGACATCCCCATGAAAGACGATATCGTCATTGTCGGCGCGGTACGCACGCCGGTCGGCGCATTCAACGGGGCGTTCGCGAACCTGCCCGCCCATGACCTCGGCAAAGTGGCGATCAAGGCGGCGATCGACCGCGCCGGCGTCGAAGCGCCGCGCGTGTCCGAAGTGATCCTGGGTCAAATTCTGCAGGCCGGCCAAGGCCAGGGCCCGGCGCGGCAGGCTTCGATCAACGCCGGGATTCCGGTCGAGGTGCCGGCCTGGAGCGTGAATATGCTCTGCGGTTCGGGCCTGCGCGCAGTCGCGCTCGGCTACCAAGGCATCGTCAACGGCGATTCCGAGATCGCCGTCGTCGGCGGCCAGGAATCGATGAGCATGGCCCCGCACTGCGCGCATCTGCGCGGCGGCGTGAAGATGGGCAATTTCGACATGGTCGATACCATGATCAAGGACGGCCTCTGGGACGCGTTCAACGGCTATCACATGGGCAACACCGCGGAGAACGTTGCGCGGCAGTGGCAGATCACGCGCCAGCAGCAGGACGAATTCGCCGTGGCGTCGCAGATCAAGGCCGAAGCGGCGCAAAAGGCGGGAAAGTTCAAGGACGAAATAGCCCCGGTGACCATCAAGAGCCGCAAGGGCGACATCATTGTCGACACCGACGAATACCCCAAGCACGGCACCACGCTCGAAGCGGTCAGCAAATTGCGGCCGGCCTTCGACAAAGAAGGCACCGTGACCGCCGCCACCGCCTCAGGCATCAATGACGGCGCCGCCGCGATGGTGCTAATGAAGGCAAGCGAAGCCGCCAAGCTCGGCAAGACGCCGCTCGCCCGCATTGTCTCTTGGGCGCAGGCCGGGGTCGATCCGAAGATCATGGGCACCGGCCCGATCCCGGCCTCGCGCGCGGCGCTGAAGAAGGCCGGCTGGAGCGTCGGCGATCTCGATCTGATCGAGGCCAACGAGGCGTTCGCCGCGCAGGCTTGCGCGGTCAACAAGGACCTCGGCTGGGACACCAGCAAGGTCAACGTCAATGGCGGCGCAATCGCCATCGGCCATCCGATCGGCGCCTCGGGAGCGCGCGTCCTGGTGACGCTCCTCTATGAGATGCAAAAGCGCAACGCGAAAAAGGGCCTGGCCACGCTGTGCATCGGCGGCGGCATGGGCATCGCCATGTGCGTGGAACGGTAAGCCGCGAACGCGGGCTGCATTGATCGACGTCATGGCCGGGCTTGTCCCGGCCATCTACGTCTATAAGCTGCTTCAAATATAAGCTGCTTCAAAAAGTAATTACGGACAGGGAGGAAGATCATGCCACGCGTCGCAGTGGTGACCGGAGGGACACGCGGCATCGGCGCAGCGATCGCCAAAGCCCTCAAGGCCGCAGGCTACAAGGTTGCGGCCAATTACGGCGGCAATGACGAGGCGGCGCAGAAATTCAAGGCCGAGAGCGGAATCCCGGTCTACAAATGGAACGTCGCCTCCTACGAAGCCTGCGCCAACGGCCTCAAGCAGGTCGAGGCGGACCTCGGGCCGATCGAGGTCCTGGTCAATAATGCGGGCATTACCCGCGACGCCGTGCTTCACCGCATGAAGCCGGAGCAGTGGACCGAGGTGATCAGCACGAATCTCAATTCGCTGTTCAATATGTGCCGGCCGTTGATCGAAGGCATGCGCGCGCGTAAATTTGGGCGCATCATCACTATCTCATCGATCAACGGGCAAAAGGGCCAGATGGGCCAGACCAACTATTCGGCCGCCAAGGCCGGCGAGATCGGCTTCACCAAGGCGCTGGCGCAGGAGAGCGCCAAGAACGGCATTACCGTCAACGCGATCTGCCCGGGCTACATCAACACCGAGATGGTGCAGGCGGTGCCGAAGGACGTGCTGGAGAAGAGCATTCTGCCGACCATTCCCATCGGGCGGCTGGGCGAGCCGGAAGAGGTCGCGCGCTGCGTGGTGTTTCTGGCTTCCGACGATGCCGGCCTGATCACCGGATCAACGCTCACGGTGAATGGCGGCCAATACATTACCTAGCTTGCGGGCTCCCATCCCTTCGGCGCCAAGTCGAATTTTTCGAAGGCAAAGCCCGGCGCGACGGTGCAGCCGACAAGCGTCCAGTCGCCGAGCGTTTGCGCCGCCTGCCAGGCATGCGCCGGCACGATCGCTTGCGGGCGCTCGCCGCCGGCAAGATCGCTGCCCAGCATCACATTTTGCCGACTGCCATTCTCCGGCGCGATCTCGAGCGTGAGCGCGGCGCCGGCATACCAATGCCAGACCTCGACGGCATCGATGCGGTGCCAGTGCGAGCGCTCGCCGCGCGCCAGTAAGAAATAGATCGCGGTCGAGGCCGCGCGGCCGCTCCCGCCCGCACCTTCATCGCGGAACGTCTCGCGAAAATGCCCGCCTTCCGGATGCGGCTTGAGATCGAGGAGCCGGATCACCTCGCGGGCGGTGAGCGCTTTCAAAACCGGTTCTTGCGCTCGCGCATTTCCGCGAACACCTTCCAGGCCGGGCTGCCGGCAAGCCCGAGCGATTGCGCGACCTCGGCGACGTCGGCGCGCAGGAACGGATTGGCCGCCTTTTCCGCTCCGATCGTTGCCGGAATGGTGGGCTTGTCCGCCGCAACGAGCCGCGCCACCTCGTCGGCGCGCGCCGCGAGCGCCTTGTTGTCCGGCTCGACGGTCTTGGCGAAGCGGATGTTGGATTGCGTGTATTCGTGGCCGCAATAGAAGCGCGTGTCGTCGGGCAGAGCGCGCAACTTGAGCAGCGACTTCCACATCATCTCCGGAGTGCCCTCGATGACGCGGCCGCAGCCGATCGAGAACAAGGTGTCGCCGACGAAAGCGAGTTTGTCCGCCGGGAAGAAATAGGAAATGTGGCCGGCGGTGTGGCCCGGCGTGTCGATGACGCGGCCGGAGAGCGAGCCAAGACGCACGGTGTCGCCCTCCCCGACCGTTTCGTCGACCAGCGCGATGCGCTGCGCTTCGTTGCGCGGCGCCACCACGCGGCATTGGTAATGCTGCTTCAATGACGGAATGCCGGCGGTGTGGTCGCCGTGATGATGCGTCACCAGGATATCGGTCAAGCGCCAGCCGGTCGAAGCGAGCGCGGCCTCGACCGGGGCGGCTTCCGGCGCATCGATCGAGGCAGTTGCGCCGCTTTCCGGATCGTGGATGAGCACGCCGAAATTGTCGGTGAGACAACGGAACAGATGGGTTTGCGCGGCCATAGGTTGTCGGATCCTTGATGCTGCGAAGATCATCCGCCGCCGTGCATAGCAAAGCAACATGGCATGGTTAACGCATATCGGCGGCACGGAACGACAACCAATTCGTGCTATTTTGCCGGCAT
The DNA here is from genome assembly GCA_963850855.1 of uncultured Alphaproteobacteria bacterium. Lineage (GTDB taxonomy): Bacteria > Pseudomonadota > Alphaproteobacteria > Rhizobiales > Xanthobacteraceae > BOG-931. The sequence continues at coordinate 16,453 of CAWKNH010000008.1, forward strand.
GGACGTCGTCGACCTGCGCAACTTCTACGCCCAGCGCCTTGGCACCGTGGCGCGGCGCTTCGTCAGCCGCGGCATCCGCGCGCGCTGGAATGATACGAGCTCTTTGCGCGTGCTCGGGATCGGTTACGCGACGCCCTATCTGGGCCTGTTCCGCGAAGAAGCCGAACGGTGCCTCGCTTTGATGCCGGCGCCGCAGGGCGTGGTGCGCTGGCCTTCCTCGCGCCCAGCGCTCGCCGCACTGGTTGAGGAGGACGATTGGCCGCTCACCGATTCGGCGGTCGATCGCGTGCTCCTGGTGCACGCGCTGGAAAATACCACCGATCCGGTCGGGCTGCTGCGCGAAGTGTGGCGCGTCCTCGCCGGCGGCGGGCGGTTGCTCGCGGTGATCCCGAACCGGCGCGGGCTTTGGGCGCGCATGGACACGACTCCGTTCGGTCATGGCCGCCCCTACTCGCGCACCCAGATCACGCATCTGTTGCGCGAGACCTGGTTCACGCCGACCGGATGGGGCGAAGCGCTCTACGTGCCGCCGATCGCACGTGGTTGGTTCCTGCGCTCGGCGGTCGCGTGGGAACGCGCCGGCGCGACCATCTCGGCCCCGTTCGCTGGCGTGCATATTGTCGAAGCGACGAAGCAGGTCTATCGCGCCATCCCGGCGCGGCGCGAGCGGCACCGTTTGGTGCCGGCGCTGCAGCCGGTGCTCGCCCCTTCGCCGGGCGCGGCCGCGCTGTCGCCACTCGATACCGCCGAGCGCTGACGGCTGCGCTTCGCCGTCCGGGCCAAGCTACCCGGGCCAAGCTATCCGGACCAAGCTATCCGGGCCAAGTTATCCAGGCCAAGGCTCGGCGGTGACAGAAGCGGCATCGGCGCCGACAAGCTCAACGAGACTCTCCAGCCGGTCGCGTTCGAGAGCGGCGATGAGCGCGGCTTTGATCTCGGCGAGAAGGCCCAGCCCGCGGAACACCAGCCCGGAATAAACCTGAACGAGGCTCGCGCCGGCGCGGAATTTGGCGAGCGCAGCGGCGCCGGAATCGATGCCGCCGACGCCGATCAGCGGGAAGACACTCTCCACCCGCACATAGGTCTCGGCCAGCATGCGCGTCGCCAGCGGAAAGAGCGGCCGGCCGGAGAGCCCGCCTGCCTCTTTCGCTCGTGCGGTCTCGCGCAAGCTTGCCGGGCGCGCCAGCGTGGTATTGCCGACGATCATGCCATCGACCCGGCGCGAGCGCGCCACCCCGACCACATCGTCAAGCTCAGCAAGCGACAGATCGGGCGCGATCTTGAGCAGCACCGGCGTCGGCCCGGCGTCCTGCGACACGCGCTCGCGCGCCTCGATCACGCGGGCGAGAAGATCGTCGAGCGCCTCGGCCTGCTGCAGATCGCGCAGGCCCGGCGTGTTGGGCGATGAAATATTGATGGTGACGTAGCACGCGACCGGCGCGAACTGCTCGATCATCCGCACGTAGTCGGCGATGCGGTCGCGCGTATCCTTGTTGGCGCCGATATTGACGCCGACTATTCCGCCGGAATTGGCGCGCGCGGCGAGACGCCCCAGCACCGCCCTGCCGCCCTGCGAATTGAAGCCGAGCCGGTTGATCACGCCGCGATCGGCCTCGAGCCGGAACAACCGCGGACGCGGATTGCCACGTTGCGGCAGCGGCGTGATGGTGCCGACTTCGACGAAACCGAAGCCGAGACGCAACAGCGCGTCGGGGATCTCGGCATTCTTGTCGAGCCCGGCCGCTACGCCAACCGGATTGGGGAAATTGAGCCCGAAGGCGGGCGTCGCAAGCCGCCTGTCGTCGCCGGCCGCCTGGGGGAGCGGCGCGTATTTCAGCATCCTGATGGTAAGCCCGTGCGCGTCTTCCGGATCGATCGCCTGCAGAAACGGCCGCGTGAGCCGTTCGAAAAAACCGATCACGGCTCCAGCTCCGCAAACACGTGGCGGCCGTCGGCGCCGCGGGCGAGCGGCCGCGTCCAGCGCACCGCCGCAAGCGGCAGCGCGGCATAGAGGTGGGGGAAGAGATCGCCGCCGCGCGAATGCTCCCACACCAGCGACTGCCCGAGAGCGTCGGCGTCAACCGCGATCAGCAACAGATCGGTTTGCCCGGCGAAATGCTTCGCCGCGGTCTCCGCGACCTGCGCCGATGTCGAGAAATGAATGAAGCCGTCTCGTTCGTCGACGAGGCTTCCGAGAAATACACCGTCGGGTTCGGCCGCGCGCCACAACGCCTGCTCGCAGATCTTGTAGATCGTCGTCACCTGTGTGCGCCCTGGTCGGGGCGCGACCCTATCGGCGGCGGACCGAGCGTTCAAGGCAATCGGTTCGGGCGGCGGGACTTGAGAATACAGGCAAAAATTCCCATGATGGCCGGGAAGCGGCCCCGGACGGGCCCCCGGAAGGCGGGACGATGCTCACCCACGCGCAGGTCTGGTCGGCGATCGATCGTCTGGCGGAGCGCGCCGGCCTATCGGCTTCCGGGCTGGCGCGGCGCGCGGGGCTTGATCCGACGACCTTCAACAAATCGAAGCGGATCACGCCGCAGGGCCGCGCCCGCTGGCCCTCGACCGAGTCGATCGCCAAGGCGCTGGCCGCGACCGGTGCGTCGATCGAGAGCTTCGTCGAGCTGATCAATTCCGGCAGCGCACCGGCGACCCGCCCGGTACCGCTTCTCGGCTTTGCGCAAGCCGGCGCCGGCGGCTATTTCGACGATGCCGGCTTTCCGGTCGGCGAAGGCTGGGACGAGATCGCGTTCCCCGGGGTGAGCGACGAACACGCCTACGCGCTCGAAGTATCCGGCCAGTCGATGCAGCCGGCCTATCGCGACGGCGATGTGATCCTGGTTTCGCCGGCGGCGCCGGTACGCCGCGGCGACCGCGTCGTGGTCCGCACCAGGAGCGGCGAGGTCATGGCCAAGGAGCTCAAGCGCCGGACGGCGAAATCGATCGAGCTTTCCTCGCTCAATGCCGAACACGGCGAGCGCACGCTCGCCGCGGCGGACGTGCTTTGGATCGCCCGGATCCTTTGGGCAAGCCAGTGATTCACCCGGAGCGCGCCAGCGCGCCGTCGATCATGTCGATCGTGTTCTGGACGCCGTAAACGGCGACGAAGGACCCGAAGCGCGGGCCCTTCTCCTGGCCGAGCAGCACCTGATAGAGCATGTTGAACCAATCGAGCGCGACGCCGGGCTTGCCGTCCTTGGCTTTCTTCTTTTCGTCGAGAAACGGCTCGCGCCGGCCGATCTCGTAGACCACGTCCTGGATCGCCGGCGCAGGAGCCTCCGCCGGCAGTTGCGACAGCGCGTCGCGCAGGTCGATGAGCGCGGCACGCTCGGCCGCGCTCGGCTCGCGGAATTTCTTCGCCGGCTGCACGAAGTCGCGGAAATAGTGGATGGCGTAATCGACGAGCGCGGCGAGGTGCGGATGCGTCGCCTTGGTCACGCCCGGCCGGTAGCGGCCGATGAACCCCCAGAGCGTGTCGGCATTCTCCGCATTCGAGGCGGTGACCAGCGAAAGGAGCATCGCGAACGGCACCGGATTGTCCGCCTTGGGCGGCGCGCCCTGGTGAATGTGCCAGACCGGATTGCCGAGCCGCTCCTTCGGCGCCTGCCGCTCATAGGCTTCGAGGAATTGCAGATACTCGTCGGCGTGACGCGGGATGACGTCGAAGTAGAGCCGCTTCGCGGCCTTGGGCTCGCGATACATGAACAGCGACAGGCTCTCAGGGCTCGCATAGCGCAGCCACTCTTCGATGGTGAGGCCGTTACCCTTCGACTTGGAGATTTTCTGGCCGTGCTCGTCGAGAAAAAGCTCGTAGTTGAAACCTTCCGGCGGCAACCCGCCGAGCGCGCGGCAGATTTCGCCCGACAGCTTCACCGAGTCGATCAGGTCTTTGCCGGCCATTTCATAGTCGACGCCAAGCGCAAGCCAGCGCATCGCCCAATCCGGCTTCCATTGCAGCTTGCAGCGGCCGCCGGTGACCAGCGTGGTAACCTGCTCGCCCGTCTCGGGGTCCGCGTAGGTGATGGTTCCTGCCTTGGCGTCGTGCGCGACGACCGGCACCTGCAGCACGATGCCGGTGCGCGGCGAGATCGGCAGGAACGGCGAATAGGATTCGGCGCGCTCCTCGCGCAGCGACGGCAGCATGATGTTCATCACCGCATCGAAGCGCTCCAACACCTTAAGCAACGCCGCATCGAAACGCCCGGAGGCGTAGCAGGCGGTCGACGACATGAATTCGTAGTCGAAGCCGAACTGGTCGAGGAAGGCGCGCAGCCGCGCGTTGTTGTGCTCGGCGAAACTTGCATGCGTACCGAACGGATCGGGCACCTTGGTCAGCGGTTTGCCGAGATGCTGCGCCACCATCTCCTTGTTGGGAATGTTGTCGGGCACCTTGCGCAGGCCGTCCATGTCGTCGGAGAACGCGATCAGGCGGGTCTTGATCTTGTCGTCGGTGAGCACCCGGAAGGCGTGGCGGACCATGGTGGTGCGCGCCACCTCGCCGAAGGTGCCGATATGCGGCAGGCCGGAGGGGCCGTAGCCGGTTTCGAAGATCACCTCGTCCTTCGGCCGCTTGTTCAGGCGCGCGACGATCTTGCGCGCCTCTTCGAACGGCCAAGCGTGCGACTGCTCGGCGAATTCACGCAGATCCGTTGCCGTGTCGATTGCCGCGGTCGGCATCTTTCATGTCCTTCGCGCGGCGGACAGTAGGAAGCGCGCGATGGCCCGTCAAACTTCCAATTCAAAATGGGCTGATCGGAAAATAGCGCAACCACAGATCCGTAAAGCTTCCCCTCTCCCACAGTCGGAACAGCGCCCAGTTGAGCGCCTGGCGCAGGAGATCGTTGCCGTGCCGCACGGCGATGCCGACGCCCTCGCCGAAATAGCGGCTTTCCAGGAATGGACCGCCGCGGAACACGCAGCAGCCGGCGGAATCGCTGCCGTTGAGCCAGAACGCAAGCGCGATGCCGTCGCCGAACAGGAGATCGACCTCCCGCGCCCGCAAGGCGTCGCGCGCCGCCTCGGGATTGGGATAAGGCCGCACCTCGACCTCGGTGAACATGGTCTTGAGGTAGGCTTCATGCGCGGTGCCGGCGACCACCGCGACCTTCTTGCCCTCGAGGCGTTCCGGCAGCACGTCGTCGACGCGACTGTCGAGGCGCGCCACGAAGCGCGCTGGCGTGCGGTAGTAGGGATCGCTGAAGTCGACCAGGCGACGCGTGTCGGCGCTTGGGGAGATCGAAGCGATCGCGGCATCGCCGCGATTGTCGCCGAGCGCCTCGACCAAGGCGTTGAAGGGGCGGATCTGGATGGTGCAGGTGACCTTGATCTCGTCGCAGATGAGGCGCGCCAGATCGACATTGAAGCCGGCGGGATTGCCGTCCGCGTTGGTATAGTCGAACGGCGGATAATCGGTCGCGGTGAGAAAGCGTATCGTCTGCAGGCGCGACAGGTCGGGCCGTTCGGGCCGACGGCGCGGGTCCCAGAAACCCGGAACCACGACCGCGCGCGATTGCGGAGCGGCGCTCTCCGCCGCCGCGGCCGGGCGCACGCCGGCGCTTGCCGAGAACAGCAGCATGCCGACGAGCAAGGCTGTCATCCCGAGCGGCCGCGCCAAGGCGCCGGGCCAGTCGGCTGAAACTGCCGTTGCGGATGGCATCGACACGATCCCGTTGGGTCCCGCGGCCCGCTTAGCGGGGTCGCGGCAAAAAGTCGAGGCGAGGAGAACAAAATCACCGTACGCGCTACGGCTCCAAATCGCGTGTCCGCTTGAAACAATTGACCGGCCGGATCAACTCACCGTGAGAGCGGCTTCGCGCCGCTTCACGGCGCTGCGCCTTGCGGCTGCAAAGCCCGATACCTAGCTTAAAACTCTGCTTCTGGCGCGAGCCGGCACGGGCGAGTTCAAAGTGAGCGAAACCGAAGCCCTCTTCAGCGTACTGCGACAGTCCGCCGACGCCGATTGCGCGGCCGCGATCGAGCGCGCCGTTCATGAAGCGCCGGATCGCGACCTCTGCCGCATCAACCCGCTCGATTTCGCCACCAAGCGCGGCCTTAACGAAGAGCGCACCATTGCCGCGTTCCTGCATGCCGCCCGGCTCGGCTTGTTCGAGCTGTCGTGGAACGTGCTGTGCCCGGGCTGCGGCGGCGTCCTCGACGTGAGCACGACGCTCAAATCGGTCAATCGCGAGGAATACGATTGCGGGCTGTGCGCGGCGGGCTACACGCCGACGCTCGACGAAATGGTGGAGGTCACTTTCACGGTCATCCCGCGGGTGCGTCGGATCGAGGGCCATAATCCGGATACGCTTCCGGAAGTCGAATATTACCGCCAGATCTTCTGGAGCTCGGGCGTCGATCTGCCGGAAACTTTGAGCGACAGCCTCGCCGAGTTCACCATCGAGTCGATCGAGCTGCCGCCCGGCGCGAAGGCGGTGCTGTCGGTGCAACTGCCCAACGACTTCGTCATCGTGTTTGATCCGGTGACGCACGGAACGCAATTCCTCGACGTCAAGGGCGAGCCGGCGCGCGAGCGCCAGTCGCTGTCGATGGTGTTCAACAACGTCAAGGCGCCGGTGGGAACGGTCGAGATGCGGCCGGGACCGCTGCGGCTGTCGCTGGAAAACCGCACCGACCGCCGCGTGCTGCCCGCACTTTGGATTGCCGCCGATCCGCTTCACCATCTGCTCGGCAAGCGCAAGCCGTTCCTCACCGCCAAGCGCCTGCTCAGCAATCAGACCTTCCGCGACATTTACCGCACCGACACGCTCGACGTGGATCAGCGGCTCAAGATCACCAGCCTCACCTTTTTGTTCACCGACCTGAAAGGCTCGACCGCGCTCTACGAACGGGTCGGCGATCTGGTGGCCTACGATCTGGTCCGCCAGCATTTCCGGGTGCTGCACGAGGTGGTGGCGTCGGAGGCGGGCGCGGTGGTGAAGACCATCGGCGACGCGGTGATGGCCACCTTCCCGACGCCGGACCGGGCGCTCGCGGCGGCGTTGCGCATGCGCGACGAGATGGCGCGCATCAACACCGAGCGCCACAGCGAGGATTTCCTGCTCAAGATCGGCATTCACGAGGGTCCCTGCCTCGCGGTCACGCTCAACAACAGCCAGGATTATTTCGGCCAAACCGTGAATCTTGCCGCCCGCGTGCAGGGCCTCGCCTCCTCGCGCGCCATCTTCGTGACCAAGTCGGTGGTGGAGAATCCGCAGTCGGCGAAGATCCTGGAAAGCTCGGGCCTGCACCCGACCATGCAGCACGCGGCGCTGCGCGGCATCGCCGACTCGACGACGGTGTACGAGATTCCCTGAGCGTCCGGCCTACGCGTGTTCGATCTGAACGGCGCCGAGCGGCATTGCCGCGCTCTCGAAATGCTCGATGAAAACCAAGCCGATGCCGCGGGTCAAAGCGCCGGCAGTCAGCGCGGTGACCGCAAGGCCGACGATCCCGCTCCCCGGGAAAGCGAAGGCGAGCGTCGAAGCGGTGACGGTGCCGAGACCGGTGGGAACGGCTCCGCCCATGATGCCGATGACCAGCGAACGCGTTCGGTCACGTTCGAACGGGGCGCCGTAAAGCTCGCTCAACTGCTTCACCATGCGCATGATCATCGCGGTCACGCCGGCGACATTGAGGATCGGCAGCGGAGAGAGGCCGCCAATAGCGGCATAGGTCTTGTGCCGCTCGACGATCTTCCCTGCCAGACGACGCCGCTCCGCCTGCCGGCCGGCGTCGATCGATCGCGCGGGGAATTGGTCGTTGGCGACCGGGCGCGAGAAGGCGGTCGGCGCGGGCTCGGCCTCGAAGGCATCGTGCGCGAAGGGCGCTCGCGCTGCTTGCGCCGCGTCGTCCGAAGCGGCGCGCGCCGCGGTCCCCCGCGGCGCCTCGTTCGTTCTGATGGCCTTGGGGAGCTGTTTGCGGGTCATGCGGCTGCCTGTTGGACGCCGAGCACCATGTCGAGCTCGTCGGCGATTGCGGCGATCTCGCGCGCGGCCGGTCCCTTCCAGCTGATCAAGCTCGGTGTCGCCCCCCAGAGCGAGGCTTCGGGATAGGCGACGCGGTTCGTCATCTCGCTTTGCAGGACCGGCAGGCCGGCGTCGGCGAGCTCGGAACGGATGTGCCTGGCAATGACCGAGTCGCGGGTCGTCTGCGTCAGCAGGCAGCGGAACAGCGGTTGCAGGCCATCGGCACGCTCGGTCAGGATGCCGAGCGTATCGAGCATGCGATCGACATCGAACGGCGACGGCTTGACCGGAACCAGGAGAAAGTCGGCCGCCGCCACGCAATCGAGCGTCGTCTTAGAACGGAACCCCGGCGTGTCGATGATCACGAGACCGTTGTTGCCGGCGAGGCGCCGCGCCGTTTTCGAGGCCTCCTCCGTCGCATCCTCGACCACGGCGACGCCGCCAAGCGCCCGTTCGCGGGCGGCGAGCCGCACGATCGAGCGCTGCGGATCGGCGTCGATCAGCGTCGGGCGCCGGCCGCGCAGATGCCAATAGACCGCGAGACAGCTGGCAACGGTGCTCTTGCCGCTGCCCCCCTTCATGGTGGCCACCGTGATGATGCTCGCCACTTCCAGGCCTCCCGCCGCAAGCCCCGGCATAGTGATTCGCCAAGCGAATCGTAGCCGATTCGGGGGGAACTGCCTACCGACCTGGCGACCGCCGTGCCGCCGCGTGCGGCGATTCCGGGCGAATGCAACGCCCGGAATGACGCCCCGGCTGGGTCACCGGCTCACTGGCGGGCGACGACCTTCGCCGCCTTCTCCGCATCCCACCACCACAGGGCCGGGAAGGCGGAGATGCCGTATTTCGGCAACGGATCGGGATGGCTGAACCGATCCCAGCGGCAGGTGCGCAATTTGTTGTAGGACCATTGCGGTACGACATAGTGGTTCCACAACAGCACGCGATCGAGCGCACGCGCGGCCGCCACCAGATCCTCGTAGCTCTTGGCCGCGACGACGTGCTCGACCAGCGCATCGACCGCCGGGTTCTTGATGCCGATCATGTTGTCCGAGCCGGCCTCGTCGGCCGCCTGCGAGCTCCAGTAATCGCGCAGCTCGTTGCCGGGCAATTGCGATTCTCTCCAGGCATAGGTGATGATGTCGAAATCCCAGCCGCGCAGCCGGTTCTCATACTGCGCCTCGTCGACCGTGCGCACCGAGACGGTGAGACCGAGCCGCTCGAGCGAAGGCTTGTAGAACAAGAAGACGCGTTCGAAGACCGGGCTGTTGCCGAGAAATTCCACGGAGAAAGGCTCGCCCGTCTTGGCGTCGACCATTTGCTGGTCGCGCACTTCGTATCCCGCCTCTTTGAAGAGATGCATGGCATCGCGCATATTGCCGCGCACCGCGCCCGTTTCGCCGCCGACCGGATTGGAATAGGGCTTCTTGAACAATTCCGCCGGAACCTTGTCCTTCATCTTCTCGAGCAGCTCAAGTTCGCGGCCGGTCGGCAGGCCGGTGGCGGCGAGGTCGGTGCCGGCGAAGTAGCTGGCGATGCGCTTATACTGGCCGAAGAAAATCTGCTTGTTCATCTCCTCGAAATCGAAGGCATAATTGAAAGCCAGCCGTATGCGCGGATCCTGGAATTTGGCGCGGCGGATGTTGAAGGCGAAAGCCTGCATCAAGCCGACATTGTTGATGGGAAACTCCTCGAGGAGGACGCGCTTGTCGGCGACCGCGGGGAAATCATAGGCGGTGGCCCAGCTTTTGGCGCTGTTCTCGATGCGCCAGTCGGCGGCGTCCGCCTTGAACGCCTCGATCGCGGCGGTGCCGTCGCGGAAATACTCGAACCGCAGCTCATCGAAATTGTCGCGGCCGATATTGACGTTGACGTCCGCGCCCCAATAGTCCTTCACGCGCTCATAGACGATGCTGCGGCCGGCCGAGAACTCCTTGATGCGGTAAGGCCCGGAGCCGAGCGGCGGCTCCAGCGTCGACGCGCCGATGTCGCGCTTCTTGCCGTCATTGTCGGTACCCTCCCACCAAGCCTTCGGCAAAATCATGAGCTGTCCGAGAACCTCCGGCAGCCGGTGGTGGCCGGCGCCTTTGAACACGAAGGTGACCTCGCGATCGCCGGTCTTCTCGGCCTTGGCCACGTCGACGTAGCTGGCGCCCGCCTGCGGGCTTAATTTCCGGAAGGTCTCGAAGGAGAAGATCACGTCTTCCGGCGTGACCGGCGTGCCGTCGTGCCACTTTGCTTGCGGCCGCAGCTTGAACGAGGTCGAGGAGAAATCGTCCGGATGATGCACGGCCTCGGCGAGGAGCCCGTATCCGCTCGATACCTCGTCGAGCGCCGGCACCAGCAGCGTATCGTAGGTAAGATCGGTGCCGAGCACGAGCGTACCTTTGACGCCATCGACCACCATGTTGAAGTTGTCGTAGGTGCCGAGCGCGATCTGCCGCGCCACGCCGCCCTTTGGCGCGCTGGCGTTGACGTAGTCGAATTTCTTGAAACCGGACGGGTATTTCAGATCGCCGAACGGCGATACGCCGTGCCGCCACGCGGGCGTGGCCGCGTGCGCGGAGCTTATCCAGACGGGCAGCGGCAGCCGGCGCGCGGCCAACGCAACGAGGACTGATGTCAACAAAGATCGGCAATTCACCGGACGCTCCCAATCAAATGTGGCTGAGGGGGGATGGCAAGAATTTACCGCTTAGACGCCGCATGGGGGCAGCTTGCGCGATTTAGACCGGGTGTTGCAAGCCTTTAGGCCGTTATCGCGTTTCCCCGGATGCGCTCAAATTGCTAAACGGGAGCGCGGATCCGGCACCTGGGGTAGTATCACTGCACCGCCGCATTGAAAGTCGGCCGAAACCACCGGGGCGGTCAGGCGTATCTTTTCATGGCCGGCAAGCGGGCGCCGGCGCTGGAAGTTTGCCGATGAAAAAGAGCATTTTTCACTACCGCAAGGAGCGGCATTTCGCCAAGCCGCCGGAGGCGATTTGGCCCTTCATTGCGGATACCGCACGCACCAATGATGCAGCCGGCTCGCCCATCTATCGGGTCGAGGAGCGCGCCAGACGCCCAGGGCCGCATTCGCCGCTACGCCACTGCCGCGATCGGCCCGCTGGAATTGAAATGGCAGGAAAGTTTCGGCGAGTGGCAGGAAAACCGGCGGGCCACCCAGACCCGCGACTTCGTCAACGGCCCGATGCGCCACTTCCACACCACCTTCGAACTCCATCCCGAGGGCTCGGGAAGCCGGCTGGTGTTTTCGGGCGAGATGGAATGCGTCGGGGTGTTGGGCTGGCTGGGGAGGGTCTCCGGCCAGTTCGAACGTTCCATGGACCTGCGCCTGGCGGTGATGGAGAAGCTGATCGCCGAGGCCGAGATGCCGGGGCACATTCCCGGCGTCGCCGCGCGGGAGACGGTGAAGCCGGCGGCGCGCCGCCGCCTCGACGGTCTGATCGCCGATCTCGACCGCGACCCGGCGAGCCACGGCCTCGCGGCGAAGCTCGCCGACTATCTGCTGCATGCGCCGGATCTGGCGCTGCGCGGCATTCGTCCGCTGACGATGGCGCGATATTGGCAGGCAACGCCGGAAGACACGGTGGAGCTGTTCCTCGCGGCGCAACGCCTCGGCATTCTGGGAATGGGTTGGGATCTGCTATGCCCGCGCTGCCGTGGCGCCAAGTCGCGGGTCGAGCACCTGCACGAGCTGCCCAAGGGCGCGCATTGCTCGTCGTGCAACATCAACTACGAGCGCGACTTCACGCGCAATGTCGAGTTGACCTTTCATCCCGAGCCCTGGCTGCGGCCGCTGCCCGAAGGCGAGCTGTGCATGCTCGGGCAAGGCACGACCCCGCATGTCAAGCTGCAGGCCGAGGTCGCGCCGCATTCGAGCAAAAGCTTCGCGCTCACGCTCCGACCCGGCCCCTATCGTTTCCGCACGGTCGAGGCCGGCGGCGAGGCGGAGGCCGATATCGGTGACGCCGGGATCATCCCCGAAGTCACCGCCAGCGGCGCCGATATCCTGTTGGCGAAACCCGGGCATCAGGACGAGGTCGTCGCGCACAACAACACCGACCGGCCGCTGTTCTTCGTGGTCGAGGACCGCAATTGGGCGCGGGACGCCCTGACCGGGGAAAGCGTCATCGCCATGCCGGCGTTCCGCCGGCTCTGTCCCGAGCAGCTCTTGCGGCCGGGCGACGACGTCGAAATCGGCCGGGTCGCGATCGTGTTCACCGATCTGCAGGGCTCGACCAAGATGTATGAGGAATTGGGCGACGCCACGGCCTACCATCTGGTGCGCGATCATTTCGCCTTTCTGTCGGAGCGGGTGCAGCGCCACCATGGTTTCGTCGTCAAGACCGTGGGCGATGCGGTGATGGCGGCGTTCCACGATCCAGCCGACGCGGTGCGCGCCGTGTTGTCGATCCAGGACGAGGTGGCGAACTTCAATCGCGGCCGTAGCGATGCCGGGATCGTGCTGAAGCTTGGCCTGCATCTCGGACCCTGCATCGCGGTGACTGCCGGCGACTTGCTCGACTATTTCGGCTCGGCGGTGAATACCGCCGCGCGGCTCGAGCACCAGTGCCGCGGCGGCGAGGTGATCATCTCCGCGGCGGTATTGGCCGATGGCGAAGCGCGCGAGGCGCTCGCCGGCCGACCCGCGATCGAAGACTCAGCGACGCTGCGCGGATTGAGCGAGCCGGTGCATTTTGTGCGCGTCGCGTCGAAGAGCGGATCATCGCCTCGGCCGGACTTACCGGTTCGCCGCCTCGAACCAGCGCAGGAACCGGCCGCCGGCAATGCCGCGGGTGAGCGCTAGGTTGTATTCGCGGAAGATTTCGGGCGTATGCCAGCCGCCGGTGGGCCAGTTGGTTACCGCATGCTCGAGCCGCACCAGGTCAATCACCCGGCGCACCAGCGCGGACTCGGAAATCTCGGCGATCTGGCGCGCGAGCTCGCTGCGCCGACCTTCGAGCTTCTCGTGCCAATCGGCTCCTTGCAGACCGCCGAGGCGGTTGGTCAGCACCATCTCCGGCACCAGGCCCCACATCGCCCGGCGGATCAGCGAACGATCGGCGCCCTCGGCAAGATATTGTTCAGGAGGAACGCCGAAGCAGTAACAGACCACGTCGAGGTCCGCGGTCGGATCGCGCACTTCGACGCCGGTCACCGCCTTTTCCGCCGCCTGCCAGTCGCCGAGATAATCGACCTGCGCGAGGCTCCTGACGCGTTCGTCCTCCCGCATCCGATAGAGAAAATCGTGTCCGGCTTGTTGCGCGCGCGCATCGACGGCCATCGCGGCGGCGAAATCGGGGCGGATCGCGGCGTGATCCTGCCAGGCCGCAATCCGCCCCGGATGGCTGCGGCGATCGAGCCAATCGCTCAGCCGGCCGGGCAGCAACGGTTCGACAAAGAGCTTTTGCAGCGCCGCCCAGCGTGAATGCGAGGTGCGGCGGTAATAGAGCTGCCATTGCCGGTAGGCGGTAAGGAGCCGCCCGCGCTTGAGATGCGCAGCCGCCTGCGACCAGCCGCTCCAGCTGATGGTCGAGTTGCCGGAGAGGCCGCCGAGCAGCACCCGCCGACCTTGCGCGCGCGCCTGCCGCAGCAGCGCCAGGATCCAACCGAGATTAATCGGATTGCGCACCGGCCCTTCGAGCGCACTGAAAAAACGCTCGAGCTCGGCGAGATCGTCGGGCGCGTCGCTGCGCACATAGGTGACGTCGATATTCCGCGCCGCGCCGGCAATCGCCTCGACATAAGGAGTTTCGTCGGCGTAGGCGCCGTTCGGGAGCGGACCAGCAAACCCGCGCCGCGGCACGCCGGTGAACGCGACCAGCCGCTCGTTTTTCTCGGCGAGCGCGCGGGCAGCAAGGATCGAGACCGACGAGGAGTCGAGCCCGCCGCTGAGCAGGCTGCCGATCGGATGGATGCTGCGCATCTGCCGGCGCACCGCCAAATCAAGACACGCGCGCAGTCCGTCGGCGTAGGCCTGATCGGAAGAGCGTCCGACCGGCTTGATCTCCGCCGGCGACCAGTACCGGCGCTGCGTTGTCGAACCGTCGGCCTTCACCCGCATGACATGCGCGGGAGGCACGCGAAAGACATCGCGGTAGATGGTTGTTTGATGGTCCGCGTGATTGAGCACGAGGAAATCGGCGAGTTTTTCTTCGCTCAATTCGCGCGGCACGCCGGGTAGCGCGAACAGGCCGTTGGGCATCGTGGCAAAGGCGAAGAATTGCGCGTTCCGGTGCCACATCGTCACGTTGAGACCGAGATGGTCGCGCGCCAGCGTCAAGGCGCGAACGCGCGGGTCCCAGATCGCGACCGCGAAAGGGCCGCGCAGGATCGGCCAAATATCGTCGCCGAATTTCTCCCAGGCGGCGAGGAGCACGCGCGCATCCGACCAGGTCGCCGCCGCCGCCGGCGCGACGCCGATCCGAGCGAGCATGTCGGCGCGATTGTCGAGCCGGATATCCGCCGTGATCAGCGCGCCGCTCTCGCCGTGCCAGGGCTGGCGATCAAACTGGTCTTCCGGGGTCATGCGCATCAGCACGTGGACCAGGCCGATGTCTTCGCCGGCGACGATCGCGGAGCGATCCGGCCCGTGTTGACGCAGCGAATTGGCGACGCGCTCGAGGTCGTGTCGGGACACGGCCCGGCCGTCGAACCGCAAAAGGCCGGCGATACCGCTCACCGGAAACCTACGTGCCGCATCAGCACGCTCCGCCGAATGCAGCGAGGCGAGTGAAGGCGCCGGCGTCGGCGCCCCCGACAATCCTGTCCTTGCCGACCTCCACCCATGCATGCGCGAGCAGCTCATCGCCTTCGCGGGCGACGCCGAGGCAGAGCCGGCTCGCTATGCCGCGCCGGCGCAGCATCGCCTGCGCCGCCAGCGCGCGCGGCAAACAGGCGGATTTCATCCAGGCGCGCGCGCCAACGCTCTCGATCGCCCACGCGATCCAGCTCACGTCATCGACCGCGAAGCGGCAAATTCGCCGCGGCGAGCGCTCGGCCCAGGCGAAGATGCGCGCCGGCGGGACGAAGCGCACCGCCAGCCGCGCCAGCAACAGCATGACGGCCGCCTCGCGGCGATAGAGGCGCCGCATCGTTTTGAGCTTCATCGCCCTTCAGCCGGATCGACCACGCGCGCCAGCCGCTGCTCGACCAGCGTTTGCAAAAACGGCGTCACGTCGCGCGCCACGATGTCAGGATCGACGTCATGGCGCTCCGTGAGCGTGGCGAAGATTCGGCCGACGCGGCAAGGTTCGGCGAGCATGTTCCAAATTTCGCCGGCGACTCGGTTGAAACCGAAATACGAGCCGGCGCGCACGCTCAGGACAACGACACGGCCGTCGAGGTCGGCGGCCTTCGGCTCGCTCTCCTGAACGAGAACGCTATCAAGGGTGACGCTCAAAGCCGTCTCGCCCAATGCTGCCCGTCAGGTGCCGACCTCCGTCGCTGCACGGAGGATTCCAGCCGCGACAATGGAGCAATCCGTTACTCGATCCGCGCCGATAACGGGAAGGCCCACTCAAAAGAAAATCCGAGCTTGGTCGCCGGCGCCGCCGGCGGTTTCGGATCGGCAAGTTTGTCGGCGCCGGACGGCGCCGCTTGCGCACCCAACTCATTCGCGCCGGAAGATTTTGTTTCCGTGCCGATCGCCAACTTCGTCAGCGCCGGCGGCTCCCACGCGCGCCGTGCCTCGCTAGCGGTCTTGCCCGATCGCATTGGCCGCATCATCCGTCTCAGGGAGCGATCCCGTACGAACGCATTCTATGGGTCGAGGTCCGGCAGGGCAAGACGGCAGCCGACTCTGTTCTGATGCGCAGATCGCAACATCGTCAGCGGTCGCCAGCGCTTGGCACCGGGTACCCACCATGATAGGGTTTTCCGTCTCTGGTGGACGGAGCCGGCGGAAGTTCGTAGCGGCCCGCTCGAGGGATGGGGCCCCGCCCGGGGACGATGAGAAAGGATCCGCCATGGCAGAGAAATCAACCGCATCCGTGGACACGAGTTCGACGTCAGCTCCAGCCGAGCCGCGCGATGAAGTGGCTTCGCGGCTGGTAGACCGTTTCTCCATCTGGTCCGGCGTTGCCGGACTTGTCCCGGTGCCGGTAATCGATTTGGTGGCCGTCGGCGGACTGCAGCTGCAGATGTTGCGCCGTCTTTCGCAAATCTACGACGTGCCGTTTTCCGAAAACCGGGGCAAGGCGGTGATCGCGGCGCTCGCCGGAGCGCTGGTGCCGACGACCAGCGGCATCGGCGCCTTCAGCCTGCTCAAGGCGGTGCCGATCGTTGGCACGATCATCGGCGGATTCGTCACGCCGGTGCTTTCTGCCGGCGCCACCTACGCCATCGGCAAGGCCTTCATTCAGCATTTCGAATCGGGCGGCACGCTCCTGGACTTCAACCCTCCGGATTATCGTGAGTTCGTGAAGGCCCACAAAGAGATGTGGGACTCGCGCTCCAAGCGCTCCGGCGGATCCACTGGCGCGGCGGCGACCAGTTCTTAGAACGAGCACGGGCCGCATGCCGGCCAATCGGGGAATGGCTGCGCCCGGCGAAGCGCGAAAGCAGTTGAGCGACGAGACCGGGCCCCATGCTCGAGGCGATCGTCTACATAATTTTCTGCGTCCTCACCGGACTTTGCGGCGTCCATCGGCGCACGGGTTTCGTCGGGACGTTCTTCATCGCGCTCATCACCACGCCGTTGGTGGTGCTGCCGGTGCTGTTCCTGACCGGGCCGTCCCGGCGCGTCGAGTGGCGCCCGCGCGAGTAAATCGAAGTTCTCTGCGGAGCCGGCAAGCGCATCCCTCGCCGTACCGGCGGCGCCTTGTAGAAATGTAGACGGGCGACAGCGCACCAATGTCCTTCTTGCAGCTCGTCCGCCGCGAAATGCGCGGCTCACTGCGGAAGCTGGTGTTCATGGCCGCTGTCGGCGGCATGAGTAGCGCCGCGATACTTGCCGCCATCAATTCCGGCGCGCAAGCCGCCGGCGACAGTCAAAGCTCCAGCCTGTGGGCGGTCGCGGTCTTCGTGCTCGCGCTTTTTCTATTCGTACGGTCGCAGCCCTATGTGACCACCACGATCACCGCCGAGATCGAGGCCATTATCCACAAGCTCCGCGTGCGCCTCATGGATGCGGTGCGCCGCTCGGAGCTGCTGGCGATAGACGACATCGGGCGCTCGCGGATCGTTGCCGCAATCAACAGCGATTCCGGAGTGCTCACCCAGGCGAGCAACACGCTCGTCTATTCGATGCAGAGCGTCGTCCTCATCTTCTTTATTTCGATCTATGTGGCCTACCTGTCGATTGCCGCCTTTGTCATGAGCGTGGTGATCGTCGGCCTCGCCGGAACGGTCTTCCACTTGCGCAGCCGCCACCTGACTCTGGAGCGGGCGCGGGCGGCGGAGCAAGAGCGCCAGCTATTCGACCGCATGGATGACTTCCTCGACGGCTTCAAGGAGGTGAGGCTCAATAGCGCGCGCAGCGCAGGACTGTTCGACGACTCCGTCGAGGTGTCGAGAGCGGCGGCCAACATCAAAATAGGCGCCCAGGTGCAAACCTTCCGCCAGATCGTCTCGGTGCAGAGCTACATGTATGTGCTGCTCGGCGCGGTGGTGTTTGCGGCTCCCAAATTCGGCGAAACGCTCGGCGGCGCATCGATCCCGAAGGCGACCACGGCGCTGCTGTTCGTCGTCGGGGCATGTTTTGGCCTGGTGCAGTCGATACCGATCCTGATGAACGCCAACTCCGCAGCGGACCGCTTGCAAAAATTAGTAGCAGACTTGAGTGCGACCGCCGCAACCGGATCGGACAGCATCAGCGCGCTGACGCATTTCGGCGCGATCGAAATGCGCAACATCGTGTTCCGCTACGTCGATAAATTTTCCGAGACCGCCTTCCACATCGGGCCGCTCGACTTCACCTTGCGAGCCGGCGAACTGGTCTTCATCACCGGCGGCAACGGTTCCGGGAAGTCGACCCTCTTGCGAGTGCTTGCCGGGCTCTATCCACCCGATTCCGGCGAGATCACGCTCGACGGCATGCGCATCAACAGCCATACGCGCGACACCTATCGCTCGTTGTTCTCGGCAATCTTCTTCGACTATCATCTGTTCCGCCGGCTTTATGGAATACCCGACCCGGACCCGATCGAGGTCAACCGGCTGCTGACCCAGTTCCGCCTCGAGGCGAAGACCAGCCTTTCGCACGGCGAATTTCGCACGCTCGACCTTTCCAGCGGCCAACGCCGGCGCCTGGCGCTGATCGTCAGCATGCTGGAGAAGCGCCCGATCCTGCTGCTCGACGAATGGACGGCCGAGCAGGACCCGGAATTCCGCCGTAAATTCTACGATGAGCTCATCCCGGAGCTGATGCAGGCGGGAAAGACGGTCGTGGTGATTACCCACGATGACCGCTATCTTGACGAGCTGGAACTGCCCGCGCGCAGGATCCGCATGGACGAAGGCCGTATTGTCGATCAGCGTTCGATGCAGAACGGTGGACGGTAGCGTTCGATGGAGAACGGCTGATGGTCATGTTTCCAGAGTCCCTCGACGGAACGCCGCCGCCGCCAACGAACCGCGGGTGGTGGCGCTTTGTCTGGCGCCATCTGCCGGGCCTGGCCTTCTCATTGATGCTGATCTTGCTCCTGATCGTCGTGCTTTGGCCCTACGTGGTGATCACGGTTCCGAGCGGGAGGGTCGGCGTCCTTTGGAAACGGTTCAACGGTTTTGACATCTATTGCTGGTGCCTTGTCGGCCGCGGCACGGTGCTCGATCCGCGCGAGCTGCGCGAGGAAGGCCTGCATGTCATCGCCCCCTGGGACAAACTGTTTGTCTATGATCTGAGGCTGCAATCGACGACGCTGACCATCAACGCCATCTCAAAGGACGGCGTGAGCGTGACCGCGCAGATCAACGTGCGCTATCAGCTGCTGCACCACTCCGTCGCCGTGCTGCACAAATTCATCGGTCCGCAGTACCTGGAATCGGTTATTGGCCCGGAAATCGGCAGCCAGGCGCGTGAAGTTTTTTCCCTCTATACCGCGCAACAGGTCTACACCTCGCGTGACACCATCCAGCAGGAGATTCTGGCCAACACGCAAAAGAGCCTCGGGGCCAATCTCGACAAACTGGTGCAGCCGGAAGCGACCGAGCAGCCCGACCCCAAACACTACAACGACTTTCTGCGCGGCTCGATCCAGATTCTCGACACTCTTGTGCTCAGCATCGAATTGCCGCCATCGATCGTCGCCGCCATCAACCGGCAGACCGAGCAGTTCTATCTGATTCAGGAGTACAAATTCCGCGTCGAGCGCGAAGCGGAGGAGTCGAAGCGCAAACAGATCGAAGCCAACGGCATCGCCGCTTTCCAGCGCACGGTCAGTCAGGGCATTTCAGATTCCTATCTGCGCTGGCGCGGCATCGAAGCCACGCTCGCCCTGGCGCAGTCCCATAACGCCAAGATCGTGGTCATCGGCACCGGCAAGGACGGCCTGCCGATCATTCTCGGCAACGTCGATTCGCCGGCAGTACCGGAGCAGCCGCCGCAACCCGGGCAACCGGGCGCCAATGAGCCGACAGCGCCGCCGAAAGCGTCATCGGGCGCTGCACCGGCAACTCCCGGCGGACAACCCAACGGCAATGGATCGACCGAAGGCGATGCGCCGCCCGGATCGTCGAGCGGCAATGGGCCGACAGCATCCGGCAAGTTGCCGATCGCCGATTCTCCGGCGGTTTCTGCGGCCGCCCCGCCTGCCGCCCCCGCAAGCCCGGGCAAGCAGGCGAAATCGGCGGGCCCGCTCGATTTCTCGGACGTCGAATCCTTCCTGGCCAAGATCTACGGCGCGGTGCGCTCGGGATCGGCGCCGGGCCTCGGCCCGGCAGCACAGTCGAAAGAATAGCGGTGGAAAGGATCGCAAGGTGAGCGCAAGGCCGACATCAGCCCGCTTCGAGACCCGGATCCGCCGCCGGCTCGCCGCCTTCATCGGCAGCAGGATCGGGATCGTCGTCATTGCCGTGCTGCTCATCGCCGGCGTCGGCATCGGCGGACACATGTACGGCCGGCAGCTCGCCCGCAGCGACACCCAGGAGCGCGACGCCGCCATCATTGAATTGCGGGCGGATTTGCAAAAACTCGACGGGCAAATCAACGAGCAGAACGGAAAACTCGCCGCCCTGCAGACGAAGCTGACCAGCGTCCAAGCCACGCTGGAAGCGATCATGCCCTCGGCGAACACCTACACCATCCAGCCCAATCAATCGGTGATCGCCGCCGACGGTCGTTTGACCCTCGGATTGGTCGGCCCTCCCGCCAACGAGGGCGTCACCATCAACATCAACGGCAAGCAGCAGCTGGTGGCAGCCGGCGACGTCGTTCACCTCGCGCCGGATTCCTCGACCAGCTGTCAGGTGGAAGTCCAATCCTTCGACATGTTCAAAGCCATCGTCACCGCGTCGTGCACGGCGGCAAAGCCCCAGTAACCCTCCGATTGCCGGCCCGCTATTCCCAGATCAAGACGTTGGGAAGGGAGCTGTCGATACGCCGCAGCAAGGTATAGCCAACGCCGGCGAGGCCGCGAAACAAGCCCAAATTGAACCGGCTTCCTCCGCTGTTCCAGCGGTAGTCGCCAGCCGCCGCGGCGGCCTGCAGAACCGCCAGCAGCCGCTGCGATGCAAGCTCGCCAAGATCGCTCTGCCCAAGGGCACCGCCGGCCTCGCAGAAGAATTCCACGCTGCCCAGCGTCCCGCAGCACAGCGTATCCACTGCGCCCGGCCAGCCGCGTTTCGCGCCGTCGATGGCGTTTCTGATATCCACGGCCGCCGCCTTGGCGTCCATGGCTCCCCGTCTGCTCGCGGCGATGCGCGCCATGCCGATGCCGACAGCTCCGTAACACCATTGGCATAGCCAGGACGGCTCCACGCCGCGCAAATCGGGCCAGTTGCTGCGGCCCGGATCGTAGCTGGAATTCTCGAACGCAATGCATTCGGCGGCGACTTGCGCGAATTCCTCGCGCCCGGTCGCCGCCGCCAACAGCGCGAGCGCATAGGCAAAACCGGCGGCGCCGTGCGACATGCCGTTGAGCGCCCGCGGGCCGAATCCTTGACCGATCCAGCTCCGGCGACCGTCCGGCCCGATCCGCTTCTGCCGCAGCAGATGCTCGCCGCATTTGGTCGCTCGGGCGAGCACTTCGCCGGATCGGGTGTCCCGATAAAGACGGAGCAGGCCGAGTATCGCCCCGGCACTGCCGGCGATGACGTCGAGCCGTTGGTCGGCACCGATAAGCTCGTCGCTGAACAGCTCCGCCGCGACATGCGCGTCGGCGAGGAGACCGTCATCGTCGAGGCTTTTCGACATCGCCGTCAGCGCATAGACGATCGAGCCCAAGCCGGCGGCGCCACCGATACCCAGCGAGCGGGCTAGGCGCGGCGCGTTCCGGCTTCTCAAGTCCTTGCGCAGATGCGCGACCCCGGCGAGCGCAAGCTCAGCCGAGGGCCCGCGTCCGGTCGCCGCCGCATGTGCGGCCAGAAACAGCGAAATGCCGGAAACGCCGTTGTAGAGATCAGGACCGAGACAGACGAGTTGAAAGACCTCGGAGTCTCCGAGCCAATCGAGGCCGACCCAGGCGGCGCCAGGTCCGCGGCGAATTGCTCGCCGCGACAGCTCCGCGGCAATCCGATCAGCTTCGGCGGTGAAAATTTCCGTGGCTGTCGTGGCGGATGCGCCCGGGCGGAACGGTTCACTCAACGCGGGAAGCGGCGGCGGCAGCTCGGACCGCGACAGCGCGCTCGTGCTGTGGCGGATGACGTCGATCTGCCAGGCGATATCGTCCTCGTCGAGGCTCTCGACCCGGGCGCGAGCGCGATCGAGGCCGGGGATGGCCTGCGTGCGGACGGCGAAGCCGCTCGCGTCCTCGATGCTGGTTCTGTCACTCGGCGACACAAAGTGCGGCACATTCAACGCCAGGAGGGCGGCCCGCTCGCGCCGCTGCAACGGCCAAAGCGGATCGGAATCCTTGTCCCAATCGACCAGCCTGGCGATGAAATCGGCCTGCGCCGACCAGATTGCTCCGTCCTCCATGGCGCGATGATCTTTCAGGCGCTGGAGCAACAGGTAGTAGAATTGAGTCGGGCGAAGGACTTTGCGTATCGGAAGTCCGTCAAAGCCCTCGAACAGGCGGCCTGACCCCGTGCTCTGCGTCTGGCGCCGCAGGAATTTGGCATACGCCTCAAAGCCGGCAATGAAATCGCCGATATGATCGCCGAATTTGGCGTAACTGCCGTCGACATGCGGGAGGTTCGGACTGGTCTTGCTCACCTCCTTCGATTTTGCCGGCCGCATCGCGTCGGAGTTTATGTTGGTCCACTGCAGCTTGGTCTTGGCATTCTGATCGGCGGTCATCGCGCCGACCGCGAAGATCTTGTTGTCGGGCGTGCGTCCATAGGCGGGAAGCAAACCGACCGTCAGCACGGAATTGGCGATGATTTCCGTCGCGGCGTCGAAGGCCTGGCCCTCGGGGTCTTGCGCCTTGCGCTCGTCGGCGGTGGCCTGAAGGATCATTTCCAGGTCGATCGGCACCAGGTGATCGCCGGCCGCGATCATATTCTCCTGATGCATGTCGGTCGCCGCAAAGCAGTGGAAGAGCGCCAGCCAGGCGCCGGCGCGCCGGAAGAACCGGTTGCAGCCTTCCCGATCGGTGCCGGCGGTGTGATCGACGAATTCGGTCCAGCCATAGCGCTCGCGCGCGATCGTGCGCATCGCCTTGAGCTCAACCGGGGGATCGGCCCAATTCAGTCGCTCGATCAAGTCGTGCCAGGCGACATCGACCCGCAAATCCTTCGGCTTGTAGACGATGCGCGACCCATCCGCGAAGCTGACGATCTGGACCGAATGGCCGCCATTATGTGGGTCCGAGAGATCGCCTTCGATCCCGGCAACTCGGCTGTAGGCAGCGGACCCAAGGAGATCGCGCCGGATCGCCTCGAGATCGGCGTCGAGGCGCAGGACAAGCTCGCGCGACGTATCGATCCACTGCCGCGTCACGCCAGCAATCAACCGCAGGAGCACGGGCTTGTCTTCGAACAGACGGCGGAAACCGCCGGCTTTCATTTCGCCGACAAACCGGTCGTAGCGCGTGCCGGCGCTCTGCCGCGAGACGGCCGCGTCGGGCGAGGGAGCATCGGCCTTCCGCGCCTTGTCGAAGCGCTCGTAGAGCGCCGCGGCGCACAGGTCGGACAGCCCCTTGAGCAGCGCAAGCGAGAGGCCGTCGCGGGCGGCTTCGCTGAAATTGCCGAACGCCCGCGCGTCGATGCCGGCCCGCAGCAGCTCGCCGGCTTGTTCGACCAGCGGCGTGAACAGCTGCTCGAAGGCGCAAGGCTCGCCCGGCACCAGCGCCGTCAGCGGTTTGCCGTCACACGCCGGGCGTTGCAGCGCCGCTTCGATCCAAATTGCGTCGTCGACCCACGCGGGCGCAGACGCGGAGGCTTTGCGGCGAACGGTGGCAAATCTCGTCAGCGCCTGGGCGAGCGTCAATCCATCCCGGTCCAGCCGCCGGCCAAACAGCGACCAGTCGCCGCTGGCGCACGAACGGCACCACGCGGCCAGACGTCGCGCGGCGCGATCGGCATCCTCCTTCTGACCCGGTAACGGCTCGAAATCCTCGGACAGGAGCTCATCAATGGTTGCCGCACGAACGCTCAAGCGCTCGTAAAAGGCATCGGTCCGACTTTCTTTCCAATCGGGCTTCACCGGTCCTGGGCCATTCTGTCTTCGGGCCATTCTATTGCCGGAGAACTTGCTGTCATATCCGATCCATGCCGACGCTCACGGGCCGGCAAGCCGTGGCTGCGGCCTCCTCGGAGATCGGGCTTTCCTCCCGCCGGATCAAGCCGGCGAGGATCGGCACCTTATGTAGCGTATCTGCCCCGAATGCCCGAGCAAAGGCGCAGGGACGCGCCGATCCGTCCCGCAGACCACGCAGTGACCCTGAATAATCGAACAGCGCCGGCGGTTATTCTGCATGCAATCCGCCACCGCGCGCTTACCAAGTAATGCGTTAGTGATGCGCGCTGCCAGCAAAGCGATAGACTTTACAAGGGTAGCAGCGGATGATTTAATATGGCGTTGGTGGGGGTTAACAAGAGTTTTCTCCTCCTGCCTCTGACTTGCTGGCGCCGCTGGCGAACGAAAGGATCAATGCCATGAATGACACCACTATCGGTCTCGAGACTGAACAAGAGATCCTGACCCACGAAATCTCCGACGAGGCGCTGGAGACCGCGGGGACGGAGATCGCCGGGAACTACACGATGTTCTGCAGCGGGATTCAATGCCCGGGCTGACCAGTTCTGACTGGTTTCTGGCATCTTAGTTTGTTCCTGACTGCCAAAGTACCGAGTCTCTAGTTAAGGCGCCGGAGACCCCTGCGCCTTTTTCTCTTGCTTCTCATTTTCTCCTCCGCCAGCCGCGCGCACAGTGGCAGGCGGAGGAGATTTTTTTAAGCGATCGCCGCCAGGCATCTTATTCGAGCACCTTGTTTTTCTGGCGTAGCGCGGCCTCCTCACGCATCGCCAAAGCATCGCGCAGAGAGTGGACGCGATCTAGGCATCGTGAGAGAATGGACTTACTTCGTCCGGCTGGGGCGGCGCGCCGGCAATCCCGATGCGCACCGACAAAATTGGAAAATGCGGGCGTAGTTCAGTGGTAGAACGACAGCTTCCCAAGCTGTATGTCGTGGGTTCGATTCCCATCGCCCGCTCCACCACTATCGCCTCCGCAAGCGTTTTGTCGCGGGTTTGCACTTCACGTTCTCTTTTCGTTGAGCAGCCGAATGATTGCCTTGGTCGCAGCGCTGCGGTCGACGTACCGCCGGATGATCCGCGCGGCATGCTCCTCGTCCCAGCCCATAATCTCGGCGATTGCGCGTTGCGGCAGGCCGGCGACGCAGAACAGGGTCGCTTTATACCGAGAATGATTTTCGGCAACTGGTTGTGGCGGCTCTCGACATGTCCGCGAATTGGATGATTGTTGTCCGACATCAACCAGACAGTGGCCGGGTCGCCGATGGCGATCCCCGGCAGTTGG
Source organism: uncultured Alphaproteobacteria bacterium (assembly GCA_963850855.1). GTDB lineage: Bacteria > Pseudomonadota > Alphaproteobacteria > Rhizobiales > Xanthobacteraceae > BOG-931. Next base: position 41,503 of record CAWKNH010000008.1, read on the forward strand.
GTTTCACGGAAATTGCCGATCGCATACCAGTCATGGGTCTTGATCAGGGTGAACAGTGGGCGCCCTTCGGAGGCATAGGCGCCCGTGGCAATCGAAAGGCCGACCACCAGGCCATCAAAGGGCGCGCGAAGAGAAGCGTTGCGAACGTCCCGCTCGGCGAGGCCAATGTCGGCCTCCGCACTGGCCAGTTGAGCCTTCAAGCTTGCGGTGTCGCCAACCTTCTGGCGCGCCTCTTCGGCCTGCTGAATCGCCGAAGTCACTCCGGCTTGCGCGACCTTCTGGTTGGTTTGTGCTTCATCGACCTGCTGCACCGTAACGTAACCCTTGTCGAGCAGCGGCGTGAGCCGGCTGACCGTGTCTTGCGCGTAGCCGAGTTGCGCGCGTGCCCGAGCGATCTGGGTGGCTGCGGCATCGGCGCCGGTGGCCTGCCCCGCCACTTGACGCGTCGTCAGGTCGATCTGCGCCTGCAGGGCTACCACCTGAGCGCGCGCCCGGCGCAGCTTGAGATCAAATGGCTCGGGGTCGATCTCAACCAGTATATCGCCCTCGGCGACCCGCTGGTTGTTCTTGACGCGCAACGCCACGATTTGCCCACTGACATCCGGCGCCAAACCAATGTTGTCGGCGAACAGTAGAGCATCATGGGTCCAGACTTCCCGATCCATCCGATCGAGTACGACGGAGGCGGTCCAGATCGCCGCGCCGACAGCGCAAACCGCAATGATCCGGCCAATCCACACGCGTGACCAGCTCATTGACGGGGTCCGCGTGGCATCCTGTCATCCTAGCCATGCGAGCCAGAACGCCAAGCCGAAGAACACCGCGAACGCAATATCTACAATCAAGGGCGCCGGCACGAACTTCTCGATGCCAGCGAAGGCGAGAACGAAATGCACCACGACCGCGCAAGCGATCCCCGCCAGCGCACACAGCATCCAAGTCGGAAAATAGGCCCCAAATAGGGGCTGCGACGGCGCGACGCCGCATCTCGCCAGAGCAAACAGCGAAATGCCGAGTTCGATCCGAGGGCGGCGTCGCACGCCGGCCTCGTGTTCTGCCCCCCGGACAATCGCGATGGCCGAAGAGGATTTGAATACGGCATTGCGAGCGTATGACTTAGCCAATTCGACCGATCTTAAAACGGCAGAAATCGTTTTCGGAAATACAAAAAATGGAATATGGTGGGCCAATTCGACCGATGTCTTGTCTTATAGAAAGCAGCAGCCACTCTTTTGTCGGCCCGATAATGCGGCACCGGTTCCCGGTTGAAAACCCAGTGTTCGGGAAAATGCCGTACGGGCTCGGCATTTTTATGACACTTCAAAAAACTTTTCCCTGCAAAGATTGAATTTATACTTTTTGCTGCGTCGCGGCGCGCGGCGGGCTGCTTTTGCCACCCGCTCGCGTTCCAACGCTTGCTTAATAGCCTCGAGAAAACGTTTGGTTTCCGGAGCCGGCGGTGGATCGGGATAGAGCGCCTTTAGGTTGGCGAGTTCGGCCAGCTCTTCGGCTGTGGCTGGGGGTCTAGAAAAGCGTCCAAGCGTCAGATCGAAAATGCGCGACCTAGCCTCCGCCTCCCGCGACCTGGCCTCTGCCTCGGCAAGTGCCTGTGGGGACCGGCGGTATACCGCGAGTCGCGCCATCAAATGCGCCTCCTCGGCATCTTCCTCCTCGGTTAGCTTGTCGTTTCGCCGAGGCGAGTTGCCCCGACGCTCTAGCTCATTGAGTTGTGTCTGGTCCTTCCCGGCTTCTAACTCCGTGTATTCCGCGGGACATATCAGCGTGCGCTCGCTTTCTTCGATGCGAGCTAAAAGCTCTTCTTGTTCTCGATGGTCCCCAGCCGGACGCATGTGCGGTGTCTGTTCCAAATACTTCACGCGCAACTTGTCATCCCGTAACGCCATGGCGACCGCGGGGTCGATGACAAAGCCGAATGGATCGTCAACGACAAGCGTATCTTCGGGTCGCATGCCGTAGGCTATTTTTAAATGAACGTACGGCGCGACGATGTGGGCCAGTCTGATTCGAAGGTGCGGAGGCGTTTGTGGATCCCTCATGAGGCCAAGCAAGAAATCCAGCGGCGGCACATCCTGACGGCCGACGTCTTGACGTGCTGCGGAACTCGCCGCTGCAGCCTCGGTTAGCCCTTCATTCGATATCCTCCTCCTGACATTGACCCTTCCAGCCGCCACCCCATATTTTCTTGGAGCGGAAGCGCCGGGACGGCGACCCCTCGGCTTCGCGTGTACATAAGGCAACGCCGCCTGAGCCGCCGTGACCCGACGTTCTTTGGATAAATTGGTGTCTCTCATGAGGGAACATAAAAAATCGAGAGGCGAAAAATTGGGGTCGGCCGCTGCAGCGCAAATCGCCGCGTCTCGCAGTGCTGTCTGCTTATTGGGCGTTCCACGCTGCCGACCGCCGCGCCGTTCGCCTGGCAACGATCCTCTGGGCACTGCTACTTCGCTACTTTCTTGGTTTCATCAATTAACGAAAGATTAATGCACCAGTACGCTGGCCTTTCTCGCGATCTCTTCCCTGCGTACAAGGTTTTGATTGCTATTTGGTTAAGTTCGCTTTTGCTATTTGGTCGCCGGGGACGTAGTTTTCCGACCGCTCAATCCACGGCTGCAATTTGGCAGAACGAACCCAAGAAGGCGTCAGTGAAGAGGCGCCGTCGCATTCTTCGGTGAGCAAGCTAGGCAAAGGCACATTCGCCCCGGAATGACGCGGCAAGGCCCGTCTTTCGCTTTGATTAGCGGCCTCGCGCGGGTTAGTTTGTCAGCAAAGAGCGAACCATTCCGGGGGAAACATGGATCAGGGCAGCGAACGGCGGACGAGATGGAGCTCGTGGTATCTCCTGTTCATCATCCAATTCGTCGCGGTCCTCTGGCCGCCCTTCTACAACAAGATTGAGCCGTCCTGGGTCGGCATTCCGTTCTTCTACTGGTACCAGCTGCTCTGGGTGATCGTCGGGGCGGTCCTCACCGCCATGGTGTACTTCGCCACCGACGACTAGCGGCAAGCTCGGGCGGTTGCGCCGATCAAAAAACGGAAATCGGGAGAAATGCCGTGCAGGACGTGAACTGGACCGCGCTCATCATCTTCGTATTGCTGTTCGCGTTCATCACCTGGCTCGGTTTTGCCGCCGCGCGCTGGCGCCGGGGCGACCTCGACGTGCTGCACGAATGGGGCCTCGGCGGAAGGCGCTTCGGCACCGTGATCACCTGGTTCCTGGTCGGCGGCGATGTCTACACCGCCTACACCTTCATCGCCGTGCCGGCGCTCGCCTATGGCGCCGGAGCGGTTGCGTTCTTCGCGGTGCCGTACACGGTGATGATCTATCCGATCCTGTTTCTGGCCTTTCCGCGGCTCTGGAATGTCTGTCGCAAGCACCACTACATCACCGCCGCCGATTTCGTGCACGGCCGCTTCGGCAACCGCTGGCTGGCGCTGGCGGTGGCGATCACCGGCATCATCGCGACGCTGCCCTACATCGCGCTGCAACTGGTCGGACTCCAGGTGGTCATTGGCGGGCTCGGGGTCGCGAGTACCGGCTATACCGGCGACCTGCCGCTGCTCATCGCCTTCGTCATTCTCGCCGCCTTCACCTATTCGAGCGGCCTGCGGGCGCCGGCTTCGATCGCCATCGTCAAGGATCTTCTGATCTACCTCACCGCCTTTGTCGCCGTCATCGTCGTCCCGATCCAGCTCGGCGGATTCGGGAAAATTTTTGCCGCCGTTCCGGCGCAGAAGGTGCTGCTCGCGGTTCCCGGCGCCAATACGACCGGTTCCTACGGCGCCTACGCGACGCTGGCGCTCGGATCGGCGCTGGCGCTGTTTCTCTACCCGCACTGCATCACCGGCATCCTGAGCGCGAGCAGCAGCCATGCGATCCGTCGCAACGCCGCGCTGCTGCCGGGCTACTCGTTCATGCTCGGCCTCTTGGCGCTGATGGGCTTCTTCGCCATCGCCGCCGGGGTCGGCGCGCTGCCCGAATACGCCGCGGGCTTCAAGCAGTTCGGCAACAGCTTTGCGGTGCCGGCGCTCTTCCTGCACAGCTTCCCGTCGTGGTTCGTCGGCATTGCCTTCGCGTCGATCGGGATCGGCGCGCTGGTGCCGGCGGCGATCATGTCGATTGCCGCCGCCAATCTCTATACCCGCAACATCCACCGTGAATTCATCAGCCGGAATCCGACCGACAAGCAGGAAGCGCAGATGGCCAAATGGGCGTCGCTGATCGTCAAGTTCGGCGCCCTCGCCTTCATCGTGTTCGCGCCGACCCAATATGCCATCCAGCTGCAGCTTCTCGGCGGCATCTGGATCATCCAGACGCTGCCCTCGGTATTGCTTGGTGTCTATACCCGCTGGTTCAATGACTGGGCCTTGCTGGCCGGTTGGGCGGTGGGGATTTTCGTGGGAACGGCGATGGCGGTGGCGACGAATCTGACGCCCACCTATCCGCTGGCGTTCGCCGGCTTTACCTTCCCCGGCTACACCGCGCTCTACACCGTCGTCCTCAACCTCGTCGTCGCCGCCGTCTTGACGCTCCTCTTCAACGCCATGCGCAGCCGGCCGGCGCCGCTCGACGCCACCGTCGCCGCCGATTATCGCGCCTAATACCGGACGCAGACGACGCGCGTCACAGCCGGGTGACGCGCGCGTGCAGGAGCGCCGAGCGGCCGCCGCGGACCTCTTGCACGCAGCGGGCGATGGCGGCCGGCACGTCGGCGGGCGCGACGACTTTCTCGGCGTAGGCGCCGAACGCCTCGGCGATCTTGCTGAACTCGACCTTGGGCGCCAGCTCCGCCTCGAAGGCGCCGGCCGCTTTGGCTTCACCATCCGGGAACACCCGCAGCGTCGCCTGCTTCACCGCCGACCAGCCGGAATTGTCGAGCACGACGGACAAGATCGGCAACCCATATTGCTGGGAGACGGCAAAGACCGAGCACGGTTCGCCGAAATAGAAGCTGCCGTCGCCCGCTAATTGCACCATGAGGCGGCCGGGCGCCGCGAGCTTGGCGCCGAGCGCCATCGCCCCCGACCAGCCGAGCCCGGCGCCGCCGGTGTCCACGATGGTATTGGGCAGACGGCGCGGAATCTGCATCAGCGCGGCGGGCGCGTTGCGCACCGCCTCGTTGAAGACGATGTCCTCGTCGCCGAGCACCTTGCCGAGCTCGGCGAAAAGATAGTGCGGATTGATCGCGTCGGGCTTGCCCTGGTCCGCGGCGAGCTTGGCGGCGCGAGCAAGACGCTCCTTGCGCGCGGCCTTCAGCCGATCGAGCCGCGCCGCCGCGGCCGCCTGGAAACGCGGCGTCGCCATCGCTTTGAGCTCCGCCAAGAGCTGCTCGAGGATCCGCCCGCTGTCGCCCTGCAGGCGCAAATGGCCCGGAAAAGTCCACATCGGCGAGCCGAGCTTGAGCACGTCGATGTCGATATGCGCCCAGAACGTATTGTCGTTCGGCTGCACGTCGGTGGGAAACCAGGGCACCTCGACGTCGACCAGCAGCCCGACATCGGCCTTCGGGATCGCGCCGGCGGCCGAGAAGCCGGCAAAGCATGGACCATCATGCGAGATATTGCTCGACGCGTGCGCCTCGAACACGGCGATACCGGCGAATTGCGCAAGTTCGTCGATCATCTGCGCCGTGCGGGCGTGGCGCCCGGCATAGCCGGTGATCAGGATCGGATTTTCCGCCGCGAGCAGCCGCTCGGCGAGCGCGGTCACCACCTGCGGATCGGCGCCGCCGGCCGCTGCGGTGCCGAACCGGTCGGCCGGATAGCGGCGGACCTCGTCCATGCTCCAATACTGAGTCAATGTCTCGCGCTGCATCATCAGATAAACCGGACCGCGCGGCTCGCTTTGCATGATGGAATGCGCCCGCTGCAGCGTCTCCTTGACGATAACGCCGGAAGGAAGCGTCCACTCCCACTTCAGATAAGGCCGCACCAGGCTCGCCTGATCGAACGGCTCCTGTACCCAGTGCACATGGGTATCGCGCGTGCCGACCAATTCGCTGTGCGAGGTAAAGGGCGCCTTGCCGGCCATCAGCAGGACCGGCAGGCGACTGCGGAAAAGGTTGTGCATCGCGTTTGCGGCATTGGCGGTTCCCACGTCGACGTGAACGATCACGCCCTGACCGCGCCCGGTGACCAGAGCGTAGCCTCCCGCCATGTGCGCAGCGGTGTTCTCGTGCGGACAGCGGACGACCTTCGGCATCGCCTCGCCAAGCTTGCGATGGCGCGCCATCTCCTCGATGATCGGTGCGTGATCGGTGCCGAAATTGCAGAACAGATAATCTATGCCGATCTCGGTGAGGCCTTCGAGCAAGTAATGGGCCGCAGAATATTCGAGAATATTGTCTTTGTGCGTAACAGACGTATCCATCTCGATCGGCCTTTCGGTTCTCGGTCGGGGGCACTATAGCATCGCTTCGAGCCGCGCTTCTCAGGGGTACGTGGCCGTCCTCCGGCGGCAACCGGTCCCAGAAGTTCCCTACCTCAAAATTTGTTCAGCTAACACCAAAGAACTGTCTCCTCCGAACTCTCGCCACAATGGCGAATGATGGTCGGCTCGCCGGAACGGGGAAAGGGATCAAACATGAAATGGCAGGCAGCTTTGGTCGGCGCGCTCGCGTCGGCTCTGGTCGCCGCTGCGGCCTCGGCAGAGGTGCGCGTGGTTAACGACCCGGGAGGCGAGGTCTCCTCTTATCTGCACCGATACGAAGGGATGCGCGACTCGGGCGAGCGTCTGGTCATCGATGGGCCGTGCCTCTCCGCCTGCACCTTGTTCACCGGGCTCATTCCGCGTGACCATGTTTGCGTGACCCGGCGGGCCGTTCTCGGGTTCCACGCGGCGTCCTATTATGACGACGCCCGGCGCTCGCTGGTGCCGACCCGCGCCGGCACGCGCCTGGTGATGCGCCTTTATCCGGCGGAAATCCGCGGCTGGATCGACCGGCATGGCGGCCTGACCCCGCAAGTCAAAACGCTCCGCGGCCGCGAGCTCGCGGCGCTCTACAGCGCCTGCCGCTGACGCGCCGGGCGCATTGCCCCCGGGTGCCGTTGTCGCCTGCGGCATTCCGGCATATCTAACGGATGCCTCGCTCCCCGCATGCAGGAGGAGGACAAGGCGGCCATGCGCGAGACTGTCGCACCACCCTCAATGTCGCGGTCGCTCCTCATAGCCACCGCCGCGGCTATAGTTGCGGTCATGGCCACGGTCGTGCTCTGGGCTCACTACGGCGCCACGGTATTCTTCGAGACGATCCGCGCCGGCTTTGTTGCGTGCTTCGGCTAGGAGAGGAACGGCAGTGAGCGGAAAAGCGCCAAGCCGCGTCGTGGCGATGCTCGGCGCTTTTCTCTGCGGCCTCGTCCTGGTCTTCGGCGCGATCCTCGTCATGACCGGGCATACGCCATCGCCGATCGGGCCGGCGGTCGCCGCTGTCGGCGGCCCCTTCCAGCTCGAGGACCAGAACGCCAAGCCGGTCAGCGACAAGGACATGAAGGGACGTCCGTTCCTGGTGTTCTTCGGCTTTACCCACTGCCCCGACGTGTGCCCGACAACGCTGTTCGATATTTCGCAAGTGCTGAAAAGCCTCGGCCAGGACGCCGACCGCGCCGGGGCCCTGTTCATCACCGTCGATCCGGAGCGCGATACCCCGGCGGTGCTGAAGGACTATCTGTCGAATTTCGATCCGCATTTGCGCGGACTGACCGGCGATCCGGCGGCGGTCCAGGCGGCGCTCAAAGCCTACCGGGTCTATGCCAAGAAAGTTCCCCTGCAAGGCGACGATTATACGATGGACCACACCGCCGTGGTCTACTTGATGGACAAGGATGGCCGCTTCGTCGCGCCATTCAACCTTAAACGCACCCCGGAAGCGGCGGCCAAGGAATTGCGCGGCTACCTTTAGAACGTCGCGCTCGGCAAATTCAGTCGGCGAGCCTGCCTAGGGCGTAAACCGAGCCAAGCAGCGGGCCGGGCCGCGCTCCGAAAAACCACTTCTCGAAAATCTGCTGCGCCGTGCGTCCGTCACGAAAGACCTTTGCCAGCCCGGTGTTGACCGCCAAACGAAAGGCCCAGTCGCCGCGCGGCAGCACGATGGCATAAGGTTCGATCGACAGATCGTCCGGCAGCATGTCCAAGGCCTCCGGGTGCTTGAACTGGGCGCCGGCCAGGAGGAGCTTGTCGCTGGCAAAGGCGTCGACCTTTCCGGCCTCGAGCGCCGCGATGCCTTCGTCGCGGTCCTTCACCGAGACCAAAATCGTATCGAGCTGACGCGCGCGAACCTGCTCGGCGACGACGCGTTCGTTGGTCGTACCGGAAACGACGGCGATCTTCTTGCCGCTCATTTCCGCGAATGCGTGGATGTTCGAGGCGTGCGCAACCAAGACACCGGTGGTCTCGGCAAAAACGAAGACGGAAAAGTCGACCTCCTTCATGCGCCCGAGCGTGACCGTACTCGAGCCGCACTCCATGTCGGCTTTACCGTTGGCGACGGCCGAGAACCGCGTGTCGACGCTCACCGGCACCCATTCGATCTTCAAGTCCTGCAGCTTGAACTGCTGTTCGATGGATTTCACCACCAGCTTGCAAAGATCAATCGTGTAGCCCGCCGGCTCGTTCTCGATGACCGACGAAAACGGCCTGGCGTCCGCCCGGTACGCAATCCGGACGGTCTTCTTGGCAACGACGGATTTCAGCCGGCTGTCGGAAGGAATCGACGTCTGCGCAGATGCCGCCGCCACCGAAAGCAAAAGCGCGAAGGACAGGCTCGCCAATCGAAGCAGCATCTTCGTACTCCAATTGTCAGGGAGCGCCGTCCCACTGGTCGCAAGATCGACCCCAGTTTCTGTCGGACAGTGCAGAACAGGATCCGGAACTTGGGCCGGAGCTTGGGCGCAGCTTCCGGATAGCAACCGATGATCGGGATTTCAACCGGCGCCGGGCGTGCCTGTCGGTGCCAGCCGGGCCGGCAACAGGGTACCGCCGTTGACGATTTGGCTCGGCACCCCTATAAGCGCCGCGCGAGGCTCGAACGTCTCGCCCGCTCCCGATACCACCGGTCCAACAGGTTTCCGCTCGCTCAATCATGGCCAATACCAAGTCTGCGAAGAAAGCCGCCCGTCAAATCACCCGCCGCACGGCGATCAACAAGTCGCGGCGCTCGCGCTTGCGCGGCGTGGTGCGCAAGGTCGAGGAGGCGATCACGGCTGGCGACCGCCCTGCCGCCCTCGCCGCCATGGCCCAGGCCGAACCCGCCATCATTCGCGCAGCGCAGAAAAACGTCGTGCACCGCAACGCGGCCCGCCGCAAAGTCTCGCGGCTCGCGCACCGGATCGCAAAGCTGGCGAAATAGCTTTCGCGCTCCGCAAAAGCGCGCTGGGCAGGCGCCGAATGCCGGCCCGCCCCGCCACTTTGTAGTGGATTGTTGTCAAACTGTTGCAATATTGTCACGGCGCTCGGCAAAGTTGACGCCCAGGCTCGCGCCACTATGCCTGCGCGCGTTGCGCGTTTCATTTTTATTTGTTCCGCGCACCTCGGAGTGGGGCAACCCGCCCACGCCGCGCAAAATAATCCATGAGCGATGAATGACTTATTGGCATGAAAAGCGTTGGGCTTGAGATTCGGCCGAATCGATCCCGGTGCGGTTTTATTTGCTCGGATGGGCCATTTCGCCGGCTTGGCGCCCTCCCAACTTTGTCACAAGTTTGTGAAATCTGTGTCGACTCAATGTCTTGCTGTTTCCGCGCCGGTTCGCGCATCGCGCCGCGACATCTGAAAGTCGCGCCGCGACGATTTTTTTAGCGGTTGCGAGCCGGAAATGGCGTGGTAGCGTTCAATTCCCCTTCGGTCTCCGAAGGTTTTCACAAACAGGTCTCGCTGCAAACTCATCAAAAAATGGGTGCGGGAGAGTCTTGTCGAGGCAAGTAGCGTTCGGTTTCGTCGCAGTCGCGTGCTCGGTAGGTAGAATCCCGCCACAAGGCCCTGTGGGTCGCGTGGAATACGCAGACAACAAACTAATGGTCTCGCGCACTGGCGGGACCCGCAACAACGACCATCGGAATTGAAGCGATGGAGGGGGGCATGAACGTGACGACGCAACGACCCTTGAGAGACGGGGCTATCTCGCGGAGGACCTCCTCCTTGGCACTCCACCTGCCGCCGGCGCCACGCCGTTGCCGCGGGTCGACCACTTCGCCCGGCGGGTGAACCGCCGGCTGCTGCGGTCGGCGTCGGCTTTGCATTCCAACGCGCGCCGCCAATCCCGTTGTTTGTTGCGTTCCTCCCACGTCGGGCATGGCTGGTTGTTTTCCCGCCTGAGTCGCTCGCTTGAGCCGTTCCGCGAAGAAAGCAGGGCTATGATGACGAGCACGGACCAGGAACGCTGGCAGCAGGTCAAAAAACGTCTGCGCGTCGAACTCGGCGAAGACGTGTTCACGAGCTGGTTCGCGCGCATCGAGCTCGAAACCATCGAACAGGGAACGATCAGGCTCTCGGTCCCCACGCGCTTCCTGCGCAACTGGATTCAGTCGCACTACAGCGAGAAGGTGCTCGGCCACTGGCAGGCCGAGGATCCGATCATCAACCGTTTGGAACTGAGCGTCCGCTCGGCCGCCATCCGCCCGCTTCCCGTCAAGCCGAAGTGTGCTGAATCGTCTGTGCCGCCGCGCGAGCTGCGCGAGGTGCCGCGCAACGGCGTCGAGGCGCGGGCCGGCACGCCGTTCATGAGCGTGCATGAGGCGCTCGGTGGTTCGCCGTTGGACCCGCGCCTCTCGTTCGAAACCTTCATTGTCGGCCGCTCGAACACGCTGGCGAATGCCGCGGCCAGGCAGGTCGCGACCAGCCGCCGCGGCGAGCCGCTGATGTTCAATCCGCTTTACGTCCATGCCGGCGTGGGTCTCGGCAAGACCCACCTGCTGCAAGCGGTCACCTGGGCGGGCAATGGCGGCGACCGCAAAGTGCTGTATCTGACGGCCGAACGCTTCATGTACGGCTTCGTCTCGGCGCTGCGGTCGCAAACCACGCTCGCCTTCAAGGAAGCGGTGCGCGCGATCGACGTGCTGATGATCGATGACCTGCAATTCCTTCAGGGCCGATCGACGCAGGCCGAATTTTGCCACACGCTCAACGCCCTCATCGACGCCGGCCGTCAGGTCGTGATCGCCAGCGACCGCCCGCCGGCGGACCTCGAAAGCCTCGACGACCGCGTCCGCTCGCGGCTTGCCGGCGGGCTCGTGGTGGAGATCGGCTCGCTCGGCGAGGAATTGCGGCTCGAAATTCTCAAGAGCCGGATCGCCGCCGCCTGTATCCACCATCCGGGCTTCGAAGTTCCCGCCGCCGTGCTCGCGTTCATTGCCAAGTCGGTCACGCATAACGGCCGCGACCTCGAGGGCGCCGTCAATCGCTTGCTGGCGCACAGCAAGCTCACCGGGCAGTCGGTGACGCTGGAGATGGCCGAGCGCGAGATGCGCGACCTCATCCGCCCGGCTGAGCCCAAGCGCGTGCGGATCGAGGACATCCAGCGCGTGGTGGCGCGCCAGTACAATGTGAGTCGCGCCGATCTTTTGTCGTCGCGGCGCACGGCCAATGTCGTGCGCCCGCGGCAAGTAGCGATGTATCTGGCGAAGGTTCTGACTTTGCGCTCGCTCCCGGAGATCGGCCGCCGGTTCGGCGGCCGCGACCACACCACCGTGCTGCACGCGGTACGCAAGATCGAGAACCTGGCCGGCAGCGACAGCGCCCTTGCCGAGGAGATCGAGTCGCTCAAGCGCCAGCTCCAGGAGTGACCGCGCGCCTTTTTCCCTCGCTCGCGGAGGCCCGTCTCGCCGGGCGCCGGCCGGCTGCGCGTCCTTGAAGACCCGCCCTGTTCCGGCCGGTGACGGTCGATCGGGAGCGATGCCCAAGCCTGTGAAACCTAGGGAAAACGCAAGGCCGGCCGCAGCCCGGCCTTGCCGAAACCCGCCAGCCGCGCCACCTTCCTTGTCCGGCTTGTGAACGGATATTGGCGATGAAGGTCACCGTAGAGCGTTCCGAATTGTTGAAATCGCTCGGCCACGTACACCGCGTGGTCGAGCGGCGCAACACCATTCCGATCCTCGCCAATGTCCTGGTGCGCGCCGACCGCTCGAAGCTCGCGCTCAAAGCGACCGATCTCGACCTCGAAGTCACCGATGCCATCGCCGCCGAGGTAGGGCCCGGCGGCTCGACGACCGTACCGGCGCACATGTTCTACGATATCGTGCGCAAATTGCCCGAAGGCGCGCAAATCATCCTCGAATCCTCGGGCGACCGCGCCGCGCTCTCGATCCGCGCCGGCCGCTCGCGCTTTACGCTGCAGGCCTTGCCGGAGAGCGACTTCCCCGATCTCGCGCCGGGGGAGATGACGCACAAATTCGCCCTCAAGGCCGCCGATCTCAAGCGGTTGATCGACAAGACGCAGTTCGCGATCTCGACCGAGGAGACGCGCTACTATCTCAACGGCATCTATTTGCACGCCGCCGGCACGGCGCAGGCGCCGACCCTGCGCGCGGTAGCGACCGACGGCCACCGGCTGGCGCAGATGGAGCTCGATTTGCCGAAAGGCGCCGCCGGCATGCCGGGCATCATCGTGCCGCGCAAGACGGTCGGCGAGGTCCAGCGCCTGATCGAGGACGGCGAGGCGGAAGTTGCGGTCGAGCTGTCGCCGGGAAAAATTCGCTTTACCGTCGGCGAGGTGATCCTGACCTCGAAGCTGATCGACGGCACCTTCCCCGACTACGGGCGCGTCATCCCGCTGGCCAATGACAAGGAGCTCGTCGTCGACAAGAAGGAGTTCGAGGCGGCGGTCGACCGCGTGTCGACGGTTTCGAGCGAGCGCGGACGCGCCGTCAAGCTGTCGCTCAGCGGCGGCAAGCTGCTGCTGTCCGTCACCAACCCCGATTCCGGCAGCGCCACCGAGGAGCTCGAGGTCGAGTACGAAGCCGATCCGATCGATATCGGCTTCAACTCGCGCTACCTGCTCGATATCGCCGCGCAGATCGAAAGCGAGGCCGCGGTGCTCAAGCTCGCCGATCCCGGCTCCCCGACCCTGATCCAGGACAAGGATCCGCGGGGCGCGCTCTACGTGCTGATGCCGATGCGGGTGTGACGGGAACCAGGGATCAGTAGTCAGGGATCAGGGTGCTCGGTTGCGCGGGCGCAGAGCCTTGATTCCTGAACCCGGATACCTGATTCCTGAATCCTGATGCCCGCAACCGTCCGCCGCCTGACGCTCAACAATTTCCGCAACTACCACGCGGCGACGCTCGCAGCCGGCGCGACATCGATCGTGCTCTATGGGCCGAACGGCGCCGGCAAGACCAATCTGATCGAGGCGATCTCGTTTCTCGCTCCCGGCCGCGGTTTGCGCCGCGCGACACTCGATGAGGTGGCGTTCCGCGAGGGTGACGGTTCGTGGGCGGTCGCCGCCGAGGTCGAAGGCGCGCTCGGATTGGTCACCCTTGGCACCGGCATCGAGCGCCCCGCGGAAGAGGGCGCGACGCTCGCGCGCCTCTGCCGCATCGACCGCGAGCCGGTCGGCTCAGCCGCCGCCTTCGCCGATCATTTGCGCGTAGTCTGGCTGGTGCCGGCGATGGATTCGTTGTTCGTCGGCGCGCCGTCCGAGCGGCGCCGCTTCCTCGATCGGCTGGCGGCCGCGGTCGATGCCGAACATGCCGGCCGGGTCAACGCGCTGGAACGGGCGCTGCGCTCGCGCAACCGGCTCCTCGAGGACACACGGCCCGACCCGCACTGGCTCGACGCGGTCGAGCACGAGACCGCCGAGCTTGCCGTTGCCGTTGCCGGCCTCCGTGCGGAAACAGTGCGCCGGCTCGAGACCGTGCTTGTCAGCCGCACGGACTCGGCGTTCCCGCAGGCGGCGATCGCACTCGACGGTTGGATGGAGCAACTCCTGTCGAGCCATCCCGCGCTCGAAGTCGAGGAGCGCTATCGCGCGGTGCTGCGCGAAAACCGCGCACGCGATGCCGCCGCCGGGCGGACCTTGGACGGACCGCATCTCACCGACCTTTCGGTGACCTATGTGCGCAAAGAGATCGCCGCCGCCGAAGCCTCGACCGGCGAGCAGAAGGCCCTGCTCATCGGCCTCGTGCTCGCGCACGCGCGGCTGATCGCCGAGATGACCGCTTTCGCGCCGATCCTGCTGCTCGACGAGGTGGTCGCGCACCTCGATCCGGCACGGCGGTCCGCCCTGCATGTCGAGCTCGCCGCGCTCGGCGCGCAGGTGTGGATGACCGGAGCCGATCCGGCGCTCTTTGCCGAGATCACAGACGATACGGTTTTGGTCGAAGTCCGCGCCGGCCGTCTGGAACTAAGGCAGCGTTAAGCATGCGGGCCTGAACGGCGGCGAAAGGTTCCATGCCGTTTCCGCGGATTTGGCCGGCGCGCCGCCGGCACCCGGGGAACCAGAATGCGCGCAGCTTCTTGATTCAGGAGCAGCCCATCGCGGGTTCGAGGCCACCAATGACTCCGGAACCGGCCGAAGATTTGATCGTCCGCAATCTGATCGAGGCCCTCAACCGCCTGCACGATGATTTGGATCGTGTGGAACTGTGGACAGCGGCGCTTGGGTGTTTTCAGAAACAAGCGGCCGAATACCAGCCGGGCGACCACTATCTGTTGCCGGCCTATAAACCGCCGCGGCGGCCCGCGCTGTAAAGAGCACCGCGCTCCAATCCCGATCGGCCGCGCCACAGGCCGGTTTTTTGGCGCCTGAAACCGCACCATTTTGCGCGCGGGAAAGGCCACTTGAGGCGCTCGAATCCGGGCTATTCCGCGCGCCGCGCAACTCTTGAAAAATCACGATTCCACAATATGTTACGCTTACCTACTTTGCCCTGTACGCGCCCCGGTTTTCGTGTACAACACGAAGGCGATTCTCGCCCGCTATTGCCAGCGATTTGAAAGCTCTTCCATGGCCGAATCCGTCCGCAAGCCGAGCCCTATCGCACCCACCGATTACGACGCGGAATCGATCAAGGTGCTCAAGGGCCTCGATGCCGTGCGCAAACGGCCGGGCATGTATATCGGCGATACCGACGACGGCTCCGGCCTGCATCACATGGTCTACGAGGTCGTCGACAATGCCATCGACGAGGCCTTGGCGGGCTTTGCCAAGGAGGTCGTGGTCACCCTCAATCCCGACGGCTCCTGCACCGTGCGCGACGACGGCCGCGGCATCCCGACCGACATCCATAAGGGTGAAGGCGTGTCCGCCGCCGAAGTGATCATGACCCAGCTGCATGCCGGCGGAAAATTCGACCAGAACGCCTACAAGGTCTCCGGCGGCCTGCACGGCGTCGGCGTGTCCGTGGTCAACGCGCTTTCGAGCACGCTCAAGCTGACGATCTGGCGCGACGGCAAGCAGCACGAAATGGAATTCCGCAACGGCGAGGCGGTCGCTCCGCTCGCCGCCGTCGGCGCCGCTTATGACCGCCGCGGCACCGAGGTGACGTTCCTGCCGTCGAAGAAGACCTTCACGATGACGGAGTTCGACTTCGCGACGCTGGAGCACCGGCTGCGCGAACTCGCATTCCTCAATTCCGGCGTTACCATCATCCTCTCCGACATGCGCCACGCGGTCGAGAAGCGCGAGGAGCTGCGCTACGAGGGCGGCGTCGAGGCGTTCGTCAAATATCTCGACCGCAACAAGACCCCGCTGGTCCCGCAGCCGATCGTCATCAAGGCCGAACGCGACGGCACCGGCGTCGAATGCGCGCTGTGGTGGAACGACGGCTACCACGAGACCGTGCTCTGCTTCACCAACAACATTCCGCAGCGCGACGGCGGCACCCATCTCGCCGGCTTCCGCGGTGCGTTGACCCGCCAGGTCACCGGCTACGCCGAATCGGGCGGCGGCGCGCGCAAGGAGAAGGTCGCGCTCACCGGCGATGACTGCCGCGAGGGCTTGACCGCGGTGCTGTCGGTGAAAGTGCCCGATCCGAAATTTTCGTCGCAGACCAAGGACAAGCTCGTCTCCTCCGAGGTGCGTCCCGTGGTCGAGGGCGTGGTCAATGACATGCTCAAGGCCTGGTTCGAGGAGCATCCGAGCGAAGCCAAGGTGATCGTCGGCAAGGTGGTTCAGGCCGCCGCCGCGCGCGAGGCCGCGCGCAAGGCCCGCGAGATGACGCGCAAGAGCGCGCTCGGCATCACCTCGCTTCCGGGCAAGCTCGCCGACTGCCAAGAGCGCGACCCGGCGAAGTCCGAGCTGTTCATCGTCGAGGGCGATTCGGCCGGCGGCAGCGCCAAGCAGGGACGCAACCGCGAATTCCAGGCGGTATTGCCGCTGCGCGGGAAAGATCCTCAACGTCGAGCGCGCGCGGATGGACAAGATGCTGTCCTCCGAGCAGATCGGCACGCTGATCACCGCGCTCGGCACCGGCATCGGCGCCGACGAATTCGCCATCGACAAAGCGCGCTATCACAAGATCATCATCATGACCGACGCCGACGTCGACGGCGCCCACATCCGCACGCTGTTGCTGACGTTCTTCTACCGGCAGATGCGCGAGATCATCGACCGCGGCTATCTCTATATCGCGCAGCCACCGCTCTACCGCGTGGCCCGCGGCAAGTCCGAGCAGTATTTGAAGGACGAGCGAGCGCTCGAGGACTATCTCATCGACACCGGCCTCGAAGACACCGCACTGCGCCTATCCTCTGGCGAAGTGCGCGCCGGCAACGATTTGCGCAAGCTGGTCGAGGAAGCGCGCACCATCCGCAACCTGCTGAACGGCCTGCACAGCCGCTATAACCGCAAGGTCATCGAACAGGCGGCCATTGCCGGCGTGCTGCACCAGCGGGTCGTCGGCGATCCGGCGAGCGCCGCGGCGGCAGCCGAGTATATCGCCCGCCGCCTCGACGCGTTGACCGACGAGACCGAGCGCGGCTGGACCGGACGCTTCAGCGAGACCGGATTCCAGTTCGAACGCACCGTGCGCGGCGTCAAGGAAGTCGCGGTGATCGACCAGGCGCTGCTCGGCTCCGCCGATGCACGCCGGCTCGACGAATTCGCGCCGTCGCTGCAACAGATTTATCCGCGCCCGACCCCGCCGGCGATGCTGCGGCGAAAGGACGAGGAAACGCCGATCCACGGCCCGGTCGGCCTGTTCGAGGCGGTGACCGGCGCCGGCCGCAAAGGCGTCGCGCTCCAGCGCTACAAAGGCCTCGGCGAGATGAACCCCAGCCAGCTCTGGGAAACGACGCTCGACGTCAACGCGCGCTCGCTCCTGCAGGTCAACGTCAAGGAGATCGACGAAGCCAACACGATCTTCGACGAACTGATGGGCGACAAGGTCGAGCCGCGCCGCGTGTTCATCGAGGAGCACGCGCTGACGGCGAGCGTGGATGTGTAACAAGACCCCGCGGCAGCCGCTACCGCTCGTCCCCGCGAAGGCGGGGACCCAGTGGAGTTGGGACGACTGAGCGCTCTCCATCTGGATTCCCGCTTCCGCGGGAATGAGCGGAACCCGGCTAGGGTGCGGAACTTCCCCTCCCCCTTGTGGGGAGGGAGGTCTCAAAACAAATCGAAATATTCGTTCTGCTCCCACGCCGTCACGTCCGGCCCCTCGCCGCTTTCGGCCTTGAAGCGTGCGAGCTCGGCCGCTTTGATGTGGGCGTAATAGTCGACGAAAGCGGCGCCGAAGTTCTTTCTCAAGACCTCGTTCGAACGCAGCGCGGCGAGCGCTTCGCCGAGGTCTTTCGGCAGGAGCGGCGCCTTGGTCTCGTAGGGCGTATCGGCGGACGGCCCGGGATCGCGGCGACGGGCGATGCCGTCGAGCCCCGAATAGATTTGCGACGCGATGTAGAGATAGGGATTGGCCGCGGGCTCGCCGACGCGGTTCTCCAGGCGCGTCGCCGGGTCGCCCGGCCCGCCGAGCACGCGCACCATCACGCCGCGATTGTCGCGCGCCCAGATCGCGCGGTCCGGCGCCAGCGCATAGGGCCGGTAGCGCTTGTAGCCATTGACCGTCGGCGTGGTGAAAACCGCGGCGGCGCGCGCATGCGTCAAGAGCCCGCCGAGGAAATGCCGGCCGGTCGCCGACAGCCCGTCGCGCTCATCGCCGACGAAGGCATTCGCGCCGCGTTTGCGATCGGTCAGCGATTGGTGCAAATGCCAGCCGCTGGAGCACAGGTTGGGCAATGCCGGCCGGCACATGAAGCTGGCGAAGAGGCCGTTGCGCCGGGCGATCTGCTTGGCGGCGGCGCGGAACAAGATCATCGTATCGGCGGCGGCAAGGCCGGCCTGCGGGCGAAAGGTGAATTCGCACTGGCTCGGCCCGAGCTCGACTTCGAGCGAGCGCAGCGGCATGCCGAGCGCCATGACGCCGCGCCGGATCGGCTCAAGCGCCGTGTCGAGCTGATCGAAGCGGCTCTCGGTCAGATACTGGTAGCCCTGATTGAGCAGACTGACTTCCGGCGCCAGCGGCGGCCAGGTGGCGTCCGCCGGAGCAAGGCGCGGATTCTCCAGCTTGAAGAGATGAAATTCGACCTCGAGCCCGGCCAGGAGATCAAAGCCGGCCGCCGCGAGCCGCGCCAAGGCTTCTTGCAGGATCCGCCGGGTCGAGAACGGCACCGGCTTGCCGTTGGTGAAATGGATATCGCAGAGAAGCCAGCCGGTATTTGGCGCCCAGGGCAGCACGCGGAACGTCGCCGGATCGGCCACCATGACGAAATCGCCGGCGCCCTGCATCTCCGCCATGTCGAAGCCGCCGCCGGGAGTGAACACCGGATAGGCGGTCTTGTGCGCGGTGTCCTTGGCGAGAAGCGTCGTCGTCATCGAGACGCCGCCGGCCAGCATGGCGGGCGCATCCGCGGCGATTATCGTCTTGCCGCGCAGCACGCCGTGCTGGTCGGCGAAGGAGAAACGCACCAGCTCGAGCTTGTTCTGCTTGATCGCCTGCGCGACCGCCTTCGCCTGCCGCGCCTGCTCGGCGGTCCAAAGGCCGTGACGCTCGACGAAGCTTTTCGCGTGAGACGTTCGGCGCGGCGCCATCAGACGTGGTCAGTGCCCATTCGCCCAGCTCTTGGTCCGCTGCCGGTTCTCATCGGTGCGCTGCCAATAGCCCTGCCAGTCGCCCGCCGGACCGATGCCGTCGACACAGGCCGGCCCGGTGATCCTTCCCGCCGCGGCCGGATCGAGCACCATCATCGGCTTGGCGCCGCTGTCCGATTGGTCGAGCGCCTGGCGCAGCAGACGCCGATAGGCGCTGATCGCCTTGTCCGAGGTGCCGAGATGCTCCTGGGTGCGGTCCTGGATGGCGCCCATGGATTCGCAGGCCCACTGGTCGTGCACGTTGATGTCCGTGCCCATGCCGGTATAGGTCGCGTGCTCCTGCTCGTGCGCATCGAAGCCGTAATCGTTGCTCTTGTTCTTGCGCGGAACGTAATCCGGCAACTCATAAAGCTCGAGCCGCTGCCGGCGCATCTCGTCCTTGTCGACCGGCGCGCCGAACGAGGTGAAGATCGCATACCAATAATGCTTCACATCGTCGATCGGCACGTGCCATTGCGAGATCGTCATCTCGCGGCTCATCGGAATGATAAACGCGTTGGGAAAGATCAGATTGGTCACGCGCACATGCGCCTTGTCATCCCTGATCTGGCGCAGCGTGATCAGCCGGAAGCCGTAATCGGTCGGCTCGACCTCGATGCGCGGCCGCGGAAACTCGCGCATGATTTGCGTCATCGGCATGTCCGAGTCTTTCGAAGTGTCGCGGAACATCTTGCCGTAGGCCTCGTTCGGATCTTCATCCTCGAAGAAACGGTGCAGGAAGGAGGTGTGCGCCGGATCGACGCCGACCTCGAGCGATTGCAGCCAGTTGCAATCGATCATCCCCTTGAAGGCGAAAGTGTGCGTCGACGGCGCGACGAAGCAGTCGAAGTGCGGGAACGCCGGCGGCTCGCCGGCGCCGAGATAGGCGAACAGGATGCCGCTCCTTTCGACCACCGGATAGGATTTCTGCCGGATATTGGCGCACAGATTGCTGTTGTCGGGCTCGGCGGGCGTTTGCAGGCATTGGCCGTTGACGTCGAACAGCCAGCCGTGAAACGCGCAACGCAATCCGCCATCCTCCAGCCGCCCATAGGCGAGATCGGTGCCGCGATGCGGGCAGTGCCGGCCGATCAGCCCGTAGCGCCCCTTGTCGTCCTTGAAAGCGACAAGGTCCTCGCCGAGAAGCCGCACCGGCTTTACCGGCCGGTTGCCGGAAAGCTCATCGACCAGCGCCGCCGGCTGCCAGTAGCGCCGCAGCAGATTGCCGGCGGCGGTTCCAGATCCGGTGCGGGTCATGCGATCGTTTTGCTCGACGCTCAACATCGGCGGCATCCTCTTCGCGCCAGCGGCGGCGCGCTGCGATGCTTTATACGATGACCGCCGATCGACCGGAAGATGAGGCCGGTGCGTGATTTGAGCGGCCAACGCGCCGAGCCGGAAGCTTTGAGCGAGACAAGTCGGCGCGCTAGCGGGCGCGTGGATGGCGCGGCGGGTTCGCGGTAAGCGGTCAAGACGATGCCTGTTGGTCCAAGCCAAGCGTTTGCAATCATCTGGATCGGCTGGCTGCTCAGTTGGATGGCGGCCGCGCTCTGGTCGGGCCGCACGCAAAAGCGCGACACGACAGCGGCCGTGCCGGTTTACCGCACCGCCACTCTCGCGGGCGCGATCCTGCTGACGCCATGGGCGGCGCGAACGACGAGCGAGAGACACCTCTGGGATGTCGGCGATGCGGGCGGCTATGCCCTGGCCGGGCTTACCCTCGCGGGCATCTTGTTTACCTGGTGGGCGCGGCTCCACCTCGGGCGCCTGTGGTCAAGCGCGATCACGCGCAAGGAAGACCACCGCATCGTGGACAGCGGCCCTTACGCGCTGGTGCGCCATCCGATCTACACGGGACTGATCGCGGCCATCCTGGCGACGACGGCCGCCGAAGGGACGGCGACCGCGCTCGCCGGCGCAGCGCTGGTCATCTTCGGCTTCTGGCTGAAGGCGCGGACCGAGGAGCGTTTCCTGATGGGCGAACTCGGCCCGGACGCCTACGGCGCCTATTGCCGCCGCGTCCCGATGCTGGTGCCGTTCCTACGGCGGCAAAAGCGATCTTAGCGTCCCGACGTGATCGTGCCGCGGGCGGTGACGACGACCCATTGGCCGTCCTCACGCTTGACCGTCTCGACGCGGCCGAGACCGGGCAGAACGCTGCCGCTCGACACGTCGAAGACGCCGCCGAAGCGGCTGAGCACCAGCGCGCGGCCGCGGCGCACGTCCTGCACGATCCAGTCCTGCAGGATGCGGTCCGACAGCTTGGTTTCCGCGGCCGACGGTTGGCTCGGCCCGACCGTACCGGTCGTCTCCGGCGCGGCAGCGCTGCGCTTGTCGAGCCGGTCAACCGTATCGGCGATATGCGCGATCTTCGCCGCCGGATCGATTTGCGCGTGCTCGACATGGTCGAGGCGGTCGGCAATCTTGGCAAATTGGCCGCTGGTGTTGTGGATCGCGCTGTCGAGATTGGCCTTGAGCGCCGCGAGCTCGGCGAGCTCCGCCTTGATGGCCGGCAGCGCGCTCGCCTCGGTTACGTTCGGCCGGCCCTCGGTGGCCGGCCAAAAATGTGCAAATCCGGAAGCGGAGAACGACCCGACGAGCGAGCCGAACGCGGCGGCAAGCGCAATCGACGCCGCGAGGAGCGCAAAGCGGGATGAGCGCACCGGCGCCGCGGCAGCGGCGGCCTCGTGGGCCGTCGCATCGATCACGTCATCGTCGTCCGGCGGCGGTTCGCGGTGCGAGGGACCTTCCGCGACCTCATCCGCAGCCTCGAGCTTCGGGGACCATACGACCGGCAGCTGGTTCTCGATTGACGCGGATACGATCTTCTTGTCGTCGCCGGCGTCTTTGTCTGGGCTCTCACCCATGGGCGGATCTCCGGATTGCGGCTGATCCGTCGGTAGCGCTTTTCGGTTAGGAATTGGTTACTTTAACGCGGTCTTAATCCACCAGACCATTGTCGCGGGCGAGGTCTTTGAGCGAGGTCTCCGGCCGCGCGCCGAGGTGCTGGATCACTTCGGCGGCGGCGAGCACCCCAAGGCGGCCGCAGGTGCGGTCATCGGCGCCACGCGCGAGGCCGCAGAGGAAGCCGGCGGCAAACAAATCGCCCGCGCCGGTCGTGTCCACCACGCGCTCCACCGGCAAGGCCGGCACCGCTTCGATGCCGTCCGGCCCGACCACCAGGCAGCCCTTCTCGCTGCGCGTCACCACGGCAAGCTCGATGTCGGCGCGCAGCGCCTTCATCGCGGTGTCGAAATCCGCGGTTTGATAGAGGCTCTTCAGCTCCGCTTCATTGGCGAAGATCAGGTCGACGGTGCGCGAGCGCATCAATTCGAGGAACTCGTCGCGCCAACGGTCGACGCAGAACGCATCGGACAGGGTCAACGCCACGGTGCGCTCGGCTTCGTGCGCGATCCTGGCCGCCTTGACGAACGCGTCCTTGGCGTTCTTCGGGTCCCACAAATAGCCCTCGAGATAGATGATGGCGCTCGCGCCGATCATCTCGGCATCGATGTCGCGGGGATGCAGGTCGCGCGCGGCGCCGAGATAGGTATTCATGGTGCGCTCGCCGTCGGGCGTCACCAGGATGTAGCAGCGCGCCGTCGACGAGCCGTCCGAAGCCGGCGGCGTGGCGAACGCCACGCCGGCCGCGCGGATGTCGTGGGCGAAAGCGCGGCCAAGCTCGTCGTCCTTGACCTTGCCGATGAAGGCCGCGCGCGCGCCGAGGCTGGCGACACCGACGATCGTGTTCGCCGCCGAGCCGCCGGATATTTCCCTGGCCGGGCCCATGGCGTCATAGATCGCCTCGGCGCGGGTTTCCTCGATCAGCGCCATCGCGCCCTTGTTCATGCCCTGCTTGAGCAGGAAATCTTCGTCGGTGCGGGCGATGACGTCGACGATCGCGTTGCCGATGCCGAGCACGTCGTAACGGGTGGATGTCATGGGAAACTCGCGCGGGAGGCGCACTATAACGGTCGGCTCTTGCGGGGCAAGGCGCCGACGTGGCATGTGGCGCTCGATCGTGGAGACCCTGCATGGCGTTCAAGGAACTGGTTTTTTCCGGCGTCCAGCCGTCCGGCAACCTGCATCTTGGCAATTACCTCGGCGCCATCAAGCGCTTTGCCGAACTGCAGGACCGCTACGACTGCATCTATTGCGTCGTCGATTTGCATGCGATCACAGCCTGGCAGGACCCGGCCGAGCTTCCGCGTTCCATCCGTGAGGTCACCGCGGCGTTCCTCGCCTGCGGCATCGACCCGAAAAAACACATCGTGTTCAATCAGAGCCAGGTGGCGGAGCACGCCGAACTCGCCTGGGTATTCAACTGCGTGGCGCGGCTGGGCTGGCTCAATCGGATGACGCAATTCAAGGAGAAGGCGGGCAAGGACCGCGAGAATGCGTCGGTCGGCCTCTACGCCTATCCGACGCTGATGGCGGCCGACATTCTCGTCTATCGCGCCACGCATGTGCCGGTCGGCGAGGATCAAAAGCAGCACCTCGAGCTCTCGCGCGACATCGCGCAGAAGTTCAACAATGATTTCGCCGATTCGATCAGGGACAAAGGTTTCGGCGACGCACTCTTTCCCCTGCCCGAGCCGCTGATCACCGGCGAAGCGACACGGGTGATGTCGCTGCGCGACGGCTCGAAAAAGATGTCGAAGTCGGATGCTTCGGATAATTCGCGCATCAATCTCACCGACGATGCCGACTCGATCGCACAAAAGATCCGCCGCGCCAAAACCGATCCGGAACCGTTGCCCAGCGAGGAAAAAGGGCTCGCGACCCGCCCCGAGGCCGACAATCTGGTCGGGATCTACGCGGCGCTGGCCAACACCACGCGCGCCGGCGTACTCAAGGAATTCGGCAATGCGCAATTCTCGACCTTCAAGTCGGCATTGACCGATCTGGCCGTTGCCAAGCTCAGCCCGATCGCTGCGGAGATGAAACGGCTGCTCGACGAACCCGCCGCCATCGACGCGGTGTTGGCGGACGGCTCGCGGCGAGCGCAGAAACTCGCCGGCGAAACGATGAAGGCGGTCAAAGACGTGGTCGGCTTCGTGCGGTCGTAGGGCCTGGTCCAAATTTTCCCGCCGATTTTTCCGCACCGCAGTGCAGCTTGTGCGGCGGCATGCCGTCGTGGCAGCATTGTTCTTCGTGCAGTAGCGCGTGCAGCGTCGACGCAAGGCCGGAGCACCAGCCGGCGGAGATTTTCCGGGGTTCCCGGAGGAAACACATGCCCCGCAGGCGCCGCAGCTACGAAGCCGGTCACAAACCGAAGCTTCTCGTCGTGATCGACGACACGGAAGAGTGCGACCGCGCGGTCTATTTCGCCAGCCGGCGCGCGGCGCGCATCGGCGGCAACGTGGTCATGCTGCGGGTCATCGAAACGCATGACCGCAGCCAGCAATGGCTCGGCGTCGCCGACATCATGCGCGCCGAGGCGCACGAGGAAGCCGATGCCGAGCTGAGCAAATATGCGGCCCGCGCCAACGGCATCGCCGCCATCACGCCCGAACGGGTGGTGCGCGAAGGCGAAAAAGCGCAGGAGATCCTCAATCTCATCGACCAGGACGAGGACATTTTCGTCCTCGTCCTCGCCGCCGGCACCGGGAGCGAAGGACCGGGTCCGCTGGTCGCCTCGATCGGCCGCACCGCCGGCGACTACCCCATTCCCGTGGCGATCGTGCCGGGGCACCTCTCCGACGAGGAAATCGACGCATTGTCGTGAGACGTCTTGAACTTCCAATAGAATTCGCCACGTATTACACTGGATTCGAGAGCAGTCACGGCGCGGCTCCAGATGGCCCTGCGCCCGGTGACGGAGGATGCCGATGTTCATCCAGACCGAAGCGACGCCCAACCCGGCGACGTTGAAATTCCTGCCGGGACGGCCGGTGCTCGAAAAGGGCACGCTCGACCTGCGCGACAGGAGCGAGGCGGCGCAGTCGCCGCTTGCCGAGCGGCTGTTCGACATTACCGGCGTCAACGGGGTGTTCTTCGGCTCCGATTTCATCGCGGTAACCAAGAATGCGGGCGAATGGCCGCAACTCAAGCCGATGATCCTCGGGGCCATCATGGAGCATTTCATGTCCGGCGTGCCACTCGTTGCCGCCGGCAGCTCCGCCGAAGGTGACGACGAGGAATTTTTCGATGCGGCCGACGCCGAGACCGTAGCGACGATCAAGGAGCTGATCGAGACGCGCGTGCGTCCGGCGGTCGCCAATGACGGCGGCGACATCACCTTCAGAGGCTTCAAGGACGGCGTCGTCTTTCTCAATATGAAGGGCGCCTGCTCGGGCTGCCCGTCATCGACGGCGACGCTGCGCCACGGTATCCAGAATCTGCTCCGCCACTTCGTACCTGACGTCACCGAAGTCCGCCCGGTGTGATCCGGCGAATTCGACCGAACGTCGGCGGCATGACGGTTCATGCGTGTCCTCGCCATTGATACCGCGCTTGCGGCCTGCTCGGCGGCCCTGCTGGACACCGAACAGGGCGGCATCATCGCCGGCGAAAGCCTACCGATGACGCGCGGTCACGCGGAAGCGCTGATGCCGCTTCTCGCCCGCGTCATGGAGCGATCGGGCATGACGCTTCCCGAAATCGACCGGGTGGTGGTGACGACGGGACCGGGCAGCTTCACCGGCTTGCGTGTCGGCATTTCGGCGGCGCGCGGGATCGCGCTCGCAGCAAAAAAGCCCGCCGTGGGCTTATCGACGCTCTCGGCCTATGCGGCTCCGCATTTGACCGCCGACAACACGGTGCCGGTCGTATGCGCCATCGACGCGCGGCACGAACACGTCTATCTGCAAGTTTTTAGCCCCGACGGCCGCACCTTGACGCCGCCGCGGCTCGCGACCTTGCGCGAGGCGGCGCAAGCGGCGTCTTCCTCGCCCACTTGCATCGTCGGTTCGGCGGCACACGCCGTCGCCGCCGCCATGGCGAGGACCAGCGCGGCACCCGCGCACATCGATGCGCGGGCGGCGCCGGACATCGCCTGGGTCGCGCGCCTCGGCGCCACCCTGGCGCAGGACCAATCGCCGCCGCGGCCGCAATATCTGCACGCGCCGGGGGCGCAGCCGCAACACGCCGCCCAACTTCCGCGCCGATGATGAACTTCGTCGCCCGCTTGCTGAGCCGGTCCGAACCCGCCTTCTCCGAGGCGCGGAACAGCGATGCCGCCGCGATCGCCGCCGTGCACGCGGCTTCGTTTCAGCGCGGCTGGGGCGAGGATGAGATTCACCGGCTGATCATCGACCGCAACGTCGTCGCCCACCGCGTGACGGTCGGCCAGACCTTGAGCGGATTTATTCTGTCGCGGCTCGCCGCGGACGAAGCGGAAATCCTCTCGATTGCCGTCGCGCCGGCATGGCGCGGACGCCGCCTGGCGCGGCCGCTGCTCAATCTCAATTTGCGCCGATTGGCCGGGCTCGGCGCCCGCTCGGTGTTTCTCGAGGTCGGCGAGCGGAACGCGCCGGCCCGCCGGCTCTACGATGGCGCGGGGTTCCATGAAGTGGCGCGGCGCGAAGGCTATTATGAAGGGAGTGCGACGGCCCTGGTGCTGCGTCGCGACCTCGGCTGACGCGCGCGCGCAAACGCGCTATGATCCGCGCAAGAGCTAAAGGGGCTCGAAAACGACACGAATGAAGGGTTCTCGCAAGCTTTATGTAAAATCCTTCGGCTGCCAGATGAACGTCTACGACTCACAGCGTATGGCGGACACCCTGGCGCCGAACGGTTATGTCGAGACCGCGACGCCCGCGGACGCCGATCTCGTCATTCTCAATACCTGCCACATACGCGAGAAGGCGGCGGAAAAGGTCTATTCCGAAATCGGCCGCATGCGCCGACTGAAGGAAGCGGCCGCGGCCGACGGCCGGCGCGTTCTCATCGCCGTTTCCGGCTGCGTCGCGCAAGCCGAAGGCGCGGAGATCGTCAGGCGGGCGCCGGCGGTCGATCTCGTGGTCGGGTCGCAGAACTATCACCGCCTGCCGGAACTCCTCGCGCGCGCCGAGCGCGACGGCAAAGCCGTCGACACCGAGTTCCCGGTCGACGACAAATTCGAGCATCTCGCGGCGCCGAGCGCGGCGGCGACCCGCGCGCGCGGCGTCACCGCCTTCGTCACGGTGCAGGAAGGCTGCGACAAGTTCTGCACGTTCTGCGTCGTGCCCTATACGCGCGGCGCGGAATCCTCCCGTCCGGTCGCCAAAATCCGCGCCGAGGTCGAGAGGCTGGCCGACGCCGGCGTGCGCGAGATCACCCTCATCGGCCAGAACGTGAATGCCTATCACGGCGAGGGGCCGAACGGGCAGCCATGGTCCTTGGCGCAATTGCTCGGCCTACTCGCCGCAGCTACGCGGCATCGAGCGGCTGCGTTACACCACCAGTCACCCGCGCGACATGGACGCCGACTTGATCGCCGCGCATGGCGAACTGCCTCAGCTCATGCCGCAGCTGCATCTGCCGGTGCAGTCCGGCTCCGACCGGATCCTCGCATGCCATGA
The DNA here is from genome assembly GCA_963850855.1 of uncultured Alphaproteobacteria bacterium. Classification (GTDB taxonomy): domain Bacteria; phylum Pseudomonadota; class Alphaproteobacteria; order Rhizobiales; family Xanthobacteraceae; genus BOG-931. Next base: position 69,080 of record CAWKNH010000008.1, read on the forward strand.
ACCGGCGCCACACCCGCGCCGACTACATCGATGTCGTCGCGCGGTTGCGCCAAGCGCGGCCCGACCTTGCGCTCACCTCGGATTTCATCGTCGGCTTCCCCGGCGAGACCGAGGAAGACTTCACCGCGACCCTCAATCTGGTCGACGAGATCGGCTATTCGGGCGCGTTCTCGTTCAAATACTCGCCGCGGCCCGGCACCCCCGGCGCGGACATGGACGACCAGATCGACGAAGCAACAAAATCCGATCGCCTGCATCGCCTGCAGGCGGCGATCGACTGCAGTCAGGCGGCTTTCAATCGCCGCTGTCTCGGCCGCAAATTCGCGGTGCTGTTCGAACGGCCGGGACGGTACGACGGCCAACTCGTCGGCCGTTCGCCCTATCTGCAGCCGGTGCAGGTCGCGGCGCCGACGGCGCTGATCGGCAAGATTGCCGCCGTTACCGTCACTGAAGTGGCCAGCAACAGCCTGTTCGGCACCCTCGCCCAAGAGCCGGCTCTCGCCGGCGCAGGAGCCTGAATGAGAACTGAAACGGATGACTCGCTCGTCGCCGCGCCCGATAGTGCGGCACAGATCGTTCTCACCTTCGACGACAACCGCCTCGCGTCCACGCTGTTCGGGCAATACAGCCAAAATCTCGCCCTGATCGAGCGCCGGCTCGGCGTCGTCGCCACTTCGCGCGGCAATCAGATCACGATCGACGGCCCGCGCGAGGCCTGCGAACAAGCCCGCCGCGTGCTCGAGAGCCTCTACGAGCGGCTCAAGCGCGGCGACGAGCTGATGCAGGGCGACGTCGACGGCACCATCCGGCTGGCGATCTCGCAGGGCTCGCTGTTCGATTTCGACCCGACCGGCGCGCGGGAGAGTTTCGCGGAGATCAATGTGCGCAAACGTCGCGTGCGCGCCCGCACGCCGGCGCAGGACGCTTATGTGCGTGCGCTCAAGCGCCACGCGCTCGTGTTCTCGACCGGGCCCGCGGGCACCGGCAAGACCTGGCTGGCGGTCGCCCATGCCGTGCAATTGTTCGAGCGCAAGGAAGTGGACCGCATCATTCTCTCGCGGCCGGCGGTCGAAGCCGGCGAGCGACTGGGCTTCCTGCCCGGCGACATGCGCGAGAAGGTCGATCCCTATTTGCGGCCGATCTACGATGCACTCTATGACCTCATGGACGCACGGATCGTCGAACGCGCGCTGCAGTCCACCGAGATCGAGATCGCGCCGCTGGCCTTCATGCGCGGGCGCACGCTTTCGAACGCCGCCGTCATCCTCGATGAGGCGCAGAACACGACGGCGATGCAGATGAAGATGCTGCTGACCAGGCTCGGGGAGAACAGCCGAATGGTCGTGACCGGAGATCCGAGCCAGGTGGACCTGCCGCCGGGCCAGACTTCCGGGCTCGCCGACGCGGTGCGGCTCCTCGCCGGCATTGACGGCATCGGCCACGTCACCTTCACCGCCGCCGACGTGATCCGGCATGAGCTAGTCGCGCGCATTGTCGAGGCCTACGACAAGGCCGCCGCAGCAAAGCGCGGGCCATGATGGCGGTTGCGCGCAAGGCTCGGGCCGCGCTCAAGATCGACGTGCTCGTCGAATCCGAACTGTGGGCGCAGGATGCCGGAGCGGCGGCGCGGCGCGCGGTGGCGGAGGCCGCCGCTATGCTGTCAACACCGCGGTCGGAGCTTGCTATCGTGCTGACCGATGATTCGGCCATCCGCTCGCTCAACCGCGCCTGGCGCGGCGTGGACGCGGCCACGAACGTGCTGTCGTTTCCGACGCCGCGCGGCGGCGGGAAGCCGCCGCTCATCGGCGACATCGTGCTCGCCTATGAGACGATCGCCGGCGAGGCCCGCGCCGAACATAAGCCCTTCGCCCATCATGTTGCCCATCTTGCGGTGCACGGATTCCTGCATCTCATCGGTTACGATCACGTACAGAGCGGGGAGGCCGCGGCGATGGAACGGCTGGAACGCGACGTTCTGCGGCGGCTCGAGATTCCCGATCCCTACCGGCCTGCGCTCAAGGCCTGACACGCGACGCGCGACTTTCCGGTAGCGAGGCCATGGTCCAATTACCCAGCCGCAACGATCCGAAGGAAGCCGAACATCGCGGTCTTCCCATGATCGTGCCCCAGCCCCACGAGCAGCAGCAGGAAGGCTGGCTCACGCGGGTGATGCGCATTCTCTTTGGCTGGAAGGCGGCGGCAACGCGCGCCGACCTTGAGCTCGTGCTGACCGCCGAGCAACCGGAATCGGGCTTCTCGCCGGCCGAAGCCGCCATGCTTAAAAATATTCTGGGCCTGCGCGAATGCCGGATCGAGAGCGTGATGGTGCCGCGCACCGATATCGTCGCCGTGCAGCGGGACATCGCGATCGGCGAGCTCGTCCGCGTGTTCGAAGGCGCCGCGCATTCGCGACTGGTGGTCTACAACGACACGCTCGACGACCCGGTCGGCATGGTGCACATCCGCGACCTCATCGCGTTCATGGCCGCCCGCGCGGCGCTCGATCCGGCGACCGAGCGAGAACTGCCGCCGGCCGATCTCGATTTCGCCAAGATCGACCTCTCGATGCCGTTGGCGGCGGCCAATATTGTCCGCGAAATGCTCTATGCGCCACCGTCGATGCCGGCGCTCGATCTGCTCGCCAAGATGCAGGCGACGCGCATTCACCTGGCGCTGGTTATCGACGAATATGGCGGTAGCGACGGTCTGGTCTCGATCGAGGATCTGGTCGAGCTGATCGTCGGCGACATCGCCGACGAGCACGACGAGGCGGAAATTCCGGCGATCACGCGCCAGGGTGACGGCTCGTTCCTGGCGATCGGCCGCGCCAGCCTCGGTGATGTGCGCGCCGCGATCGGCGAGGAATTCGACGTCGGCGAGGCGGCACAAGAAGTCGACACGCTCGGCGGATATCTGGTCATGCGCGCCGGCCACGTCCCGGTGCGCGGCGAGCTGGTGCCGGGACCCGCTACTTTCGAGGCCGAGGTGCTCGACGCCGACCCGCGTCGGGTCAAGCGGGTCAAGATCTACCGCAGCAAGGACCGCCGGCCTGGACCGGCGCGCGAGCTGCCGGCCGCGTTGCGAACGCCCGCGCCGCGCCCGGCGCCGGCGCGCGATGAGCCGCATCGGCCCAACCCGAACTCGCAATCCACGCCGTGACGCCGCAGCGGCTGGTCCAAGCCATCGTCCTGGCCTGGGGATGGCGACGCTGGTTGATATCCTTTGCAGCCGGCGCGCTGTCGGCGCTGGCTATGGCGCCGTTCAATCTCTGGCCGATCCTGTTTTTTACTTTTCCGGCGTTGGTCTGGCTGATCGACGGCGCCGGACCGGACCGCTGGCGCGGAACGATCGCCGCCGCGGCAACCGGCTGGTGGTTCGGCTTCGGGTACTTTGTCGCCGGTCTTTATTGGATCGGCTATGCCTTCCTGGTCGACGCACCGACTTTCGGCTGGCTTTTGCCGATCGCGGTGATCGGTCTGCCGGCGCTGCTCGCATTCTTCACCGCGTTCGGAACAGCGCTGGCGCGCATCCTGTGGACGCGCGGCGCGACCCGCATCCTGGCTCTGGGCGTCGCGCTCACCGCGGCCGAGTGGCTGCGCGGCCACCTGCTGACCGGTTTTCCTTGGAACGCCTTCGGTTACGCGCTCGCAAGTCCGCTGGCGCTGGCGCAAAGCGCTTCGATCTTCGGCATTTGGGGCCTTACCTTGATCGCGATCGTCGTGTTCGCGAGCCCGGCCGCGCTCGCCGACGAACGCGAGGAGACCCGCTGGGCCTGGTTGCCGCTCGTGCTCGCGATTGCGGTCCTCGCGGGGCTCGGCAGCTTCGGTGCGCTGCGCCTTTCGCGGGCGCCGACGCGACTGGTCGATGGCGTGCATCTGCGCGTCATGCAGCCGAACGTGCAGCAGGACATCCGCTTCAACTACGCCGCCAAGCAGGAGGTGATGAAACGCTACATCGCTCTCTCCGACCGCGCCGCCGGCCCGCAGGCGCCCGGCGTCGGCAAGGTGACGCATCTGATCTGGCCGGAATCTGCTTTTCCGTTCTTCCTCGCCCGCGAACCCGACGCGCTCGAGCAAATCGCGCAGTTGCTGCGTCATGGGACCGTGCTGATCACCGGCGCGGTGCGGCTGGCGGAGCCGGTCAATCCCATCGACCCCGGCGTATTCAACTCGATCTACGTGCTCAACCATGATGGCTCGATTCTGGGAGTTTACGACAAGGTCCACCTCGTGCCGTTCGGCGAATATCTGCCGCTCCAGCGCATTCTCGAGAGTCTCGGCTTGCGGCAGCTCACCAAAATTCGCGGCGGATTCCTCGCCGGCGATCGCCGCCGGTTGATCACCGTCCCCGGCGCGCCGCCGGCGCTTCCGCTCATCTGCTACGAGATCATCTTCCCGGGCGACGCGGTGCCGCAAGGTCAGCGGCCGGGATGGATCGTCAATGTCACCAATGACGGCTGGTTCGGCATTTCGAGCGGTCCCTACCAGCATCTGCAGCAAGCGCGCGTGCGCGCGATCGAGGAGGGCCTGCCCTTGGTCCGCGCCGCCAACACCGGCATTTCCGCCGTCGTCGATCCGCTCGGGAGGATCGTCAACTCGCTGCCGCTCGGCCAGGAGGGAGTGATCAATTCACCGCTGCCGCGGGCGATCCCGGCGCCGATCTATGCCCGCGCCGGCGACGGCCCGGCTATCGTCATGCTGGCGATCGCCCTCATCATTGTCGTGCGCCATCGGATGCACACCAGGAGAAAGAAGATTTAGCGACCCACAAACATGCAAAGTCCGGGCTAATGCCGTATCAGCTACTGACGCGCGAACCGGCCTGGGCGATACTAACCGCAGGATGTTCGCAATCCTTCGTGTTCAACTGTCGCGCGTAGCATGATGGCAACGATATTCGGGCACATTTTTGGATGAATCCAATGCAAGAATATACGTGGTGAACCCAGTATAGGTTTGGTATCAATCGTAACTGCTTTGAGTACCTACAGCCATTTTGGAACCGGGGAGACATAGGAGTTGAATATTATGATTGCCAAAAAGGCTCCGAATCCGGTTGACAAGCATGTCGGCAGCCGCGTGCGCATGCGCCGCATGATGCTCGCGATGAGCCAGGAGAAACTCGGGGACGCCCTCGGCCTGACCTTCCAGCAGGTGCAGAAATACGAGAAGGGCACCAACCGCATCGGCGCCAGCCGCTTGCAACAGATTTCGCATATTCTCCAGGTGCCGGTGTCGTTCTTTTTCGAGGGGGCGCCAACCGTGGCGCTGGGGCCGCGGGCGGACGGCATGGGCGAGGCGCCCTCGCCCGCCTATGTTTCCGATTTTCTGGCTACCTCGGACGGCTTGGCCCTCACCAAGGCATTCATGCGCATTGCCAACTCCAAGCTGCGCCGGCGCATTGTCGATCTCGTCGAGCAGATCGCCGCCGACAAGCGCTGACCAAGGCCGCCCTAGCCCACATTTCGCCCACATCTTGACCGCGCGGAGGGACGCTGCAACAACCCCTCCCCTGGACCGGAACGGGTCGGCGGCCGGCGGTACTTGAACGCGCGGGTTGCCTGAATTCGATCGCGATAATCTCGATCCGATCGGGCGCGCCAAGACTACCGCGCCAAGACCACGAGGGGAGTGCTTCGCCGTGCGACGTTCAGACTACCTGTTTACCAGCGAGTCCGTATCGGAAGGACATCCCGACAAGGTCTGCGACCAAATTTCCGATGCCATACTCGACGCGTTCATCGAGAACGACATCAAGCTCGGCATCGCCGACGAGAGCAAGGTGAATACCCGGCTTGGCTGCGAAACCCTGTGCACGACAAACAAGATCATCATTGCCGGGGAGGGCCGCGGTCAAGCGCCGTTTTTTCGGAAGCACGGCGACAAGGCCGTGGTCAATCGCGAATTGATCGCGGAAACCGCGCGCGGCGTCGTCAAGGACATCGGCTACGACCAGGACGGCTTTTCCTACTACGGCGCCGACGTCGAGGTGTTGCTGCACGGCCAATCGCCGGACATCGCCATGGGCGTGGACGCCAAGAAGAAAAAGAACGGCGAGGAAGAAGGCGCCGGCGATCAAGGCATGATGTTCGGCTTTGCCTGCACCGAGAGCGAAGTCTACGAAAAAGGCTCGTTCATGCCGGCGCCGATCTACTTCGCGCACAAGATTCTCAAAGTGCTGGCGGAGAAGCGCCGCTCCGGCGCGCTCTTTGATCTGCAGCCCGACGCGAAGAGCCAGGTGACGACAAGGTACGTCGACGGAAAGCCGGTCGGCTGCACCAAGGTCGTGGTGTCCACGCAGCACAACGCGCAAACCCGCAACGGGAAAAAATATACGCCCGGCATGGTCAAGGAGATGATCGCGGACGCGGTCGAATCGGCGCTGCCGGCCGGCTGGATGCCGAAGAAGTCGGGCGATTTCCTGGTGAACCCGACGGGCAATTTCGTCATCGGCGGACCCGACGGGGATTGCGGCCTGACCGGCCGCAAGATCATCGTCGACACCTATGGCGGCTACGCACCGCATGGCGGCGGCGCCTTTTCCGGCAAGGACCCGACCAAGGTCGACCGCTCGGCGGCTTATGCCGCCCGCTACCTGGCCAAGAACGTGGTCGCCGCCGGCCTTGCCGATAGGTGCACCATTCAGATCGCGTATGCGATCGGCGTCGCCGATCCGATGTCGGTCCTGGTCGACACTCACGGCACCGGCAAGATCGATGAGGCGAAGCTGCAGAAACTCCTACCCGAGCTGTTTCCGCTCCGTCCGACCAATATTCGCCGTGCTCTGAAGCTCAACCGGCCGATCTACCGCCGGACCGCGGCCTACGGCCATTTCGGCCGCGCGCCGGACCGGGACGGCGGCTTCTCCTGGGAACGCACCGACCTCGCCGACACGCTCAGGCGCAACGTGCGCTAGTCCATTTTCGCGGCGCCTCTTCGCCACCAGCCGGCATCGTGCCGGCGGTCCGCGTCTTTGCTATACCGGCGCCGAAAGACGCGGACGGCAAATGAATCCGCAACCGCATCAGACCCGCGCGTTCTTTGGCCGGCGTAAGGGCCATAAGCTTCGCCCCAATCAGGCGCGGCTGATGGAAACGCTGTTGCCGCAGTTGGCGATCGATCTTTCCCGGCCCGCTCCCGCCGAGCTGAGCAAATTGTTTTCCGTGCCGGTCAGCGAGATTGCCCTCGAGATCGGATTCGGCGGCGGCGAATCGATGGTCGAGCAAGCCCAGGCGCACCCGCGCACGGGAATGATCGGCGTCGAGCCCTTCGTCAACGGCATGGCCAAAGCGCTTTCGGCGATCGAGAGCGGTGGCCTGCAAAACATCCGTTTGCATTTCGACGACGCCACCGGCCTGATCGCGTGGCTGCCGGAGGCTTGCCTGTCGCGGGTCGACTTGATCCATCCCGATCCGTGGCCGAAGCGGCGGCACTGGAAGCGCCGCTTCGTTCAGGATTCGACCGTCGCACAATTCGCCCGCATCTTGCGGCAAGGCGGCGAGCTGCGCTTCGCGACCGACATTGCCGACTACGCGGCTTGGACGCTGCAGCATTTGCTGCGATCGCCTGCGTTCGACTGGACGGCGCAATGCGCCGACGACTGGCGGCAGGCGTGGCCGGGCTTCACCCCCACGCGCTACCACGCCAAGGCCGCGCGCCAGCAGCGCACTTCGTGTTTCCTGATTTTCCGCAGACGATGACCGGCCGCGCCCGAGGCGGCTATGGACTCCGGCGAACCTGCCAGAAACGCACCACGCGCTGCGCGGTCGATGCCGACAGCCGCGCATAATTGGCGAAGGCGGCATCAAGCCCCTGCGACGACGTTCCGCTGCCGTCCGGCCGCGCCAGGATCACGGCCTTTACTGTCGGCCAGCCGAGCCCGGCCGCCTTGCACAAGATCAGCACCGGATCGGGCCGGTCACCGCCCATGAGTCGATCGGCGACATCGATCGGCACCTTGGCGAGTGCCGCGAGCCCGACAACCGTCTCCTCATACTTGCCCTCGCCGCAGAGCGCGGCCAGCGTCGCCTCGGTCATGCGCCCGCTTCGGTGCAGGTTGAGCACGATGCGCTGCGCGGCGTTGTAGTCGCGCGGCCCGACGCGGGCGCCGACCTCCTTGGAGACCTTGGTCAGCACGTCGCAGATTTCGGCCCGCACCTCGGGCGTTGCCGACGCAAGCAGGCGCCGGTGCACGACCGCGGTGGCTTTTGACAGCAGGTCGCGGAACATGGGCGCGGGAATGTCAGACCGCATTCCGACCTTCTCGGCCAGAATGCCGTCGTCTTCGGCACGCTTGACCAGGCCGGAGAAACCCCTCTCGGAGATGCGGGCGCCGCGGTTGCCGGCGACGCGGCGAGCGACCTCGCGGTCGCCGCGCCGCACCAGGACATCGGTGACCGCTTCGCCAAGCGCGCGGCGCGCCGAAATCGCCCGCAGGTGCGCCTGGCTTTTGTTTTCGGCGACCTCGACCAGATCGACCTCGGCCAAGCGCGGTGCAAGCTTCAACACCGGACCGGCAACGGCGATATCGTCGTCCTTGGCAAGCGTGCGCAGCACCTTGGTCGGCGCGTTGCTGACCGGCGCCAGATGGCTCGAAAGCTCCGCGCGCGCCTTGGTCTCGATCTCTTCGATCAGCCGCCCGAATACGTCATCGAAAAGACCGACATGCTCTTCGTTGTAACCGCTGGCTCCGTCGAGAAAGAGCGCGGTAATGCGCTGCAACGTCTCGACGCGTTTCTCGCGCGAGCCGTGCTGGACAACTTCCTCAAGCTCCGGGATCAATGAAAGGGTGGCACCCATGCTTCAATCCATGAGCGTTCGCGATAGGCGGTGCCCGTTACCGGACAATAAATCGGCAATCCTGAAAGAAACCTTGCGATCAGCTGAGAAGCATCGGTGGTCAGACATCAGGCGCCGGCTGGTCCTGCGCGCGGCCTGATTCCCGATCCCTGATGCCCAAAGGGCCTTGCAACGACCCGGCAAAACGCTATATTCGCGCTGTCCGTCATGGATACCTCATAACGGTCGGATTTATCCGAGCGGTTTTGGGAGTGGGCCCCCTGGGACCCGCTCTTTTTTGTTACCTGAGGTCCGGCGGTTTCCGGGCGGACACACAGTTAAAGATTCGAAGGACGCGCGCAGCTTGAACGATGGGCTGATGACCTTTGCCGAAGAGCCGCGGCTCATCGCCGAGCCGGGTCGTTCGGCGCGTGTCGCTGCGATTGTCGAACCGGCGCTCGCCGCTCTCGGCTATCGGCTGGTACGCGTCCGCATTTCGCGGTCCGCCGGCTGCACGGTGCAAATCATGGCCGAACGGCCGGACGGCACGATGGCGGTGGAAGATTGCGAGGTTGCGTCGCGGGCGCTCTCGCCGCTGCTCGACGTCGCCGACCCGATCGAGGGTCCGTACCGGCTGGAGATCTCCTCGCCCGGCATCGACCGGCCGCTGGTGCGGCGTTCGGATTTCGACCGCTACGCCGGCCACATCGCCCATTTGGAGATGCTCGCCCCGACCGACGGCCGCCGCCGCTTCCGTGGCGAGCTCGTCGGCGCCGAGGGCGAGTGCATACGCATGCGCTGCGGCGACACCGCCGCGGCTGGCCATCCCGAAGTCTTGCTGCGGATCGACGAGATCGGCGAAGCCAGGCTCGTTCTCACCGACGCGCTCATTTCCGCATCGCTGCGGCGGAGCAAACATGGTGAGAAGCTCGGCGACAATCGTGGAAGCAACTTTGCAGAGCGCGACGACGCGCACCAGACGCCTAAGGCAAAATCTTTGAACCCCGCTGCCGGCCAGCCCGCGCCGCGAGCCAGCGTAAAGGAGAATGAATTATGGCGACGGTAAGCGCCAACAAGCTCGAACTCTTACAGATCGCCGACGCGGTCGCGCGGGAAAAGTCGATCGACCGCAAGATCGTGCTCGGCGCCATGGAGGACGCGATCGCCAAGGCCGCCCGATCGCGCTATGGCAGCGAGACCGAAGTGCGCGCCGAGATCGATCCCAAAAGCGGCGAACTGCACCTGTCCCGGCACATGCTGGTGGTGGACGCGGTCGAGAATCCCGCCTCGCAGATCAGTCTCGACGAGGCCCGGCGGCGGCATCCCGCCGCACAGATCGGCGACACCATCGCCGATCCGCTGCCGCCGCTCGAATACGGACGGATCGCCGCGCAATCGGCCAAGCAGGTGATCGTGCAAAAGGTGCGCGAGGCCGAACGCGACCGGCAATACGATGAGTACAAGGACCGGATCGGCGACATCGTCAACGGCATCGTCAAGCGGGTCGAGTATGGCAACGTCGTCGTCGATCTCGGCCGCGGCGAAGCGATCGTGCGCCGCGACGAGATGCTGCCGCGCGAGGTTTTCCGCAACGGCGATCGCATCCGCGCCTACATCTACGACGTTCGCCGCGAGCAGCGCGGTCCGCAGATCTTCCTCTCGCGCACGCATCCGCAATTCATGTCGAAGCTGTTCGCGCAGGAGGTGCCGGAAATCTACGACGGCATCGTCGAGGTGAAGGCGGTGGCGCGCGATCCCGGTTCGCGCGCCAAGATCGCGGTCGTGTCGCGCGATTCTTCCGTCGACCCGGTCGGCGCCTGCGTCGGCATGCGCGGCTCGCGCGTGCAGGCGGTGGTCAACGAGCTGCAAGGCGAGAAGATCGACATCATCCCCTGGTCGCAGGATATCGCCACGTTCGTGGTCAACGCCTTGGCGCCGGCGGAGGTCGCCAAGGTGGTGCTCGACGAGGAACGCGAGCGCATCGAGGTGGTGGTCCCGGATCAGCAGCTCTCGCTCGCCATCGGCCGGCGCGGGCAGAATGTGCGCCTGGCCTCCCAGCTCACCGGCTGGGACATCGACATCCTCACCGAACAGGAAGAATCGGAACGCCGCCAGGCGGAATTCGAGAACCGCACGCGCATGTTCATCGACACGCTCAATGTCGACGAGGTGATCGGGCAATTGCTCGCCTCGGAGGGTTTCACCTCGGTCGAGGAGCTCGCTTTCGTGGATGCCAAGGAAGTTGCCGGTATCGAAGGGTTCGACGCCGACACGGCCGACGAGTTGCAAACTCGGGCGCGCGACTATCTCGCCAAGATCGAGGCCGAGCTCGACGCCAAACGCCAAGAGCTCGGGGTCGAGGATGCGGTCAAGGACGTGCCCGGCGTCACGACGGCGATGCTGGTGCGCTTCGGCGAGAACAGCATCAAGACCGTCGAGGACCTTGCCGGCTGCGCAACCGATGACCTCGCGGGCTGGACCGAGCGCAAGGACGGCGAGACCGTTCGCGAGGCCGGCATTCTCGACGGCCTGGATCTCACCCGCGAGGACGCCGAGGCCATGATCATGCAGGCGCGCGTGCGGGCGGGCTGGATCAGCGAGGCCGATCTCGCTCCACCGGCGGCGGCCGAGGAGCTGCCGGTCCCGGAGGCGCAGGCTTAGGAGCAACCCGACTTTGATGATCGCTGAGCGCCAAGACGTTGAACTGGACAGCGGACCCCGCGCGCGCGCGGCCGAGCGCCTGTGCGTCGCCACGCGCACCGTCCGGCCGGTCTCGGACCTGATCCGGTTTGTTGTCGGGCCGGAAGGAGACGCGGTGCCGGACGTCAAGCGCCGGCTGCCCGGCCGCGGCATCTGGGTGACCGCGACGCAGGAAGCGCTCGACGAGGCAATACGGCGAAAAGCGTTCGCCCGCGGCTTTAAGCGGGAGGTTCGCCTCCCGTCCGATCTCGTCGCCCGCACCGAGCGGCAACTCGAGCGCGCCGCACTCGACGCTCTCGCTATCGCCGGTAAGGCCGGCCTGGTCGCCGCCGGCTTCGCCAAGGTCGAAGCCGTACTGGAACGCGGCAGCGCCATCGCCCTGTTACATGCCGCTGAGGCTTCCCCCGAGGGTATCCGCAAGCTCGATAGCGCCTTGCGGCGGGGGCCCGGCGGGCCGCTGCCTGTGATTGGATTCCTGGCCTCGGCGCAATTGGATTTGGCATTGAACCGCCCAAATGTGGTACATGCAGCCCTGCTCGCCGGCCCTGTAAGCGAGACCTTTCTGGCGCGTTGTCGGCGCCTGGAGCGGTTTCGCGCCGGCGATCAGCACAATCGGGCCGCAATGGCTGGGCCGGAATGAGCCGGCCGAGGATGAATGCGTACAGAAGCGGATGGGTATGACTGAGACGACCAAGAACAGCGGCGAAAAGCTGAGCGTGAGTTCGACGAAGACGCTGACGTTAAAGCGCGGCGGCGTCGAGCAAGGCGTCGTGCGCCAGAGTTTCAGCCATGGCCGCAGCAAGGCCGTCGTCGTCGAAAAGGTCAAACGCCGCGCTGGCGGCGAGACCAAGCCCGAGCCGGTGGCGCCGTCGGATCGCAGCGCGACGCCGAAGCGCGCCAGCACCACGAGCAAATCGCCGGCGGCCGCGCCGCCGGCAGCCTCGGCGGCTGCGGCTTCGGCTGCTGCAGCCGCGCCGAAGGCATCCGGCGTCGTATTGCGAACCCTCACCGAGGAAGAGCGGAGCGCGCGCGCGCATGCGCTCGCCGACGCCCGTCTGCGCGAGGCGGAAGAACGCAAGATCGCCGAGGAAGAAGCGCGCATCCGTCATAGCCGCGAAGAGATCGACCGCGCCGAGCGGGCGAAAGCGGAATCGCGCAAGCGCGACGAAGAAGAGCGCCGCAAGCACGATGAAGAGACCAAACGCAAGGCCGACGAAGTCGCCAAGAAGCGCTTCGGCGCCGAAACCGTCACGGCAAAGCTCGGCGGCCCGCGTCCGGCACTCGAGGCCGACGAGGAAGAGGCGCCGCGCGGCGTCCGTCGCGGCAGCGCGGCAGTGCGCCCGGCGCCGGCCCCGAAGCCGACCCGGACCGGCGGCGAAAAGCGCCGCGGCCGGCTCACCGTCGTAACTGCGCTTTCGGCGGACGAAGTCCGCGAACGCTCGGTCGCTTCCTTCCGTCGCCGCGTCCAGCGCATGACCGGCCACCGCGACAGCGAACCGAAAGAGAAGATCGCCCGCGAAGTGATCCTCCCGGAAACGATCACCATCCAGGAGCTGGCCAATCGCATGGCCGAACGCGCGGTGGACGTGATCCGCATCCTGATGCAGCAGGGTCATATGGCGAAGATCACCGACACGATCGACGCCGACACCGCACAGCTCATCGCCGAGGAACTCGGTCATACCGTGCGCCGCGTCTCCGAGGCCGACGTCGAAGAGGGCATGTTCGACGCGCCGGACGATCCGGCGAACCTGCTGCCGCGGGCGGCGGTCGTCACCATCATGGGCCACGTCGATCACGGCAAGACTTCGCTGCTCGACGCCATTCGCTCGACCGACGTCGCGGCGGCCGAAGCCGGCGGCATCACCCAGCATATCGGCGCCTACCAGGTGACCTCGCCCTCCGGCGGCCGCGTCACCTTCATCGACACGCCGGGCCACGCCGCCTTCACCGCCATGCGCGCCCGCGGCGCCAAGATCACCGACATCGTGGTGCTGGTGGTCGCGGCCGATGACGGCGTCATGCCGCAGACGGTCGAGGCGATCCACCACGCCAGGGCGGCCAAGGTGCCGATCATCGTCGCCATCAACAAGATCGACAAACCGGACGCCAAGCCCGAGCGGGTGCGCACCGAATTATTGCAGCATGAAATCCAGGTCGAATCGCTCGGCGGCGAGGTCCTGGAGGTCGACGTCTCGGCCAAGGAGAAGCGCAACCTCGATCGGTTGCTCGACATCATTGCGCTGCAGGCGGAAGTCCTCGAGCTCAAGGCAAACCCGAACCGGCCGGCCGAAGGCACCGTCATCGAAGCGCGGCTCGACCGCGGCCGCGGCCCGGTCGCGACCGTGCTGGTGCAGCGCGGCACGCTCAAGCCCGGCGACATTGTCGTCGCCGGCTCGGAATGGGGCCGCGTGCGCGCACTGATGTCGGATACCGGGCATGCGGTCGTGGCGGCGGGGCCGTCGATGCCGGTCGAGGTCTTGGGCTTCAACGGCACACCCGAAGCGAGCGATCGGCTCGCCGTCGTCGACTCCGAGGCCCGCGCCCGCGAGATCACCGATTACCGCGCCCGGCAGAAGCGCGAAAAGATGGCGGCGCGGCAAACCGGCATGCGCGGCTCGCTCGAGCAGATGATGAGTCAGCTCAAGACCACCGGCCGCAAGGACTTCCCGCTGGTGGTCAAGGGCGACGTGCAGGGCTCGATCGAAGCCATCGTCGGCGCGCTGGAAAAGCTCTCCACCGACGAAGTCGCCGCGCGCATAATCTTCGCCGGGGCTGGCGGCATCACCGAATCGGACATCACGCTCGCGGAGGCGTCGGGCGCCGCCGTCATCGGCTTCAATGTCCGCGCCCACAAGGAGGCGCGCGAAGCCGCCGAACGCGCCGGTATCGAAATTCGCTACTACGACATCATCTACAGCCTGGTCGACGACGTGAAGAAGGCGATGTCGGGATTGCTGGCGCCGACGCTGCGCGAGACCATGCTCGGCAACGCCATCATTCTCGAGATCTTCAAGGTCTCGAAGGTCGGCAACATCGCCGGCTGCCGGGTGACCGACGGCGTCGTCGAGCGCGGCGCCAACGTGCGGCTCATCCGCGACAGCGTCGTCGTTCACCAAGGCAAACTATCGCAGCTCAAACGCTTCAAGGATGACGCGCGCGAGGTCGCCGCCGGCCAGGAATGCGGCATGGCCTTCGAGAATTATCAGGACATGAAGGCCGGCGACATCATCGAGTGCTACCGAGTGGAGAGCGTGCAGCGGTCGCTGTAGCATTCCGTCATGCCCGGCAGGGTAGCCCGGCATCCATGTCTTAAATGCCATACGATGAAGCCGTGGATAGCCGGGACAGACCCGGCCATGACGAATAAGAACATCAAGAACAGAACGACGATGCCACGTCACAATCAGCGCGATCAATCGCCCGGCTCGCAGCGGCAGCTCCGCGTCGGTGAGCTCATTCGCCACGAGCTGGCCAGCATGCTCGCGCGCGGCGAAGTGCACGATCCGGTCCTCGAAGGGCGCATGATCACCGTTCCGGAAGTGCACATGAGCGCCGACCTGCGGCTGGCGACGATCTACATCATGCCGCTCGGCGGCCGCGACGGCGAGAAAGTGCTCGAAGCGCTCGAGCGCAATAAACGATACATGCGCGGCGAGATCTCGCGCCGCGTTAACCTGAAATTTGCTCCCGACATTCGCTTTCGCATCGACGAGCAATTCGACGAAGCGGAACGAATCGAGAAGCTCCTGCGAACACCGCAGGTCCAACGCGATCTCGGCAAAGAGGACCAATGATGTGCGCAGAAGCGGTCGGCTCCCTCCCCGTTCGGGAGCAACGCGAGCCTGGCGCGCCGCCGGCGAAGAAGGCCAAGAAGCGCGACGTGCACGGCTGGATCGTCCTCGACAAGCCGATCGGCATGACTTCGACGCACGCGGTCGCGGTGATCAAGCACCTGTTCACGGCCAAGCGCGTCGGTCACGCCGGCACGCTCGATCCGCTGGCGTCCGGATGCCTGCCGATTGCGCTCGGCGAAGCGACCAAGACGGTGCCGTTCGTCGTCGATAGCCGCAAGACCTATTTGTTTACGGTGCGCTGGGGCGAGGAACGCGACACCGACGATGCCGAAGGCCGCGTCGTTGATACCAGCGACAGCCGCCCGGATAGCGCCGCCATCAAAGCCTTGCTGCCGCGTTTTACCGGAACCATCGAGCAGGTGCCGCCGCGATTTTCGGCGGTGAAGATCGCCGGCGAGCGCGCTTACGATCTCGCGCGCGAAGGCGAAACCGTCGAAATCGCCGCGCGCCCGGTAACCATACACCGGCTCGACCTCATCGACGCGCCCGACCCGGACCACGCCGTGCTGGCGGCCGAATGCGGCAAAGGCACCTATGTGCGCGCGCTGGCCCGCGATCTCGGCCGCGCCCATGGCGCATTGGGCCACGTCTCGGCCTTGCGCCGCAGCCGGGTCGGCCCGTTCGGCGAGAGCGACATGATTTCACTGGAACGGCTTGAATCTTTGTGCCATAGAGCGGCCGCTGGCGAGGGACACCTCGCCGAACTGCTCCTGCCGATCGAGACCGCGCTGGACGACATCCCGGCGCTGGCCGTGAGCCCGGCAGATGCGGCAAGGCTCCAGAGGGGCCAAGCCGTTTTGTTGCGCGGACGGGACGCTGCCGTGTATCGCGGCATGGTCCAGGTCGCTTCCAGCGGTCAACTCGTGGCTATTGCCGAAGTCGACCGCGGCGAGATCGTCCCCAAGCGCGTGTTCAATTTAACCGGCGTGGTGGGCCGCGCCGGCAGAGGAAAAGGTTAGTAACGATGTCGATTACGACCGCGCGCAAGGCGGAGGTTATCAAGACCTACGGCGTCAAGGGCAATGATACCGGTTCACCCGAAGTGCAGGTAGCACTGCTTTCGGAACGGATCAACAACCTGACCGATCACTTCAAGACCCACATCAAGGACAATCATTCGCGGCGCGGGCTGTTAAAGCTCGTATCGCAGCGCCGGCAGATTCTCGATTATCTTCGGCGCATGAATGAGCGGCGTTACCAGGAGCTGATTGAACGGCTTGGTATTCGCCGTTGAAAAGTTTGCGCGCGGAAAAATCCCGCGCGTTTGTGGCGGAGCGCATGAGGCCTCCGCTTTTTGTCCGGCAGCGACGCTGCCGATCCGTGGAACGGGCCGTTGCCCGTTCACATCCACCGGAAGGTCCGAAGGCCATGGCAGGATCGCCAGACGCTGGGCAGGTATTGCAGCGGTGCTGCGCCGGCAGCGTCTCGCCGTCTTGCTTATGGCTTTCGCACCTCCGCGAAAACCATGAAAGACAATCGCAATGTTCGACATTCATCGTGTGCAACTTGACTGGGGTGGCCGCAAGCTCACGCTAGAGACCGGCAAACTCGCGCGCCAGGCCGACGGAGCGGTGTTCGCTTCCTACGGCGACACCACCGTCATCGCGACCGTGGTCGCCGCCAAACAACCCAAGGAAGGGATCGATTTCCTTCCGCTGACCTGCAACTACCAGGAAAAGTATTTTGCCGCGGGTCGCATTCCCGGCGGCTATTTCAAGCGCGAGGGCCGTCCGACCGAAAAGGAGACGCTGACCTCGCGGCTGATCGACCGGCCGATCCGGCCGCTATTCGCCGAAGGCTGGCGCTGCGACACGCAAGTGATCGTGACCGTGCTGTCGCACGACCTGGAAAACGACCCCGACATCGTCGCCATGATCGCGGCTTCCGCCGCGCTCACGCTTTCCGGGGCGCCGTTCATGGGCCCGATCGGCGTCGCCCGCGTCGGCTTCATCGGCAACGAGTACGTGCTCAATCCGCAAATCGACGAGATGACCGAGAGCCAGCTCGACCTGGTCGTCGCCGGCACGCAGGACGCCGTGCTGATGGTCGAGTCGGAGGCGAAAGAGCTGAGCGAAGAGGTGATGCTCGGCGCCGTGATGTTCGGCCATCGGCACATGCAGCCGGTGATCGAGGCGATCATCAAGCTCGCCGAGAAGGCGGCCAAGGAGCCGCGGGAACTCATCGTGTCCGACAACGCGGCGCTGGAGAAAGAGATGCGCGGCCTGGTCGAAAAAGACCTGCGCGCCGCCTATGCGATCCCCGACAAGATGGAACGGCACAAGGCGGTCGACGCCGTCAAAGAGCGGGTGATGGGCCATTTCCTGCCGGCAGACGTCGAGACCCCGAAGCATTCGAAGCTTCAGGTCGCCGCCGTGTTCAAAGACCTCGAAGCCAAGATCGTGCGCTGGAACATCCTCGATACCGGCAATCGCATCGACGGCCGCGACGTGAAGACCGTTCGGCCGATCCTGTGCGAGGTCGGCGTGCTGCCGCGCACGCATGGGTCCGCCCTGTTCACGCGCGGCGAGACGCAGGCGCTGGTCGTGGCGACGCTCGGCACCGGCGAGGACGAGCAGTGGATCGACGCGCTGCAAGGCACGTACAAGGAATCGTTCCTGCTGCACTACAATTTTCCGCCGTTCTCGGTCGGCGAGACCGGGCGCATCGGTGCGCCCAGTCGCCGCGACATCGGTCATGGCAAGCTGGCCTGGCGGGCGATCCATCCCGTGCTGCCGGAAAAGACCGAGTTCCCCTATACGATCCGCGTGGTCTCCGAGATCACCGAGTTCGAACGGCTCCTCATCGATGGCGACGGTGTGCGGCGCTTCACTCTCGCTGATGGACGCCGGCGTGCCGCTCAAGCGGCCGACCGCCGGCATCGCCATGGGGCTCATTCTCGAGGACAAGCGCTTCGCCGTCCTCTCCGACATCCTCGGCGACGAAGATCATCTCGGCGACATGGACTTCAAAGTCGCCGGCACCGAGCGCGGCGTCACCTCGCTGCAGATGGATATCAAAATCGCCGGTATCACCGAAGAGATCATGGGCATCGCGCTCGCCCAGGCGAAGGACGGGCGCATGCACATCCTCGGCGAGATGGCCAAGGCGCTGACATCCGCCCGCGCCGAGCTCGGCGAGCATGCGCCGCGCATCGAGGTGTTCTCGATACCGGTCGACAAGATCCGCGAGGTGATCGGCTCGGGCGGCAAGGTGATCCGCGAGATCGTGGAAAAGACCGGGGCCAAGATCGACATCTCCGACGACGGCACCGTGAAGGTCGCCTCGGCAAAAGCCGAATCGATCAAGGCGGCGATCAACTGGATCAAGTCGATCGCATCCGACCCCGAGGTGGGACACATCTACGAGGGTACTGTGGTCAAGGTGATGGACTTCGGCGCCTTCGTGAACTTCTTCGGTTCCAAGGATGGCCTCGTCCACATCAGCCAGCTCGCCCCGCGCCGGGTGCAGAAGACAACCGATGTCGTCAAGGAAGGCGACAAGGTGAAGGTCAAGCTGCTCGGCTTCGACGAGCGCGGCAAGGTGCGGCTGTCGATGAAGGTGATCGACCAGGAGACCGGCGAGGATCTCGAAGCCAAGCAGAAGGCCGAAGCAGCCGACACGCGGGAAGCTGCGGCTGGCGGCGAATAACCGAGAACGCGGACGAGCGGCGGATCTGGCGCCGCTCGTTTTCCATCGCGCCGTTCAAGTCCCCGCGCCGGTCAAGCCAAGCCGAGCTCGGCGAACGCGGTGATGTGGTGATCGGCGGCGTCCTTGGCAAAGCAGCAGAACACCACCCGCGCCAGGCCGCGCGGCGCGGCCGCGACTTCCGCGGCGACGGTGCCCACGGCGACGCGCGCGGCGCGGTCCGGCGGAAAGCGGTAGATGCCGGTCGAGATCGCCGGGAAAGCGATCGAAGCAAGCCCATGTGCAGCGCCAAGCTGGAGCGCCGTGCGATAGCAGGACGCGAGCAGGTCTTCCTCGCGCTCGGCGCCGCCACCCCAGACCGGCCCGACCGCGTGAATCACATGCTTCGCCGGCAGCCGATAGCCGCGGGTGATCTTGGCGCCGCCGGTCTCGCAGCCGCCGAGGGTCTGGCACTCCGCAAGCAATTGCGGACCGGCCGCGCGGTGAATCGCGCCGTCCACCCCGCCGCCGCCGCGCAGCGTTCGGTTTGCCGCATTGACGATCGCGTCGAGCGCAAGCGTGGTGATATCGGCGATGCAAACAACAAGCCGGGTAGAGCCGACTTCGGCGGTCAGGAGCGGCGTCGCGTCCGGCATCGGCGTCAGCGTATCACGCCCACTCGGCTTGCGCCTCGGCGCGCAGGTCCACCGTGCCCTTGACGCCGATATCGTCAAAATGCTCGTCGAGAAAGCGACGGGCGGCGCGCTTGCCGCTGAGCCGCAGCATTTCGAAAAAATCATAGTCGGTCGAAAGTTTGCTGAAAGCGTCGAAATGCGTGCCGAAGCGGTCGAGCACGATGCGATGAACATTGATGCGGCGATATTGGCCGGCGCCCATGCCGCGCGGCAACCGGCCCTGATCGATCAGGCGAGCGACGAATTCGATGGCGCGGTACTCGGCGATCAGCGAGGAGTTGAAAGTGATCTCGTTGATGCGGTTCATGATCTCGCTGGCGGAGGTCGGCGTCACCTGCCGCACCAGCGGATTGATCTGGACCACCAGCACGTCTTCCGTGGTGGTGGTGCGAAAGAACGGAAAGATCACCGGGTTGCCGAGATAGCCGCCATCCCAGTAGGGCACGCCGTCGATCTCGACGGCGCGAAAGAGGAGCGGCAGGCAGGCGGAAGCCATCACCGCGTCGGCCGTGATCTTGGCGCGCGGAAAGACGCGCACCCGGCCGGTCTGCACGTTGGTCGCCGATATGAAGAGCTGCAAGTCGGAATTGGCGCGCAGCGCCTCGAAATCGACGAAGCGGTCGATCAGATCCTTCAATGGATTGATGTTGAGCGGATTGACGTCGTACGGAGAGAAGTAGCGCGACACCGCATCGAACCAGGCCTGCACCGGCGTGCCTTCGAGCGGCGTGAACGACAGTATCCGTTCCATCACCGCGCGCTGCACTCCCGGCAGATTGCCGGTGCTGCTGACCGCGCGCCAGAAATCGGCGAGCCGCTTCTGCGCCTCCTCGCGGCCGCCGCGGGTCAACCCATCGGCGAGCATCACGGCATTGATCGCGCCGGCGGAGCTGCCGGAGACACCTTCGACCTGAAGCCGGTCCTCGCCCAAGAGATGTTCCAGCACGCCCCAGGTGAACGCGCCGTGCGCGCCGCCGCCCTGCAGCGCGAGGTTGATGCGCTTGGTGGTTTGCGCGCCCGGCGCTTGCGCGGCGCGACGGGGCAGCAGCGAAGCGAGAAGATTCTTCATCGAGGCGTCAGGCCGCGGTCCAACCGCCGTCGATCGAGAGATTGGCGCCGGTGATCGCCTTCGCCGCATCGGAGCAAAGATACACCGCCAGCGCCGCCACCTCATCGACGGTGACGAATTCCTTGGTCGGCTGCGCCGCGAGCAGCACGTCGCGCTTGACCTGTTCCTCGGTCAGCCCGCGCGCCTTCATCGTATCGGGGATTTGCTTCTCGACCATCGACGTCCACACATAGCCGGGGCTGATGCAGTTCGCCGTTATGCCGAGGGTCGCCACTTCGAGCGCGACGGTCTTGGTGAGGCCGGCGAGCCCGTGCTTGGCGGCGACGTAGGCGACCTTGAACGGCGAGGCGACGAGCGAATGCGCCGAGGCGGTATTGATGATGCGGCCCCATTTGCGCGACTTCATGCCCGGCAGCGCCGCGCGGATGGTGTGGAACGCGGATGCAAGATTGATGGCGATGATCTGGTCCCATTTTTCGATGGGGAATTCCTCGATCGGCGCGACATACTGGATGCCGGCATTGTTGACCAGGACGTCGAGCGAGCCGAAGGCCTGCTCGGTGGTGCGCACCATGCCGGCGATTTCAGCCGGTTTGCTCATGTCGGCCGGCGAGTAGAGCGCCTTGACGCCGAACTCCTTCTCGATGGCGGTGCGCTCTTTCTCGATCGCCGCCTTGTCGCCGAAGCCGTTGATGGTGACGTTGGCGCCCTGGGCGGCGAGCGCCCGCGCGACGGCAAGCCCGATGCCCGAGGTCGAGCCGGTTACGAGTGCGGTCTTTCCTTGCAGCATGCTGATCCCCAATTCGAGAAGACACCCATAGCGGGGGCTGCCGTTCTCACTGGTTTTTCGCTAAACGGCGCGCACTGTGCGACGCTTCTTGTTGCGGTGCAACATAATAATAATCTCGAGACAGTGGTCATGTCTTGGCCAGTTGCCAGCGGCAGTCTTGGGCCAGTCGAGTTTTGGCGAGCGGGCCGAGCGCTACCGGAGTAGGCCTCTGGCCCAGCCGGCGGGTGATTGAAATCGCCGGGACTTGCTCGCATCGCCGCTGGCGATGACGACTTGCATTTCCTACCGGCGCCGGGCTTGGTGAGCGCCGCAAGTCGCCGCAAGTGCGTTGGAATTGAACTGAACTTCGTGCCGCCATCCCCACAATCCCGACCGCTGGACGCGCTCGCCGTGGCGCTGACCGTCGCGCTTTGCCTCACCTGGGGATTCAACCAGGTCGCGGTCAAGCTCGCGATCCACGACATTCCGCCGCTGATTCAGTCCACGGCGCGTTCGGTACTTGCCGCACTCCTGGTCGGAGCGTGGGCGCAGCTTCGCGGCATTCCGCTGTTCAAGCGCGATGGCACTCTTCTCTCCGGCGTCGCGGCCGGGGTGCTATTCGCGCTCGAGTTTGTGCTGATCTACCGCGGCCTCCTCTACACAACGGCGACGCGCGCCGTCCTATTCATCTATCTCGCTCCGTTCCTGGTCGTCCTGGGAACGCGATGGCTGGTGCCGGGCGATCGTTTCAATCTCTCGCAGTGGTTCGGTCTCCTGCTCTCCTTCCTCGGCATCGTCATCGCCTTCGGCGTGCCGGCGCCGGCCGCCGACCCGCACCAGATGCTCGGCGATATCATGATGGTCGCCGCCGCAGTGGCGTGGGCCGGGACCACGCTGATCATCAAGGCAAGCCCGCTCAACCGCGTGAGCGCCGAGAAGACCATGCTCTACCAGCTTGTGGTCTCGGTTCCGATTCTCGCAGTCGGAGCCTTAGCCTTCGGCGAGCGCATCGAGGCGATGCCTTCGGCGCTGGCGCTCGGCGCCCTCGCCTACCAGGCGATCTGGGTGGTGAGCGTCACCTATGTGGTCTGGTTCGCGCTCATCGTGCGCTACTCGGCGGCCAGGTTGTCGGCGTTTACCTTTCTGACCCCGCTATTTGGCGTCGCAGCGGGACGCCTGGTCCTCAACGAGCCGATAACCCCGCCCTTTGCCCTGGCGGTCGCGGTAGTCACCCTCGGCTTGGTGCTCGTAAACCGGCCCCGGTAAGGTTATATCCGTCCTTTCCCGGCCGCTCTTGCCGGGGCGGGAAAATTCGACGAAAGACAGCCCGATGATGGAATTCTCCGGCCCAGCGGAAAGGCACCGAACCGTCGCGGTAAGGGTGGGCAAGGTCACCGTTGGCGGCGGCGCGCCGGTCGTCGTGCAATCGATGACCAATACCGACACCGCGGACGCCGAGGCCACGGCGAAGCAGGTCGCCGCGCTCGCGCGCGCCGGCTCGGAGCTGGTGCGCATCACCGTCGATCGCGACGAGGCGGCCGCGGCCGTGCCGCACATCAAGGAGCGGCTCCTGCGCATGAATGTCGACGTGCCGATCGTCGGCGATTTCCACTACATCGGCCACAAGCTTCTCGCCGATCACCCCGGCTGCGCCGAGGCGCTCGACAAATATCGCATCAATCCCGGCAATGTCGGCTTCAAGGAGAAGAAGGACCGGCAATTCTCCGCCATCGTCGAGACCGCGATCCGTCACGGCAAGCCGGTACGCATCGGCGCCAATTGGGGCTCGCTCGACCAGGAATTACTGACGCATCTCATGGACGAGAACGCGCGCTCGAACCATCCGGTCGACGCGCGCGACGTGACGCGCGAGGCGATGGTCCAGTCGGCGCTCATGTCGGCTGAACGCGCCGAGGAGATCGGCCTGCCGCGCTCGAAGATCATCATCTCGGCCAAGGTGTCGGCGGTGCAGGATCTGATCGGCGTCTATGGCGAGCTGGCGCGGCGCTCGGACTATGCGCTGCATCTCGGCCTCACCGAGGCCGGCATGGGCTCGAAAGGCATCGTTGCGTCTTCGGCCGCGATGGGCGTGCTGCTGCAGCAAGGCATCGGCGACACGATCCGCGTTTCACTCACGCCCGAGCCGAACGGCGATCGCACGCTTGAGGTGAGGGTGGCGCAGGAGCTTTTGCAGACCGTCGGGCTGCGCACCTTCGTACCGCTCGTCGCCGCGTGCCCGGGCTGCGGCCGCACCACCTCGACGACGTTTCAGGAACTCGCGGCCGGCATCCAAAGCTTCATCCGCGATTCCATGCCGGAATGGAAGACGCGTTATCCGGGCGTCGAAGGCCTCAACGTCGCGGTCATGGGCTGCATCGTCAACGGCCCGGGCGAGAGCAAGCACGCCGACATCGGCATCTCGCTTCCGGGCACCGGCGAGCAGCCAACGGCGCCGGTCTTCATCGACGGCAAGAAAGCCATGACGTTGCGCGGTCCGACGGTCGCCGCCGACTTCCAGAAGATCGTCATCGATTACATCGAGCGACGGTTCGGTTCTGGCGCGGGAAGAACCGCGGCGGAATAATCGGCCGCACTCGTCCGCCGCAGACTAAGCAAAGCTAAATTGCGCAGAATAAAATTGCGCTCAGTGCCGCTTTTCCAGGCGGCGCAGCACGTCGTCGAGCTGGTCAAAATTGCGAAAGCGGATGCTGAGAACGCCGCTGCCGGCGCGCTGCTTGATACTGACCGATAATCCGAGCGCATCGGACAGGCGTTTCTCCAGCGCCAGCGCGTCGGCATTGGTGCCGGTCGATGGACGCGCTTTGCCGTTCGCGTGCTTCTTGCCGCTTTTCTGCGCGCGCTCGCGCGCCATCGCCTCGACCTGGCGAACATTGAGATGGCGCGCAACTATTTCGTTCGCGAGCTCCTCAGCATTCGGCTCGCCGACCAGCATGCGCGCATGTCCGGCGTCGAGTTTACCGTTGTGAATATGGGCCTTCACCGCATCGGGAAGTTTCAACAGCCGCAGCGTGTTGGCGACGTAGCTGCGGCTCTTGCCGACGATCTTTGCGATCTCTTCCTGACTGTTGCCGAACTCGTCGATCAGCGAGCGATATCCTTCGGCCTCCTCGAGCGGATTGAGATCGGCGCGCTGCACGTTCTCGATGATCGCGAGTTGCAGCGCCTCGGCATCGGTTGCTTCGACGATGATGACCGGCACTTCGTGCAGCCCGGCACGCTGCGCCGCGCGCCAGCGGCGCTCGCCGGCGATGATCTCGTGAATGTTGCCGCCGCCGCCCGCCGGCCGCACGATGATCGGTTGGATAATGCCGCGCTCGCGCAGCGAGGCGGTGAGCTCATCGAGCTCGGCATCGGAAAATGCCCGCCGCGGATTGCGTGCGTTCGGCCGCAGCGAGCCCGTCGGCAGCCGTCGCTGCCCGCGCGGACGCTCGGTCACGCTCTCGGCGCGAACGTCGCCGATCAACGCGGCGAGCCCGCGTCCCAATCGTGACCGCGTCGCCTCCTCCGCCATCGCGGTTTCTCCCGAACGCTGCGTCATGCCGACAATCCAAATCTCCGCCCGTCGGCTGTTCGCCGACAGGACCGGTCAACATCGTTGCTCATCCGGCGCACAGCTCCTTCTCGCGCTGGATCACCTCGGTCGCGAGCCGCAGATACGCTTCGCTGCCGCTGCATTTCAGATCGTAGACCAGCACCGGCTTGCCGTAGGACGGCGCTTCCGACACCCGCACGTTGCGCGGAATGATCGTGTCGTAGACCTTGGGCCCCATGAACTGGCGCACATCGGCGACGACCTGGCCGGAGAGATTGTTGCGCGAATCGTACATCGTCAGCACGATGCCGTGGATCGCGAGATCCGGGTTGAGTTGCTGGCGCACCGTTTCGACTGTCTTGAGAAGCTGCGACAAACCCTCGAGCGCAAAGAACTCGCATTGCAGCGGCACAAGAACGGCGTGCGCCGCCGCCATCGCGTTGACGGTGAGCAGATTAAGCGAAGGCGGGCAATCGATGAGCACGTAACCGAAATTCACCCGGTCGGGCGCGGGCGCGTTGAGCGGGATGAGCGCGTTGCGCAGGCGATAGGAGCGGTTGGCCTCCTGACCGATCTCGAGCTCGAGGCCGGCGAGATCGAGCGTGGAGGGCGCGAGGTGAAGCCGCGGCACGGCGGTCGCCACGATCGAGTCGCGCAAGGCGACTTCCCCGATCAGCACCTCATAGGTGGAATGGCGACGGTCGCGGCGATCGATGCCGAGGCCGGTCGAGGCGTTACCCTGCGGGTCGAGATCGATAATCAGCACATCCTCGCCGATGGCGGCGAGCGCGGTGCCGAGATTGATCGCCGTCGTGGTCTTGCCGACGCCACCCTTCTGGTTGGCGATGGCAAGCATCCGCGGCGGTCGGGCGCGGGCCACCTGCCCTTCGCCCTGCAACGGCGCCAGTTCGACCGGAGCGGATGGCTCCGATGATGATGTGTCGCTCATCGCGGCTGACCCACCTGTCTGCGGTCTGCTTGGTCCGGAATCAATCGCCGGACGTGGGCCGGGAGTTCGGTTCGAGGCCACGCACGACGACAATTCGCGCCTTCGGATCGGTCCGACTCACGGCCAGACTTACCTGAATCTTCCAATATTTAGCGGCTTCGGTCAATTCACGGTCCACATCTTGCCCTTTGGGAAAGAGGCCGTATGGGCCCTTTTTCAACAGGGGATACGCCTGCCCCAGGAGCTTCGCCATCGGCGCCAAGGCCCGCGCGGTGACGACGTCGACAGTTTGCGGCGCGCTGGCCACGAACTGCTCGATCCGCGACGCATGGACCGATACCGGGGCCCCGGTCACCCTGCCCGCTTCGCGCAGGAAGGCAGCTTTCTTCGTGCTGCTCTCGACGAGGTGGACGTGCGCGCCGGCGGTCTCCGCGAGCGCACAAGCGATCACCAAGCCGGGAAAACCGCCGCCTGAACCGAGATCGACCCAAACGCGTGCCTGCGGAGCAAGCGCCAGGAGCTGCAGCGAGTCGGCGACGTGACGCGTCCACAACTGGGCTTCGGTCGAGGACGCAATCAGGTTGATCCGCTGCTGCCAGCTCAGGAGGAGGTCGACGAAGCGGTCGAGCCGGTCCGCTGTTTCACGTGAAACAGGCGTCAGCGCCAGCGCGCGGGCGCGGTCGGCCGAGAGATCGTGATGCGCCTCGCGCCCACGCCGGTCGCGAACCCCCTCCTCCGCGATCATGCCGCGCCGCGGCCGAGCTTGCGGCTTTGCCGGCGCACATGCGCAGCGAGCAGCGTCAACGCCGCCGGCGTGATGCCGTCGATGCGGCCGGCCTGGCCGACCGTGCGCGGCCGCCGCGCGTCGAGCTTGTGACGCGCCTCATTCGATAGTCCCGGCAGCGCCGCATAGTCGACATCGTCCGGCAAGACGAGGCTTTCGTCGCGACGATAAGATTCGACGTCGGCCGCCTGGCGCGTGAGATAGACCGCGTACTTGGCGTCGATCTCAAGCTGCTGCGCAATTTTCGGCTCAAGCTCGCCGAAGCGCGGCCAGATCCGCGCCAGATCGGCAACCGCCAGATCCGGATAAGACAACAGCTCGAAGGCGGAACGGCGGTGCCCATCCTTGCGCAGAGAAAGGCCGTGCCGCGCGGCCTCGCTCGGCGTCAGCGTCGACGCCTGCGCCAGGCCTCGTGCCGCCTCGAGTGCCGCAAGCTTGGCCCGGTGCGCCCGCGTTCGCTCGACCCCGACACAGCCAAGGGCAATGCCACGGTTGGTCAGCCGCTGGTCGGCATTGTCGGCGCGCAGCGTCAACCGGTACTCCGCGCGCGAGGTAAACATCCGGTACGGCTCGGTGACGCCGCGCGTCACCAGGTCGTCGATCATGACGCCGAGATAGCCTTCGGCGCGGTCGAACAGGATCGGCGTTCCGCCGGCCGCCCGCGCGGCAGCGTTGATGCCGGCAACGAGACCCTGAGCAGCGGCCTCTTCGTAACCGGTGGTGCCGTTGATCTGGCCGGCAAGAAAGAGGCCCGGCATCCGCTTCGTCTCCAGCGACGGATGAAGCTCGCGCGGATCGACATGGTCGTATTCGATCGCGTAGCCCGGGCGCACGACGCGCGCGCGGCCAAGCCCGGGAATGGAGGCCACGAGCGCTCGCTGCACGTCTTCGGGCAACGAGGTCGAGATCCCGTTCGGATAGACGGTGGTGTCGTCGAGGCCTTCCGGCTCGAGAAAAATCTGATGCCCGTCGCGCTCGCCGAAGCGCACGATCTTGTCTTCGATCGAGGGGCAGTAGCGCGGCCCGCGGCTCTTGATCTGGCCGGAATACATCGGCGAACGGTGCACGTTCTCGCGGATGATGGCGTGCGTCGCCGGAGTCGTCCGGGTGATCGCGCAGGCGACTTGCGGATTGGTGATGCGCTCGGTCAGCGCCGAGAACGGCTCCGGCGGATCATCGCCTGGCTGCGCCTCCAGCGCCTGCCAGTCGATGGTCGTGCCATCGAGGCGCGGCGGCGTTCCGGTCTTCAAGCGTCCTAGCGCGAAGCCTGCGCGCTCGAGGGTGTCGGAAAGGCCGATCGCCGCCGCCTCGCCTGCCCGGCCTGCGGGAATCTGCTGTTCGCCGATGTGAATGAGGCCGCGAAGAAACGTGCCGGTCGTCAGCACGATTGCCGCCGTCGCGAACGTACGGCCGTCGCTCAGCCGCAGCCCGGTCGCGCGGCCGTCCGAAATGAGGTCGTCCACCTCGCCCTCGATCACCGTGAGATTGGCGCAAGACCGGATCGCCTGCTGCATGGCCGCGGCGTAGAGCTTGCGATCCGCCTGCGCGCGCGGGCCGCGCACCGCGGGACCCTTGCGGCGGTTGAGGACGCGGAACTGGATGCCGCCTGCGTCCGCCACGCGGCCCATGAGGCCGTCAAGCGCGTCGATCTCGCGGACGAGATGGCCTTTGCCGAGCCCGCCGATCGAAGGATTGCAGGACATGGCGCCGATGGTCGCGAACCGGTGGGTGATCAGCGCCGTGCGCGCGCCCATCCGCGCGGCGGCGGAAGCGGCCTCGCAGCCGGCATGGCCGCCACCGACGACGATCACATCGAAGCGGGCGTCCATCGCATCTTTCTCCAGCAGGGCTTCGTTCTAGCCAAGGCCGGAATCCGTGGTCAAAACGACCGATACGAGCCTGAGTTTACGGGGCCGTGTTTCACGTGAAACATGGGGTGCCCAAGGCCGGTTGCCCAAGGCCGCTGTTAACCAATCATTTACCAATGCAGAAATCGCGGAAGATCACGTCGAGGATGTCCTCGACGTCGACCCTCCCCGTCAGGCGGCCGAGCGCCACGGCTGCACAACGCAATTCCTCGGCGATCAGCTCCTCGCGTCCGCCAATGCGCCCCTCGGCCAATGCCCGACCGAGTGCTGCCGTAGTCTCCGCGAACGCATTCCGGTGACGCGCGCGCGTGACCAGCGACGACTCCGTTGCGGAGAAATAATTGCGCGCGTGGTCGGTGAGCGCAACGATCAGCAGGTCCATTCCGGCTCCGGTGGTCGCCGAAATCGAAAACGCCATCGTCGGCTCGCAGGATCGCGATTTCGTTGCTTCCGGCCGGGCGCACCACAGCGAGATCGATCTTGTTTCTGATCAGCCACAGATCCGATTTTAGTAAATCGTTAACCTTAACCGCGGGCGCTCCCTCAGCGGCTGATGCGTCAGTGACCCATAGCACCAGGTCGGCCGCAGCCGCCCGCGCCCGGGCCCGGCGCACACCTTCACGCTCGACCGGATCGTCGCTTTCACGGATGCCGGCGGTGTCGAGGAGCGTCACCGGGTAGCCGTCGAGGTCGAGATGCACCTCGATTACGTCCCGCGTGGTCCCCGGATAAGGCGAGACGATCGCCGCTTCGCGACGCGCGAGCCGATTAAGGAGCGTCGATTTCCCCGCATTGGGCGGGCCGGCAATAGCAACCACGAGGCCGTCGCGCAGCCGCTCGCCGCGCGCACCGTCGGCCAGCGCCGCAGCGATTTCGCTGCGCAATTGCTGCGCAGCATGAAGCGCCGGGACCGATGAGGTCTTCGGGCACATCAGCCTCATCGGAAAAGTCGATCCGGGCTTCGACCAGCGCCAGCGCCTCGATGATCTGCCGGCGCCACGCCTCGGCCCGCTCCCCGATCATCCCCTTGAGCTGGCGAAACGCCTGCCGGCGTTGCGCCGCCGTCTCGGCGGCGACGAGGTCGGCCAAGCCCTCCACGGCCGTGAGATCGAGGCGGCCATTCTCGAAGGCGCGGCGGGTGAATTCGCCAGGCTCGGCCGGACGGCAACCCTCGATGCTTGCGAGCGCCGCGAGCACCGCGGCAATGACCGCATGGCCGCCGTGCAGCTGGAGCTCGGCCATGTCCTCGCCAGTCTCGCTCCGCGGGCCGGGAAACCAAAGCGCCAGCGCCTCGTCGATCACCTCACCGCTCGCCGGATCGCGCACCCGCGCGAGCGCCGCATGGCGTGGCGGCGGCACACGGCCGATGAGCCGTTGCAGCGCCCTGCCCGCCTGCGGACCGCAGACGCGCACCACCGCGACCGCCGCCGGCGGCCGGCCGGAAGACAGCGCGAAGATGGTGTCGTCGGAAGCCATGCCGGACGTTCAAGACAATCTCGCCGGCCGCGTAAAGAGCACAGCCGCCGATGGGGCCGCCGGCGCTGGCGCGCACTCGCCGGAAGCCATAGGTTCGCCGGATGACCGCTCCAGCGCCCGCAATCGCGCGGCAGAACCGCCTCGCGCACGAGACGAGCCCGTATCTTCTCCAGCACAAGGACAACCCGGTCGACTGGTGGCCGTGGGGGCCGGACGCGCTGGCCGAGGCCAAGCGCAACGACAAGCCGATCCTGCTCTCGGTCGGCTATGCGGCGTGTCACTGGTGCCACGTGATGGCGCATGAGAGCTTCGAGGACGCTGCGACCGCCGCGGTGATGAACGAGCTCTTCGTCAACATCAAAGTCGACCGCGAGGAACGCCCCGACATCGATCAGATCTACATGTCGGCGCTGCATCATCTCGGCGAGCAGGGCGGCTGGCCGCTCACCATGTTCCTCACGCCCGCCGGCGAGCCGATCTGGGGCGGCACCTATTTTCCCAGCACCTCGCGTTACGGCCGGCCGGCTTTCGTCGACGTGCTGCGCGAGGTCGCGCGATTGTTCCGCGAGGAGCCGCAAAAGATCGAGCAGAACCGCGCCGCCTTGATGGACCGGCTCGTCGAAACGGCGCGGGCAGGCGGCGGCGCCACGATCGGCGTTGCCGAGCTCGACAATGCCGCGCGGCAGCTCGGCGGCCTCATCGATCCGGTCAATGGCGGCACACGCGGCGCGCCGAAATTCCCGCAAGCGGCGCTGTTCGAGCTTTTGTGGCGCGGCGGACTGCGCACCGGCGAAGCGCGCTACTTCGCCGCGGTCGAGATCACCCTCGACCACATCTGCGAAGGCGGCATCTACGACCATCTCGGCGGCGGCTTTTCCCGCTACTCGGTCGATGAGCGTTGGCTGGTGCCGCATTTCGAAAAAATGCTTTACGACAACGCGCAGCTCCTCGAGCTGTTGGCGATCGCGCATCAGCGCAACGGCAAGCCGCTCTACCGCCGGCGCGCGCAGGAAACCGTCGCGTGGCTCAAGCGCGAGATGACGACAGGCGAGGGCGCGTTCTCAGCTTCGCTCGACGCGGATTCCGAAGGCGAGGAGGGGAAATTCTATGTTTGGTCGTACGATGAGGTCATCGGAACGCTCGGCCGCGAAGACGGCGAGTTCTTCGCCCGTCATTACGACGTGACGCCGGCGGGCAATTTCGAAGGCCACAACATCATCAATCGGCTCAAGCCGCAGCCGCGCGGCGACGAGGACGAAGTGCGGCTCGCGGCGCTCCGCACAAAACTGCTCGCCGTCCGCGACTTGCGCGTACGTCCGGGCCTCGACGACAAGGTGCTGGCCGACTGGAACGGGCTGATGATCGCGGCGCTCGCCAATGCGAGCCTCATGCTCGGCGAGCCGTCATGGCGCGAATGGCCGAACGCGCCTTCGACTTCGTCGCCCGCACGATGACGCGCGGCGACCGGCTCGGTCATTCCTGGCGCCAAGGCCAGCTGAAATTTCCCGGCCTCGCATCCGACTTCGCGGCAATGATCCGCGCCGCGCTGGCGCTGCATGAGGCGACCGGCCGGCGAGATTATCTCGATCGGGCGCTCGCCTGGCAGCATGCGCTCGACCGCGACTATGCCAATGCGCAGACCGGCGCCTATTATCTGACCGCCGCCGACGCCGAGGGTCTCGTCATCCGCCCGGCCGCGACCAGTGATGAGGCAACGCCGAACCACAATGCCGTCGCGGCGCAGAATCTCATCCGTCTGGCGGTGCTGACCGGTGATGACCGCTGGCGCGAAAAGGCCGACCGGCTGATCGCGGCGATCGCGCCGCTCGCCGTCGAGAACCTCTACATGCACATGGCGCTCCTCAATGCCGTCGACCTGCGGCTGCGCACCGCGGAAATCGTGGTGGCAGGCGAGGGGCCGCCCGCGCAGGCGCTGCTCGCCGCGGCGCGCGCGCTGCCATCTCTCGACCGTGTCGTGCTCGAGGCGCGCGCGGCGGACGCATTGCCGCAAGCGCATCCGGCGCGCGCGAAGATCGAGGCGGGAAACGCTCCGCAGGCCTTCGTCTGCGTCGGCGAGAGGTGCTCGCTGCCGGTGACCGATGCAGCCGCGCTCACGCGCACCATCGCCAGCATGCGACATGCTTGAGGTTGCGCGCCGCGCCGGCAATCCCCGTGCCGGCGGCCGGGACGACGTTCAGCCCGGCAAAGGCTGCCGCTCAGGTATTCATCGAGTCGAAGAACTCGGCGTTGTTCTTGGTGTTGCGCAGCTTGTCGAGCAGGAAGTCGATGGCGTCCATGGTGCCCATCGGATTGAGGATGCGGCGCAGCACGTACATTTTCTTCAGCTGATCGGGCGGCACCAAGAGCTCTTCCTTGCGCGTACCGGAGCGAGTGATGTCCATCGACGGGAAGGTGCGCTTGTCGGCCACCTTGCGGTCGAGGATCAGCTCGGAATTGCCGGTACCCTTGAACTCCTCGAAGATCACTTCGTCCATGCGGCTGCCGGTATCGATCAGCGCCGTGGCGATGATGGTGAGCGAGCCGCCTTCCTCGATGTTGCGCGCGGCGCCGAAGAATCGTTTCGGCCGCTGCAGGGCGTTGGCGTCGACGCCGCCGGTGAGCACTTTGCCGGATGACGGCACCACCGTGTTGTAGGCGCGGCCGAGCCGGGTGATCGAGTCCAGCAAAATCACCACGTCGCGGCCGTGCTCGACCAGGCGTTTCGCCTTCTCAATCACCATCTCGGCGACCTGAACGTGGCGCACCGCCGGCTCGTCGAAGGTCGAGGAGATCACCTCGCCCTTGACCGAGCGTTGCATGTCGGTGACTTCCTCCGGCCGCTCGTCGATCAAGAGCACGATCAGATAGCATTCCGGATGATTGTGCGTGATCGAGTGGGCGATGTTTTGCAGGAGCACTGTCTTGCCGGTGCGCGGCGGCGACACGATCAGCGCGCGCTGACCCTTGCCGACCGGGGCGACGATGTCGATGACGCGCGCCGAGAGATCCTTCTTGGTCGGATCCTCGTATTCCATCTTCAGCCACTGGTCGGGATAGAGCGGCGTCAAATTGTCGAAGTTGACCTTGTGACGGGCCTTTTCCGGATCCTCGAAATTGAGCGAGTTGACCTTGAGCAGCGCGAAGTAACGTTCGCCTTCCTTCGGGCTGCGGATGTGGCCGTCGATGGTGTCGCCGGTGCGCAATCCGAAGCGGCGGATCTGCGAGGGCGAGACGTAGATGTCGTCCGGCCCGGGCAAATAATTTGCTTCCGGCGAGCGCAGGAAGCCGAAGCCGTCCGACAGCACTTCGACGACGCCTTCACCGACAATATCGGTCTCGCGCGCGGAGAGCTGCTTGAGGATACCGAACATCAGCTCCTGCTTGCGCATCGTCGAGGCGTTCTCGACCTCGAGCTCTTCGGCAAAGGAGACAAGCTCCGCCGGAGTCTTGGTTTTTAGTTCTTGGAGTTTCATTTCCCGCATACAGAATGTCCTATGGAAATCGGGCCAGCAGCAGCAGGGTGGTCGCGGTGTTGCTGGCGAGAAGAGGGTGGCAGGTCGTGGGTCGCGAGGAAGCTTGGCCCCGAACCCCGATGCATCAATCGGCTCCAGTCCACTGGAGCCAGAACTCAATCGCATCCGCCTACTTGGGTGGGATGTCGCAAAGATAGGAAAAGACTGCACGTGAGGCAAGAGCCGGGATCGACTTTGCACTGACAACGCGCCAGGATCAGAGCGGTTTCAGCACCGCGAGAAGAACGATAATAATCAGGAGCACCGTCGGTACTTCATTGATAATCCTATAGAATCTCTGTGAGTGCCGGTTGCGGTCGGCGGCGAAATCCTTCATCCAGCGGGCGAGCATTCCGTGGATCGCCGAGAGGGCAAGGACGAGCACGATCTTGGCCTGCAACCAGCCCGACGCGAACCATCCATAGCGAGAATCAGGCCCCATCCAGCCCAGCCACAAGCCGAGCACGATGGCGACGATCATCGCCGGATTGATGATGCCGCGAAGAAGCCGCCGCTCCATCACCTTGAACGTCTCCGACTGCACCGAGCCCTTCTCCGCGGCGCAGTGATAGACGAAGAGCCGCGGCAGATAGAGCATGCCCGCCATCCAGGCGATCACCGCGATGATGTGGAAGGCTTTGATCCACCCGTAAGTATTCACCCGCGCGCTCCCGCTTTCTCCGATTCGATGAGTTCATCCACGCGCCGGCGCGCCGCGCACGCGCGCGACCAGCCGTTCAACATGCGCGATCGGCGTCTCCGGCAGAATACCGTGGCCGAGATTGAAGATGAACGGGCCGGGCGCCAGCGCTTCAAGGATCGCGTCGATCGAGCGATCAAGCGCCGCGCCTCCGACCATGAGCGCAAGCGGGTCGAGATTGCCCTGCACCGGCCGCAGCCGTTGAATGTGGTCGCGCGCAAAGCCGAGCTCGACCATCCAATCGAGCCCGATCGCATCGACGGCGACCGCTTTGAGATAGTTGCCGAGCTCGCTCGCCGCGCCGCGCGGAAAGCCGATGATCCTGGCGCCTGGAATCTCCTTGCGCACTGCCGCGACAATCCGGCTGCACGGCTCGATGCACCATCTGCGGAATTCATCTCCAGGCAAGACGCCCGCCCAGGTGTCGAAGATCTGGATCGCGTCGACGCCGGCTACGAACTGCCGGATCAAATAGCTCGCTGAGGCGTCGACAAGAAGATCGATGAGCTTCGCGAACGCTGCGGGATGCTGGTAAGCAAATATCCGTGCAGGAAGCTGTTCGACAGTTCCGCAACCGGCGATCATATAGGTCGCAACGGTCCACGGCGCGCCGCAGAAGCCCAACAATGCGACCGCCGGCGGCAAACTTTTCTTGGCCAGCATAATCGCCTCATAAACTGGCTCTAGCTGCGCGTGGTCGATCTCCTCGCGTAACATCTTCAGCGCCGACGGGTCTTGAAGCGCATCGAGCCGCGGTCCTTCGCCTTCAATAAAAGCCACACGCTGGCCGAGCGCATGCGGCACCACCAGGATGTCCGAGAAAAGGATCGCGGCATCAAATCCGAAGCGCTGGATCGGCTGCAGGGTAATCTCGGCCGCAAGCTTCGCGTCAAAGCAGAGATCGAGGAAACTACCCGCCTTCGCGCGAATCGCCCGGTACTCGGGAAGATACCGACCGGCTTGCCGCATCAGCCAGACCGGCGGCACGGCCTCACGGACGCCTGCCAATACGCGAAGCAGGGGTTTGTCCACGGACTTTTCCGTCACGTTCCAGTCCTTACCCAAAAGAATCTAAAAGAATCTGTTGTAGCTTCTGGACGGTTGATTGGACTCATACATCGGTGCCCGCAGCTCATCCACAGCCCGTCCACATATCCCGCTGAACGCGGCTTGCCGGAAGCATCGGTCGAATACCAATCGAAATGGCTATCTCCGGTCATTTACGGTGCGTCGATACATGTCTTTCCACATTTCACCGATTCTCAGCGCAAGCGTCGCCTTCTCCATCCCGAATGGCAGCAATGTGGACGGCTCAGGCTTTATCCTACCTATGTTGCTTGCACCCCGGCCCAAGCCGTGGCCTTCTCCCCAATCATCGACAGGTTATCCATGGCGCAAGCAGCCGGTTATTTCCATCTGCATCTGATTTCTGATTCGACGGGCGAAACCCTCATCACGGTCGCCCGGGCGGCGGCGGCGCAATACACCAAGGTTATGCCGGTCGAGCATGTGCATCCGTTGGTACGCACGCAGAAGCAGCTCGACCGGGTCCTCGCCGAGATCGAGGAATTGCCCGGCATCGTTCTCTACACGCTGCTGGAGGACAATCTGGTCGGAAGGCTGGAGAAAAAATGCCGCGACCTCGGCCTGCCGTGCCTGTCGATCCTCGGTCCGGTTCTGCATCTCTTCCAGGCCTATCTCGGCGCGGAATCGACGCACAAGGTCGGCGCGCAGCACACCCTCAATGCCGAATATTTCCGGCGCATCGATGCGCTCAACTACACGATGATGCATGATGACGGTCAGCAGACCGACGATCTGGAGGAGGCTGACGTGCTTCTCGTCGGCGTGTCGCGAACGTCGAAGACGCCGACCTCGATCTATCTTGCCAATCGTGGAGTGAAGACGGCGAATGTGCCGCTAGTGCCGGGCATGCCGCTGTCGCCGGTGGTCGAGAAGCTCAAGCGCCCGCTGATCGTCGGCTTGTATGCGACGCCGGAACGCGTCGTGCAGATTCGGCAAAACCGGCTTCTCGGCCTCAAGGCGCATCGCGACGACGACAAATATATCGACCGGCAGGCGGTGGCGGAGGAGATTTCCGCCTCGCGCCGGCTCTGCGCCAAGCACAGTTGGCCGCTGATCGACGTGACCCGGCGTTCGATCGAGGAGACCGCGGCGGCGGTGCTTGCGCTCCTCGGCGAACGCCGCCGGCACATGGCCTCGTAAGCGATGTCGCTGTGGCTTCCGGCCGATCCCCTGGTGCTGGCTTCGCGGAGCGCCGTGCGTCGGGCCATGCTCGTCGCCGCCGGCGTTCCGGTCGAGGTCCGTCCGGCCGATCTCGACGAGCGGAGCCTGGAATCGGGCGCCGGGTCGGCGGGGCCGGGGACCGTCGCGGCGTTCCTGGCGCGCGAAAAGGCAATGGTCGTTGCACGCGCAAACCCCGGACGCCTCGTCGTCGGCGCCGACCAGACCCTGGCGCTAGGCGCGCGGCAATTTGCCAAGCCGGCCGATCGCGCCGCCGCGCGCGAGCAGCTCCGCGCGCTTTCCGGTCGGGCGCATGAGCTTCATTCGGCAGTGGCGTTCGTGCAGGATTCGACGATGTTGTTCGAACATGTCGGCGTGGCGCGATTGACCATGCGCCTATTATCCGATCGGCTGCTCGATCTTTACCTCGACGTCGCGGGAGGCGCGGCGACGGCAAGTGTCGGCGCTTATCAAATCGAAGGACTTGGCGTCCAACTCTTCGAGCGCCTGGACGGTGATTATTTTACCATCCTCGGCCTGCCGCTCCTGGCGGCGCTCGATTTCCTGAGGCGACGCGGATGCCTCGCTCAATGAGCCGCGAGCGGCCTTTCATTCTGTGCCTGACCGGTTCGCTCGGGATGGGCAAATCGCGGACTGCGCAGTTTTTTGCCGAGGCGGGCGTGCCGGTTCACGATGCCGATGCGGTGGTGCACGCCCTTTACGAAGGCGAAGCCGTTCCCGCGATCGAGCAGGCGTTTCCCGGCACCACCGCCGCCGGCAAAGTCGATCGCGCCAAGCTCGCCGCGCAGGTGCTCGGCGATGACGCGGCGCTGGCGCGGCTCGAAGCGATCGTGCATCCGCTGGTCGGCGCCGCCCGCGAGCGGTTTTTGGCCGAAGCGCAGGCGCGCGGCGCGCCGGTGGTCCTGCTCGACGTTCCGCTCTTATTCGAAACCGGCGGCGAGCGCGGCTGCGACGCCGTCGTCGTGGTTTCGGCGTCGCCCGAGCTCCAGCGCCGGCGCGCCTTCGAACGGCCGGGCATGAGCGAGGAGAAATTTGCCGCGCTTCTCGCCAAGCAAATACCGGACGCCGAAAAACGGCGGCGCGCCGACTTCGTGCTCGACAGTTCCCAGAGTTTCGATCACGCCCGCGCCCAGGTGCGCGACATTCTGCGGGCAGTCGCTAAGATGCGCGATCGCCGATGATTCGCGGCGACCGTCCGTAAGGGCGCGGTGAGAGGTTCTATGCGCGAAATCGTGCTCGATACCGAGACGACGGGTCTTGATCCCTTCCAGGGCCATCGCCTGGTGGAGATCGGCTGCATCGAGCTCCTCAACCGGATACCGACGGGCCAGACGTTCCACCGCTACCTCAATCCCGAGCGCGACATGCCGGAGGAGGCGTTCGCGGTCCACGGCCTCACCGACGGGTTTCTCAAGGACAAGCCGCTGTTCGCCGAGGTGGCCGACGATCTCATCGCTTTCCTCGGCGAAGCCCCGCTCGTCATCCACAATGCCGGGTTCGACGTCGGCTTCCTCAACGCCGAGCTCGAGCGCGTCGGCCGGCCGCTCATCGCCCGCGAGCGGATGATCGACACGTTGATGATCGCCCGCCGCAAGCATCCCGGCGGCTCCAACCGGCTCGACGATCTGTGCGCGCGTTATGCGATCGACAACTCGCGTCGCACCAAGCACGGCGCGCTGCTCGACGCCGAACTGCTGGCTGAAGTTTATGTCGAGCTGATCGATGCGCGCCAGGCGCAACTGGTGCTGGCGCAGGCGACCATGCCGGATCGCGTCGCCGGCGAGCCGATCATCGTGTGCGAGCGACTGGTGCCGCTGGTGGTCCGGATCACCGAAGAGGAGCGCGCCGCGCACCGGGCGTTTGTTGCCACGCTCGGCGAGAAGGCGATCTGGCGCGACTATTTCAGCCTGGATTGACCGGCTGCGACGGCGGCGAGGCCTGTGCGGCCGCCGGGCGCTGGCGATAGAGCGAGACAAAATCGATCGGTTCAAGCAGCAGCGGCGGGAAACCGCCGTTTCGCACCGCCGTGGCGATGATCTCGCGCGCGAAAGGAAATAACAGCCGCGGGCACTCGATCATCACCACCGGCTGCAAGCTCTCGGCCGGCACGTTCTGGATACGGAAGGCGCCGGAAAAGATGAGTTCGAAACTAAACAGCAGCGTCGCTTGCGATTCAGCCTTCCCCTCCAGCCGGAGATTGACTTCGAAGTCGGTGCCGCTTCCGCCTCCGGCGATCGGCGCCGCCTCGACATTGACCTGAATGTTGATGGTCGGCTGCTGCCCGGTCGGCGCCAGCGAACGCGGTGCGTTCGGGTTTTCGAACGACAGGTCCTTCACGTATTGGGCGAGGACGCCGATTTGCGGCATTGCCGCTTGTGGCTGAGGACCGCCATTTGTCGCCGACATGCTCGTCTCCGGCCTCGCTCCAGCGTTAAGGGTTGGCTAACACAGGCAAAGCGAGTGAACAATGGCAGCGCCCGCTGCGCAACGAAGCGCCGGGGTCTGGCATTGGCACGCTGCGCACGGTACGTCATCCGCGGCCCGCAGAGGCGTCCGGCCTTGCCATTATCGCGGGCAACGGAGCGGCGCTTCCATTATTGGCGTAGCGGCGGTGATCGTCTAAGCTTCCACCCGGCACGCCTTATCGGACAATGGCCACTGGATGGTTCCCCGCGCGTGCCTACATAGAATGGGGATGGGCACCCCTGCGGATCCATCGCTTCGAGCCGCAAATTGAACTATTGTCCGGGCCGCAGCGTCGCCCAAGAATGGCCTAGCCAAGAATAGCCGAGCGAAAAGTCGCCGAGCGAAACCGCCAAGAGAATGTGAGACGTGTTCGACATCTACACCATCATCTTTCTGGCGCTGGCAGTCTTTATTTTCCTGCGGCTTCG
Organism: uncultured Alphaproteobacteria bacterium; assembly: GCA_963850855.1. GTDB lineage: Bacteria > Pseudomonadota > Alphaproteobacteria > Rhizobiales > Xanthobacteraceae > BOG-931. The sequence goes on from CAWKNH010000008.1 coordinate 108,572, forward strand.
CAGCGTATTGGGGCAACGGACCGGCCGCGAACGCCCGCCCTATGACCCCTATTCGGCGCGCGATGCCGTGCGCAGCCCGGCGACCGATAAGGTCGTGACCTTGCCGCCGCGTCCGGCCGAGACCGCCGCGCGACCGGTCGAGGTCCAACCGCCGCCGGCGGATCGCTGGAAGGATGTTGCCGAAGGCAGCTCGGGCGTGGCCGCGGGCCTCGACGCGATCGCGGCAGCGGAGCCGGGCTTCGACGCCAAGCACTTCATTACCGGCGCGCGCGCCGCCTACGAGATGATCGTGACCGCGTTCGCCGGCGGCGATCGCCGGCAATTGCGCAGCCTACTGTCGCGCGAGGTCTTTGACGGCTTCGACGCCGCCATCGGCGAGCGCGAAAGCCGGGGCGAGACGGCGGAGACGCGTTTCGTCTCGATCGACGGCTCGACCATCACCGCAGCCGAGCTGCGCGTCGCGCACCGCTCAGATCACCGTGCGCTTCGTCTCCAAGCTTATTTCCGCGACGCGCGACCGATCCGGGACCGTGACCGAGGGCGATGCCGAGAAGATCACCGATGTCACCGACGTGTGGACCTTCGCCCGCGATGTCTCCTCGCGCGATCCGAACTGGAAGGTGGTTGCAACCGAAGCCGGACAATGAGGCGATGGGACAATGAGGCAATGGCGGCATCCTGGAGCTTACGCTTCATCGTCGCGCTCATGGTCGTTTTCGGCTTGCCCACGGTCGCGCGCAGCGGTGCGCGGGAACCGATAAAATTCGCCGATACGCAATACCAGCCGCTCGATTGGGCGGCGCTCGAAGGCTGGGCGGCTGACGATCACGCCGCCGCGTTTGCCACCTTTCTCGCCAGCTGCCGCGCGCTCAACGGCACCCGGCAGCCGGGCCGCGAAGCGGTGGCGATCAACGAGGCGCTCAAACCGATCTGCGAACGCGCCGTCGCCGCCATTCCGCTCGAGGAGGAGGGCGCCCGGAAATTCTTCGAGGACAATTTCCGGCCGCTGCGCATCAGCAAGCTCGGCGACGCGGAAGGATTCCTCACCGGATATTACGAGCCGATCATCGACGGCTCACGGGAGCCGACCGGCGAATTCACCGCGCCGCTTTATCGCCGGCCGCCCAATCTGGTCGTCTCCGGCCGCCGCAAGCTGGGAGATTCTTTTCCAAGCAAGGGTGTCAAAGTCGGCCGCCGCGTCGGCCGCCGCAAGATCGTGCCGTATTACGACCGCGGCGAGATCGAGGAGGGCGCCCTCGACGGCTGGCATTTGGAAATCTGTTGGCTGCGCAGCCAGATCGACGTGCTGTTCGCGCAGATTCAAGGCTCGGCCCGGATCAGGCTGGAAGACGGCGCGGTCTTGCGCGTCAACTACGACTCGCACAATGGCTGGCCCTATACTCCGGTCGGCCGCGTGCTGATCGATCGCAAGATCATCCCCAAGGATGAAGTTTCCATGCAGCGCATCCGCGACTGGATGGAGGCCAATCCGGACGAGGGGAAGGACGTTCGGCGGCAGAACAAATCCTACGTCTTTTTCCGCATCACCGATCTGGCCACCGAGGACGAGGCGGTCGGCGGCGAGGGCGTGCCGCTGGTGCCCGGCCGCTCGATCGCGGTCGATCGTTCGCTGCATGCCTACGGCACGCCGTTTTTCATCGCCGCCGATTTGCCGATCGCCAACGAGAAAACCGGGAGCAAATTCCGCCGTCTCATGTTCGCGCAGGATACCGGCTCGGCCATCGTCGGACCGGCGCGGGCCGACATCTATTTCGGCGCGGGTGATGAGGCGGCGCGGATCGCCGGCCGGATCCGCAATCCGGGCGAGTTCGTGATGCTGTTGCCGCGCGAGCTCGATCCGGTCGAGGCGGGACGCAATATGCCGCTGCCGCCGGCGCGCCCCGGCTCCTTCGCGCAGTCGAACGGCGACAGCGTGATTGATCCGACTGCGGAGGAGGTGCCGCTTCCGGAGTCGAAACCGGCCACACTGCCGGACCGCAAGCTCAGGCGGAAACCGCGAGCAAGACGATGAGCCGGCGGCGTCATTTGACCGACGAGGAGCGCGCGCTATGGACCGGCTTCGCGCGCTCGATCAAACCATTGGATCACGCGCAGGAGCCGACGGCGCTCGAGGCAGCGGCGCCAGCGGGCGGCGGCGAAACCGCGCCGGCCGCCGCCAAGTCAGCCGCTGCCAAGCCGGCCGCTCGCGATGATCTGCCGCGGGCAGAAAAATCACCGCCATTGGCGCCGCTTGGCCGGCGCTTGCGGCGGCGCGTCGCGCGCGGGCGCGAACCGATCGACGATCGCATCGACCTGCACGGCCACACGCAAACCAAGGCGCATGCGGCGCTGCTGCGCTTCCTGCGCGGCGCGCAAGCAGATGGCGCCAAGGTGGTGCTCGTCGTCACCGGCAAGGGAACCGGAAGAGGCGACCGCGATGCGGCGGCCGAGCGCGGCGTTCTCAAGCGGCAGGTGCCGATGTGGCTCGCACAGGCGGAATTTCGCCCCTTTGTCCTCGGATTCGAGGACGCGCATATCGGTCATGGCGGGGAAGGGGCGCTGTACGTGCGATTGCGCCGAGGCCGGTGAAACCGGTCCTTAACCTAACGATCGGTGGAACGACCGGCGGTCACACCGAGAACAAGAAAAAGTCATTTCCGTCTGCGAGAAGGCTTCTCGATCGCCGTGTAGCCGTGCGTAGCCCGTCGGAGACCGCCAATGCCCGAGCCCACCCAGACGCCATCGAAGCCGGCCGCGATACGAGGCGCCGCGTCCGATGAGCGCGTCCTTGCCCAGGTCGAGAAGTGGATGGCGATGATCCGCGAGATCAGCCGCGAGCAACAGGCACAGCCGAAGCTGCACGCCTGAGACGCCGCACCGCTACAAGATAAATCGGCTCAGATCCGTATTCTTGGCGAGGTCGCCGACGTGCTTTTGCACGTAGGCGGCGTCGATTTTCACGGTGTCGCCCGAGCGGTCGGGAGCGGCGAACGAGATCTCGTCAAGCACGCGTTCCATGACCGTCTGCAGCCGCCGCGCGCCGATATTCTCCACGCTTGAATTCACCGCCACCGCCACGTCGGCGACCGCGTCGATGGCGTCCTCGGCGAACTCCAGCGTCACGCCCTCGGTCGCCATCAGCGCGATGTATTGCTTGATCAGCGAGGCCTCCGGCTCGGTCAGGATGCGGCGGAAATCGTCGCGGGTGAGCGGTTTCAGCTCGACGCGGATCGGCAGCCGGCCTTGCAGTTCGGGCAGGAGGTCGGAGGGCTTGGCGGTGTGAAAGGCGCCCGAGGCGATAAACAGCACATGGTCGGTCCTGACCGACCCGTGTTTGGTGGCGACGGTCGTGCCTTCGATCAACGGCAACAGATCGCGCTGCACGCCTTCGCGCGAGACGTCGGCGCCGATGCGTCCGTCGCGGGTGCAGATCTTGTCGATCTCGTCGAGAAAGACGATGCCGTTGTTCTCCACCGACCTGATCGCCTCCTGGGTGAGCTGCTCGGTATCGAGGAGCTTGTCGGATTCTTCGTTGGTCAGGATTTCGTGCGCATCGCCTACGGTGACACGCCGCGTCTTGGTGCGCCCGGCGCCGAGCTTGCCGAAAATGTCGCCGATCGAAATCGCCCCCATCTGCGCGCCCGGCATGCCGGGAATGTCGAACAGCGGCATGCCGCCCGAGGCCTGCACCTCGATCTCGATCTCCTTGTCGTCGAGTTCGCCGGCGCGCAGCTTGCGGCGGAACGTTTCCTTGGTCGAGGCGCTAGCGTTGGCGCCGACCAGCGCATCGAGCGCCCGATCCTCGGCGGCCTGCTGGGCTCTCGTCCGCACGTCCTTGCGCTTTCGCTCTCGCGTCAGCGTGATGGCGACCTCGACGAGGTCGCGCACGATCTGCTCGACGTCGCGGCCGACATAGCCGACCTCGGTGAACTTGGTGGCTTCCACCTTGAGGAAGGGCGCGCCGGCGAGCCGGGCAAGCCGGCGGGAGATCTCGGTCTTGCCGACGCCGGTCGGCCCGATCATCAGGATATTCTTCGGCAGCACCTCCTCGCGCAGCCGGTCGTCGAGCTGCAGCCGGCGCCAGCGGTTGCGCAGCGCGATGGCGACCGCGCGCTTGGCGTCGGCCTGGCCGACGATGAAGCGGTCGAGCTCGGAGACAATCTCGCGGGGGGAGAAATCACTCATGCGTCGCGCACCATGAGAACGGCGGGGCCGTCGGGTGTGTCGACCAGGCGCGCTTTGCGGAATCCGGCCTTCTCGTAGGCCCGGACCGCACGCGCGTTCGCCGGATCAGGGTCGGTCAGCACGCATGGCGTACCTTCGTGCAGCAAACCGTCGGTGAATTTGCGGATCAGCGCCGAGCCATGGCCGCAATCGACCATGTCCGGTTCGCCGATGAATTGATCGATGCCGCGCACGCCGTCCGGCTGCTCGCCGAGGCCGTTGTCCGGCCAAGCGGCCGGATCGTAACATTGCAGATAGGCGAAGGGACGATCGTCGCTGGCGACGATGAACTGATCCATCGACGGATGCTCGAGATCTTCGCTGACCAAGGCGAATTGCTCGTCCGGATCGCCCCACCAGCGCGCGACATGCGGCGTCAGCAGCCAGCGCCGGACCATCGGCAGATCGGCGGCCGACATCGGCCGAAATGCGTAGCCCGGCGGCCCCATGGATCAAGCGCTCTTCAATGTCTCGATGGTGACGTTGCGGTTGGTGTAGACGCAGATATCCGCCGCGATGTCGAGCGCACGGCGCACGATCGCCTCGGCGTCGAGCGGGCCATCGATCAGGGCGCGAGCGGCGGCAAGCGCGTAGTTCCCGCCGGAGCCGATGCCGGCAACGGCGGCTTCCGGCTCGAGCACGTCGCCGGTGCCGGTGAGCACCAGAGACACCTCCTTGTCGGCCACGACCATCATGGCTTCGAGACGCCGCAGATAGCGGTCGGTGCGCCAATCCTTGGCCAGCTCCACCGCGGCGCGCATGAGCTGGCCGGGATATTGCTCGAGCTTGCTCTCCAGCCGCTCAAACAGCGTGAAAGCGTCGGCCGTGGCGCCGGCAAAGCCGCCGATCACATCGCCTTTGCCAAGCCGGCGGACCTTTTTGGCGTTAGCCTTGACGATGGTCTGCCCGATCGAAACCTGCCCGTCGCCGCCGACCGCCACCAGGCCGTCCTTGCGCACGGTGAGGATGGTGGTGCCGCGCCAGGGGCCGGATTGACCGGTTTCGGGGGATGACATGCGCTGGAAAACCTTCGTTCGACGCATGATCTAGGAGTTAGCGGCGGCCAATGCAATTGCGCGGCGCCGGACATTGGCGCAACCGGCAAAGCCCTGATAAAAGGCGCGCGGCGCGCCGCGGAGGAGAAGATGCGCAAGGCGTCCGTGAAACGGACTACCAAAGAAACCAGCGTCGAGGTCGCCGTCGATCTCGACGGTACCGGCGCGGCCTCGGTCGCGACTGGCATCGGCTTTCTCGATCACATGCTCGACCTGTTGGCCCGTCACTCGCGCATCGACATCGAGGTCAAGGCCAAGGGCGACCTGCACATCGATCAACACCACACCACCGAGGACGTCGGCATAGCGCTCGGCCAGGCGGTGAAGCAGGCGCTCGGCGAAATGAAGGGCATTACCCGTTACGCCGACGTACACGTGCCGATGGACGAAGCGCTGACGCGCGTGGCGGTGGACATTTCCGGCCGCCCGTTTCTCGTTTTCAACGTCGAGTTCGTGCGCGACAAGGTGGGGCCGTTCGACACCGAGCTGGTGCAGGAATGGTTCCAGGCATTCGCCATCAATGCGGCGGTGACGCTGCACGTTGCCACGCTCTATGGCAGCAACGATCACCATATTGCCGAATCCTGCTTCAAGGGCCTGGCGCGGGCGCTGCGGGCGGCGGTCGCGATCGATCTGCGCGCCGCAAACGAGGTGCCCTCGACGAAAGGCACGCTGCGCGGGTGATTCGTCATTCGTCCGCAGAAGCGGCGGTCAGCCAGTCGCGCTGCCGAACTTGGCCGACGAGACCCGACACGAAAGTGGAACAAGCTCATGCCGATCTACACCGTCCACCAGCCGCCGTTTGGCGCCGCCGATCCGCTGCGGGCTGCGGAAGGATTCGCATTCGTGCGCGACGGCTTCTCGTTCTGGGCATTCGTGGCGGCGGCGCTGTGGATGCTGTGGCATCGGATGTGGCTGGTGCTGTTGATCTATATCGCCGTGGCCGCCGGCCTCGACATGGCGATGTATTATGCCGGCGTTCCCAGCGCGATCATCGTCGTGGTCGGCTTGCTCGGATCGGTGCTGATCGGCATCGAGGCGAGCACGCTGCGCCGCTTCGCCCTCGATAGCGGCGGCTGGGAAAACGTCGGCATCGTCAGTGGCCATGACCGGGAAGACGCCGAACAGCGTTTTTTCCATGCCTGGCTTCGCCAGGCGTCGGCCAAACCGGCCGAGCCGTCGGCAGGCGCGTCCTATCCCGCGCCGTCGGCGGCGCGCATGCTGCAATCGCCCGAGGTGATCGGCCTGTTCCCAAAACCCGGAGCCGGCCCATGACCGTGGCGGTCGTCGATTATGGCTCCGGCAATTTGCACTCGGCCGCCAAGGCGTTCGAGCGCGCGGCGCATGACGCCGGGCTCGATCAGCCGATCATCGTGACGGCCGATCCGGCGGCCGTAGCGCGCGCCGACCGCGTGGTGCTGCCGGGCGTCGGCGCCTTTGCCGACTGCCGGCGCGGGCTCGACGCCGTCGACGGCATGGTGGCGGCGCTCGAGGAGGCAGTGCGGCGGAAGGGACGGCCGTTCTTCGGCATCTGCGTCGGCATGCAATTGCTGGCCGAGCGCGGACGCGAATACGAGGTCACCGAGGGTCTCGGCTGGATCCCCGGCGAGGTCGACCGCATCGCGCCGAACGATCCGAGCTTGAAGATCCCGCACATGGGCTGGAATACGCTCGACATCGCGCGCGCGCATCCGTTGCTCGGCGACTTGCCGTTCGGAGCGCGCGGCCTTCACGCCTATTTCGTCCACTCCTATCAGCTCAAGCCGGCGGAGCCCGCCGACCTCGTGGCCGCCGCCGACTATGGCGGGGCGGTGACCGCGATCGTCGCGCGCGACAATATGGTCGGCACGCAATTCCACCCGGAGAAAAGCCAGCGGCTCGGTCTCGCGCTGATCGCGAACTTCCTCAAGTGGAAGCCGTGATCCTGTTCCCGGCCATCGATTTGAAAGACGGTCTGGCGGTGCGCCTCGAACAGGGCGACATGGCGCGCTCGACGGTCTTCAATCGCGATCCGGCCGAACAGGCGCGCAGCTTCGCGGCTCAAGGGTTCGAATATCTCCATATCGTCGATCTCGATGGCGCTTTTGCCGGCAAGCCGGTGAACGCCGCCGCGGTCGAGCGCATCCTCGCAGCCGTGGAGGTGCCGGTGCAACTCGGCGGCGGCATTCGCGATGAGGCGACCATCGAAGGCTGGCTGGCCAAAGGGGTTGCCCGCGTCATCATCGGCACCGCGGCGGTGCGCGATCCGGCGCTGGTGAAGGCCGCCGCCCGCGCCCATCCCGGCCGCATCGCCGTCGGACTCGATGCGCGTGACGGCCGCGTCGCGATCCAAGGCTGGGCGCAGACGTCCGAACTTTCCGCTCTCGACATCGCCAAACGTTTCGAGGATGCCGGCGTCGCCGCGGTCATCTACACCGACATCGCGCGCGACGGCATGCTCAAGGGCCTCAACCTCGACGCCACGATCGCGCTTGCCGATGCCGTCTCAATTCCGGTCATCGCTTCCGGCGGGCTCGGCTCGATCGAGGATGTGCGCGCCCTGCTTAGGCCACGCGCGCGAAAGCTTGAAGGCGCGATCGCCGGTCGCGCGCTCTATGACGGCCGGCTCGATGCGGCAGAGGCGCTTAAACTTATTCAGCAGTACCAAGCGGTAGCTTCGACAGCTCGTAATTGAGTTTTCAAAAAAGAGAGAAAGACCACGTAACTAATGTTCAAGGTCCGCGTCATTCCCTGCCTCGACGTGAAGGACGGCCGCGTGGTCAAGGGCGTCAATTTCGTCAATTTGCGCGACGCCGGCGATCCGGTCGAAGCGGCGATCGCCTATGACGCGGCGGGCGCCGACGAGCTGACCTTCCTCGACATCACCGCCAGCCACGAGAACCGCGCCATCATGCTCGACGTGGTCCGGCGCACGGCCGAGGCCTGCTTCATGCCGCTCACCGTCGGCGGTGGGGTGCGCACCATCGAGGACATCCGCACGCTGCTCGCCTCCGGTGCTGACAAGGTGTCGATCAACACCGCAGCGGTCGCGCGCCGCGCCTTTGTCCAGGAAGCGGCGGAAAAATTCGGCGATCAGTGCATCGTGGTGGCGATCGACGCCAAGAAGGTATCGGGCGAAGGCGAGGCGGACCGCTGGGAAATCTTCACCTTTGGCGGTCGCCGCCCCACGGGCATCGATGCCGCGGCTTATGCGCGCGAAGTGGTCGAGCTCGGCGCCGGCGAGATCCTGCTCACGTCCATGGATCGCGACGGCACGCGGCGCGGCTTCGACATCGCGCTCACGCGGACCGTTGCCGACAGCGTGTCGGTGCCGGTCATCGCCTCGGGCGGCGTCGGCAATCTCGATCACCTGGTCGAAGGCATCCGCGACGGCCATGCGTCCGCCGTGCTTGCCGCCTCGATCTTCCATTTCGGCGAGCACTCCGTGCGCGCGGCCAAGGAATACATGGCGCGTGCCGGCCTGCCGATGCGGCTCGATCCTTAAGCTTCGTCCGGGAGCGGAGCCGTGCGGCCGGCCGCGCTGATCGAGGAAACATCCATAGATGCTGCCTCTCCCCGCGGCGCGGCGGAGATGCTAATGAGGCGGGGCCATGGCCACATTCACCCTCGGCGATCTTGAACGGCGCATTGCCGCGCGCGCGCAGGCGAGCGCGGAGGCCTCCTATACGCGCGGACTGATCGACAAAGGCATCGCCCATGGCGCCAAGAAACTCGGCGAAGAGGCGGTCGAGGTCGTGGTCGCCGTCGTCGCGCAGGACCGCGAGCGGGTGATCGCCGAAGCGGCCGATCTTCTCTACCATCTCCTCGTCGTGCTCCATATGCGCGGCATCTCTCTGGCCGAAGTCGAAGCCGCACTGGCCGAGCGCGCGCGCCAATCGGGCCTCGACGAGAAGGCCGCGCGCAAGGGCGGCTGAGGGCGATCGGGATGGAGCAGCGCACCGAGCCGGATCTCTCGCCTTATCGCGTGTTCTCCCGCGCCGAATGGGCGACGCGACGCGCCGACACGCCGATGACGCTCGCATCGGCCGAGATCGCGCGGCTGCGCTCGCTGCACGACCGCCTCGACATATCCGAGGTCGAGGAGATCTACCTGCCGCTATCGCGGCTCCTTTCGCTCTATGTCGCCGCGACGCAAAGGCTGTTTCGCGCGCAGCAGGGCTTCCTCGGCACCGAGGACGCCAAAATGCCTTACATCATCGGCGTCGGCGGATCGGTCGCCGCCGGCAAGTCGACCACGGCGCGCGTGCTGGAGGCGCTGCTGGCGCGCTGGCCGAACGTGCCCAAGGTCGATCTCATCACCACCGACGGCTTCCTCTACCCGAACGCCGTCCTCGAGCGGGAAGGCCTGATGGAAAAGAAGGGCTTCCCGGAAAGCTATGACCTGCCGGCTTTGCTGCGTTTCCTGTCCGATATCAAAGCCGGCCGCCGGCCGGTGCGCGCGCCGGTCTACTCGCATCTCGTCTACGACGTCATTCCGAACCAGTGGATCGAGATCGACCGGCCGGAAATCCTGATCGTCGAGGGGCTCAACGTCCTGCAAGCCGGGCGATTGCCGAAGGACGGCAAGGCCGTGCCCTTCGTCTCCGATTTCTTCGATTTCTCGGTCTATCTCGATGCCGGCGAGGCGGTGCTGCTGTCGTGGTACGTCAACCGCTTCCTCGCCTTGCGCGGCACCGCCTTCGCCGATCCGAAATCCTATTTCCATCGCTACGCAAAGCTGACCGACGCGGAGGCGACCGCCACCGCAACCTCGATCTGGAACCGGATCAATCTTTTGAATCTGCGCGAGAACATCCTGCCGACGCGCCCGCGCGCCGATCTCATCCTGACCAAGGGCGAAAGTCACGAAGTCGAGCAGGTGGCGTTGCGCAGGCTCTGACCGCGTTCAGGCGGCGATGTCCGCCCGCCTGGCGGCCGCAAGCGCGTAAGCCAGACGCTCGCGCTCGAGCGGCTTGACCAAGAAGCTATCCATCCCGGCTGCGAGACACGCATCGCGATCCTCGGCGGAGGCGTTGGCGGTGAGCGCAAGGATCGGCGTTCGCGGCGTGTCGCTCTCGGCTTCGATGGCACGGATCCGGCGCGTGGCCTCAAGGCCGTCCATGCCCGGCATGTGCAGGTCCATGAGCACGCGATCGTAAGGCGTGCCAGCCGCGCGCGCAGCGAGCCAGGATTCGACCGCCACGGCACCGCTCGGGACGATCGTGGGTCGATGGCCGAGCTTCGCCAACAAGGCCCGCGCCAGCAGCGCGTTGATCTCGTTGTCCTCGGCGACGAGGATCGAGAGCCCGGCGTTGGGACGCGCTTGTTCCGGCGTTGCCGCCGGCCCGATCGCGCCGGCCGGATCGAAGACCTGGTCATCAGCAAAGCGCGCCGCAAGCGAGGCGGCGCGCACCGGCTTGATCAGATAGCCGGTGAATCCCGCCTCGCCGAGGGCGCCAAGCTCGGAGCGCATCGCCGGAGTGACCAGCGCGATCCGCCGGGGGATTGCCGCGGCGACGCGCGCGAGCGCCGCGCAGGCCGGTGTGCCGAGCGCATGATCGACCAAGAGCGCGCTCCACAGTTGCTCGGGCAGCAGCGCCGCCGCCACCTGCTCGTCGGGGACGATCTTGGTGCGCGCTCCCCAACGCTGCAGGCGCCGCGCCATCATCGCTGCTTCAAGCGCCGCGGGCGCGACGATCAAGACGTCATTGCCGGCGAGATCGGGCACCGCCAGCGCCGGCTCCTCGGCGTCGCCGGCGCGCGGGAGCGTGAGAATCATCCGGAACTCCGCGCCCTCGCCGGGTGCGCTCTCGACGGCGATCGAGCCGCCCATGCTTTCGACGATCCGTTTCGAGATGGCGAGGCCGAGACCGGTGCCGCCGAATTTTCGCGTCGAGCTGCCGTCGGCCTGCTCGAACTCGAGGAAGATCCGCGCCTGGTCGTCCGGCGAGATGCCGATGCCGGTGTCGCGCACCGAGATGGCGATCGCGTCGGCTTGCTCGCCCGGCTCGACGATGATCGACACGCCGCCGCGCTCGGTGAACTTGATCGCGTTGCCGGCAAGGTTGAACAGCACCTGGCGCAGTCGCGCCGCGTCGCCGATGACGCGCGCCGGCAGGCGCTCGTCGACATAGCAGCAGATTTCGAGCCCTTTGGCCTGCGCGCGCGGGCCGAGGAGCTCGACCGCCTCTTCGACGAAGGCGGCGAGCGCGAATGGCCGCGCCGCTAGATCGAGCCGACCGGCCTCGATCTTGGAGAAATCGAGAATCTCCGCGATCAGCGACAGCAAGGTCTCGCCCGAGGTCTTCACCGCCTTCAGGTAACTCGCTTGCTCCTGGGTAACCGGCGTGTCGCCGAGGAGGTCGGCCATGCCGAGAATGCCGTTGAGCGGCGTGCGGATCTCGTGCGAGACCATCGCCAGGAATCGGGATTTCGCGCGGTTCGCCGCTTCCGCCTGATCGCGCGCCTCCGCCAACGCCCGCCCGGCGAGCACGCGGTCGGTCATGTCGCGGCCGACGCTCTGGATTTCACTGCCGCCCTCGTCGCGCACGGTGACTTCGCGCCAGGCGATCCAGCGCGCGCCGGCGGCAGCGGCGATCTTCTGGTCGTGCACCCGCGTGCCGTCGGCAAGAACGCGGGTCTCGCCTTGCTCCTCGACCGGCAGCCTGAAAGCGGTGGCGAGCAGGTCCTCGCGGGGCCGGCCGGCGAGTGCGCAGAAGGCGTCGTTGGCGTAGGTGATCGCGCCGGTCCCGTCGCGGCGAACGATGACGTCGCCCTGCGCCTCGAAAAAGCTCTTGCTGCGTTCCTGCGCCTCGCGCATCTCCCAATTGCGATCCGCTTCCTTGTCGACGCGCGCTTCCAGATCGCGCAGCTCCGCCTTCATCTGGCGGATGCGGGAGATGAGGATGCCGATGGCGCCGCACGCGGCGCCGAGCAGCGCCGCGACCCCGATCGCGAACATTTGCGGATCATAGTGGGCCTGCGGTGAGGTCGCGCCGGAGATAAAGCCGAAGGAGACGGCAAACGACATCGATCCGATGACCGCCGAACGGACCAGGAGGGCGAACAGGCGGCGGGTGAGAATGGCGGGTTTTCCGAGGGTGGCGCGTGGGCGCATGGTCCCTGTCCCGCTCCGGTACGCCGGCTACGGCGCTTGGTCGCAGGCCGCGGCGGCGTTTTCATGTGATCGATACGCTGCCATGTTTTGACCTATGAACCTTGCGCATCCCTTGCCGGCAGGAATGGCGATTGGAGCGACGGTTGACGCTTTGTTAACATCGCCTTGGGCTTTTCAGCGCGAAAGCCCATATGCTGGATGTGATTGGCAGAGGGCCGGAGAGAGCGGATGGACAAAATAGTGAATGCAAAGCGCGGCGGATCTTCCGCGCCCGCCCGGCTAGTGCGGCCGACGCGGGAAGAGGCGGAGGCCGCCGTGCGCACGCTCATCCGCTGGGCCGGCGATGATCCCGACCGCGAAGGGCTCCTCGCCACGCCCGGGCGCGTCGTGCGCGCTTATGAGGAATGGTATTCGGGCTACAACGATCATCCGCGCGACTATCTCAAGCGCACCTTCGAGGAGACCGGCGGTTACGACGAAGTCGTCGTGTTGCGCGACATTCGCTTCGAATCCCATTGCGAGCATCACATGGCGCCGATCATCGGGCGCGTGCATATCGGCTACCTGCCGCGCAACCGCGTCGTCGGCATTTCCAAGCTGGCGCGACTGGTCGAGGTCTACGCGCGGCGGCTGCAGATCCAGGAGAAGATGACGGCCGAGATCGCCGCCTGTCTCAATTCGGTGCTCAAGCCGCACGGCGTTGCCGTGGTGACCGAAGCGTCGCATCAGTGCATGACCACGCGCGGCGTGCACAAGACCGGCGTCACCATGGTAACGAGCCGCATGCTCGGCGTGTTCCGCGACCATGCCGAGACGCGCCAGGAGTTTCTCGCCGCCATCGGCATGCGCGGCGCGGCGAGTGTCGCCAACGGCGCGGGATGAAATTCAGCTCGGGCTCGGGTTGGTGACCTTGATGTCGGCCATGCACTTGTCGTCTTTGTGAATGGCCACAAAATTCAGCCCGCTGGCAATCGCCATATAGCCGAGATTTTCCAGCCACGCGCGCAGCGCCTCCCGGTCGGTCTTGATCATTTCGACGACGAGGATCGGACGCAGGTTGCCGATGCACTTGACGCCGCCGGCCAACGCCTCGAGCTCCATTCCCTCGATGTCGATCTTGATCAGATCGAGGCGCGGAAAATTGAACGCATCGAGGCTGATCGTCTGCACGTCGACCATCTTGTTTTCCGAATAGTCGATCGGCTGGCCGATGAACTCGGTATTGTCTCGTTTCCGCAGTTCGAGGCTGCCGAAGCTCCCCTGGGCGAAATAGTTCGGCGCCGGCATTTTCATGACGCCCGGCTGGCTCGTCACCGCGGCATGGATGGCGCGCGCATTGAAGCAATTGTTGATGGCGACGTTGCCGGCGAGCGCATAGTAGATGCGCTCCTGGGCTTCGATCGCCACCACCACGCCCCAGCCGGTCATGTGCTTGGCCCACTCGATGGTGTGGACCCCGACATTGGCGCCGCAGTCGACCGCGATCACCCCGTCGCCGTAATGGCGCCGGCGCAAATCGAGCAACCCGAGCAGCAGATTGACCTCGTCCGGGTCGTACGAGGCCGTCTCCAGGAGCTGAAAGCCGGCGCCGAAGCCGATGCCGGTCTCGGTCACGTGGCGGTCGAACCGGTTCACGATCAGCGTGCCGTGATTAGTCGCCGCGGTGACGAATGCGATTTTGCGAGGCTGATTCGGCATGGGCGGCAGTCTAGCCGCTCGCTCTGGCGCGATCCAACCGGTGAACCGGCCTATGTGGGATTGAAAGCGGACCAAGCCGACGGGGGCGCGATCTCACGCCGCGCGCCGGACCTCGTCGGCAAGCGCCCGATAGGACAAGGCTTCGGCGAGGTGCACGCGCCCGACTTTGTCGGCGCCGTCGAGATCGGCGAGCGTGCGGGCGACGCGCAGTACGCGATGATAGCCGCGCGCGGAAAGCCGCATCGCGTCGGCGGCTTCGCGCAGGAGCGCGAGCCCGCTGGCGTCGGGCCGGGCCACGTCCTCAAGCACCGCGCCGGCGACCGTGGCGTTGCTGCGCACATGCGGCAGCCCGATCGCGGCATAGCGCGCGGCCTGGCGCGCGCGGGCAAGGGCGACGCGTTCGGCGATTTCGCGGCTGCCTTCCGTCGGCGGCGGCAGGATCAAATCGGCGGCGGTCACGGCGGGCACCTCGATGTGCAGGTCGATGCGGTCGAGGAGCGGACCGGAGATGCGGCCCTGATAGTCTGCGGCGCAGCGGGCATTGGCGCCGCGCCGGCAGGCGAAGCCGGGCTCGGCGGCGCGTCCGCAGCGGCACGGGTTCATCGCCGCCACCAGCATGAAGCGCGCCGGGTAGGTCACGCGGTGATTGGCGCGCGCGATCGAAACCTCGCCGGTCTCCAGCGGCTGGCGCAGTGCGTCGAGGGCCTGCGCTTGGAATTCCGTGGAATTCAGGGAGCTCGTCGAGGAACAGGACGCCATGATGAGCGAGCGAGATTTCTCCCGGTCGCGCATGCAGGCCGCCGCCGACCAGCGCCGGCATGCTGGCGGAGTGGTGCGGCGCGCGGAACGGCCGGCGGTTGGTCAACGCGCCGCCCTCGATTTCGCCGGCGACCGAGGCGACCATCGAGACCTCGAGGAGCTCGGCCGGTGCGAGCGGCGGGAGGATCGAAGGCAGCCGCGCCGCCAGCATCGATTTGCCGGCGCCCGGCGGGCCGACCATCAGCAGATTGTGGCCGCCGGCCGCCGCGACTTCGAGCGCGCGCTTGGCGCTTTCCTGGCCCTTGATGTCGGCGAGGTCGTGCGCGGCGCTGGCGACCTCGAGGATCTTCGGCTGCGGCCGCGCGAGCACCTGCGTGCCCTTGAAGTGGTTGGCGAGCTGGATGAGCGAAGGCGCGGCGATGATCTCGATCTCCGGGCTCGCCCAAGCCGCTTCCGGCCCGCACGCGGCCGGGCACATCAGGCCCTCGCCGCGCGCATTGGCGCCGATCGCGGCCGGCAGGACGCCGGCCACCGGCGCCACCGAGCCGTCGAGGCCGAGCTCGCCCAAAACCGTGAAGCCGGCGACGGCATCGTGGGGAATGGCGCCGATCGCCGCCATCAGTCCAAGCGCAATCGGCAGATCGTAGTGGCTCCCCTCCTTGGGCAGATCGGCGGGCGCAAGATTGACGGTGATGCGGCGGGCCGGCAGAGCGAGGCCGGATGCGATCATTGCGGACCGGACGCGTTCGCGCGCTTCCGAAACGGCTTTGTCCGGCAGGCCGACAATGGTGAACGCCGGCAGGCCCGGCGCGACCTGCACCTGAACGTCAACCGGCCTGACCTCGATGCCCTCGAACGCCACCGTGGAGACGCGCTGGACCATGTCCGCCCCTGCCTGCAGGTAAGAGTAGCGGAAGCGCCATTTTCGCGGCGATTATGGAGCTTGACAAACCCTATCGGTTTTGGTAGCGTGTGGAAACTCGCGATATTAAAGGGTTTCTGCCATGTCTCTGCTAAACCGTCCCTACTTCAAAGACGAACACCACGCCTTCCGCCATCTAGAGTCGATTTTGTGGGCGGGTGGCGTCGATTTGCCCGCACTGCGGCACGGTCGAGAAGGCTGGGCAAGCTTTTGGGCGTGCAAGGACGAAAAGGGCCGCATTAGGCCCGGCCTGTGGAAATGCAATTCCAAGGGTTGCCGCAAACAATTCACGGTGAGGGTCGGCACGGTATTCGCAGTCGGCGCATATTCCGCTGCACAAGATGCTGCAGGCGGTCTACCTGCTTTGCAGTTCGAAGAAAGGCATTAGCGCGCACCAACTCCACGCGAACTCTGGAGGTGAACTACAAGTCCGCGTGGTTTCTGGCGCACCGCATTCGGGAAGCGATGCGCACGGTAAGCTAGCCCCTATGGGCGGCAGCGGGAAAGTCGTGGAAGCGGACGAAACCTACATCGGCAGAATGGAGGGCCGCCGAAGCAAGGCTGGGCGGAACGCCGGTGCAAAAACATGGTGTTGACGCTGGTAGAGCGTGGCGGCTCCGCGCGCTCGCTTTCACACCGACGGCCATTCGATCGCTGAGCATCGTTCCGATCGTTCGCGCGAATGTCCGCGCGCGAAAGCCGCTTGATGACGGACAAGGCGCTGCATTATCGCGCGGTCGGCAAGGAATTCGCCGAACACGATAGCGTTAACCACAAGACCGATGAATACGTGCGCGGCGACATCCACACCAACACGGTCGAGGGCTACTATTCGATCTTCAAGCGCGGAATGAAGGGCGTCTATCAGCACTGCTCAGAAAAGCATCTTCACCGCTATCTCGTCAGAATTTGACTTCCGATATTCGAACCGCGTTGCGCTTGGCGTTGAACGATGCGACGCGCGCGGAGAAGCGCATTGCAGGGCGTCGTCGGCAAGCGCCTGACGTATCGGCATACCCTGACGTCACCGCAGCCGAGTAGACGCCCGCGTGGGCAGGCAAAGAGGCTGGCGGTAGGTACACAACTACAGTTCGATTTTGGGGATAACGACGGTACAAAAGGTAGCGGGCACCATCAATAGGTGCCCGCTCCAACGAATCTGCTATACCTAGATTCGCGTCATCCTGCGGAACGGCGAACCTTTTCCCGAGGGCCGTCCCTTAGAGGCGGTGACGCTGGTGGGCCCAGCTACGGGCCTTCCGGTCTGCAAAGCCGCAATAGCGGCCGGTACTCCCAAGACTTGGGGCGACCTTCGGGTCGCCCCTTTTATTGTGCAACGCGTGCAATCATCGAGTTCACGCGCCGAATCGCGACCTGATTCGTATTACTCATTTCTGAGGCGTTTTCAACTCAAATCCGAGTTGATATTGTCTTCGGGATGGCAAATACGGATCGTTTTCAAACGACGCTATCTCTTCGAACGCTTGGCTATTTGAAGTCCCTGGCAAAGAAGGGAACGCATGGGTCAAGTGTTCCTGCCGTGGGCCGCTCTCTGATAGAAGGCGGTATACGACAGGCCATCAAGGATGGGTTCATTGCGACAGAAGACGGAGAAATCGCCGATGACGCACAAGGCGGACGATAAGCAGGTCAAAGCCTTCCGCAAGGCCGCTCGCGAACTCGGCTGCGATGACAATGAGCAGCGGTTTCAAGAAACGCTACGGGTGGTAGCGAAACACAGGCCAAAAGAGACCATCCGAAAGACGGCAAAAAAGCGTTAGGCTATTCCGCTATTTCGGAGGCTTGGAATTGTAAGTCTCGTTTCGCTCAACATCGACGTCTTTCGAGTCAAAAACGCCGATATTCGGTCCGGCATTATCGTGTGATTTATTGTCGTGTATGTGTACGCCGCTCGCGCCCTGCACGACGATTCCGCCCCCGCTGGAATTGCGTGACGGGCTTGGCGATTGCGTGCTGGGGGTGCCTGCCGCTAGCGGCGGTGGCGACGTCGTTGATTGAGCAGCGGCAGGCGGGGACCATGTATCCCGAACCACATATCCGCCGTAGATGAATAGGGACGCGCCAAGCGCGGCCCCTACGGCACCGAGAAGCCAATTATTGAGTGCCATCGGTGAATCTCCAATCGCCGCCCAGAACAGCGATACTATGCCGAGCGGGAGAAGGCCCCAAACGAGGCTCCCAGCCATTTCCCGATAATTTCGCTCCCTTCTCATGTCAAAGGCATGGCGAAGGAAGGGGGCAGCGACGACACAGCCCAGCGGAATAGCGACCGTAAGGATGCCCGCGTTCGACAGCGCCATGAGCGGGCTTGTACCACCATTAGGTCGTGGTTTGCAAAAGTACATCAATCGCCGTTTTCGCGCAAGAACATTTAGTGAACGGAAAGACGATGACAAACCAGCCTTCACGCGGCGAGGCGGTGCTCGGGCTAGCTCCGCAAGGCATGCAATTCCCCGCCGACAATGCCAGATTGACGGCGAGCATCATTGAGCCCGGTTCCAAGGAATCGCCCGACCATGGCGTCTTCGGCATTGGCCACGGCACTCGCCCGCCGCAACATCCATTACGGCTGGGTGGTCGTCGCCGTCACCTTCCTCACCATGCTGGTGACGGCGGGCGCGATGGGCTCGCCCGGCGTCATGATCGTGCCGCTCGAACGCGAGTTCGGCTGGGAGAATGCGCAGATCTCCACGGCGCTGGCGCTGCGCATCCTGCTGTTCGGCTTGTTCGGCCCATTCGCCGCGGCGTTCATGAATCAGTTCGGCGTCCGCCGCGTCGTCGTCTGTGCGCTCGCCTTGATCGCCGCGGGCTTCCTGGCCTCGCTCGGGATGACGCGGGTGTGGCAATTGGTACTGCTTTGGGGCGTCGTCATCGGGTTCGGCACCGGTCTCACCGCCATCGTCCTCGCGGCGACCGTCGCCACGCGCTGGTTCACGCAGCGGCGCGGCCTGGTCGTCGGCCTTCTCTCGGCCAGTTCAGCGACCGGCCAGCTGGTGTTCTTGCCGCTCATTGCCGAGCTGACCGAGCGCTTCGGCTGGCGCATGGCGCTTGTTTTCGTCTGCGGCCTCCTTGCGCTCGCCGCTCTGGCGGCTGCCGCGTTGATGCGCGACCGGCCGAGCGATCTTGGGCTTCCGTCTTACGGCGAAACCGCGGTCACGCCGCCGCCGGCGGCGAGCGCCGGGCTTGTGTCCTTGCTGCTCGTGCCGCTCACGGCGCTCAGGGACGCCGCCCGTGTGCCGCTGTTCTGGGTCCTGTTCGCCACCTTCTTTATTTGCGGCGCCAGCACCAACGGCCTGATCCAGACCCACTTCATCACCTTGTGCGGCGACTATGGGCTGACCGCCGTGAGCGCGGCGAGCGTGCTGGCGATGATGGGCGTTTTCGATTTCGCCGGTACGATCGGCTCCGGCTGGCTCTCCGACCGCTTCGACAACCGCTGGCTGCTGTTCTGGTATTACGGCCTGCGCGGGCTGTCGCTCCTTTATCTCCCGTTCACGGATTTCACCTTCTACGGCCTTTCGCTCTTCGCCGTGTTCTATGGCCTCGATTGGATCGCGACCGTGCCGCCGACGGTGAAGCTGATCGCCGATCGCTTCGGGCGCGAGCGTGCGGCGATCGTCTTCGGCTGGGTGTTTGCCGGTCATCAGATCGGCGCGGCGACGGCGGCGTTCGGCGCCGGTTTCTCACGCACGGAATTTGCGAGCTATCTGCCGGCCTTCTTCATCGCCGGTGCGCTGTGTCTGATCGCGGCGGGCCTGGTCCTGACCATCGCCAGACCTACTGCCGCCGGGTTTAATGCCACGGCGCCGGCCCCGGCGCGCGGATAGCCTAGCGGCGCTTCGCCTCGATCTTCTCCCAGATCATCGCCGCGATGTCCGGGCCGCCGAGATTCTTCACCGCGCGGATGCCGGTCGGAGAAGTGACGTTGATCTCGGTGAGGAACCCGTCGATCACGTCGATGCCGACGAAGAGGAGGCCGCGCTGGCGCAGCGCCGGGCCGAGGCGGGCGCAGATTTCGCGCTCGCGGGCGCTGAGGTCGGTCGCCTTGGGCACGCCGCCGCGCACCATGTTGGAGCGCAGATCGTCTGGCGCGGGAACGCGGTTGACCGCGCCGGCAAACTCGCCGTCGACCAGGATGATGCGCTTGTCGCCGTCCTTCACCGCCGGCAGGAATTTCTGCACCACCCATGGCTCGCGGAACATCGTGGCGAAGAGGTCGTAGAACGAGCCGAAATTGAGATCCTCGCGGCCGACGCGGAACACCGCCTCGCCGCCCTTGCCGTAAAGCGGCTTCATGACGATGTCGCCCTGCTCGGCGCGAAACGCCTTGATGGCTTCGAGGTCGCGGGTCACGAGCGTCGGCGGCATCAGCTCGGGAAATTCGGTGACGAAGATCTTTTCCGGCGCGTTGCGGACATGCGTCGGGTCATTGACCACCAGCGTCTTCGGGTGGATGCGATCGAGCATGTGCGTCGAGCTGATATAGGCAAGATCGAAGGGCGGGTCCTGGCGCAGCAGCACCACGTCGAATGTGGAAAGCTCGGCGTGCCGCGGCTCGCCGAGCGTGAAGTGGCTCTCGGCTTGGTCGCGCACCTCGAGCGGACGCACCGTGGCGGACACCTTGGCGCCGCGCAGCACCAGCCGGTCGGGCGTGTAGTAGGCGAGGGCGTGCCCGCGGCGTTGCGCTTCGAGCAACAAGGCGAAGGTCGAATCGCCGCGGACATTGATCCGCTCGATCGGGTCCATCTGCACGGCGACGTTCAGGCGCATCGGTCGATCGGGGCTGGCGCGAATGGGGACATCGGTCCGGTTGGAGGCAAAGGTCTACGCAATTTTGGCGGCGACGGCCACCGTGCTCGGCGGCATTCAGCGGGTAGCATCGAAGGCGTCGGGAATGTGCTGCGGCATCCGGCCGGGGGCGACCAGGATCACGTCGAAGCGGATCTCCCGCTCGGCGTCGTCCGGATGATGGGCGAGCCAGAGCTCGGCGGCGGCGATAATCCGCCGCCGCCCGCGCTCGGTTACGGCTTGCGCCGCGTCGTCGACGCGCACGCGCGCCTTGACCTCGACGAAAATGAGCGCCCGGCGGCGCCGCGCGACGATGTCGATCTCGCCGAGCGGGGTTTTCCAGCGCCGGGCGGCGATCCGATAGCCCTTGGCGATGAGCAACATGGCGGCGCGGCTTTCCGCCGAGAGCCCGCGCCGGAATGCGGCGATGCGTTCGCGCCGCGGAGCTTTGTCGGCCTCGACCGGTTCAGCGCGGCGCGCCATCGCTCGTGTCCCGGCCCGCTTGCTTCGTCAGCGCGAGCGCGCGCTGGTAAAGCTCCCGGCGGGGCAGGCCGGTCGCATCCGCGATCTCGCCGACGGCGTCCTTCAGCGACGCGCGCGCCAGCGCTTGCCGCAGCAATGCATCCATCTCGGCAACGCTGGGCTTTTCCGTCGCCGGCGGCGGGCCGACGACGAGAACGATCTCGCCGCGCGCTTCGCGGCCGGCGTATTCTTGCGCCAGCGTCGCGAGCTCGCCGCGCCGGACCTCCTCGTGGATTTTGGTAAGCTCGCGGCAAAGCGCGGCCTGGCGCGGGCCAAGCCCGGCCGCGAGATCGGCGAGCGTTGCCGCGATCCGCGGCCCGGTCTCGAACAGCACCAGGCTCGCTGGGATGCCGGCGAGTTCGGCGATGCGCGCGCGCCGGGCGGTCTGTTTGGGCGGGAGAAAGCCGGCGAACAGGAATTGATCGGTGGGCAGGCCGGCGACGCTCAACGCCGCGAGCAGCGCCGAAGCGCCGGGAAGCGCGATGATGGCATGTCCGGCGTCCCGCGCCGCCTGCACGAGCTTTAATCCCGGGTCAGACACCAGCGGGGTGCCGGCGTCCGAAACGAGCGCGATGGCTGCGCCTTGCGCGAGCCGCCGCAACAGCGCCGGCCGCGCCTTGGCCGCATTGTGGTCGTGATAGGGCGTCAGCGGCGTGGCGATGGCGTAGCGGTCGAGGAGCTTGCGGGTCACGCGCGTATCCTCGCAGGCGATCAGGTCGGCGCCGGCGAGTGCGGCAAGCGCGCGCAGCGTGATGTCGCCGAGATTGCCGATCGGGGTGGCGACGATATGCAGTCCCGGCGTCAGCGCGGCGACATCGACCGTCTGGCTGCCGAGGATATAGCGCCGCTCACGGCGCTCATGCAGGCCGGACGGGCTGGCAGGCACATTGGGCATTCTCGGCAATCTAGCCCTGACCGGCTTTGCCGTCATGGCGTTAACCATTCATAATCCTTTTCATTCGGTTAACCATTCGCCGCCAGAATGACAGATTGGCGATGCCCTATGGTACCGGCGTTAAGGCCGCCGTGAGGAGAACCGCCTTGTCCGCGGAATCGTCGGTTCAGGGGACGGCCGCCATGCCTTCACGCCGCCGCTCGCTCGCGGGCCTGCTGGCTGTCGCCGGCGCCTTGCTGGGGGGCTGCTCGGGCACTTCGAGCTATTTCTCCTCGTTCCCCTCGCTTTCCTCAAGTCCGGCGCCAGCGGGCACGGACGCTGCCGCCGGGACGACGCTCGGCACCGGCCAGGTCAAGGTCGGCCTCATTCTGCCACTGTCGGCCGGCGGCAATGCCGGCATTGCCGGACAGGCCATGCGCAACGCCGCCGAGCTGGCGCTCGCCGAATTCAACGCCCCCAACATCCAGATCCTGGTGAAGGACGATGGCGGCAACCCGGACGCGGCGCGGCAAGGCGCCCAGCAGGCGCTCGACGCCGGCGCCGAGATCATCCTCGGGCCGCTCTTCGCCCAATCGGTCAGCGCGGTCGGGCAGGTGGCGCGCTCGCGCAATGTGCCGGTGATCGCCTTTTCGACCGACGCCAATGTCGCCTCGAGCGGCGTCTATCTGCTGAGCTTCCTGCCGGAATCCGACGTCGAGCGCATCGTGCAATATGCCGCCTCGACCGGGAAGCGCTCGTACGCCGCTCTGGTGCCTGACAACCCCTACGGCACGGTGGTCGAAGCCGCATTCAAGCAGGCGGTGGCGCGGCGGGGCGGCCAGATCGTCGCGCTCGAGCGTTACCCGCACGACAAGGCCGCCATGGCCGCGCCGGTCAAGACCGTCGCGCTCGCGGCGGCGCGCGCCGATGCCCTCTTCATTCCCGATGGCGGCGACGCCGTGCCGGACGTCGTCCAGGCGCTGGTCGCGAACGGGGTCAACACCAAGAAGATCCAGCTTCTCGGCACCGGGCTCTGGGACGACCAGCGCGTCTACGCCACGCCGGCGCTCGACGGCGGATGGTACGCGGCGCCCGATTCCGCGGGCTTCCGCAATTTCGCCGGACGCTACCGCGCCCGCTACAATCAGGACCCGGCGCGCACGGCGACGCTTGCCTATGATGCGGTCGCGCTCGTTGCCGCCTTGGTGAAGACCCAAGGCCCGCAGCGCTTCAGCGCGCCGGTGTTGACCAATCCGTCGGGCTTCACCGGCCTCGATGGGCTTTTCCGCTTCCGCTCCGACGGGACCAACGAGCGCGGGCTCTCGGTATTCCGGGTCTCGCCGTCCGGCGGGCAGGTCATTGCGCCGCCGCCGCGCGGCTTCGGCGGGTCGGCGACCTGAGTTTGCTCAAGCGGCCAGAGTTTGCTTAAGCGGCCAGAGTTTGCTTAAGCGGCTAGGTCGGCGACCACGGCATCGAGCACGGGAAATCCCGGCAGCGTGACGCGCAGGCGGCCGTCGGACGTGGTCTCGACGAGACCATGTTCGTGCAGCACCGCGATCCGGCTCGGATCAAGCGGCCGGCCGGCGACCGCGGCAAAGCGGGCGATGTCGATGCCTTCGGCGAGGCGCAGGCCCATGAGCAGGAACTCGTCGGCGGTTTCCTCGCGCGTGAGCGCATCGTCGGTGACGAGACCGTGCCCCTGCGCCTCGACGCGGGCGAGCCAGGCTTCCGGGCTTTTTTCGGTCGCGGTGGCGCGCCGGGTTCCGTCGATGTCGAGCCGGCCATGGGCGCCGGGTCCGATGCCGGCATATTCGCTGGCGCGCCAGTAGATGAGATTGTGCCGGCATTCGCCGCCGGGACGCGCATGGTTGGAAATCTCGTAGGCCGGCAGGCCCTGCGCGGCGCAAATCTCCAGCGTTGCGTCGTAAAGCGTGCGCGCGGTATCGTCGTCGGGAGTTTTCAGCTTGCCGGCGGCATGGAGCGCGGCAAAGGGCGTGTCCGGCTCGATGGTCAGTTGATAGAGCGAGAGATGCTCGCCGGCTTCGGCGAGAGCGAGGCGGAGCTCGCGCGCCCACTCCTGCGGCGTTTGCCGCGGACGCGCGTAGATGAGATCGAACGAATAGCGCTCGAACACCGAGCGGGCGATGCCGACCGCATCGAGGGCTTCGCGCGCCGTGTGCGTGCGCCCGAGCTCGGCGAGGACGCGATCGTCAAGCGACTGGACGCCGAGCGACACGCGGTTGACGCCGGCTGAGCGGTAGCCGCGGAAGCGCTCGGCCTCGACGCTCGTCGGATTGGCTTCCAGCGTGACTTCGAGGTCGGGCGCGATGGTCCAATGCCGGGCAATGGATTCGAGGATCGCACCGACGGTTGCCGGCTGCATCAGCGAGGGCGTGCCGCCGCCGAAGAAGATCGTGGAGACGGTGCGGCCCGGCGCGCGCGCGGCCGTTGCCGCGATCTCGGCGGCGAACGCGCGCACGAAGCGGCCTTCGTCGATCGACGCGCGCCGCACATGGCTGTTGAAGTCGCAATAGGGGCACTTCGAAAGGCAGAACGGCCAATGGACGTAAACGCCAAAGGGCGCATCAGCGCTGCTCAAGACACGCCTCCGCGAGCTTGAAGAAGGCGCGGGCGCGGTGCGACAGGCCTTTGCCGCGCGGCGGCAATTCATGTTTCTCTTCGCGCGACATCTCGCCGAATGTGCGCGCGTGGCCGTCGGGCAGGAACATCGGATCGTAGCCGAAGCCATTGTCGCCGCGCGGCGGCCATACCAGTACGCCGTCGACGCGTCCTTCGAATTCCTCGAAATCGCCCTCCGGCCAGGCGACGCAGAGCGCCGAGATGAAATGCGCGCGGCGGCGCTCCGGCGTCGTCGCGCCGCGCTCCTGCAGCCGGGTCTCGACTTCGTGCATGGCGTGGCGGAAGTCTTTGTCCGGTCCGGCCCAGCGCGCGGAATAAATGCCCGGCGCGCCGTCAAGCGCATCGACCGCGAGGCCGGAATCATCGGCAAAGGCGGGGAGGCCGGTCGCCCGGGCGGCGGCCGCCGCCTTGATGCGCGCGTTGTCGCGAAACGTCATTCCGCTCTCGTTCGGCTCGGAGAGTTTCAGTTCACCCGCCGATGTAGCCTCGATTCCATAGGGCGCAAGCAGACCGCGCATTTCGACGAGCTTGCCTGGATTATGCGTCGCGATCACGAGGCGGCCCGCGATGCGGCGATGCGCCATTCTCACATCACCGCCATCTTCTGCAGGTCGACGAGCTTGGCGACGCCCTTGCGGGCGAGCGCGAGCAGCGTGGTGAGCTGCTCTTCCGAGAACGGGACCTTCTCGGCGGTGGCTTGCACCTCGACGATATTGCCGGAGCCGGTGAGGACGAAATTGGCATCGGTGTCGGCCTGCGAATCTTCGGCGTAGTCGAGATCGAGCACCGCCGCTCCGCCGCACACGCCGCAGGAGATCGCCGCGATGTGGTCGCGCAGGACGACCTGCTCGATCATGTCGCGCGTCTTCATCCAGGCGAGGCAGTCATAGAGCGCGATCCAGGCGCCGGTGATCGAGGCGGTGCGCGTGCCGCCGTCGGCCTGGATGACGTCGCAGTCGATGGTGATCTGGCGCTCGCCCAGCGCCTTGAGGTCGACGACCGAGCGCAGAGAGCGGCCGATCAGGCGCTGGATCTCGACCGTGCGCCCGTTCTGTTTGCCGGCGGAGGCTTCCCGGCGGGTGCGCTCGAGCGTGGCGCGCGGCAGCATGCCGTATTCGGCGGTGATCCAGCCGCGCGCCTGTCCCTTGAGCCACGGCGGCAGGCGATCCTCGAGCGTCGCCGTCACCAGGACGTGGGTATCGCCGAAGCGCACGAAGCACGAGCCTTCGGCAAATTTCACCACGCCGCGCTCGAGCGAGACCGGGCGTAGTTCGTCGGGTTGTCTGCGGCTCGGCCGCATGCGGCGTTCCTCTCGGCGTGCCGGGCTGATATGGCCTGAGCCTTGTACGGGCGAGCGCAAGGGCCGACAAGGGCGCAAACCCGAGCGCTTAGGCCGGCTTCGATTGGCCCGCAATCGTGACCTGCGGTTAACGCTTGGCCGCAAACGCGGCTTGAAACGATGTTTGAGTTGGACGAGTCTTGCTCCAACGCCGGAGTTAACCATTGGCCAGCCATGACCTTCCGCTCGGGGCAAACCAGCTCAGTCTTGCCCAGCTGAACGAGCGTTCGCGCGAGATTTTTCGCCAGATCGTGGAGAGCTATCTGGCGACCGGCGAACCGGTCGGGTCGCGCAATCTGTCGCGTATCCTGCCCATGACCTTGTCGCCGGCCTCGGTGCGCAACGTCATGTCGGATCTCGAGCAGCTTGGCCTCGTCTACGCGCCGCACACCTCGGCCGGGCGGCTTCCGACCGAGATCGGTCTGCGATTTTTCGTCGATGCGCTGATGCAGATCGGCGACCTGACCGAACAGGACCGCAAATCGATCGAGGCGCAGGTGGCGGGCTCGGGCCAGTCGAAGTCGGTCGAAGCGGTGTTGACCGAAGCCTCGGGCCTCCTCTCCGGGCTCAGCCGCGCCGCCGGCGTGGTGCTGACCGCGAAATCGAACCAGCGACTAAAGCACGTCGAATTTGTCCGGCTCGAGCCGCAGCGCGCGCTGGTCGTTCTGGTCGCCGAGGACGGCCAGGTCGAGAATCGCGTGCTCAACATCCCGGTCGGCCTGCCGACCTCGGCGCTGGTCGAGGCCGCCAATTTCCTCAACGCGCGCATCCGCGGCCGCACGCTTGCCGAAGTCAGGGCCGAGATCGAGCAGCGGCTCAAGGAGGGCCAGGCCGAGCTCGATCAGCTCACGCAAAGGATCGTCGCCGCCGGCCTCGCCAGCTGGTCGGGCGGGGAAAGCGACGAGCGCAAACTGATCGTACGCGGCCAAGCGCACCTTCTTGAGGATCTCAAGGCGGTCACCGATCTGGAGCGGGTGCGGTTGTTGTTCGACGATCTCGAGACCCGCCGCGACGTGATCGATTTGCTTGGCCGGGCCGAGCAGGCCGAAGGCGTGCGCATCTTCATCGGCTCGGAGAACAAGCTGTTCTCGCTTTCCGGTTCCTCGACCATCGTTGCGCCCTATCACGACGCCTCCGGCCAGATCGTCGGCGTGCTCGGGGTGATCGGCCCGACCCGGCTGAACTACGCCCGCATCGTTCCCATGGTCGACTACACGGCCAAGGTTGTGAGCAAGCTGTTGGCGGGCTAAGAGCGCGGAATGCCGATTTGCCGGGCGGGGCCGGCCCGGGTAACCGTTTCCCGGCCCGACCGCCTTACGCGCTTGATTTTTGCGGTCTCAACCCTGATATGCGGGCAGCGACACCATGGGTATTGATATGACGGAACAGACCGCTCGTGCCGAGGACGCAGCGGCCGCGCCAGAGGCTTCTTCGCCGGCCAACAAGCCGGCGGCGCCCGAGGCCGATCCGGTCGCGGTCGCGGTCGAGCTCAGGGACAGGCTCCTGCGCACGCTGGCGGAGATGGAGAATCTGCGCAAGCGCACCGACCGCGAGGTCGCCGATTCGCGGCTCTATGGAGTCACTTCGTTTGCGCGCGATGTCGTCGCCGTCGCCGACAATATGCGCCGCGCGCTCGAGGCGGTATCGCCGGAACTGCGCGCCAGCGCCGAGCCCGGCGTCAAGGCGCTCATTGACGGCCTCGAGCTGACCGAGCGCGAGCTTCTCAAAGCGCTGGAAAAAAACGGCGTCCGCCAGTTCACCCCGCGCGGCGAGAAGTTCGATCCGAACGTGCATCAGGCGATGTTCGAGGTGCCCGACCCGGCGGTGCCGGCGGGCAGCGTCGTCGAGGTCATGCAGCCGGGATACATGATCGGCGAGCGCGTGCTGCGGCCGGCATTGGTCGGGGTCTCGAAGGGCGGCGCCAGAACCGCGCGCGCGCAGGGCGCGGTCAACGACAACGCGCAAGACTCTTAAAGGACCGCTCGGTCCGGGCCCGTGGCTTCGCTAAGGGCGTGCACTCATAAACAAGGCAATGCCCGCTTTCAGGGGCAAAGCTGACATCGCAATTTAAGAAACGAACCTTCCCAAAGGCATGCTCTGCTAGTGTCCGGGTCAGTCTTGAACATGCGTGGGAAACGCTAGCTGAACGGCTCACAATTCATTGGTCTCGCGCTCGTGGAGATCGAGATATGAACAAGCACTTGGTCAGCAGGCGCCACTTTAATGCACTGTGCGCGACAGTTGGTTTGTCGTTGCCTTCTGCTGGCACACTGGACGCGCTGCTAAGCGCGTCTGTTCTTGCTGCTGATACTCCAAAACACACCGTGACGTTGCCGAACGGCACCATTGTGCCGGCGGTCGGTCAGGGGTCCTGGCATCTCGGTCAGGGCAGACACCCGGCAGACCTTGAACAAGAAGCGCTGCGTGCAGGCGTTTCGCTCGGCATGACGTTGATCGACACATCGGGGAATTACGGTAACGGCCGCTCGGAGG
Source organism: uncultured Alphaproteobacteria bacterium (assembly GCA_963850855.1). Taxonomy (GTDB): domain Bacteria; phylum Pseudomonadota; class Alphaproteobacteria; order Rhizobiales; family Xanthobacteraceae; genus BOG-931. The sequence goes on from CAWKNH010000008.1 coordinate 137,003, forward strand.
AATTGATAAGCCAGGCGATTGCTGGTCAGCGTGACCGCATAGTCCTGGTTTCCAAAGTGGAGGCCAACGAAGTGCCCGGAGATTCCATGGCGCGTGCTTGTGAGGCTAGCCTCCGTCGTCTCGGCACTGGCTATCTCGATCTCTATTTGCTGCACTCTCCAGTTCCCACCTCCCAATTCTCCGGCGTTGTAGTAGGCTTCGAAAAGCTACGCGCGGCGGGGAAGATCCGAGCGTGGGGCGTGTCCAACTTCAACGCCAGCCAGATGGAAGCTCTGTTCCGTGTCCCAGACGGTAACCACTGCGCCACCAATCAGGTCCCTTACAGTCTCAACAGCCGCGGCATTGAACGTGATCTTCTGCCATGGTGCGCGCAGCATCATATCCCGGTGATGGCGTACTCTCCGCTCGGCGGCGACAATAACCTCGTGATACGCGACCCCACGCTGGCACAGATCGGCGCCGCACACGGTTGCGCGGCTGCCGCGGTTGCGCTGGCCTGGGTGATCCGTAACGGCAAGGTCATCGCAATTCCCGAGTCCGGCGCCCCTGCGCATGTCGAGGAGAACGCTGTAGCGCTTTCGCTGACACTCACGCCGCAAGAGGTTGAGACGCTGGATAAGGCGTATCCAGGACCCGCCGGTGCTAACTAATCGGCCTGGGGCTGTATTTGCACACGACCACGCTGAGCATCGCCGCGCGGCTCAGCGAGGGGCTCGGATTTATTTTGGGTCGATGCTGTCGCGGACCGTGCGCAGCCTGGCGAGCACGCTCGTCCATTTGTCGGTGGGCCCGACGCCGACCATTTGCAGGAATCCTCCGCTGCCGAAGCGCAGCCATTGCACCACCTGCACGTCGACGCCCGTGCCTGCGTCCTTCGCCTCGGCCATGGTCTGATATCCCGATTGCCGGCCGATGCGCAGCGGTTCGGACATCGTGAGGTGGACATCGCGCAGCCCGGCGATTTCGCCAAAAGCCAAGCGCGCGAATTTTCCGCGATCTTCCGCCTCTGTCGGACCGCCCGGCACTGCGGCGATCAGCAAATGCGCCGGGATGCCGGCTGGAGCGGAATCCTTCGCCGCATCCTTCGCCGTACCCTTCGCCGAATCCTTGGCCGAATCCTTGGCGTCGTCGCTTGGCGCGTCGCTGAGCATCAGGGCGCGCCCGCGCAGGACGCGGTTGACGTGAAACCCGGCAAGCTCGCCGACCGTGAATGGCAGCAGGCTAAGCTGCTCGGCGTCCGGGATGGTCGCGCGCAGCGCCAGCGTCATCAACGCGGCGCGCACGACCTGCTCCGAATAGACGCTGCTCTCCGGCGCCTGGACGTTGACAAGGGCGGTGAGGTCGTTCATCGCCGCGACCAGGAGCCACTTGCGATAATGGGTCTTCTCGGCCACCTCCCGGCCGGTAAAGAGGAACGCTTTGCCGACGCCGAGCTGGATCGGCTCGCGTTTGTCCAACGTGATGCCTTCCTTTTTCAGCGCCTCGGCGTCCATCGTCTTTTCGACCTGGGAAAATGCCTCGGCCGGCAGCACGGCGAGCAGGATCACCGCGTCCTTTCCCTGGTCGGCGAAACCCGAAAATTCACTGCTCGCCACCATGCCGTCCGGCGGCACCAGCCCGATGCGCGAGCCGAGCGGATAGACCGGGTCGGCCGCCTGGGCCGGCAGCGCCAGGACCGTTACGGCGAACAAGGCGGCCAAGCCGGCGCGCAGGCGCGAAGCGAATGTCCGATAGCTCAATGGACTATGGCTTGATGTCCTATGGCTCATGGTGCGGAACCTCCGCGAGCGCACACTGAGCCTCCGCTGAGGCCGGCCGTGTGACCCGACGCATGGTCAGATTGATCCGTCCGCCTTGCGGGAGCAAGGTCGACGTTCCCGCATAGATCCGATCCACGCCATGAAAAGCAAGGCGTGCATCGCCGCCGAGAACCACGACGTCGCCGGAGTGCAGGCGAAGCGACCGGGTGGGATCGGTGCGCTTGCGGCCGCCGATACGAAAGAGGCAGGAATCGCCGAGCGACACCGAGATGACGGGTGCGGCGAAATCCTCCTCGTCGCGATCCTGGTGCAGGCCCATTTTCGCCGTCGGCGCATAGAAGTTGACGAGGCAGGCCTGCGGCGCGTGCGGGTATCCGGCAATCTCATTCCACATCGCGATCAAGGCCGCGGGAATGGGCGGCCAGGGGCGGCCGCTCTCGGGATGCGTCGGTTGATAGCGGTAGCCGTTCTCATCCGAGACCCAGCCCAGCGGCCCGCAGTTCGACATGCGCACGGTAAACGGCCGTCCCGATTTCGGCATGCGCGGCGCATAGAGTGGCGCGGCAGCGAGAACCGTGTCGAGCGCGGCGACGAGCGCCGCCTGTTTCCCGCGGTCGATATGGCCGGGATAGAGCCGCAGTCCTGTTTCGCCTTCCGGCAAGCTCATTCGCGCCCTTCACTCCAGGTCGGAAGGCCAGATCGCGGGCTGACTACACCCGCGCGCCGTTCGTGGCGATGCGCGTTGTGACCGCTAGGGTTGGGCCCAAACCGGCGACCGCTCCGTCGCGGCTCGCGGCGGCAGCGGGCCGCATCTGCAGTTTTGATCTTGGCTATTTTGCGATTTCGCCGGGGGCCTGCCGGGCGGCCTACTCGACGACCGGCGTTTGCGTGGCCAGGACGGACTGCGCCGCCGGTTCGGTCAAGCGCTGACCGATCCATCGCGCCGCCACGATCGCCAGCACCGCCACTGCGATTCCGGCGAAAACGTCGACGAAGAAATGCCCCCCGCCGATCGGCGTCGCCACCAGCATGGTACCGCAGGCGATCAACGCGACCGGCCGCATCCACCAGACGCTCCACAGGGCCCACAGATAGAGCACCGCCGCGGCGGCATGGAAACTGGGAAAGGTGATGATGCCGCCGAGCTTGCGCATGTCGAGCTCGCGCAGCGAGCCGTCGCGCACCAGCGGCAGATCGCGCAGGCCATCGAGGTAGCCGCCAGGCTTGAGCCGCAGCGGATCGGGCACGATGCCGAGGATGTCGTAGGTGCCGATTGCCGGCACCAAGACCGAGATGATGGTGGTCGCGATCAGCGCCAGCGTGAACGCCAGGATGAACTGGTGCAGACGGCGATGGTGGCATGTCAGTCCGAGCACGACGGGAATGCCGAAGATCGGCAGACCGATGATGTTGTAGCCGAGGACCAGGGTCGAGATCAGTTGGGGACGCTCGTAGATGAAGTTGAAATAAGCGCGCCAGTCGAGCCCGAGCGCCTGGTCCAATTGCTCCAGGCTGGCGTCCCGCATCGGCAGTCCGGCGGCCGCGGAAATATAGGTCAAAGGCGTCATCAACAGGGTGATGAGCACGATTTGCGCCGTGCACCCCAACGCAAAGACGACGATCGGATCGCGTTTGTGCGGCGCGTGCGCGTTGTAATAGGCAACGATGGCGTAGAGCGCGGCGACGCAAAGCCCCAACGCGATGCTCGCCGGTTTGAGCGAAAAGTCGGTGAACGCCAGGCCGAGCGCCAGCGTCACGGCCATCAGGCCGATCGGTACCCAGTTGAAGGAGAAGAGCCGCCATTCGGCGGAATTTCGCAACTGCGTCATGCTCCCGACCCTGTTGGCGCCCGAGGCTAGCCCGGACCGATTAATGCCGGCGAAAGACCTTTGATTATCTCCCGGTTAAGGCCGCCTTCTGCGCCGGGGCGTACGATGCCCGGGCTGTGGTGAAAGAACGGTGTGTGAGCCCGGCCAATTCCGCGGCGGCGCATTCACCGATGGCCTCGAGCGCGCGGCCCGCGTATGGGCTTGCCCGCGGCCGCGTTCTGCCGGCGTATGCGCTTGCGGCCTCCAGCAATCCTGCCTTGCGGGGCCATCACGCTCTCCTATATGAGCCAAGGGAAATCGCCCGCAAACTGGGCCGGGCGATGAACGAAACTATCAGGGGGTCGGACAACGGGCGCCTTTGGGCCTACCCGGCCTGCCGAGAAGGAGAGGATTAACAACCATGGCCAAGGTCATTGGTATCGATCTCGGGACCACGAATTCCTGCGTCGCCGTCATGGAAGGCAAGACGCCGAAGGTCATCGAGAATGCGGAGGGCATGCGCACCACGCCGTCCATCGTCGCTTTCACGGACGAGGGCGAGCGGCTGGTCGGCCAGCCGGCCAAGCGCCAGGCGGTCACCAATCCCGAGCGCACCATCTTCGCGGTCAAGCGCCTGATCGGCCGGCGCTACGACGACCCGATGGTGGAGAAGGACAAGAAGCTCGTTCCCTACAAGATCGTGCGCGCCGGCAATGGCGACGCCTGGGTCGAGATCGAGGGCAAGAGCTATTCGCCCTCGCAGATTTCCGCCTTCGTGCTGCAGAAGATGAAGGAGACGGCGGAAGCCTATCTCGGCAGCAAGGTCGAGCAGGCGGTGATCACCGTTCCCGCTTATTTCAATGACGCCCAACGGCAGGCGACCAAGGACGCCGGCAAGATCGCCGGCCTCGAAGTGCTGCGCATCATCAACGAGCCGACTGCCGCCGCGCTCGCCTACGGGCTCGACAAGAGCAAGACCGGCACCATCGCGGTCTACGACCTCGGCGGCGGCACGTTCGACGTTTCGATTCTGGAAATCGGCGACGGCGTGTTCGAGGTGAAGTCGACCAACGGCGACACGTTCCTCGGCGGCGAAGATTTCGACATGCGGCTGGTCAACTATCTGGCCGACGAGTTCCAGAAGGAACAGGGGATCGATCTGCGCCGCGACAAGCTGGCGCTGCAGCGGCTCAAGGAGTTGGCGGAGAAGGCGAAGATCGAGCTCTCTTCGACCACGCAGACCGAGATCAACCTGCCGTTCATCACCGCGGACGCATCCGGACCGAAGCATCTGACGATGAAGCTCACCCGCGCCAAGTTCGAGGCGCTGGTCGATGATCTCGTGCAGAAGACCATCGAACCTTGCCGGCAGGCGCTCAAGGATGCCGGCCTGTCCGCGGCCGAGATCAATGAGGTGGTCCTGGTCGGCGGCATGACGCGCATGCCGAAGGTGCAGGAAGTGGTGAAGCAATTGTTCGGCAAGGAGCCGCACAAGGGCGTCAATCCCGACGAGGTGGTGGCGGTCGGCGCCGCGATCCAGGCCGGCGTGCTGCAGGGCGACGTCAAGGACGTGCTGCTGCTCGACGTGACGCCGCTCTCGCTCGGCATCGAGACGCTGGGCGGCGTGTTCACCCGGCTGATCGATCGCAATACCACGATCCCGACCAAGAAGAGCCAGGTGTTCTCCACCGCCGAGGACGGCCAGACCGCGGTGACGATCCGCGTGTTCCAGGGCGAGCGCGAGATGGCGGCCGACAACAAGATGCTCGGTCAGTTCGATCTGATCGGCATTCCGCCGGCGCCGCGCGGCGTGCCGCAGATCGAAGTCACCTTCGACATCGACGCCAACGGCATCGTCAATGTCCAGGCCAAGGACAAGGGCACCGGCAAGGAACAGCAGATCCGCATCCAGGCCTCGGGCGGCTTGAGCGAGGCCGACATCCAGAAGATGGTCAAGGACGCCGAAGCTCACGCCGAGGACGACAAGAAGCGCAAGGCGCAGGTCGAGGCGAAGAACCACGCCGAGGCTCTGGTCCATTCGACCGAGAAGACGCTGGCCGAGCATGGCTCCAAGGTCGGCGAGGCCGAGCGGCGCGCGATCGAGAACGCCATGGCCGACCTCAAGGAAGCGCTCAAGGGCGATGACGCCGATGCGATCACGGCGAAGACCAATGCGCTGGCCCAGGCCTCGATGAAGCTCGGCGAGGCGATGTACAAACAGGCCGCCGAGCAGCCGGCCGGCGGCGCCGACGGCGGCGCAGCCGATAGCAAGAAGGAAGAAGACGTCGTCGACGCCGAGTTCACCGAGGTTGACGACGACAAGAAGAACAAGAAATCCGCTTGATCCGGCGGGACGCGCCCGATGTCGCTACCGATGGTCAGAACAGCACCCCCGCCGGCCAAACGGGGGTGTATGTTTTTCACGTGGCATGGATCGGCGTGGCAAGGATCGACCCGGTACGGGTCGGCGTGGAATGATTGGGCGTCATCGGGTGGGGAATGATGGCCAAGCGTTGCTACTACGAATCTCTTTCCATCGAACGCACCGCCAGCGACGGCGATATCAAGACCGCCTTCCGCAAGCAGGCGATGCAGTGCCATCCGGATCGTCATCCCGGCGACAAGGATGCCGAGCACCGGTTCAAGGAAATCAACGAAGCCTACGAGATCCTCAAGGATCCCGACAAACGCGCGGCCTATGACCGCTTCGGCCACGCCGCCTTCGAGCATGGCGGCGGCATGGGCGCGGCGCACGGTTTCGGCGCCGATTTCGCCACGACCTTCTCCGATATCTTCGACGATCTGTTCGGCATGGGCGGGCGGCGCGGCCGCGGCTCCGGGCGCGAGCGCGGCGCGGATTTGCGCTACAACATGGAAATCAGCCTGCAGGACGCCTATGCCGGCAAGGCCGCGCAGGTCCGCATTCCGACCTCGGTCACCTGCGAGGCCTGCTCCGGCAGCGGCGCGAGACCCGGCACCAAGCCGAAGGTCTGTCCGATGTGCGGCGGCCACGGCAAGCTGCGCCAGGCGCAGGGCTTCTTCACGCTCGAGCGCACCTGCCCGAACTGCCAGGGCCGCGGCCAGGTGATCGACAACCCGTGCGGCTCGTGCGCCGGGTCCGGCCGGGTCATGCGCGAGCGGACTTTGTCGGTGAACATTCCGCCCGGCGTCGAGGACGGCACCCGCATCCGTCTCGCCGGCGAGGGCGAAGCCGGCGTGCGTGGCGGGCCGACCGGCGATCTCTACATCTTCCTGTCGATCGCCGCGCATCCCTTCTTTCAGCGCGACGGCGCCGATCTGCATTGTCATGTGCCGATCTCGATGGTGACCGCGGCAATGGGCGGCGAGCTCGAGGTCCCGACCATCGATGGCGGCAAGACGCGCGTGAAGGTGACCGAGGGCACGCAATCCGGCCGGCGTTTCCGCCTGCAGGGCAAAGGGATGCCGGTGCTGCGCGCGCGGCAGATCGGCGACATGTATGTGCAGGTCGCGGTCGAGACCCCGCAGCAGCTCACCAAGCGGCAGCGCGAGCTGCTGGCCGAATTCGACCGCCTGTCCTCGCAGGAAACGCAGCCCGAATCCTCGGGCTTCTTCGTCAAGGTCAAGGAATTCCTCGACGGATTGAGCGGCAGTCGCGCGAATTCCGCTTAGCCGTCCCGGCAGCCGCTCGCGTGGGCGGCTGGTGTTTGCTCCGTAAATGCACTAGAAGGCCACGTTTCTTCACGTGTGATTTGTCATGCAGCTGCCGGCGCTTCGGATATTCGAACAGAAGATCGAGCGGCAGGTTCGCCTCTTCGAGCTCAGGAAGGCCATGATCGGGCGCAAGATCGGACGCCAGATCCGGGCGTTCGAGCGCACGCGTGACGGCATCGGAAAACGGATCCGGGAGTTCGAGCGCAAGCGCGGCATCCGTCTCGACGACGAGGTGCATTTCATCCGCTCGTGGATCGAGCGGCCGCTGTCGATCGGCGCGGTGAAGCCGTCGAGCAAAATGCTCGCGCGCACCATGGCGCGCTATGTCGATCCGCACAGCGAGGGACCGGTCGTCGAGCTCGGGCCGGGGACCGGTCCGGTGACCGAAGCGCTCGTCGAAGCCGGCATCGCGCCGGCGCGGCTGGTGCTGCTCGAGTTCAATCCGACCTTCTGCCGGATTCTGCGCGCGCGCTATCCCGAGGCCACGCTGGTGCAGGGCGACGCCTACAGCCTGCGTAGCGTTCTCGAATCGCTCTTGCTGCAGCCGGCCGCCGCCTTCGTCTCCGGCTTGCCGCTCGTCACCAAGCCGATGGCGACGCGCGAGCGGCTGCTGCGCGATGCTTTCGACCTGATGCAGCCCGGCGCGCCGTTCGTGCAGTTCACCTATTCGGTCACTTCACCGCTGCCGACGCGGCTCGGCGGCTTTTCGGCACAGGCCTCGGAGCGGATCTGGATGAACCTGCCGCCGGCCCGGGTCTGGGTGTACCGGAAGACCTGACGCCGCCGGGCAGACGACAGCCGGCGGATTGGTGGTTATGTTGGCATCCGGCTTCTGTCGTCCGCGCTGCGTCGTTTGAAAATCATGGCTGCTCCAAAAATCCTCGTCATCGCCGGCTCGCTGCGCGCCGGCTCGACCAATGCGCGGCTGGCCGCGCTCGCGGCCAAGGAATTCGCCCTCGCCGAGGCCGAGGTCACCCGCATCTCGCTTGCCGAATATCCGCTGCCGCTGTTCGACGCCGATTTCGCCACCGATGCCGGTCCGCCGCGCAACGCGCTCCGGCTCAGGGAGATGCTCACCACCCATCAGGGCATATTCATCACCAGTCCCGAATACAGCGCCTCGGTGACGCCGCTGCTGAAGAACTCGATCGACTGGATTTCGCGCGTGCGCGAGCATGGCGAGCCGTACTATGCCGCCTTCAAGGGCCGCGTATTCGCGCTCGGCTCGGCCTCGCCCAGCTCGGCGGGCGGGCTGCGCTCGTTGATGGCGTTGCGGCAGATTCTGGAGCTCGGCTGCGGCGCGCTGGTGATCCCCGAGCAGATCAATGTCGGACGCGCCGAGCAGGCGTTCGACGACATGGATAATCTCAAGGATGAAAATCTCGCCGCAACGCTCAAGGCCCTGGCGCGCCGGCTGATCGACATGGCGCGCGAGATCGCGCGCGGGATCGCCTGATGGGAGCGCGGGACACGCCGTCGGCGGCGCGCGATCGCCTGATCGTCGCGCTCGACCTGCCGTCGCTCGATGCGGCGCAGGCGATGGTGGCGCGGCTCGGCGAGGAGGTGTCGTTCTACAAGATCGGCTATCAGCTCGCCTTCGCCGGCGGGCTTGGCTATGCGCAGACGCTCGCCGACGCCGGCAAGCGCGTGTTTCTCGATCTCAAGCTCCACGACATCGGCAACACGGTGGCGCAGGGCGTGAAAAGCGTGGCCCGGCTCGGGGTGAGCTTTCTCACCGTGCACGCCTATCCGCAAACCATGCAGGCCGCGGTCGACGCGCGCGAAGCGGGCCTCCGCATCCTCGCCGTCACCGTGCTCACTTCTTACGACGACAACGACCTCAAAGCCGCCGGCTACGACGCATCGGTGCGCAGCCTTGCCGCCAGCCGCGCCGCGCAGGCGCGCGCGATCGGCGTCGACGGTCTGGTTTGCTCGGCCGAAGAGGCGGCGGCGCTGCGCGCGATCGCCGGGCCGAAGATGGCGCTGGTGACGCCGGGCATCCGGCCGGCGGGCGCGCAAGCGGGCGATCAGAAACGGGTGATGACGCCGGGCGCGGCCATCGCCGCCGGCGCCGACTATCTCGTGGTTGGCCGGCCGATCCTCGCCGCGGCGGAGCCGCGGGCGGCGGCGCAGGCGATCATCGCGGAAATTGCGCAGCAGCGCGTCAAGGAGGCATGAGATGGCCAAGGGCTACTGGATCGGGCGCGTCGATGTGAAGCAGCGAGGAAGGCTACAAGCCTTATGCCGCCGCCAATCCCGCTATTTTCCGCAAATATGGCGGCCGCTTCGTGGTGCGCGCCGGCAAATTCGAATGCGTCGAGGGCGGAAGCCGCTCCCGCAACGTGGTGATCGAGTTCCCGGATTACGCCGCGGCGCTCGCCTGCTACCGCTCGCCCGAATACCAGGCCAACATCAAGGTGCGGCAGCCGCACGCGATCGCCGATCTCGTCGTCGTCGAGGGCTACGACGGCCCGCAGCCCTAGACTTCCTCCCTCGCGCGCAGCGCGGGGGAGGGGGACCGCCCGGAGGGCGGTGGTGGGGGCTGGCTTGCTCTTGGCTGGTCGTGCACTTGCCCCTTCCGGCGAGCTTCGCTCGCCACCTCCCCCGCACGCGGGGGCGGAAAATGGCGTCGTGTTGCTGGCTCGGCGTCCCCCCGCTATATCCGCGGCAACCGGAGACCGACCCGATGGCGGCTGCAAGTTCCGACATGCGCTTGGTGATTGCCGGCGCCGGCGGGCGCATGGGGCGCGCGCTGATGCACGCCATTGCCGCGACCAGGGGCGTCACGCTTGCCGGAGCGGCGGAGGCGGCGGATTCAGCCGTCATCGGCCGTGATGCCGGCGAGCTTGCCGGCGTTGGTGCGAACGGCATCAAGGTCGTAAGCGACGTCGCGCCGCTCCTCAAAGGCGCCGACGGGCTGATCGAATTCACCATTCCCGCGGCGACGCTGGCGCTCGCCGAGCTCACCGCGTCAGCCGGCATCGTCCACGTCATCGGCACCACCGGCCATTCGGCCGAGGAGGAAGCGCTGATCGCCAAGGCCGCAAGCCGGGCGACGATCGTCAAATCCGGCAATATGAGCCTCGGGGTCAATCTCCTTGCCGCGCTGGTCAAGCGCGTCGCCAGGACGCTCGATGAGAATTACGACATCGAGATCCTGGAAATGCACCACAACAAGAAGATCGACGCGCCGTCCGGGACCGCGCTGATGCTCGGCCGCGCCGCGGCGGCCGGCCGCGGCGTCGATCTCGACCGGACGTTCCGTGCGCGGCCGCGACGGCATGACCGGGGCGCGCCGCGCCGGCGATATCGGTTTTGCCGCGCTGCGCGGCGGCACCGTCGTCGGCGACCATAGCGTCATTTTCGCCGGCCCGGCCGAGCGCATCGAGCTCACCCACCGCGCCGAGGACCGCATGATCTTCGCCCGCGGCGCGCTGCACGCGGCGTTATGGGCGCGCGGCAAGAAGCCGGGGCTTTACACGATGGTGGACGTTCTCGGGTTGGACGATATCTGAACATCGTCACCCGCGGGCTTGACCCGCGGGTCCATGCTGAACGCCGAAATCGGCGCCGCCGCATGGATTGCCGGGTCAAGCCCGGCAATGACGAGAGCGAAGGGACTGGACCAATGGGCGACCGCATTCTCGTGCTCGTGCGCCATGGCGAGAGCGAGTGGAACAAGAAAAATCTGTTCACCGGCTGGCGCGATGTCGCTCTCACCGAGAACGGGATCAAGGAGGCGCGCACCGCCGGCCGCCGGATCAAGGCGCAGGGGCTGCGCTTCGACGTCGGCTTCACCTCGGCGCTCGTTCGTGCCCAGCATTCGCTCGACCTCGTGCTCGAGGAAGTCGGCCAGCGGAACATTCCGGTGTTCAAGGACCAGGCGCTCAACGAGCGCGACTACGGCGATCTCTCCGGCCTCAACAAGGACGACGCGCGCGCCAAATGGGGCGCCGAGCAGGTGCATGCCTGGCGGCGCTCCTACGACGTCGCGCCGCCCGGCGGCGAGAGCCTCAAGGACACCGCCGCGCGCGTCCTTCCCTATTACATCCAGGACATCCTGCCGCGCGTCTTGCGCGGCGAGAACGTGCTGGTCTCGGCCCACGGCAATTCGCTGCGCGCGCTGGTCATGGTGCTCGAGCGCCTGTCGCCGGAGCAAATCGTCGCCCGCGAATTGGCGACCGGCCTGCCGCTCGTCTACCGGCTCAATGCCGACTCGACGGTCGCCGAGAAGCGGGAATTGGCGGGGTAAACCGCTGCCCGTCATGCCCGCGCTTGTCGCGGGCATCCACGTCTTTTCACTCCCTCAGGAATCCAAGACGTGGATGGCCGGGACGAGCCCGGCCATGACGAGGAGAAGATGCTCGCAATGACGATGAAACGAACGCAGGCGATTGCTACGCCGCGGCGCCGACCTGGCCGGCCTCCCAGCCGAGCATGGCCTGCTTGCGGGTGACGCCCCAGTGATAGCCGGTCAAGTCGCCCTTCTTGCCGATGACGCGGTGGCAGGGCACGACGAAGGCGACCGGGTTCTTGCCGACGGCGGTGCCGACGGCGCGCGCGGCGGCCGGCGTGCAGACCTTCTCGGCGATCCCCGAATAGGTGGCGACGCTGCCCATCGGGATCTTCAACAGCGTCTCCCACACCCGCACCTCCCAATCGGTGCCGATGAGGACGACGCGCAGCGGCCGGTCCTCGCGCCATTGCGACGGGTCGAAGATGCGCTGCGCGATCGGCGCGGTGCGCGCGGCATCCGCGACGTAGCTCGCGCGCGGCCAGCGCCGCTTCATGTCGGCAAGCGCCGCGTCTTCCTCGCCGGCATCGGCGAAAGCAAGCCCGGCGAGGCCGCGCTCGGTCGCCATCACCAGCGCCTTGCCGAACGGCGACGGGTGGAAGCCGAAATGCACCGTCAGTCCTTCGCCGCCGGATTTCCATTCGCCGGGCGACATCGCTTCGTGGGTGACGAAGAGGTCGTGCAGGCGGCCGGGGCCGGAGAGGCCGACTTCATAGGTGGCGTCGAGCACGCTCGCGGAGTCGCGCAGCAATTGCCGCGCCCCGTCGAGGGTGAGCGCCTGCAGGAACGCCTTCGGGGTGAGTCCCGACCAGCGGCGGAACAGATGGTGCAGTTCGGTTGGGGTGACGCCTGCGGCCTCGGCGATAGTTTCGACCTCGGGCTGCTCGCGCCAATGATTGCGGATGTGGCCGATGGCGCGGCGCACCACCTCGTAATCGGAGGCGGCGGCGGCAAGCGGCGTCAGGTCGGGGATGCGGTCGGGCGAAAGCATGGCTGTCTCCTTCATTTGCACCCCATCTAGGCCGCCGCGCCGCACCGGACCACCCGTTTTCTGAGCCGGCGAAGGACGCTCGGCGAAGTATGAAACAGCAAACGATTACAGCGCTTTAGCATTCGCCCTTTGCTGCTCGCCAGCCGCTATTCAAGCACCGTCCGGGTCGGCCCGCGTTTGGCTTCGCCGAGCGCCGAGGAAAGCGCGCGGGCAAAGCTCGCTTTCTCGTCCGGTCCGAGGAACGCCGCGATCGACAGCCGGCGGCCGCGCGAGACCAGGAACAGCCGCTCGATGCCGAATTCCTCGTGCACGGTGCGGTCGAGCCGCACCCAGAGCGGATTGAGCGTCCATTCGCGCACCCCGCCGCGCGGATTGACCTTGCGCACGGTGAGCTCGGAGGCGGTCACCGTCACCTCCTCATAGGCGCGGGCGCTGCGGAAATTGGCGCGGAAAGCGACATAGATCAGCAGCACGTCGAGCCCGAGGAAGCCGAACACCGGCCACGCCCCGAGCAGCAGGAACAACATTCCGGAGGCGAAGCTGACGCCGCCGATGCACAGCATCAGCACCAGAAAGCCGGTCGCCGAGAGCGAACGTTGCGGCGTGATCACCGCCGAAAAGATCGTCGGCTCAGTGGACGCGGCGTTGTCGCTGCGGCTGTTGTCGTTAGTCATGGCGCTCACTATACGGGAAAGATGGCGCGAAAAACCACTCGGCAAAGCCGCAACGCCGCCGGCAAGGGCAAAGGCAAGGGCAAGGCGGCCCGGCGCAAGAGCCGCAAGGCGCAGGGCCAGAGCCGACGCCAAGGCGATGCACGGCGAATTGCCGCAATGGACAACCGCCGAGGTCGAGGAGGCGTTCCGCCGCTTCGCCGCCGCCAATCCGACGCCGCGCGGCGAATTGCAGTCCATCAATCCGTACACGCTCCTGGTCGCGGTGGTCCTTTCGGCGCAGGCGACCGATGCCGGCGTCAACAAGGCGACGCCGGCTTTGTTCAAGCTCGCCGACACGCCGGAGAAGATGGTCAAGCTCGGCGAGGCGCGCGTGCGCGGCCTGATCAAGACCATCGGGCTCTACCGCACCAAGGCGAAGAACGTCATCGCGCTGTCGCGCAAGCTCATCGCCGAGCACGGCGGCCAAGGTGCCGCACGACCGCGACGCGCTCGAAGCGCTCCCCGGCGTCGGCCGCAAGACCGCGAACGTGGTGCTCAACATCGCCTTCGGCGAGCCGACTATCGCGGTGGACACCCACATCTTCCGCGTCGGCAACCGCACCGGGCTTGCGCCCGGCAAGACCCCGCTCGAGGTGGAGACGAAGCTGAACGAGGTCGTGCCCGAGCGCTACCGCCTGCACGCGCACCACTGGCTCATCCTGCACGGCCGCTATGTGTGCGTGGCGCGGCGGCCGCTGTGCGAGAAATGTTTGATCGCGGATTTATGCAAGTGGCCGGGGAAGACAACGAACGTGCCATCTTCTTGAGGTACGCGCCGTAGGCGCGCCTCGAAGGATGCGGCCGAGGCGCTCGGGCCGTCGCCTTCCGCTTTGCCGATAACCCCGGCGGGAAGGCCAATTATTCCCTGTCATTACGCGAGAGTCCCCACGGGCATTCCCGCGCTGATTGTGCTAAAATTAACCTTTTCAAGGGATTCGGAGGAGCAATGGCTGAGGAAACAGAAGACGAAGAACTTGCGGCGATAAAGACGGTGCTGGGCGTCCTTACGCCGCTCAAGCCAGAAGCGCGCAATAACGTCATCGACTACGTATTCCGTCGGCTCGGGATAACCGCTCCTGCTGTCGCAGCTCCGACGCAACCGCCAGCATCTCAGCCTGCTTTCCCGGTGGCGCCCGCCGCGCCCGCTTTCCAATCGCCCCCGCCAAGTGCGCCAACTGACCTGCGCTCGCTCACGGAGCAAAAGCAGCCCAAGAGCGCGAACCAGATGGTTGCGGTTCTTGCCTACTACTTGGCCAACCTCGCGCCGGCGGACCAGCGGCGCGACCACATCGTCCCGGACGACATCAAGAAGTATTTTCCACAGGCCAACTTTGAGCTGCCGATTGGACCACACAACATGACGTTGGTGAACGCCAAGAACGCAGGATATCTCGACGTGCTCGGCACTGGCCAGTACCGGCTCAATCCCGTAGGCCATAACCTCGTGACACACAAACTTCCGCGCGTCGAAGGCTCCGCGCCGAGCCGCGGAACACGCCGCGTAAGGAAAACGGCCAAAAAGGGAGCCAAGAAGAAAAAGGCCGGGACGTGATCGAGCAAGCGGCGCAAGAGTGGCGGGCTCTATGCGCTGCGTTCACGCAGTACACCGCTCACCTCGATCGCAATAATGCCGTGAACATCAACTCGGCGACCTTGCGGGACGAGACCAAGCGCATCGCTCAGATGTATTTTCGCAGCGTCCGGCAATCCCTACAGCAATTTCAGCTCGATGAGTTCATCGAACCGCTCTCTGTCGCGTTCGAGGCTCTCCTAGTACTCTCTGAAGGGCGCAACCTCGCTTCCTCCTACAAGAAGCACACGAAGGCTATCCGGAAGATCATTCCGCGTGTCACGAGCCAGCTCGAAGTGCAAGGCGGCGCGGCCGGCCCTAGCGGCAACTCTTCCGAAACCGACCAGAAGTTACTCCGTACCCTAGCCGATCTTCTGCCTTCAGCGGCGCAATCCTATCAGCAAGCCTTACTCGACCTCGGCGACACGAAGCGTCTATCCTTTCGCGGTCCGGCGCACGAGCTTCGGGAATCTCTCCGCGAAGTGCTAGACCACCTTGCCCCGGATGCGGAGGTAGTGAAAGCGCCCGGCTTCAAATTGGAAAAGGACCGAACCAAGCCGACGATGAAGCAAAAGGTGCGCTTCATTTTCAAGGCGCGCGAGCGGAGCGCGACCGAAAGTGCCGCTCCCGAAGACGCCGCCAATACGATTGACGCCCTCATAGCCGACATGACCCGCTCCACGTACGACCGGGGCTCACTGTCTTCGCATAAGGAGCGCGGCAAAAAGAGCGTCGAACAGTTAAAGCGGTATGTGTACGTGATCTTCCACGACCTCTTAGAGCTCTAACAAGCGTAGCCCGGATGAGCCAAGTGACATCCGGGTTCTATCGCTGCGCTCATGCGGGCTACTCGCTACGCTTCTCCCGATCACGCCGCGGCGCGTTTGGCCGAGCCGCGCGGCGGCGGTTTCTTCACTGGCGGCAACAGCAGGTCAGCGGGAACGTGAAAGCGCGCGCGCAGGCGCTGCACCATCGCCATGCTCAGTCCCTTCTTGCCGCGCAGCACTTCGCTGACGCGACTTGGCGTGCCCAGGATCGGCACCATGTCGGCACGCGTCAGCCCGTGCTGCTCCATGAGGTGACGGATCAGCGCCGCCGTGTTCGGTGGCCGGCGCTGCCATTTGCTCTCCTCGTAGGCGGCGATCAGGCGCGCCTGCGCCGCAAGCCGGGCGACGTCGGCTGGGTCGTCCGATTCCCAGAGCCGATCGACGAGGGCGCGGGCGCGGGCCAGCTCGGCAGCGCTATCGATCAAAATCAGATTCGCATCCATCACACTGCCTCCGCATCGATCTTGTCGTACTCGGCGTGGCTCCCGAAGAACCGGATCGCCAACACACCTGCCTGATATTGAATGCGCGCGACCACCCGGTAGTCGTTTCCTTTGATGTTAAAAACGACACGACCAGCCTTGAGAATGCTCGCCTTCGGATAAGACGCCTTGACATCCTCCGGATTGCGCCACTGGGCGCGACCCACAATGTCGAGCCAAGCTTGGTATTGCGAGCGGGCCGCTTTGATTCCCTTGTGGCCGGCACGATCGGCAAGATAATGCTCGATCAACTCCGTGCCGATAACGATCATGTATGCAGCATCGCACGAAATTCCAAAAATTGGAAGTTTCACGCAAAATGGGTGCTCTTGCCGCCCGACGCGGCCGTCACTGGAATAGTGAAAATGCTTGACGTTTGTCCCCGTTTCGGCTACGCTCCACACCGAATCTCGCTCCCGTAAAGGACGTCAGCCGGTGACGCCGGCTGGCGGAGCGAGAGCGGTTCCCGCGGGCGGCGGCTCGTCACTGCCGTTCTCGGGCGGCTCCGGGATATACGCCCGGCCGGCACGATGACCGGTCTGCGGGGAAACCCGCTGGACTGGGACAGGAAGGAGCGGGTAACGCCCGCTGAGCAGCGCACGGTCTTTCGAACCATCGGGATCGTGCGCTCCAACCAAGTCCCAGGAAGCGCGTAGCTGGAGCTGAACTGCGGCGTTCGTTCGCTGCAGCAAGCGCCGCGGTGGAACGCCGACAGGCGAGCGCGCTCGCTTTCAGCGCGCGCCGCATCCGTCGATGCGGATCATTGGATATGCGCCTGCCGGCGTTTCGCTTCCTTCTTTGTTTGTAGCCCGGATGAAGCGGAGCGAAATCCGGGGTCGGCTTTCAAGCTCGTTGATTGGTCCCCGGATTGCGTGGAGCCTGTCATCGGGCCGGCCACTTCGGGCCGGACCCGTTGGCTCCATCCGGGCTACGGCATTGGCAAAACTCGGGCGCGGGTCGCGTTGCGAGAATGTAGCGTCATTGCCGGGCTTGACCCGGCAATCCATGGGGCAAGGCCGCCTGTCCAGCTTAGCCGCGTTGGCTTTATCAGCTCGGCTTCAGCATGGACCACCGGGTCAAGCCCGGTGGTGACGAGATTGAGAGAACAACGCGCGACAAACATTGGGAGCCGTTCACATGCCGGCGCGGCGTAACGAATCATCGCAGCGCAACGAGCCGCCGGCCAAGCAAGACTTCCTCAAGCGGCGCACGTTCGAGGAGGGCAGAGCGCAGTTCGACGCCGCGCACATCGCGACGCACCGGCTCTATTGCGACGCGCTCGGATTC
This sequence comes from uncultured Alphaproteobacteria bacterium, assembly GCA_963850855.1. Classification (GTDB taxonomy): domain Bacteria; phylum Pseudomonadota; class Alphaproteobacteria; order Rhizobiales; family Xanthobacteraceae; genus BOG-931. Next base: position 154,428 of record CAWKNH010000008.1, read on the forward strand.
TGGCGCCGCTGCGCCAAGCGGCCGTGCAAGCGGCACCGGCGCTGCGCCGGCGAGCCGACCGGATGTCTCATGCGCGGCCTGCCTGCGGTAACGCAGGCGCAGCGGCTCAAGGCGCAAAAGGAGGTGATCGCCGGCGGCCCGCGGCGCCTCGCGCCGGCGACGCATATCGAATGGTTCGTGCGCCGCACCGAGCTTGCGACCCTGGTGTCGTGGGGATTCGGATGAGGATCATCCTCCTTCCGTTGTCCCCGGATCTTTGCTGGCACTCTAACCGCGCTACGCCGCGTCGGTGTGGCCTGGTTTTTGCTTCAAGTGACGCAACGGCTTGGAAAGCCACGCAACCAATCGGAGCACTTTTTGATGTTGACCGCCTTGATATTGGTCTGCTCTCTCGCCTCCGTCCCCAACCTTGCGGCGTGCACCGAGGAAAACGCCCGGGTGGTGCTGCGGGATCCTGAAACGTTTACAGTTCCCACCAGCTGTTTGATGCACGGACAAGCCTATCTGGCAGAGAGCGCGATCGGACGCGAGCTCGGCGAGAACGAGGCGGTAAAGGTACTCTGCTTACGGAGCCGCGCGTTCACGACGAACAGCGAGACCAACGCCTCAACTGCGCTTGCACACCTTCCCTAACGACCGACTCCGCCGTCTAGTCCGTCATTTTCCAGGAGCTTCGCGTTCCAGGAGTTTCGCGCTCGGGCAATTGCGCGAGTGGCTTCGGCGCCAGCGTTCGCCCGGTAACACCTGGCCCAAGCGCCTCGTGGCCACATTCGAGGCACTTGCGGCAGGTAGGGTGCGATTGTTAGGCTTCGCGCGCCCGCGGCGGCGAACGCGCGGTGCGTGCTCCCAGGACCAACAGTTAGGAAAGAGGCATTTTCGGCATGAGCGTCGTCGCCCTATCGCCCGACCGGTTGTCGGCGCCGGCGGCCGCCGAGGGCGCGCCGGTTCTGCGCTGGATGATTTTTACCGGCGCGTGTGCTTTTGCCGCCGTCCTCGCCTGGCGCTACAATCTGATCCGCCTGATGGTCGTATCCGACCGCACCTACATCTCCTCGATCATCGCGGTCCTTTATATCGGCGCGTCGCTGCATTGCCTGTGGCGCACGATTGCCATCAGCCGCGAAGGCGATGCCGGCCGCCGCACCGCCGACAGGATCGCGGCCGGCGAGGTCAATTTCAGCGGCGTGGATACGCTGCCGCCCGGGCTGGTCGCCGACCACATCCGCGATCTGGCGCTCAAGGCACGCATGCAAGGCACCGGGCGGCTCGACCAGACGCTGCTGCTGCGCTCGCTCGCCGACCGGCTGCGCGGCTCGAACGGTTTCGGCGCCTTCGCCAGCGACACCTTGATGAAGCTCGGCCTCCTCGGCACGATCATCGGCTTCATCATCATGCTGGCGCCGATTGCCGGGCTCGATGCGGCCGACCGCACGCTGCTGAAATCCTCGATGGGGCTGATGGGCGACGGCATGGCGGTGGCCATGTACACGACGCTGGCCGGTCTCGTCGGCTCGATTCTGCTGAAAGCTCAGTACTACATGCTCGACGCCGCGACCGCCGGCGTGTTCTCGCACGCGGTCAGGCTCACCGAGACGTATGTGGTGCCGGCGTTGGAGCGCCACGATGCTCGATGATTTCGGCCTCTATCCGCGCGAGGAGCCGTTCGATCCGTTCAGCGTGATGCTGTTCAAGGCGCTGCAGGTGGTCGCCTTCCTGTTCTTCATCGCGCTGCTGGCGATCGCGCCCGACGCCAAGGACGGCAAGATCGATTCGAAGGCCGAATTCATCGTCACCATGGATTGGCCCGACCAGCATCCCGACGATCTCGATCTGTTCGTGCAGGATCCGGCCGGCAACATCGCCTGGTACCGGCATCGCGAAGCGGGCTTCATGGTGCTCGAACGCGACGATCGCGGCGGCGCCAACGATTTCATCCTCGTCAACGGCAAGAAAATCTCTTCGCCGATTCGCGAGGAAATCGTCACCATCCGCGGGATCGTGCCGGGCGAGTATACCGTGAACGTGTCGCATTTTCAGGCGACGACCGGCACGGCGGTGCCGGTGACGGTCAAGGTGCAAAAGCTCAATCCGGCCGCCCAGGTCGTCTTTGATAACGCCGTCATGGTCGATCACACCGGCGACGAGAAGACCGCGGTGCGATTCACGCTTGACGACAACGGCAAGGTGGTCGACGTGAATTCGCGGTGGAAATCGCTGATGGAGACGTTTCGCAACATGCATCGCAACGGCGCCGACATCGATCCCAAGACCGGCTATTTGAAGAAGCTATGACCAGCCTCACCACGATCATCCTCGGCCTCTCGATCGCCTACACGGTGCTCGGCGTGCTGCTGCTTGGCGCCTGTGTGTACACGCGATTGCCGTTGGCGGTGAAGGCGGGCGCAATCCTAGTGACGAGCGCGTTTTACGCCGTCAGCTTCTTCGGGACGCGGGCGCTGCTCGGCTGGTCGTCGGTCGATCCGTTGCCGGCGCACTTTAAGCTCCTCGGCGCGCGGATCGTCGAGCCGCATTCGCTCGCGGGCGATCCGGGCGCGATCCATCTTTGGGTCGAGGCGCTCGACGACGACAATCGTCCGAGCGGCGTACCGCGCGCGTATCGTTTGCCCTACACCGCCAAGCTTGCCGAAAAAACCGAAGCCGCCGTGCAGGCGAGCGCCAGCGGCAAGCCGCAGGAAGGCGGCCATACGGCGGATTTCGGTACCGGCGAGGGCGGTACCGCGGAGCTGACGGCGCGCGAAGCCACCCCGAGCTCGATCACCACCACCAGCGGCGGCGATCCTTCCTCCGGAGGTCCGCTCGACCCGGCCTTCACGCCCGATCACAGCGGCGGCATCGTGTTTTCGCCGCTCGCGCCGCCGCGCATGCCGCCGAAGGACGCGCCTTGACGTTGACGCGCCGAGCAAAGAACGCGGGACCGCACGCGTTTGCGGAAGGCGCCGACGACATTGCCGCAAGGAAGGCGCAGTGACGTGCGATCGTGATCTCGGAGTTGGCGGGAGGAAGGCCATGCGCGCAACATCGGGCCTGTTTTCGATCGTTCCCTTGACGCTGATGGTGTCCGGCACCCTCGCGGCCGATCTCACGCGCGCTGATGTGGAGGCCATGCTGAAAGCCGCGCCGCCGGGACACGCGGCAAGCTTTGCCGGCCGGTCGCTTGCCGGTTTGGACCTTCAGGACTTGGATTTCACCGGCGTGGACTTCTCGGGGGCGGATCTATCGGAGGCCGACCTGCGCGGCACCAAGCTCGTCGGCGCGAAGCTCGTCGGCGCGAAGCTGCCGGCGGCAAAGCTCAACCGCGCCTGGATCATGCGCGCCGATTTTTCCCATGCCGATCTCTCCAATGCGGCGCTGGAGACGCTCATCGTATCGGCCGGGCTGGAGACCCTTCCCGAGGAAGCGACCCGCTTCGTCGGCGCCAACCTTACCGGCGCCAAGGTCACGGCGCGCTTCAGCCTCGACGATATGACCGGGGCGAACCTTTCGCATCTGCGCGCGTCCGCCGACATGAAAAATCAGGGCATGGGCCTGACCCGCGCCGATTTCTCGCGCGCGACCTTGGCCGACGCGAACTTTGAAGGCGCGGCCCTCGGTCATGTCAATTTCGAGTACGCCAAGCTCCAGCGCGCCAATTTCTCGGGAGCGGATCTGAGCTCCGCGGATCTCGCGGGCGCGGATCTCACCGGCGCGGACCTCACCGGGGCCAATACCAGCGGGGCCGATTTCAACAGCGCGACGCTCAAGGACGTACCGGGTTCCCACCGCGCTGACGCCGGTGACCGACCCGGACAAAAGTTGGGCAACGGCAATGCGCATGCTCAGCACCTCGTTGTATCCCTACGGTGGCTACGCGCCGTCGTCGCGGGAACGCTGCCCACCGCCGATATGGTAATTGTGATCGAGCGGGCGCACTAAGTTCTTTGCCGCGCAGCGTCCTTGGCCTATCGTGTCGGCAGCGCAGCTGTGGATCGCCACGGCGGCCGTAAAGGGAGAAACCTATGGCCTGGACAACGCCCGTTCTCGTCGAGATCTGTGTTGGGCTTGAGATCAACGGCTATCTGCCGGCCGAGTTCTAATTCCTCTGAATTCGCTGGGAATACCTGCGCCGGCGGATGGTTTCTATCCGCCGGCGCCGACGTTTTCACGGGCCCGCACTACCGGTCCGCGTCGGCGTAGAACGCCCGAATTGCCTCCGTCAGCCATGTCCACGCCTCTTCTTCGGCAGGCGCGGCGGTCTTGCTGACCGCAATTTGCAGATAGGCGATCTCGCGCTCGACCTTCTCGCGCGGCAGCATGTGCAGGCGGCTCACGAGAATCGCCGCTTCGACCACCGCGGCCTGGGCACGATTGAAACCCATGAACGGCGCGTGCGCCACGGTGCGTAACACACGACAATGAAATCGCGGCCTCTGTTCATCCGGTGTCGTGTGGGTGACAGCGAGTTCCGCATGCGCAATCGCACCCGCCAAACGCGGCACCGCGATCCCCTCGCAGGCGGCTGTCGGCCAGTCGCGGCGTCCGGTCAAGCAACCGGCGAAGACACGGACGTCGTCGGTGAAGTTGGCGACGGCGAATGGCACGACGCTGAGGTTATCGAACGTCTTCGACGGGCGGAATGGCGCAATGATCCAACCGTCGTCTTCAGCGATGATGCCCAAGGGGGCAAAGTGAACCCGCCCTGCGCCATCCATCGTCGAAACGATGGTTTCCCGGATCATCGGCATCAGGTCATCTCTCGGCGGTTCTTGGCGGTTTTCTTGGCGGCGCGTAGCGTGTGCCCGGATTCGGCCAAGCGCGTGAGGTCGGCCGGCGAACGATCGACGGCACATCCCCAGTCGAGCGAAGAATCCTGCGCATAGCGCTTGCCCAGGCGCCAGGCGATCTCCGCCTTCATCAATTCGGTGCCGAGATAGAACGCGTGTGGGCCGTCGCTGTCGACGCCGAGCTTGGCGAATAACGACATGGCGTCCTGCGCCACATGGTGACCGTCGCGGTTATAGACGTGGATGCCGTCCTCGGCAGTTTCGATGCGAAAGTTGGCATCCTTGACCGCCGCGGCAAGTTCCGCGATCTCGCTCGGCGTATTGGGAAAAGGCTTGCGCTCGTGCAGCGCCAGCAGAGCGCCGCCGTAACCCTTGGGAATGCTCGCGTCCTCGCGCGCCGCGAACATCATGCGGCGCGCGGCGTCATGCTCTTGGATCGTGCGGCGCGTATGCGGGCTGACCTGCACGACGAGCAGGTTATGGATGAAGAGCTCCGAGCAGATGCCAAGCAATACCGCGGTGACGCCGTCGGTGTCCGCGTCGGTCAGTTCGGTCAGGTTGCCCGTGCCCATGAGCAGCTCTGCCGCAGGAAGCCGCCGGCGCAGCTCGGCATAGCGCGCGAGCGAATCCATGAAGCCAAAATGAATTGGGTCGAGAACCGGATCGAGGATCGCGGTGATTCCGCGTCGCTCGGCCTCCGCCGCCGCTCGCAGCAATGACGGCAAGTCGCCGTGGGTCGCCGGAATAAGCACGGGAACGGCGCCGGTTTCGCCGGCGATGGGAAGAGTGGCTTCGGTCAGACTCAGCAGGAATTGTGCGCCCGCCTTACCGCCGCGGCGCAACTCCTCGCTATCGGCGGAGTCGACGCTGACCTCGTAGCCGCTTCCCCGCAACGCCCGCACTGCGTCCTCGAGATGAGGAAACGGAGTATCCGGCAAACAGCCGAGATCGATCACGTCGGCGCCGGCGGCTCGCATCGCGGCGGCGCGATCGACGATCGCGTCGACGCCGAGCGTGGGCGCGTCGACGATCTCGGCGAAAATGCGCATATCGTGCCGCGAGAGATCGAGGCCCTTGCCGTGCTTGCCGAAGAACGCCGGCAAATCCTTCAATTCGTCGGGGCCGCGCTCAAACGGCACTCCGAATTCTCCGCTGAGGTGCTGGAGATCCGCGCGGCAACGGCCGGGCACCATGACGCGGCTCGCATCGACCGGCCGCGGCAGCCGCCGCGCGATGATCGCTTCCGTCATCAGCGCGGCGACCTTGACGCCGACGTCAACCACCGACCAGTCGAAACCGAGATCGCCGGCCCCGGCGAGGACTTTTTCCAGTCGCGCGCGCGCAAGATGGCCGGTGAGAAGGAGGATGCGCTCAGCCATGCAGTTCGCGTTTGCGGCGTTTCAAGGCCATTTCGAGTTGTTCGAGCGACTCGACGACGGTCGTGCTCGCGAACGATTTCAGACGCTCGGTGTTCTGCAGATCGATGTCGCGCGGATAGACCCGGACCATGCCCTTGGGCGCCTCGGTCTCGAGTTCGGGCGCGGTATCGCACGCGAACACGATCGCGGGAACGCGGCACTTCCCGGCCTGGGCAAACACATTGGTGACCAGCGTATCGGAAATGCCGAATACGCATTTCGCCACGGTGTTGGAAGTCGCCGGCGCCATTATCAAGGTGTGATAGACGCCGTAGTAGAACAATCCGACCGGCGCGGCGCTCGCCGTCGTGTCGCGAAAGACGCGGGCCGTCTTCGGCAGTTGCAGCGCCTGCCGGTACATGCGCACGACCTCGGCGGCGGCCTTGCTCACGAACAGATCGACCTCGTCGAGGTCGCCGACCATCCGCAGGCACTCCTTGAAAAAATGCCCTGATCCGGTCAGTGCCCATCCCCAGCGCGGCGTCTTGAGCTTGCCCATGGCGTCGTATCCTAGCCCATTGTCGGCGGGCCAACGCTATTCGCCTACATGCTGGTGACGGCGCCTTCGCGGATCGCAGCGACCGCCGCGTTGTGATCGGAGGGTCCAAAGACCACGGCATCGACCGCACTGATCCTGAGCTGGCGCGCCAACTCCTTGTCGACGACACCGCTCGCAGCCAGATCATCGCCGCCCGACGGCGCGAGAACGAAACTCAACATGCTTGACCAGGAATAGCCGGCGCGCCCCGATCGTCCCGGCCAACCACGCGGCCAGACTGTCCGAGGTCAGGTCCCACGACGGCGCGATGTCGTTGGCAAGCCGCGTCATGCGGGCCGGCATCCACACCGGAACCCGCCCGGCGTTGAGGTCGCGGCGGATGGCCTCGGTCGAGTCCGCCGGCGACAGGCGGCGATCGAGGCTTGCGAGCGCGCGGCCATATTGCTCCATCGCCAGTATCGCCATGTCATGCGCGGCGCGGTCGTCAAATCCCATTCTCAGTTGCGCCGATCGCACCGTGTCGGCAAACGGTCCGCCGCCGGGCACGATGACGACGCGTCCGGCGCAAGCGGCGATGGCCTCGATCCAAGCCCGCAGATGCACGGAGAAGGCAAAACTGCCGCCGAGCTTGACGACGACGGGACCATCGGGATCGTACATTCAGGTCGCCACTTTGGGATTGGCCTCTCCGCCTGCCGCGGGATAGAGCTGATGCACCTTGGCCACTTCGCTGGCGCGATGGCGTACGATCTCAACGCCGGTTGCGCCGGGCCCGACCTCGAGCTTTTCGACCCGGACGGTCGTGCTGGTCACGCGAGGATGCATGAGGATGAGCGCGGCGATCCGTTCGGCGAGCATTTCGACCAGCGCAATATGCTCCTGCGCGATGACCATCCGGATCGCGTCGGTAATCAGGTCGTAGGAGAACACGTCGCGGATATCTTCGACCATGCGATCGGGACGCAGCACCTTCACGTCGACGTTGAAGCGAACATTTTGCGGCTTCTCCCGCTCATGGGCGTAGGCGCCAATTCGGGCGGGCAACACGAAGTCGCGCACGAAAATACGATCGGATTCGGCTTCATGCTTGCCGGGGTCAAACGAATATCCGCGCGCCGCCAGCAGCCGGTAGTCGATTTTTCCGGAGGCCGCGGCGCTAGTATCGGCCTTGCGCGAATCCGCCGGGATCAGGGCGCGCACGACGTCGATCGCGTCGGCATCGAGCCGTGAGGTCCGGTCCTGACCAGCGCAAAGGGCGCGACGAAATCCAAGTACATCGGGCGCGAGCAACAACAGGCGCGGAATGTCGGGCGTCTCCAAAGAGCCTGCGAGCCCCGCCAGCAAGCCGAGAGTGCGCGCGGACTCGACAAAATTTCCGATGGCCGCAATGTCCATGTGATCGAACAGGCGGCCGCTTTTCTTGCGAGCGGTGTCGATCATGGCGCCGGCAAAGCCACTCTCCGCCATGAGGGCAACGAGCGCTTCGTTCGGACGATGATCGGCGAACGTGACGCCGATCAGGCTGACGCGACGGGCCAAGGACGACAGGGCGCGGACGCAGTCGTCCTGCGCCGCGTGCGGATACAAGCCGACCTTGACGTAGTTCGCGCCGGCATCGGCGATCGCGGCTACCGCTCGCGCCATCGCCGCGGGCTGCATCTCCGGTTCGCCGACAACCGCGCTGACCGGCCGGCGCTGCGCCACGGCATCGACCGTCGCGCGCACGAGAGCGGGTGCAACCGCGCCAAAGTCGCTGCCAACGTCCTTCAGGTCGACGATGTCGGCGCCGTGCCGGATGGCGATTTCCGCTTCCTCCACGCCGGTCACGCTCGCGAGCATGAAGGTCATCGGGAAACTCCTTGGGCACGGCAAAAGGTCGCTGCGGACGAACCAATGCGGTCGCCCTCAGCCCTTTTGATAGTAGGAGAATTGGGGTAGAATTCCAAGTATTATAATGGTTTAGCGGGCGGCGATGCTGGGAGTGAGCGCTTGAACCGGGCGATTTTTGCCGCTGCGTTTGTGCTCGCCGCAACGTCGGCTCTGCCGGCGGCAGGCTCACTCGACGTCAAGATCGGATACCTTGGCCGCGCGGAAAGAACGGAGACGATCTCTCTCGTCGAGCAACCAGCGGCCAACAACGGCATCGCCGGCGCGCAACTCGCGATCGAGGATAACAACACCACCGGCAAGTTCCTCAACCAGTCGTTCTCGATCGAGGCGACACGCCTCAAAAGCGGGGACGACGCCGCAGCCGCGGTGACGCAGCTTGCCGATCGCGGCATCTCGCTCGTCATCACCGACCTTCCCGCGCAGATGCTGCTCAAGGCCGCCGACGCCGGACGCCAGCGCGGCTTGCTTCTCTTCAATGCCGGCGCGAACGACGACCGGCTGCGCCAGGAGGACTGCCGGGCCGACGTGATCCATGTCGCGCCGTCTCGTTCCATGCTCGCCGACGGACTCGCACAGTATCTGGTCTGGAAGCGATGGCGGCGATGGCTCCTCGTTGTCGGCTCGCACGAACCGGACCAGCTTTATGCCGACGCATTGCGCCGGGCGGCAGGGCGGTTTGGCGCCAAGATCGTGCAAGAGCGCGTGTTCGAGGATACCGGCGGCGCTCGGCGTACCGACAGCGGCCTGGTGCAGATTCAGAGCCAGATCCCGCTGTTCACACAGTCAGCGCCCGATTACGACGTATTGGTCGCGGCCGACGAAAGTCAGGTCTTCGCGTCTTATCTCCCGTACCGGACCCGCGATCCTCGGCCGGTCGCCGGATCGGCCGGCCTCGTCCCCGCGAGCTGGGACGCCGCGCTTGATCAATGGGGCGCGATCCAGCTGCAAGACCGATTCATGAGATCGTTCTCGCGGCGCATGACTGCGCTCGACATGCAGGCGTGGACGGCGGTGCGCATGATCGGCGAGGCCACGGCGCGGGTGAATTCGGCGGACCCCAAGGCCATGCTCGACTACATGAAGGGGACGGATTTTGCCGTAGCCGCTTTCAAGGGCCGCAAGCTTACGGTGCGCGACTGGGACCTGCAGCTTCGTCAGCCAATTCTTCTGACCGACGGGCGCGTGATCGTTTCGGTATCGCCGCAGGAGGGATTCCTGCACCAATTTTCCGAGCTTGACACCTTGGGCATCGACCGTCCGGAGACCAAATGTCAGCTCAAATAGCGACGCGGGAGATCGGGTAATGTGGCTTCGGCTGATCGTTGGCGCTTGGCTCTCGGCGCTGGTTGCCGGCGAGGCGAGCGCCTTCACCGCCTATGTCTCGAACGAGAAGGGCAACACCGTCTCGGTCATCGATACGAACAAGTGGGAGGTGGTGAAGACGATCAAGGTCGGCCAGCGGCCGCGCGGCATCGCCTACACCAAGGACCAGAAATACGTCCTGGTCGCGGTGGGTGACGACGACACGATCCAGATGATCGACACCAGCACCAACGAGGTGGTCGACACGTTGCCATCGGGCCCGGACCCGGAGCTTTTCACCCAGAGTCCCGACGGCAAGATCCTTTACGTCGCCAACGAGGACGACAACACCGTAACCGTCATCGACATCGCGCGACGCGCGCAGATCGGCGATGTCCAGGTCGGCGTGGAACCGGAGGGCATGGGAATAAGCCCCGACGGCAAGATCCTGGTGAACACGTCCGAGACGACGAACATGGCGCATTTCATCGACACGGCGACGCGCAACGTCGTGGCCAGCGTCCTCGTCGACGCGCGGCCGCGCTACGCGGTGTTCAAAGCGGACGGCTCCGAGCTTTGGGTGTCGTCGGAAGTCGGCGGGACCGTGAGTATTATCGATCCGGCCGAGCACAAGGTTAAGCAGAAGATCGTCTTTAAAATCGCCGGCATGCGTCCGGAACCGATCCAGCCGGTTGGCATCAACATCACGCGCGACGGCAAGACCGGTTTCGTGGCGCTGGGGCCGTCAAATCATGTTGCCGTCATCGACGGGATGACTCATCAGGTCACGAAATACCTTTTGGTCGGCCAACGCGTCTGGCACATGGCGTTTACGCCCGACGAAAAGTATCTTTTGACCACAAACGGCGTATCGAACGATATTTCGGTCATCGACGTCGGCGCGCTTAAAGCCATCAATACGATCCAGGTCGGCCAGCAGCCCTGGGGCATTACCATCTCCGACCACTGAGCCGGAGGACGCAGTACGGTGTTGAACGGCCGTGCCGGGAGCAGACGATGAAATTGCTTGCACTTCTCTTCGCTCTTTGTGCGATCGGGGCGGCGCTGCCGTCGCCCTCGCGCGCCGCCGATCCGCGCGATCCGGACTGGCCGTGTGTGCAGCCCAAGGTGCCGCAAATGTCGGTCGCGGCGATGTGGGACGGCCCTTCGATCGCCGACGTCGGTGATTCCTGGAAGGACGATCCTCAGATCGAGAATCTGGTCGCCCGGCTGGCGGCGCGCCGCACCCCGCTCGATGCCGCGGAAAAGGCCATCGCCGATTTCATCACCGGCAGTGCCGCCGAGAAGCAGGACAAGGCCAAAAAACTTTTTGCCGGCGTGTTTGACACCTTGAGCCAGCAGCGCAGCGAAGTGATGAGCGGTATCGGCCGGGTAGCCCGCAACGAGAAGGAGCTCGCGGATAGGATCCGGTCGGACGTAGCCGCGTTGCGCGAGCTGCAAGACAAGCCGGAAGCGGACCAATCCAAGATCAGCGCGCTCGCTACTCAAGTCGAATGGGGCACGCGCATTTTCGATGATCGGCGCAAATCGATCCGCTACGTCTGCGAAGTGCCGACCGCCATCGAACAACGCGTGTTCGCGCTCGGGCACGCGATTCGGCAAGCGCTGGATTGAGGGGACGCGCCCTATTCGCCGTCGGCGGGAGCGGGCTTGGCGTCTTGCAGCGGGAGCCCGGAGGCTTCCCAGCCATCGGTGCCTTTCGGGTACCACGCGACGTTTCGATAGCCCATCGTCAGCACCCGCTTGGCGGCATTCCATGACATCCAACAGTCCTGACGGCAGTAGATGACGAGCCATTTTGCGCGGTCGCCGCTTGTGGCGCGATCGAGATTGGTCCCCAAATAGCTTTCAGTCACCGGGGTGAGCGCGCCGTATCCCGTATCCGGCAGCCAGATACTGCCCGGAATGTTCATCCGCGCCTGTTCGCGCCAGATCGTTCCGGGCGGCAGATTGGCCGGACGCGGGACATGCGGAAGAACGTCGACAAAGATCGCGCCGGCCTTCCACAGCTCCTCGGCCTGCGCCGTCGTTACAACGCGAGCGCCGGCCAGCGTTGCCGGGGTCGGGCCGCGATAATCCTGCATGCGGTAGCCGGACGGCTCGGCCGGCGAGTCCTGGCCCCACGCCTCCGCGCCGGCGAGCGCGACAAGCCACATCGCCAAAACGACGAGGGTTCGGCCGCTCATGGTTTCGGCGTCGGTAAATCGCCGGCAATGAGCCGATCATTGCCGTCAAGCAGCGGCACGCCGGAATCGAGCAGGATCTTGTTGATGGCGGGTTGGTTCTCGGCGATCAGCTTGTTCAGCTGCCTCTTCCAGTTCTGATCGGACGGACGAACACCCATGGTGATGCGGTAGACCATGCGCGGCCCGCCGGTTTCTTTCATCAGCAGCACCACGTGCATCGGCGGATTGGCGCGCGCGGCGTAGTATCCCGCCATCGGACCCCAAAGGACGCCGGCGTCGATCTCACCCGATGCCAGGTCGTTCATCATCGCCACCGCGGACGAGTCGTAGCGGGTGTCGATCATCAGCGGATACGGCTTGGCCTTGGCCATCAGCCCTTCGCTGACGAGATAGGTGGCGGGCGGCGTACCGGCGACAATGCCGAGGCGCTTGTCCTTCAACCGCGCGTCGCCGAGCGCGTCCACCCCATCGAGCGGACTTCCAGCCTTGGACACCAAGGCGTAGGCGGTCTGATAGTAAGGATTGGTGCCTTGCACCATCTCGTCGCCTTGGGGATAACCCATGATGACGTCGCAACGGTGCGAACCGAGCGTCATGCGCACAAACCCGGTCGCCTGGGGGAAAAAGGTGTAGGCGACCGTCTTGCCGAGTTTCGCCGCGAAAAACTGGGCGAGCTTGTTTTCGAAACCTTCGCCCTTTTCGTTGGAGAAGGGCAGATTGTTCGGATCGGCGCAGACCCGCAATACATTCGGATCGACGAGTTCGAGGCCTCCCTCCAGCGCACCGCGTCCTTGCCCGAGGGCCGTGACCGGAGCGAAAATTGCGGTCAGCGCGCAGCAAGCGGCCGCGCACACCAACAAGCGATGTCCGGCCGCCTTGGTCATCGCGCCATCCTCCATTCATCCACCCTGGCCGAAACAAGAGTCCGCCCACTTCCTGGCGGCCTCGGGCTTGTCTTCGTGTTTGGCGGGCCGCACCCGACCGAGCGCATCGTTGGCGCGCGCGCGCAGATAAACAAAGATGTCGTCGAGCACGCACATCACGTTCTTGTTGTCGCCGAACGCGGGCATGACGTTCTCATTGGCGGTATTCACGTTCTTGCGCCCGCCGGCGACCACGCCGAGGAAATCACCGTAGCTCAAGGTCTGGAGCAATTCTTTCAGCGCCGGCGCATAGGACGAGCCATCGCCATTCGGCCCATGGCAGACGTGGCATTCGGAATGGTAGCGGACGTAGCCGGAATACGTGTACCAATCGACGGTGCCGTCGGGCTTTATGCTGTAGGTCGGGTTGCCCTGCTTATCGAGATACTTGCCGTCTTCATCCTTGACGGCGCTCGGGTCGCCAGATCCGTCTCCCAGCGCGCTGCCGGTCCAAAGCAATGTGGCGGCCAACACGAACGCGGCCGCACCCGGACGTGATTTCACGGAACGCTTCCTTGCGCGGCTAGCGGTAATCGGCAGGGACGCTCCGGCGCGCCACTTTTGGTGACGCGCCGGAGGGTTTGTGTTTCAGCTTCGCGTTAGCCTCACTGCGGCAACGTGAAGACCGTGAGCGCTCCGCCGAGAGCCGTGTAGTTGTTGAGCCCGGCGTAGCCACCCACCGCGCCCAAGCCAGCGGTCGGATCCGTCAAGCCAGCCGCGAGGCCAATTCCGGCCCAGCCGCCGACGCCCGACAGCACCGCGACGTATTGCTTGCCGCCGTGCTCATAGGTCATGACGTTGCCGATGATGCCCGACGGGGTCTTGAACTTGTAGAGTTCCTTGCCCGTCTTGGCGTCGACCGCCTTCAGATAGCCTTCGAGCGTTCCGTAGAACACGACGCCGCCGGCGGTCGCCAGTGCGCCGCCCCATGCGGAGAACTCCTCAGGGTCGGACCAGACGATCTTTCCGGTCTTGCCGTCCCAGGCAATGAAGTTGCCCATGTTCTTGTCGCCGGCAGGCGGATACATGGAGAGCGTCGCCCCGACATAGGGCTGGCCCGCCGTGTAGCTCACTTTGAACGGCTCGTAGTCCATGCAGACGTGATTCGTCGGCACGTAGAACAGCTGCGTGTCCGGCGAATAGGCCGCCGGCTGCTCGTCCTTCGATCCGAGCGCGGCCGGGCAGATGCCCTTGTTGTTGTGGTCCTCGCCGTTCGCATCGGTCGAATACTGCTTCACAACCGCAGGCCGGCCGTAGGTCGGCGAGTTCTTGTCCATGTCGACGCCGGTGGTCCAGTTGACCTTCGGATCGAACTTCTGGGCGACGAGAAGCTCGCCGTCCTCACGATCGAGGGTATAGCCGAGACCATTGCGATCGAAATGGGTCAGCAGTTTGCGCTCTTTGCCGCCGATCTGCTGATTGGTGAGGATCATTTCGTTGATGCCGTCGTAGTCCCACTCGTCGTGCGGCGTCATCTGATAGACCCACCTGGCCATGCCGGTGTCGGCATTGCGCGCCCAGATGGTCATCGACCATTTGTTGTCGCCCGGGCGTTGCTTCGGATTCCAGGTCGAGGGGTTGCCCGAACCGTAATAGAACAGGTTCAACTGGGGATCGTAGGAAATCCAGCCCCACGTGCAGCCGCCGCCGATCTTCCATTGATCGCCCTGCCACGTCTTGATGCTCGAATCCTTGCCGACCGGCTTGCCGAGCGAGGTGGTCTTTTCAGGATCGACCATGATTTGATCGTCCGGTCCTTCCGAGAAGACGCGCCAAGCCATCTTGCCGTCTTTGACGTCGTAGGCGGTGACGTGACACTGCACGCCGAACTCGCCGCCGGAAATGCCGACCAGAACCTTGTCCTTGATCACGAACGGCGCCGATGTGCCGGTCTGGCCCTTCGACGGATCGCCGTTCTTCACCGACCAGACGACCTTTCCGGTCTTGGCATCGAGGGCCACCAGCGTCGTGTCGGCCTGATGCAGGAAGACCTTGCCGTCGGAATAGGACAGGCCGCGGTTCACCGTGTCGCAGCACATCACCGGGATCACGTTCGGATCCTGCTTCGGCTCATACTTCCAAAGGATCTTGGCTTCGTGGTCGAGATCGAGCGCATAGACGAGGTTGGGGAACGGCGTGTGCACGTACATCGTGCTGCCGACGACCAGTGGCGCACCTTCGTGGCCGCGCAGAACGCCGGTCGAGAACGTCCATGCCACCTGCAGCTTGCCGACGTTGCCGGCGTTAATCTGCTTGAGTGGTGAGAAGCGTTGGCCGTCATAGGTACGTGCCGGCATCACCCAATCGGCCGGGTTTTCCGACATCTTGACGAGATCATCAGCATAGGCGGATCCGACGGCGAGTGCCGCGACCGCGCCTAGGCAGGTACTGAGCGTGAACGAAAGATAACGCATTGCGTGTCCTCCCTGCGACGTTCCGGGGGGCTGCACCAATGCGAACAAGCCCAAAGCAAGCTCGGCCTCACGGCGCAAACCCATGCCTGGGGAAGCATTCCCGGCAGCGTGTCACGGCATCGGCGTGTCGCGAGGATTTCTTTGCTCTCTCGCCGACTTGCCTAGCCTGCGAAGAAACGTCAGCTCTCCCTAGCGGCTGACGTCCTTGAAGCCGGAAACTTGAGAAACTCTAAGCCTGCACTTTTTCCCGCGCAACAGAAAATGTTCCCGGCCCTAAGAAATTCGATGGGCAGCCATGTCCCAACAATGTCCCAACATTTGGACACGATATTGTCGCAATGGAGAGTGGGACAACAACACGACACGTGAGGCGAAGGCTTAGTTTCATGCGCTATTCGTCCGGCGGCTATTTGAAATCGGCGCTTATCGCTCTTTTCGCTCCTTCCATCGTGGGACTAGCGATTGGCGGGACAGTAACGCTGACCTATTCGCAAGAGACGATCGAGCCACTTGCGGTCAAAGAAGTCGCTGCCGGCGTCTATGCCCACTTCGGCGCCATCGCGCTGATGAGCGCCGAGAACGAAGGCGCGATTGCCAATGTCGGCTTTGTCGTCGGCGGCGATGCGGTCGCCGTCATCGACACCGGCGGCAGCGTGCGCGAAGGCCGTCGTCTGCTTGCAGCAATTCGTCGACTGACCAACAAGCCCATCAAGTACGTCATCAACACACACGCCCATCCGGATCATGTGTTCGGCAACGCGGCATTCGAGGCCCCCGCGGTTTTTGTTGGCCATCGCGGTTTGCCGCGGGCACTGGCCGCGCGCGCGCCGTTCTATCTCGCGGCTTTTCGGCGCGGCATGGGATCCGTGCTCGACGACGTGAAAATCGTGCCGCCGACCTTGACGATCGACAACGAGATCGAGCTCGATCTCGGGCACCGGAAGCTCACCCTCAAAGCTTGGCGCACGTCGCATAGCGACAGCGATCTGACGGTCGTCGATGCCGCGACCGGCACGCTGTTTGCGGGCGATCTGGTATTTCTCAAGCACATCCCGGTGCTTGATGGCAGCATCCGCGGCTGGCTTGCCACCATTGACGATCTTTCTCGGATTCCGGCGAAAGGCGTCATTCCGGGTCACGGTCCAGCGGCCGCGTGGCCGGGCGCGCTCGCCGATGAACGGGCCTACCTCGAACGCCTGGCGGGCGATTGCCGCGATCTAATCAAGCGCGGCGTGCCGCTCGCGGACGCGGCGCAGATTGCGGGAGCCTCGGAAAAATCCCGCTGGGAGTTATTCGAGGAGTACAATGCGCGCAATGCCACGGCTGCCTATTCCGAGCTGGAGTGGGAATAGACGGCGCCGGCAGCAGCAACCGGCGACTGCGGAGTGCGATCGATGGGCAAGAAACTGCGAGCAGTCTGGCTGATCGGCCTTGCTGCCGCGATCTCATTCGGCGCGTTGCCATCGTCGATGGCGGCCGAAACCGACGATCCGTGGCCCGATCTCGCGCGCGACGTCTTCAAGGGACGGCCGCTCGCCAACGGCGAAGGCTTGATCGCCATCGAGATGCCGGCGCGCGCTGAAGATGCGGCGATTGTTCCGGTCACCTTGCGCGCCACGCTGCCACCCGGCGACGCGCGCGTGCTCAAGGCCTTCACGCTGGTCATCGACGAAAATCCGGCGCCGGTCGCGGCGACGTTCAAGGTCGGCTCCGGCGCGACCATGATCTCGACGCGGGTGCGGGTAAATTCCTACACCAATGTCCATGCCGTGGCCGAGCTGAGCGACGGCAGGCTTTATGTCGTGAAGACCTATGTGAGAGCGTCCGGTGGTTGCTCCGCCCCCATGGCCAAGAATGCCGAGGAAGCCAAGACGAGCATCGGACAAATGCGATTTCGGCAATTTGCAAACCCCGCGGGATCGGCCGGCGGCCCGCTGCAAGCTCAGATCATGATTCGCCACCCGAACAATTCCGGCCTGCAGCGCGATCCGCTCTCACTGCTGTACATTCCGCTGCTTATCGTGCGCGATCTCCACGTCTGGCAGGGCGATGAGCTCGTGCTGGAGATGGACGGCGGCATTTCCATCTCGGAGGATCCCAACATCCGGTTTTCATATCGGCCGAATGGGGCGACGACATTCCGCGCCGAAGCGATCGATACCGACGGCCGCGTTTTCAAGGCCGAGTGGCCGGCCGAGCAGGCGATGTAGGGTCTGCCGTCAGAAACAGCGGACTTCCGCTTCGGCCTGCGCGCGGCGCAGATCCTCGACCGCTTTCCTGGCAATCTCCGTCGAACGAAACTGAGTTCCGAGGTGTCCCGGAACCTGCGCGATACTCAGCACGGTCGACGCCTCGACATAATGGTCATAGGGCAGGATCGAAGCGATGACGTCGATCGAGCATGAGCACTGATCGAGGGTATGCTGCGTCTCGCCGTTGGCTTTCATGCAGCCGAACACGTAGTCGACCCGCGCCGTAGTCGGATAGTCGTTGAGATCGTCGGCCCGCGCGGCTGAGTGCACGGCGGCAGCAACCAGCAACGCGATGCCTAGCGCAAACGACAATGCTTCTACGCGAACCATAACCAGCATCCTTGGCCGAAGCGACGTTCGCCCCCTCATCGTTGAAACTATGATATCTCCACGACGATGTCTTGGCGGCAGATGACCGCAACGGTCATTGCAGGGCAATAGGTTCGCCGGTCCATGGACCTCGTAATCTTCGATTGCGACGGGGTGCTGGTCGACTCCGAAATCCACTCCAACGCGCTCCTTGCGGAGATGATGACGGAGCTGGGCCACCCGATGACGACGGCAGAGGCCCTGGAGAAATTCGCCGGGCGCAGCTTGACCGACGTTTTGGCGCTGGCCGAAGGCGTTCTAGGTCGCAAGGTTCCCGAAGAGCTCGGCCAGACCTATGGCCGACGCTTGCTCGACCGTCTGCGTCGCGAACTTAAGCCCGTTGCCGGCGTGGAGGCGGCGGTCGCCGCGCTGCCCAATCGCCGCTGCGTGGCGTCCTCGTCGTCGTTCGAACGCATCCACGTGTCGCTTGACGTTACCGGTCTCGCACCCTTGTTCGACGGACATATTTTCAGCGCCACGCAGGTCGCTGCACGGCAAACCCGCGCCGGATCTGCATC
Organism: uncultured Alphaproteobacteria bacterium; assembly: GCA_963850855.1. Classification (GTDB taxonomy): domain Bacteria; phylum Pseudomonadota; class Alphaproteobacteria; order Rhizobiales; family Xanthobacteraceae; genus BOG-931. The sequence goes on from CAWKNH010000008.1 coordinate 173,001, forward strand.
TGTTCGCGGCGCGAACGATGGGTGTCGCTCCCGACCGTTGCGTTGTCGTCGAAGATTCACCGCTTGGCGTAACGGCGGCCGTCGCCGCCGGGATGACAGCCGTTGGGTTCACCGGTGCCGGGCACGCGACGATCGCTCTCGCCCAACAGCTCGCAGCCGCGGGCGCACGATGCGTTCTCGCTTCGATGCGCGAATTGCCGGCCACGATCGCGGGCCTCGACCGCCCATGACCGGATGCGACATCCGCTAGCTGAACGATCGCGGCGGCCGGCCCGCCGGCGGATGCCGGATGGCGTGAAAGACCTTCAACGCGGCGACATGCTCGGCGACGTCGTGGACGCGAAAGAGCGAAGCGCCGGCGGCGCACGCGGCCAGGCTGGCGGCGATCGTTCCGACGAGCTGCGCTTCGACCCCGCCCTCGATCAGCGAACCAAGAAACGCCTTTCTCGACACGCCGACGAGGATCGGACGTCCGAAGTCCTGCAGCTCGGCGAGCCGCATGATCACTTCGACGTTCTGCCGCGCGGTCTTCGCAAACGCGATTCCGGGATCGAGGATAATACGCGATGGCGCAATTCCGGCTTTTTCCGCGAGCGCCAGCGAACGCGCGAAGAATTGCCGGATATCGGCGATGATGTCGGCCGATGAATCCTTTTCCGTCCGATTGTGCATGACCACGACGGCCGCCTCGGCCGCGGCGACCGCGTCGGCCATGCCCGGATCTTTCTGCAGGCCCCAAACGTCGTTGACCAGCACGGCGCCAAGCTCGACCGCGCGCGCCGCGACCTTCGACTTGTAGGTGTCGATCGAAAGCGGCACATCGAGCGTGCCGGCGAGCTCGGCCAGAACCGCTTCAATGCGGGCAAGTTCCTCGGCTTCCGTTACCGGCGATGCCGCGGGACGCGTCGACTCGCCGCCAACATCGATGATGTCGCAGCCCTCCGCGGCCAACCGTTTTGCGTGCGCGAGCGCCGCCTCCGCGGCCGTGAATTGCCCGCCGTCCGAAAAAGAATCCGGCGTCAGGTTGAGTATCCCCATGACGACCGGACGGGTGCCGATCTTGTCGAGAAATGCGTCACGCCGGGCGCGCTGCTCTACGCGCATCCGCCTTCTCTTTCGTGTGCGGGTACTCGCAATGATAGTCTTTGACGCTCCACTTGGGGTGATCGCCGATCCACTGGGCAATATAGGGCTGAGCCGTCATTGCACACTGCTTCAGCGAGCCGTTCCACATGTATTCGAGACGCTGTTCCTCGCACTGATCCGGGTGCGCCAGCGCGCAAACCGTGACGACGATCGCTATCAGGTCCATGATGTGGCTCCGCTGGCCAATTTATGCATGATTCTCACGCAATAATCTTGTGCAATATTCCAATGCAATTCCCATTCCAACCATATCCGTAAACACTCAATTTTTGGTGCCGATAAATATCTCGCCTTTGCCGAGGACCGCCATGTCCCCGGCGAAGCGCCGCAGCGGCCGCCGGAGCAACGCCGCGGCACGCTTGCTTCGCGGCTCGATAAACCCCGCCCACAATCGCATGGCGAGAAGCTGGTGTTGTCCGCAGTCGAGGAAGGTCGGCGACAGCGCGCTGCTGCCCTCGCCGAGAACGATGGTGCCGCGCTTCATGAGAAAGCCGGGGAGCGCTCCGGCTTTGCGCCCGACAATCAGGGTACCGGCGATCATGCGGCTGCCTGCATAGGCCCCGGCTCCGCCTTCGATGATGATGGTGCCGCGCCGCATGCGGTCGCCGGCGCGGTCGCCCGCGCGCCCGCGGACAACAACCAGGCCGCCACGCATTCCCGCCATCTCTCCGGCCAATGGGCCACCGAGATGGTCATCCGCCGCGCCGTGGATTTCGATGACGCCGCCCTTCATGCCGGACGCCGCCCAGGGACCGGCGTTGCCATGCAAGATCAGGCGACCTCCCGCCAACAAGCGTCCTGCCTGGGTGCCGACGTCGCCGTCGACCAGAACTTCGCCGCCGGTCATGGCGTGGCCGACGCGATCGAGCCGATCGCAGGCGCCTTCGATGCGAATGCTCTGCGCGTCGCCCATGCGCAGACGAAAAATCTCTCCGACATCGACGCGCGACCGCGTCGTCTGCAATTCGATACGCTCGATCTGCGCCGCCGTTTTGCCGGCAAGGAGATCCGGGACCAGCGGCGACAAATCGAGCCGCTGGCCGGGGCGCTGGCGCAGCGAGAAGATCATCGGTCTCACGGCACCAAATCCCGCAAATGATAGTGGTGCGGCCCAAGCTTGCCGCCGTAGTTTCCCGCGCTGATCCGCGTGGCGCCGCGCTTCGGGCCGAGCTTGACGATCGCGGCGATGCCGGCGCGCATCGCCGCCGCCACCGCATCGGAGGTGAGACCATCGATCACGATCTCGAGGACCGCCCCCGCATCGGCATCGAGCGAACTCTTCACCGCGCCGCGCAATGTCGGACAATAGGCTTCATTGGTTGATGCCGGCACGCCCTTATATTTGGAGCCGACCTTGGACCCGGAGCGCACGATTCCTCCCGGAAACGGCGCGATGACATCGGGCACTTTGGCGATCGCCGCGGCGGCGGCCTCGGCTGCCGCGCGTGTTGTTTCCGCCGTGCGGCCGATCATGAGAAGGTTGCCGCCGCCGACGGCCTTCTTGGTGAGACCGGTTGTCGCCTCGCAGACAAATTCGCCGTCCATGACGGGAATGCGCCAAAAATGCTTCGCACCGAACCGCTTCGAGATCTGCCAGCCGTCGCCGAAATAGCGCAGCGCGTTCCCGAGCCGGAGCGCTTCCTCACCCTCCATGCCGGCGTAGCAGGCAGAGCCGGGGCTCGTGAGCACGCATTGCGCGACGCGCGCGGCCAGCTGTTTTTGCAACTCGCTGGTGGACACCGCGAACAGCAACACGCGCACGCCCGGCCGCCGGTCGGGCGTTTGCTTCGCGGTGAGCTCGCCGTCGATGCCGGCCTCGCAACCGCAGCCGATCACCGAGGTGGCAAAGCCGGTCATGGTCACCGCCGCCTGGCGCGCCCACCGCGCGCTATCCGCGGTGATGATCACCGCCGTCGCGCGCATGTCGAAAGCCTCCGCGAAAGTATCGTCGATACGCACGCCCTTGATGGTCAGGACACGCATGGCACGCGCTCGAACGGTTCGGGACGCCCGAGAGCGTGCTCCGGAACCTTGACGAATTCGTCCGACAGCCCGTAGCGGCTCTCGTAGTAGGCTTTCATGCGACGATCGACCGCTCGATCGCGCTCCGGCTCAACCGTGAGCGCGCGGCCCCAGCGGCAATGCGTCATGGTACCGTCGCGAACGACAAGCTCTCCGTCCTTGAACACTAACGCCGCGGCGCGAAACATCTTGGCGCGGTCTTTATCGTTTTCGTAGACGGCAATATCGGCGACGGCGCCGGCAGCGAGATGCCCGCGGCCGGTCAGGCCGAGGAGCTTTGCCGGCGCAGCGCGGGTCATTGTCGCAATGTCGGCAAGCGAATATTCGCGCGTGATCGCCGGAAGCGTGGTCATCGCCACCGCGGCCGGCGGCAGCTCCGCCAGCCACCGCGCGCGCAAATCCCGGCTCATCAGCAGCGCGAAAATCTCCGGATAGGTCGTAAACGGTGCACCGTTTGGATGATCGGTGGTGAAGAAAACGCGCCAGGGATCTGAAATCAACAGAAACAGCTCCAGACCGACCGCCCACTGCACGGCGTTGTAGAAATTGTTCCGCCTATAGTCATACGGGACAATGCCCGCGCCATTGGCCTCGCCATCGAGGATCAGCCATTTGTTGGGGCGGGCCTGATCGCGCGCATTGAATTGGCGCAGCACGTCCGACGAGATCGTCACGGTCGGGCCGAACATGACCTGACCGACGTCGACGGTGACGCTCGGCGCCGCGTTCACGGCCTCGGCAAGCGGCGCGGCGGCCGAGGAAAATCCGCGCTCGCCCTCCTTGCCGTAGCCGTAGAACTGCAGATGCGCGAGATGAAGCGGCAAGCCTTCCGCAGCGGCGATCGTGATCAGCGCCGTCTCGACGTTGCCCGCAAGTCCGAGATTGTTGCAATGAACGTGGAGCGGATGCGGAACGCCCAGCGCCTTGACCGCATGCTGCAGGGCTTTCACGATCCGGCGCGACGATAGGCCATAGGACGGGACGACGTCATCGAAGGAGAACGCTCGCACGTTCTCCTTGAACGCCATCGCACCGCCGGCGTTGACGACCTTGACGCCGAGCCCGCGCGACATGCTCAGCGTCCACGCGACATAGTCCTCGATGGCGGCGTCGCTCTCCTTGGCGTGCAGTAGGCCGAGCAGATAATCGTCGTTGCCCAGCACGGTGAGCGTCGCCTTGTCGATGATCGGGATGTCGGCGAGCTCGAGGTGCGCGTGCAAGGCGTAGTGTGGAGAGACCGCCGGTTCGACGACGGTGGTAAAGCCCATGGCGGCATAGAGGCGCCCGATCTCGAAGCTCGACCAGCCGCCCTTCGCCAACGGCATCTCGGCGGGCCGCCGCGCAGCTTGCGCATGATATTCAGGCAGCAATAGTCGCGCGGTGTTCACGTTCCAACCGGCGATGTGTGAGTGGATATCGATGGCGCCGGCCATGACGATCTTGCCGGCGGCATCGTAGGTCACATCGGCGCGCGCAGCTTGCGGCGCGTCTATGATGGTGCCGTGGCGCATCCAGACGTCGCCGATGCCGTCGCGACCATTGGCCGGATCGATGACACGCCCGCCGGCAATGCGCGTCAACACGGGCGCTCTCCGACGCCGGGTAACGCGGAAGCAATGCGCGCGATCGCGCCGGCGACCGAAATCGTGTCGCTTGGTTGCGTTGCTTCGATCGCAGTCAGCGTGCCGGTCAGCGGGAGATGCTGCACTCCGGGATGGTCGACACCGGGGCGGCCGACCTCAATGTGAACGTGCGGTGACACGGCAAAGCTCGCATCGCGCCCGGTCAACGCGATCGTGGGCGGCGCCTCGCGCCATTCCGGCGCCGCCGCGCGGTACGCCGATATCCAAAGGACGCAGTCGGTTTCGCGGCTTTCGACCAGGCGGCGGCTGTTGAAGAGCCAAGGATCGTGCTCCGGAAATCCCCGCCCGAATCCGGTCCGCATGGGTAGTCCGGTCATCCAGCCACAGGTCTGCAGGACGCCGACCGCATTGTCGGCGGGGCAAAGCGACAAGCCGGTGAAGCGGGTGGTCGCGTTCAAATCGTCCACCATGCCGCACAGCATTTCGATGGTGAGCGCGTCGAGCGCGGCGGCCGACCAGATCGCAACACCAAATCGCGCGGCTTTAAGAGCCGTGGCCGTCCGATCGAGCGCGCCTGACGAAACGCCGGCGCGGCTGGTCGGCCGGCCCGCAATCCGCGCGCGGAGCGCAGCGAGCAGCGCCGGTAAATCGCCGCGCTCTTTGCCGACAATCTCGGCGGTCGTTCCGCCGAACCTCGGGTTTGCCGCGGCCCGTCCCGGGCACAGCCAAAAGATGCGGCGTTCGACGCTGATGTCAGTTTGCGTTGGCCGCGCCTTTTCGAACACCCGTTGCGGCAATTCCGGCATTTCGCCCAACTCCGGACCCGCCAGCAGCAGCGTGTCGGCGCGCACCCGCGCCTCGAGCGGCGTGGTCAGCATGACGCCGGAGGAACGCATGACGTCGAGATCGCGTAACAATGCCTCGGAGTTCATATGGTCGATGACTGCGCCTGTCCGCTTCGCCAGCGCAATCGCGGCGCGCGCACCGGCGACATCGGTACCGAGCCCGGCAATAAGGGGAAAACGGCTCGCGGCAAGAAGCTTGGCGGCCTCGGCAATGGCGGTATCGAGTGCTGCAGGCTTGCCCGCGACCCACGCGTGCGCCATAGCCGAATTCCTCGTCGAACGTGAAAAAAGATGCCGCAGTAATTCAATCGTCGTATTTGAGATAGGCGAAACGTTGATCGTTTTCCGGCGTGCCCTCGAGCGCACCCTTCGCCTTAGCCGGTTGCCAGTGAACGACCTGCTCGATTTTCTCCGCCAATTCGAAATCCTTATCGGTGATGCCCTTGGCGGCGTGATTTTGCAGTCGCACCTCGACCCAGGCGTACGAAGCGGTGATGTCGGGGTGATGCCACGCGGCCTCGGCCAGATGTCCGACGGTGTTGATGACCATCAAAGTACCCTTCCAGCTGTTGGTGCGGTACTTGCGCCGTATCCAGCCGTTCTCGAGATACCAGTGCGGCAGACTGCGCTTGAGGCGTTGCTCGATTTCCTCGTCCGAATAGGTTCGTTCTTTTTTGGTTTCGGCCATGGGATTTCCTCTCATGGATCGTTGCATGCGTCCCGATTGCCAACCGAGACGGGATGACGCAGTGTAGACCTGTATTCTCATTGGAAAAACCCTACGCGTATCAAGTTCGGGAGTCAGCGTGCACAATGGCGTTTCCGACGCTGTCGGCATCACTGTTACTGCTCCGGCGCGGTTGCATCTCGGCTTTCTCGATCTCAATGGACGGCTCGGTCGCCGCTTTGGCGGCATCGGCCTCGCGATCAGCGATCTAAGAACCAGGATCACGATCCGAAGAGCAAAACGCACCGAAGTCTCGGGTCCCGAAAGCGACCGGGTGCGGCAATATCTCAAGACCATGCAACGCGTGCTGGCGCTCGACGACGCTCATGCCGTGAACATTTCGGAGGTCGTTCCCGCCCATGCCGGTCTTGGCTCCGGCACGCAGCTTGCGCTCGCGGTCGCTGCCGGCCTACGCCACCTGCACAACCGGTCCGTTGATGTGGAAGGCGACGCCGTTGCGCTCGGACGCGGAACGCGCTCCGGAATCGGCATCGGACTCTTCTCTCGCGGCGGATTGGTCGTCGACGGCGGGCGCAATGATCAACCGGCGCCGGCACCGATCATCAGCCGTCTGCCGTTTCCGGACCATTGGCGCATCCTGGTTGCTCTCGACCCGCAACATCAGGGCGTCCATGGGCCCAACGAAGTGACGACCTTGGCGGCGCTTGCGCCGATGTCCGACGCAGATGCCGCCCATATTTGCCGCCTGATCCTGATGCAGGCGTTGCCGGCGCTTGCCGACCATGACCTTGCCGGGTTCGGCGCAGCGATCAAAGAACTGCAGATGCGCCTCGGTGATTATTTTGCCCCGGCTCAGGGCGGCTCGCGCTTCACCAGTCGCGAGGTCGCTGCCGTTCTCGACGCCCTCGATCGGCGCCGGCGCGTTCGGTATCGGTCAAAGCTCCTGGGGGCCCACCGGTTTTGCCTTTGCACCGTCGCCCGAAGCAGCCGACCGCTTGGCAGAGATCGCGCGGCGACATCCGAGCGGCCGGGGCCTGGACATCAGGGTTTGCACCGGGCTCAATTGCGGCGCGGAGATCGTCGCGCACGCGCATCCGCGCTGAGTCCGGCGAATAGCAATCAAAGCGTGGGAGGCAGCCATGGCGGAAAAGAACATCCTTCACATGGTCACGCCGACCAAACACTTGAGCCCGTTCGACGTGAACATGGCGCTCGATGCCGGTTACGATGCGGTGCTGACCTACTCCAATGTGACGATCGACGAAGTGACGGGCCTGGTTCAGGACGCGATATTCTCGCGACCGCCCAAGGCCGGCGCCCGCACCGGAATGTTCTTCGGCGGCAAGAACGCAAGCGTCGCCCTGGACATGCTGGCAAAAGCCAAGCAGGCGCTGGTGCCGCCATTCGGCATTTCGTTTTTTGCCGATCCGGCCGGCGCGTTCACCACCGCCGCGGCGATGGTCGCATGCGCCGAAAAGCTCCTGAAGGACCAGAGGAAACGTACTCTCAAAGGCCTGAAGGTCGCGGTATTCGGCGCGACCGGGGTTGTCGGCTATGCCGCGGGCGTCATCGCCGCGCTCGAGGGCAGCGACGTCACGCTGGTCGGCTACGACGGATTAAAGCGCGTCAGCGACAGCGCCAAGGAGATCAAGAACCGGTTCAACGTCGAGGTGCGCGCGGCAGACGGCAGCGGCGACAGTAACAAGTCGGCCATTCTGGCCGAGGCCGAGGCGGCGCTGTGCGCCGGCCGTGCCGGCGTTACGATTCTGTCAAGGGCGCAGCTTGCCGCCGCAAAACATTTGCTGATCGCCGCCGACGTCAATGCGGTCCCGCCAAGCGGCGTCGAGGGCCTGGATATGCAGGCGAACGGTCAGGAGCTTACGCCGCATGGCACGTTGGGATTGGGTCCGTTGACCATCGGCAACATCAAGTACAAGACCGAATCGGGCCTGTTTCAAAAAATGATTGCCGCCGCCAAGCCGGTGCAATTCGATTTTCGCGACGCGTTTACCCTCGCGCGCGAGCTCAATGGCTGACGCGCCGCCGGTCCTCATCGCCGCCATTTCCGGGCGAGCCCTCGCAGCCTCGGCGCGCCGCGGCGGCTATCTGCCGCTGGTGGCCGATTTCTTCGGCGATCAGGACACCTTGGACGTTGCGCATGCGCACGCGCGTCTCGTCGGCAGCCTGACGCGCGGAATTGACGGGAACGCCCTTGTTTACGCATTGGAAACGCTCAGTGCGCGGCGCGAGCCTATCGGCGTGGTCTGCGGCACCGGATTCGAGGACCGGACGCAAGTGTTGCAGCGGCTCGGCGAACGATGGCGGCTTTTCGGCAACGGTGCCGAAACGGTCGCCAAGATCAAAGATCCCGAGTTCCTTTCGGCATTGTGCGCCGATCTGGGTATCCCGTTCCCTAAGTTCTCTTTGTCGAAGCCTGAAAATCCAAGCGATTGGCTGGCAAAGCGCAAAGGCGGCGCCGGCGGCACTCACATCAAACCCGCGGCGCGGGCAGTTTCCCGACCAGGCGATACCTACTATCAGCAAAAGCTGCCCGGAGCGCCGATGTCAGCGCTTTTCCTCGCTGATGGCGAGACCGCAGCCTTGATCGGATTTAGCACGCAATGGTCTTTGCCGACGCGTCGCCACCCCTATCGTTACGGTGGCGCGGTGCGACCGGCTGAGCTCGCGCCGCCGACCGCGAACGCGCTGACCGCTGTCGTGCATCGGCTCGCCAAAGCGACGTCGCTTGTCGGTTTGAACAGCGCCGACTTTCTCGTTGATGGCGAACGCTTTTGGCTGCTCGAAGTCAATCCGCGGCCCGGCGCGACGTTCGACGTCTTCGAACCGCCGCAGGGCTCGCTCTTTGCGCTGCACATGGCCGCTTGTACCGGCAAGTTGGCGCCAGCGCCGCTTTATCGCGACGGCGCCAAGGCAGCCGCGATCGTTTATGCTGAAGACGATATCCCTTCGGTCCCGGCACGAGACTGGCCGGACTGGACCGCCGACCGGCCGATCGCGGGAAGCGCGATTAAGTCTGGCGAGCCGGTGTGTACGGTCTATGCTTGCAGTTCGACCGCGGCGGGAGCAAGAACACTCGCAGACGAACGGCGCGAATTGGTTCTCGCTTGGACGCGCGCGAGGAAGACATGAATATAGCGCCGTCGATCAGCGTGAATGAGCGCGCCGCCAAGCTGGTTGCGCGGCTCGTGGCTGATGCTGCGGAGCTTAAGATCGGCATTAGCCGCGGTCAGCTCGGCGAAGCGCTCATCGATGCCGGCAGCAAATGCCTCGGCAGCATTGCCGCCGGTCTTCGCGTCGCCGAAATTTGCATGGGAGGGCTGGGCGCGGTCCGTCTCGTGCCGTCATCGGCAACGCCGCGATGGCCTTGGACGGTCGTTACCCAATCCTCCAATCCGGTGATTGCGTGTCTCGCCAGTCAATACGCGGGCTGGCGCCTTTCGCATGAGAATGACAGTTCCTTTTTTGCGCTCGGCTCAGGACCGGCCCGCGCGCTGGCGCGGCGCGAACCGTTGTTCGAGATTTTGTCCTATGTCGACCACGCGGATACCGCCACTCTGGTCATCGAAAGCGATCGGCCGCCGCCCGCACAGGTCGTCACCAAGGTTGCCGAGGATTGCCGGGTTAAGCCCAAGGACCTGACGATCATTTTCGCGCCGACACAAAGTCTGGCCGGCAGCACGCAGATCGTCGCGCGGGCGCTTGAGGTCGCGCTGCACAAGACACACGAGTTGGGGTTTCCGCTCGAACGCATCGTCGAAGGCATCGGGGCGGCCCCGCTTTGTCCGCCGCATCCGGATTTTGTCACGGCGATGGGCCGGACCAACGATGCCATCATCTTCGGCGGGCAGGTCCAGCTCTTCGTGACCGGCGCCGCGAGCCAGGCGCGCGCACTTGCCGAAAAGCTTCCCAGCAAGGCCTCGTCCGACTATGGCCGGCCGTTCGCGGAAATCTTCAAGCGGGTCAAGGGCGACTTCTACGCCATCGATCCGATGCTGTTCAGTCCCGCAAAAATTACCGTGACAACGCTGGAAACCGGCGAAAGCTTTCACGCCGGAGCGATCGATCTGGTCCTGCTCGATGCGTCCTTCGGCTGAGCGCTTCGCGATCGAACGTCCACGGCCCCGGCCGAGCGTCGGCCTCGTCGTCGATCGTATCGACTGGCACGCCCGTGAACTGACCGCAGCGCTCACCCGGCGCGGCGTTAACGTGGTGCCCGTGCGGTTGCCGTCATGTGGATTTGCGACGCAAAACCCTACTGGGCTGCACATCGATGGATACCCGGAAGCCCTTCCGGATGCGGTCGTTGTCCGCACCATGTCCGGCGGAAGTTTCGAAATGGTCACGCTGCGGCTCGGGATTCTTCACGCATTGCGCGAGCTCGGAGTCATGGTGTGGAATGACGCCCGCGCCATCGAGCGCTGCGTCGATAAATCGATGACGAGCTTTCTGCTGTCCCGTGCGGGTATCGCGACGCCGGCGACATGGGTGACGGAATCCCACGAGGACGCACACACCATCGCGCAACGCGAGACGGCCCATGGCGCACTGGTTCTCAAGCCGCTGTTTGGATCGCAGGGGCGCGGCTTGAAGCTGATCAGCCGTGCGGAGGATCTGCCGCAACCCGGAATTACGGCCGGCGTCTACTATCTCCAGCGTTTCGTCGGCGTGGAACGCGACGGTTTTCACGATTTTCGCCTGCTCGTCTTGCGAGGTCGCGTGATCGCGGCAATGCAACGGCATTCGAGCCAATGGATTACCAATGTGAAGCGCGGCGGCCGCCCGGTCGCGGTGGTCGTGCACGACGAAATGAACGCGCTTGCGGTCAACGCTGCTGCCGCGGTTGGGGCAGATTTTGCCGGAGTTGACATCCTTTACGGAGCGGATGAACGGCCGACCGTGCTTGAGGTCAACAGCATGCCGGCCTGGTCGGGACTGCAGAAGGTAACGTCCGTCAACATTGCGTCCACCTTCGCCGAAGCCCTCGCGGCTGCCCTGGCGGCACGCGCCACCCGAGGAGCCATGGCGTGACCATTCGCGCCGAGCGGATCGCCGCGGCGTTCAAGTGGGCCTGCCTTGCCGAACTCGAAGCTCCGAAGCCCGGCAACGTCCATGTTTTCGCGGCCGGGCATCGCATGACCGCCGATGAATTCGTCCGCAGCGCCGAAGCGGCCGCCGGCCCGCTGACCCTTGCGGGCGCAAGCGTCGGGGCGCGGATTTTGCGCGCCGTCGAGGAAACCTTCGCCGCCGTCGGAGCCAACACCAATCTCGGCATCATCTTGCTCTGCGCGCCGCTTGCTGCAGCAGCTCAGGCGGATGCCCCGGACCTGCGCAGTTCGCTCGCTAAAATCGTCCGCGCCCTCGACATCGAGGACGCCAACCTCGCATTTCGCGCCATCGTGCAGGCCGCGCCCGCCGGGCTCGGACACAGCGCCCGCCATGACGTGTTCGAGCCCGCCACGGTCACGCTCCTGCAGGCGATGACCGAAGCGGCCGAGCGCGACCGCGTTGCGCGGCAATACGCCACGAATTTTGCCGACATTTTCGATCTCGGTTTGCCGGGGCTCGAAGCCGCCTGCCGGCAACATGCCGATACGAAATGGGCAACCCTTATGACCTATCTCGGCTTCCTCGCGGAATTTCCGGACAGCCACATTTTGCGCAAGTTTGACGCACGAACCGCCGATGAAGTCCGGCAAACCGCGGCAAAATTTCGGACATCACTGCAGGCGGCGCAGCCTTTGGCCCAACTTCTCCCCGAGCTTTTGGCTTGGGATGCTGCACTCAAAGCCGACGGCATCAATCCAGGGACCAGTGCCGATCTAACAGTGGCAACTCTTTTCGCGCATCGGCTGCAGACCATCTTGCCGTCGGCGCGTAACAGTGGTTGACTTTGCTGTGCGGGACTTTCGTTCCGCCGCTATCTGGCTAACCGGTCCGGCCGACCACGCCGGGCGCTGACAACAAGGATAGATGATACCGGACGACGCAGGCCACAGACCTGCGAGCGTTGTGTTTTCCTTGGGAGGAGATGGCGATGGCAAAGATCAACGGACTCTGCGTCGGTGAATCGCTCGTCGGTGAGGGCAACGAAGTCGCCCACATCGATCTCATCATGGGTCCGCGCGGCAGCGCGGCCGAGACCGCATTCGCGAACTGCCTGACGAACAACAAGGACGGGTTTACGTCGCTGCTCGCCGTGATCGGGCCGAATTTGCTGTGCAAACCGGCGACGGTCATGTTCAACAAAGTGACGATCAAAGGCGCCAAGCAGGCCGTACAGATGTTTGGTCCTGCCCAGCACGCCGTCGCCAAGGCGGTCGCCGACAGCGTCGCCGAGGGCGTAATTCCGCTGGACGAGGCCGACAATTTGTTCATCTGCGTCGGCGTCTTCATTCACTGGGAAGCGGCCGACGACAAGAAAATCCAGGAATTCAACTATCGCGCCGTGAAGGAATCGATTGCGCGGGCGGTCAATGGCGAGCCGAAGGCCGCCGAGGTCGTCGCCAAGCGCAACCAGGTCAAGCACCCGTTCGCAGCGGCGTAGCGCGATCTATTCGCGTTAGCTGCGGCGCTTATCGGATTGACGGAGCTCACAGGCGCGCAAGCTGTGCGCCTGTGAGCTTGCCGTTGTGCAGGCTGGAGGCGACAAGCGCCCCGGCTATTCCAGCACGCCGAAGGGCGGCAAGATCGGAAGGGTCGCGCACTCCGCCCGCGGCGTAGATGAGCTTGTCGGGAGCCCTGGCCCGGATCGCTGAAAGCCGGTCCATGTCCGGACCGTTCGCGCTCCCGACCCGGGCAAGCGTCATGGCAATGATCTTGCCCGGCCAATCGGCCGCGTCGCTGAGCAGCGCCGCAGGGCCGAGGAATGCGTCGCCGCGGTAGTCGAGCGACAGAATGACCCGGTCGTCTCGGGACAAGCGGCGGACCAGCGAGCCGTCGCGTTGGCTCTCGCTGCCGAGGACCAGGTTTCCGAGGCCGGCGTCGAGCCAGGAATTTGCCCGGGCAAGATCGGCCACGCCGTTGTCGACCCAGAATACGAGATTGGGAAGCGCGGTCTTCAAGCGCGTCAGTGCGGCGTCGTTGTCGCCGGCGTGTTCGATCGCATCAAGGTCGGCGATGTAGAACGTCTCGAATGGATGGATGGCCAGCAAACCGCGGGCCACATCGACCGGACTGCTGGTCGATGCCAGTGGCGTTTCGATCGGCCGGTATTGGTCGCGGCGCCCCATGCGTGCGTGGACCACCACACCCTGCTTGAGATCGAGAACCGGTATGACCTCCATGGCAGGACCTTGCGCCGCGCGAAGCGATCGAGGCATCGTATATCGCGGTAAAATCGCGCACGAGGCAACATGGGCATTGTCATCGGATGGGACATCGGCGGCGTCCATCTCAAGGCAGCGCGCGCGGAGGACGGCCGCATCACCAAAGCCGCGCAATACGCCTCGCCGCTTCGCGACGGGACGGGACGTTTGCTTCAGGCGTTTGCCGAAGCCCGCGCGGAGATGGGCCGCGCCGATCGCAACGTCGTCACCATGACCGGGGAATTGGCCGATACCTTCGCCTCCCGCAAGGAAGGCGTCGCCTGCCTAGTCGAGCTTGCCGCCCGCGAGCTCGGCGCCATTTCGGTCTACGCCGGCCGGGCGGGTTACGTCCGCCCGGAGGAGGCCGACCACCATAGCGTGGATATCGCGTCAGCCAACTGGCACGCCTGCGCCGCGCTGATCGCCAGCAAACACACCAGCGCGCTGTTCGTCGACCTAGGCTCGACGACGACCGACATCGTTCCGATCGTCGACGGCAAAGTGGCGGCCCGCGGCTATACCGACGCGCAACGGCTCGCCGCCGGCGAGTTGATCTACACCGGCCTCGTGCGCGGCTTCGTCATGGCTATTGCCGATCGCGCGCCGCGTGATGGTGGGTGGACGCCGTTGATCAACGAAAATTTCGCTACGATGGCTGATGTTCACCGCATCCTCGGGACCTTGCCTGAGGGCGTTGACCATATGGCCACGGTCGACGGGCGCGAAAAGACGGTCGCAGCCTCGCGCGCACGCCTCGCCCGTATGGTGGCAAGCGACGCGGACGAAGCCGACGCAGCGACCTGGACTTTGCTCGCCCGCTGGTTTGCCGAAGCCCAGCTGCGCGCGATCGCCGACGCCGCGGCACTGGTGATGTCGCGCGGAGCCCTCGCCTCGGGCGCCCCGATCATTGCGGCCGGCATCGGGCTCACGCTTGTGGCGGAGATCGCCCGGCGATTGGGCTGCGCTTATGCCACGTTCGACACTTTGCTGAACATCGCACCGGAGGTGCGCGCCGCAGCGTGTCATTGCGCGCCGGCAGTCGCGCTCGCCGCGCTATCTTCGTGATTTGCTGTTGATGGCGTGACGGCTGGCGCACCGCGCCGAGTTGGCGTCAGAGCAGCTCGACGGCGACGGTGAAAAAATCGTCATGCGAGCAAATCACCCTGAATTCGCGGCGATAGCTCGCCATGTAGTCTTGCGCCGCCCGGAATTCGTGCAGCACGTCGCCAAATTCGTCGAATATCAATATCGAACCGCTTGGCAGGATCGCGTCCAGCTTGGTCAAGCAATAGAGCGCCGACGAATAGAGATCGCAGTCGATGTGCACGACGACTTGCTTGTCGGTCTTGAAAGTGGCGAGGAACTTGGGGAGCGTGTCTTGAAACATGCCGACGACGAAATCGACGCGGGAATCGGCGGTATTCGGTGGGCGGCCGCCGGTATCGAAGCACCCATGCTGGAAATCGGCGCTCCAATCTTCCGGTAAGCCGGTAAAGCAATCAAAGCCAAAAAATCTGCTGTCGGCCGATTTGTTTTGTTCGGCAAAATGCAAAATGCTGTGGCCCTCGTGAACGCCGAACTCCAAATAGTCGATCGCCCCCGCGGCCCGGTCGCTGACGAAGCTCCACATCGCCTCCCGCGTCGGAAAGGACGGAACCTTTGAATTTCCTTGCCTGAACCGATGAAACAGCGGCCGCCGATTCAATTTATCGATGATCCTGACATACGGCATGTATCGGCCGTAATTGACGATCACAGCGTTGGTCACGACCCGCCCCGTCCGCTTGGCTTGTTGACGAAGCGACATTGAACTTTTCCTCTCGGCGTGAAGAAGGGTGGGCGCGGAAAAAGATGCTGCCGCCACAGCCGCGTGAATATCACCTCGGACGCAATGAGTAATTTCAAAGCCAGCGTTAACTTTAACGGCGGAGCGAATTTACGCGGCGACAGCAGCAGCGAGCCGCGGCCCAATTTCTCTTCAACTAACTGGACCCGGCTATCCTGCGCGCGATCTCGTGGCGAATGGCAGCGAGCTCGTCCGCCGTGCGAGTGCGGCGTGGGCTTTCGATCGGCAACTCGGCAAGCACCCGCGCCGGCGATGGCGAGAGCAGAATAAGGCGGTCGGCGAGGGCGGCCGCCTCTTCAACGTCGTGGGTGACCAAGAGGGTCGTTACCGGCCGGCGCGAGACCAGCTCGACCAGCTCGGCGCGCAGTCTTACCGCCAGTGCGGAATCGAGAGAGACGAAGGGTTCGTCGAGCACCAGGAGCTCGGGTTGGATGGCGAACGCGCGCGCCAAGGCGACGCGGCGGGCGAGCCCGACCGATAGCTCGCTCGGATAGTGACGGCGGTGTTCCGTGAGCCCGAGTGTGGCAAAGAGCGCGCCGAGCGAATCCTCGCTCGCCTGCCGCGCCGCGAGCCGGACATTCGCTTCGACTGTGCGCCACGGCAGCAGCCGCGGTTCTTGGAAAACAACGCCCAACCTGCCGTGCGCGGGCAACTGCACGCTGCCTTCGAAGTCGCGATCGAGGCCGACGATAATGCGCAGCAGCGTCGTCTTACCGCATCCCGACGGGCCGACCAGCGCCGCGACCTCGCCGTTCGTCAGCGTGATCGAAAGCTCGTCGAGGACGTGCAGCCGCTCGCCGGAAGCGGCGCGGTACGACTTGTGCTCGATGTGGACGTCAAGCCGTCCTGGGGCGCCAGCGGGAGGCATGTCGTTCAAACGGCTGCACCAGAAGCGTTTCGATGGCCAGCATGACGGCGACGAACGCCAGAGCGTAGGCCAGAATGCGCGTGACGTCGAACAATTGGAAGGCAACCCCGATCTCGAAACCCACCCCATTCGGCCGGCCGAGCAATTCGACGACCAGCACAATCTTCCAGACCAGCGAGAGACCGGAGCGCGCGGCGGCCGCGAGATACGGCGCAAGCTGCGGCAGGATAACATGACGCAATCGCACCCATCGCCCCATGCGGAACACCGTCGCCATTTCGTCGAGCGTTCGGTCGAGTGCGCGCGCCCCCTCGCGCACCGTGACCGCCGCGATCGGTAATTTGTTGAGCACGACGGCCGTGATCGCCGCCGTCTCCGTCAGCCCGCCCCACACATAGGCAAGCACGATGATCACCAGCGCCGGCAGGTTGAGCAACGTCACCAGCCATGGATCGCCAAGCCGGTCCGCGAACGCAATGCGACCCATTGCCAGCCCGATCACGGTGCCGAGCGCCATCGCGATCGTGAACGACACGGCAACACGCGCGAGCGTGACGCCCAGATTGAAGGCGAGCGCACCGGAGAGCGCCTCCCGGCCGATGGCAAGCCCTACGGCTTGCGGCGGCGGCAACAGGCGCGCGCCCATGACGTGCGAGCCGGCAAACCACGCCGCTAGCAGCAGCGCGATCGAGGCGAGCCGCAGCGCGACGTTCATTCGCCCGGTTCCGTGCGGTAGAACACGCCGGGATCAAGCTCGCGCGCCGGACCGACGAGATCGGCACCGCCGATCTCGGCCAGAACGCGGTAAAGCGCTTGCGCATCCGTCACTTCCTCGGCGAGCGGCCGGCGCGGAATGCCTTCGCGATAGCGCTGGCGATAGAGGTCGAGCCCGGCGGCATCGTTCACACCGATGCGTGGTGCGAGCCGCTGCCATTCCGCCGGGGTGTCCGCGAGCAGGTCCGCCGCCTTGCGTGTGGCAGCGAAAAAGCGATCGAGCATCGCCCGGTTGCGTTCCGCCCAGGTACCGTCGAATACATAGCCGACCATGGACACGGCTCCCTTGGCGCCGAGGCGCTTCACAACGTCCGCCATGGGGATGGCCGGTCGCATGCCGCCAGCTTCGAGCTTGGCGCAGAAATTCCAGAAATTCAGCGTCGCATCGGTCTCGCCGTCCAATGCCTTTTGCGCGAGAAGCGGCGGAGCGCCGTATACGATCGACGCCTGCCGCTTGAGATCGATGCCCGATCGGCGCGCCAGCGCCTGGAGGAGGAGCCAGCTCTTGTCGAGCGGTCCGCCGGCGACGCTGAGCGTCTTGCCCTTGAGATCGGCGATGTCCCGGATCGGCGAGTTCGCCGGCACCATAACGGCGCCAAGCGCGCTCGAATACGGATAGAAGACGAGATTGTCGCCGAGCCCGCGCTCGCGGGCGACCCACAACCAATCCGACAGGATCATTTCGGCCGAGCCACCCTTGAGGGCGATTTTGCCCGCCTCAGTATTGGCAAGCTGGATGGCTTCGATGGCCAGATCGGCCTGCCGGTCGAGGCCGCGGGCTTTGACGATTTCGAGGTCCCAGGCGAGCGTGCCGGTGATCTGCACAGCAATGCGAAGGCGATCGGCGGCAAGCGCGCTCGAAACGGCAATCGTCAATACGGCGAGCGCCGCGATGCGCAAACTCATATTACTCATATTAGACGTCCCGATACCCATCCCAGGCCGGTCTAGAACCGTGGCGTGCGCTCGGTCAACCACCGCGGCGATGCTGCGACCACAACGCTCTCGATCGACTTATCGGGGCCGGCCAGCTTTTCCCGAGCTGTTTCTGCCTGTAAACTTTCGGCATAGGTGAGATTGACCGCTTGGGGTCGCCCTGGCCGACCCGCGTTTTGTCGAATGATCGGAGTTTGTCGAATGAAACGTAGCGTTGGCGGAAGACCGTGTCCCGAATAATCCTCATCATCGCCGCTCTTACCCTTATGGCAGGCGACGCCGCCGGACAGAACCGGCCGACGCGATTCTGGAACCTGACCCGCAATACGATTTCGGAGTTCTATCTCGCTCCGTCAGGCACCTCGAATTGGGGTCCTAATCAGTGCAAGAACGACAAGGATGGCACCGTTGACCATGACGAGCGCCTGCGCATCACCAGCGTGCCATCCGGAACTTATGACGCCAAATTCACCGATGTGACCGGGCGCGTCTGTACTGTTCGGGATGTCAAAATCGAGGTGGGAGCGATCTTCACGATCGAGGAGAAGGACCTGAAGTCTTGCGACCGCTAGGCCCGAAACAGCATTGCGGACCGGACGAGAGCGGAGCACCGGCGGCACGTTGACCGGTTGGGTTGAGGTTTGCGACACTCATCCGGCTTGGCTGATATGGCGCCGAACAGGAGATAGAGATGCGTATTTTTGCAGTGTTGCTCGCGACCGCAATCGCAATTTTCGCAATGAGTATAAGCGCTCAGGCGCGCAGAGTGTGCGACAGGCTATGCCTCGAACGACGGATCGCCGCCCTGGAGAGCGAAATAGCGCAACTCAACGCCAATGCAATAAAATTTGGGCAGGCCGTAACCATCAATGCGCCCGGGGGGTGCCTCTCCTGGGGCGGGCCGGCTCCCGGCACGGTCATCTGGGTGCCGCCGCCTTGCCCGAACAGCACCTGGGTCATGGGCAACCGCTGACGGGCCTCGTTACTTAAGTTGCGGCCCGTCACAAAAACGCGCCCTGCAGCTCTGCTGACGGATCCGCGGTTTTTCTCGACCTCTGTTCTGATCCAATGCAGCCGACCCGGCGCCTTGGACTCGATGCGGCGTTATTTCCGCTTCGCCAGGGTCCGCTCAATCGCTTGCATGACGAGTATTTTGCCGTTGTCCCCAGTTCGGCAAAAATTTGTCAGCTCGCTCAGATTCGATTCGAAGTTCTGCTTATCAACAGTCGTGCTATCCTTTTTGCCATGATAGTAGCCACTCAGCCAAGCTGCGACCGTCCTTGGCGAGCCAAGTTCGCCGTTGACAAATTGACCGCAAGTAATCTTCGAAACCTCAATCGTAACCTGCCCGTGAGCCAGCGAAGCGGAAAAAAGGGTGAGAACAAATCCTAAGGCAACGAGTTCAACACGCATGAATCCCTCATTTTTTGATGCCGTTCAGTAAAGCAGACAGACGGTAGCATTTTTCTGGATTTCCCGGAAGTAGTGCGCTTTCCTTCCCCATCTGCCTGCCGAACGTGCTTTGATCAAGATCAACGGGACGTATGTCGCCGCGTGGGAGTTTTGATCGCTAGAAAAGTCGTCCTAGAATGCGAAGGGGAACGAGGCGCTCGCATGATCGTGTTCTTGGACAACCCCCTTGTCGTCTTCGCGGTTTCTCTCGTTGCTCAATGGCTTGCCGCTTGCATCGGCGACCTCTTTCACCGGCGCGTCCGACCTGTGGGCGAGGATGAACGCGAGGATCTCGCTACCGTTCAAACGGCTATTCTGACGCTGCTGGCACTTATTGTCGGATTTAGCTTTTCGATGGCGGTCACGCGCTATGATCAGCGCAAGAACTACGAAGAGGCGGAGGCCAATGCGATCGGAACCGAGTATCTGCGCGCTGATTTATTGCCCGCTGAAAGCGCGACGAATGTGCGTGCGCTACTGAGGAAATATCTGGATCAGCGCGTCGCCTTCTACGAAACCTCCGGCCAGCGCGAGGTCAGCCGGATCGGCGCCGATACGGCAAAGCTGCAGGCCGAACTTTGGTCCGCCATCTCGCCCGCTGCCAACGCCCAACCGACCCCGGTCAGAGCATTGGCAGTTTCCGGCATGAATGACGTGCTGAATTCGCAGGGCTACACGCAAGCAGCTTGGTGGAACCGTATCCCGTTTGCCGCCTGGGGCTTGATGGGATTGATCGCGATCGCCTGCAACCTCCTGCTCGGCTATGGCGAACGCAGCGAACGTCTGCTGCTGCTCCTCGTCATACCGGTCGTCGTCTCGATTTCGTTCTTGCTCATTGCCGATATCGACAGCCCGCGCGGAGGGGTCATTCGTGTGATCCCGGACAACCTGATCTCGCTCTCCCGGTCAATAAAAGCGTTGCAGTGAGTGCGCGGCTATTTTGACCAAAATCAATTGTGTTTGTTGTATCCTTGATTAGTCGTGAGATTTCGATTTGAAGGATGCGCGCGCATGGCTCAATTTCAACTGCTGACGAGAACCCGCCAGGGTACCGAGTACTCTTGCGGGGCCTGCGCGCTACAGGCAGTGCTCAGCTACTGGGGCAAGGAGGTCGATGAAGCCGACTTGATGAAGCTCTTGCGCACCACGCCCGAAGAGGGAACCTACCCGGGAAATATCGTGCTGGGCGCGCATACCTTGGGTTTCGAAGCCGAACTCAAGGAGAACCTTACTCTGGACGACGTCGAACTTTTCACGGCGAACGGCAATCCGGTCATTGCATTGGCCCAGGTCTGGCGCAGCGAGAAGAGCACGGCCAAATCCGCCGCCGAAGATTGGGACGACGGCCATTACATCGTGATATTGGGCGTGGACGAAGACTACGTCTATTTCCAAGACCCCTACGTGCACATGAGCAAGGCTTTCATGCCCCGGAAGATATTCGAAGACCATTGGCATCAGGCCATGGGCGGCGACCTGAAGAAGAATCCGAAACTCAATCATCTGGCAATTTTCATTCGCGGCCGGAAACGCGCCAAACAGAACGCCATCGCGGCTCCAAGTCTCTCCGACGTTCACTTCGAACGCTTTGGTTCGCTAAATCTCATGACTACCCGGTTCCCAGGGATCCTCTTGCCTTATGATTTTTTGACCGAATTGCAAGACATTTGGTCGGACGGAAACATCCGGCCCGACGCGTTCATTTTTCTGCGCAAGGACAAGGACAACAACGTTACCGGCATGGAAGGAAGTCGCCTGCAGGAGGGCGAGGATGCGGCTGCGATCAACGCAGTAATTGCGGCGATCACCAGTCGCAGCGTCGGCAGCCCCGAATTGGCCCGATCGAAGGCTGAAGCGGCAATTGCCGCGGCGGCCGAGGGCGACTTCGGACTCTCCGCCGGCGACATTCGGCGCATAGCACAAAAGCTGCCCGCCGATCACTCGGCGATCATCGTGCTTTTTGAAAATGTTTGGGAGCGGCGCATCAGGGAAGTTGCCAAGAAATACAACGGTGTCGTTGTTGATCAAAGGCTCATCTCGCCGGTGGCCTTGGCCAGAGCGGCAAGCGAACTGGCCGCGGCAGGTCCCGCGGCAGGTCCATCGTAGGCGCCTTGACGCTGAAAATGCTTTTGCCGGAGCAAAGGTAGGCGGCGATGTCCAATGAAGCCCTGACCAGAGTGCGTTTGAAGACTCCCAGTGCCGCCGCGATCGCGGGTCTGCTGTTTTCTGTCCTGCTGATCGCCGCCTTTTGGCTCCTGCGCAGTTCCGTGCCGGCCGATCCGCAGGAGCCGGGCGCATGGCTGCACACGGGCTCGAGCCGGGTCGCTTTAGGGATAAACCTGATTCCCTTTGCCGGTGTCGCCTTCCTTTGGTTCGTGGGCGTGCTGCGCGACCGGCTCGGGCAAATGGAAGATCGCTTTTTTTCCACCATATTTTTCGGCAGCGGTCTGCTGTTCCTGGGCATGCTGTTTCTTGCGGCTGTGTTCGTGGGCGGAGTCTTGATTGCCTTCGAAGCGAAACCGGAGGAGTTGATCGGCTCGGCGACGTTCCACTTCGCCCGAGCTGCCGTCTATGTCACGATAAATGTTTACATGGTCAAGATGGCCTGCGTTTTCATGATTACGACATCGACGATTGCTCTCCGTACCGCGATTGCGCCGCGTTGGTTGGCGATTTTCGGTTTCGCGTTGGCGCTTTTGCTGCTTTTCGGCAGCTATTTCATCAGCTGGAGTTTCTTTGTCTTTCCGGTGTGGGTAGCCTTGATCAGCATTTCTATTCTCCTCGACAACCTTCGCCGGCCGCGCAGCCGAGAAACCGACGCTGCGCTCTAACCGTCCAGCAGAAGCTTACCAAGACGTTCCAGCTCGATTGTGAAGTAGAACATCGAAAACAGTACCGCTCCGAGTAACGCCGCCCGCCACGCCATAAATTCGAGGTCTGCGGCGCGGACAATGACTACCGCCGAGAAAAGACCGCTGACAAACACGAAATTGAGGCGCGCCAGAAACATTACGGCATGGCCGACGAAAATATGCTGCGGAACCGACAGTAAGCGGAAGACCTTAAGCGTCGAAATCCAACAAGGGGCCTGGATAAGCAATATGCCAATGGCGGCCCAGGCGATGACCACAGAATCGGTCCGCTGAACCAACGTGTCCTCTAGAAGACTGCGGTAGATACTATGGACGCACCCGCAACTTCGGACGCATGAGTTAGGGGATACACGCGCCCCAGCGCGTTCTTCGTAGACAATGCCATCATACCCCGAGCCAATCGACCGCCGGAGCGCTAGTCAATGATGTGATAGCCACCGTCGATGTAAAGCGTTTCGCCGGTGATCAGGCGAGCGGCATCATGCGCCAGGAATGCGGTGGCGACGCCGACATCCTCGATGCTGACCAGGCGGCGCGCCGGCGCTTTCGCCTTCGCCTTGTCGAGCAACGCGTCGAATTCTGGAATTCCGGACGCGGCGCGCGTGACTAAGGGGCCCGGCGAGATGGCGTGGACGCGGATGCCTTTCGGTCCCAGCTCAGCCGCGATGTAACGCACCGCGCTTTCCAAGGCGGCTTTGGCGACCCCCATGATATTGTAATTTTTAACGACCATCTGGCTGCCGTAGTAAGTCATCGTGAAGAGGGTCCCGCCGTTGGGCATGAGCGGTTCTGCAAGGTGCGCCATGCGAATGAACGTCCAGCAGGACACGTCCATCGTGGTCAGAAATCCCTCTCGCGAGACGTCAACGACGCGACCCTCAAGCGCTTCCTTTGGCGAGAAGGCAATAGAGTGGACGACGAAATCAATTTTACCCCACGTCTTGGCGATGCACTCGAATACCGCTTCCATTTGGCCGGGTATGCGCGTGTCGAGCGGCATAACGATCTGCGCTTCTAGTACGCGCGCAAGCGGCTCGACGTGTTTCCGTGCCTTGTCGTTGAGATAGGTCACGGCCAACTCGGCACCGAACGCTCGGAAGGCCTTGGCGCAGCCCCAAGCGATCGAATTTTCGTTGGCAATACCGACGATGAGGCCTTTCTTGCCTTCGAGGAGTTTGGCTTTTACGGTCGGAACCGCGGCATCCTTGCCCCGATTTTCCAGCGCTTCTCGCTCCGGCTTCGCTGTGGTCATCTCACCAGTCCTTGACTGCAGAAAGCGTTGTCTCACACTTTTATCTCGGGAACTTGAGCGAGGATATTTTACCTTGCCTCAGTCGCGGCAACAGCCTGGGGCGACCGATATTCCGGATCCGGTCTCGAGCGGGGAAGCTTGACCGTGGCGAAACTCAATCAGCGCAAATTCGGTGGCGACCAGATCTACTGGACTTAACGAGGCAATAGGCCATCGGCATTTCGGAGGTTGCCGCCGAGCGGCCGCGGCAGAACGCTCCTTCAAGTCTTTGAACGCTGCGTCCTAATCCGTGTTGAACGGCCCGCAAGATACGCTGCCCTGCTTTTCGGGCGGCATGGTACTTACCGCAAATTCCAGACGCGCTGCTTCTTCTTCGAGGCCGATCCACCGCAATTTGCGTATCAAGCGAGCCCAGTCCTGAGGAATTGGCTGCGCCGGATCTTGGTAGTGAGCTTCGTCGCGGCGTTGCATATTTCCCTCCCGGCTTTTTGGTTCGACTGCGGACGATCCGCTTCTCACGTTGTTATTTTGCCGATCCGTCAGAAAGTGAACGGGTGATAGAGGCGACCATCTTCTGGCCGTCTTCGAACAAACGTCGGCCGTCTTCCGCGGCCATCTCCAACCGATGCGAGATGCCTTCGCCGTAGGTTCCCAATCCTTCGGGAACAGAGCGGCTCGCCGCCAGCTTGCCGGCCAGCTCAGACCAGAACTGCACTTCCGACTGCACCCGGCCGATCCACGCTTTGCTGGCCTCCTGGTAAGCGTCGAGAAGTTCCTTATTCACGTTGAGCATCGCGTCCGTGCGCTCTTTGCCAAATTGCAGCAATTGCGCCGCGTTTTTTATCTCATCTGTTGCCTTGCCGGTCATGTTTTTCCTCCTTAATGCTCCGTCTTGATGCTCTGTCTTACGCATGAAATAAAGAACTGACACACTAACGACGGCCTCCATCGGATCGTTTGATCTGAGTCAAAGTTGCATTGATTTTCGGCGCTACTTATAGATTGTTGGCAGAAAAGGGTGGTTTTCACTGAAAACCAGTCCAATTCGCGCCAATCGCGGCCAAGGACCAAAACAATGACCGAGCGCGAAAATCTTTCATCTTCGGCAGTGATCGACCACGGCAAGTCGTCGCTGGGCCTATTGGCTCCGGCTTTCGAGTACGCTGTCGATGCCGCGCAGCGCAGCATCTTGTTCTGGGACGTCATGCGCCGGCGCGGCAACCAATATCGCGAGCATTTGGCTGAAGCCGTTCCGCATGTGCTCGACTATGAGGTCGAGCTCGTCATCGATGGCCGCCAGCTTGAGCGGCCGGTCAACTACGCTCTTGCGCGTGTTATCCCACCGGCCGGCATCGAAGTGGACCCAACGCGCAGGCCGTTCGTGATTGTCGATCCGCGCGCAGGACATGGCCCCGGTATCGGCGGCTTCAAGGCCGATAGCGAGATCGGCGTCGCCCTTAAAGCCGGCCACAGCTGCTATTTCATCGGCTTCCTGCCGGAGCCGATGCCCGGCCAGACGATCGAGGATATCGCCCGCGCCGAAGCAGTGTTCCTGGAGCGAGTTGCCGAATTACATCCGCGGGCAGACGGCAAGCCCTGCGTGATCGGCAACTGCCAGGCCGGCTGGGCGGTGATGATGCTCGCCGCCATACGTCCGGACTTGTTCGGCCCGATCATTATTGCCGGCTCGCCACTATCCTATTGGCAGGGCGTCCACGGCAAGAATCCCATGCGCTACAGCGGCGGTCTCCTCGGCGGCAGTTGGCTGACGGCGTTCGCCAGCGACTTGGGTCACGGAAAATTCGACGGCGCCTGGCTGGTGCAGAATTTCGAAAATCAGAATCCCGCCAATACGCTGTGGAGCAAACAGTATAATCTTTACTCCAAGATCGATACGGAAGCGCCTCGCTATCTTGACTTCGAGCGCTGGTGGGGCGGCCACGTCAACCTGAACGCCGAAGAGATCCAGTTTATCGTCGACGAATTGTTCATCGGCAACAATCTCGCCGCCGGAAAAATCCAAACGTCAAAAGGGCTGACAATCGACCTGCGCAATATCCGTTCGCCGATCGTCGTGTTTTGCTCCGAAGGCGATAACGTCACGCCGCCGCAACAGGCGCTCGGATGGATTCTTGATCTGTACCAGGACGTCGACGAAATCCGTGCCTATGGTCAGACCATCGTCTATACGATCCATGACAAAATCGGTCATTTGGGCATCTTCGTTTCCGGCGGCGTCGCACGCAAGCAGCACGACGAGTTTTCGAGCAATATCGATCTGATCGATACCCTGCCGCCCGGCCTTTATGAGGCTGTCTTCGAGCCAAAGAGCGAAGAGACAACGAGTTCCGACCTCGTGGTCGGCGATTGGGTCATGCGCTGTGAGATGCGAACGCTCGACGACATCCGTGCGCTTGGCGGAAACGACGCGGCGGACGAGCGCTGCTTCGCAGCCGCCGACCGGGTCTCGCAGACTAATCTCGCGCTGTACCGTACCTTTGTGCAGCCCATTGTTCGGGCGCTCGTCAATCCCCCTCTTGCCGATTTGATGCGGCAACTTCACCCGTTGCGGCTGCAATACGAATTTTTCTCCAACGCGAATCCCCTGATGGCACCGATCGCTATGTTGGCCGAGCAGGCGCGCGATAACCGGCGGCCCGCCGCCGCGGATAACCCGTTTGTCGCCATGCAGCAAAATGTGTCCGGGCAAATCGTCGCCGCGCTCGACGCTTGGCGCGACGGCTATGAGGCTTTTGCCGAGCGTTTGTTCATGGCGACCTACGGTTCGCCGACGCTGCAGGCGGCGTGCGGCATCGATGCCAGCGCAACGTTGTCGCTGAGAAAGGCCGCCAAGAGCGCGCTTCACGAAGAGCTGATCGACAAAAGAATAGCGGCGCTTAAATCGCGAGTGGCGACGGGCGGATTGCGCGAGGCGGTCATCCGCGCGCTTCTTTTTGCCGGCATGGACCGGGCCGCCGTTGACGAGCGTGGCTTCGAAGCCGTGCGCCGCATCCGCCAGACGCTGAGCGACGTGCCCTTATCAGCGTTCAAGGCAACTGTACGGGAGCAATTTTACATGCTGCTGATCGACAGGGAAGCCGCTCTTGCCGCGATACCATCGATGCTGCCTGACGATTTGGATACTCGGCAGAAGGCATTCGACTTGATCTGCCAGGTGCTGACCGCGCGCGGCGAAACATCCGCTCAAGATCAAGAGCGTATTCAACGGGTCAGCCGGCTATTCCGCATCGCCAATCAATCGCAGGTGACCAATAAAGTCACCGTCATATCCGAAAATAAAAATGAATTACGGGCGAAAGCCTCGTGATTGGAATCATCGTAGACCCAAATTGGCGACATAGCTGAGAAGGATTGCAGCTACAAATGCGGGTCGAGCGAGATAGCAATATGACGTCCACAGGGGTAGCCGGTATGACGGCTCATGGGTCCGAGTCGAAATACGACCGGTTGATCGCCAAGGCGAAGCGGGTGGCGGCGGCGAATGCGGTCGTCGTCCATCCTTGTGATGAGACTTCGCTTCGCGGTGCGGTCGAGGCGGCAAAATCCGGAATTATCAAACCGACCCTCGTGGGGCCGGCGGCAAAGATCAATAACGTCGCTCGCGAACACAAGCTCGATATCGGCAAGTTCGAGCTTGTCGATGTTGCCCACAGCGAAGCCGCCGCATCAAAGGCGGTTGAGCTGATCCGGGCGGGACGGGGCGAATTGTTGATGAAAGGCAGCTTGCATACCGACGAACTCATGCGGGCTGTTACTGCCTCGAACACCGGCTTGCGTACGGCGCGGCGAATAAGCCACGTATTCATTATGGACGTGCCGACCTACGCCGAAACGTTGTTTATCACCGACGCTGCGGTCAATATTTTTCCCGACCTCGATGCCAAGCGCGACATTGTTCAGAATGTCATCGATCTGTTCACGCATGTTGGGCTCGGCGAGCCACGCGTTGCAATTCTCTCCGCGGTCGAAACGGTCACGACCAAGATACCGTCGACCATCGATGCGGCTGCCCTTTGCAAGATGGCCGACCGCGGGCAAATCACTGGAGGAATCCTTGACGGTCCGCTGGCGTTCGACAATGCGATCGACCCGGAGGCGGCGCGGATCAAGGGCATTCATTCCCCGGTTGCCGGCAGGGCGCAGATCCTGGTCGTGCCCGATCTAGAGGCCGGCAACATGTTGGCAAAAAATCTTGTCTACCTGTCAAAAGCGGACTCGGCGGGTCTGGTGCTGGGTGCACGCGTGCCCATAGTCCTGACGTCGCGCGCAGATACCGTGCGGAGCCGTATGGCGTCGTGCGCCGCTGCTGTGCTCTACGCTGCGGCACGGCGGGAAACTGCACGCGTTCCACCGGTGTGATTTACCGATGGATGCGCTTCTCGTCGTCAATGCTGGGTCGTCGAGCGTCAAATTCCAGATATTTGGGCTTCCAGAGCACGGCGACCCACCACGGATCATCAAAGGTCAGGCGGACGGGATCGGCACACGGCCGCGGCTGCGCGCCGAGAGTAGCGACGGATCGCTGCTCATCGACAAACCCTACGCGCCCAACGAAATCGCCGACGTTCCTGCAGCTATTGCGGTCGCAGGAGACTGGTTGCGGGTCGCTCAATCGGTCGAATTGGTTGCTGTCGGCCATCGCGTCGTTCACGGCGGTCCGGAATACAACCGCCCCGTTGTCGTCGACCGCGAAGTGCTGGCGCGCTTGGAACGATACAGTGTCCTTGCGCCTCTGCATCAGCCCAACAACCTCGCGCCGATTCGATCGCTCCTCGCCCGTCGTCCGGACCTGATTCAGGTCGCCTGCTTCGACACGGCGTTCCATCGCACTCACGATGCGGTTGCCGACCGCTATGCCATCCCCGAACATTTCTATCGTGAGGGCGTGCGGCGATATGGATTTCATGGACTCTCTTATGAATACGTTGCCGGCCGCTTGCTGGAAGTCGCACCGAGCGTCGCTAAGGGACGCGTGATCATCGCGCATCTTGGCAGTGGCGCATCGATGTGCGCGCTGGCCGACGGAACCAGCGTCGAAAGCACGATGGGTTTCACCGCCCTCGACGGGTTGCCGATGGGCACACGCCCCGGCCAGATCGATCCCGGCGTATTGCTCTACCTGATATCCCAGAAGGGTATGACGCCGGCGGCGGTTGAAAATCTGCTCTATCGCGAGAGCGGACTCAAAGGGATTTCCGGGATCAGCAATGATATGCGCGAGCTGGAGGCAAGTGACGCTCCCGCTGCGGCGCTGGCGATCGACCATTTTGTTTATCGAGTCGGATTAAATGCCGGAATGCTCGCCGCTGCGCTCGGCGGACTCGACGCCTTTGTCTTCACCGCTGGGATCGGCGAGAACTCGACCAAGATTCGGGCCCGCGTCGCCGACAAACTTGCTTGGCTCGGCGCCACCTTTGATCCGGCGGCGAATGAGACCGGCAAATCACTGATATCGCGGCCGCAGGGCAAGGTCGAGCTTTACGTCCTGCCGACCGACGAAGAACTCATGATCGCGCGGCATACGCTTTCGCTCCTCGGCGAACAAATACGATCCTGACAGCAGCAGCGCCAATAAGGTTGCCGGATGGTATTTAACGCAATTTGATCTTGGACAATGAAGGATTTGGCGCGCCGGTCTTGTGTCGCGGACAATTTGGGTATCGAATGATCGCCTGCCTGAACGGTCGAAGGACACTTGCGATGCATATTCGCTTTCTCGTCGGGGCCCTGCTTGTGGTCGCATGCGTCACCGGCAGTGTGCCGCTGGCGCCTTCCTCGGTTCATTCTTCGATTGGAAGTTTGCTGGCTCCCACCGCGGAAGCGAAGTCCAAGGTCCGCAGCCTCCTGGACCGCTTGCTCGGCGAATCGATGCCGGAGGGAATCGTCAAGACCAATGGCCGCATCGAGGCGACACAGGTCGACGTTGCGGCGAAATATCCTGGCCGGCTGGTCGATATCACGGTGGAAGAAGGCAGCGAAGTCAAAGCGGGACAGGTCGTCGGCCGCGTATCGTCGCCGGAATACGAAGCCCAGCTCAGAGCGGCGCAATCCAACGTGGAGCGCGCCAAGCAGTCGATGGCCGAGGCCGAATCGCTGATCTCCCAGCGCAATGCCGTCTTGGCGGCGGCCAAATCCGATTTCGAACGCGGGCAGGAACTGGTCGGCAAGCAAATCATCACTCAACAGACGTTCGATCAGCGTCGCCGCAATTACGAAGGGGCCGAGGCGGGCGTCGTAGGAGCGACGGCGCAGCGCGATCAAGCCGACGCCGCCATCAAGAGCGCGCAGGCCGAGGTCGAGCGCATCGAGTCCATATTGCACGACCTTGTTCTTATCTCGCCGCGAACGGGACGGGTGCAATACCAACTCGCGCGGAACGGCGAGGTGATTGCAGCCGGCGGAAAAATCCTGACGATCCTCGACCTCGAAGATGTGTACATGACTGTTTTCCTTCCGGCGGCAACCGCCGGAAAACTCGAGATCGGCGGCGAAGCTCGCATTATCTTGGATCCGGTTCCGCAATACGTTGTTCCCGCGACGGTGAGTTTTGTCGCGGCGGATGCGCAATTCACGCCGAAGACCGTGGAGACCGCCGAGGAACGCGAGAAGTTGATGTTTCGCGTAAAGCTCAAAGTGGATTTGGCGGTCCTGAAGCAATTTAGCCGAAGGGTGAAAACGGGCGTGCGCGGCCTCGGGATCGTGCGTACGATTGCCGCGACGGCGTGGCCGGACGACCTTCAAGTCAAGCTGCCTCAATGACGGACGCCGTCGTCGCTCGGCTCGCGAGTGTCTCGCACCGTTATGGGGCGACAATCGCGCTCGACGATGTCACGATCGATATTCCAGCGCGCAAGATGGTGGGGGTGATCGGACCTGACGGGGTCGGCAAGTCCACGCTGTTGGCGCTGATTTCCGGCGTGCGCACCATCCAGAGCGGGCAGGTCGTGGTGTTCGACGGCGACCTGACGAACCCGGCTCACCTCAAAAGTCTCCGTGCCCGCATTGCCTACATGCCGCAAGGGCTCGGCCGCAACCTCTACCCGACGCTCAGCGTTTTCGAGAATATCGACTTCTTCGGCCGGCTGTTCGGGCAATCGGCGTCCGAACGCCGCGCCCGCATCACCGAACTTCTGACCGCCACGGCGCTCGATCCGTTCGAGGACCGCCCGGCCGGGAAGCTGTCCGGCGGAATGAAGCAAAAGCTCAGTCTTTGCTGTGCGCTCATCAACGATCCGGATTTGCTCATCCTGGACGAGCCCACGACCGGCGTCGACCCGTTGTCGCGGGGACAATTCTGGGACCTCATCAACACGATCAGGGCGCGACGCCCGCAAATGAGCGTGATGGTGGCGACGGCGTACATGGATGAAGCGCAGCGCTTCGACTGGCTTATGGCCATGGACGACGGAAAGGTCATCGCCGATGGCACGTTGAAGGAACTCCTGGAGAGGACAGGCGAGCCAACGCTCGACGAAGCGTTCATCGCGCTTCTACCAGCGGAGAAGCGCGCCCTTCATCAAAAGGTGGTCGTGCGGCCGCGCGCAGCTTCAGCGGACGAAGTACCGGCAATAGAGGCCGAGGGCCTGACCCGGCGATTCGGTGATTTCGTCGCCGTGGATCACGTGAACTTCAAGATCGCGCCTGGGGAAATCTTCGGCTTCCTCGGCTCCAATGGTTGCGGCAAGTCGACCACGATGAAGATGTTGACCGGGTTCCTGCCCGCAACCGAGGGCTGGGCGAAGCTCTTCGGGAGCCCGATGGGATCCAACGACATGGAGATGCGCCGCAACGTCGGTTACATGACGCAGGCCTTCTCGCTCTACGGCGAACTCACCGTCCGGCAGAATCTCGATCTGCACGCGCAACTTTATCACCTGCCCCACGATAAAGTCGAAGCTCGTATTCAGGAGCTTTTGCAACGCTACGATCTGGCGAACGTCGCCAACGCCAAACCCGAGAGCCTGCCGCTCGGCATCAAGCAGCGGCTTCAGCTCGCCGTGGCGGTGTTACACGAGCCCGCCATTCTCATCCTCGACGAGCCGACTTCGGGGGTTGACCCGATCGCGCGCGATGCGTTCTGGCGCACACTGATCGATCTCTCGCGTGACGATGGCGTCACGATATTTCTTTCGACCCACTTTATGAATGAGGCGGAGCGATGCGACCGCATCTCGCTGATGCATGCGGGCAAAGTGCTGGCGGTCGGCGCGCCGCTCGATCTGGTCAAGGAGCGCGGCAGCGATTCGCTGGAGGACACCTTCGTCGGCTATCTGGCCGACGCGGCCGGGATCGACCGCTCGAAGAAGGTCGAGGCGCTGGCGCCCGCAGCAGCGCCGGCCGAGGCGGAACCGACGCGGACACCGAGACGGTTCGATTTAGCCCGGCTGTGGGCCTATGCGCGCCGCGAGACCGTCGAGCTTTTGCGCGACCCGATCCGGCTCGCCTTCGCCGTCTTCGGCCCCATCATCCTGATGTTGGCCTTCGGATACGGCATTTCCTTCGATATCGAAAACCTGCAAATGGCGGCGTTCGACCAGGACAACACGCCGGAAAGCCGACAACTGATCGAAGGCTTTTCCGGCTCGCGGTATTTCTCGGTGCAGCCGCCTATTGGCTCGGCCGTCGAGGGGGAACGGCGCCTGAGGAGCGGTGACACCCAGATCGTCGTCGAAGTTCCCAGCGGGTTTGGCCGAGATTTGTTGAACGGCTCGCGGCCCGAAGTCGACGCATCGGTCGACGGCGCCATGACGTTCCGGGGTGAAACATCCAGAAGCTATGTAACCGGCGTCGTCAGAAGGGAGGGCGAGGACCTGCAGCGACAGTTGCGGCGCGCGGGAAGCCCGAATGCCTGGAGTGACGGCGATATCCAGACGCGCTTTCGCTACAATCAGGCCTTTCTCAGCGTCAACGCCATGGTGCCGAGCGTGTTCATGCTCATGCTGTGTCTGATCCCCGCGATCATGTCGGCGATCGCGGTCGTGCGTGAGAAGGAAACCGGCTCTATTGCCAACTTCCGCTCCACTCCCATTACCAAGCTCGAGTTCCTTCTCGGCAAGCAACTGCCCTATGCCGCGGTCGCGATGGTGAGTTTTGTCTTCCTGTTCTTGATGGCGATTTTCGTGTTCGACGTGCCGATCAAGGGCTCGTTTCTCACGCTGCTGATCGGAACGGTCGTTTACGTCGTGGCGACAACCGGTTTCGGCCAGCTGATCTCGTCCTTTACCCGCACCCAGGTCGCGGCGGTATTCGCGACGGCGATTCTTTCCATCGTACCCGCCGTGAACTTCTCCGGGCTGTTCGCGCCGGTATCCTCGCTCTCCGGCGGAGCAAAAATTCTCGGTCTGACCTTCCCGTCGGCCTGGTATCAGCCTGTCACCGTCGGGGTTTTCGCCAAGGCACTCGGCATGGCGGACCTTTGGCGAAACGTCGCTGCGATCGCGATCATCGCGCTCGCCTACCTGATCCTGTCGCTCGTGCTCCTACGCAAGCAGGAGGCCTGACGTGTCTTTGCCCGGCACGGAACCCGTTGCAAAATTGGCGAAGGCGAGAACGCTGACGCTGCGCGATCATATTTTCAATATTCTGCGTCTCGTGGTCAAAGAACTGAGAAGCATCCGCTCGGACCCGACGATGCTGATCCTCGTCGCCTACGCCTTCAGCATTTCGGTCAACACGGTCGCGACTGGAGCCGTGACCGAAGCGACCAATCTTTCCGTCGGTATTGTGGACGAGGACGGCTCGGATCTCTCGAGGGAGATCGCCGAAGGGCTTGTTCGACCAACATTCCAGCCGGCCGTGCATATCAGGGCGTCCGAGATCGATACGAAAATGGACAAAGGCGAATTGCTGTTCGTCGTCGAGATTCCTTCCAACTTCCAGGCTAACATTCTCGCTCAACGCAAGACCGAAGTTCAAATCAACGTCGATGCCACTGCCGTGGCCCAGGCCGGCAACGGCGCCAGCTATCTCCGGACCGCCATATTCAACGAAGTGCAGAATTTCATCTCCCGGCGCGGCGAGCCGTTGAGCGACCCGATCAATCTCGTCGTCCGCGCGAAATTTAATCCGAACCTCAAAACCGCCTGGTTCTCGGCAATGACGCAGGTGATCAATCAGATCACACTCCTGACCGTAATCCTCACCGGCGCCGCGCTGATCCGCGAACGCGAGCAGGGCACCGTGGAACACCTGTTGGTCATGCCGGTGGTTCCGGCTGAGATCATGCTGGCGAAAATGCTCGCCAACGGTCTCGTCATCCTGGTGGCGGCGATGCTTTCTCTGCAATTTGTGGTCCATCTGTGGATTGGCGCTCCCATTGCGGGATCGATTGTGTTGTTCCTGATCGGCGCAGCGCTGTACGCACTTGTGGTGGCGGCGCTCGGCATCCTGCTCGGCACGCTTTCGACGACGATGGGCCAGTTCGGTCTGCTGGCGATGCCGGTGCTGATGGTCACGCAATTGCTTTCCGGCAGCAGCACGCCGATGGAGAGCATGCCGATCTGGCTGCAATATGTGATGAAGACGATCAGCCCGACGCCGCATTTTGTCGCCTTTGCTCAGGCGGTGCTGTTTCGCGGCGCCGATCTGACGCTCGTCTGGCGGCCGCTTCTCGCCATGCTGATCATCGGCTCGGTCTACTTCGCCTTCGCGATGAGCCGCTTCCGGCGTGTCATCTTTGGGAGCTAACCACATGGCGCGGATCAAACAGGCCGAAAACGGCAAGATGAAGCGAAAGCTCTACGAAAAGGACCTCCGCAAGCTCCAGGTCGAGCTGTGTTACGTGCAGGACTGGGTGAAAGCGAAGGGGCAGCGGGCCATCATTCTGTTCGAAGGCCGCGATGCTGCCGGTAAGGGCGGAACCATCAAGGCCATAACCGAAAAAGTGAGCCCGCGGGTCTTCCGGGTCGTAGCATTGCCTGCACCTTCCGATCGCGAAAAAACGCAAATGTTTGTTCAACGCTATATTGAGCATTTTCCCGCCGCCGGTGAGATCGTTATCTTCGACCGGAGTTGGTACAATCGGGCAGGCGTCGAGAACGTTATGGGATTTGCGAACGAAAAGGACGTGGAGCGGTTCCTGAGCCTCTGCCCGGAAATCGAAAGATACATAACCGATGCGGGGATCATCCTGATCAAATTCTGGCTGGAGGTGGGGCAGCAAGAGCAGGAACGGCGTTTTTTCGCGCGCATCAGCGATCCGCTTCGACAATGGAAATTGAGTCCAATGGACTTGGAATCGTACCAGCGCTGGTTCGACTATTCTCGTGCCCGCGACGCGATGCTAAAAGCCACCGACGTCGATTACGCGCCCTGGCATATTGTGAGATCGGACGACAAAAGGCGCGCGCGCCTCAACTGCATCGCGCAGATCCTTGAGCTTATTCCATACAAGAAAGTACCGCGACCGAAGATCAAACTGCCAAAACGTTCAACCAAGAACGAATACGACGACCGGGCATCCTTGCGGGGACGGAACTTCGTTCCCGAGAAATTCTGATTCAGCAGGGCGGCACCAGCCTGCTTCGCCGGCGTGGCTCTTAGCCCCGACGCGCTCGGATTCTGTTGCTTCCTCCCCACAAGGGGGAAAGTCAGAACAAAAAATACCGCTGCGCCATCGGCAGCTTGTCCGCCGGCGCGCAGGTGAGGAGTTCGCCGTCGGCGCGGACCTCATAGGTCTCCGGATCGACCTCGATCGCCGGCGTCGCGTCGTTGTGGATCATGCTTTTCTTGGAGATCTTGCCGCGCGTGTTCTCCACGGCGACGAGCTCCTTCTGGATGCCGAGTTTTTTTCCGAGCCCGGCCTTCACCGCCGCCTTCGACGCGAACACGACGGAGGAGGCGGTGCGCGCGCGGCCGAAGGCGCCGAACATCGGCCGGTAGTGGACCGGCTGCGGCGTCGGGATCGAGGCGTTCGGATCGCCCATCGGCGCGGCGACGATCGAGCCGCCCTTGATGATGCAATCGGGCTTGACGCCGAAGAACGCCGGCGACCACAGCACGAGGTCGGCGAGCTTTCCTTTCTCCACCGAGCCGATGAGCTTGGAAACGCCGTGCGCGATCGCCGGATTGATCGTGTATTTGGCGATGTAGCGCTTCACCCGGACATTGTCGTTGTCGCCTTTTTCCTGGGGGAGCCGCCCGCGTTGCCGCTTCATCTTGTCCGCGGTCTGCCAGGTGCGGATGATGACCTCGCCGACCCGCCCCATGGCCTGCGAGTCGGACGACATCATCGACAGCGCGCCGATGTCGTGCAGGATGTCCTCCGCCGCGATCGTCTCCTTGCGGATGCGGCTCTCGGCGAAAGCCAGGTCCTCGGCGATCGACGGGTCGAGATGGTGGCACACCATCAGCATGTCGAGGTGCTCGTCGATGGTGTTGCGGGTATAGGGCCGCGTCGGATTGGTCGACGACGGCAGCACGTTCTTCAGGCCGGCGATCTTGATGATGTCGGGCGCATGGCCGCCGCCGGCGCCTTCGGTATGCAGCGCGTGGATGGTGCGGCCCTTGAACGCCGCGATGGTGTCCTCGACGAAACCCGACTCGTTGAGCGTGTCGGTGTGGATCATCACCTGCACGTCGTAGTCGTCGGCGACCGAGAGGCAGCAGTCGATCGCCGCCGGCGTCGTGCCCCAGTCCTCGTGCAGCTTCATCGCGCAGGCGCCGGCCTTGATCATCTCCTCCAGCGCCGCCGGGCGCGAGGCGTTGCCTTTGCCGGCAAAACCGAGATTGACGGGAAAATCGTCCGCCGCCTGGATCATGCGCGCCAGGTGCCAGGGGCCCGGCGTGCAGGTGGTGGCGAAGGTGCCGTGCGAGGGCCCGGTGCCGCCGCCGAGCATCGAGGTGATGCCGGCCATCAGCGCCTCGTCCACCTGCTGCGGGCAGATGAAGTGGATGTGGGTGTCGAAGCCGCCGGCGGTGAGGATCTTGCCTTCGCCGGCGATCACGTCGGTGCCCGGCCCGACGACGATGGTGACGCCGGGCTGGATGTCCGGATTGCCGGCCTTGCCGATGGCGGCGATTCTGCCTTCCTTGAGGCCGACATCGGCTTTGACGATTCCCCAATGGTCGAGAATGAGCGCGTTGGTGATGACGGTGTCGACCGCGCCCTGCTTGTTGGTGACCTGGCTCTGGCCCATGCCGTCGCGGATCACCTTGCCGCCGCCGAATTTCACCTCCTCGCCATAGGTGCAGAAATCCCTCTCCACCGCGATGACGAGATCGGTATCGGCGAGCCGCACGCGGTCGCCCGTCGTCGGCCCGAACATGTCGGCGTAGACGGAGCGGCTTATTGGCGCTGGCATGACGTCCTCCGCTGCAAAAGAATCCCCGGTGTTATCCCCATGACGTCAATCGACGCCGCCGCAACACGCTTTAGCTTGTGTCCGGCAATCGCTGCGTTATCATCACGTCCAGATCGCTCGTGTTTGGTTCTGCCGAATGCGAGAGGTCGCCAAGAGCGGGTCGCCGTGGTGCTGAAGTTGCTGCCAGCATCGCACCAAGGGCGGACCGATCCTGGTTCCCAGCCGCGGGTAGCAGCGCTGAGAAACGTGACGGGCGGGCTTGCGCAAGCTCGCCCGTCATGATTTTTGCAGCCTCCCCATGATCTCCTGGCGAAAGCCGTAGACCGTGCGCGTGCCGGCAAGCGCCACCAGCCTGACCTCGCGGGTCTGC
Source organism: uncultured Alphaproteobacteria bacterium (assembly GCA_963850855.1). Taxonomy (GTDB): domain Bacteria; phylum Pseudomonadota; class Alphaproteobacteria; order Rhizobiales; family Xanthobacteraceae; genus BOG-931. The sequence goes on from CAWKNH010000008.1 coordinate 210,303, forward strand.
CCCGGCTCGAAGCGCACCGCGGTGCCGGCGGCAATGTCGAGGCGCATGCCGCGCGCCTTCTTGCGGTCGAATTTCAGCGCCGGGTTGGTCTCGAAGAAATGATAGTGCGAGCCGACCTGGATCGGCCGGTCGCCGGTATTGGCGACGGTCAGCGTCGTAGTTTTGCGGCCCTTGTTGAGCTCGATCTCGCCGTCTTTGATGAAGTATTCGCCGGGGATCATGGTGTCGCCTCTCGTGACCTAGCAGCTGGCGGCATTGTCGCATTCATCGTACCGGCTCGTGCACGGTGACGAGCTTGGTGCCGTCTGGAAATGTCGCCTCGACCTGAATCTCGGGGATCATCTCGGCGATCCCGTCCATCACCTGCGCGCGCGTGATCACGTGGGCGCCCTTTTCCATCAGCTCGGCGACCGTGCGCCCGTCGCGCGCGCCCTCGAGGATGAAATCGGAAATGAGCGCGACGGCCTCGGGATGATTGAGCTTCACGCCGCGCTCGAGCCGCCGCCGCGCCACGATTGCCGCCATGGCGATCAGCAGCTTGTCCTTCTCGCGCGGTGTGAGATGCATGACCCGGTCCTCAGTTCAACCACAGCCGCGGCAGCGGCATTCCGCCAAGCGCGGCGGCGACGCCGATGAGATCGCGGCGCAGCGTCGCCCCGTCCGGCGCGACGAGCCGCGCGAGCGCCAGCCCGTTCCAGGCGGAAACCCCGACCTCGCCGGCGAAGTCCCGCTCGACGGCGCGGACCGCGGCGACGCTCGCGTCATCGCCGGGAAGCTTGAGCACCGTGGCGATGGCGACGCCGCCATTCGCGCTCGCGCGCTGCGCCAGGCGCTCGGCGATTTCGCCGTCGAGGCGAAGCGTCTCGGCGAAGACGAGCGTCCCGTCGCGGCGGACGCGCCAGCGATCGAAGAAACGGCCGGAGCGGACGGTTTCGCCCATCGCCGAGCGGCCAAATACGACGGCTTCGGCGAGGATGAGATCGGCGTCCTTGGCGAGATCGACGTCGATGCTGCGCCGCAGCCGCACTTGATCGAAGAGAATGGTCTCCTGCGGCAGCCATGCGAGCGCGCCGCCGGCGCCGACCGTAAGTTTGACCCCGATTTCCGTATCCGGACCGAGCGAGCGGTAGATCTTTTCCGCGGCAGCGGTCGTGGCGGTCAGTCGCGCGCCGGCGCCGACGGTAACGTCGATATCGAAGCGGTCGCCGCCGGCCATTCCTCCGGCGGTATTGACCATCACCGCATCGAGCGCGCCGTCGCGCTCGCCATTCGGAAAGCGCACCCGCAGCGACCCGGCCTCATGCACGCGCGCGCGGCGGGTGCCGCCATGAGCGGCGACGACCGCGCACTTGAGGCGCCCGCTCGCGCGATTGCCGGCGAACACCTGATGACGTAACGGCGCGTTCACGGTCATTCACTCGGGCCATCAAACACTCGGTCATCAAATCGCCATCGCGCGCCGCAGCGCCCCTTCGTCAAGATTGGCGCGGTCGCAGGAGTAGATGATGGCGCCGCGCTCCATGACGGCGAAATGGTCGCCGAGTTCGCGGGCAAAGTCGAGATATTGCTCGACCAGAACGATGGCGATCTTGCCGAGCGAGCGCAGATAGACGATGGCGCGGCCGATATCCTTGATGATCGACGGCTGGATGCCCTCGGTCGGCTCGTCGAGCAGCAAGCAGCCGCGGCCGCATCACCAGCGCCCGCCCGATCGCGAGCTGCTGCTGCTGGCCGCCGGAAAGGTCGCCGCCGCGCCGGCGCAGCATGTCCTTGAGCACCGGGAACAGCGAGAACACGTCGTCAGGAACGGTGCGGTCGTCGCGCGGGAGCGGCGCGAAGCCGGTCTTCAGATTTTCCTCGACCGTCAGCAGCGGAAAGATTTCCCGGCCCTGCGGAACATAGGAGATGCCGCGCCGGGCGCGCTCCGGCGGTCGGAGCGCGGTGATGTTTTCGCCCTCCCAAGTGATCGTGCCGCGGGTTACCGAATGCTGGCCGGCGAGCGCGTCGAGGAGGCTCGTCTTGCCGACCCCGTTGCGGCCGAGCACGCAAGTGACCTTGCCCGGCTCGGCCTTGAGCGAGACGGCGCGCAGCGCTTGGGCCGCGCCGTAGTGGAGATCGATGGCGTTTACGTCGAGCATGATGTTCTTGCGCGAGTGGCCATTCGCCCATTCACCGTCCCAGATAAACTTCGACGACGCGCTCGTTCGCCGAGACCTGGTCGATGGTGCCTTCGGCGAGCACCGAGCCCTCGTGCAGACAGGTGACCTTCACGTCGAGGTCGCGCACGAAGGCCATGTCGTGCTCGACGACGATCACGGTGCGGTCGCGGTTGATTTCCTTGAGCAGCTCCGCGGTCTGCCGCGTCTCGGCGTCGGTCATGCCGGCGACCGGCTCGTCGACCAGAAGCAGCTTCGGCTCCTGCGCCAGCAGCATGCCGATCTCGAGCCATTGCCGCTGCCCATGCGCCAGGCTGCTGGCGAGACGATCGCGTACCGTGGTCAGGCGAATGATCTCCAAGAGTTGCTCGATGCTGCCGCGCTCGTCCGCGGTTTCGCGCCACCATAGCGCCGCGCGGGCGCGGCGGTCGGATTTGAGCGCCAGCTCGAGGTTGTCGTAGACGGTGTGGCTCTCGAACACGGTCGGCTTCTGAAACTTGCGGCCGATGCCGAGCTGGGCGATCTCGGCCTCGTCGAGCCGGGTCAGATTGTGCAGGCCGTCGAACATGACGTCGCCGAGGTCCGGCCGGGTCTTGCCGGTGACCACATCCATCATCGTGGTCTTGCCGGCGCCGTTCGGACCGATGATGGCGCGCATTTCGCCGGGCTCGATGGCGAACGAAAGATTATTGAGCGCCTTGAAGCCGTCGAAGGAGACGGTGACGCCGTTGAGATAAAGGAGTGCGGTGGTCAGCGCTTCCATGCCCCGTTCCTCACTCCGCCGGCAACGGTTCGGTGACGCCGTCTTCGGCCGCGGCCGAGGCCCGATCGCGCCGCAACGCCGTCCAGTGCCGCATGGTGCCGACCACGCCGCGCGGCAGCAGCAAGGTCACGGCAATGAACAGCGTGCCGAGCATGAACAGCCAATAGGGCGCCAGCGCGCCGCTGGTAAAGAAGGTCTTGGCATAGTTGACCAGCACCGCGCCGATGACCGCGCCGGTCAGCGTACCGCGGCCGCCGACCGCGACCCAGATCACCGCCTCGATGGAATTGCCGGGAGCAAACTCGCTCGGATTGATGATGCCGACCTGCGGGACGTAAAGCGCGCCGGCGATGCCGGCCATGCAGGCGGAGAGGGTGAATACGACGAGCTTGTAGGATTCCACCCGGTAGCCGAGGAAGCGCGTGCGCGATTCGGCGTCGCGGATCGCGATCAGCACCTTGCCGAATTTCGAGGTGACGATGGCGCGACAAAGCAGGAAGCCGAGCATGATCGCGAGGCACGAGATCGCGAACAGGACGACGCGCGTCGTCTCCGCCTGCACGTTGAAGCCGAGGATGTCCTTGAAGTCGGTCAATCCGTTATTGCCGCCGAAGCCGAAATTATTGCGGAAGAAGCCGAGCATCAGCGCGAAGGTCAGCGCCTGGGTGATGATCGACAGATAGACGCCGGTGACGCGGCTCCTAAACGCGAACCAGCCGAACACGAAGGCGAGCGCGCCCGGAACCAGCACCACCATCAGCGCGGCATAGGGGAAGTACTGGAAGCCGTACCAGTAGACCGGCAGATGCTTCCAGTTCAGGAACACCATGAAGTCCGGCAGGATCGGGTCGGCATAGACGCCGCGGGTGCCGATCTGCCGCATCAGATACATGCCCATGGCGTAGCCGCCGAGCGCGAAGAACGCGCCGTGGCCGAGCGAGAGGATGCCGCAAAATCCCCAGATCAGGTCGATCGACAGCGCCAGCAGCGCATAGCAGGCGTATTTCCCGAACAAGGAGACCAGATAGGTCGGCACATGGAACGCCGAGGATTCCGGCAGCGCCAGATTGAGCAGCGGCACCGCGATCGCAATGGCGGCAATGACGATCAGAAAGAGGGTCGCGCCGCGGTCGAGCGAGCGGATCAGGATGTGCGTGGTCATACCTCTACTGCCCGGCCCTTCAGCGCGAACATTCCGCGCGGCCGCTTCTGAATGAAGAGAATGATCAGCACAAGTATGGCAATCTTGCCAAGCACCGCGCCGGCGTAGGGCTCAAGAAACTTGTTGGCCTCCCCGAGCACGAACGAGCCAACCAGCGTGCCCCACAGATTGCCGACGCCGCCGAATACCACCACCATGAAGCTGTCGATGATGTAGCCCTGGCCGAGATTGGGGCTGACATTGTCGATCTGCGAAAGGGCGACGCCGGCCATGCCGGCGATACCGGAGCCAAGGCCGAAAGTCAGGGCGTCGACGCGGCTGGTACGGATGCCCATCGACGCTGCCATGACGCGGTTCTGGGTGACCGCCCGCATTTCCAGCCCGAACCGGGTAAAGCGCAACAGCGCGAGCAGCGCCACGAACACCGCCAGCGCGAAGCAGATGATCCAGAGCCGGTTATAGGTGATGGTGATGCCGCCGGCGTCGAAGGCGCCGCTCATCCAGGATGGATTGCCCACCTCGCGGTTGTTCGGACCGAAGGTGGTGCGTACCGCCTGCTGCAGGATCAGCGACAGCCCCCAGGTCGCCAGCAGCGTCTCCAGCGGCCGGCCGTAGAGGAAGCGGATGATGCAGCGCTCGATCAATATGCCGATGCATCCGGCGACCAGGAAGGACAGCGGAATGGCGATCGCCAGCGAATAGTCGAACAAAGCCGGGTTTCGCGTGCGGATCGTCTCCTGCACGACGAAGGTGACATAGGCGCCGACCATCACCATCTCGCCATGCGCCATGTTGATCACCCCCATGACGCCGAAGGTGATGGCAAGGCCGATGGCGGCGAGCAGCAACACCGAGCCCAGCGAAACGCCGTACCACGCGTTCTGCACCGCGTTCCACAGGACCAGGCGGTTGTTGATCGCGGCGATGGCGGCGGTCGCGGCCTTCATGACCGGCGCCGGGGTGCCGGCCGGTAGGCTGGAGAGGAGCCCGAGCGCCTCCTGGTCGCCGCGCTGGCGCACGACGTCTACGGCGGCGAGCTTGTCCTCATCCTTGGCATCGGTACTGAAGAGAATGACCGCCGCGCGCGCCTCCAGCAGCGCACGCTTGACCCGCGGGTCCTGCTCCTTGGCGATGGCGGTGTCGAGCGTCGGCAGCGCGCTTGCTTCACGCGACTTGAACACCGCCTGCGCGGCCTCGTATCGCGAGCCGGGATCGCTGGCCAAGAGCGTAAGCCCGCCGAGCGCGGCGTCGAGCGCTCCCCGCAGCCGATTGTTGATGCGGACATTGTCGAGATCGTCGGGCGCGTCGCCTGCGATTGCCCGGCCGGTGGCGGCGTCGGTGAGCTTGCCGGAATCGTCCTTGATGTAGACCGCCTTGCGTTCGGCGCTGAACATCAATTGGCCGTCCTGCAGGGCACGGATGATGGTTTCGGCGCGCGGATCGCCGCTCGCGGCGACCGCGCTGATGCCGTCGGTGGTGTCGCTGAAATCGTCGGTCGTAAAATGAGCGAGCGCCTGATCGAGACCTGCGGCGCGCGCAGTCGCGCAGCCCAGCGCCAAGCCCAAGGCCAATAGCAGAGCGACGAGACAAGCTCGGCTGAGACGCATCGCGAGGTCCCCGGACCGAAGCCTTATCCGTTCTGACGAGTCAGAACCAGGCTCTATTTTTCGTTGGAGCATGATCTTTTCCGAAAACCGGTATCCACTTTCGGGATCATGCTCTGGATGCGGGAAGGCGACACGCCGCCTTCCCGCCAGATCATTGTCACAGCGCCGGCGTCGTTACGATGCGCCGCCGCACTTCTTCGTTACGGTGTTGTAGTTGCCGCACTTGAGCGTAACCCAATCGCCAATGAGATCTTTCGATCCCGGCAGGTAAGCCGACCAGGCGGCGCCGGGTACCAACCCCTTGGTCTTCCACACCACGTCGAACTGGCCGTCGGCTCTGATCTCGCCGATATACACCGGCTTGGTGATGTGATGGTTGGGAAGCAGTGTCGAGATACCGCCGGTGAGGTTTGGTGCCTTGGTGCCGGGCAGCGCCTCGATTACCTTGTCGGCGATCGGTCGATTTGACCTTCTCGACCGCCTTTACCCACATATTGAAGCCGATGTAATGGGCTTCCATCGGATCGTTGGTGGTGCGTTTCGGGTTCTTGGTGAACGCGTGCCATTCCTTGATGAAGGCCTCGTTCTCCGGGGTCTTGATCGATTCGAAGTAATTCCAGGCGGCGAGGTGGCCGACCAGCGGCTTGGTGTCGAGGCCGGCGAGTTCCTCTTCGCCGACCGAGAACGCCACCACCGGGATGTCTTTCGCCTTGATGCCTTGGTTGCCGAGCTCCTTATAGAACGGCACGTTGGCATCGCCGTTGATGGTCGACACCACCGCCGTCTTCTTGCCCGCGGAACCGAACTTCTTGATCGCCGCGACCTCGGTCTGCCAGTCGGAAAAGCCGAACGGCGTGTAGTTGATCATGATGTCCTCGGGAGCCACCTTAAGCACGTCCTTGAGGTAGGCCTCGAGAATCTTGTTGGTGGTGCGCGGATAGACGTAGTCGGTGCCTTCCAGCACCCAGCGCTTCACATTGCCGCCCTCCGCGCTCGCCAGATAATCAACTGCCGGGATAGCTTGCTGGTTCGGCGCGGCGCCGGTGTAGAACACGTTGCGCTCGCTCTCTTCGCCTTCGTACTGCACCGGATAGAACAGGATGCTGTTGAGCTCCTTGAACACCGGCAGCACCGACTTGCGCGACACCGACGTCCAGCAGCCGAACACGACTGCGACCTTGTCCTTGCTGATAAGCTCGCGGGCCTTTTCCGCGAACAGCGGCCAGTTCGAGGCCGGGTCGACGACGACGGCCTCGAGCTTCTTGCCGAGCACGCCGCCCTTCTTGTTCTGCTCGTCGATGAGCATGAGCACCACGTCCTTCAGCGTCGTCTCGCTGATGGCCATGGTGCCGGAGAGCGAATGGAGAATGCCGACTTTGATCGTATCCTCGGCCTTGGCGGGTAACGCCGCAGCAAGGCCAAGGGCTAGGCCCGCCGCGGCGGCAAGCCAGCGACGGTCCCGCGGTCGCTTGGCGGCCGCGCTAGTTGGTGTGAGCATCGCGATTTCCTCTGTTGGACGCGCGCGACCGGCCCGGCACCGTCGCGCTGCACGTCAAATCGCAAGGAGTATGCCAATCTATGACATTTCATAAGATATTGATTACACGCAGGTATTTCTGTATCGCGACCAAAGTTGCAGGCTGGGTCGCGCCCATTTTGAATCCGGTTCGCCTCGCTCCAATGCCTATTTATTAGGCAATTGTCGAACGCGCCAAAGAGCGAAAGTGATGCAACTTTGGGCACGGGCATTCGCTCACTGCGTGCATGGTTTGACATAACCGCCGGACCCGCGTTCCGATGCCGATGATTGAATGCAGGCACGTGATGACCAATTTCGTCAGCCGGCGGCGATTTACTATCGAGTGGGCGCATTGCGACCCCGCCGGCATCGTCTTCAACAGTCGCTTCTTCGAGTTCTTCGACTGGGGCACGTGGATTCTGTTCGAGGCGGCGCTAGGCGTGAAGCCGCCCGATCTCGCCGGCGTGTTCCAAATCCTCGGCATTCCCTTAGTCGACGCCAGCGCGCGGTTCCTTGCTCCGGCCCGCTTCGGCGACACGGTCGAGCTCGCTTCGCAGGTGAGCGCGTTCCGCCGCTCGAGTTTCGACGTCGATCATCAGCTGCGCGTCGGCGGCGAACTCGCGGTCGAAGGCCGCGAGACTCGCGTGTGGGCGACGCGTGACCCCGACGATCCCGCCGTCATCAAGGCAAAGTCGATTCCGGACGAAGTCATTGAGCGTTTCCGCGTGCAGTGATCGCGCGAAAGGGATTCGCTCCGATGCGCCGCGCGATTTGAAGCAGGCGGCTCGTTCTGCTATCAAGATCGCCATAAACAGAAAAACAGTTGAAGCCACATGGCGCGCATTGTCCAGCTCACGCTCAACGGCCGCGCACGCAGCGACGCGATACCCGACAACGTGCTTTTGCTGGATTATTTGCGGGAAATCGTCGGATTGACCGGAACGAAAACGGGCTGCGACGGCGGCGAATGCGGCGCATGCACCGTGCTAATTGACGGTGAACCTCGATTATCGTGCCTGATGCTGGGGGCGATGGCCCACGGGCACCGTGTCGATACCGTTGAATCGCTCATGCAGGACGGACACCTGTCGGCCGTGCAACGGGGATTTCACGAAAAGCTTGGCGCGCAATGCGGCTATTGCACGCCGGGCTTCATCATGGCGTCGGCTGGCTTGCTCCGCCACAACCCGCGGCCGAACGAAGACGAGATCCGCGACGCACTCGGCAGCAACATCTGCCGCTGCACCGGCTACGTGAAAATCATCGAGGCGGTGATGCATGCAGCCGAACTGCATGGCCGGGGATTGAGTCCGTGAACACCAACGGCATCGCGCGATGAACGAGATTGCTCCGGCGCATACCATCGGCGGATACGTGCCGATGGTCGACGGCCCGGAGAAAGTCTCCGGGCGCGCCAAGTACACCGCCGATCTCATCGTTCCGGGCATGCTCGCCGGACGGATCTTCCGTAGCCCTTATTCGCACGCCGAAATTCTCGAGCTGGACATTTCCGAGGCGGCGAAGCTTCCCGGCGTGAAAGCCGTCATCACCGGCGCCGATTGCGACAAGACTTTCGGCGTGCTGCCGATCGCCCGCAGTGAGCATCCGCTGGCACGCGAGCGGGTGCGCTATCGCGGCGAGCCGGTCGCCGCCGTCGCCGCGATCGACGACGCCACGGCGAAGGAGGCGGTGCGCCGCATCAAACTGAAGGTTCGCGAACTGCCCGCCTATCACAGCGCGCGCGAAGCGATGGCGCCCGACGCGATCGATCTTCACCCGCAGCGCCCGCACAATGTGGAACGCGACGTCTATTTCGAGCTAGGCGACGTCGAAGCCGGCTTCGCCGCCGCCGATCTGGTGCGCGAGGGCACCTATAATTGCGCCGAAGTGTGCCAGAACCAGATGGAGATGCACGCCGCGCTTGCCGATTACGACGCGGTCCGTGACCGGATCACCGTGCACGCTTCGACCCAGGTGCCCTACTACGTGCACCTCATGCTGTCGCAGATCCTCGACATGGACATGTCGCGCATCCGCGTGGTCAAGCCGCATGTCGGCGGCGGCTTCGGCTGCCGCACCGAGACGCTCAACGTCGAACTCATTGCCGCGTTGCTCGCGCGCAAGACCGGCGGCTGCGTGCGCCTGGTGGTCAATCGCGAGGAGACCTTCATCACCCACCGCGGCCGGCCGGAGACCGACATCAGGCTCAAGCTTGGCATGCGTAGCGACGGACGCATCACCGCCGTCGAATGCGAATGCCTGCAGCGCGGCGGCGCCCATTCCGGCTACGGCGTCGTGACCATCCTCTACGCCGGCTCGATGCTGTACGCGATCTACGATCTGCATAACGTGAAGTACATCGGCAAACGCGTGCTCACCAACACTCCGCCATGCGGCGCCTTCCGCGGTCACGGCACCGTCGATGTGCGCTTCGCGTTCGAGAGCTTGATCGACCAGATGGCGCAGGAGATGGGCATCGATCCGGTCGCGGTGCGGCGCGCCAACTACCTCAACGCACCGACCCTCACCGACAACGATCTGATGGTGAACAGCTACGGCCTGCCCGAATGCGTCGATTGGGTCGAGCGCGAGAGCGGCTGGAAGGACCGCAAGGGCAAGCTGCCGAAGCGAAACGGCACGAGTAAAGGTCTCGGGTTTGCCTGCTCACACTATCTCAGCGGCGCCTCGAAGCCGGTAAATTGGACCGGCGAGCCGCATGCGACGGTCAAGATCAAGCTCGATTTCGACGGCTCGATCGTCGTTCTGTCCGGTGCTGCCGACATCGGACAAGGTTCGACGACGATCCTGGCGCAATCCGTTGCCGAGGTGCTGGGACTTGACCTATCGCGGGTGCGCGTCGTCACCGGCGACAGCGAGGTGGTGCCCAAAGACAACGGCTCCTATTCCTCGCGCGTCACCTTCATGGTCGGCAATGCCGCCATCGAGGCGGCGCGCAACCTCAAGGCCGTTCTGGTCGCCGCCGCGGCGCGCAAGCTCGAAGCCAAGCCTGACGAGATCGACTGCCTGGGCGAACTCTATCGCGCCGGCGCGCAAGACAAGGGCCTCACCTTCAATGAGGTAGTCACCGAGGCGTTGAGGGACACCGGTACCATCACCGTGACCGGCAACTACTCGACGATCCCGCAATCGCACGGCGGCAAGAAATATCGCGGCGCGGCGATCGGCGGCACCATGGGCTACAGCTATTCGGCGCAGGTGGTCGAGGTCAGCGTCGACGAAGAGACCGGGATGGTCAGCGTCGACAAGGTGTGGGTCGCGCATGATTGCGGCAAGGCGCTCAACCGTCTCACCGTCGAGGGCCAGGTGCAAGGATCGGTGTGGATGGGCATGGGCCAGGCGATGAGCGAAGAAGCCGCCTATCACGAGGGCCTCATGCTCACCGCCAACATGCTCGATTATCGCGTGCCGACGATCCAGGATTCTCCGCCGATCGAGGTCGGCATCGTCGAGAGCATCGATCCGCACGGCCCGTTCGGCGCCAAGGAAGCCGGCGAGGGATCGCTGGCCGCGTTCCTGCCGGCGCTCACCAACGCCATTGCCGACGCCATCGGGCTGCGCTTCAACGATCTGCCGGTGACGCCGGATCGCGTTTTTGCCGCGATCGAAAAGCGGGCGCGGGGACGCAAGACGAATGGCGGCCCTTGATGGATGCGCTGCCGCAGTTCGACCTGGTTCGCCCGCGCACGCTCGACGAGTTGGTGAAAGCGCGCACTGAGCATTCCGGCAGCCGGTTGCTCGGCGGCGGCACCGACCTCCTGGTGAACATAAGGCGCGGCATCGTTGCCCCGCCGGTGCTCATCGATATCAACGAGGTCGCCGAGCTGCGCGGCATTACCGCCGACCCGCGCGGCCTTCACATCGGCGCGGCCGCCACACTCGCCGAGGTCGCCGCCCATCCCGGCGTGGTCGAATACTATCCGGTGGTGGCGCAGGCCGCCGCCCACATCGCCGGCCCGACCCACCGCAACATGGGAACCGTCGGCGGCAATCTCGCGCTCGACACGCGCTGCATCTACTACAACCAGAGCGAATGGTGGCGCGAAGCCAATCACCATTGTCTCAAGACGACCGGCGAAATCTGTCATGTCGCCCCGAAGAGCCGCGGCGTGTGCTTCGCCACCTATAGCGGCGATCTCGCGCCGGCGCTGCTCACGCTCGACGCAGAAATCGACATCGCCGGACCGTCGGGCACGCGCACCATGCCGCTCGCCGATCTCTACATCGGCTTTGCTCGGCAAGACGAGCCGATCACGCAAACGCGCGGCGATGGCAAGCATTTCCTGTCGCTCCGCGCCGGCGAAATCATCACCGCAGTGCGCGCGAAAAACGTGCCCGGCTTGCGTTCGGCTTACGACAAGATCCGCATCCGCCGGTCGATCGAATATCCGGTCACCGGCGTCGCCGTGGCGTTGCGGCGGGACCGCGATCGGCTCGCGGATCTGCGCGTCGCCTTCACCGGCACCAATCCGCGGCCGGTGCGGCTTGCCGGGACCGCTGCGCTCTGCGGCGGCGGCCTCGACCAGCGCCTGTTCGCCGGCCTCGACGCTCTGGTGCGCGATCAGATCATGGCGATGAAGACGACTTTTACCCCCGGCCATTATCGCCGCCGGGTCTCCGGCGTCCTGGCGCGCCGGCTGGTGCAGCGGCTATTCGGCGACTAAGCCCGCAATACTGCGCGAGGCGGGAGGGTGCTAGCGGCTGCGCGGCCGCACTTCGATCGGCGCCGTTGCCGAAACGGTTTATTGTCGCTCCAATTCGCGCAGCTTGAATCGCTGGATTTTTCCGGTAGCAGTCCGCGGCAAGTCGGGCCGGACGTCGATCCAGCGCGGGTATTTCCACGGCCCGGCGCAGGCCTTCACGTGCACGCGCAATGTCTCGATCAATCCTTCGTCGGCGGCATAGCCGTTCCTGAGCACGATGAAGGCCTTCGGCTTGATCAAACCGTCGGCGTCCTCCTTGCCGATCACGGCGGCTTCGAGCACGGCTTCATGAGAAGCGAGCGCGGCTTCCACCTCGAACGGCGACACCCACATGCCGCTCACCTTGAACATGTCGTCGGTGCGTCCGCAGTAATGATAATAGCCCTCGCCATCGCGGAGGAATTTATCGCCGGTATGGGTCCACTCGCCGATGAAGGTGCGCCGGCTTTTCGCGCGCTGGTTCCAGTAGCCCTCGCCGGCGGTCGGCCCGCGCACGATCAGTTCGCCGATCTCACCGTCCGGCAGGCGATGCCCGTGCTCGTCGACAATGTCGAGATCATATCCAGGCACCGGCTTACCGGTCGTACCGTAGCGCACATCGTCCTGGCGATTGCTGAGGAAGGTTTGGAACATCTCGGTCGAGCCGATGCCGTCGAGCACCTCGACGCCGGCGCTTGCGCGCCAGCGCTCGCCGAGATGCGCGGGCAGCGCCTCGCCCGCGGAGATCGCGAGCCGCAAGCGATCGGAACCGATGCCGCTGCGCATGTCGCTATGCGCGAGCATCGCGGCGTAGAGCGTGGGTACGCCGTAGAAGATCGTCGGCCGATGGCGGTGCGCGACCTCGAACACCGCCTCGGGCGTCGCCCGTTGCGATAGCAGCACGGTAGTCGCGCCGACCGACATCGGAAAGGCCATGGCGTTGCCAAGACCGTAGGAGAAAGACAGCTTGGCTGCCGAGAACACCACGTCGTCTTCGCGAATGCCGATCACCGACCGGCCCATCAGCCGCGCCGCCGCCATCATAGTCGTGTGGACGTGCTTGACGGCCTTGGGCTCGCCAGTCGAACCCGATGTGTACATCCAGAAAGCGACTTCGTCGGAAAGCGTCGGCGCCGCAAAGAGAGACGGGCTCTCGTCGGCGAGCAGGTCGGCAAGATCGTGCACGCTGCGTCCGGGAAATGCCGCCCTCTCCTCGCTGCCCGAGCCGACAAGAATGACCGTGCGCAGCCGCGGCAGACGATCGAGAACAGGGACGAGCGTTCGGGCGAGCGGCGCTGCAGCAACAATCGCCGAGGCGCGGCTGTCGCTCAGGATGTAGGCGTACTGCTCCGCCGTCAGCAGCGTGTTGAGCGGCAGCACCACGATGCCGGCGCGTACGCCACCCCAGAACGCGACCGGAAAGTCCACGGTGTCGTAGAGCAGCAAGGCAAGCCGCTCTTCCGGCCGCAGCCCCAAAGACCTCAGCGCCGCGGCGAACCGGCAGGTGCTTGCCTGCAGTTCGTCGTAACTCAGCGACCGGTCTGCATCGATGAATGCGATTTTTTTGCCGAGGCCGCGCGCGACCTGCGCATCGACAAAATCGGCGACCGCGTTATACGGCCTCCGCTGCAGCAGGTCTTCCAGCATGCCGCGGCTCCCCGCTGCCGACTATACGCGGTTGCTGCCGGGGCACAAATGCTAGCCTTGGGCGCAAACGCGAAGCGTTCGCTGGTGATGGCGAGATTGTTCCGCTCTTGCGCACCTTGACCGGGAAATGTCCCGGTGCATCTGGGAGAAGAGGCGCCGGACCGCGGCGCCTCTGACCACGCAGCGAAAATATTTTCTTCGTTCAGAACAATCCCGAGAACGCCCAGTACAGGGTCCCGGAGATGATCATCGCCGCAGGCAGCGTCAGCACCCAGGCCAGCGCGATATTACGGATGGTCGACAGCTGCAGTCCCGAGCCGTTCGCCGCCATGGTGCCGGCGATGCCGGAGGACAGCACGTGCGTCGTAGACACGGGTAATCCGTAGATGTCGGCTGCGGCGATCGTCGCCGCCGCCGTGATTTCGGCGCAGGCGCCTTGCGCATAAGTCAAATGCGTCTTGCCGATTTTCTCGCCGACGGTGACGACAATACGTTTCCAGCCGATCATCGTTCCGAGGCCGAGTGCAATCGCCACCGCCACCTTGACCCAGGTCGGAATGAACTTGGTCGCCTTGTCGAGCGAAAGCTTGTAGTCGTTCAATGTTTTCACTTCAGCCGGCGAGAGATCGTTGCCCTTGTCCTTCATCAGGAAGCGGATCGCCTCCGACGCGAGATACATGTCGTTGCGGGTGTTGCCGACGGTTTCCGCCGGCATTCTGGCGAGCGATCCGTATTTGGTGACCTGGTCGGCGATGTCGCGCACCAGGACCGCCAATGAGGGATAGGTGCCCTCATTGAGCTCATGACTGGAGACATAAGCGGTGACGGCCGGCCGCGGATTGCCGAGAACATTGTATCCCGCTGCTTTCTGCTCGATCACCAGGCTCGCCGCTTGCGAAGCCGACGCGAACACCTGCAGCTGGCCCTCGGGCAAGGAACGGTTGAGGGCATAAGCGGTCGGGACGGTGCCGATCAGGATCAACATGATCAGGCCCATACCCTTCTGCCCGTCGTTCGAGCCGTGGAAGAAGCTCACCAGCGTGCAGGTCAAAATGAGGATGCCGCGAATCCACCAGGGCGGAGGCTGATTGCCCTTCGGCTCGGCGTAGAGCGCCGGAATGCGGATGACGGTTTTCAGAAGCAACAGCAGGGCCGCCGCCAGCGCAAAGCCGAACAGGGGCGAGAGCAGCAGCGCCTCGCCGACGTCCTTCGCCTTGGACCAATCGACGCCGGCCGTACCGCTGCGGCCGTGCAGCAACGCGTTGGTCACGCCCACCCCGATGATCGAGCCGATCAAAGTGTGCGAACTCGACGCCGGCAGGCCGAAGGCCCAAGTGCCGAGGTTCCAGACGATCGCCGCTATGAGCAGCGCGAACACCATGGCAAAACCGGCATGGCTGCCGACCTGCAGGATCAGCTCGACCGGAAGCAGCGAGATGATGCCGAATGCGACCGCCCCCGAGGACAGCAGCACGCCGGCAAGGTTGAACAAGCCCGACCAGACCACCGCGATATTTGCCGGAAGCGAACGCGTATAGATGACGGTCGCCACCGCATTGGCGGTGTCGTGAAAGCCGTTCACGAACTCGAAGCCAAGCGCGATCAAGAGCGCAACGAAAAGGAGGAGGAAGGGCGCAAGGCTGGTAACTTTGGCGCCGGTGGCGCCGATGTCGGAATAGATGCTGTAGGCGACGAAAAGGAGTACCGCCGCGAGCACTCCGCCAAAAATGATGCCGGTCAGCGGGTTAATGGCGCCAGTAAGATCCGGTCCCTTGCGAATTGCGGGTTCAATCGAACCGGGTAAGGCAATATCACTCATGGGGAGCCCTCGTTGGGAAACGGGCTTCAACTCTGCGCGTGGTTTGTGACGGCTGGATGAAGGGCGCGCCTTGCGCGAATGCACGCAAGTTGTCGCGATAATCCGGTGCCATCGGCGGCAGACGCATTAAACTTAATGCATGTTTCGGCTTGAGATTCCGAACTGAGCCCGCGGCGCCGTACGCCCGGTTGCTCAGGCCGCCTCGGCGCTGGTCAATACCGCGCCGCGGATCTTCCGGGCGTCGAGGCCGAAGCGTGAAACTAGTTCCTCGATGGCGCCGGCGTCGGCATCTTCCGTCCGGGCGACCAGGACGATGTGATCCACGAGCCCAGCAAAGAAGCGTCCGCTGGGATCGCCATCACTGTCCGCGGCGGCGACGATCACCATGTCGAAATGCTTGGTCTGGGCGAATGCCAGCCTGATGTCCTCGTCCTTGATCCTGCGATCGCGCCGGCTGTTCGGCGCCACGAAGGGCAGGAGATTGATGTTGGTTTCGCGGTCGCGAACAACGACATCGGAAAGGACCCGGCGGCCGACGGCCACGTCGACGAGACCGGCTTCGCTCTGCTCGGCGTCGACCGCGGTGAGCATGCGCTGGTCGAGATCGGCATCGATCAGCAGCACGCGCTGCGTTAAGGCTCCGACCGCCGCGAGATTAAGCGCGACGGCCGCGGTGTCATCATCTTCGCTCCGCGTTGCGACCACCAGCAGGCTCGGATTGCCGCGCTTGTTGTGGCTCGTCCGCACCGCCTCATAGATCTTGCGGATATCCCGCGCGAAGCGCGATTTTGGCTCGCTCAGCGCCCAGAGCTCAGGCGGCTCGTCGGCGCCCAGCAATACCGCGAGCACCGGAACGTCAGGCCGCGCCGGTCTCGCCGGCTTCGATCCGGCGGCGACTTGGTCCGGCCGGCCGCCCGGGCTGCGCCCGGCGTCCGGTCGTGCGGCTGTCTCCTCGCTTGGCGGGCGCAATATGGTGATCGCGATCCCGGCGCCGATGCCGAGAGCCAATGCCGCCACGGCGAGGATCAGGTTCGAGGGCGGAAAACTGCGGTGCAGCGGCAGGTCGGCGCGGGAGATCACGCGGATGTTCTTGGTGTCGAGGCGCTCCTGTCCGCCGGTCTCGCGGGCGCGAACGAGGAATGCCTCGTAGACCGCGCGGCTGGCCTGCACGTCGCGTTCCAGTTCACGCAGCGTTACCATGGCCTCGTTGGTGATGACCGCGTTGTGCTTGAGCGCTTCCAGGCTGCGGGCGAGCATGTCTTCGTTGGCGTGCGCGCTTTCGTATTCGCTGCGCGCGGAAAGCGCGGTGCGATTGACCTCCTCCTCGATCATCCGCCGCAGCCGGTCGGCCTGCGCTTGGATTTCGATCACCGCCGGATGGCGCGCGCCGAGCGAGGTCATCTGCTCGGCTTCGCGGCGCACGATCTCGGCGTATTGGCCGCGCAGCGCGGTTATGGTCGGCGACTGTACCGCCTCCGGGACCGCGCCGACGTCGCCTTTGGTCCGCTGCAGGCGTTCGACTTCCTCGAGGCGCGCCTTCGCTTGCGCCGCGCGCGCCCGCGCCGCTCCCAGTTGATTGTTGAGCTCCGAGAGCTGTTGCTCATTGACGAGCTGCCCGCTGGCGCCGAGGATATTGTTGCGTGCCTTGAACGCTTCGACTCGTTCTTCAGCCTCGCGCACCCGGTCCTTGAGCTCGCTGAGACGAGCGGAAAGCGTCTGCGAAATCTGCCGCGCCGCGTCGGACCTGACATCCGTTTGTTCCGTCAGATAGGCTTGTGCGATTGCGTTGGCGATGCGCTCGGCCTTTTCCGGATACAGGCTGGTGACGCTCACGTCGACCACGTAGGTTCGCTCGGCGCGTTTCACCACCAGGCTGCGGCGCAACGCGGTCAGGGCGGTCAGCGTGCTGTCGGCAGGAGCGGCGGAGCCGAGCCCGACCATGCCGATCAAGCCGCGCAGCAGCGACGGCCGTCCGGCAAATTCCGCATCGCGGTCGAGCGCCTCGGTTTTGATCACGCGGCGTAGAACGCTGTCGGAGGTCAGCACCCGAACCTGGCTTTCGACCTGCAGCACCGCGATATCGCTCATTTGATTTGTCGGACTGAGCTCGCTGCCGACCGCGCGCAAATCCGTCGGATCAATGAGGATCTGGGTCGTCGCGGTGTATCGATGCGGCACCGCGAGGACGAAAACCGCCATCAGCAACAGCGAGGCGGCAGTCGTCCAAAAGATCGTCTTCTTGCCACGCCGGACCAGGAGCAAGATTCCGCGGAAATCCATTTGCGCGAGGGGGGAAGCCCCGAGGCCGGTAGTGTCCCTTCCGGCGGCTGCCGATTCGACTGGGCGCGGCGCTTCGAACATTCGACACTCGACTGTTACCCTAGCGATGAGCCGCGCCGGACGCCGCTGGCGCGATGACTTGTCGGAACAAGCAGCTCACCCGACTCAACATCAACACGCACGCCGCTCGGCACGTCCGGGCATTCGTCCCGGCCGAAATTCATAAAGCATTAAAGTTAACGCGCGGTGTATTCCCGCGCATTCGTCACCATCGGCGCAGTCGCAGGAACCCGGAAAGAGCGGCGACCAGCACGATAAGGCCGACGATGGGAATCCAGATGATCAGCGCGCCGAGGACGGCGAGGAGCACCACTGCGGCGAGAACGAACACTGCCAGCAGCAAAAGGATGCCGCCGAACGGTCCAATTCGCGTGACGTAGATGCGCTGCGTTCCCCCGATATCCGGGAACGCGCTTCGCCGCCAAGCCGGCCGGCCGGGATCCCGATCGGGCGGAATGATTTCCGGTTCGGCGCGGGGTCGCTCCGGTGCAGACCTGTCGTCGGTCACGTGCGTCAACTCCTGCGGCGCGGGTGCCGCTTGCTTGAAATATGTGGTGCGTGCGGTTGCAATAGCAACCGGGCGCATACCGGCAATGACGCTCAAGTTCCCGCTGTTCGGAGCAAGGGAAAGCAAAGGGCGCCGCATTTGAACTTCCCTGAAGGCGCAGTGTTTTGAACTTCCCTGAACCAGCGTCGGCCGACCATGACGGCGCGGTGCGACCGTGGTAGCTTTCGGTATGAGCGCGTTTGCCATCCGTTGTGCCGCCATTGCCGGCATGCTCCTGGTGAGCGGCCTCGGCGGCGGCGCGGGCGCCGAAGACGCGCAGACCCCAAGCGACCCGGTCGGGGCGATGATCGGCGCTTGGGAGTTCTCCAACGCGGATCACGACCGGATCTGTCGTTTCAATTTCCGCGCCGATCCCGCAGCCGGCGGCTACAAACTCGACATCGACCGGAACTGCCCGAGCGTCTTTCCCTCGACCAAGGAGATCGTCGGCTGGGCGGTGGACAATTACGGCGCATTGCGCCTTCTCGACGCCAGCGGCACCGCGGTGATCGAGCTCACCGAGGCTGAATCCGGTATCTACGACGGCTTCCAGCCGGGCGAAGGCCGTTACGTCTTGCAAAGCGCCGCCGCGGCGCCGGTCCGCTCTGCCGACGAAGTCGCCGGCGAGTGGGCCATCGCGCGCGGTACCGGTAAGCCGATCTGCATGCTGACGCTGGCGAACAATCCGGCCAGCGCCGATAGTTTGGCGCTCAAGCTCAAGCCCGGCTGCGACGGTTTCGTCACCCGTTTCGCTCCGACCTCATGGCGCATGAACCAGGGCGAACTGGTCTTACTCTCGGCGCGCGGGCAGACTTGGCGTTTCGAGGAAAACGACGTCAACACTTGGCAGCGCGTCCCGGAAACCGCCGATCCGGTTTTGCTGGTGCGGCAATAGTCAATCTTCGTCGCGACGGTTTCGGAGTTGCGCGTTGCCGAGCCTGCCGTCCGTTACCGGCGAGAGCTATGGCGTCGAAGTGAAAGACGATGCGGGATACGTCGGCGATTGGCCAACAAGGACTCGCGGGCGCGCCGGAGGGCAACAATCAGCTTTCATCCCCGGCTTCGTCGACGAACTCTTTCACCAGCTGGACAATGCGGCGCCGCAGCTTGGGACTTTTTAGCCGCGTAAACGCCCGGGCGAGCGCGATGCCGTCGGAAGAGGCGAGAAAATCATAGACGAACTTCTGCGACGGTTCCTGCCGATCCTTGGCAATTCCGCCCTTCGTCTCCGGCAATCCGTCAAAGAAGAATTGCACTGGAACCTGCAGCACATGCGACATCTCGCGCAGGCGGCTCGCGCTGACGCGGTTGACGCCCTTTTCGTATTTTTGCACCTGCTGAAACGTCAGCCCGAGTTGGGCGGCAAGCTTTTCCTGCGTCATTTTAACCATAAGACGCCGCATGCGTACGCGTTTTCCGACGTGTCTGTCCGTTGCATTTGGAGCCCTGCGCATCGTTCAATGTTCCTTTAGCCCGCTGTGCGGCCCTATTTGTCGTGTTTGTGTCGTAATAGCAATTTGAAATACTGTCTGCACCGGTCTATTTGCCCCCGCGGCCGCCGGCGAGCCCGCGAATCGCGGTGCAATAATTGATTTTTATCGGAATTTCTCCGAGGCTAGAGCCCTTCCGCGAGATGCGGCAGGGGACTTTCCGATTGACTAGACCCGTGGAAAAGATTTGTCTGTTCGCGCTGAGCGTGTGTCGAGGACGCAAGGCGAGCCATAGTCGCAGAGTGCGTGCAAATAATGGAGGAGAACGTGCATAGCGTAACACCGGCGCCGTTCAGCGAGGAGCAGGAGAGCATCACCCGGACCTCGCTCGAGCACGAGCAGATTTTGAGCGGTCAGTTCTGGGGCGAGCTGCGCGTTTTCCTCGCAGTCGCCAAGGGCAAGTCATTCAACCGGGCGGCGGAAATGCTTCATACCAGCCAGCCGACGGTGAGCCGCCAGGTCAAGCGCTTGCAGGACTTGATGGGTTCGCAGCTCTTCGTGCCCACCCAGCACGGCGTGAAATTGACGCCGAAAGGACAGGAGCTGGCGACACAATTGTCGAAACTCGATCACTCGCTATTTTCGCTCACCAACGATTTGCGCGCCGAAAAGCAGGAGGCCGAGGGCGTCGTAAGGATCAGCATCACCGACGGATTGAATACGTTCTTTGTCGCTCCGGCGCTGCGGCAGTTTCATGCCCAGTACCCGAAGCTCCAATGTCACCTCAAGAGCCCCCTGAACATGATCAGCTTGCGCGAGAATCAAACTGATCTGATGATCGGCTTTATGCCGGTCCACGCGACCGATATCGTTGCGAGGAAGCTCGGCTGCATGCATTTCATTCCGATAGCGAGCAAGTCGTACATCCAGGAGCATGGACTTCCCACGCGCAGCAATCTGTCGCGGCATCTGTTTCTGCAGTCGGAGATGTACGCGGCCGCGACCGGCATGTGGAACGAATGGAAGCGCATCGTCGCCGCCGGCCGGGTGGCGCATTATTGCGACAACTCGTTTGCCTACGGGATGCTGGTGAAGGCCGGCCTCGGGATCGGACTGCTCGGCAGCTACGCCGTGCTGGAGCCCGCCTCCGTCCCGCTCGAGCTGATGGAGCCGGTAGCCGTGCCGCTCTATGCGATCGCGCTCACCGACCGGCTTAATTCCCGGCCGGTGCGAGCGGCGTTTGATTGGCTGTGCGGGATTTTCGGCAACGACAATCCCTGGTTCAGCGAAGAGTTCAAGCTGGACATCGGCCCGAGCGAGTACGACGCCGGTTTCAAGGCGCAGTTCAACCTGTAGCTTTTGCGCGCGGCCGATGCAGTTCGCTGATCCGCTCGGAGATATCGAGATATCTGTTGCCAACGTCCTCGAACAGGGCGGCCAGCTCCAGCGGCAGCCCATCTTCTTCAAGGAGTAGCTTCTGGAACATCACGGTATGGATGCTGACGATCCGTCGCAGATCCTTGTGGAAGAACATTGCTATCTCTCGTGGCGTCAGGCGCTTCGCGACGACATACATGCTTGCTGCCATGGTTGGAGTCCACTTCGTCTCAAGCGGCGGCCGACTCAAAGTCGGACGGCGCGTCCCAATACCCTTCCGTCCGGAACAGGACAATAGCGTCGGTCCGCTCCGTTATGGCGTTGTCGGGTACGATTAGCTGCTTCACCAGCTCGATGTAGGGCTCGTCGTGACCCTCGAATTGCACCGGGCCCTTTCCCTCCATCGTCTTGAAGCCGAGCATGCTGCGCCAGATACGGGCGTATTTCGGCTGAGCATGGGTGATCACCTTGTCGAAACCCTTGCGCGCGACGTGATCGAACACGAAATTCGCGCAGTTCCTGATCACATGCATGTTGCGCCACGCCGGCCGGAAGGAGGCGCGCTCAAATTTCGCAAAGTCCCGAAACCATCGCACCCGCACCGTGCCGATCGGCTCGTCGCCGGCGTAGACGATGAAATGCGTGGCCTGATAGTCGTTGCCATCGAAGGTTTGCTGGGCTTTGACGCCGTGTTCCTCCATGAAACAGATGGCGCGGATCGCGAACGCGTGCAGCAGCTGCTGGTAGGTGGTGACCACCTCCGTGCGGATCATATTGTGCTTGCGATCGATGGGCGTCGGTTGCATGCTGAGCTCCCCATGCTCGGTACACGCACGCTCATATGAAGCAGCAGCGTGCGCTCTTTTGAAGCTGATGATTTGTACAGCGGTTGTTCACCAGCGTTGAACGGAGCGTCCGACTTGGCCCAGCCACGAAGACAGATCGAGGCCCTCGGCGATCTCTGCCGCGAAGCGGCGGTCGAGTTCGGGGACGATTGGCGCGGGATAGAACGCTACGTGACCGACCGGGTAAGCCGGCATGCCCGTCGAGCAGCAGCAGGCGCTGCTGGAAGACGTGCTGATGACATTGCGTTTTCAGCCGCCCGGCCGATTTCGCGCGTGACCGCTGTAAAACGTCTCGGCTTAAATCAGCCCCAAGCCCTTGAAGCTCGCGTGCCCGTCCTTGCCCACGATAATGTGGTCATGCACAGAAATGCCCAGCGGGTGGGCGATGGCGATGATCTGTTGCGTCATTTGGATGTCGGCGCGGGACGGCGTCGGATCGCCCGAGGGGTGGTTGTGCACCGGGATGACGGCGGTTGCGGACAGTTCCCGCGCGCGTTTGACCACCTCGCGCGGATAAACCGGCGTATGGTCGACGGTGCCGACTTGTTGCAGCTCGTCGGCAATGAGCTGATTGCGCTTGTCGAGGAACAGTACGCGGAACTGCTCACGGTCGGCAAAGGCCTGGGCGCTGCGGCAGTAGTCGAGCACGGCCGCCCAGGACGACAGCGCCGGCCGTTTCCTCACCTCGCCGCGCAAGAGCCGGCTCGCCGCCGCCTGTACGAGCTTGAGCTCGGTGATGGCCGCCTCGCCCAGGCCCTTGCTATCGGCGAGCCGCGCGACCGGCGCGGAAATGACCTCGGCAAACGAGCCGAAGGTCGCGATCAGCGCTTTGGCGAGCGGCTTGACATCGCGTCGCGGCAAGGCGCGAAACAGCACCAGTTCCAGCAGCTCGTAGTCGGATAGCGCCTCATCGCCGGCCTCGCGAAACCGCTCGCGCAGCCGTTCCCGATGACCGTGATAGTGTGGCGGCGCCTCGACGGCGCCCCGGCCGCTCTCACGCTTCTTTTCCAACATGAGGATATGAAGCCACCGCTGTTGCCGCTGGCAGGTGTGGCACAGGATGACCGGATTGTCGTATTTTGCAATCGGGTGCCGCAGGTCTGCGCTTATTTCCTGCAGCGGAACGGCGCATCGCCAGCAGCCGCGATCCTCAGCCGGGGCCAGGACGCGAAGCAACGAGCCGGCCGTCGCGGACTGGCGCGTTGAGGATTTCGTTGACGGTTTTGAAGACCTGCTCGGCGCTGATCGCGTGCATGCAGACATTGTCTGCGCACGCACTTTTGCGGTGATTGCTGGCGCTCACGCAGGGCGAGCAGGCCAGCCCGGCGTAAATCGGTATCGAATTGCCGAGCGGCCGATAGAGGTGCGGCGTCTCCGGGCCGAATAGAACGACGGTCGGCAGGCCGCTTGCCGCCGCGAAATGCGCCGGCCCCGAGTCGCCCGCCACCATCACCACGGCGAGTGCGTAGAGCGCCGGCAGGTCGGTTATTGCCGAATGCCCTGCGAACGAAACGCAGCGATCGCCACCGCATTCGGTGACAAGGCGTTCGGCATCCGCCCGTTCGGCCGGTGCGCCGGTGACCAGCACCAATATGTCTTCGTTCGCGGCCAACACGCTGCGGATAAGCTCGGCAAAGCGCTCCGGCATCCAGCGCCGCTGCGGCAGCATCTCGCCGGCATGCGGATTGACCAACACCAGACGCATCCGCCGCGTATCGAAATCCGGCGCGAGCTTTTGGATCCGCGTCAGCAATTCCGCGCGTGCCGCGGCGCTTGGCGTCGGCAAGGCGATCGTCATCTGCTCGTCGCCGATGATCGTTTTCGTGTAGGGGATGGTCGGCGTTTTGGTCAGCAAAGCATCGACCAGCGCGATGAAATTCTTGGCGATGTGAATATGCGGATTGTAGATGACCCGATGGGTCAGCATGTCGCCCCGATAGAGGCCCTCATTGTGGAAGCGATAAAAGCCCACCCGTTGCTGCGCGCCGGACAATCCGGTCAGCAATGCGGAGAAACGCGAAAACAGCTCGAGGTCCACGGCGGCATCGATCGCGTGGCGACGCGTCCACAGCAGAAACGCGCATACGTCGACGATGAGGAGCGGCAATGACGAACTGCGGATCGTGAAGACGTTGCTGCGGGGGACTGTCGCGGCCAGGGCAAGCGAATCGGCGTTCTGCGTGAAGATGACAAAAAAAAGCTCCGCGCCGAGCCGGTCGCGCGTCTTGCGCATGGCCGGATCGGCAAGCAGCGTGCTGCCCATCTCGGAAAGCTCGATGAACAGGACGCGGCAGACCGGCCGCGGCGCATTGGGCCGCAGGCGCCACCACAACTTCAGCATGATCGTGGCCAGGGCGCAGAGCGGCACCCCGGCCCAGCGATCGATCCGGCGCATCGTGTCGACGTTGATGCCGGTCCCGGTCACGCGGCGGCTGCCCGAGGAAAGTCGGCGTCGCGCTCGCTCGCCGTTCGGCAAAGCGCAAAGGCGATCGGAGCTGCGCGCGATGTTGTGCCTGGCGCGCGGCTACGCTGGATGATTTTTACGGTCGGTTCCATGCCGGGCAGGATAGCCCCGAGGCTTGCCGGTCGCAAAGGAGCGCGCGGGCGCACCAGGCCGCGCTTCGCTTATGCCGTCAAAGGACAGCACAAGGGCACGGGGTGCCAGGAAGCGCCACAAGCTTTGCGTTCCAGTACATTTCACCCTATTTCCTCCCGGCGGTCGTTCACGGTCGCCGCGACCGCCGCCGCGCTGCAGTCGCCGTCGTTGCGACCAGCGCTGCAGATCGCGAGCCCGCTGGGCGCGCTGCTTTTGCGAAGACTGGTATAATGTACCTGCCCACGGCTGCTGCCGTGCTACCAATTGCTCTATGCCCTTCAGCGCGCCGCTTCCCGCCGCCTTGAGTAGTCCATAGCCGCCCCCGCGTGCTACAATTTTGCGTAGTATGGCGACTGGCAAAGCGGGGAAACAAATGGGATTTGCGATGTGAAAGTTCGTTTGGGAATTGCGTGCATGGACTGCCCCCACAGCTAGGTGCCATCAGCGTGTGCGAGAGGCTCGCCTGAAAGGGGTTTACTCACCCGCGCGACGGAGAATCGCAATGACCAAGTTGATAAATGTTGCACCTGCAGTTCGTGGAACCATCGCGGCGATGATATTTGTGGCGGCCGGGAGTGCGAACGCCCAGCAGATCGGCAGTGTTCAGGAGGGTCGCCGGTTGGCGCGTGAGGTATGCGCCGAATGCCACGCCATTGATAACGCAGGCGGCGGCTCGACTAATCCCGATGCACCTGCCTTCAAGGTCATTGCCAATACTCCGGGCATGACAAGCACGGCCCTGACGGTCGCGCTGCAGACCACGCACAGAACGATGCCCAATTTTGTGATCAAGGACGATGCTTCCCAGAACATCATCGCGTACATCCTCAGTTTGAAGGAAAGCAACTGAACCGCACGGTGAGTTCGCTGGCGAGCGAGCGACCATGACGGCTTCGCGGATCACATCAGCGGGGCACTTCTTTCGGGGCCTCGGGGCATTATTCGCTCGTATTGATAATTGCCGCGCGAAGGTACTCTTTGAGGCTACCACCGGCCGCTTTTTCTACGTCATCGGCGGAAATACCGTCCTCTGCCGCAGCGCCTATGCATTCGGCGACGGTCTCATCGAGTTGTTCAAGCGCGCGCAGTTCTGCATAGACGTGGGCTTGTCGCCAACGTTCAAGGAATTGGATCGCAGTTTCAGCCACTAGCGCTCTCCCTATGGCGCCTAGCATATAGGAGGCCGTTGCTGAGCGGGAGGGTTTTCAAGACCATCGGCAACTACAAATCATGTGGCAGCAGGCGCTGGCGTTGCCGGACTACCAGATCGTGGCTAACTGCTCACACCGTCAAAGCGCAAAGACGCGGCGGGCGTTGCCGGAAAGAAACATTTCCGTTTGTTCGGCGGAAAGCCCGAGGCCGCTCAAGCCCTCGAGGCATTTCCGCGGCGTGAGCATTGGCCAATTGGTGCCGAACATCGCCCGGCCTTTACCCATGCCCTTATCCAGGCGACGAAGGCGGGCGGCAATCGGTGCAGAGTGTAGGCCGATGTATCGACGTGGAAGTTGGGGAATTTCACCGTCAGCGTTACCAGTTCGTCGAGCCAGGGAAAGCCGACATGGCCACCGACGACGACGAGCTCCGGAAAATCGAGCAGCACGTCCTCGAGATACGGAATGAGCCGCCCGGTCTCCGAGCGCTTGAGCGGTCCGGTGTGGCCGATCTGGGTGCAGAATGGCACGCCGGCCTCCACGCAGGCGGCGTAGATCGGGTAGTAACGCCGATCGTTCGGCGGCAGATCCCAAAGCCACGGGATGACGCGCACGCCGACGAAAGTCTTGCCGTCGACCCAGCGGCGAATTTCGCGAACCGCCGCCGCCGGATGGCGGAGGTCGGCGCTGGCCAGGCCGCGAAACCGCGCCGGCGCTGCCGCGATTTGACGCGAGACCTCCTCGTTGCTGATCAGGTCGCCTTCCGGGCCGTACCAAGCGGAGAGCAGCGCAATGTCGACGCTGGCCTCGTCCATGGCGCGCAACGTGCTCTCCACGCTCGCCGCCAAGTATTCGTCTTGCGGTTGCCCGGTCCAGCGGCGCAGCGTTTGCAACCAGGGCTGCCTTGCCATCCGCTCCGTGGTGATCTGCGCCCAAACGTCGATCGCGCCCATGCGCCCTCCAGCATAGCTTCATGGGTGAACTATGTGTTCGGGGAACGCGCCGCGCAAGGAAATCTTGCGGCACGCGCCGGCGTCGGCGGCGTCCTAGGTCAGGCCGTGTAGGGTGGCCGGGTCAGACCCTGCGGCGAGAGGGTGAAAACCTCCACGCCGGTCTCGGTGACGCCGATACTGTGCTCGAACTGCGCGGAGAGCGAACGGTCGCGGGTCACTGCCGTCCAGCCGTCGGACAGGACCTTCACATGCGGGCGGCCGAGATTGATCATCGGCTCGACCGTGAAGAACATTCCCGGCTTGAGCACGATACCTTCGCCCGGCCGGCCGACGTGGACGATGTTCGGCTCATCGTGGAAGAGCCGGCCTAGGCCATGGCCGCAGAAATCCCGCACCACGCTCATGTGCTGCGCCTCGACGAAGGCTTGTATCGCATGGCCGATATCGCCGGTGGTGGCGCCCGGCTTGATCGCGGCAATGCCGCGCATCATCGCCTCATAGGTGACCTCAAGCAGCCGCTCGGCACGCCGGGGGATTTCACCAATGGCGTACATGCGGCTCGAATCGCCGTGCCAGCCGTCGAGGATCAGCGTCACGTCGACGTTGACGATGTCCCCCTCGCGCAGCGGCTTTTCTCCCGGGATCCCATGGCAAACCACGTGATTGACCGACGTGCAGGTTGCCCGGCGGTAGCCCCGGTACATGAGGGTTGCCGGCAGCGCGCCGTGGTCCAGGCCGAACTCGAGCACCAGCCGGTCGATCCGCTCGGTGGTAACGCCGGGGCGGATTTCGCCGGCCAGCATATCCAGGCATTCAGCCGCCAGCGCGCCCGCCTTGCGCATGCCGTCGAAGGCGGCGGGCCCGTAGATCTTGATCTGTCCGGTTTTGCGCAGCGGCGCGCAGGCCGCATCGACATAGGTCATGGTGCGTTGGAGTTTTCGGCCGCGACGTAAGCGGCTGCAGGCCGCCGGTTCATCGGCAATGTAAGCATACCCGCGCCCAACGCAAGCAATCGGCCGGCTCTCCCGGCGGAACCGGCCCTAGCCGTCGACCGGGATCGGGGCCGCCATATCGATGCCCTCGTCGCTCAAGCGGCAACGCCAAGCGAGCGCCTGCACGCCTTTTGCGCGTGCCCGCGCGAAGGCCTCGGCATAGGCGGGGTCGATATCGCGGGCGATGGCGAGACGATCGGCCGACGCGATTTGGATGATGAAGAGCAGCAGCGCCCGCGCGCCGCTCGCCAGCAACGCCGCGAACTCGTCGAGATGCGCGGCGCCGCGGTCGGTAACCGCGTCGGGAAATTCGGCGAGCCGGGGCTGGCGCATGAAATGGACGTTGTTGACTTCGACATAGCACGGCGCCTGTGCCGCATCCTCGAGCAGAAAGTCGATCCGCGAGTTGCCGCCGTATTTCACCTGCCGCCGGACCGACGCGTAGTTGCGCAATTCCGGAATCTGCCCGGCGGCGAGCGCGTCGGCGACGAGCTGATTGGGCTGTGTCGTATTCACGCCGATCAGCTCGAGGCCGCTGCCGAGGTCGGCTTCCACCAGCTCCCAGGTCAGCGGAAACTTCCGCAATTGATTGCCGGAATCGGACAGCCACACGCGCGAGAATGGCCGGTCGAGCCCGGTCATCGGGCCCGGATTGGCGACGTGCACCGTCGCCATGTCGCCGCTGTCGAACACGACGTCGGCGAGGAAGCGCTTGTAGCGGCGCGCGAGCATGGCCGAGGTAAGTTTCGAGGTAAAATGCATCCCGCACACATAGACGTTCGGCGTGCAGCGAGGGAAGGGCCTTCGCCCGCCTCAGGCCGCGATTCTCCCGCCCAGCTCGTCTTCGATGTGGACGCGAATGATCTCGTCGAACGAGGCCTCGGCGCGAAAACCAAGCGCCAGCGCGCGGCGCGGTTCGAACCGTTGCGGCCAGCCCGCGACCATGCGCACGACCAGCGGATCCGGCTGGCGACGGATACGCGCGGCGACCTTGTCGCCGGCGATGCGGCGCAGCGCGGCGATCTGCTCGGCCACGGTGCAGCCGACGCCGGGCATCGTCAGGTTCACGCGCGATCCGATCTTTTCCTTTTCCAGTTCGGCGGCGTGGAGCAGAAACCCGACCGCCGCGCGCGGGCTGGCGTGCCAGTGCAGGACACTCTCATCGACCGGCAGCACCGCCTCCTCGCCGCTGAGTGGTTCGCGGATGATCGAGGAGAAGAAGCCGGAAGCCGCCTTGTTTGGCCGCCCCGGCCTGACGTTGATGGTCGGCAGCCGGATGCCCACGCCGTCGAGAAAGCCGCGGCGGGTATAATCGGCCAGCAGCAGCTCGACGATCGCCTTTTCGGTTCCGTAGGAGGTGAGCGGTGTCGTGTGGAAGTCGTCCGGGATCGTGTCCGGAAACGGCGCGCCGAAGACCGCGATCGACGAGGCGAAGACCAGCTTCGGGTGGTAGCTTCCGCCGGCGGTGCGGATGGCTTCAAGGAGCGCGCGCGAGCCGTCGAGATTGACCCGCATCCCCTTCTCGAAGTCGAGCTCTGCCTCGCCGGACACGACGCCGGCGAGATGGAAGATCACTTCCGGCCGGCCGGCAATGGCCGCGCGCGCGGTTGCCGGGTCGGCGATATCCGCGGCAACGGCGTCGATCCGTGCGGCAGCTCGGCCCGGGCGTTCCGGTTCGCTCACGTCGAGAAGCGTCAACCGGTCGATCGGCTGCCCGTTGAGAGCCGCCTCGGCGATCAGGCGTGCCGTGAGCTTGCGCCCGATCATGCCCGCGGCGCCGGTGATGAGGATGTGCATGGGCGTTGCCGTCCGAAACCGATCTTGTGCGACTATAGCGCCATCCCGCCATCGACGAGGTGCGCCTGGCCGGTAATGTAGCTTGCCTCGTCGCTGCCGAGAAAGAGGGCGAGCCAGGCGACCTCGTCGGCGGTGCCCAGGCGTCCCATGGGTTGGCGGGCGACGAAATCCTGCCGCGCGGCTTCAAGCGAACGCCCGCTCTCGTTCGACACCACCGTGATGCGCTCCCCGAGCGAAGGCGATTCGATCGTGCCCGGACAGATCGCGTTGCAGCGGATGCCGCGGGTGATGAAATCGGCGGCCACCGCCTTGGTGAGCCCGATGACGGCGGCCTTGGTGGCGCCGTAGACGTAGCGGTTGGGAACGCCGCGGATCGAGGACGCCGTCGAGGCGATGTTGAGAATGGAGCCGGCCTTTTTCTCCAACATGCCGGGCAGGAACGTCTTGATCGTGCGATGCATCGATTTCACGTTGAGGTCGAAGGAAAAATCCCAGTCCTTGTCGGTGCAGGTAAGCACCGTTCCCTGGTGCACATAGCCGGCGCAATTGACCAAAATATCGAGTGGCCCGAATTCGCGGCCGATCTCACGGCCGAGCGCATCGATGTCGTCCTGCGAGCGGACGTCGAGCTTGCGCAATTTGGCGCGCAGCCCCTGCAGCTTGTTCGGGTCGAGATCGGTGGCGACGACCCTGGCGCCTTCGTCGGCGAATTTCTCGGCGATCGCCCGGCCGATGCCCTGACCCGCGGCGGTGACCAGCGCCACTTTGCCATTCAGCCTGTTGCTCATGCCTGCCTCACGCTTCCTGCCGGTTCAACTCCGCAAGGCTCAGTCTTTGCCGGCCCTCACCGTCGAAATTTTCCGGGCTGAGCCAGCGTTCAAAGTTGCGCTTGCGCGCCGGCCACTCGCTGTCGAGCATGGAGAAGTAGGCCGTGTCGCGATTGCAGCCCTTGGCGATCATGTGCTGGCGCAGGATTCCCTCGAAGACGAATCCATAGCGCGCGGCGGCGCGGCGCGAGCGCGCGTTGAGCGAATCGCATTTCCATTCATAGCGCCGGTTGCCGAGCGTCTCGAAGGCGTAACGCGCGAGCAGGTATTGGGTTTCGGTGCCGAGCGGCGTGCGCTGCAGCGCCGGGCTGTAGACGATGTGGCCGACCTCGACGACGCGCATGGCCGGACGGATTTCCATCAGCGTCGCCAGGCCAAGCGCGCGGCCGTCTGTATCGTGCGCCGTGTAGTAGTAGGGATCCTTCAGCGTCTCCCGATTCGCGAGCCAAGCCGAGAATGCCCGCTCGTCGGCAAACGGCCCATAACCGGACATGTACGTCCAGACCTCGTCCTGGCCGCGCAAGACCTGCCAGAGATCGGCGGCGTCGCGGGCGGCATCGAGCCGCGCCACGCTGCCATGACGGCCGGCCAACGTCACCGGACCGGGCGGCTGCGCCGGCGAAGGATCAACCGGCGTTCCGACCGGTCGGGGGGCGTCGGTCACGACGAAAGCTTCTTGCGGTCTTCGCTGAAGAACTTGTTCAGCTCGGCGTTGGAAACGAGCCCGGCGAAGCCGTCGAACTTGCCCTCCTTCGCGATCTCGGTCGCGGTGCGAATGAAGGCGTTCATCGCCGACGCGCGCCAGCGAGCCGCCGACGCTGATCCGGCGCACGCCCATCGCCGCGATGTCGCTGACCGTGAAGCCGAACGGGCCGGCGAGGAAATTCACCGGGCGCGGCGCCACCGCTTTGACCACGGCCTCGATCTGCTCGCGCGTTCGCAGACCCGGAGCATAGAGGCAATCGGCGCCAGCCTCTTTGTAAGCTTTCAGCCGGCGGATGACGTCGTCGAGATCAGTCACGCCGCGGATGAAGTTTTCGGCGCGCGCCGTGAACACGACGTCGCCGCCGGCACGGTCGACGGCCGCGCGGGCTGCCTTCACGCGCGCGACCGCCGTGTCGAAATCGTAGAGCGGCGTGGCGGCGTTCTTCGGCGAATCCTCGATCGACAGGCCGGCGACGCCGGTCGCGATGCAACGCGTTACGTTCGCGGCTACGCCATCGGGTTCGTCGGCAAAGCCGTTCTCGAAATCGGCGTTGACCGGTACGTCGGCCGCCTCCGAGATCTCTCGGTAGTGCGCGAGCACGATGTCGCGGCTCTGCGCTCCATCGGGATAGCCGAGCGAAAAGGCGTGGCCGGCGCTCGTCGTCGCCAGCGCCTTAAAGCCAAGGCCTTGCAGGTAGCGCGCGGTGCCGATGTCCCACGGGTTCGGGATGACGAAGCAGCCAGATTCGTGGAGCTTGCGGAAGCTCTTGCGCTTGTCGGCGACGGACGGACGGGTGCTCATTGTAAGTCTCGCTCGGTTAGTGGTTGTCGCGCGGCACCGATTTCTGCGCTACGCGCTGATACTTCACCGCCGGCTCCAAGACCATGCCGCCGCCGAGTTGATCGACCATGGCGCGCTGGATTTCCTGCCACGGCGTCTGGCTCTCGGGATAGCGATAGCCACCGTTTTTCTTCAGCGCCGCGCGGCGTTCGTTCAGCTCCGCCGGCGGCACCAGCATATCGACGGTGTCCTGGTTGAGGTCGATGCGCACGCGGTCGCCGGTCTTGAGCAGGGCAAGCCCGCCGCCGGCCGCGGCCTCCGGCGAGGCATTGAGGATCGACGGCGAGCCCGACGTTCCCGACTGCCGGCCGTCGCCGATGCACGGCAGCGATGTCAGGCCCTGTTTGATCAGCGCGGCGGGCGGCTGCATGTTCACCACCTCGGCGGAGCCCGGATAGCCGATCGCTCCGGCGCCGCGCATGAACAGGACCGAACGTTCGTCGATCTTCAGCGCCGGATCGTCGATGCGTCGGTGATAGTCCTCCGGGCCGTCGAACACCACGGCGCGGCCTTCGAAGGCATTCGGATCCTTCGCATCGCTGAGATAGCGCCGGCGGAAGTCGTCGGAGATTCCGCTCGTCTTCATGATCGCGGAATTGAACAGATTGCCGTGCAGCACCTTGAAGCCGGCGTGCGGCTTGAGCGGTTTGTCGTAGGGCCGGATGACCGCGGGGTTGCTCGCTTTCGCGCGCGCCACGTTCTCGGCCATGGTCTTGCCGTTGATGGTGAGCGCGTCGCCGTGGATGCGGCCGGCCTGGAGCAGCTCGTGCATGACGGCGGGCAGGCCGCCGGCGCGGAAATAATCCTCACCGAGATACTCGCCGACCGGTTGGATGTTGACGAGGAGCGGCACGTCGTAGCCGACGCTCTCCCAGTCTTCGACCGCGAGCTCGACGCCGACGTGCCGGGCGATGGCGCAAAGATGGATCGGCGCGTTGGTCGAGCCGCCGATCGCCGAACAGGCGAGGATCGCATTTTCGAACGCCGCGCGGGTCAGGATGTCGGAAGGCTTTCAGGTCTTCGCGCACGATCTCAACCGCGCGTACGCCGGTCTCATAGGCGATCTGTCCGCGCTGGCGATAGGGCGCGGGAATCGCGGCGCAGCCGGGGAGCGACATGCCGAGCGCTTCGGCCATGGCGTTCATGGTCGAGGCGGTTCCCATGGTGTTGCAGTGCCCGATCGAAGGCGCCGAGGCGGCGACGATGTCGATGAATTGCTGGTAGTCGATCTTGCCCGCGGCGTGATCCTCGCGCGCCTGCCAGACGACGGTGCCGGAGCCGGCGCGCTTGCCGTCGCGGTAGCTGTCGAGCATCGGGCCGCCGGAAAGCACGATCGCCGGCGTGTTGACGGTCGCCGCCGCCATCAGGCAGGCAGGCGTGGTCTTGTCGCAGCCGGTCGTCAGCACGACGCCGTCGAGCGGATAGCCGTACAGCACCTCGACGAGGCCGAGATAAGCGAGATTGCGGTCGAGCGCCGCGGTCGGACGCCGGCCGGTCTCCTGAATGGGATGGACCGGAAACTCGAAAGCGATGCCGCCGGCATCGCGGATCCCTTCACGCACCCGCAAGGCGAGCTCGAGATGATGGCGATTGCAGGGGCTGAGATCGGAGCCGGTCTGCGCGATGCCGATGATCGGTTTCCCGGCCGTAAGCTCGGCGCGGGTGAGGCCGTAATTCAGGTAGCGCTCCAGATAGATCGCGGTCATGCCCGGATTGTCCGGATTGTCGAACCACAATTGCGAGCGCAGACGGCGTCCTAGCGGACGCTGCGAACCGTTGCCTTTGGTCATTGCCATCTCCCGGACGCCTTCTCCCTGCCCGCATAGATAGGTCGATTGCCTTTGCGGGACAATTGCGCTGAAGTGCCGCCGCCATGCTGAGAACGGTTGCCGCCTTCGATCGGATCGGCGAGGAGAATGCTTTCGCCGTGCTGGCGCGCGCGACGCAGCTCGCGGCGCAGGGCCGTGACATCGTCAATCTCGGCATTGGCCAGCCGGATTTCCGCACGCCGGACTTCATCGTCGAGGCGGCGGTCAAGGCATTGCGCGACGGCCATCACGGCTACACGCCCGCGGTCGGCATCCTGCCATTGCGCGAAGCGGTCGCCGCCGACCTCGATCGGCGCTTCAAGGTCAAGGTCTCGCCCGACGAGGTCATGATCATGCCCGGCGGCAAGCCGACCATGTTCATGTCGATCCTGATGTTCGGCGAGCCGGGCGCGGACATCCTCTATCCCGATCCCGGCTTTCCGATCTATCGCTCGATGATCGAGTTCACCGGCGCGCGGCCGGTCCCGGTGCCGATCCGCGAGGAAAACGATTTTGCGTTCTCCGCCGAGGAAACACTCGGCCTGATCACGCCGCAGACCCGGCTCCTTATTCTCAACTCGCCCGCCAATCCGACCGGCGGCGTCACACCGAAGGTCGAGGTCGACAAGCTCGTCGCCGGGCTGGAGCGTTATCGCGACGTCGCGGTGATGTCCGACGAGATTTACGACCGGATGCTCTATGATGGCGAGACGCATGTGTGCCTGCTGCAATATCCTTCGATCCGCGACCGCCTGATCCTGCTCAATGGCTGGTCGAAAACCTATGCCATGACCGGCTGGCGGCTCGGCTACGCGGTCTGGCCGGGGAAGCTCTACGACTACGCGCGCAAGCTCGCGGTCAATCTGCATTCCTGCGTCAACGCTTCGGCGCAATATGCCGGGCTCGCGGCGCTGACCGGTCCGCAGGACGAGGTGGCGAAGATGGTCGCGGAGTTCGACCGGCGGCGAAAAGTCGTGATCGACGGTCTCAACCGGTTGCCGCGCATCTCCTGCGCCACGCCCAAGGGCGCGTTTTACGCGTTCCCCAACATCAAGCGGACCGGCTGGAAGGCGAAGCCGCTCGCCTCGGCGCTCCTCGAAGACGCCGGCGTCGCGCTCATCGGCGGGCCGGATTTCGGCGTGCTCGGCGAAGGCTATATGCGCGTGTCCTACGCCAATTCGACGGAAAACATTCTGCAAGCGCTCGACCGCATCGGCGCGTTCCTAGCGAGCCGCAAGGCAGCTTGATTTCAAACCGTCTGCGTCAAGCGGAAGCCGACGAGGACAATCACCAGCCCGATGAGCTGCGAAACGCTCGGCACGTCGCCGAGCGCAAGAAAGCCGACGAGCAGGGTCGAGGGAGGAACGAGCGAGGGGAACACCGCCGCGCGGCTGGCGCCGAGGAGAACGACCGCGCGGGTGAACAGATAGATCGCTGCCGGGCCGACGAAGATGCCCTGCACCAGGGCTTGCAGGAGATTTTCAAAAAGGCCGACGCTCAGGACGTTATCGAGGCTCAACAGTAGAAGCGGAAGGCCGGCCAGCGAAAAGATGCCGGTGATGGCCACTGCCGGCATGGGGTCGATGCGCCACAGCCGCAGCAGCATGCCGAAGGTCGCGAACGAGCATCCGGCCGCGACGAACATGAAATCGCCGATCAGGCCTTGCGGGCCCATGGTGCGAAGCGCTTCGGCGCCGATCACGCAGAGGCCGAGAACAATGGCCAGCGCTCCGGCGATGCGGCGCAACGGCAGCGGCTCCTTGATCACCAGGCTTGCCAGCACGAGCCCGCAGAGCGAGGCGGTGGAGGGCTGGATGACCCCGCCATGGCCGAGCGGGACGAACAGGAATCCGGCGTAGCTCAGGATCGCCTGCGGCAGTCCGCCGACCAGCGTCAGCATGACGCCGCGCCGCCAGCCGACGCCGCTGAGATCGGCAAAGCCGCGGCGGGCCACGAGCGGCAGCAGGATCAATCCCGGCCAGATGAATCGGTGCAGCGCGATCGCCAGCGGCGACATCCCGTCGTTGATGCCTTGCCGCGCGGCGACGAAGCCGAGCGCCCAGCACAAGGCTGCGCCGGCGCCGCACAACAAACCTCGCGCAGTTGGAGATTTCACCAGCACCGGCGTGGCGAGGCTCGTTACGGCGCGGCGCGATCGGGGATCTGCCGCAACCCCATGTCAGGCGACGACGATCTGGCTCGGCGACCGCATCGCCTGCACCAACCAGCGCGATCCGAACAGGAGGAGCGCCCAGAACAGATTGCCGGCGACCATGTTCTGCAGGAACGGCAACGCTGCGACGTAGCATTTGAGGAGGCCGGTCAGGTTCGCGGCGTAAAGCGGGCTGAACGCCCATACGGCGAAGTTCGTGAGCAAAAAGAATGTCAGCGAGGTTGCAAGCAGAACCGGAACGATCATGCCCGGCCGGCGCAGCCGGTTCGACAGACACGCGGCAATCGCCGGCAAAGCCAGCGTCCCATAAACGACCGCCATCACCCGCCAGTCATAAAAGCCGAGCAGCGCATCGGCGACCAGCATCCCCGCCACAGGCACGAGAAGGGACAGGGAGCGAACGCGAAGCACGCTCGCGGCAAACAGCGCCGTTGCCGCGACCGGCGTGAAATCCGGCGCGTGCGGCAAGCATACGCGCGGCAATGTCGATGCCGACCAGGAACGCGACGGTAGCGAGATCGGTCAGGGCAACGCGCGGCGCGCGCGCAAGGCGGATCCGGTTCGGCAAGGTCGCGAAGATCGGCATCATTTCCCCTGTTCCGTTGCGAATCGCCAGACGACGACGTCCTGCGCTTGCAGCTCGAATGTGGCAAAGCTTCGGTCACCATAGGCATCGTTGACCGAATATTGCCAGTTCTTCCTTCCGGCGCCACCGCCTTCATTCTGCACGTCGTCGATCCGGGTGAGGACAGCCGCGGTTTCGGAACCGGTATAGCTGAAGGAAATACTGTGCGGTCGCGCGGTCGCGGCCTTCATCGCGTCGAGCACGGTGTTGCCTTTCGCCCAGGCCAGATTGTTGATCGTCTTGCTGGCCCCGTCGCCGTAATCGACGACGAGACGAACGGTCGGCGCGGCATCCTCGGCGGCGGCGGGCTGCGCCGCGTAGGCGAGGGCGAAGACGAGGAGGGTAGCCGCCAGCGCTGCGGTGCATCGATCGAAGTCGGGCAGACCAGGCAAGCGCATGACACAATCACATCCGGTCGAGCGACGCGTATCGCCCATCAAGGGACGGATGATAGGTCTTCGCCGGCTTGTTGCACAGACGAAGTTCGGCACACCGGCAAAGGATCGCAGATCAGCCGAGCGCGTCGCCGTCGGTCTCGTCGAGAAGCTCGATGCCGCCTGAAGCCAAGACACGGCCGGCGTCGAGCCGCACCACGGTGGTAGCGATCCGGCGCAACTCCGCGGCGGCATGGCTGACATAGACCATCGGCACGCCGGCGTCGTCGCGCAGGCGAACCAAATAGGGGAGGATTTCGCGCTTGTGCGCGCCGCCGAGCGAGGCCAGCGGCTCGTCGAGAAGGAGAAGGCGCGGCCGCATCAACAGCGCGCGGCCGACGGCGACACGCTGGCGCTCGCCGCCCGACAACATCCGCGGCCGGCGATCGAGCAGCGGGCCGATGTCGAGCAACGCGACGATGCGCGCGAACGCGCTCGCGTCGGCGGCACGGCCGTTCATCCGGCGTCCATAATCGAGATTTTGCCGCACGCTGAAATGCGGAAACAGGCGTCCCTCCTGGAAAACGTAGCCGATACGCCGTCGGTAGGGTGGCACGTTGATGCGGGCGTCGGCATCGAACAGCACGGTGTCATCGAGCGTGATCGATCCGCGATCCGGCGTGAGCAGGCCGGAGATCATGTTGACGACCGACGTCTTTCCGGCGCCCGACGAGCCGAACAGCGCCGTCACGCCGCCGGCCGCGTCGAAGCGCACGCTGAGGCTGAAGGTTCCGAGTTCCTTTGCTACGTCGACGGAGAGCATGCTCACTCTCCGTGAAAGCGGATGGCGGCGCGGCGGGCGAGCCATTCGGAGGCGATGAGCGCCGCCAGCGCCAAGACGATCGCGATCAGCACCAGCCGCGCCGCCGCGGCGTCGCCTCCAGGGGCCTGGATGAACGTGTAGATCGCCGCCGAGATCGTCTGCGTCTCGCCTGGAATATTGGACACGAAAGTGATGGTGGCGCCGAATTCGCCCAGTGCCCTGGCAAAGCACAAGACGATTCCGGCGATGGTGCCGGGCAAGGCCAGCGGCAGGGTGATGGTGAGGAATACCAGGAGATGATTGGCGCCAAGTGTCGCGGCGGCATCCTCGAGCCTGCGGTCGACCGCCTCGAGCGCGAGCCTGATCGGCCGCACCAGCAGCGGGAAACCCATGACCGCGCAGGCGAGCGCGGCCCCGGTCCAGCGGAACGAGAAAACAATGCCGAAATGCGCGTCAAGAAAAGCGCCGATCGGCCCCTTACGCCCGAACGAAATGAGCAGCAGATAGCCGGTCACGACCGGCGGCAGCACCAGCGGAAGGTGCACGAGCCCGTCGAGCACGGTCTTGCCCCAGAAGTTCTTCCGCGCCAGCAGCCACCCGACCGCGATGCCGAACGGCAAGGCGCACGCCGTGGCGACGATCGCGATACGCAGCGATAGCTCGATCGCGGTCCATTCGGCGGGGGAAAGATTGGGCACGACGTATTTTACTCAGCCCGCCTTCCGGGTGGGAGGGTCAAGAGGTCGGCTTTATCAAAAAGGTGAACCCGAAGCCTTCAAACACCGACTTCGCCGCTTGGGTGCGCAGGAATGCCAAATATTGGACCGCGTCGGGCTTGGCATCGGCGGTCAGCGCCACCGGATAGACGATCGGCGGATGCGAGTCCTCGGGAAAGACCGCGATGATCTTCACGCCGGGCTCGACTTTGGCGTCGGTCGCGTAGACGATCCCGAGCGGCGCCTCGCCGCGCGCGACCAGAACGAGCGCGGCGCGCACATTGTCGGCCATCGCCATTTTTGCTTCGACCGACGCCCATACCCCGAGCTTTTCCAGCGCGGCCTTGGCATAAAGGCCCACGGGGACCGCGCGCACATCGCCGGTCGCAATGCGGCCATCGCCGGCGAGCTTGGCGAGATCGAAGCCCGGACCGATGCTCACATCGCCGATCTTCGAATCCTTCGGCGCGACCAGCACAAGACGGTTGCCGAGCAGGTTAAAGCGCGTGTCGTCCTTTACCAGTTTCTTTTGCGAGCCGTAGTCCATCCATTGCAAGTCGGCGGACACGTAAACGTCGGCGGGAGCGCCCTGCTCGATTTGTTTCATCAGCGCCGAGCTCGCCGCATAGCTGGCCAGGACCTTGATGCCGGTTTTTTTGGTGAACGCGGCATCAACATCGTCGAGCGCATTCTTCATCGAAGCGGCGGCGAAAACGACGATTGATTTCTCCTCTGCCGCCGCAAGCTGCGGTATCGCCGCCACTGCAGCGGTCAGGGCAAAAGCCGCGAGAATGCGTCTCAGTCCAAGCACGACGGTTCTCCAAGGTTCTTCGCGCCCGTCGCACGGCGACGACGCGGACATAAACCGAGACGACCGCATCAAGGGAACCGTCGTTCCGGGCTCGAGCGGCGCGCAGCGGCCGCCGTCATATCCGTACAATAGCAACGGTCGGCACCATGGGTAAAGCCATGGCGGCGGCGTCAGGAAGGCACCGTGTCGCCGGCCGGTTGCACGCCGTGCTATCATTTGTTCCATGGCCGAGGCAGAGGCGATCGAAGGCGAGTACGACTACATCGTCGTCGGAGCGGGCTCGGCGGGTTGCCTCTTGGCCAACAAACTCTCCGCCGATGCCGGCCGGCGCGTGCTGCTGCTCGAAGCCGGCGGCCGCGACAACTGGATTTGGTTTCATATTCCGGTCGGCTATCTGTTCGCCATCGGCAATCCCCGCTCGGATTGGTGCTTCAAGACCGAGCCGGAGGAGGGTCTGAACGGCCGCAGCCTCAATTATCCGCGCGGCAAGGTGATCGGCGGCTCGTCAGCGATCAACGCCATGATCTACATGCGCGGACAGGCCGCCGATTACGATCATTGGCGCCAGCTTGGACTTAGCGGTTGGGGTTGGGACGATGTTCTGCCTTTTTTCAAACGGCACGAAAACCATTTCCTGGGCGAGAGCGACGTCCATGGCATCGGCGGCGAATTGCGGATCGAGCCGCCGCGCGTTCACTGGGACGTGCTCGACGCGTTCCGGCGGGCGGCGGAACAGGCGGGCATCAAATCCGTCGTCGACTTCAACACCGGCGATAACGAAGGATGCGGCGCCTTCCATGTGAACCAGAAGCGCGGCCGGCGCTGGTCGGCGGCGCGCGCGTTCCTCAAGCCGGTGCTCCATCGGGCCAATTTGCGGCTCGAAACCGGCTGCCTCGCCGAAGGCGTCAGCTTCGCGGGCCGTCGCGCCGTCGGCGTATGCTGGCGGCAAGAAGGTCGGAGCCGGACTGCGCGTTGTCGCGGAGAAGTCGTCTTGGCCGCCGGCTCGATCGGGTCGCCGCAAATTCTACTCTTGTCCGGCATCGGCCCGGCGCAGCATCTGCAGGAGCGCGGTATCGCGGTCGTGGCCGACCGGCCGGGCGTGGGCGCGAACCTGCAGGATCATCTGCAGTTGCGGCTGATCTACAAGGTCGACGGTATCGCGACGCTCAACGAGCGCTACCACGCACCGTTCGGCCTCGCCCGCATGCTCGCCGAATATGCGCTATTGCGGCGCGGCCCGTTGACCATGGCGCCGTCACAACTCGGCCTGTTTACCCGCTCCGACGCCGACCAGGACCGGGCCAATCTTCAGTTTCACATTCAGCCGCTATCGCTCGATCGCTTCGGCGAGCCGTTGCACAAATTTCCCGCCTTCACGGCAAGCGTCGCCAATCTGCGTCCGACGAGCCGCGGTTACCTGCGGCTGCGCTCGCGCGAGCCGGCCGACCAGCCGGTCATCAAGCCGAATTACCTCTCGACCGACGCCGATCGCCGCATCGCCGCCAAGGCGATCCGTTTGACCCGGCGCATCGTCGCGCAACCGGCGCTGGCGCCGTTCCATCCCGACGAATATCTGCCGGGCGCGGCCTTCCGCGATGACGACGAGCCGGCGCTGATGCAGGCGGCAGGCGATATCGGCACCACCATCTTTCATCCGGTGGGAACGGCGAAGATGGGACTGCCCAGCGACCCGCTGATGGTCGTCGACGAGCGTCTGCGCGTGGCTGGCGTGGAGCGTCTGCGCGTCATCGATGCATCCGTCATGCCGGCGATCACGTCCGGCAACACCAACGCGCCGACCATGATGATTGCGGAGAAGGGCGCGGCATTGATCCTGGCCGATGCCGAAGGGTCGCAGTCGTGAACGCTGTGCTGCGTGCGGCAGCCTTGCTCGCGGATCCCGCGGGCGCGTGGAAGCGGATTGAGCAGGAGACCGGCGATGTCGCTTATTTGCTGGTCTCTTATGTCGCGCTGTTTGCCCTGATTCCGGCCGCGTCGGGCTTCATCGGCGATTGCGTGATCGGCGTGATCGTGCCGGGCCGGGGTACGGCGCGGTTGCCGATTTTCGACGGACTCCTGGGCGCGATCTTCGGCTATGTGGCGACATTCGTGCTGGTGCTTTTTGTCGGGCTTCTGATCGACGCGTTGGCGCCCTGGTTCGGCGCGAACCGAAGCTTTGCCGCTGCGCTTAAGCTCGCCGCCTATTCGCTGACGCCGGTGTGGCTTGCCGGCATCTTCCTCCTCCTGCCGGGCTTGCGGTTTCTTCAATTCGCCGGCCTATACGGCGCCTTCGTCCTGGCCAAGGGCTTGCCGATCCTGATGCGCTCGTCCGAGGAGAAATCGCAGTCCTATGCGGCCGCGATCGCCGTGCTCGCCGGCGTCCTGGTGTTCTTCATCGCCGCTGCGCAGCACTCGCTTTTCGGCGCCGCGCCGTAAACGCGACGACAGGCTTACGGCGCCTTCAGCACCTGACGGCAAGCGGCCGGCAATGCCGCCAGCGTGATTCCCGGCTTTGGCTTGGGCGGCGTCACCGGCGGCGCCGGATGCAGCACCAATTCCTTAAACCAGAAATCGAGCGCGTGCCCGCAGCCTTCCTCCGCCCCGGGCGGCGGTTGCGGCTTGCAATGCGGACTGTCCGCCGGGCAGTAGATGCGGATGTGGAAATGGTAGTCATGCCCCCACCACGGCCGCACCTTGGCGAGCCAGCCGCGATCCGATCCGGCCTCGCGGCACAGCGCCTTCTTGATGGCGGCATTGACAAAGATGCGTTCGACCACCGGGTCCTGTGCAGCGACGCGCAGAAGCTCGGTGCGGGTATGCGTCCACACCTTGGGATCGACGTCGCGCCGGTCCTCGGCGACCATTTGCACGGCCGAGGTGAATTCGCGTTCTTCGCGCGTCTGTACGTGGTCCGGCATCGGCGTGAACCAGATGTCGGCGTCGAGACCGACCTGATGGCTGGAATGGCCGGTGAGCATCGGACCGCCGCGCGGCTGCGACATGTCGCCGACGAGCAATCCGTTCCAGCCGACTTTTTTGGCCTTCTCGGCCAGGCGCTCGAGGAACTCGACGAGCCGAGGATGTCCCCAATTGCGATTACGCGACAGCCGCATGACTTGCCACGCCGGGCCGTCGATCGGCAGCGCGACGCCGCCGGCAAGGCAGCCGCCGGCGTAGAAGCCGATCACCTGCGGAGCGGCCTCGTCGGGCGTGGTCTTGCGCGCGAACAGCTCCTTAGCCGGCGTCGACGGCGAATCCGGATGCAGAAGCGGCGGCAGCGGCTTGTCCTCGAGCGTGCCGCGATCCTGCGCCAGCGCCGGACCGGCGGCGGCAAACAGCAGGACAACGAGCAAGCGAGTTGAAATGGGCCTCATTTCTTCCTCGTTGCCCGAGCCGGCGCGCGAGGCTTTTGCCGATACGCGACGGCTTGGGCGCGGCGCCGATACGCTGCCGCGAGTCGTTTCGACTGTCCAGCCGCAAACAGGCCGTGGTCTTTCGCGTCGAGGGCCAGAAGCCGCTCCTCGGTCGCAGCATGCGGCTCGATCGTGCCGTCATGCAGGATGTGGCCGATGGAAAGCCCGCGCTCCGCGAGCTTCGGCGCGACGAGGAGACAGCGGTGACAATCGAGCGGTTCGCGTTCGGCGCACATCAGGCAGACGCGCGCTCGTGCCGCGGTCTCCAACACCTGATCGAGGCCGCCGAGAAATTTCGGCTGCCTGGCCATTGCTTCATAGTCGGCGACACCCTCGCGGTAGAGGCTATCGTCCTGCGGCCGGCCGCCGAGACTGTCTCCCAGCGCGAGGTAGGAAATGCCCTCCGCTGCAAGGCGCGCCGACAAGTTGTTCTTCGAAAACCAGGGAAAATGCCGCGACAGCGGCACCGAGCGCACGTCGGCGACGGCGCCTACCCCGGCGCCTTGCAGCATCGCGACAAAACGCTCCGCCGGAATGTTGGAATGGCCGATGCTGAGAAGATCGAACGGCG
Source organism: uncultured Alphaproteobacteria bacterium (assembly GCA_963850855.1). Taxonomy (GTDB): domain Bacteria; phylum Pseudomonadota; class Alphaproteobacteria; order Rhizobiales; family Xanthobacteraceae; genus BOG-931. The sequence goes on from CAWKNH010000008.1 coordinate 253,391, forward strand.
GCATGGCTCAGCGGTCTCCGAGGCGCGGCAACCTTGCGGCCCTAGCTGCCGCGAAATTTCGCCCGCCGTTTGCCGTGGAAGGCTTCGACGCCCTCGCGAAAATCGTCGGATTGCCGCAAGCGGCTATAGCAATGCCCCTCAAGCTCGATGGCGACGGAGAGGGTCGAGTCTTCGGTGTCGTTCAACAGCTTCTTGGCGGTGCGCTGCGCCAGCGGCGCGAAGGTGCGCAACTCGTCGACCAGCGCATCGGTTGCCGCCTCGAGCTCGCCGTCGGCAACACATTCGGTGGCGATGCCCCAGTCGAGCGCCTGCCGTGCGGCAATGCGCTTCGAGCGCATCACGATGTCCTTGGTCCGGGCGATGCCGACGATCTTCTGCAGCCGCGCCGAGCCGCCCGATCCCGGAATCTGGCCGAGCCGCTGCTCGGGAAGCGCATAGACGCAGGTCTCGGAAACGATGCGGAAATCGCAAGCGAGCGAGATCTCGAAGCCGACGCCGAAGCAATAGCCGCGATTGGCGGCGATCACCGGTTTCGCGCACCGCGCCGGCGCCGCGATGTTCCAAGCGAGCTTGGAGACGTGCTCCGGGGTCGCTTCGAGAAAACCGCGAATGTTGCCGCCGCTGGAAAAATGCTCGCCGACCGCACGCAACACGATCACCCGCACCTGCGGGTCTTCGTCGAGCGATTCGAATACCAGCCGCAACTGGTCGCGTTGCGGCATCTCGATCACGTTGAGCGGCGGCCGGTCGAGGATAATGTCGGCGCGCTCGCGCCCGGGATCGATCTCGACCCGGAATCCGTCAAGCTGCGCGAGGCGCGGATCGGCGAAATTCATGGGGCTGGTCATGCTGTGGTTCCCTGATGGCTCACGGCGAAGCTGCGCTCCGGCTGATACTCGCCGGCCACAAGCTTGCGGCGCAAAAGCTTGCCGACCGGAGACTTCGGAATCTCTTCGACGAAGACGTAGCGGCGCGGACGTTTGAAGTCGGCGAGCCCGGAGTTGCGGCAGAACTCGTCGAGCGCGTTCACCTCGATCCCGGCGCGCCGTTTCACGAAAGCGCAGACGATCTTGCCCCAGCGCTCGTGCGGCACGCCGGCTACGGCGACTTCGCAGACCCCCGGGTGCAGCGACAGGCAGCTTTCGATCTCCACCGGCGAGACGTTCTCGCCGCCGGTGATGATCAGATCGTCGACGCGGCCGGTGACGAAGAGATCGCCGTCTGCATCGATCGTTCCGGTATCGCCGGTGAAATACCAGTCGCCGCGGATCGCCGCGGCGTCGGCCTCGGGGCGGCGCCAATAGCCTTCGAAGGATTCGTCTCCGGCGATCAGCGCGACTATTTCGCCCTCTTCGCCGACGCTCGCGGTTTCGTCGGCGGAACCGGCGCTAAGACGCACCACCCGGATCCGTTGATTGATGCCGGCGCGCCCGGCCGAGCCCGGCTTGGCGGCGGCGTTCTGATCGACCGTGAAGGTATAAATCTCCGAACTGCCATAGTGGTTGACGAACAGCTCCGGCCGAAATGCCGCGTCGAGCTTTTTGAGCAGCGCCTCAGTCATCGGCGCTCCGGCGAAGCCGAGTTTGCGCACCGAGCCGATTTCAGTCTCAGCGAACAGCGGATGATGCACGAGATCGTGGTAGAGCGTCGGCACCAGATAGAGATTCGAGATTTGCTCGGCGGCGATGAGATGGAGCGCCTGCCCGACGTCGAACCGCGGCAGGCACACGAACGTGCCGCCGATCAACGACATCGCCAGCAGCGAGCGAACCCCCATCGTGTGATAGAGCGGCATCGCTCCGAGCGTGCGTTCGCCCCGGGCGTAAAGGTTCTGCGCCACATGCGCGATCGCGGCCGCCCGCTCGGCGCGATGGCGGCGGGGCACGCCCTTCGGCCGCGAGGTGGTGCCGGAGGTGTAGAGCATCAGCGACCAGGCTTGCGCATCGGCGCGCGGCGTTGCGTCGGCGGTGTTGCTTTCGACCAAGCGGGCAAACTCGAGGTCCGCCGAACCTGGAACCGCGACCGCGATGCGCGGCAGGGATTGGGCACGCTTTGCGCCTGCCGCCGCTGCTGCGGAAACGTCCTGGTACACGATCGCGCGTGCGTCCGCGTCCTCGATGCAAAAATCGAGCTCCTCACTTGTCGCCCGCCAATTCAGCGGCGTGATGATGATGCCGGCGAACTGGCAGGCCCAATGCAGCGTGGCGGCCTCCCACCGATTCTGCAGCACGGTGACCAGATGATCGCCGGGCTTGAGTCCGATCTCGTCGAAGGCGGCGACGAGAGCCGAGATTTTGGCGTACCACGCCCGATAGGTGAACCGCACCGGGCCGTCGATGATGGCCAGCGCTTCGCGGTCGCGCTCGACGCTGGCGAGGAAGCTGGTCCCGAGGTCAAGCATGTTCGCTTTCTTTTTCCTCCTGCAGTTTGCGCGCCGCCTCCAGCGCCGCCCGCACGATCGATCCATAGCCGGTGCAGCGGCACAAATGGCCCGACAGAAATTCGCGAATCTCCGGCTCGGTGGCATCGGGCCGGTCGCGCAGCAACGCATCGAGCGACATCAGAATGCCCGGCGTGCAAAATCCGCATTGCAGCGCATACTGCGCACGAAAGGCTTCCTGCAACGGCGACAGGCGATCCGCCGCCGGCGCCAGGCCCTCGACGGTGCGAATTTCGGCGCCTTCCGCCTGGACGGCAAGGGTGAGGCAGGAGCGGGCCGGCGCGCCGTCGATCTGCACCGTGCAGGCGCCGCAGACGCCGTGCTCGCAGCCGACATGCGTGCCGGTTGCGCCAAGCGTGTGGCGGATGAAATCGCTCAGCAGCATGCGCGGCTCGGCTTGTCCGGAGACTTTCCGGCCGTTGAGCGTGAAGCTCACGCGGTGCGGCGAAGTGGCGCTCAGGCGCGGCATCGCGCGGCCTCTTCCAGCGTTTGCCGTCCGAGCCTGCGCACCAACTCGCGCCGGTAGGGCGCGGTGGCATGCAGGTCGTCGCGGGCATCGAGGTCCCAGGCGAAAGCGTCGAGCGCTCGGTCGAGCGCGGGATCGCCGGGCAGCGGCAACGCGCGCGCCGTAGGTCGGTCGGCCACGCCGCCGACGGCGAGCCGCGCCGTGCGCGAATCGACCACCGCGGCACAGGCCACGATGGCAAAATCCCCGTGCCGCCGTCCGATCTCGCGGAAGGCATATCCGGTATCGGCGCGCGCGGCGGGAAACCGCACCGCTTCGATCAACTCATCGTCGCGAAGATCGGTCGACATCATTCCGGTAAAGAACTGCTCCGCCAGGACCCGGCGCGAATGTTGTCGCGATCTCAGTTCGATGTCGCCGCCGAGCGCGAGCAGAACGAGCGGCAGCTCGGCGCTCGGATCGGCGTGCGCGACCGAGCCGCAAACAGTGCCGCGACTGCGCGTCTGGGCGTGGCCGACCCAAGGCAGAGCCGCGGCCAGGAGCGGCTGACGCGAGATCAGGTCGGCGTGCTCCTCGAGCGCGCGTTGGCGTATCGTGGCGCCAACGCGGATCGTGCCGTCGATGCTTTCGACCTGGTTCAATTCCGGCAGCTGCATGATGTCGACCAGCACGCGCGGCCGCGCCATGCGCATGTTGAGCATCGGCAGCAGCGTCTGTCCGCCGGCGAGAACGCGGGCGTCGCCGCCTTCGTGATGCAGTACCGCGAGCGCCTCATCGAGGCTCTCGGCGCGCACATAGTCGAAGCGCGCCGGCTTCACGAATGCCCCGTGCGCGCTGGTTCAGGGCCGTGAATGAACGCGGCAAGCTTCGCCGGCGTCGCCGGCAGATCGAGCTCCGCAAGTCCGAGCGCATCGGCAATCGCATTGGCGATGCAGACCGGCGTCGACATGCAGTTGCCTTCGCCGACGCCCTTGGCTCCGAGCGGGGTAAAGGGCGAAGGCGTTTCCCGATGCAGAATGACCGGCTCCGGTACTTCCATCGTGGTCGGGACCAGATAGTCCGCGAATGTCCCGGAGAGAAAGCTGCCGTCCGCGGCGTAGGCGTATTCCTCATAAAGAGCGGCGCCGAGCGCTTGGGCAAATCCGCCGCTGATCTGGCCGGCAACCATCGCCGGATGCAGGATGCGCCCGCAATCGTGCATGGTGACGTAACTGTCGAGACGCGCCGCGCCTGAAATCGGATCGATTTCGACGCCGCAGAAGTCGAAAATGAAGCCATGACACAGCGAGCTGTTGATCTCGTCGGCTTCGGTCGGCGCAGTGAGCTCGGGCGGCGTCCAGAAAACGGTCTCGCGGATGGTCTGGCCGAGATCGGCGGCGATCGTTCCCGGCGCCCAGTGTCCGGTGGCCGCGACGCGCGCGAAGGCGACCGCGTTGTCCGGGTTCGCGCGTGCGGCAATGCGCCCGCCGGCGAATACGATCTCCGCCGGGGACACGTTGAGCTGCGCGGCGGCGATGCGCCCGAGCCGGTCGCGCAGCCGCAACGCCGCGATCTGAGCGGCGCCGGCGACGGCCGGCGCAAAGCGGCTGGAATAATTGCCCGATGCGATCGACCAGCCGTCCTTGGCGGTATCGACCTCGGCATTGACGCGCACATCCTGCGGTTTTAGCCCGAGCACGTCGGCGATCACCTGCGCCAGCACGGTGCGATGGCCTTGGCCTTGCGGCGTCGACGCGACTTGCACCGACACGGCGCCGAGCGGGTCGAGACTGATGGTTGCGGTGGACTGGGCGCCGTTCTTCGGCCCGGCGCGGCGGCGCTCCTCCGGCGTCAGCGCCGCGGTGATGTAGCCCATATTGGAGACGCTCGGCTCGACCACCGCCGCAAAGCCGATGCCGTAATATCTGCCCTGCGCGCGCGCGGCGTCGCGGCGCGCCCGCAACGCATCGAGCCCGCCGTCGGATACCGCCGCCTCGAGCGTCGCGCCGAAATCTCCCGAATCCAGCAAAGCGCCGGTCGCCGTCCGATACGGCATGGCCTTGGCGGGGATGAGATTGCGGCGGATGACCTCCAGCGGATCGAGCTTCAGCGCGATGGCGATCCGCTGCATCAGCCGCTCGAGCGGATAGTAGAGCTGCGGCCCGCCGAAGCCGCGATTGAGCCCGGTCGGCGTTTTGTTGGTCAGCACCACCCGATTGTGCACCTTGACGTGGCGGATGTCGTAGGCGCCGGTGAGATTGCCGTGCATGCGATAGAGCGTGGCCGGCTCCGGCGCGCGCAGATGCGCGCCGCAATCCTCAAGCTGATCGAAGGCCAGCGCAGCGATCCGGCCGTCGCCATCGACGGCCGCCTCGAGCGTGGTGACACGGTTGGTCGCCGAAACCGATGCGCACAGATGCTCCAGCCGGTCTTCGATCCACTTCACCGGCCGTCCGGCCGTTCGCGCCGCGGCAGCGATGAGCACGATATAGGGAAAGATCGCCTGCTTGACGCCGAAGCTGCCGCCCGAATCCGGCGGCGTGCGCAGCCGCAAGCGATTGCCGGGGACCTTCAGCGCCCGGGCCATCACCGGATGCAGGCTGAACGGCCCCTGGAAATTGGCGAGGACGTCGTAGGCGTCCTCGGCGGCATCGTATTCGGCGACGACGCCATAGGTCTCGATCGGCGTGCACGAATTGCGCGGGTAGCGCACCGCGACGCGGATGCGGTGCGCGGCGGCGGCAAACGCGCTCTCCGGATCGCCGTAGCGAAAGCTGCGCTCGCCGATGACGTTGCCCTTCGCGCCGGGATGGAGAACCGGCGCGCCCGGCGCCGCCGCGGCGAGCGGATCGACCACCGCCGGCAATGGGCGATAGCGGACTTCGATGAGATCGAGCGCATCCTCGGCGCGGTAGCGGTCGGAGGCGACCACGACGGCGACCGGTTCGCCGACGTAACGCACGCGATCGATGGCGATCGGCCAGCACTCGATCGCGGCCTTGACGCCGACCACCAGGCTCGTGGTGAGCGCCTTGACTTCGGCGCCGGTGAGCACCGCAAATACGCCATCCGCCGCCAGCGCCGCCGTGCCATCGATCGCCTCGATTTCGGCGTGCGCATGCGGCGAGCGCAGAATGGCGGCTTCGAGCGTGCCGGGGCGCACGCCCAGATCGTCGATATAGCGGCCGCGACCGGCGAGCAGCGCCGCGTCCTCGACCCGCGGGATGGAGCGGCCGACCCAGCCCGTTGCGCTCGGCGTAGCGACCGCGTCACTCTCCGAAGTCATCGTCTTTCCATTCAGCACCTGCCGCAGCTCAAAGCTCGCGCATTCTTGGCGCTAACGCACAATCCAAGCACAATAAGCCAGGCTGCGTTACTGGGGCTAGCAATGACAAGTGTTCTCGCGACGCATCCGCGCCCGAGTTTTGCCAAAGCCCAAAACAACCTCGTCACCACCGGGCTTGACCCGGTGGTCCATGCTGCCCTGCGGCTCCGAGAGCTTATCGGCCGACCCGATCGAGCTTCTCGTCCGCATGGATTGCCGGATCAAGTCCGGCAATGACGAAAGGAAAAAGGAGGCGAAACGCCGGCAGGCGCATATCCAATGATCCGCATCGACGGATGCGGCGCGCGCTGAAAGCGAGCGCGCTCGCCTGTCGGCGTTCCACCGCGGCGCTTGCTGCAGCGAACGAACGCCGCAGCTCAGCTCCAGCTACGCGCTTCCTGGGACTTGGTCGGAGCGCACGATCCCGATGGTTCGAAAGATCGTGCGCTGCTCAGCGGGCGTTACCCGCTCCTTCCTGTCCCAGTCCAGCGAGTTTCCCCGCAGACCGGTCATCGTGCCGGCCGGGCGTATATCCCCGGAGCCGCCCGGGAGCGGCAGTGACGAGCCGCCGCCCGCGGGAACCGCTCTCGCTCCGCCAGCCGGCGTCACCGGTTGGCGTCCTTTACGGGAGCGAGATTCGGTGTGGAGTGTAGCCGAAACGGGGACGATTTGTCAAGAGATATCACCGCATCGGTGACGCGTTACTACACATCCACCTTCAGCGCGGCGATGAACGCCTCCTGCGGAATCTCGACCTTGCCGAACTGGCGCATGCGCTTCTTGCCTTCCTTCTGCTTGTCCAGAAGCTTGCGCTTGCGCGACACGTCGCCGCCATAGCACTTCGCCGTCACGTCCTTCCTAAAGGCGCGCACGGTTTCCCGGGCAATGATCTTGCCGCCGATCGCCGCCTGGATCGGCACCTGGAACATATGCGGCGGAATGAGCTCTTTGAGCTTTTCCACCATGGCGCGGCCGCGGCTGTCGGCGCGGGTGCGGTGGACCAGCATCGCCAGCGCGTCGACCGGTTCGGCATTGACCAGGATCTGCATCTTCACGAGATCGGCCGGCTTGTAGTCGGTGAGGTGATAGTCGAACGAGGCGTAGCCTTTCGACACCGATTTCAAGCGGTCATAGAAGTCGAACACGACCTCGTTGAGCGGCAGGTCGTATTTCACCATCGCGCGATTGCCTACATAGGTCAGCTCGACCTGGCTGCCGCGGCGGTCCTGGCAGAGCTTGAGCACGCTGCCGAGATACTCGTCCGGCGTCAGGATCGTGGCGCGGATCCACGGCTCCTCGATTTCCTCGATCTTGACCACGTCCGGCATGTCGACCGGGTTGTGGATCTCGATCTCTTTTCCGTCGATCAGCTTGATCTTGTAGATGACCGACGGCGCGGTGGCGATGAGATTGAGATTGAACTCGCGCTCGAGCCGCTCCTGGATGATCTCGAGATGCAGGAGGCCGAGGAAGCCGCAGCGGAAGCCGAAACCGAGCGCGGCCGAGGTTTCCATCTCGTAGGAGAAGCTCGCATCGTTGAGACGAAGCTTGCCCATGGCGGCGCGCAAATTCTCGAAATCCGCGGCGTCGACGGGAAACAGCCCGCAGAACACGACCTGGATCGCCGGGCGGAAGCCGGGCAGCGGCACGGCGACGGGCCGCTTGTCGTCGGTGATGGTGTCGCCGACGCGGGTGTCGGCCACTTCCTTGATCGAGGCGGTAAGGAAGCCGATCTCGCCGGGACCGAGCTCGTCGAGCTCGACGCGCTTCGGCGTGAACACGCCGACGCGGTCGACTTCGTAGGCGGCGTCGGTGCCGATCATGCGGATGCGCTGCCCCTTCTTCAGCGTGCCGTCGACGACGCGGAAGAGGACGACGACGCCGAGATAGCAGTCGTACCAGCTGTCGACGAGGAGCGCCTTGAGCGGCGCCGCGGCGTCGCCCTCGCGGCGGCGGCAGGCGGTTGACGATCGCTTCCAGCACCTCCGGCACGTTCTGCCCGGTCTTCGCCGAGATCAGGATCGCGTCGGAAGCGTCGAGCCCGATCACGTCCTCGATCTGCTGCTTCACCTTTTCCGGCTCGGCGGCGGGAAGATCGACCTTGTTGAGCACCGGCACGATCTCGTGATTGTTGTCGAGCGCCTGATAGACGTTGGCGAGGGTCTGCGCCTCGACGCCCTGGCTGGCATCGACGACCAGGAGCGAGCCCTCGCAGGCGGCGAGGCTGCGATTGACCTCATAGGCGAAATCGACATGGCCGGGCGTGTCGATCAGGTTGAGCACATAGTCCTTGCCGTCGCGGGCGCGGTAGTTGAGCCGCACCGTCTGCGCCTTGATGGTGATGCCGCGCTCGCGCTCGATATCCATCGAATCGAGCACCTGCTCGACCATCTCGCGCTCGGTAAGCCCGCCGGTGGTCTGGATCAGCCGGTCGGCCAACGTCGACTTGCCGTGGTCGATATGCGCGATGATGGCGAAGTTGCGGATGTTTGCGATCGGGGCCGCGGTCATGCGGCGCAGATAACACTCGGCTTCCGCAGCGGCAAGCGCACGCTTTGCCCCGAATATCGCCGCCGCGCGGCCGCCATGCCCGCGTGGACGATAGGCTGGGCTAGGCGACGCGAACGCCGGCGCCGTCGCCGGCATTGCGCAAAACGCCTTCGGCCCGCTCGATGACCGCTTCTGCCGTCACCTCGCGCATGCAGTCATGGGCGTACATGCAGCGGCTGAGCTGGCGCAGATAGCACGGCGAGCAGGGGATGTCGGCTTGCAGGACGGCATCGGCACGGCGGTAGGGTCCAGCCCAAACCGGATAGGTCGGGCCGAAAATGCTCACGACCGGGCGGCCGAGCGCGACCGCAAGATGCATCGGCCCGGAATCGTTGGTCACGGCGAGGGCAGAGCGGCGGATGAGCGCCGCAAGCTCGGGCAAGGTCGTCTCGCCGGCGAGGTTTATCGCTCCCGGAGCAAGCGCTGCCACCTCGTCGCAAAGCGCGCGCTCGCGCGCCGAGCCGATCAGCGTCACCGCAAGACCCTCTTGCAGAAAGTGCCGCGCCACGGCGGCGAAGCCTTCGCGTCGCCACTGCTTGGTTTCCCAGACCGTGCCGGGCGCGAGCGCCACAAGCTTTGCGTTGGCGATGCCGTAATAATGCAGGAGGGCGTCGATGCGATCGGCCGCTTCGCGCGCAATCGGAAAGGAGAAATCGGCGATGCCGTCGTCGAGCCCGAGCATCGGTCCGACGGCGAGATAGCGGTCGACCGCGTGCACCTCGAGCGAGGGCAGCGGGATGAAATGCGTGTAGGCAAGCCAGCTTCCTTCGCGGGCGCCCTGCCAGGCGTGCTGGCGCGCTTCATCCGGAAGTTTGCCCGACATTTCTTCCCAGCGGCGCGCCACCGGTTTGCCGAAACCGATCCGCACCGGCGCCGCGGTTGCCCTTGCGCACAATCCGCTGCGCAATTGACCTTGCAGATCAAGGACGAGGTCGTAGCCGGCGGCGCGCAGCCGCGCGGCAAGGCGCGCGGAATTCGCCAATGGCGTGAGACGCCACGGCTTGGTCCATTCCTCGCGCGCGAATTCGAGGACGTTATTGATGGCCGGATGCGGCTTCAAGAATTCGGCGATCGGCGAAGACACGAGCCAATCGATCTGTGCGGCCGGATAACGGCGCCGCAGCTTGTTCAACACCGGAAAAGTGTGCACCACGTCGCCGACGGCCGACAGCTTGATCAGCAAAATCTTGCGGAAGTCGCGCGTTGAAAGACCCGCCGGCGTCGAGGTCAAATAATGCTCCTGTTCGGCGACACTCTAGACTAAAATCCAATCAGCGTTGCATCAGGGCTCTATTCCAGCGTGCAGACGGCGGCGGTGAAGGAAAGCGGCGAGGCAAGTCGATGACCGCCGGACAGGCGTCGGGCCATTGGTTCCCGTCCGCGGCCCGCGTCGCCGCCTGGTACGATCGCGAAGCTGACGACGGCCGCGCGGTGTGGATCCTGCTCGCGCTGTTTGTGCTGGTCTGGACCGTTTTCCAGATCGTCACCCTCGCACCGGTCTGCCTGCATGACGACATGCTCGAGCTGTTCGCCTGGAGCCGGCACCCGTCCGCCGGATCGTTATACGGCAAGCATCCGCCGCTTGCGGCGCTGGTCGCGGCCGCATGGTTTGCGGTCTTCCCGGCCGCCAACTGGTCGTTTGAGCTGCTCGCCGCCCTCAATGCGGCGGTGGCGCTGTTTGCGGTCGATCTCATCGCTCGCCGCTACGTCGCCGGTGACAGGCGCCTCCTGGTGCTGCTGCTGCTGTTGCTCACGCCGTTCTATCAATTTCACAGCCAGAAGTTCAACGCCAACGCCGTGCTGCTCTCGAGCTGGCCGATCGCCACCTATTGTTTTCTGCGCGCTTTCGAATCGCGCCGCATCGGCTGGGCGGTCGCCGCGGGCGTCACCGCCGCGCTGGCGATGCTCGGCAAGTATTATTCGGTCTATCTCATTGCCGGCTTCATCATCGCCGCGCTCTACCATCCGCGGCGTGGCGACTATTTGCGTTCGCCGTCACCGTGGGTGTCCATCCTCAGCGGCTTGGCCGTGCTGGCCCCGCACCTTTATTGGCTGGTGACGACGGACGCGGCGCCGCTGCGCTATGCCGTCAGCAGACATACTGCGAATTCGGCGCTGCAAGAATTGACGAGGACGCTGGCCTATGCCGCCGGCGCGATCGGCTACGTCCTGTTGCTGATCGCCGCCTATTTGCTGGCCGTACGCCCGGATCGCCGCCTGCTCACGGCGACGCTGTGGCCCGACGATCCGGACCGGCGGATGCTGGTATTGCTGCTGGCGACGCCGCTGGTGCTGCCGATGCTGACGGCGCCGATCGTCGGCGTCATGCTCACGCCGCTGTGGACCATGTCGGCCTGGTTCCTGCTGCCGGTCATTCTGCTCGCTCCGCCCGAGATCGCCGTGACGCGTACTGCCACGATGCGCGTCGCGCTTGCCGTGGCGATCTTTACCGCGGCGGTCTTCGCCGCCGCGCCGCTTGTAGCCTGGCGCAACTTCGCCGCCGAAGCCAAGGATGGACGCGCCTGTTGCCGCGTCGCCGGCGATGAGCTGACCAAGGCCTGGCATGCCGCCATGCAACGCCCGCTGAGCCTTGTCGCCGGCGATAGCGCCCTGTCGCAGGGAGCGAGCTTCTATAGTCCCGATCATCCCGACAGCGCGCCGGACTATCTGTGGGAGACCCCGGCCTGGGTCACGGACGATCGGCGGGCGCGCGAAGGCTGGGCCGTCGCCTGCTTCGCCAGCGATCGCGCGTGCCTCGACGCGGCGACGCAAAATACGGCAGGCCGCTCCGGCGTCGTGCGTGTCGAGAAGGAGGTGACGGCGTCCTTCTTCGGCGTGACCAGCACGTCGGCAAAAGTCGTTTTCACCATGGTGCCGCCGCAGCGATGACGCGGGCGGCTGCCGCCGGCCGCCGGCTCAGTAGCGGTACTGATCGGTCTTATACGGCCCGCTGACCGGTATGCCGATATAGGTCGACTGCTTGTCGGACAGCTTGGTGAGCTTGACGCCGATCTTGTCGAGATGGAGCCGCGCCACCTTCTCGTCGAGCTCTTTCGGCAGCGTGTACACCTTCTTCTGATATTTGTTGGGTTTGGTCCACAACTCGATCTGCGCCAGCGTCTGGTTGGTGAACGATGACGACATCACGAAGCTCGGATGGCCCATGGCATTGCCGAGATTGACCAGCCGGCCCTCGGAGAGAAGGATAATGCGCTTCTTGTCGGGGAACTCGATCTCGTCGACCTGCGGCTTGATGTTGACCCATTTCAAGTTCTTCAGCGCCGCGACCTGGATCTCGCTGTCGAAGTGGCCGATGTTGCAGACCACGGCGCGGTCTTTCATCTTGCGCATGTGCTCGATGGTGATGACATCGACATTGCCGGTAGCGGTGACGAAGATGTCGGCGCGCGGCGCCGCGTCTTCCATGGTCGTGACCTCGTAGCCTTCCATCGCCGCCTGCAGCGCGCAGATCGGATCGATCTCCGAGACCATGACCCGGCAGCCGGCTTGGCGCAGCGAAGCGGCCGAGCCTTTGCCGACGTCGCCGAAGCCGGCGACCATCGCCACCTTGCCGGCCATCATCACGTCGGTGCCGCGGCGAATGCCGTCGACCAGCAACTCGCGGCAGCCATAGAGGTTGTCGAATTTCGACTTGGTGACGCTGTCGTTGACGTTGATGGCGGGAAAGAGCAGCCGCCCTTCCTTCTCCATCTGATAGAGGCGATGCACGCCGGTCGTGGTCTCTTCGGTGACGCCGCGAATGCCGCGGGCGGTCTTGCCGTACCAGCCGGGTTGCGCCTTCAGCCGCTTCTTGACGGCGGCGAACAGCACCTCTTCTTCCTCATTGGTCGGGTGGCTGGCCACTCCCGGATTGCTCTCAGCCTGCAGGCCGAGATGCATCAGCAGCGTCGCATCGCCGCCGTCGTCGAGGATCATGTTCGGCCCGCCGCCGTCGGACCATTCGAAGATGCGGTGGGTGTAATCCCAATAGTCCTGAAGCAACTCGCCCTTGACGGCGAACACGGGAATGCCGACGGCGGCGACGGCGGCCGCGGCGTGATCCTGTGTCGAATAGATATTGCAGGAAGCCCAGCGCACGTCGGCGCCGAGCGCCTTGAGCGTCTCGATGAGCACGGCGGTCTGGATCGTCATGTGCAGCGAGCCGGCGATACGCGCGCCGCGCAAGGGCTGCTCCGGCCCGTACTCCTCGCGCGTCGCCATCAGGCCGGGCATCTCGGTCTCGGCGATGGAGATCTCCTTGCGGCCCCATTCGGCGAGGCCGAGATCCTTGACGACGTAGTCGGGCGGCGAGGTTTTGGGCTGAGTCGACGTGCTCATGCTGATCCTTGGGGGTCCTGGGACACTGCGGAGAGGTGGGGCGTCGCCCGTGCCTATAGCAGGGCGCCAGCGCCACGGCAATAAAGACATAAAGATACCTTTATGTCCACATGCAAAGCATGACTGCGCCGGTATTCCGCCTATGATAGCTGCCGTGGCCGAGGACAAGATAACATCACTTCGCAGCTTGGCAGAGGCCGAGGCGGCCTGTACGCGTTGCCCGCTCTATCGCGACGCCACGCAAGCGGTGCCGGGCGAAGGCCGCCTGGGCGCCAGCGTGATGCTGGTCGGCGAGCAGCCGGGCGACAAGGAAGACATCGCCGGCAAGCCCTTTGTTGGCCCGGCCGGCCGCATTCTCGACCAAGCGCTGCAGGATGCCGGCGTCGCGCGGGAGCAAACTTTCGTCACCAACGCGGTCAAGCACTTCAAGCACGAGATGCGCGGCAAGCGCCGGCTGCACAAACGCCCTAATAACTACGAGATCGAGCGCTGCAAGATCTGGCTCGACCATGAGTGCGATCTGGTCAAGCCGTCGACTATCATCGCGCTTGGCGTGACCGCGGCGCGCAGCCTGACCGGAACGACCGTCACCATCGGGAAAATCCGTGGCAAGCCCCTCGACATGGCGGACGGCACGCGCCTAATCATCACCGTACACCCTTCCGCGCTCCTGCGCATCGAGGACGAGGCGGAGCGGCATGCCGCCTATCGCAGCTTTGTCGCCGACCTCAAGGCCGCCACCGCGACCAAGCCGGAGCCAAAAGCGCGCGCCTGATCGCGCTGATATCAGCCGCCTTGCGGCGTCTCGCCCGGTCGCGGCGCGGCCCGCGTCACGCCCGCTTGTGCGAGCGCCGTCGCGATCTGCTGCATGCGATTGATCAGATCGATCGCCGCGGTCGGCGGCAGCACGATGCGGCATGTCGGGTAACGGCGGCCGGTGATCGGCGCATTGGGCTTGACCTCGTCGAGCCGCGTGACGGCGAATTCGAGCCGCAGCGTCTGGCCGTCGAAGACGACGCCGGAGACCGCGTCGGCGAAGGTCTCGGCGATTTCCGGCCGGTCGAGGTAGCGAATCGTTGCCGCCTGCCGCTGCGCGGCTGATGCTGCCGCGTTGCCGCCGGCGCCGGGCTTTCCAGGGACACACCCCGATTGGGCGGTTCGAAAGTCATTTGCTCCTCCCTGCTGGTTTTCCGAGAGACCGTTCAGTCGTCTTCGCCGAACCGCGAATTGATCAGCGCGGCCAGCGCGTCGATCACTGCCGCAGCGTCATTGCCCGTCGCCTCGACGGTGATCGAGGTGCCCGGCGACGCCGCGAGCATCATCAGGCCCATGATCGACGTGCCGCCGACAATTTCGCCGCAGCGCATGACCCGCACGTCGGCGTCGTATTTTTCGACCGTTTGCACGAACTTGGCCGAGGCACGCGCGTGCAGTCCTTTCCGGTTGCAAATGTCGAGCTTGCGGACCACGGCGCCCTCGCGGAACGGTCCCTCTTCGGCAGCACATTCACCGCTGCGTTCAGGCGGCTCGTTCATTTTCCGGTCAGGACCCGGCTCGCGATGGTCACGTATTTCCGTCCGGCGTCCTGCGCGGCGGCCACCGCCTCGGCGAGCGGACATTCGTCGCGGACCTTCGCGAGTTTGACCAGCATCGGAAGGTTGATGCCGGCAAGCACTTCGACCTTGGGCCGGCTCATCACCGAGATCGCAAGATTGGACGGCGTGCCGCCGAACATATCGGTGAGGATGGCGACGCCGTCGCCGCTATCCACGCGCTTGACCGCTTCGATGATGTCCTTGCGGCGCTCCTCGACGTCGTCGTCGGGGCCGATGGTGACCGCCTCGATTTGGCCTTGCGGTCCGACGACATGCTCCAACGCCGCGCGAAACTCGACAGCGAGCCGCCCGTGGGTCACCAACACAAGACCAATCATGGAACTCCCCGCGGGTGCGTCCCGGGTGCACCGCACGAAAGGGTGCTCATCTTGACCATCCGAAGCCCCAGTGCAAGGGCCATTTTCAGCAAATTCGGCGGGTTGTTGCATTGCGGTAAAACAAAGTCCAATCGGAGCTCGGTTCCGCCGGCGTGAGGGTATTGGCGGCAGCCAAAAGGGAAAACCCGGTCGGGCGAGAGTCTACGGTCGTTATGGTTAACCAATTTCCAACCGGATTGACCGGGAGCAGTCCGGACCGGTCAAATCCACGCGTCAGGCGATGACCTGATGAAGGCGAGAACCGCCGGCAAGGGCGCCGTATCGGCTGCGACCGCAAGCCGCGGTAGTGAGATACCGGCGATCTCCGTCGCTCTTTTTTTTGCTTCGGGCAGGCGTTCGGCATCAGCGGCGGCAAGATCGACCACAAATCCGAGCACGGCGATCGGCTCGTGAGCGAGACGCAACACCCCGGCGCCGTGCACCTCGAGGAGGCCGGCCAGCGCGGCGGCGGGACGCACCAGCAACCGCCCGCCGATCGACCGGAGGTGGACGCGATCGTCGGCGACGAGCCGCGCAAAGAGCAACGCGCCCGCTTGCGCCGCTTCGATCAGATCGAGCGCGAGCCGCGATTTCCCCGCGCCCGACGGTCCGCGGATCAGCACGGCTCGGGCGCCGACCAGCACCGCCGATGCATGCGCCGTCGTTGAGTTAGCCGCGGTCGCATCGGCCATGTCGGCGATCACATCGCCGGCAAGCGCACAATGAAGCGCGCGCCGAGCACCTCTGCTGCGCCGTCCGCGCTCGGCATGCCCGTCCGGTTCTCGACCCAGATGGCGCCGCCATGAGCTTCGACAATCTGTTTGGAGATCGAGAGGCCGAGTCCGGAATTCTGCCCGAAGCCCTGGTGCGGGCGGTCGGTGTAGAAGCGCTCGAAAACCTTCTCGACCGCATCGGGCCGCACCCCCGGCCCGTCATCGTCGACAAGAATCTCGACCTGGGTCTTCAGCCGCCGGCAGGTGATGCGCACGGTGCCGTTCGGCGGCGAGAACGAGCAGGCGTTCTCGATCAGATTATCGACGATCTGCCCGAGGCGGGAATCGTGTCCCGGCACCTGGAACGCACGCATCCCGGCCCCTTCGAACTTGAGCGTCACCCTGACGCCGTCGTCGCGCTTCACCTCATTGGCGACCGTGGTCAGGGTGCTGAGCAGCTTGGCGAGATCGACCGGCGCCGCTTCCTGGCGTTGCAGCTCGGCGTCGAGGCGGCTCGCGTCCGAGATGTCGGTAATCAGGCGGTCGAGCCGCTTGACGTCGTGCTGAATGACGGTGAGGAGCCGCGCGCGGCTCTCATCGGTCTTGGCGACCGGCAGCGTCTCGACGGCCGAACGAAGCGAGGTGAGCGGGTTTTTCAGCTCGTGCGCGACATCGGCGGCAAAGCTTTCGATCGCCTCGATCCGGCTATAGAGCGCGTTGGTCATGTCGCGCAACGTGCCCGAGAGATGCCCGATCTCGTCGCGCCGGCGCGTGAAATCGGGAATTTCGACGCGCGAGCGGATCCGCCGGCGCACGCTCTCGGCGGCGTCGGCGAGACGCCGCACCGGCTCGGCGATCGTCCCGGCGAGCAGGATCGAGAGCACGACCATCACCACGGCAGCGACCAGAAACACCTTGAGGATCGCGAGCCGCTCGGCTTGCACCATGTCGTCGATGTCGGCGCCTTGGGTGGAAAGCATGAGCGCGCCGCGCACCGCACGGAAGCGCTGCACCGGCACCGCGACCGAAACGATGACCTCGCCGCGGTCGTTGATCCGCACCACGCTCGCGTTCTGGCCGTTCAAGGCCTGCGCGACCTCGGAATAGCCCTTGCCGTTGTCGGCGCCGAGCTCGCGGTAAAGCGGCAGGTCGCCGCGCCCGAGCCAGGTCCGCACCGCAATGAAGGCCCGCTCGATCAGCCCCCGCTTCTCGGCGTTGGGCGCCGGCAGATCGTAACGCAACACGTCGCCGCGGCCGAACAGATTGCGGCTGTCGACGAGAAGCGCGCCGTCGCGGTCGTAGATGCGCGCGCGCGTCTTGGTGGGCGAGACCAGGCGGCGCAGCACCGGCGCGACGCGCTCCGGATTGATCGGAAAATTAATGCCGTAAAGCGCGTCCTCGGACGGCCCGTAGCTTTCACCGGGTTGCAGGTCGAGCAGCTTGTCGGGATCGATGGTGATCGAGGAATCGTTTTCGACCGTCGCCGAGGCGGCAATGGCGCCGGCGATGATTTCGCCCTGCACCAAAAGGCTCTGGATGCGCGCATCGATCAGCCCGGCGCGGAACTGCGAGAGAAAGATCACCCCGATCGACAGCGCCAGCAGTCCGGCGACGTTGAGGAAGACGATGCGGCGGGTGACGCTCGAGAAGCTCTGGGTGATAAAAAACTGCCAGACCCGGCGTAACAGATCGACGACCCTGCTGAGGCCGTGGCGCGCCACGGGCGCCTCTGCCCCGCCGCCAAAATCTTCGGCGTCAACGGGACTCAGTGCGGGGGCCTGAGTTGTATCGGCCCGGGCGATCTCTGCGGTTCGGTCGAGCACGTCGTCTGCCGGATTCATTGCCTGCCCTTGTGGGCACGACAGTCATTCTACAGCACGCGAGCCGCCCCCGTCAGCGGTCAAAGGCTTAAGGAAATCCGGCCCGCGCGTGCCGGTTTCCGCCTCTCAGGCGGTCGGCGCCGCCCGCTCAGGCTTCCTTGAAACGATAGCCGACGCCGTAGAGCGTCTCGATCATGTCGAATTCGTCGTCGCTGGCCTTGAACTTCTTGCGCAGCCGCTTGATGTGGCTGTCGATGGTGCGGTCGTCCACATAGACCTGATCGTCGTAGGCTGCGTCCATCAAGGCGTTGCGGCTCTTCACCACCCCGGGCCGGCTCGCCAGCGCTTGCAGGATGAGAAACTCGGTGACGGTGAGCGTCACCGGCTCGTTCTTCCAGGTGCAGGTGTGCCGCTCCGGATCCATGCGCAGCAGACCGCGCTCCAGAACCTTGCTGTCGGCCTCCTTCGGCACCACGCCGTCCTTCGGCGAAGCGCGCCGCAGCACGGCCTTGACGCGCTCGACCAGGAGACGCTGCGAGAAAGGTTTGCGGATGAAGTCGTCGGCCCCCATTTTCAGGCCGAACAATTCGTCGATCTCCTCATCCTTCGAGGTGAGGAAAATCACCGGCAGGTCCGACTTCTGCCGCAGCCGGCGCAAAGTCTCCATCCCGTCCATGCGCGGCATCTTGATGTCGAGGATGGCGAGGTCCGGCGGTGCGGTCTTGAAACCGTCGAGCGCCGATGCCCCGTCGGTATAGGTCGTGATCCGATACCCCTCGGCCTCGAGCGCAATGGACACCGAGGTCAAGATGTTGCGGTCGTCATCGACGAGAGCGATTGTCGGCATGGCGGCCTTCTAACATGAGTCGGCCGCAAGCATTACCAGCCCCGGCCCCATAAGCCTTTGAATCCCCATGTAGAGGCGGAAGTGTGACCGCACAAGGCGAAATCGGGGCAATCTGCGACCGAGGCCCGAACCGGAGAGCCGCATGGCAGAAGCCGACAAGTCAGCCCCGTTGCCGGTCCCCTTGCCCGGCTCCATGCCCGACCGGTTGCCCGAAGGCGCCCCAGCGCCAGGATTTCGATCCGAGATCGGTCGCCAAGGCGCTGTTGCGGGCGACGCGGTCCGGCACGCTTGCGACCATCGACCGCAATACCGGCCATCCCTTCGCGTCGCTCGTCAACGTCGCCACCGATGTCGACGGATCGCCGTTAATCTTAATCTCGCGGCTCGCGACCCATACCGCCAATCTTGAACAGGACGGCCGCGCTTCGCTGCTGCTTGCGTCTGCCGGCAAGGGCGATCCGCTTGCCCACCCGCGTCTCACGCTCATCGGCGCATTCGCGCCGACCGGACGCGATGATCCGCGGGCTTCGCGCCTGCGCCGGCGGTTCCTCGCCCGTCATCCGAAATCGGAGCTCTATGCCGGCTTCGCCGACTTCGCCTTCTGGCGGCTTGACGTGGTGTCGGCTCATCTCAACGCCGGCTTTGCGCGCGCCGCCGACCTCAAGGCCGCCGAGGTGATGACCGAGGTCGCCGGCGCAGAGGATCTGATCGAAAGCGAAGCGGCCGCGATCGCGCACATGAATGCCGATCATTCCGAGGCCGTGCGGCTCTATGCGACGCGGTTGCTCGGCGCCGACGACGGGCCCTGGCGGCTGACCGGCCTCGATCCCGAGGGTCTCGACCTCGCCCGCGGCGACGCCATGCTTCGCCTGCCTTTCCCGGTGCGCGTTACGAACGCCGAGGCGCTGCGCAAAATCGTGGTGGCGCTCGCCAAGGAAGCGCGAAGCAAGGGGTGCAAGGGGTGAATGTTGTTCGACGAGCGATGATCGTTTCGTCGTCTCGTGCGTTATGGTTAGTGGGCGGAAATTCGCTGCGTTGCGGTGCAGCGAGACGGTTAGCATTGATTGGGCAAGCAGCTTGGCAAATGCTAGAATGCCACCTATAGGTCGCCGCCCGTCTTTCGACGGGCATCGTCGCGTTCGGCCGTTGTTGCTGCGGCCTTGGGTTTACAAGAATTTCCGGCGCGCATGCCGGACCAGTGGCGGAGGCGAGCGTGAAGGAAACGGGTCTGCGGAACGCGGCGCATGGCGCTGACAGATTCGGTTTCAAAGACCTGGCCGCGGTTCACTGGAATTTACCCGACACCGCGCTGGTCGAGCAGGCGATCGCCAACGGGGAAGGCTCGCTGGTCGATGGCGGCGCGTTCTGCGCCGAAACCGGCACGCACACCGGCCGCAGCCCCAAGGACAAGTTCGTCGTCGTCGACGCGCAAACCGAGAAGACCGTCTGGTGGGAGAAAAACGGCCGCCTGGCGCCGGAAAAATTCCAGCTGCTGCTCGACGATTTCATTGCCCACGCCAAGGGCAAGACGCTGTACGCGCAGGATCTCTATGGCGGTGCCGATCCGAAATACCGGATCAAGACCCGCGTCTACAACGAGATCGCATGGCACTCGATGTTCATCCGCGCGCTCTTGATCCGGCCGGCGCGGGCGGAGCTTGCCAACTACGTACCCGATTTCACGATCCTTTCGCTCCCCTCGTTCAAGGCCGATCCCAAACGTCACGGCGTGCGCAGCGAGACCGTGATCGCGATCGACTTCAACCGGCGCATCATCCTGATCGGCGGCACTTCGTATGCCGGTGAGATGAAGAAATCGGTATTCACGACCCTCAATTATTATCTGCCCGCCGAAAGCGTGATGCCGATGCACTGCTCGGCAAATGTCGGCCCGGACGCCGGTGTCGCCCTGTTCTTCGGCCTTTCCGGCACCGGCAAGACGACTCTATCGGCCGATCCCAAGCGCACGCTGATCGGCGACGACGAGCACGGCTGGGGCCCGCACGGCGTGTTCAATTTCGAGGGCGGCTGCTACGCCAAGTGCATAAAATTATCCGCGGAGGCGGAGCCCGAGATCTTCGCCACGACGCAACGCTTCGGCACCGTCCTCGAGAACGTGGTGTTCGACCCGGCGACGCGGGTGTGCGATTTCGACGATGATTCGAAGACCGAGAATACCCGCGCCGCCTATCCGCTCGATTTCATTCCCAACGCCTCGCGCAGCGGCCGCGCCGGGCAGCCGCGCAACATCGTGCTTTTGACCGCCGACGCTTTCGGGGTGATGCCGCCGATCGCCAAGCTCACGCCGGCGCAGGCGATGTACCATTTCCTTTCCGGCTACACCGCGAAGGTCGCCGGCACGGAGAAGGGTCTGGTCGGCGTCCAGCCGGAGTTTTCCACCTGCTTTGCCGCGCCGTTCCTGCCGCGCCACCCCTCGGTGTACGGCAATCTCTTGCGCGAGCTGATCAGCGCGCACGAGGTCGATTGCTGGCTGGTCAATACCGGCTGGACCGGCGGCATCTACGGCGTCGGCCGGCGCATGCCGATCAAGGTGACGCGCACGCTGCTCGAGGCCGCGCTCGACGGCTCGCTCAAGAACGCCAAATTCCGCACCGATCCGTATTTCGGCTTTGCGGTGCCGACCCGGCTCGCCGGCGTCGAGCCGCATCTGCTCTATCCGCAGAAGACCTGGCAGAACAAGCTCGAGTTCGATCAGACCGCGCGCAAGCTGGTCGACATGTTCCAGAAGAATTTCGTGCAGTTCGAGCCGCACGTCGACGCCGACATTCGCGACGCCGCGCCGGAAGTGCGCATCGCCGCTGAGTGACGAGCGGCGGCAGCGCGGCCGCCTAAGCCTTCCACGATTTCCAGGGCGTCTCCGGCACCGGAGTGAGCGGCGGCTTGCCCGCCGCCCAGGCGAGGATGTTGTCGACCATCAGCTGATCCATCTTCTCGCGCGTGAACCTGGACGCCGAGCCGAGATGGGGAAACAGCACGACGTTCTCCATCGCGATCAGTTCCTTGGGAACGTGCGGCTCCTTGGCGAACACGTCGAGGCCGGCAGCCATGATTTTTCCCTGCTTGAGCGCCTCGATCAGGGCCGGCTCGTCGACCACCGAGCCGCGGGCCATGTTGATCAGGATGCCCTCGGGGCCGAGCGCTTCGAGCACTTTGCCGTCGATCAGGTTCCGGGTCGTCGGTCCGCCCGGCACGATGACGAGAAGGATGTCGACGGCGCGCGCCATCTCGATCAGGTCCGGATAGTGGCGGTAGGCGAGGTCGGGCCGCGGCTGGCGCGCGTGATAAGCGATTGGGACGCCGAAGGCCTCGAGCCGGCGCGCGATCGCACGGCCGATGCGCCCCATGCCGACGAGACCGACGGTGCGGTTGCGCAGCGAAGCCTTGGTCAGCGGAAATTCGCGCTCGAGCCACTTTCCGGCACGCAGATACCGTTCGGCCTGCGGCAGCTCGCGTACCGTGCAGAGGAGCAACCCGAGCGCCGTGTCGGCGACTTCTTCGGTGAGCACGCCGGGCGTGTGGGTGACGATGATACCGCGCTTCGCCGCCGCCGCGGCGTCAATGTGATCGTAGCCGACGCCGAAGCTGGCGACGATCTCGAGTTGCGGCAATCGCGCGAGCAATGCGTCGTTGATCGGCTCGACCGGCGCCGATACCGCCATCGCGCGCACATGCGCGACCGACGCGAGCAGCGTGTCGCGGTCCGCGGCTGTCGAGAGGCCGTGCACGGTCAGAGCCGCGAAGCCTTTGGCGACGACCGGCCGTGACGGGCCGATCAGCAGCACTTCGGATTTTGCGCCCGCCATGTGCCGCGATCAGGTCCGGTTGATCCAGGCGAGCACGATGCCCATCAGCAAGACGCGAATGGTGTCATACACGATCTGCTTGATCGCCACGATCAGCGGAACCGGCGTGACGACGTGATAGATGAGATAGGTCGGCGCGATCGCGAGGACAGCGATGGCGATGCCGAAGCGCACGCCCTGGGTCAGCCAGGGCTTGTCTTCGCGGCCCTGCTGGTAAATCCAAGCGAAGGCCACGCTAAACAGCGCCTGGGCGATGACGATGAAGGAGAAGAGACGGTGAGCGTCGGCCTGCGGCCGCATCCAGCTCTGCATCTGCATGTAGTCGTCGTGCAACAGAACGCCGTGCACCAGGTAGCTCAGCACCAGCGCCATGACGAACATGACGATCGCCGAAATGATGAGCTTGTTCATGCGATTCCTCCCTGGTGCGTTCGCTGCCGATTTAGACTAACGCGGTCACCGGCCTTTCGACATAGCCTCGAAACGCGGCGAGCAGCTCCGCTCCGAGCGCGCCGTCGACCACGCGGTGATCGCAGGAGAGCGTTGCCGTCAGCATGCTGGCGAAGGCGACGCCGCCATCCGGTTTTTCCACGGCCTGCCGCCGCGCGGCGCCGATCGCGAGGATCGTCGCATGCGGCGGGTTGATGATTGCGGCGAATTCGCGCACGCCATGCATGCCGAGATTGGAGATTGCCGAGGAGCCGCCCTGATATTCCTGCGGTTTGAGTTTTTTCTCGCGGGCGCGCTCGGCAAGGCCTTTCATTTCAGCGGAAATTGCGCTGACCGACTTCGTCTCGGCCATGCGGATGATCGGCGTAATCAGGCCGCCGTCGAGCGCCACTGCGACGCCGATGTCGGAGTGCCGGAACCGCAGGATCCGGTCGCCCGCCCAGACCGCATTCGCGGCCGGTACGCGCTGCAGCGCCAGCGCCAGCGCACGGATCAAAAAATCGTTGAGCGAGAGCTTGAACGCCGGATTGCCGTCGCGGTCCTTGGGCGCTGCCGCGTTCGCGTCCTCGCGGAGTTGTTTGAGGCGATCGATCTCGATATCGGCGGTGAGATAGAAATGCGGGATGGTTTGTTTCGCTTGCAGAAGCCGGGCCGCGATGGTCCGGCGCATGCCGTCGAGCGGCATCTCGGTGTAGCTCGCGGGATCATAGAGTGCCTTGACCTGATCGGTGGTCGGGCCATGCGCCAACGCGGCGGGCTGCGCGTCCTGCGCCGGCCGGGGCGTATTTGCGAGGTCGCGTGCAACGATGCGGCCGTGCGGTCCGGAGCCGCGCAAACGCGAGAGATCGATGCCGGCTTCGCTCGCGAGTCGCCGCGCCAATGGCGTGACCGTGACGCCGCCGGCAAGCCGCGCCGGGCCGAAATTGCGCTCCGGCGTGCGCACCTCGAAGAACGGATCAAGCTTGATCGGCTGCGCGACCGCCGCAGCGGCTGGCGCCGTCGCGGGCGCGGCAGCGGCGGACGAGGCGGGGATCGCCGGCCCGGACTTCGTCGGCGCGCCGGTCACGCCGCCTGCATTGCCGATGACGCCGACAACGGCGCCGACCGGCGCGACCTCGCCCTCGCGCACGCGGATTTCGCTCAGCACGCCGGCTTCAATCGCCGGCACCTCCATCGAGACCTTGTCGGTCTCGATCTCGAACAGGTTATCGCCCGGCTGCACCGTATCGCCGGCGGATTTGAACCACTTGATGATCTTGCCCTCGGCGACCGTCTCGCCGAGTTGCGGCATGAGAATGTTCATCGCGGCGCGGCGGATTTCACCAGTTCACCGAGACGTACTGCGTCTCCAGGAATTCCATCAGTCCCTCATGCGCGCCTTCGCGGCCAAGGCCGGACTGCTTGACGCCGCCGAAGGGCGCGGCGGGATCGGACACGAGGCCGCGATTCACGCCGACCATGCCGAAGTCGAGTTTCTCCGAGACGCGCATGCCGCGGGTCAAATCCTTGGTGTAGAGGTAGGCGACGAGGCCGTACTCGGTGTCGTTGGCGCGGCTGACGACCTCGTCTTCCGACCTGAAAGTCTGGATCGACGCGACCGGGCCGAAGATCTCCTCGTTGAGCATCTTGGCGTCGTTGGAGACATTGGCGAGCACGGTCGCCGGGTAGAAGAAACCGGGTCCGGCCGGGGCCTTGCCGCCGGTGAGCACCTTGGCGCCCTTCTTCACCGCGTCGTCGACCAGCTCGATCACCTTGTCGCGGCCGTCCTTGTTGACCAGCGGGCCGAGCGCGACGCCGTCGTCGAGCCCGTTGCCCATCTTCAGCCCGGACATTTTGGCGGTGAGCTTGTCGGCAAATTCGTCGTGCACCTTTTCGTGCACATAGAAGCGGTTGGCCGCGGTGCAAGCCTCGCCCATGTTGCGCATCTTGGCGATCATGGCGCCTTCGATCGCGGCGTCGATGTCGGCATCCTCGAACACGATGAAGGGCGCGTTGCCGCCGAGCTCCATCGCCGGCTTGATCACGTTGTCGGCGGCTTCGTGCAGGAGCTTGCGGCCGACTTCGGTCGAGCCGGTGAAGGAGACCACGCGCACGCGGCGATCATGCAGCATCGCGCTCACGACTTTGCCCGAGGAGCGCGAGGGAATGACGTTGACCACGCCCGCCGGAACGCCGGCCTCCTCCAGGATCGGCATCAAGGCGAGCATGGTAAGCGGCGTGTCGGAGGCGGGCTTGAGCACCACCGGACAGCCGGCGGCGAGCGCCGGGCCGATCTTGCGCGTCGCCATCGCGGCCGGGAAATTCCACGGCGTTACCAGTACGGCGACGCCGGCCGGCTTGTGATGCACGAAGATGCGCGCGCCGGTCGACGGGCCCCGGCTCACCTCGCCGATATTGCGCACCGCTTCTTCGGCGTACCAGCGGAAGAACTCCGCGGCGTAGGCGACTTCGCCGCGCGAATCCGAGAGCGCCTTGCCGTTCTCGATGGTGATCAGCTTCGCCAGCCGCTCGGCATCGCGCATGATCAGCTCGAACGATTTGCGCAGGATCTCGCCGCGCTCGCGCGGCTTCTTGGCGGCCCAGCCGGGGAAGGCGGCGCTGGCGGCGTCAAGCGCGGCCTTGGCATCCTCGACCGTCGCGCTCGCGACCGAAGCGACCTTGTTCTCGGTCGCCGGATCGATCACGTCGAAACGGCCGCCGTCGGAGGATTTGCGCCATTTGCCTCCGATCCACAGATCGGTCGGGACGTTGGCGAGGAGATTGTCGTACATCGCACTCATGGCGTTTACCTCGGTCTCTGTCCGCGTCATGGCCGGGCTTGTCCCGGCCATCTCGATTCGTTCGGCGTTCGGTGCCAATCGATCGGGATCACCGGGACAAGCCCGGTGATGACGCCCTGTGAATCAGCTCTCCATCGACCGCCGCACCCGTTCGGCGATCCGCTCGACGCTCGGCAGCGCCATGTCCTCGAGGACATCGGCGGCCGGTAGCGGGATGTGCGGCGTCGTGATCCGCACCGGCGGTCCGTCAAGCTCGTAGAACGCCTCGTCGGCGACGATCGAGACGATCTCGGCGCCCCAGCCGCACAGCCGCGGATTCTCCTCCACGGTGAACAGGCGGTGGGTGCGCGCGACCGAGCCGAGAATGGCCTGCGTGTCGAGCGGTACCAGCGAGCGCACGTCGACGACTTCGCAGTCGATGCCATGCTCGCTCTTGAGCTTCTCGGCTGCCGCGACCGCACGCGGCACCATCAGCGCCAGCGCCACGATGGTGGCGTCCTTGCCCGGCCGCACGATCTTTGCCGAGCCGAGCGTGTCGAGGATCTCGCCGTCAGGCACTTCGCCCTTGGTCGCATAGAGCGATTTGTGCTCGAAGAAGATCACCGGATCGGGATCGCGCACCGCCGCCGCCATCAGCCCGATCACGTCGCGTGGCGAGGAAGGCGCCACGACCTTGAGGCCGGGAATCATCATGCACCAGTTCTCGACGCTCTGCGAATGCTGGGCGCCGAAGCGGGCGCCGCCGCCATTGCCGGTGCGCACGACCAGCGGGCATTTGAGCTGCCCGTTCGACATATAGCGGCTCTTGGCGAACTCGTTGGCGATGTAGTCGAAGCAAACGGCGATGAAATCCGAGAACATGATCTCGGCGATCGGCTTTAAGCCAGTCATCGCCGCGCCCATCGCGGCGCCGAGGATCGCCTGCTCGGAAATCGGCGTGTCGCGCACGCGCACCGGACCGAATTGCTCGTAAAGGCCGACCGTCGCCTTGAATACTCCGCCCGGCTTGCCGACGTCCTCGCCGAGGAAGACGACATCGGGATCGCGCGCCATTTCCTGCGCGATGCCGCGGATCACCGCGTCCCGATAGGTCAGTTCCGCCACGCGAAGCCTCCGTCGGCATAGACATCGGCGGTGAGAATGTCCGCCGAAGGCGGCGGCGCCGCCTTGCATTGCTCGGTCGCCTCGTCGACGCGCCGCTTCACGTCGGCGTCGATACGGGCGATGACCTCGTCGCCGATGCCGAATTGTTTGAGCCGGGCGCGATAGATTTTGATCGGGTCGCGCTCTTTCCACCGTTCCAGTTCGCCTTCCGGCCGGTACTTGGCCGGATCGGCGCGGGAATGACCGCTGTAACGATAGGTCAGGCATTCGATCAACGACGGCCCGCCGCCGGCGCGCGCCTTGTCGTAAGCGGACATGGCGGTGCGGTAGATGATGTCGGCGTCGTTGCCGTCGACGATGATCCGCTCGAGTCCGTAGCTCGCGGCGCGGTCGGCAGCCGGGTGCGGCACCGCGGTCACGTCGCCGATCGGCGTGTATTCCATGTAGAGATTGTTTTCGCAGACGAACACCACCGGCAGCTTCCATACCGCGGCAAAATTCAACGCCTCATGGAAGGCGCCGATATTCGTCGTGCCGTCGCCGAAGAAGCAGACCGACACGTCCTTCTGGCCCTTGTACTGGGCGCGCCAGGCGGCGCCGCAGGCAATCGGCAGATGCGCGCCGACGATTGCGTAGGAGCCCATGACGCCGTGATCGACCGAGGTCAGGTGCATCGAGCCGCCCTTGCCGCGCATCAATCCGCTATCGCGCTGCATCAGCTCGCCCAGCACCTTGGCGATCGGCACGCCGCGCGCCAGCGTGTGGGCGTGGCCGCGATAGGTGCAGAAGGAGAGATCGCCGGGGCGCATGGCGGTGGCAAAGCCCGCGGCCACCGCCTCCTGGCCGAGCGAAAGATGGCTGGTGCCCTTCACCAGGTTCTGCAGGAACAGATCATAGGCGCGCTGCTCGGCCTCGCGGATTTCGACCTGAAGCCGATACATGGCGAGCCGCTTCTCCTCGCCGATATCGTCGTTGAGGGTCGCCATCGACGCCGGCGCGCGGTCCTCGATCTTGGCCATGAAATATCCCCGGAATGCCCGGAAACCGTTTGGGCAGGCGCAACTTAGCCCTTCTTGCAAAGTCGAAGCAACGCCTTGCGCGCGCCCCTCACAAACGCAATGTGGCGCTTGCGCGAGCCGCAACAAGTTGGGTAATTGACGCGACGGAGATTTCGCTATGGCGCAAGAACATGTTCACCGCTTCTTCGGCGGTCCGCCGCTTGCGGTCGTCGGCCGGCTGATCCTGCTGTCGATCCTGGTCGGCGTCATCCTTGCCGCGATCGGCCTTGATCCGTGGAATATTCTCGACTCGGTTCGCCGGCTGGTGCAGCACATCTGGAATATGGGCTTCGATGCGGTGCGCTGGCTCTGGCAATATTTCCTGCTCGGCGCGGTGATCGTTTTGCCGATCTGGTTTCTGGTTCGGCTGCTCAAAGCGCCGCGCGGCGGTTGAGCGCCGTCAGCGCTTCGCCGCGCTCTGCCCCGGAATGACGGAAATCAATCGTCGATCGGGCGCGGCCCGGCCGGCGGCGCATCACCCTCGTTGGGCATGGAATGGTCGCGCGGGCCGCGATGACGCCGGCGCCGGCGATGAAGCGGGAAGCGATCTGGCGACCCGCTGTCAAAGCCATTCGGGCCATTGGGATTGTTGGAGCCTTGACCCTGTTGCGGCGCCTGTGGATTGGACTGGCCGCCGGTAATGAACGAGGGTAACCGCTCGACATCCTCTTCGCCTGCCGGCTGGAAGTGCTGCTGCGGGCGGGGCTGATGCTGCGGCTGCATGTGCTGCGGCTGCGTGTGCTGCGGCTGCGTGTGCTGCGGTTGCATGTGCTGCGGCTGAACGTGCGGCTGCTGCTGTTGCTCGCGCGGGAAGTAGGGCTGCGGTTCACGCGGCGCGAACGGCTCCCCGCCGAGCGGGGCCTGATCACCGTCGCCATCGTCATAGCCGTCATCGGAAACATTGCCGCGCGATTCGCCACCCGGCTGATAGTAGGGCTGGGTCTGGCGAAACTGCTCCTGCGCGGCGGCGATCAGGCGGAAATAGTGCTCGGCGTGCTGATAGTAGTTTTCAGCTGCGACCGGGTCTCCGGAACTCTGCGCGTCACGGGCAAGCTGGAGATATTTCTCGGCGACGTGGGACGCCGTCCCGCGAATTTTCACGT
This sequence comes from uncultured Alphaproteobacteria bacterium, assembly GCA_963850855.1. Taxonomy (GTDB): domain Bacteria; phylum Pseudomonadota; class Alphaproteobacteria; order Rhizobiales; family Xanthobacteraceae; genus BOG-931. The sequence goes on from CAWKNH010000008.1 coordinate 282,160, forward strand.
CCGGTCCATTGGACTCGTACATGCGGGACAACGGATTCTGGTGATGGCCACCTTTGCGGTTGCGACCCCGCATGCGCTTGTTCTGACCGTTTCTCATGGTTGCTGTTCCGCCAACCCCCTCGTTTTGCAGCGGCACGGATGCCGCCGTTTACCTCACTAGGACCTCAATTCGAGCAACGTGACGGCGTCTTGCGCGACATTCCGCACGAATGCGCGCCGAACCGATGATCTCTCGGTCTTAATGTGGCGATCCCGTGTGTCGTCCGATCCGGCTTCCGCTTGTTCCGGCTTTCGTTGTTCACCTGGCCTGCGCTGCCAACCTCTTAGGAGGGACGCCCTCGGCGTTCAAAGCAGCGCGGCATCATCATCTCGGGCCGATTCCGTGCGCGCAAGCTAGTCGGTTCCGGCCGACATTCCAAGTGCTTTTTTGCTGCGATCTTGCCCAGCCCAATGCCTGGTGGTCATGGCTAGTTTTTTGCAACTTTTCTGGCCATGAGGGCACGCGGCACACGGTTAAGGTCGGTGCGGGGCGAGGCGGGCGCAAGCCCCGCCGCCGAAAACAATGCGGAAACGGCGTGTGCCTGGCCGATGCCGAGTTCAACGATGACCGCCCCGCCGGGGCCAAGCAATTCGGGCGCCGCGGCGGCAATGATCCGATAGTAGTCGAGCCCGTCGGGCCCGCCGTCGAGGGCGGTCCGGGGATCGAAATCGCGCACCTCGGGCGCGAGCGCGGCGATGTCGTCGGAGCGAATGTAGGGCGGGTTCGATACGATCACGTCGAACGGTCCGCTCATCGCCGCGGTCATGTCCCCGGCGAGGAATGCGGCGCGGGTCAATCGCAAGCGTTGGGCGTTGTCGCGGGCAACGGCAAGCGCAGCGAAACTGATATCGGTGCCGATGCCGCTCGATCGCGGCAGCTCGGTCAACAGCGCCAGCAGCAGGGCGCCGCAGCCGGTGCCGAGATCGGCAATCCGCAGTGAACGCGACCGCGCACCATCGGCATCGAGCGCGGCGAGCGCCGCTTCGACGACCGTTTCGGTTTCCGGCCGCGGCACCAGCGTTGCAGCATCGACGCGCAGCTGCAAACTCCAGAATTCCTTGCTGCCGAGGATGCGCGCCACCGGCTCGCGCCGCAGACGCCGCCGCGCCAGCGCGGCGATTGCGTCTGTTTCGCCGCGGTCGAGGACACGGGCGCCGGCCGCCGCGAGCGCGGCATGGTCGAGCCCGAGTGCGTGAGCCACGAGCAGGCGCGCGTCGAGCTCGGGCGAATCGATGCCTGCGGCGCGGAACTCCCGCGTCAAGGCGAGGCGCGCGCCGGCAGCGGTGCGCGCATCGGCGTTCTCCGGCCGTGCCACCGTGGCGACGAAATCCGAACCGGGGCTCATCAAGCGGGCTCTTCGGCTGCGAGCTGGCTGGCTTGGTGCTCGGCGACCAGCGCGTCGACAATCTCGCCCAGCGCTTCGCCCTCCATGATCTGCGGCAGCTTGTAGAGCGTGAGATTGATGCGATGTTCCGATACGCGGCCCTGCGGAAAATTGTAGGTGCGGATGCGTTCCGAACGGTCGCCGGTTCCCACCTGGCCGCGGCGTTCCGCGGCACGCGCGGCGTCCTGCTTCTGCCGCTCGAAGTCGTAGAGCCGCGTGCGCAGCACGGCGAGCGCCTTGGCGCGGTTCCTGTGCTGCGAACGATCCTCCTGCATCATGACGATGATGCCGGAGGGGATATGCGTTATGCGTACCGCGGATTCGGTCTTGTTGACGTGCTGGCCGCCGGCCCCGCTCGAGCGCAGCGTGTCGATCTTCAGATCGGCATCGTTGATCGGGACATCGAGGTCCTGCGCCTCCGGCAACACCGCGACCGTCGCCGTCGAAGTGTGAATGCGGCCGGAGGCCTCGGTGTTGGGCACGCGCTGCACCCGGTGCACGCCGGATTCGTATTTCAGCTTGGCGAACGCGCCGCGGCCGCGGATCTCGGCGACGATTTCCTTGTAGCCGCCCATCGGGCCATCGCTCGCGGTCATGACCTCGACCTTCCAGCCCTGCTTGGCCGCGTAGCGCTCATACATGCGGAACAGCTCGCCGGCGAACAACGCCGCCTCGTCGCCGCCGGCGCCGGCGCGGATTTCGAGAATGACGTTGCGCTCGTCCATCGCGTCCTTGGGAAGGAGCGCGAGGCGCAGTTGCTGTTCGAGCGCGACGCGACGCGTTTCAAGCTCCGGGCGTTCCGCATCGGCGATCGAGCGCATCTCCGCGTCCGTCGACGGATCGGCAATCAGGTTGGTCAGCCCGTCGAGCTCGCGCTGCGCGGCGCGATAGGAGTTCACCGCCTCGACCACGGGCGCGAGCTCGGCGAATTCGCGCGCCAGCTTCACGTAGGTCTCCGCCGGCAAAGCCGTGGCGAGATCCCGTTCGAGCGCGGCATGGCGGGCGACCAGCGCGGTGAGTTTCTGTTCCGGAAGCATGCTTGGGCGCGCGACGCCCGCTAACCGGGCATCATCTTTCCTCTCAAATCTGCAAGCCGTTATCGGCGGCAAAGGTTTCCAGCTGCCCGCGGATCGGCACGCTGCCGGTGGCCTTCTCGATCAGCTGAGATAGGAACGCAGCCGCCTTGCGGCAATCGAGATCGAGCAGCATGGCCTTCACCGGTCCGACCGCGGAGGGTGTCAGCGAGAGCGAGCGATAGCCGAGGGCGACCAGGGCGAGCGCGCCGAGCGGCTGCGAAGCAAGCTCCCCGCAAAGCGTCACCGGCTTTTTGTGCGCGCGGCCCTTGTCGGCGATGTCCTTGAGCGCGCGCAGGACCGGCGCCGACAACGGGTCGAAGCGGCCGGAGACCCGCGGATTGCCGCGATCGACCGCGTAGAGGAATTGCACCAGGTCGTTCGAGCCGACGGAGAGGAAATCGACGTGATCGAGCAGCTCGTCGAGCTGATAGAGAAGCGAGGGGACTTCGACCATGCTGCCGACTTCGACCTCATCAGGCAGCTTGTGGCCATGCCGGCGCAAATGCGTCAGCTCGCGCTCGACCAGCTCCTTGGCCTGGTCGAATTCCTGCACCGCCGCGATCATCGGAAACATGATCTTTAACGCGCGCCCGCCGGCGGCGCGCAGGAGCGCGCGCAGTTGCGTGCGCAACAAGGCCGGCCGGTCGAGCCCGAGCCGGATGGCGCGCCAGCCGAGCGCCGGATTTTCCTCCTCGACGTTGCGCATGTAGGGCAGCACCTTGTCGCCGCCGATATCGAGCGTGCGGAAGGTCACCGGCTTGTCGCCGGCGGCATCGAGCACCGCGCGATAGAGCGTATACTGCTCGCTCGAGCGCGGGAAATTCGGCGCCACCATGAATTGCAGCTCGGTGCGAAACAGGCCGATGCCGGCGGCGCCAGTGTCGGCGATGTGCGGCAGGTCGACGCTCAGCCCGGCATTGATCAATAACGTCACCTCTTCGCCGTCCCTGGTGACGCACGGCCGGTCGCGCAACGCTTGGTATTGCTGCTGGCGTCGAGCGCGCAGCCGCACGCGTTCGGCGTAAGCGGCCTCCATGTCGGGAAGCGGGCGGATCTGCAACTCGCCCGCCGTGCCATCGACAATGATGGCGTCGCCGGGATCGACGATTCCGGTGGCATTGTCGATGCCGCCGACCGCGGGAATGCCGAGCGCCCGGGCCACGATGGTGACGTGCGAATGCGGCCCGCCTTCCTCGAGGACCAAGCCGCGCAAGCGCTTGCGGTCGTAGTCGAGCAGGGCGGCCGGCCCCATGGACCGGGCAACCAGGATGGCATTCTCCGGCAGGCTCTCGCGCGAAGGCGCGTGGTCGCGGCCGGTGAGCTGACGCATCAAGCGATTGGCGAGGTCGTCGAAATCGTGCAATCGCTCGCGCAGGAACGGATCGGTCTGCCGCAGCATGCGCGCTCGCGTGTCGGATTGTACGCGCTCCACCGCCGCTTCCGCGGTGAGCCCGGTCAACACCGCCTCCTCGAGCTTGTGCATCCAGCCGCGGTCGTAGGCAAACATGCGATAGGCTTCGAGCACGTCGCGGTGCTCGCCGCCCTCGACCACGTCGCCATGCTCGAGGAGCTCGTCGAGATTGGCGCGCAAGGTCTCGACCGCCGCTTGCAGATGCTGCAACTCTTTCTGCACGTCGTCGGCGATGTAGTTGGTGACGACGACGCGCGGCTCGTGCAGCACCACGTGGCCGAGCGCGATGCCCTCGCTGAGCGCGGCGCCGGTGACGTGCAGCGAGCGCCGCGCCGCCGGCTCGGCGCCGGGAGGGGCCAACGCGGAAAGCTCGCCCGAGGCGATCATCTCGGCGAGCACCATCGCCGTCGTCTGCAGCGCCTCGACTTCCTCCTCCGAATAGGTGCGCCGCGCCCGGTTCTGCACCACCAGCACGCCGAGCGTGTTGCCGGCGCGCAGGACCGGCACGCCGAGGAACGAGTTATAGTTTTCTTCGCCTGTCTCCGGCCGGTAGGAGAAGGCCGGATGCGCCTGCGCGTTGGAGAGATTGATGGCGCTCGCCTGGCTGGCCACGAGGCCGACCAGGCCCTCGTCGGCGCGCATCACCGTGTGGTGGACCGCGTCCCGGTTGAGGCCTTCGGTGGCGTAAAGTTCCAGCGTGGAATCGACGCGCAGCACATAGACGGAGCACACCTCCGCAACCATGTTGGCGGCGATCAGCACCACGATCTTGTCAAGGCGCTCCTGCGCGCTGACCGGCTCCGCCATCGTTTCGCGAAGCCGGCGCAACAGCACGCGCGGACCGCCGAGCGCGCCGCGCATGGCGTGAGGTCCCTCGGGCCTTACCTGACCGGCGCGCAGCCCGTGTCGCACCGGCCGTCATCAAAGAGGAATTCGCCCGGGACCCGGCGGCCCGCGGCGATCATCCTCAAGGCTATATCGAATGCGGTATGCAGATCGCAAGCCGAAGACAAGGATATGACTCAGGACGCCGCAAATTTGTGCGCTGCAACGAAAAAAGGCCTCGAACGCTATTACGCCGTGGCTTTATCGAGGCCGTAGAGCGAGTGCAGAGTCCGTACCGCCAGTTCGGTGAAGGCGGCGTCGATCAAAAGGGAAAACTTGATCTCCGAGGTGGTGATGGCGCGGATATTGACGGCGCGCTCGGCCAGCGCATGGAATGCCTTCGCCGCTACGCCGGCATGGCTGCGCATGCCGATGCCGATCACGGAAATCTTGGCAACGTCGGTGGCGCTGTCGAGCCGGGCATAGCCGATCGCCGGCTTCGCTTTGACGATGACGTCGAGCGCGCGCTGATAATCCGCGGCCGGCACCGTGAAGGTGAGGTCGGTGGTTTTCCCATCGGCCGACACGTTCTGCACGATCATGTCGACATTGATGTTGGCTTCGGCGAGCGGACCGAAGATCGCCGCCGCCACGCCGGGCTTGTCCTGCACCTGGCGGATGGAAATTTGCGCCTCGTCTCGCGAGAAGGCGATACCGGTGACCACTTGCTGTTCCACGATCTCCTCCTCGTCGCAAATCAGAGTTCCCGGCGGAATGCCGTATGGGTCGATGTCCTCGGGCCGATCGAAGCTCGAACGCACGAAGATGCGCACGTTATGCACCATGCCGAGCTCGACCGAGCGTACTTGCATGACCTTGGCGCCGAGCGAGGCGAACTCCAGCATTTCCTCGAAGGCGATCTTGTGGAGCCTTTGCGCCCGCGGCACGACACGCGGGTCGGACGTGTAGACGCCGTCGACATCCGTATAGATATCGCAGCGGTTGGCGTGGATCGCCGCCGCGATCGCTACCGCCGAGGTGTCCGATCCGCCGCGCCCCAGCGTGGTGATGCGCCCGGTCTCCTGGTGCAGGCCCTGGAAGCCGGCGATCACCGCCACCTCCTGGCGCTCGCCGAAGCGCCGGATCAACTCGCTGCCGTCGATGTCGAGGATGCGTGCGGAGGCGTGCGCGTTCGAGGTCAGGATCGGCAGCTGCCAGCCGAGCCAGGAGCGGGCGTTGACGTCCATGTCCTGCAGGGTGATGGCGAGGAGGCCGGCGGTGACCTCTTCCCCGGTGGCAACGACGGCGTCGTATTCCCGCGCGTCGAAAATCTGCCGTTCGCGGAGCGCAGCCGTGCACCAGCCGACGAGCTGATCGGTCACGCCCGACATCGCCGAAACCACGACCGCGACTTCATGGCCGGCATCGACCTCGCGCTTGACGTGACGCGCGACATTGCGGATGCGGTCGAGATCGGCAACCGACGTTCCGCCGAATTTCATGACGAGACGGGCCATGACGGTCGTGGCGCTCTTTTGTGGACAGGCGCGAACCGCAGGGCCGCGCGAAAAGGCGCGTATAGATACCGGCGCAGTGCGAGCGCTGCAACCTGACCTGCGCGAAACTTGCTTCCGCGCATGCCCGTCAAGGGGCGATCTAACGTGAGAAACGCCCCTCGGCGCGTCTTGCTGCCCGAGGGGAAACGCGACCGAGAGGCGCAAATTTCGCTGCCGGCTAGGCCGCCCGAGGATCGCGACGGTCCACCCGTTCAACGCGAACGGCTTGTGCGGTTTCTTGCCAGCACATCGCGGCCCCCATCATGCAAGACCAGAACGCGATCCACATCAGAGCAGGCATGACCATTCTCCTGGTGGATCGGACAATTGGTTAACGTCCGAAGGGCGGCCAGGTTCCTTCTTGTCCCCGGCAAGATCGCGACGAGCGCGCAAAGAATCTCGCTCGTTGCCGAGCGTCGCCGGCTCGCTAATAGGGCAACCCGACATAGTTCTCGGCGAATACCGTCGCGGCAGCCTTGGAACGGAAAAGATAATCGAGCTCGGCGAGCTGAATTTTTTGATCGAACGGGTTTTCCGAAATCCGATGCAGCGTCGTCGTCATCCACCACGAAAAGCGTTCGGCCTTCCACACCCGCGCCAGCGCTCGCGCGGAGTAGTGCTCGAGGCCGGCGTCGGATTTCTCGGCGTAGTGTTCGATCAACGCCTGTGAGAGATAGCGCACGTCGCTTGCCGCCAGATTGAGGCCTTTGGCGCCGGTCGGCGGCACGATATGAGCGGCGTCGCCGGCCAGAAACAGCCGGCCGAAGCGCATCGGCTCGGCGACGAAGCTGCGGAGCGGAGCGATGCTCTTCTCGATCGACGGACCGGTCACCAGGCGATCGCGGGCCTGCGCATCGAGCCGCGGCTTGAGTTCCTCCCAGAAGCGATCGTCCGGCCAGGCATCGATGTCCTCGGCGAGGCTGCACTGCAGGTAGTAGCGGCTGCGCGTCGGCGAGCGCATCGAGCAGAGCGCGAAGCCGAGCGGGTGCCGGACATAGATCAGCTCCTCCGCGACCGGGGGCGTGTCGGAGAGGATGCCGAGCCAGCCCAGCGGGTAGACGCGCTCATGCGTGGTGAGCGCTCCCGGCGCGACGCTCTTGCGGCTGACGCCGTGAAAGCCGTCGCAGCCGGCGATGAAGTCGCAGGCGATCTCCTGCGATTTGCCTTCGGCGCGATAGGTGACGCGCGGCTTGCCGCTCGAACGCATCGTGCAACGCCACGTCCTGCGCCGCGTAGACGGTCGGCGCGCCGACCGCCTCGCGGCCGTCCATCAGGTCCTTGGTGATTTCGGTCTGGCCGTAGACCATCACCGTCCTGCCGGTCATCTCCTTGAAGGAGATGCGGTGGCGGACGCCGTCGACGCAGATCTGTACCCCCTCATGCACGAGGCCGTCTTGGTGCATGCGGGCGCCGACGCCGGCTTCGTCGAGCAGATCCATGGTGCCTTGCTCGATGACGCCGGCGCGCACCCGGCCGAGCACATAGGCGCCGGTTTGCCGCTCCAGGATGACGTTGTCGATGCCGTGGCGATGCAAAAGCTGCCCGAGCAGCAGGCCGGCCGGACCGGCACCGATGATGACGACTTGCGTGCGCATGGCCGACAGTAGCATCCGCGAGGAGCGCCGTGGAATTTCCCGTCAAATTGAAAATACGGTGTTATCGGCCGGTAAACTGTTCGGCCGTATGCTGTCGGCATGCGCGCAGGCCAGCGAGCGGGCACCGACGCGGTTTCGTGGGTCGCGGCGGCGGACCACGCCAGCGCGCGCGCGCGCCGGGCTGCGCGGGCCTACCGGGATGATCAGCGGGCGAAGTCGGCGCGCCTTGCCGTTGTCCTCTCCTTGTTTCTTGTGCTCCTCGCGGCGGCCTTGCTGGTCGGCGGCCGCGTCGTCATCGATCCGATGCTGCAGTCGGCGGCGCAGGCGCGTGCGATCAACCGCGTCGGGGCGATCATCTATACGATGCCCGACGGCATCTTCTGCCGTCACCTCGCGTTCGACAATGTGACCGCCGAGCTGACCGAGGGCGCGGTGGAGAAATGCGAAGGCCCGACCGCCGGACGAGCAAACCGGATCTCGGATTTCGCGTGGGGGCGCTGACGCTGCCGATTGCGACATTTTTCAAGCTCACTTTGCATTTGACTTTCGCCCGGCTACCATCGACGCCAGCCCGCCTCACGGTTAGGGTGCGTCAGCGCGGGAGTGGCTCGCGTGGTCTTTGGGGTAAACACATGCGGATATTGCGTTTCGCCTTCTGTCTGTCCTTGCCAATGGTCGCTCTTCTTGCCGGTTTGAATGCGGCCGCCGCCCAGGGCGACCCGCGTGAACTTTGCGTGTCGGATGCCCTGCGGCTCTGCAATGACTTTATTCCCGACGAACACAAGATCACCAGATGCATGCTGGCGAAGCGGGCACAATTGAGCCCGCCCTGCCGCAACGCCATGCATCCAGGGTGGAGAGGTGGGCGCCATTACCACCACCGAGCGGTGAGGCACTGCCGGCATGGTCATTGCTAATCGGCTGAGCAGCAACGCGTCCGCAGCTTTCTTGCCTGAAAAATGCCGTCGTGCGCCGGTGCGGCCGCATCAACGGCCGTGGCGGAGCGGAAATGGCGGGGAGGGAGGAGCATGCCCGGGGCGACCTCGGCCGCGCGATCAATAGTTCTGCGACGAGCCGTCCAGTGGGGATGGGCCGGCGCGCTCGTCGCTGGGGCGTTGATCGCGATTCTCGTCGTCGGACCCAAGGCACAGCCCAGGCCCCAGGTGCCGGCCGCCGGCGCGCCGGTGCTGGCCGCCGACGAAACCCTCGCCGAAGCGATGCGCGCCGGCGACAAAACAATCGCTCGCCGGCTCCTGGCGTTGGATTTTACCTTTGTTGACGCCAACGGGAAGATCCATTCACGCAGGGATTTTCTCGCCGATCTCAAAGCTGTCGCCGGCGGGCCCGCGACCGGCGTGAATGTAAGGATCTACGGGCTCGTTGCCTTGGTCAGCGGCCATCGCAAATCGGCGCTGGGCGAGGACGCGCTGTTCCTCGATATCTGGGCGAGGCAGAAGCGGGCGTGGCGGGTCTTGGTGATGCAGGACGTTCCGCTCGCCGCCGCCGAAGCGCCTGCCGCGGCCGCTTCAACCGCGGCCGGCACGCCGGCCAAGCCGTCCGAGTGCAAAAACCCCTGCGAGACGATTCCCTATCGCGTACGCTCGCCGACCGAACAGGAGGTCATCAATTCGTTCCAGATGATCGCCAAAGCCGTCACCGCGCACGATGCCGGCGAATGGAGCAAATATGTCGCCGACGACTTTGTGCTCTACGGGAGCGACGGAGCGCCGGTCTCGAAGTCGGCGCGCATCGCTCTGATCGAGCGGCAGAAGGAGAGCAACGTCCCGGTGACCATCGGCGAGGTGGAAAACATGCAGGTGTCGGTCTATGGCGATGGCGCGGTGATGATCGCAACCCATCTCACGCCGGACTCGCACTCGCGTTTCCGCGCCGTGCGGCTTTGGACAAGACGCAACGGTCAATGGCTGATGACGGTCAGCGCCCACACCGACGTCAAATAGAGACTAAGACTCCAGTCCCGTCGGCACGTTCTTGTTCTCACTGGTAAGCTTCATGCCGGCGGCAAGCGCCATGGTCTCGGCCAGCGCGGCAAAATCCTTCTGCAGATATTCATCCGGATTTTTCTGCAGCGTGGCGGCGCCGAAATGGCTTTGCAGCACCTCGCGCGTGGCCGCCGTCACCGGCATGGGAACGTCGAGCTCGCGGCCGATGGCGAGGCCGAGATCGAGGTCTTTGCGCAACAGCTCCGGCGTGAACGTCGTAGTCCAATCGCAATTGACCAGCGCCGGCGATTTGTAGCGCGTAAACATCGAACCCATCACGCTGTTGTTGAGGAAGGCCAGGAAGGCGTGTCGCGGCACGCCCATCTTGTTGGTCAGCAGCATGACCTCGATCAGGTTTTCGATGACGACGCCGAGCATGACGTTGTGCGCGATCTTGCACACGCGCGCGAGTTCGCCCTCGCCGACATAGGACACGCCTTTTGGGGCAATCACCTCGATCAGCGGCATGGCCGCCTTGCAGGCAGCCTCAGATCCGGACACGACCGCGGAGAGCTTGCCGGCCTTGATCACCTTGGCATTGCCGCTCACCGGCGCGGCGACGAAATCGGCGCCGAGCTGGCTCAGCCTTTCGCGGATCGCGGCCGATTCCGCGACCGCGATGGTCGAGCAATCGACCACGATCGGCGGCACCTTGCCGCCCTGGCTGCAGATGCCGTTCTTGCCGTACAGCACCTCCTGCAGGTCTTTGCCGGTAGTGACGATCGAGAACAGGACGTCAACGTTTTTGAGATCGGAGAGGTGCTCGACCACCCTGCCGCCGAGCTTGGCAAGCGGTTCGGCCTTGGCACGGGTACGATTCCAGATGCTGACGTCATGGCCGGCCTTGATCAGCCGCTCCGCCATGGGCGTGCCCATCCGGCCAGCGCCGATCCAGCCGATCCTGCCTGCGTTCCCCGTCCTGTCGGCCATCGCAAACTCCTTTGCTGCCGGGCGATTTCCTATCACGGGGCCGGGCGGCCTGTCGCTACGCGAAACCGGCGGCATCCGCGCCGGCTTTGCATTTCTTGACAGCGATTTAGCGTCCCGTCATAAGAACGCGGCGCTCCTTAAGCGAACCGTCAGGGTTTGCCGGCGTGCGCACTAGCCAGCATCAACGACTGGAAAAAGCCGGTCCGGACTAACTCCGAGCACCGGGATCGAACACGAGGACAAAGATGTTCGCGGTCTTCAAAACAGGCGGCAAGCAATACCGGGTGACCGCCGAGGACGTGCTCGAGGTCGGCAAGATCAAGGGCGAGCCCGGCGAGATCGTCGAGTTCGGTGAGGTCCTCGTTGTCGGCGGCGATAGCGTGACGCTCGGTGCGCCCACAATCGCCGGCGCGACGGTCGCCGCCGAGGTGCTCGATCAGGCGCGCGGGCCTAAAATCATCGCCTTCAAGAAGCGTCGGCGGAAGAATTCGCGTCGCAAGCGCGGCCATCGCCAGGAATTCACGCTCCTGCGCATCACGGAAATCCTGACTGACGGCAAGAAGCCGAGTAAAATCGCGCAGCCGCGGCCGAAGCGTGCGCCGAAGCCGGCGCCCGTGGCAGAGGAGGCTCCGGCGAAGGCCGCATCCGAGACCACGGCGAAGGCCGCGGACGCCGCTGCCAAGAAACGCAAGGCTCCGGCAAAGAAGGCGGAAAAGCCGAAAGCCAAGGCCCCGCCGGTGAAGGCGAAGAAGCCGGCGCCCAAAGGTAAGAAGAAGTGATGCGCAGAAGTGATGCTTTTGTCACGAATCCGGTGTAGGCAGTAGTCAAGAAAGGTTCGGAGGCCAGCGATGGCTCATAAGAAAGCAGGTGGCTCCTCGCGCAACGGCCGCAATTCCGGCGGTCAGCGCCTGGGCATCAAGATTTTTGGCGGCGAAGAGGTTGTCGCCGGCAACGTGATCGCGCGTCAGCGCGGCACCAAGTGGCATGCCGGCCGCAATGTCGGCGTCGGCAGGGACCACACGCTGTTTGCGTTGATCAACGGCCAAATCCAGTTCCGTACCAAAGCCAAAGGCCGGGTCTTCGTGTCGGTACTTCCGATGACGGAGGCTGCGGCCCAGTAGAACGGCGGATCATAATTTGAGTCCGCCGGCATCCAGTCGAACCGGCGGGCCCAAATGGGCTTCGAAAAGGGGGAGACCGGGATGCCGGCTCCCCCTTTCGATTTTATCTTCCAGGAGCCCGTGCCATGACGCTGTGTGAAGAGGTTCGAAACGAGACCAGACGCGAGCGCAGTATCCCCGTCCTCGAGACCGAGCGGCTCACGCTGCGCGCGCCGAGTCTTGCGGACGTAAAAGCGATTGCGCTCATCGCCAATGATCGCCGCATCGCCGAGAACACGGCGCGTATCCCGCATCCCTATAGCGCCGACGACGCGAGAGCATTCATCCCGGCGGTCAACCGCGCCGATGGGGAGGTCGCGTTCGCCGTCACGCTTGATGACACCGTGATCGGCATATGCGGCATCGATCCGCGCGAGGAGGGTTCGGAGATCGGCTATTGGCTGGGCGTGGCCCATTGGGGCCATGGATATGCCACCGAGACCGTGCGCGCGCTGATCGACTACGCCTTCGGCGAGCTCAAGTATGACGCGCTCGTCGCCGGCGCGCGCGTCAGCAATCCGGCCTCGCGCCGGGTGCTGGAAAAATGCGCGTTCCAGTGGACCGGCGTGCGCCTGACGCGCATCCGCGCCATCAATTCCGCGGCGCCGGTCGACCGCTTCCGGCTCGATCGCAAGCTTTGGGGGTCGCTCAAGCGTTGGGCTCCGGTGCGGCGGGTGGCGTGAGCGGCGTCGTGCCGAAAGTCCGTTGCTATTGCCCGGCGTTGGGGGACGCGAAGAACGGTGCCAGCTTGGCGACCAGCGCCGGCCCGAAATGGGCTTGCGGGTTTGACGGCGGCGCGCCGTCCATCAGCTCTCAGCCGTGGATCAGGGCGCGCGCATTGTCGAACGCATGCTCGAGATCGACGCCCGGCTTTATGCTTTGCCGGAACAGCGCATCACCGAAAGATGTCGGCGTCCCTGTGCATCACCGCGGCGAGCGCATGCACCGCCTCGGCAAAATTGCCCTGGTTGGCGAGCGGCAGGCTCTTGCCCGTGTTCCGGTCGTTCACTAGGCGCAACGTATGATTTCTGGATCGGCAGGATCCGGCCGATAGCCGCCAAACCGCCGTCCAGCTCTTTGATGAAGACCTCCTGGTCCGCCCAGCCGGCTATGCCGATCGTGTAGACGGTGGCGGCTTGTGGCGGCGGCGCAAGGCGCGCGACTTGCGCTTGCAGCAGTGCGTGCTGCGATCGCTCGAAGCGCGCCGCGTCGCCTTGCGGGCTGCCGGCGCTCGCGGCCGAAAGTGCGATCCACAGCACCGCCGCGCCGTCGACCACGAGGGCGGCAAGCCGGAGAAGCAGCCACAGTTTTCGCAATTGAACCGTCCGAGCTGAGTGCCGTTCTCCGGCTATCTACATTATATCAGGGGCAGCGCTCGCCGAGGCGGCGGGCCGGTGGTTGCCATGCACGAGGCGTTACAGGAAGGCCATGAAATTTCTCGACGAGGCCAAGGTCTATATCCGCTCCGGCGACGGGGGGAACGGTTGCGTGTCGTTCCGGCGCGAGAAATTCATCGAGTTCGGCGGGCCGAATGGCGGTGACGGCGGCAAGGGCGGTGATGTGATCGCGCAAGCGGTAGAAGGCCTCAACACGCTCATCGACTACCGCTACCAGCAGCATTTCAAGGCCAAGAACGGCCGTGGCGGCATGGGCAAGGATCGCCACGGCGCCGGCGGCGCCGATATCGTGCTCAAGGTGCCGGCCGGCACGCAAATCTACGAGGAGGACGGCGAGACGTTGCTGGCCGATCTCACCGAACCCGGCCAATCCGCGACGCTCGCGCGCGGCGGCAATGGCGGCTTCGGCAACGCCCACTTCAAGACCGCGACCAACCGTGCGCCGCGTCGCGCCAATCCCGGCCAGCCGGGCGAAGAGCTCACCATCCGCCTGCGGCTCAAGCTCATTGCCGACGCCGGCATCGTCGGACTGCCGAATGCCGGTAAATCGACGTTCCTCGCCGCGGTCAGCGCCGCCAAGCCGAAGATCGCCGATTATCCCTTCACCACGCTGCAGCCGCAGCTCGGCGTCGTCGAGATCGACGGGCGTGAGTTCGTGCTCGCCGATATTCCCGGCATGATCGAGGGCGCGCATGAGGGAATAGGTCTCGGCGATCGCTTCCTCGGCCATGTCGAGCGCTGCCGGGTGCTTCTGCACCTGGTCGACGGGACGCTCGAGGATGCCGGCGCTGCGTACCGGACGATACGTGCGGAGCTCTCCGCCTACGGCCAGGGACTCGCGGAAAAGCCGGAGGTCGTCGCGCTCAACAAGGCGGATGCGTTGGGCGCCGACGCCATCAAACAGCAGGCGGCGCGGCTCAAGCGCGCGGCGAAAAAGCCGCCGCTCGTCGTTTCGGCGGTGAGCGGCGCCGGCGTCGCCGAAACGCTGCGCGCATTGCTGGAGGTGATTGACGAAGCGCGCGGCAGCACCGCCGCGGCCGACGCCGCGCGGCCTGCCTGGACCCCATGACCGGCTTGTTTGGAATAGCTCCGGCCAAACGCTACATTGACGGCATGTTCGGTCTGCCACGGACCTATGAGCAGTCGCGGAACGTCCGGCTCGACACCCTGGTGCGGCTGCGCTGGCTCGCCGTTTTCGGCCAGTTGGCGGCCGTCGTCGTGGTCCATTTCGGGCTCGAATTCGATGTTCCGATCTGGCTCTGCCTTGCCGTGATCGCGCTGCCGGCGTCGCTCAACGTGGCGCTGCGCGTCGGACTGCCGCAGACGCAGTGGCTCGCGCCCGACCGCGCCGCCTGGCTTCTCGCCTTCGACATCGCCGAGCTCGCGGCGCTCGTTTATCTCACCGGCGGCCTGGAGAACCCGTTTTCGTTCCTGCTGCTCGGGCCGGTGCTGATCTCGGCAACCGCGCTGCCGCCGCGCATGACCTTGCTGATCGGCATGTTCGCCATGCTCTGCGCGACGGTGCTCGTCTTCTTTCATTATCAGTTGCCGTGGGACAGCGAGGATCAGCTCGAGCTTCCGGAAATTTACATGGTCGGGGTCTGGCTCTCGATCCTGCTCGCGATCGGCTATATCGGCGTCTACACGTGGCAGTTTGCCGAAGAGGCCCGTCAGCTCTCCGATGCACTGGCGGCAACCGAGCTTGTGCTCGCGCGCGAGCAACACCTTTCTCAGCTCGATGGCCTGGCCGCCGCCGCCGCGCATGAGCTCGGAACGCCGCTGGCGACCATCACCGTGGTGGTGCGCGAGATCGAGCGCGCGCTCGACCCGAAATCGCCGCACGCCGAGGACGTGAGGCTGCTGCGCGAACAGGCGCAGCGCTGCCGCGAAATCCTGTCGAAGATCACCGAGCTTCCGTCCGACGAGCCGTTCGATCGCGTGCCGCTTTCCGCACTGATCGAGGAGGTGGTCGCGCCGCACCGCAACTTCGGCGTCTCGATCGGGGTAACGATCCCGCCCGACCGCGCCGCCGAACCGATCGGCGCGCGCAATCCGGCGATCCGTTACGGCCTCGGCAATCTGATCGAGAACGCGGTCGATTTCGCGCACCAGCGGGTCGAGATCTTTCCGCAATGGACCGCCGACGAGGTGAGCATCACCATCAGCGATGACGGGCCGGGCTTTGCTCCGGAGATCGTCGACCGCATTGGCGCGCCCTATGTCACCCACCGCCGGCCGGGGCCGCGCGGACCGGAGGGCGACGACGAGCCGGTCTTCGGCCTCGGTCTTGGCTTCTTCATCGCCAAGACGCTCCTGGAGCGCGCCGGCGCCAAGCTTTCGCTGGTCAATCAAGCCCCGCCGCTGCACGGCGCTACGGTCAGAATCACCTGGAACCGAGCCGATTTTGAGCAGCGGGTGATTTCGGCCCCTCTTGAGCGGGCGGAAGCGGCGTCATAAATCCACCAAAGGACAGATTGGCGACTTGTGGTCGGTTACGTATGCGGAGTATCTAAATTTGGCGGGGCGCAGATTGGTTAAGGAGTATTGCCGTGACCAACACCATGGCCCATGCCGCCGTCGGCGTAGTGCCCGGCGAGCGCTCGTTGCTGATTGTCGAAGACGATAAGTCCTTCCTGCAACGCCTTGCTCGCGCCATGGAGACCCGCGGCTTTGCCGTAACCACGGCGGAGTCGGTCGCGGACGGCCTGCTGCAGGTCGAAAAAGCCGCTCCCGCGTTCGCCGTTGTCGACATGCGGCTCGGCGACGGCAACGGGCTCGACGTCATTTCCGCGATGAAGAAACGCCGGCCGGAGGCCCGCGCCATCATCCTCACCGGCTACGGCAACATCGCGACCGCGGTGAATGCGGTCAAGCTCGGCGCCGTCGATTACCTCGCCAAGCCGGTCGATGCCGACGACGTGGCCGCGGCCCTGCTCGCGCTCGACAACAGAAAGATCGAGCCGCCGGCAAATCCGATGTCGGCCGACCGCGTGCGCTGGGAGCATATCCAGCGCATCTACGAGCTGTGCGGCCGCAATGTCTCGGAGACGGCGCGGCGTCTCAACATGCACCGGCGCACCTTGCAGCGCATCTTGGCTAAACGCGCGCCGAAATAATTTCCTACCGCTGCTTCCGGCGATTGTTGCGCTACTCGCTGGAGCGCATCACCGCCCAGCGCGACAACGCGCCGGCCGCGCGAGGTCTCATCCAGCAAAACGCGGCGTAACTACTTCGAATTCGGCTTCGTAGACGCCGTCCCAGTCCGGCGGCGGCGGCTCGGCGCGGTACATGGCGATCCGCTCCTCGTACATGTCGTACAGCCCGGCGACCTCAAAGCCGTTGCCGAGCTTGCGGCAACGCTCGATCAACGCCACCGCGTCGTCCCATTGCTGCTTGCGATAGCAGGCAAGCATCTGCCCATTGAGCTCGCGCAAATCCCGGCAGCGCGGATCCTCCTCGGTCTGCGCCCGCCCCAGCACCGTAAACACCACCTCGGGCTGCTTTTTGCCCTTCACCTGAATGAGGTCGATCTCCATCGTCGCGAACTTGGCCTTCGCCCTTTCCGCCGTGCGTGATCCAATCACCATCGGCAGGCGATAATCCTTGGTCCGCGATTCCAGCCGCGAGGCCAGATTGACGGTGTCGCCGAGCACCGAATAGTTGAAGCGAAAGTCCGAGCCCATATTGCCGACGACGCAAGGGCCGCTATTGAGCCCGATACCGATGCGCAGCGGCATATACACGCCGCCATTGGTCTCGGCTTCGCGTTTGAGCTCGATATTAAGCGCCTCGGCCCGGGCCAGCATCTCCAGCGCCGCATCGCAGGCATTGGCCTCATGGTCCGCGTCGTCGAGCGGAGCGTTCCAGAACGCCATGATGGCGTCGCCGATATACTTGTCGATCGTGCCCTTGCGGTCGATGATCGCGTTGGTGAGCGGCGTCAGGAAGCGGTTCATCAGCTGCGTGAGGCCCTGCGGATCGTCCTTGTAGTGCTCGGAGATGGTGGTGAAACCGCGCACGTCGCTGAACAGGATGGTCATGCGCCGCTCCTCGCCGCCGAGCACCAGCCGGTCCGGCGACTTCGCCAGCTGTTCGACCAGCGGCGGCGACAGATAGAAGCCGAAGGCGGAGCGGATTTGCTGGCGCTGCTTCTGCTCGCGGAAATAATTGACGAAGGTGAGAACGAGATAAATGAGCCAGCTCGAAATCAGCGGGTAGGTGAAATCGATAAGCAGATTGTGCGCGGCGAAGAAGTACCAGGAAAGGCCGATCAGGCCCAGGATCAGGATGGCGCCGAGCGCGATCAAGATCGCCGCCGGCAGCATCGGCGCGGCAATGATGATGGCGAGCCCGAAGACCACGGCAACGATGATTTCGGCCCCGATCGCCCAGCTCGGCGCCGAAAGCAGCGCATTGGCCAGGATGCTTTCGATGATCTGGGCATGCACCTCGACGCCGGGCATGACCGGATCGAGCGGGGTCGTCTTGTTGTCCGACAAGCCGATAGCCGAGGTGCCGATGAGGACAATTTTGCCCTGAATGCGGCCGGCCGCCACTTCGCCTTGCATGACGTCTTTGGCGGAAACGTAGCGCTGCGAGTCGGCGTGGTTGAAGTGAACCCAGAGCCGGCCACGCCGGTCGGTCGGCAGCCGAAAGCGACTGGTGTTGACGCTCTCGATGCCGTTCCCACCAGAACGAATGAGTGGCGAATTTGAATTTGTCGCCACGCGCAGCATCTCCAGCGACAGCGAGGGAACGAAGGCGTTGCCGGCGTTCATAATCACCGGAGCGCGTCGGACAATTCCGTCATTCTCCTCGACCTGGGTGAAAATCCCGCGCCCGGCTGCGGCCTGCTCGAGAATGGGCAGATTGCGCACCAGCGCCGGGAACGAGACGAGGAAGGTCCGCGCATCCGGCGCGCCCTTTGCAGTGACGACGCCGTAGCCGGACGCCGCGCGTACCGTGCCTGCGGCGGTATTGGTGGAAACAAATTCACCGAGCACGACGCGCGATTTGCGGATCGCGTCGGCCAAAATCGCGTCATTGCTCGGCAGGCCGCGCAGCCTTTCGCGTGTCGCATCGTCGAGATCGTGCAACGTCGACGCCAGCAAGCCGGGCGACATGCGATCGGGCTCCGGGAACACGGCGTCGAAGCCGATGGCCGCGGCGCCGAGCGCGGTCAGGCGGGTAACGAGATCGGCCACGACCGTACGGGGCCACGGCCATTGCCCGATCTCCTTGAGGCTCGCCTCGTCGATGTCGATGATGACGACCGGGCGCGCAGTCTGCTCGCGTGGCCGCAGAACCTGAAAAAGGTCGAACGCGCGCAGCCGCAATTCCTCGATCGGCCGCGGATCGAACATGCGCAGCGGCACCAGCGCGAACAGGAGCACGACGCACACCGCCCGCGCCAGACCGAACCGCCGCGCCCAGCGACCGATGAGCTTCATCGCTCGTGATCCCCACGCTCCCGCCTGTTGCGCTGTTTATAGCAGAGACGACGCTGTCATTCCTCGCCGGCCGGCGGAGGGTAGGCTGACCGGCTGACGCGGTGTCTATTTTTCCCGGAACGAGCGCATGAGCTGGTCACGCAGCGGCTTGACCAGATAGGAGATCATGGTTCGTTCGCCGGTCTGGATGAAGGCTTCGACCGGCATGCCCGGGGTCAGCTTGACGTCGCCGAGGCGCTCGACCTCCTGCGCGGTCATCGCGACGCGCACCAGATAGTAGCTCTGGCCGGTGCGCTGGTCGCTGTTCGTATCGGCCGCGATCCGGGAAACGGTGCCGTTGAGCTCCGGCGTCGTTCGCAGATTGAACGCCGAGAAGCGCAGCACCACCGGCAGGCCGAGCTTGACTTGATCGATGTCCTTGGGATCGACCTTGGCTTCGACCAAGAGCGAATCGGTCTCCGGCACGACGAGCATGATCGGGTCGCCGGCGGTGATCACGCCGCCGACCGTGTTCGCCGTCGACTGGAAGACGACCCCGTCCTGCGGCGCGCGGATATCGGTGCGCCTGAGCTGGTCTTGGGCCGTCACCTTGCGCTCGACGTATTCGCCGATCTTGCTGTCGGTCTCGCGCAGCTCCTTGGCGACGTCGCTGGTGAATTCCTGATCGACCTGGAGGATTTGCAGCTGAATTTCGGCGATCTTGCCCTTGGCTTCGGCGGCGGCGGCAATGAGCGAGCCGCGCTCGCCTTGCAGGCGCGCCTCCTCGCGCTCGAGCGACGTGAGCCGGTTGAGCTGGACGAGGTTCTTCGCCCACAAATCGCGGACGCCCTGGAGCTCCTGGTTGATGAACGTCATTTCCTTGGACTTGGCGTCTTGCTGGGCGGTCAGCCCGGTGATCTGCTCCTGCAACTGCTTGACGCGCTGCTGCAGCTGATCCTTTTGGCCGAGACGCGCGGTGCGGCGCAGCTCGAACAGCTTGCGCTCGCTCGCCAGCGCCTCGTTGAGGTCGCGATCGTTGACGTTGCCGGCGAGCTCGTTGGGCAACGCAACGGTATCGGCGCCGTCGCGCTCGGCCGCGAGACGGCCTTTGCGGGCATAAAGCTCGTTGAGGCCCTTGGTGACGATGGAGAGATTGGCGCGGGTCACCGTCTCGTCGAGGCGCACGAGGATGTCGCCCGCCTTCACCCGGTCGCCGTCGTGCGCCCGGACCTCGCCGACCACGCCGCCGGTCGGGTGCTGCACCTTCTTCACGTTCGAATCGACGACCACCGAGCCCTGTGCGATCAGGGCGCCGGAAATCTCCGCCGTCGAGGCCCAGCCGCCGAGCCCGATCGCTAGGACCCCGACCAGCACCACGCCGGCGAATATGTGCCGGCTGATCGACTCACGCGGGCTTGTCGGCGACTTGTTTTTCATCCCGCTCCTCCCTGCTCAGGCACGACCTTCAAAGCGCGCGGCTGCAGGCCGGGCTGCACCGCGCGGTTGAGAATATCCTCTTTCGGCCCGAACTGCTGCTGCCGCCCCTTACCCATCACCAAAATGTAATCGACGCCGGCGATGGCGCTCGGGCGATGGGCGACCACCACGGCGATGGCGCCGCGCGCGCGAATGCCGAGAATGGCTCGGGTCAGAGCTTCGTCGCCTTCGGCGTCGAGATTGGAGTTGGGTTCGTCGAGCACCACCAGGAACGGATCGCGGAACAGCGCGCGCGCGAGCGCCACTCGCTGCGCCTGGCCGGCCGACAAAGCGCTGCCATGGTCGCCGATATTGGTTTCGTAGCCTTCGGGCAGATTGATGATCAGCTCATGCACGCCGGCCGCTTGCGCGGCGGCGATGACGGCTTGCGCGTCGGGCGGGTCCTCAAAGCGCGCGATGTTCTGCGCCACCGTGCCGCTAAACAGCTCGACGTCCTGCGGCAGGTAGCCGACGTGCCGGCCGAGCGCCTCAGGCGACCATTGGTCGAGGCTCGCGCCGTCGAGCCGCACGCCGCCGCGCGCCGGCGCCCACACGCCGACGAGCATGCGCGCCAGCGAGGATTTTCCCGAAGCCGTCGGTCCGATCACGCCGAGCGCCTTGCCGCCTGGAACCGAGAAGTTCACGTCCTGGCACACGATCTTCTGTTCGCCCGGCGGAGCGACGGCGGCGTTCTGCACCGTCAGCGTCTTGACCGGCGGCTGCAGCTCCATCGGGTCGGTTCGCGCCGGCAGATACCCGAGCAGGCGCGACAGCCTTTGCCAGCTCTGCCTGGCGCCGACGAAGCCGCGCCAATTGGCAATAGCCAGATCGACCGGCGCTAGCGCGCGGGCGCCCAAGATCGAGCCGGCGATGATGATGCCGGGCGTCGATAGCTGATTGATCACCAGCCACGCGCCGACCGCCAGGATTGCCGATTGCAGCAACAGCCGCAAAATCTTCGAAGCCGCGCCAAGGCCGCCGACGACGTCGCTCGCTCGCCCGCTCGCGGCAACGTAGTTGCGATTGAGCTCGCTCCAGCGGCGCGCGATGCGCCCGACCATGCCCATCGCCGCGATCGCCTCGGCGTTGCGCCGGCTCGCCTCCATCAGCGTGTTGCGCGCGGCGGCGAATTGGGTGGCGCTGCGCGTCGGCCGGCGCGTGCGTTGCTCGGTCACGACGGTCAGCGCGACCAGGATAATGGCGCCGAGGAGGGCGGTAAGGCCGATATAGGTGTGGAACAGAAAGCAGATCGCCAGGTAGACCGGCATCCACGGCAGGTCGAACAACGCGATCGGGCCCATGCCGGAAAGGAATGTGCGCACGGCATCGAGATCGCGGATCGGCTGCGCGCCCTCGCTCTTGGCGCCAAGCTTGAGCGGCAGGCGGACAACGGCATCATAGACCCGCATACTCATCGCTTCGTCGAGGCTGTCACCGACGCGGACCAGGATACGGGCGCGGATCGCATCGATCACGCCCTGCGCGGCATAAAGGCCGGCAGCCAGAATCAACAAAGCGACCAGCGTGGGTATGCTGCGGCTCGGCAGCACCC
The DNA here is from genome assembly GCA_963850855.1 of uncultured Alphaproteobacteria bacterium. Lineage (GTDB taxonomy): Bacteria > Pseudomonadota > Alphaproteobacteria > Rhizobiales > Xanthobacteraceae > BOG-931. Next base: position 303,994 of record CAWKNH010000008.1, read on the forward strand.
GGTCGTAGATTTCGAGCATGAACAACGCGCCGGTGAGCATCAGGATATTGCTCATGCCGCTAAACAGCGCGATGGCGAGGAAAGCCCGACGGCAGGCGAGGAGAGCCTCGGCAAGCTCGGTGCTTGCCGCCGGCTGCCGCAGCGAGCTTGAAATTTGGCTCATGAGAAGCCGTGACTACCACCGGAACCGGCGGAATGCCACGCTGGAGCAAAAATATGGCTATTTCGTTATCTTCCAGCCCCGGAACGACGGGGCAGAAGGCGGTTATCGGCGGGACCGGAGGCGTTTTCGGCCGATCCGGACGCTATTCCCGTTTCCGGCCATTCATTCAGGCCGCGCATCTGGCAGGCCATGCATCCGGCCGATCGATCACGGCCGTTGGAGCGGCCGCGGACTTGAAATCCGAGCGTGCGCGCAGCATCGGCCCGGCGCCTGGGCGCCGGCCGATACTTTCGCACTCCAAAACTGGCTATCGATTGAAATCAGGAGCGGGAATCGAGCGAGAGCCCGATGCTGAAGGCCTTTTGCCGTGTCGCGCCTTCAGTTCTCTTCAAGCGCTTGGCTATCCTCCCCGCCGGGGTCTTCTTGCGCGCCAGCGTCTTGAGCTCACGGACCTCGGACGAAGTCCAGGCGCGCCGCTTCTTTGACTTCTTAGCCATAAATCCTCCCTTTCAAGAAAGGCTGTTTGTATCCCTTAGCGGGAGCGGAAGAAACAACAGATAGTTGAGATCATCAGGATCGCGTCGAAACCATTCTCCGCACAGACGCGGCACGTCAAGCTAAAATTGCTGTTAGATTGTTCTTAGCAACCTCCCGGCTTGGATGCAAATCCAACTTTCAGCAGTTTGCTCGGTGTTCGCGGTCGAGATTTGCGAACACTTTACAGCGCGAGCGCAAGCAAAGCTCGCAGACGCGGGCACTACCAAATTAATGATTCTAGTGCAGTTTTCTGAATTTGCAGTTCGTATGCGGGTGCCGCTCGCGTTTGGCGCGGCCGTCGTTTGTTGAAACACGTCTCAATTCTTTTCGTCGCCGGTGCCCATGTTGGAAGGCGGCTCCTCGCGCGCGCTCCCTCTTGCAGAATGCTCTTTTGTTCCTTGCCAGCCGAGTTGTTGAACCCGCTCGGTACTCCGACACGTGCAAGACTGAATCGTCGGTCCGCCGGCAACGCAGCATCCGACATGATTCTAACTCATTGCTCGGCTCTATCCGGGCCAGACAATGATGCTTCGACGGGATTTCGATTCGGAGAAGATGCGCCATGGGGAAGTTTCCACGTCCGGTAGTGTGGCTTATCGCTGTTCTGGCGCTGACGCTCGCGCCGCGCGCCGGCTATGCCGCGGAGACGCGGTTTGCGCTGGTGATCGGCAACGACGAATATAAGGCGGCCAAGCTTGCGACGCCGGCCAATGACGCCGGGCTTATCGCCGACGCGCTGCAGGCGGCGGGTTTCACCGTCACCGGCGCGCGCAATCTGGATCAGGCGACGCTGCGCGAAGCATTTCGCGAATTTCTCGGCCAAGTCGCCACTGCCGGACCCGACGCGGTCGCCCTGGTTTACCTCTCCGGCGTCGGACTGCAATTCGCCGGGGACAATTATTTCGTCCCGGTCGACGCCGACATCCAGCGCGACGTCGATGTGCCGCTCCAGGCCGTGCGCATCTCCGATTTCACCCAGCCGCTCGCGGCGCTGCCCGGCCGGGTCAAGATCGTCATCCTCGACGCGGCGCGGCAAAACCCATTCGCGCGCGGCGGTCAGCCATTGGCGGGCGGGTTGGCGCTCGTCGATCCGGTGCACGGCATGGCGGTCGCCTTCAACGCGGCGCCGGGCACGGTCGCACCGGACGAGCAGGGTCCCTATGGCGCGTACGCGACCTCGCTCACGGAAATGATCGCGGCCGGCGGCCTTTCGCTCGACGATCTGTTCGCCCGCGTTCGCCTGCGCGTGAGCGAACTGAGCCAGGGCGCCGAGGTGCCATGGTATGTCGCGCAGATCGACGGCCCGTTCTTCATGACCGAACGCACCGCCGACGCACCGCCGCCGCCCAACGTGGCGCCGCTCGCCGACATCCGCAGCAAACCGATCGGCGGTTATTCGAGCGCCGAGGATGCCTATGCGGCCGCGCTCGAGCTCGACACGCTCGAAGGTTATCAGCAGTATTTGGTCGCCTATCCGAACGCGCCCTTTGCGCGCCGTATCGCCGCAATGCTGGCCGTGCGCCGCGAGGAGATCATCTGGCGCCGCTGCGTGTTCGCCAATACGCCGCCGGCCTACTGGTCGTATCTGCGCCGCTATCCGAACGGGCCGCATGCGTGGGATGCGCGCCGGCGGTTGACGATGCTTGCCGCCGTGCTCGATCCGCCGCCGTCATTCGCCTTTATCGATTTCGGCGTGCCGCTGCCGCCGCCGACGGAGATGGTGTTCCTCGACCAGCCGGTGGTGATGTTCGTCGGTCCGGGCTTCGCGCCGCCGCCGCCTCCACCTGTCTTCTTCTTGCCGGTGCGGCCGCGCGAATTCGCCGTCCTGCCGCCGCCGCCGCAGCAGCGCGAGCGTTTCTTTCTTCCTACTCCGCCGGCAAGTCCGATCCACGCATTCGTCAGGCCGCCCCCGACCGTGACGCTGCGCGGGGCGCCGCCCGGAGGAGCTGCCGGGCGGCCGATGGTGCCGGTAGCGCTTCCCGGTGCAGTGCAGTCGCGCGCGACGCCGGGTGCGTCCGGCGCGGGGACGGCGACGCCGCCGGCGAAGGATGAACATCGGCGCCCGGTGGGCACCGGAGCGCCGCCTCCTCAGCCGCCGACCGCGCTGGGGAAGCCGGCACCGCCGCCACCGCCACCGGTGGCGCCTGGTCCACAGCCGGCGCTGGTAAAACCCGCGCCCCCACCGCCGCCACCACCTCCACCTCCCGGTCCAAGTCCGGCAGTGGTGAAGCCGGCACCCCCACCGCCGCCGCCTCCACCGCCTGCGGGCCCTAAGCCGGCGCTGGCGAAACCCGCGCCACCACCGCCGCCGCCGCCACCTCCAGCCCCGGCTCCAAAGCCGGCGGCGGCCAAACCGGCACCGCCACCTCCGCCACCTCCGGCTGCGGCCAAACCGGCCTGTCCTCCCGGCAAGACGTCCGTCACGGTCAACGGGCATCCGGAGTGCAAATAAGACCGGCAACAGAATTTGGCGGATTGGTCCAAATTCGCACATGCCGCGGCGCGCCGAGGCTTGCGCGCCGCGAGCCTCGTTCTTAGTTTCTCAGCAGAAGATTGCCGAGAACAGGACGCGGTCATGGAGGAACTCAAGCTCGTTGCCCTCGACAATGACGACATCGAGGTCATCTCCGCCCATGTGCAGGATGCTCGCGTCAAAGCCGCCGACGTCCGCTGGCAGCCGCGTGAACGCCGCTTCGTCATGGCGCTCAATCGCTTCGACTGGATGAATGCGCCGGACGGCCAGGACGCCGCCGGCGGCAAATCTCCGGACTATCGGCGCTGCCGGACGGCGCTGCGCTTCGAGCGCGTCAACGCCTGCAAATGCCGCGGTCTCGATCCGTCGAACAAAGATGCCTTGCTCAACCTCCTGGCCGTCGAATTCGCCGAAAGCGACAGCCCGGCCGGCACGGTCACGCTGACCTTCTCCGGCGGCGGCGTCATTCGTCTCCAGGTGGAATGTTTGGAGGCGGAGCTTGTCGATCTCGGCGAGGTCTATGCGGCGGCGTTGTGCCCGGATCATTTCGCCGCCGATACCGGCATGGCGTGATCATGCCGCGCGCGGCTGCGGCGCCGGACGCACCGCAAAGAGCTTCATAAGCACCGCGATGACCGCGAGCGTGGCCGTGTAGGCGACGAGCTGCATGGCAGTCGGCTGATCGACGTAGCCAATCAGCGTGTGCAGCGCGCGCCCAAGGATGCTCTCATCGCTCAGGATCCAGGACGTATCCCAAACCGTCTGGCCCCACGCGGTCAGGAGACCGGCCTGCTCGAGGAAAGCGATCGCCTGCGCCGCCATGCCGGCCGCGAGCAACGTGATCAACGTTGAGGTCACGGCGAAGAGATAGCGCGTCGGTATGGTGACGAGGCCGCGATAAGCCAAGAGGCAAACCAGCGCGCCGAGAGCGAGCCCGATCGCGCCGCCGATCAGCATGCCGACGCCGGCGCCGCCTGCGGCCGCGGCGACGCCATAGAGAAACAGCACGACTTCGGAGCCCTCGCGCAGCACCGCGATCGCCACCACGACGGCAAGCGCGGCAAGCGACTTCGAACCCGCGGCCACGGCCGCGCCGGCCTCGCGCATCTCCGCGGCGAGCTCGCGGCCATGCCGTGCCATCCACACATTGTGCCAGCCGAGCATCAGCACCGCGAAGCCGAGAATGCAGGCGTTGAACAGTTCCTGGCCGTTGCCGCCGAACAGCTCCGACAGACCGCCGGTGAACACCGCGACGAGACAGGCGCCGAACACCCCGGCGGCAATCCCGCCCGCCACCCAGCGTCCGCGCGCCGCCACCCCGGACGTGACCGCCATGATGATGCCGACGATCAAGCCGGCCTCGAAGACTTCACGAAAGACGATCACCAGCGTGGGAAGCACGGACAGACCTCACGGACGACGATCACGGTACGATCAGGAAACCTTCCGTCGCCCGGTGGAAATCATCGAAGAACTTGTAGCGGCCCGGCTCAAGCGGCCGCACATGCACGACCGCCTCGGCGCCCGCCGCGATCACCTTCTCGAAATGCAGCGCACTGCTCTCGAATTCGGCGGCGACGGAGCCGAGATTCTTGACCTGGAACGCGATCGGCTTGCCGGCCGGAGCGTGCACTTCGGCAGGGTCGAATTGATGATCTTTGATGGCGAGCGACAGCGTCACGGTGTCGTCGGCGCGGGCGACGCTCGCGCTCAGGGCCAGGAGCCCGACGATCAGCATCGGGCTCAATCTGCTGCGAATGTTTGCGTTGATCGCCGGCAATGTCCGTCCTCGATGGTGTGGAATGATCAGGTCAGGAGTTGGGGAACGGCGAAGTTTTTGTCAATCAGAAAGCGGATATATTAGAATTGTTATAATGATGGCGGGCTGATACTCAGCTTCGGTGAACATGACCTTTGACGCATCATCGGTCATTGCGCGCAGGTCATGACCATGGCGATCCGTCTCGACACCCGCTCGGATGATTTTGCGCAAAAGTTCCGCGCGTTTCTCGATACCAAACGCGAGGCATCCGCCGACGTCGAATCCGCCGTCCGCGACATTATCGCCGACGTCGCCGCGCGCGGCGACCGCGCCCTCAAGGATTTCACGTTGAAGTTCGACCGGCTCGACCTCGACAAAGCCGGGATCAAGGTGACGCCGCGCGAGATCGAAGCCGCGCGCAAATCCTGCAGCCGCGCGGCGCTCGATGCGCTGCAGCTTGCCCGTGATCGGGTCGAAACGTTTCACCGCCGGCAAAGGCCGCAGGACGATCGCTTCACCGATCCGCTCGGCGTCGAGCTTGGCTGGCGCTGGACCGCGATCGAGGCGGTCGGCCTCTACGTGCCGGGCGGCAGCGCCGCCTATCCGTCCTCCGTGCTGATGAATGCGGTGCCCGCCAAGGTCGCCGGCGTCCCGCGTCTGGCTATGGTGGTGCCGGCGCCGGCCGGTGTGCTGTCGCCGCTTGTGCTCGCGGCCGCGGAGCTCGCCGGCATCGACGAGATTTTTCGTGTCGGCGGCGCGCAGGCGATCGCGGCGCTCGCCTACGGCACCGACACCATCGCTGCGGTCGCCAAGATCGTCGGGCCGGGCAACGCCTATGTCGCCGCCGCTAAACGCCTGGTTTTCGGCAAGGTTGGCATCGACATGATCGCGGGACCCTCCGAGGTGCTCATCCTGGCCGACTGGACCGGCAATCCGGACTGGATCGCTGCCGATCTTCTCGCGCAGGCCGAGCATGATTCGAGCGCGCAGGCGATTCTCGTCACCGACGACGCTGCGCTCGCCGGCGCGGTCGAACGCGCCGTGGTCGGGCAGCTCGGGCAATTGCCGCGCGGAGAGGTCGCGGGCGCCTCCTGGAAGGATTTCGGCGCGGTGATTCTGGTGCGCGACCTCGACGAAGCTCTGCCGCTTATCGATGCCGTCGCGCCCGAGCATCTGGAAATCGCCGCGGAAGACGCCGAGCAACTCGCCGGCCGGATCCGCAACGCCGGCGCGATCTTCATCGGCGCGCACACCCCGGAGGCGCTCGGCGACTACGTTGCCGGATCCAATCACGTCCTGCCGACGGCGCGCTCGGCGCGCTTTTCCTCCGGGCTCGGCGTGCTCGATTTCATGAAACGGACCTCGATCCTCAAATGCGGGCCGGAGCAGCTGCGCGCGCTTGCCGACGCTGCCATCACGCTCGGCGAGGCGGAAGGTCTCCACGCGCACGCCCGCTCGGTCGCCATTCGGCTCAACCGCTGATGGCCCGATCCGAGCGAGGGAAGGACAGGACCGGCCGCCTCGTCGCGGTGACGCTCGATGAATCGTCGATCGGGCGATCGGGCCCTGACATCGAGCATGAGCGCGCGATCGCCATCTATGATCTTGTCGAAGAGAACAGCTTCCGCCCGGTGGGTCACGATGGCGGGCCGTATGCGCTCAATCTCGGCATCAATGGCAGCCGGCTGGTGTTCGATATCCGGGAGGGCGACGGTACGCCGGTGATTGCGCATCTCCTTTCGCTGGCGCCGTTCCGCCGCATCGTGAAGGATTATTTCGTGGTCTGCGACAGCTACTACGCGGCGATCCGCACCTCGACGCCGGACCGCATCGAGGCGCTCGATATGGGCCGCCGCGCCCTGCACGACGAGGCCTCGCACATCCTCATGGAGCGGCTCAAGCGCAAGGTCGAGCTCGACTTCGACACGGCGCGGCGGCTGTTCACGCTGGTCACGGTGTTGCACTGGAAGGGGTGAGGGCGCGATGCCGGCGTCCGCGACGCGACCCCTGGCTGTGCTGTTCGCCTGCGGGCTCAACTCCGTGCGTTCGCCGATCGCCGCCGGTCTGTTTGCGCAGATGTTCGGCCGCGCCATCTATGTCGGCTCGGCCGGCGTGCGCAAAGGCGAGCTCGACCCGTTCGCGGTCGCCGTGATGGCGGAGATCGGCCTCGACATTTCGCGGCACAAGCCGATCACCTTCGAGGAGCTGGAAGATCTGGAAGGATTGAATTTCGATCTCATCGTCACGCTGGCGCCGGAAGCGCACCACCGGGCGCTGGAGATCACGCGCACCAGCTCGGTCGAGGTCGAATATTGGCCGACGCCGGACCCGACCGGCATCGAAGGCAGCCGCGAGCAGCGGCTCGACGCCTATCGCGACGTGCGCGACCAGCTGCTCAATCGACTGCGGCAGCGATTCTCCACGCGGCGGCCCGGCAACGAGTAATTAGGCCGCTAACGCGGTTGTCGAGCGGCCCGGCATCCGCTAGGTTCCGCGCAAATTTTTTGCCTAAGGCGCCCCCTTGGACACGGGGCCAGACCATCAATCCGGATCGCGAATGGCGAAGGAAGAACTTCTGGAATTTCCCGGTGTCGTGACGGAGTTGCTTCCGAATGCCACCTTCCGGGTCAAGCTCGAAAACGAGCACGAGATCATCGCCCACACGGCCGGCCGCATGCGCAAGAACCGGATCCGCGTGCTCGCGGGAGACAAGGTATTGGTGGAGATGACGCCTTACGATCTGACTAAAGGCCGGATTACCTACCGGTTCAAATGATCGGCCGCCCAAAATTCGTGCTTGCTTCCGGCTCGCCGCGCCGGCTCGCGCTGGTCAATCAGGCCGGCATCGATCCCGACGCGCTGCGCCCCGCCGACATCGACGAGACGCCCAAGCGAGGCGAACTGCCGCGCGCGTGCGCGACGCGGCTGGCGCGCAGCAAGGCCGAGGGCGCGCTCGCCATGGTGCGGCTCGATGAGGAGCTCAAAGGCTCCTACATCCTCGCCGCCGACACCGTCGTCGCCGTCGGCCGGCGCATCCTGCCGAAGGCGGAGCTGCTCGACGAGGCGGCGCAATGCCTCCGGCTCCTCTCCGGCCGCAACCATCGCGTCCATACCGCGGTCTGCATGGTGACGCCGAAGGAGACCTTCCGCCAGCGCCACGTCGAGACGCGCGTGCGCTTCAAGCGGCTGTCGGACGCCGACATCGAGGCCTATCTCGCCTCCGGCGAATGGCGCGGCAAGGCCGGCGGCTACGCCGCGCAAGGCATCGCCGCGACCTTCATCGTCAAGATCGTCGGCTCCTACACGAACGTGGTCGGCCTGCCGCTCTACGAGACGATGACGCTCCTCGGCGGTGAAGGCTATCCGATCCATTTCGGCTGGCTCAACGCCGTATGAGCTGGCGCGCGTTCGCCGGCGCCCCATATTCCGCCCATGGCCGATACGCGGCAGCGCAAGATTTGCCCGATCTGCGGTAAGCCCGCCGCGGAGGGGTTCCGGCCATTCTGCTCGCGCCGTTGCGCCGACGTCGATCTCAACCGCTGGCTCTCCGGCGTCTATGCGGTGCCGGTGACGGAGGATGAGGAAGAGGACGAGCGGCGCGAGGAGGGCGGGGGTGAGGCGAATTAGGCCCTTGCGACGGCTGAACGATCCTCTGCCTCGTCATTGCCGGGCTTGACCCGGCAATCCATCTTCCTCCGCGCACTAAGGATTGATCACCGGGTCGAGCCCGGTGATGACGACGACGCGAAATCGCGGCGCTATTCTGGACAGCCGGAGGTCAAATCACTATAACACGCCGCTCGCGCCGGCCCGCTCGACCGGTCCGCTCAGCGCGCGCCCAGGTAGCTCAGTTGGTAGAGCACTGCACTGAAAATGCAGGTGTCGGTGGTTCAATTCCGCCCCTGGGCACCATCATCTCTTCTTCGCGGCGTCGGTCAGGTTCTGTTTGAGCGACTGCAATGTCGCGACGAATTTTTAGACGTTGCCCCGCGCCGGTGCCAGGGTCCGTTCAAACATTGTTTGTCTTCTGCCTCGTCATCAAGAACTAGGAGCAGATTGCAAATTAGGAAGGTTAGGGCGATGAAACGGAGGATGGCGGCGATCCTGGTCGCCGATGTAGTCGGGTATTCCGGCTTGATGGAGGCCGACGAGGACGGCACGGCTCGGCGGCTTGCGGCTTGCCGCAACTTGATCGACACCGAAATTGCCAAATGCGACGGCCGCCTGTTCAAGGCGATGGGCGACGCGGTCCTCGTCGAATTCGCGAGTCCAATCAATGCGGTGCGATGCGCCGCGAGTATCCGCGCCGGGCTGGTGCTGGCGAAGCAGGGCGACGTCCGCCCCTTGCGCATGCGCTTTGGCCTGCACCTCGCCGACGTGCTGGTGCAAGACGACGACCTGATCGGCGATGGCGTCAACCTCGCCGCCCGCATTCAGCAGTCCGCCGACCCCGATGCGATCGACGTAAGCGGCGCGCTTTTCGAACAGATTCGCCGCAACTCGCCCTTTGCCTTCGAGGACCGCGGCGAACGGCGGTTCCGCAACATCGTCGAGCCGGTGCGCATTTACCGCCTGCGCGGCGAGATCAATCGGCACGTCTATCAGATAGCCCCGACACAATTGACGCCGACACTGGCGAAGCGACCCCATTCGCTCGCCGTCATGCCGATCGAGGTTGCCGCCGGAAACGAGGACCAGACATACTTGGCCGACGGTGTCACTGAAGAGCTGATCTTTGAGTTGGCGCGGTTCAAAAAACTGTTCGTTCCTTCGCGCTCGGCAACACGCGCTCTCAGCGCAGCCGAGTCCGGTCCACAGACCGTGGGCGAGCGGTTGGGGGTGCGCTACGTGCTCGCCGGTACGATACGCCGGCTCGGGCCACAAATCCGTTTGGGCCTCTCGCTTTCAGAGACCGAAACCGGCGGAGTCGTGTGGAGCGATCGCCTCAACGAAAGCCTTGAAAATTTGATCGATCGGCTCGACGGACTGGTCGCCCGCATTGCATCGACCGTGCTGGGCCGCGTCGAGGAAAGCGACATCGCGGCCGCTCGCCGGCTCAAGCCCGAGTCGATGACTGCTTACGAGTTTCATCTGCGCGGCCTCGAATACCATCGTCTCGGCGGGGTTATCGACGAAAACTTGCGCGAAGCAGCGCGTTGGTTCGAGCGCGCCATCGCGGCGGATGCAAATTTCGCCCGCCCACGCGCCATGTGGGTCTGCGCCCGCTCCGGGCTTCCCGACTTCGATGAGGATGACGGCGAACAGCGCATCCAGCGCGCGCTCGAGCTCGACCCGAATGATCCGGAGGCGAACCGGGTGATGGGCTCGATCCTGTTGCACCGCGGCGCCTTCGACGCATCGCGCGAATACCACGAGAAAGCGATGGCACTCAGCCCTTCGGACGCGTACATCAAAGGCCGCTCGGCCGCGTTCTATAACTTCTCGGGCGAACCGGAACGCGCGCTGCAACTGCTCGATCAGGCGGCAGAGTTGGATCCCTTCCTGCATGTTTGGTGTATCGAGGAGCGCGTAGCCGTGCTCTATCACCTCACGCGATTTCGCGAAGCGATCGAGGCGGCGCTCCGACTGCCCTTTCAGACTCGCCGATCGCGGTTGTACCGCGCGGCCGCGCACGCGGCGCTCGGCGAGGCTGACCGCGCCCGCGACATCGTCGCCGAGGCAATCGCCAGCGCCCCCGAACTGACGACGCAGTCTATCGAAGATCGGGAATTCTACCGCGACCCCGCGATCAAGCGGAGACTTGTCGAATTGCTGGCCCGCGCCGGCCTGCCGGAGCGTGCTGCGGAACACGCGGAAACGGCCTAGTCGACCCGCCGCGCCTTAGTAGTTGCGATCCAAATGCCGGCAAAGACCGCGACGAGGCCGACAATCAAATTCGAAGTGATCGGCTCGCCGATGAGGAGGCCGGCCAGGAGCGCGGCCGCCACCGGATTGACGGTCATGGTGGTGGCGACGCGGGTCGGCGTCGTGCGCTCGAGCGCCAGCACCCAGAGAATGAACGCGAGCGCGCCGCCGCAGACCCCGAGATAAATGCCGGCAGTCCATTGCGGCACGCTGAACCTCGCGAGCACCGCAGCGCGGCCGGTCAATAGCCCGAGGCCGACGAGCGCAGCGGCTCCCGCGCCCATGCCGAGCGCGAGAAAGCCGAGCGCGCTCGATCGCTCGATGAAGGGGCGGGACCAGACATTATAGAAGGCCATGCACAAGACGGCGCCGGTCATGATCAGTTCGCCGCGCCAGGCGCCTGGCGGTGCGGCGGACAGCCCGGCGGCGAGCGCGGCGAACACGCCGAGGACGGCAATGCCGACTCCCGCCGATTTGCGTGCGGTCAGCGCACGCGCAGGACAAGCGCAATCGGCAAGACGCAGACGAAGCCGATGCCCCAACGGAGAATGGCAAGCGTGAGCGGATCGGCGCCGCCGGAAAGATAGCGAGTGATGGCGGCCGCTGTTCCGCCAAGCGAGCTCGAGACAATCGCCAGCAGGACTCCAAATGCCTCCCCCACCCCGCCTCCCGCAGCGACCTATTCGATTATACCACCATCCCGATCGTGACAGTTTTGGCAACTACCTGGGAGGTTGTCGTGCCGCCAGCATTCGACCTCGTCATCTGCGGCTTCCGCGCGCTCGAATAAATAAAATTTGAACGTCAGGCGGCCGAGCGATTTGTGCAGATTGCAAATCAGCGTCACACGATTGTGACGCGACCGGCAGCAAAAATGACAGGGCGGCGCGCTTTGATGTTGCTATGAACGGGGCCGACGACTTGCTTCTCCTGCGCCTCGCAGCGTCGGTTCTTCAGAAAGGATCGCCCATGAGCTCCAAAAGCGCCTTCACCACCGCAACGATCGTCGGTTCTTTTGCCGCCGCCCTGACGATGGTCGCAACTGCGGCCGTCGCCGCGCCGAAGCCGCCGCAGCCCACCATGGATAAATGCTTCGGCGTTGCGCTCAAGGGTGACAATGACTGCGCGGCCGGCGCCGGAACCACTTGCGCCGGCACCGCGGCCGCGGACTATCAAGGCAACGCCTGGAAGTATGTGGCGAAGGGAACCTGCGACACGATGAAGACTCCGAAGGGCATGGGTTCGCTCCAGCCGATCAAATCCTAATAAGGCCGCTAAGGGGCGCGCGCATTTGGCGGGCGCCTCTTTCGCTTCGGTCGTAGCAGGTTCTTCGGTCGTAGCAGGACGCGAGCGTTCGCATGCGGGTCGAATCAAGTCTTCCGGCGCGAGCCGGTGTCGGCTTCAAGCCGGCGCATTTTCGCGACATTCTCGCCGTGCCGCAGCCGATCGGGTTCTTCGAGGTGCACGCGGAGAACTATATGGGCGCCGGCGGGCCGCCGCATGCGCAGCTCGGCGCGTTACGCGAGCGCTATGCGTTGTCGCTGCATGGTGTCGGGTTATCGATCGGCTCGACGCAACCGCTGGACCGCGATCATCTTGCGCGGCTCAAGATGCTTTGTGATCGCTACGAGCCGGAGAGTTTCTCAGAGCATCTGGCTTGGTCCTCGCATGACGGTGTCTACTTCAACGACCTTTTGCCGTTGCCCTACTCGCGGCGGACGCTGGCGCGGGTTTCGGAACATATCGACGCGGTGCAGACGGCGCTCGGACGCGAGATGCTGCTCGAGAATCCGTCCACCTACGTTGCCATCGCCGAAAGCACGATTGCAGAAGTGGACTTTCTCGCCGAGGTCTCCGAGCGAACCGGATGCGGGTTGTTGCTGGACGTCAACAATTTTTTCGTTTCGGCACACAACCAAGGCACGCCCGCCTTGTCCTATTTGGATTCGTTCCCCCTCGACCGGGTGCGGGAAATTCACCTCGGCGGGCATCACCAGGAAATCGATGATGCGGGTACCTCGCTGTTGATCGACGCTCACGGAACGCCGGTCGCGGATGCGGTCTGGACGCTTTACCGGCACGTCGTGGCGCGCAGCGGGCCCATTCCGACGTTGATCGAGTGGGACAACGAGGTTCCGGATTGGTCGACGTTGCTCGCCCAGGCGGCGGCGGCGGAACGCATTCTTGCCGGCGCATCGCGCGCCTCGGCGGCGTGAGGGAGCCATGCTCGCCCCGTTCGAGTCGTCCTTTGCGCAGGCGCTGCTTGACCCGGAGCGGCCTATTCCCGACGGGATCAGCCCGGTGCGGCGCTTCTCGGTCTACCGCAACAATGTCGTCGCGGGGTTGGTGAAGGCGCTCGCCAGTCGGTTCCCGGCCGTCGAGAGGATCGTCGGCGAAGAGTTCTTCGCCGCAATGGCGCGCGCCTTTGTAGTGGCGCGCCCGCCGCGCTCGGCCGTGCTGGCGAGCTATGGCGAGGAATTTGCGGATTTCATCGCGGCGTTCGCGCCGGCGCGGGACCTCGCCTATCTCGCGGACGTCGCCCGGATCGAGGCCGCGCGCACGCGCGCCTATCATGCCGCCGACGCCACGCCGGTGAGTGCGGGGGAGTTCGCGGCGCTTGATGTCAATGCCATCGCCGCTCTTCGGGTCACGCTGCACCCGTCGGCGGAAATCGTCCGCTCGGCGCATCCGATCGTCACCATCTGGGCGATGAACTCAGGCGAGCGAGCGCTTTCGCCTATCGATGATTGGTGCGGCGAGGATGCGCTTGTCGCCCGCCCCTATCTCGACGTGGAAGTCCGCCTGCTGCCGCAAGGTGGCGCGGCGTTCCTTAAGGCGCTCGCCGAAAAGCGGACCCTCGGCGAGGCCGCCGACGTCGCGCTGGCCGAATGTTCGGAATTTGATCTGACCGGCAATTTGGCCGGGCTCATCGGCTGGGGTCTCGTGCGAAACATCAACGTGATATCGGGTGCGCCCGCCTAGGCGCTGCGCCGGCAAAAACGCGCCGTTTATTAACGAGACGTAAATCGATATTGGCTAGTTGGTAGGCAGGCTATTTGCCGCCCGACGGCGTAGGGCACGATGTTCCGAATCCTGAGCTGCTTGACCACGCAACACGACCTGCGGCTGGTTGTCATCGCCGGCGTCGTCTGTCTGCTGGCGAGCTTGACGGCGATCACTTTGTTCTATCGCGCCCGGTCGACGGCCGGGGTCGCGCGCGCCGTCTGGATCGCGGCTGCGGGCGCGGCAACCGGCTGCGGCATATGGGCGACGCATTTCTTGGCGATGCTCGCCTACGAGCCCGGCGTGCCAGTGGCCTACGATATCTACCTCACGACCTTGTCGCTGCTGGCCGCAGCTACGATCACCGCCGGCGGTTTAGCTGCGGCGGTTTTCATTCCCGGCCGTTGGGGCGCGCCGATCGGCGGCGGCATCATCGGTGCCGGTGTCGCCTGCATGCACTATCTCGGCATGGGCGCGCTCGAACTCCCCGGGCATATCGAATGGGACCCGGCTTTGGTCGCCGTGTCCATTGTGCTCGGGATGGTCCTGGGCATGGCCGCGCTCGCGGTCGCCGTGCGCTGGCAGGGACCGCGGGCGCTCTGGGCATCGGCGCTTCTGCTTACGCTGGCGATAGTCTCGCATCATTTCACCGCCATGGGCGCGGTGGAGATCGTTCCCGATCCGACGCGCGTGTTCACCGCGCTCGCGCTGCCGCCGGCCTCGCTCGCTACAGCCATCGCCAGCGTGGCGGTGGCGATATTGGGCATGACCTTGATCAGTGCTTTCGCCGACCGCCGGATCGACGATCAGGGGCGCCTGCTCGACCTGGCGCTGAACAATATGAGCCAAGGCGTGGTGATGCTGGACATGAACGGCCGCCTCGTCGTCTGCAACGAACGCTATCGGGCGATGTACGGCTTGTCCGCGGACGTCATCAAACCCGGCGTCGCGCTGATCGACATGATCCGTCATCGAATCGAAAAAGGCAGTCTGCAACGCGATCCGGCCCAGTACTGCGCCGAGCTCATGGCATCCATGGCCGCCGGCAAGACCGTGAGTTTCGTGACCGAGACACCGGACGGTCGCTCCATTGCCGTGGTCAATCGGCCGATATCGGGCGGCGGCTATTGGGTCGGGACGCATGACGACATCACCGAACGCCGCTTGGGCGAAAGAAAAAGCGCGTTGCTGGAGGAGCAGGAGGCGCGCCGCGCTGTCGTTGACGAGGCCATCGTCTGGTTTCGCGAGAGCGTCGAGCGGGTGTTGCAGACCGTCGGCGATAGTGTCGCGGCGATGAAATCGACCGCCACGAAATTGTCGGCGATCTCGAACGAGACCACCACGCACACCGCCGGCGCCATGGATACCTCCAATGACGCCGTTGACAGCGTCGACGTGGCAGCATCTGCCGCGCATGGTTTGTCCAAGTCGATCGCCGAGATCAACCACCAGCTGGTCCGCGCCTCGGATGTGGTGAGAGAAGCTGCGGTGGAGGCGCAATCGACCAATCAGGACATTGCCGGTCTCGCGCAAGCGGCGCAAAAAATCGACGATGTGGTGAAGCTCATCCAAAGCGTGGCCGGGCAGACCAATCTCCTGGCGCTCAATGCCACGATCGAAGCGGCGCGCGCCGGCACGGCCGGCAAGGGCTTTGCCGTCGTCGCTGCCGAGGTCAAGGCGTTGGCCGTGCAAACGGCAAAGGCGACCGACGACATCGCCGCGCAGATCGCGGCGGTGCAAGGCTCGACCCGCAGCGCCGTGCGCGCCATCGGCAGCATAACCACCCGCATGGATGAGATTCAGCAATTCACCGGGGCGATCGCCGCCGCAGTCGAGCAGCAGCACGCCTCGACCAGCGAGATCTCAAACAACGTCGCGGCGGCGGCGACCGGCGCAAAATCCGTGGCTTCGGTGTTGCGTCGCGTCACCGGCGCGATCACCGACATGCACAGCTCGGCCGATACGGTGCTGGCGGCCTCGCAAGCGGTGGAGAAGGCCGCGGACAGCCTGCGCGGCAGCATCGACGGCTTTCTGCGCAAGGTCGCGACTTAGCGGCCGGAGGCGAGGCGGGCGCGCGAGAATACCGCCAAGGAGCCTTCTCCGCCCTCGGCGGTTGGATTAGTCTGCGGTTCGCAAACGATACGTGCGAGTTCCTTTTTGGGAACCGCCGGCGGATAGTTGGAGTTTTCGGGTGCGGACGGGTCAACGCCTGCGGGAGGCGGTCATGGACCAATCGCGTGTTGTGATTCTGACGATCGTGGCGCTGATCGGCGCCGATACCGCCGCGCAAGCCGGGCCTTGCACGCCGCAGATTGCGCAGCTTGAGAGGCAAATCGGCCGGTCGGCAACAGGCCCGGAAAGCGGGCCGTCGGGTCCGCAATCGATCGGCGCGCAACTGCATCACCAGCCGACGCCCGGCGCGGTGCAGAATGCCGAGAGCAAGGCTAATGCCGATGCCGCCGCGGCGTTCGACAGTGCGCGGCGCGCGGACGCCGCCGGCGATGCCGATGGCTGCCGCAAAGCGCTCGAGGAAGCGCGGCGGCTCTACGGGATCAACTAATACGCCTCTTCCGCGTAGATCGGGTCGACGGAGCCGGCCCACGGCCCGCGAAATTTTTCCAGCAGCTCCTGCGCCGGCGTGGTGCCGCGCGCGAGCTGGTCCTCCAAAACGTCGAGATAGCGCGTCTCGTCCTGGCCGCTGATGTCGAGGTGCTGGCGGCGAACGAGACCGGCGCGGGCGAGCGCAAGAACCTCGTTCGCGATCGCCAGCACGGTGCGGCCGCGCAGCGCGGCGGCAAGGCCCTGTTTCGGCACGGCGTCGCGGAGCCTCTGGCGCTCCTCGGCGGTCCAATCCTTGACCAGATCCCAGGCGGCATCGAGGCTGACATCGTCGTAGAGAATGCCGGCCCAGAAGGCCGGCAGCGCCAGCAGGCAGGAGAGCGGGCCTGAATCGGCGCCGCGCATCTCGAGATAGCGCTTGAGCCGCACCTCCGGAAAAATCGTGCTGACGTGGTTCGCCCAATCCGAGATGGTGGCGCGCGCGCCGGGCATGCCGGGGAGCTTGCCCGCCATCAGATCGCGGAACGATTGGCCGGCGACGTCGACATACTCGTCGCCATGCTTGACGAAATACATCGGCACGTCGAGCGCGTAGTCCACCCAGCGCTCGAAGCCCATGCCCGGCTCGAACGCCCAGGGCAGCATGCCGGCGCGCGCATTGTCGGTGTCGCGCCAAATCTCCGAACGGAACGAGAGAAAGCCATTGGGTTTGCCCTCGGTGAACGGCGAGTTCGCGAACAAGGCCGTCGCCACCGGCTGCAGCGCGAGCGACACGCGCAGTTTCTTCACCATGTCGGCTTCGGAGGAGAAGTCGAGATTGGTCTGCACCGTGCAGGTCCGGTACATCATGTCGAGACCGAGCGTGCCGACCTTGGGCATGTAAGCCGTCATGATCTTGTAGCGGCCCTTCGGCATTTTCGGCATCTCGGCGCGCGTCCAGCTGGGCGTCATGCCGATGCCGAGAAAGCCGATACCGAGCGGGCGCGCGACCTCGCGCACCTGGGCGAGATGCGCCATCAACTCGCTCGACGTCTGGTGCACGGTCTCGACCTGCGCACCGGACAGCTCGAACTGGCCGCCCGGTTCGAGCGTGATCGCGCCGCCGCCGGTCACGTCGAACAGGCCGATGATGTTCGAGCCTTCCACGATCGGCTGCCAGCCGAGCAGGTGCTGCATTCCTTCGAGCAGCGCGCGAATGCCGCGGCGTCCCTCGTAGGGCACCGGCCGATGACCTTCGAGCGTGAACGCGAATTTCTCGTGTTCGGTGCCGATGCGAAAACGCGACTTCGGCTTGACGCCCTGCGCGATCCAATCGACGAGGTCGGCGCGCCGCTCGATCGGAGTCAGGTCGACCTGGTCACGCGCCATGGTGCTCCCGCAGCAGGGGTCGGTACTTGAAAATAGTGATCCGCGCTCGGGATCGTCAGGCGGCCTTGCGCTTGTCCGGCGGGAAGCGGCCGTAGAAGGTCTCGCCGTTTTTCGCCATGTCGCGCAGGAGCTTGGGTGGCTTGAACCGCTCGCCATGGCGCTTGGCGAGGCCGTTGCACAGCGCCACAAAGGCCCCGGTGCCCATGCCGTCGATATAGGAGATGGTGCCGCCGGTGAACGGCGCGTAGCCGAAGCCGAGAATCGAGCCGACATCGGCTTCGCGCATGTCGGTGACCACGCGCTCCTGGACGCAGCGTGCCGATTCGAGCGCCTGGATGGCAAGCAGCCGATGCTTGAGCTCGGCGACGTCGATCGTATCCGGATCGAGCTTGGTCGTTTGCAGGTCGGCAAGGCCGGGCCACAACCGCTTCGGTCCGCTCTGCGGGTAATCGTAGAAACCCTTGCCGTTCTTGCGCCCGTAGCGTCCGCGTTTCTCCACCATCTCTTCGAGCAGGGCGCGCTGCCGCGGATCGATCGCCTCGGGGCCGAGATCGGCCTCGGTGGCCTTGAGGACTTTCCAGGCGAGATCGACGGCGACCTCGTCGGTCAGCGACAGCGGTCCGACCGGCATGCCGGCGAGCCGTCCGACATTCTCGATCATTGCCGCCGGCACGCCTTCGGCCAGCATCAATTGTCCCTCGCGGATATAGGTGCCGACCACGCGGGAGGTATAGAAGCCGCGCGAATCGTTGACCACGATCGGAGTCTTGCGGATCGCGCGCACGTAATCGAGCGCCACCGCGAGCGCCGCATCGCCGGTCTTCTTGCCGAGAATGATCTCGACCAGCATCATGCGGTCGACCGGCGAGAAGAAGTGGATGCCGACAAAGCGCCGCGGATCCTTGAACGAGGCGGCGAGCGAGGTGATCGGCAAGGTCGAGGTGTTGGAGCCGAAGATCGTCTCCTTGCCGATCACGGCCTGCGCCTTGGCGATGACTTCTTCCTTGATTTTGCGATCCTCGAACACCGCCTCGATGATCAGGTCGCAATCCTTGAGCCCGGCGTAATCGGGTGTGGGCGTGATGCGCGCCAGCAACGCGTCGCGGTCGGCGGCAGTGGCGCGGCCGCGATTGACCTGGTCGGTTGCCAGCTTCTGCGAATGCGCCTTGCCCTTGTCGGCCGCTTCCTGATCGCGATCGATGAGCACAACCTCGATGCCGGCAAGCGCGCTCGCATAGGCGATGCCGGCGCCCATGAAGCCGGCGCCAAGGACGCCGATCTTCTTGACCGGTTTCGCCGGTACCTCGGCCGGACGGCGCGCGCCCTTGTTGAGCTCCTGCATGGAGAGGAACAGCGAGCGGATCATCGCCGCCGCTTCCGGCGAGCGCAGGATCTTGGCGAAGTAGCGCGACTCGACGCGCAGCGCCTGATCCATCGGCAGCTGCAGGCCCTCATAGACGACCTGCATGATGGCGCGGGCCGCGGGATAATTGTCGTAGGTCTCCCGGCGATAAAGTGCGTTCGCCGGCGTGAACACGGTCAGACCGGCTTTCGAATAGACCGGCCCGCCAGGCAATTTGAAGCCGTCGGTGTCCCAGGGCTGCTTGGCGGTGCCGCCGGCCTTGATCCAATCCTTGGCCGTGCGCACGAGGTCTGCTGCCGGGACCACGGCGTCGATGAGCTTCATGCCCTTGGCGCGGTTGAAGGCGATGTGGTCGCCTTTGAGCAGGAATTGCAGCGCATCGGCCGGCTGCAGCATCCGCGCGACGCGCTGCGTGCCGCCGCCGCCGGGGAATAGCCCGACCTTGATCTCCGGCAGGCCGAGCCGCGCCTTGTCGTTGTCGGCGGCGACGCGATGATGGCAGGCGAGCGCGAGCTCGAAGCCGCCGCCCATCGCGGTGCCGGTGATCGCCGCCACCCACGGCTTGCCGCAGGTCTCGATGCGCCGGAAGATCAGCGAGAGGTTGCGCACATCCTCGAACAAGCGGGCATTCGCCGCTTCCTCGCCCTGCGATTTCTTCAGCTCGGCATAGGCGCGATTCTGCGTCTCCAGCATGCTGAGGTCGGCGCCGCCGCAAAACGTGTCCTTGCCCGAGGTGATCACGGCGCCCTTGATGGCGGCGTCGGTTGTGACTTTCTCGACGATCGACGAAAGCTCCTGGCCCACCTTGGCATCGATGACGTTCATCGAGCGGCCGGGCATGTTCCAGGTGACGAGCGCAATGCCGTCGGCGTCAATGTCGAGAGTGAAATTCTGGAAGGTCATATTCAGCTCCTTGTATCGTCATCCGGGGCCGCTCGTTTCGCCGGCCCCAAGGACAACGAGTTACGAATACGGTTCCCCGTTCTTGTGCGTGTAGCGCTCGCCTTTTTCGTCGCAGACCGCCACTAGATCGACATCGGGATATTCGGCGCGCTCGTGCTTTGAGCGCGTCCCGATTTCAAGATAGACCGCGTCATGCGTAGTCTTGTTGACGAGATGATGCCCGTTCCGATCGTTGGCTTTGAAGCCTGCAGCATCGCCCGGCTTGAGCACCGTCTCGCCGCCGTCCTCGATCAGCACGACTTCGCCTTCAAGGACATAGACGAACTCGTCCTCCTTCTCATGCCAGTGACGCAAGGCTGACGCGGCACCGGGCTTGAGCGTCGTGAGATTGACGCCGAACTGGTCGAGCCCGGCGGCAAGGCCGAGCCGCTTGCGTGCACGGCCGGCGACCACCTTGCGGAACGGCGCCGGGTAGTCCGTGCCGTCATACACCGGAAGCTTGGCGATATCGATTTTCGGCATGCCGCGCGCTCCCCGTTACACCCCTCCCGGCGTGCGCGGAGAAGGACAATCACACCCGCTCGATGATCGTGGCGGTCCCCATGCCGGCGCCGATGCAGAGCGTGACCAGCGCCGTCGCCAGGCCGCGACGCTCGAGCTCGTCGAGCACGGTGCCGAGGATCATCGCGCCGGTCGCGCCGAGCGGATGGCCGAGAGCGATGGCGCCGCCGTTGACGTTGATCTTGCCGTGGTCGATGTCGAACGCCTGCATGTAGCGCAGCACGACCGAGGCGAACGCCTCGTTGAGCTCGAAAAGATCGATGTCGGCAAGCGTCATGCCGGCCCGCTTCAGCACCTTCTTGGTGACGTCGACCGGGCCGGTCAGCATGATCGCGGGTTCGCTGCCGATATTGGCGAAGGCGCGCACGCGGGCGCGGGGTTTCAGGTCGGCCTTCTTGCCGGCGCGGCTGTTGCCGAGCAAAACCGCGGCGGCGCCGTCGACGATACCCGAGGAATTTCCGGCATGGTGGACGTGTTTGACGTATTCGACTTCCGGGTGCTTCTGAATGGCCACGGAATCGAAGCCGCCCATTTCTCCCATCTGCACGAAGGATGGCTTGAGCGACGCGAGCGACTGCATGGTCGTTTCCGGCCGCAGGTGCTCGTCCTTGGCGAGAATGGGAAGACCGTTCACGTCTTTCACGGTGATGACCGAGCGGCCGAAGCGGCCCTCATGCCACGACGTCGCCGCGCGCTTCTGGCTCTCAACCGCGTAGGCGTCGACGTCGTCGCGGGAGAATCCGTACTTGGTGGCGATGAGATCAGCGGAAATGCCCTGCGGCAGGAAATATTCGGATACCGCAATCGTCGGATCGACCGCCCAGGCGCCGCCCGACGCGCCGATGCCGACCCGGCTCATCGATTCAACGCCGCCGCCGATCGCCATGTCGTGCTGTCCGGACATGATCTGCGCGGCGGCGAAATTGACCGCGTCGAGACCGGAGGCGCAGAAGCGGTTGATCTGCACGCCGGCGACGGTGTCGCCATAGCCGGCGACGAGCGCCGCCGTGCGCGCGATGTCGGCCCCGGCCTCGCCGACCGGATCGACCACGCCCATCACCACGTCGTCGACCTGGACCGGATCGAGCTCGTTGCGGCTCTTGATGGCGCCGAGCGCCTGGCTCGCCAGGTTGAGCGCGGTCACCTCGTGGAGCGAGCCATCGGTCTTGCCGCGGCCGCGCGGCGTGCGCACGTGGTCGTAGATGAAGGCGTCGGGCATAGCGGTTTCCTCGCCGAGTTGATCCTATCCCCGTTGCGGAGATGGTGGCCGGGCGGCCGAGGGCCGCTAAGCCGGATTGGGGTTGGGCCGTCCGTAAGACCGAATATCGCCCATATAGTGCAACTGCGGAAGAATTACAGCGGCAAAGGAGGCCCATACGGGGCGCATAGCGTATTGCCAGCTGACGCGCGCGACACGGCGATGAGCCGTATTCAGAACGCCTCCGCCGGCAACGCCATGGTGCTGGCGGCGCCGGCCTTGATGCGCGCGAGATGCGTCGTCGAGGCCGGCAGCATGCGCTCGACAAAGAAGCGCCCGGTTGCAAGCTTCGCCGCCATGCGCGCGCCGGCGCCGTTGCTTCCCGTGGGGCTCGACTTCGCCGCCTCGGCGATCCGGCACCACATATAGCCGAGCGCCACCAGGCCGAAGAGGTGCAGGTAATCGGTCGAGCCGGCGCCGGCATTGTCGGGATTGCCGAGCGCGTTCTGCATGAACCACATCGTCGCCTGTTGCAGCTCGCCGAGCGCCTGGCCGAGCGGCTTGACATAGGGCGCGAGCTCCGCGTCGGCGCCGCGCTCCTTGATATAGGCGGTGACTTCGGCGAAGAACGCCTGCAGTGCGCGGCCGCCGTCCTTCGGCAGCTTGCGGCCGACGAGATCGAGCGCCTGAATGCCGTTGGCGCCCTCGTAGATCATGGCGATGCGCGAATCGCGCACGAACTGCTCCATGCCGTGCTCGGCGATGTAGCCGTGGCCGCCGAACACCTGCTGCGCGATCACCGTGTTGGCGAAGCCCTGATCGGTGAGCACGCCTTTGATCACCGGCGTCATCAGACCCATGTGATCGTCGGCCGCCTGCCGTTCCTTGGCGTCGCCGGAGCGAAGCGCCACGTCGCTCTTGAGCGCGGTCCATAAAACCAGAGCGCGCGCGGCCTCGTTGAACGCGCGCATGGTCATCAGCATGCGGCGCACGTCGGGATGCACGATGATCGGGTCGGCCGCCTTGTCCTTGAATTTCGCGCCGCTGAGCGCGCGGCCGGCGAGCCGGTCCTTGGCATAGGCGGCGGCGTTCTGATAGGCGACCTCGGACAACGCCAGCCCCTGCATGCCGACGCCGAGGCGCGCTTCGTTCATCATCACGAACATCGCGTTCAAGCCGCGGTTCGGCTCCCCGACCAGCCAGCCGGTCGCGCCGTCATAGTTCATGACGCAGGTGGAATTGCCGTGGATCCCCATCTTCTCTTCGATCGAACCGCAGGAGACGGCGTTGCGCGCCCCGACCGCGCCGTCCTTGGTCGGCAGGAATTTGGGGACGACGAAGAGGGAAATTCCCTTGACGCCTTCCGGCGCGCCCTCGATGCGGGCGAGCACCAGGTGGATAATGTTCTCGGCAAGATCGTGCTCGCCGGCGGAGATGAAGATCTTCGTGCCGGTGATCTTGTAGCTGCCGTCGGGTTGCGGCACCGCGCGGCTGCGGGTCAATCCGAGGTCGGTGCCGCATTGCGGCTCGGTGAGGTTCATCGTCCCGGTCCACTGACCGCTGACGAGCTTGGGAAGGTAAAGCGCCTTCTGCTCCGGCGAGCCGTGGACGAAGAGCGCGGCGGCCGCTCCCTGGGTCAGACCGGAATACATGGCGAAGGCCATGTTTGCCGAGACGAGGAACTCGCCGATGGCCTGCGAGAGGACGCGCGGCAGACCTTGGCCGCCGAACTCGGACGGCGATGAAGCTCCGATCCAACCGCCTTCGACGAGCCGCTTGTAGGCTTCCTTGAAGCCAGTCGGGGTGGTGACCGAGCCATCGTCGTGGCGGCGGCAACCTTCCTTGTCGCCGACGCGGTTGAGCGGCGTGAGCACGTCCTCGCAGAATTTTCCCGCTTCCTCGAGCACCGCTTCGAGCAGATCGGGCGTGGCGTCGGCAAAGCCCGGCAGATTGTTGTAGCGATCGATGTGAAAAACGTCGCTCAGCAGGAACATCACGTCATCAACGGGAGCCTTGTAGGTCGGCATGATGTCGCTCTCCGGACCGTGTCCGCCGCTCGCCGGCTGGACCGAGACGCGCAATGTAGCCGATTTTCGGCGGCGTTTGTCGGGCGGTACGCGCTCTTTTAACTGCTTATTTACCGTAATCCTGAAAAGTCGGCCCTGAGGACACAGGACCGCGCGTCGCGGTCGTCGTTGTAGAGCATCGGCTCGAAACCGGGCGGTCCTGCCTCCTCACGATTGTGGGTTCGCGATAATGAAATCCGGCGGTCCGTGGAACTTGAGGGGTTTCCGTCCGGAAACGCGCGAGCTTGCGCGCGAAGCCGCGCGGCCGTCCGACGTATCGGTCGGCGATTGGCTCAACAGTGTCATCCGATCGGCGAACGAGGACGGGGACGAGCGGCCACGATCATCGCGGTTCGAGCGCACGGCGAAGCAGCGGCAGCGGCCGAACTCGCGCTATGACGAGCGCGAGCGCGGGGAGCGCGATCGTCCGCACGATCCGTACTGGCGCCGGCGCGGCCACAGCGAAGACGAGCCGCCCCGCCGGGCCGGCGCCCCTTATCGCGACGAGCAAGACCGCGACCGTTTCGACCGGCCGCGCCGGGAGCGAACCCGCAACCCAGAGCGCGAGGTCGCGCCGACCCGCGAGGAAGCCCGCGAAGCCGAACGCGATCGCGAGGAAGCCTTGCGCGAGGAAGCATTGGAGGCCGAACGCGAGTGGCGCGTGCGGGAAGCGGCGCGCGCTCGGCAGGAGGCGCGCGAAGCCGAACGTATCCGTGACGAGGCGCGCCGCGAAGCCGAGCGCGCCCGGCAAGAAGCCCTCGAAGTCGAGCGTGCGCGCGCCGAGGCCCGGCGCGAAGTCGAACGCGCCCGCGACGAAGCGCGTGACGCCAAACGCGTGCGCGAGGAAGAAACGCGTCGCCACACCGAACGCACCCTTGACATGGCGTCGCCGGACGATGTCCCCGAAGTGACTCACGCTCCGGCGCGCAGCGAAGCCGTACGTAACCGCGAAGAGCTCGGCGAGCTGCATGGACGTCTCGATCAGATCTCGAACCAGCTCGAACGTCTGGCGCGGACCGACATTGCGCAACGCGCGCTCGCCCAGCGGCAGCGCCCGTCGCCGCCAACGCCGGACGAGCGCAGCGATCAGCGCGCGCCGGCGCTGACCGGTGCTCCGCAAGCGCCGCGTCGCAGCATGATGCGGCTGCCAGCGGACCAAGCGCCGGCAACCGCGCCGGCGCCGCTTGCCGATCGCAAGCCAGAGCTTGATCGCGATTCGTCGATCGAACGCGCGGTGGCGGAGATCACGGCACGCCAACGCGCGCTCGCCGGAGAAGTTGCTATTGCGCCTGCGCCGAAAGAGCCGCCCATTGCGCCGGCACCGGCGTCGATCCCGCATTCATCGATACCGACTTTTGGAATCCGCTCGCCGCTCCCGGAGGATCTGCCGGCGGAGCGCGGGGCTGCACCCTTGGCCAGCCCGACGGTGCAAGCCGAGCGGCAGGAATTGGAAAAGCCGCAGCCGGAAAAGCCGCAGCCGGAGCCCGCGCGCCACGAGAGCGCACCTGCACCGACCATCGATCTCAGCGGCCTAGAGCGGCAACTGCGTCAGATCACGAGCCAGATCGAAGCGCTGCGCCCGGCAAGCGATCTGGAAAAGGCGATCGAAGGCATCCGCGCCGACCTGACCGAGATCGGTCACTCGCTGACCGAAGCGCTGCCGCGGCGCGCGGTCGAGTCGCTGGAGATCGAAGTCAGGGCCCTTGCCCAGCGGATCGACCATAGCCGTCAGTGCGGCCTCGATGCCACGGCGCTGGCCGGCTTGGAGCGCGGGGTGACCGACGTGCGCGAGTCGTTGCGCGGGCTCACCACCGCCGAGAGCCTGGTCGGCATGGACGAAGCGGTGCGGGCGCTGGCGAAGAAAGTCGATGCGATCGCGGCCAAGGACGACCCGGCCGCGATGCAGCAGCTCGAGAGCGCGATCGGCGGCCTGCGCGGCGTCGTCTCCCACGTCGCATCCAACGAAGCGCTTACCAAGGTCGCGGAAGACATCCGCACGCTCTCCGCCAAGGTGGACGACCTCGCCAACAGCGCCGCCACCGGACATGCGGTCTCCGCGCTGGAGATCCGCATCGATACGCTGGCAAGCGCACTCAATGCCTCGACCGGCGCGGGTCAGGCGGTGACTGCGCTCGAAAGCCGGATCGACACGCTGGCGAGCGCGCTCAATGCCTCGACCGAAGCCGGTCACGCGGTGCCTCACCAACTGGAGAAGCTTCTCGCCGGCCTGATCGAGAAGCTTGAATGGGTGCAGCTCACGCACACCGATCATGCGGCTCTCGCGCATCTCGAGGACCGCATCGCCATGCTGGTCAAGCGGTTCGATGTCTCCGACGCGCGTTTCGTCCATTTGGAAGCGGTGGAGCGCGGGCTCGCCGATCTCCTGGTGCATATCGAGCAATTGCGCGGGACCAACGGCAAGCCTGCCGGCCTAGGAGAGGGCGACGTTAAAATCGGCGTCGGCGCGATCGAACGCGATGTCGCCGAGATCAAACAAACCGAGCGCCGGACCCAGGAATCGCTCGAAGCTTTCCACGGCACCGTGGAGCACGTCGTCGATCGCCTGGCGATGATCGAAAGCGGCATGCGCGCCGACCAGGCGAGCCCCGACTCGATAGCGACCGTGCCGGCGAAGACGCCGGAGCGTGCTGCTGCACCGCCGGCGGTCTTCTCGCCTGAACCGCCCGCGGCAGCGGGGTCGCAATCCGCCGCACCGCGGCAACCGATCGATCCCAACCTGCCGCCCAACCATCCGCTCGAACCCGGCTCGGCAAGCCGCTCCCGGCAACCATCCGCGGCCGATCGGATCGCCGCATCGCAAGCCGCGCTAGGCTCCAAGCCGCCGGTTACTCCCGACCCGGTCGGGGGCAAACCCGATTTCATCGCCGCTGCGCGTCGTGCCGCGCAGGCCGCGGCGGCGCTCGAGCGTCCGCCGAGCGCCAAGGCCGCCGGCGGCGAACTGTTGCCGAAGACGCTGACACAGCGGTTGCGCAAACTGATCGTACCGATCGCCGTCGTGGCCGTCGTCGCCGGCGGATGGCGCATCGCTTCGCGGCTGTTCGATGGCAACGACGCGGCCGCGGTCCAGGAGATGCAAGCGGAAAAAATCACGCCTTCCGCTACCGGCCCGGCTGAGGCCGCATCGACCAGGCCGCCGGAAGCGACCCGGCTCCCGATTCCAAGCGCCAACCCCGCCGCGAACACCGCCGCACCGATGCCGCTTGGCCCGGGACCAGGAGCGGCAACAGATGCCAAGCCGTCAGGGCAGTCGCTCAACGATGATGCGGACGCAACCTCGATGGCTGCCGATGCGTCGCCCTTGGGCAACCCGGCCGCCAATGGCACGGCGGTTTGGCCGCCCGCCGACGTCACCGGCGCGTTGCCGCGCGCGCTAGCGCCGCAGACTGCAACGGCTCCCGTGGCCGCTGCCGCCGTGTCGGACGAGAAGCTGCCGGCCACCATCGGGGGACCGGCGCTGCGGGCGGCGGCGCTTTCCGGCGACGCGTCGGCTGCCTACGAGGTGGCGATACGCTTTGCCGAAGGCCATGGCGTGGCGCAGAACAACGAAGAGGCCGCGCACTGGCTCGATCGCGCCGCCAAGCTTGGGCTCGCTCCGGCGCAGTTCCGACTCGGCGGTCTCTACGAAAAAGGCGTCGGGGTGAAGAAGAACCTGGCCACGGCGCGCGACTTTTATCGCGCCGCGGCCGACAAGGGTCACGGCAAGGCCATGCACAATCTCGCCGTGCTTTACGCCGAAGGCGTCGACGGCGCTGCCGACTACCGCACGGCCGCGCGGTGGTTCCGCAAGGCCGCCGATCGCGGCATCACCGACAGCCAGTATAATCTCGGCATCCTGTACGCGCGCGGCATCGGCGTGGAACAGAACTTCGCCGAGTCCTACAAGTGGTTTGTCCTGGCCGCCAATCGCGGCGACAAGGACGCGGCGAAGAAACGCGAAGAGGTGGCGGCGCATCTCGACCCGCAATCGCTCGCGGCCGCGCGTCAGGCGGCGCAGAACTGGACGGCGGAGCCGCAACCGGCCGACGCGCTCGAGGTGAAGGCCTGGGATCCGCCCGCGAGCGCCACGCCGGCAGCGAAACCGAAACCGCGATCGGCCGGCGCTAAAGTCTCACCGCCGGACGCCGCTAAGGTCGACTAGGCGATTGCTGCCGGGCGATCAAATTTGCGCGCCGGCGTCGCCCCGGCGGTATGCCGCGCAGCAATGCGCGAGTAGAACGGTTTCGACACATACCCCTTCGCCCGGGCTCAAGCCGTGCAAATCTACCTTCCGATCGCCGATATTCCCGTCAACGTCTTCCTCGTGCTGGCAATGGGGCTTGCGGTCGGGTTCCTTTCCGGCATGTTCGGCGTCGGCGGCGGATTCCTGATGACGCCGCTGTTGATCTTCATCGGCGTGCAGCCGGCCGTCGCGGTCGCGAGCGTCACCACGCATGTCGCCGCCTCGTCGTTCTCCGGAGCGATCGCGTATTGGCGGCGCAACGCGATCGACGTCACGCTGGCGCTCACTCTCCTTGCCGGCGGCATCGTCGGCAGCGCCGGCGGCGTCGCGCTGTTCACCTGGCTGCGCACGCTCGATCAGCTCGACCTGGCGATCGGGCTCTCCTACGTCACTTTTCTGGGCGTCGTCGGCGTGTTGATGGTCGCCGAGAGCGCCCGCGCCATCAATCGCCGCCGCCGCGGCAAGCCGGCCGAATTGCGCCGGCCCGGCAGCCACGTCTGGTTCCACGGGTTGCCGTTGAAGCTCCGCTTCAAGCGCTCCAAGGTCTATGTGTCGGCGATTCCCGTGCTGGCGATCGGTTTCATCATCGGTTTCATCGGCGCGGTCATGGGCATCGGCGGCGGCTTCTTGCTGGTGCCGATGCTGATCTATCTCCTGCGCGTGCCCACCGCGACCGTGATCGGCACCTCGATGGTCCTGATCTTCGTCACCATGACGGCAACCACGGTGCTGCACGCGGCGACCAATCATCTGGTCGATGCCGTGCTCGCGCTTATCCTCATGGTCGGCGGGGTGATCGGCGCTCAGTTCGGCGCCCATGCCGGACAGCGCATCCGCGGCGAGTGGCTGCGTCTGTTGCTCGGCCTGCTCGTGCTTTCGGTCGGCCTGCGCTTCGCGTTCGAGCTCGTGCTGCAGCCGGACGACCTTTACTCGATCCGGCTGATCGGAGGCGCGCTATGAGAACGGCGCTAGCGGCAGTGCTTGCCCTGGCCGGCGTCCTCGGCGCTGGCGGTCCGGCCGCGGCCGAGCGCCTGGTCGCGTCGCTGACCAATCATCATGTGATGATCACCTCGAACTACACCGGCGTCGAACTGGTGTTGTTCGGCTCGGTCGAGCAGGACGCGACCAGCCTCGGCCGGCACGGGCCCTACGATATCGTCGCCACCATCACCGGCCCGCGCGAGTCGGTGCGCACGCGGCGCAAGCAGCGCGTGCTCGGCATCTGGGTCAACACGCAGGCGCGCACCTTCGTCGATCCGCCGTCCTACCTCGCGGTTCTGGCCAACCGTCCGCTCGACGCCATCACCAACGCCGACAATTTGCGGCGGATGCGGCTTGGCATCGCCAATACGCCGCTGCCGGAATTGATCCACAACGATATCGGCGAGGTCAGCAACGATCCGTTCCGTGCCGCGCTGGTGCGGCTGATGGGCGAACGCGGTCTTTACAGCGAGCAGTCGAATGCGGTGACCTTCCTGACGCCGACGCTGTTCCGTGCCGCGATCGTGCTGCCGGCGCAGGTGCCGATCGGCGACTACGATGTCGACGTCAAGCTGTTCGCCGACGGTAGTTTGATCGGGCACACCAATTCCGCGTTCGAGATCGTCAAGGTCGGCTTCGAGCAGTTCGTGGTCAACGCCGCGCGCGATCACGGCGTGCTCTACGGTCTGGCGATGGCGATGATGGCGCTCCTGACCGGCTGGATCGCCAGCGTGGCGTTCCGGCGGGACTGACCTTCAATCCGGCAAGCAGCGTTCGGCGGCGATGGCATAAAGGCGGCGCTCGCCCAGCATGTGCGCCGTGAAGCCGCGGACGCCGAACAACAGCATGATCGCGCGGTCGCGCACATTGAGGCCGCCGGCATAGGCGCCGAAGGCCGGCATGACCAGGCGCTTGCCGTCGCCGGCGAAACAGCGCCGGCTGACCGCGCGGCCGCGCTGGGCGACCCGCGCGACCGGATGCAAATGGCCGGCGACCTCGCCTTCGCAGGCGCCCGCCGCAGGCTCGTGACGGAATGTCAGCGGAGCGAATGCCAAGGTCGTGGCAAAACGCCCGCCGATGCCGTCGGCCGGATCGGGATCGTGATTGCCGGCGATCCAGACCCAATCGCGCCCGCGCTGAAGTTTGGTAAGCGCCGTACGGTCGGCGGCGCTCATGCGCAACGGCCCGCCGCCATCGTGGAAGCTGTCGCCGAGCGCGATCACGAGCCGCGGCGCGTAGCGTTCGATACGGCCGGCGAGGCGCGCCAAAGTGGTCGCCGTGTCATAGGGCGGCAGTAGCACGCCGCGGGCGGCAAAGGCCGAGCCCTTCTCCAGATGCAGATCGGCGATAACCAGCGCCTGTTCGTCCGGCCAATAGAGCGCGCCGGCCGGATCGGCGACGAGCGCGGCGCCGGCGACGCTGATCGTTTCATCCGCGCGTGCCGGCGACGGCGGCGACCCGGCAGCCGGTTGTCCGCTGGCGCGGGAGTGCGCGGGAGAAACACCGGCCCTCACTGCATCGCCTCCTTCACCAATTCGTCCGCCGCCTCGGCGAGGAGCGAATCCGCCGCCTCGCCGTAGACCGCCTCGCGCCCGATCTCCAGCATGACTGGGACCGCGAGCGGAGACACATGGTCGAGCGCTTTATGGACGATTCGGCCCCGGATGCGCGAGAGCATTTCGCCGAGGCGGCGGACATCGAGGAGGCCGGTCGAGGCGTCCGCGCGGGCGGCGCGCAGGAGCACGTGGTCGGGCTGGTGGCTGCGCAGCACGTCGTAGACGAGGTCGGTCGAGATCGTGACCTGGCGGCGGGATTTCTCCTCGCCGGGAAAGCGGCGCTCAATCAGGCCGGCGATGATCGCGCAATTGCGGAACGTGCGCTTCATCAGCGCGGATTCGGCAAGCCACGCTTCGAGATCATCGCCGAGCATGTCCTCATCGAACAGGCTGGCGAGTGAAAGTTCGCCGCGCTCGACGCGTTGCGCCAAATCGCCGAGGCCCCAGACGGCGAGCGCGTACTCGTTGGCGACGAAGCCCATCGGCCGCTGCCGCGCACGCTCGAGCCGGCGCGTCAGCAGCATGCCGAGGGTCTGATGCGCCAACCGGCCCTCGAACGGGTAACAGATCAAATAGTGCTTGTTGCCGCGGGGAAAGGTTTCGACCAAAAGCTCCTGTGCGCCCGGCATCTGCGAGCGCCACTCCTGGATCTCAAGCCACTCGCGCACCTGCGCCGGCAACGCCCGCCACTCCTGCGGATGGGCGATGATGCCGCGCACCCGCGCGGCGAGATAGGTCGAGAGCGGAAACTTGCCGCCCTCATAGGCCGGCACCTTCGGGTCTTCGGAGGTTGAGCGCGAGACGTAGACCTGGTCCTCGACCAGGACCTCGTATTTGAGGATCTCGCCGGCGAATACGAAAGTGTCGCCGGGCACCATGGTCTCGACGAAATATTCCTCGACCTCGCCGAGCAGCCTTCCGCCGCGCGGGATCATCTTCGAGGCGCGGGAGCGCACCAGCCGGACCTTCAACATATCGGCCTCGACAATGGTGCCGACATTGAGCCGGTAGCGCTGCGCCACGCTCGGATGGGCGATGCGCCAGCGGCCGTCCTTGCCCTGCCGGATGCGGGCGAAGCGCTCATAGGCCTTGAGCGCGTAGCCGCCGGTGGCGACGAAATCGACGACCGCGTCGAAATCCGCCCGGGTGAGCGCGGCGTAGGGCGTCGCGGTCTTCACCTCGGCATAAAGCTCGTCGCCAAGGAACGGCTCGCCGCAGGCGCAGCCCAGCACGTGCTGCGCCAGCACGTCGAGCGCGCCGACCCGCAGGGGCGGCGTGTCTTGCGCGTTCTCGGCGATGGCGTCGAGCGCGGCGCGGCATTCGAGCACCTCGAAACGGTTCGCGGGGATGAGCACGCCCTTCGACGGTTCGTCCATGCGATGATTGGCGCGGCCGATGCGCTGGAGGATGCGCGAGGCTCCCTTCGGCGCGCCGACATTGATGACGAGATCGACGTCGCCCCAGTCGACGCCGAGATCGAGCGAGGAGGTGCACACGACCGCGCGCAGACGCCCGCTCGCCATCGCCGCTTCGACCTTGCGCCGCTGCGCTACGTCGAGCGAGCCGTGATGCAGGGCGATGGCGAGATTGTCGTCATTGATGTGCCAGAGCTGCTGGAAGATTCCTTCCGCCTGGCTGCGGGTGTTGACGAAAACGAGCGTGGTGCGGTGGCCCTTGATCAGCCGGTAGACCTCGTCGAGTGCGTGGCGCGCCGAATGGCCGGCCCAGGGGAGCCGCTCGCGCGTATCCAGCATGCTGACATCGGGCGCGGCGCCGGCTTCGGCGATGATCAGGTCGGCGCGCGCCTTCGCCGCCGCGTCATCGCGCTGTGGCACCATGAAGCGCGCCAGCTCCGCGGGCTCGGCCACGGTCGCCGAGAGGCCGACGCTGCTCAGCTCAGGGGCGAGGCGAAACAGCCGTGCTAGGCCGAGCGAAAGAAGATCGCCGCGCTTCGAGGTCACCAGCGCGTGCAACTCGTCGAGGATCACGCGCTTGAGCGAGCCGAACAGATACGGCGCGTCGGCGGAGGCGAGGAGGAGCGCAAGCTGCTCCGGCGTGGTGAGCAGGATATGCGGCGGATCGCGGCGCTGGCGCTGGCGCTTCGATGTCGGCGTGTCGCCGGTGCGCGTCTCGATGCGGATCGGCAGCCCCATCTCGGTGACCGGCGCTTCCAGATTGCGCGCGATGTCGACCGCAAGCGCTTTGAGCGGAGAGATGTAGAGCGTATGCAGCCCGCCCTCGCGGCGGATGTCGCGGCCGGCGGAAATAAGTTTCCTCGCTGCTGCGCTTTTCGGTGTGGGTGAAGCGCTCAACTCCACCAGGCTCGGCAGGAAGCCCGCGAGCGTCTTGCCGCCGCCGGTCGGCGCGATCAGCAGGACCGAACGGCCGGCTTGTGCCTTGGCCAAAAGCTCGAGCTGGTGCGTGCGCGGTGTCCAGCCTCGA
The DNA here is from genome assembly GCA_963850855.1 of uncultured Alphaproteobacteria bacterium. GTDB lineage: Bacteria > Pseudomonadota > Alphaproteobacteria > Rhizobiales > Xanthobacteraceae > BOG-931. Next base: position 337,034 of record CAWKNH010000008.1, read on the forward strand.
CCCGCGAACCAGCGGGCAAACGGTTCCGGAAGAACCGATATGCGCTCGATGACGCTCATCCGCCAGAACTAACGGGCGCGGGCATTGCGGTCGAGGGGCCGCGCGACCACGACGAGGCTGTCGACGGGCACGCCCTTTTCGGTGCGCACGGCGGCCTCCGCCAAATGCGCGAGCGAGAGGCCGGCATTTTTCACGGCGCCTCGCACATGGGCGGCGCCATGCGCATACCGCAACGTCGGCAGCAGCTTTGCGCCGGAGCCGGAATGAGTCTCCACCGTGAAGGCGACAACGCCGTCCGCTGCGAGCACACGCGCGATCGCTGTCATGGCCGGACGAAGATCGTTCACGTAGACGAACACGTCGGCGGCGAGGACGAGGTGATAGCGCGCCGCGTTTGCGGCCTCCTCGGCGAGAAAGCGCTGCAGATCGGCGGTCGCGAGACGGTCATAAAGGCCTTTGGTCGCCGCCTGCGCGATCATTGCCGGCGAGAGATCGACGCCGACGAGCCAATCGACGACGGGCCGAAACGCGGCGCCGGCGAGCCCGGTACCGCAGCCGAGGTCGAGCATCGAACCGAACCGCAGCGTCCTTTCCGCCGCGCGCGTGACCGATTGGACCGCATCGCGCAGGATTTCCGGCCCGCGATAGGCGAGGCGGTCAGTCAGCGCTGCGTCATAGCGGGCGGCATACTGGTCGAATAGCCGGCGGACATAGGTCTCCATCATCGGCGGAGTGACGTCGCCGGACCCGAGCCTCGCAAGCTGAAGCTGTGCGCCTTGGTCATCTTCGGGATCGGCATCGCGGGCCTTTTCGAAGGCGGCGATGGCGCCGCTTCGATCACCGAGCCGGTCGCGGATATCGCCGAGCGCAAACCAGGCGGCGGCGAATTGAGGTGCGAGCTCCAACGCCTGGACGAGGATATCGGCGGCGCCAGCAAGGCCACCGCGCGCTGCTTGATCGAGCGCCCATTGGTAGCGGCGGTCGGCGATGAGATCGCCGGAGGAGACGAAGAGCGGGCCGGTGTCGGTCATCTGGCGCGTCGTTCCGGGGGCCGGGTGGAGCAAGGAGCCCGGAAATCCAATCACCGACCGCGAAAACATTGCAAGGAAGGGGGCGTTGCAAGGACGGGGGCATTGCAAGGACATGGGCATTGCAAGGACATGGGCTATGGATTCCGGCGGGCCGCCACGCGGCTTCCGCAATGACGGCGAGAGCTTATTTGATGATGATGCGGCCCGAAGACATCCTGGCGCCGACGCCTTCCGGCGTGTGCTGCAAGCTCGGCTCCTTCCACATCGACCCGACCCGGCCGGTCGAGCGGGCGCTGATCACCCACGCCCACTCCGACCATGCCCGCGCCGGCCATGGCGCCGTGCTCGCGACGCAGGAGACCCTCGACCTGATGCGGCTGCGCTACGGCGAGGGCTTCGCCGGAAGAACGCAGGCGATCCGTTATGGCGAAAGCGTCAATCTCGGCGGCGCTAAAGTCACGTTCCATCCCGCCGGCCATGTGCTCGGCTCCGCGCAGATCGCGGTCGCGGCGAACGGGCTGCGCGTCGTCGCCTCCGGCGATTACAAGAACGTTCCCGATCCGACCTGCGCGCCGTTTGAGCTGGTGCCGTGCGACGTGTTCATCACCGAGGCGACGTTTGCCTTGCCGGTGTTCCGTCACGGCGATCCCGACGAGCAAATCGCCAAGCTCCTTCGCTCGGTCGCGCTGTTTCCCGAGCGCGCGCATCTCGTGGGTGCCTATTCGCTCGGCAAGGCGCAGCGGCTGATCGCGCTGCTGCGCAACGCCGGCTATGCGGCGCCGGTCTATCTGCACGGCGCCATGGAGAAGATCACCGGCTACTACGCCAGCCGCGGCATTGCGCTCGGCGAGCTGCGCGCCGTGCGCGGCGCCAGCAAAGCCGAGCTCGCCGGCACCATCACCATCTGTCCGCCCTCGGCGCTCAACGATGTCTGGACGCGGCGGTTTCCCGAACCGATCGCCGCATTTGCCTCGGGCTGGATGCGGGTGCGGGCACGGGCGCGCCAGCACGGCGTCGAGCTGCCGCTGGTCGTTTCCGACCACGCCGATTGGGACGGCCTCACCGCGACGATCGCCGCGACTGGCGCCGGCGAAATCTGGGTCACCCACGGCCAGGAGGACGCGCTGGTGCACTGGTGCATCACCCGCGGCCTGAAAGCGCGGCCGCTCGATATTGTCGGCTACGGGGATGAGGATGACGACAGCGGCGAGGCGGAGGGATGAACCGCTTCGCCGAGCTGCTCGATCGCCTCGCCTACGAGCACGGCCGCAACAACAAGCTGCGGCTGATGACCGACTACTTCCGCTCGACGCCCGACCCCGAGCGCGGCTGGGCGCTCGCCGCGCTCACCGGCGCGCTCAATTTCACGCACGCGAAGCCCGGCCTTATCCGCAGCCTAATCGCGGAGCGCACCGACCCGGTGCTGTTCGCACTGTCCTACGATTATGTCGGCGATCTTTCCGAGACCGTCGCGCTGATGTGGCCCACCGCATCCTCCCCCGCTGACGGGGAAGGCAGGGAGTTATCCCTTACCGCCGTCATCCAAACGCTCGCCACCCTCGGTAAAGCGCAACTGCCGCAGCAGCTCGCGCGCTGGCTCGATGCCCTCGATGAGACCGGCCGCTGGGCGCTGATCAAGCTCGTCACCGGCGGATTGCGCGTCGGCGTCTCGGCGCGGTTGGCGAAAGCCGCTGTCGCCGCCATGGGCGGCAAGGAGGCGCAGGAGATCGAGCTGCTGTGGCCCGGGCTGGCGCCGCCCTATGCCGAACTTTTTGCCTGGCTCGAAGGCGGCGCGGACAAGCCGGCGAGTGGCGATCCGGCGCCGTTTCGTCCGCCGATGCTGGCGCATGCGCTCGAGGACAGCGACTTAGCCGGACTCGACCCCGCCGCGTTCATGGCCGAATGGAAGTGGGACGGCATCCGGGTGCAGGCCGTCGCCGCTCGGCGCGACGGCAATATGGTCGCCCGGCTCTATTCGCGCACCGGCGAGGATATATCGAAAAGCTTTCCCGACCTGCTCGACGCCCTGCGGCTTCCCGGTGCGATCGACGGCGAGCTGTTGATCATGCGCGAGCATCGCGTGCAAACCTTCAACGTGCTGCAGCAGCGGCTCAACCGCAAAACCGTCACGGCAAAGCTCATGGCGGAATTTCCCGCGCATCTGCGCGCCTATGATCTCCTCGCCGACGGCGAGGAGGATTTGCGCAACCTTCCGTTCGCCGAGCGCCGCGCCCGGCTCGAAAGTTTCGTCGCCCGGCTCAACGAACCCCGCATTGACCTCTCGCCGCTCGTCGCCTTCGCGACCTGGGACGACCTCACTGCCGCGCGCAGGCAGCCGGCGGCGGCCGGCGCCGGCGAAGACGCGGAGGCGGTCGAAGGCGTCATGCTCAAGCGGCGTGACGCGCTCTATCTTCCCGGCCGGCCGAAAGGTCCGTGGTGGAAATGGAAGCGCGACCCGTACATCATCGACGCGGTGCTGATGTACGCGCAGCGCGGGCACGGCAAGCGGTCCTCGTTTTATTCCGACTACACCTTCGGCGTTTGGACCGGCGGGGAAAATGGCGACGAGCTGGTTCCGGTCGGCAAGGCCTATTTTGGGTTCACCGACGAGGAGCTGCTGCAGATCGACCGTTTCGTGCGCCGCAATACCACCGACCGCTTCGGTCCGGTGCGCGAGGTCGTGCATGAGGCGGATCAGGGCCTGGTGCTCGAAGTCGCCTTCGAAGGCCTGCAACGCTCGACCCGGCACAAATCCGGCCTCGCCATGCGCTTCCCGCGCATCAGCCGGCTGCGCTGGGACAAGCCGCCGGCGGAGGCCGACCGTCTGGAACGGCTGGAGACGATGATCGCGCGCATCGAGGAGGGACGCGCGTCGTGAGCGGGGCGCATCGGCGGCTGCCTTCCGTCGCTCTCCGTCGCGGCCGGTTGAGCGATGTCGCCGCGCTGGTCGCGCTCGAGCAGGCGGTGTTCACGACCGATATTCTGTCGCGGCGAAGTTTTCGCCATTTCCTTGCCTCGCGACGGGCGTCGCTGCTGGTGGCGCAAGCGCAGGACAGCCTCGCCGGCTACGTCCTCGTCCTCTATCCGCCGCGCTCCACGCTCGCCCGGCTCTATTCGATCGCCGTCGCGCCGCATATCGGCCGGCGCGGCGTCGGCCCGCTCCTTTTGGCCGCGGCCGAGGAGGCGGCGCGCCGCCGGGGCCGCGGGGTCATGCGTCTTGAGGTGCACGAGCACAATACCCGAGCGATTGCGCGCTACGAGAAATCCGGCTACCGGCTTTTCGGCAGGCACCCCGACTATTATGACGACCGCGCCGATGCCCTGCGCTTCGAGAAGCCGCTGCGCTCACAACTGCGGCGCCACCCTGGACGATCCCGCAATGGCGTCTTGCTCCCGCGGCAGAATCGGCTTTGATGGTGGACATCGCCGCCCGCGTGGTCGCCAATCATTGCTTTTCCCTCTATGACACGTTGTGCCTTGCCCGACCTCGTGCGCATGACCGGCCCGCATCTGCCCAGCCCGTGTCCGCTCGCTGATTTCGACAGGAAGGGGACCCGCCCATGACCGGCTGGGTCATCCTCGTCGACCAGCCTCGCGATCTGCCCAACGCCGAGACCCCGCACAAGGTCATCACCACGACCGAGTACCTGGCGCGGCCGCGCCTGTTCGAGGTGGGACGGCCGAAGCTCGTCAACCTTGCCCGCTCCTACGCCTACCAGTCCAAGGGTTACTACGCCTCGCTCCTGGCCGAGGCGCGCGGCCATCGGGTCGTGCCCACGGTCGAGACCATGCTGGAGCTGCGCGAACAGAAGCTCTACGAGCACGCGCTGCCGGACCTCGAGGACGACCTCAACCGCTGCGCCCGCCGCGCCGACTTCCAGCCGGAGGGCGAGGTCAGGCTCTTGGTGTGCTTCGGCCTGGCCCGCGATAACCGCTTCGAATCGTTCGGGCGGCTCCTGTTCGACTGGTTCCGCTGCCCGGCGCTGGAAGTCATCATCGAGCCCGGCGACTGGCTTTCGATCGAGCGCATCCGCCCGCGCAACATCACCCGGCTCGCCAATGGCGAGGCCGAGTTCTTCCGCGAGTCGCTGCGCAATCACACCAAGCGCGAATGGCGCGATCCGAAGGCGCGCACGGTCGCAAAATACGACCTCGCGGTGCTCTACGATCCGAACGAGAAGATGGCGCCGTCGTCGCCGTCTTCGATCAAGCACTTCGCCCGCATCGCCGAGAAACTGTCGGTCGACGTCGAACCGATTACTAAGCGCCAGCTTGCCGAGCTTGCCGAGTTCGACGGCCTGCTCATCCGCGAAACCACCTCGATCGACAATCACACCTACCGGTTCGCGCGCCGCGCCTGGCAGGAAGGCATGCCGGTGATCGACGATCCGATCTCGATGATCCGCTGCACCAACAAGGTGTTCTTGATGGAGCTGCTCGGCCAGAACCAGGTGCCGACGCCGCCGACCGTCATTCTCGCCGAGGACACCGATCTCGGCAAAGCGATCGACGAATTGGGGCTGCCGCTGGTGGTCAAGATCCCGGACGGCTCGTTCTCGCGCGGCGTGCACAAGATCGAGACGCCGGCGGAGTTCAAGCGTGTCAGCGACGAGCTGTTCGAGGAGACCGATCTGTTGCTGGCGCAGAAATTCCTGCCGACCGAGTTCGACTGGCGCGTCGGCGTGCTTGCCGGCGAGCCGTTGTTCGTCTGCCAATACCGCATGGCGCGCGGCCATTGGCAGGTGGTGAAATACCGGGCCGACGGCTCGTCGCGCGAAGGCGGCTTCCGCGCCTTCGATCTCGACCAGGCGCCGCGCGAGGTGATCGATGTTGCCGTGCGCGCCGCGCGGCCGATCGGCGACGGCTTCTACGGCGTCGATCTCAAGCAGACCGACCACGGCGTCGTGGTGATGGAAGTCAACGACAATCCGAACCTCGAGCACGGCATCGAGGATGTCGTCGGCAAGGACGAGATTTGGATGCGCCTGCTCAAATGGTTCATCGAGCGGTTCGAGCAGTAAGCCGCGCCGTCATTCCGCGGCCGTCTTTACCGGAGCGGCCCGGGTCACCTTTTCGAGCGGCCAGCGCGCGCGCGGCGCAAAATCGAGCGGATCGGTAAGGCCGAGCGCCAGGCGTTCGGCTCCGGCCCAGGCGATCATGGCGCCGTTGTCGGTACATAACGCCGGCGGCGGCGCGACCAGCGTGATGCCGATCTCGAAGGCGAGCCGGTGCAAGATCTTGCGGATCGCCAGGTTGGCGGCGACCCCGCCGGCGCAAACGAGCGCCGTGGGCATTCCGACGCGCTCGCGGAACATGGTCAGCCCGGTCCGCAGCCGGTCGGCCACGACGTCGACCACCGCCTGCTGGAACGATGCGCAGAGATCGGCGACGTCGATGTCGCTCAGCGGCGCGATCTTCTCGGCTTCCAGGCGCAGCGCCGTCTTGAGGCCGGAGAGCGAAAAATCGGCATCCGGCCGTCCGACCATGGGCCGGGGGAGCGCAAAGCGCTGTGGATCGCCGCTCGCCGCCTCCTTCTCGACCTGCGGCCCGCCCGGATAGCCGAGACCGAGGAGCTTGGCGGTCTTGTCGAACGCTTCGCCGATGGCGTCGTCGAGCGTGCCGCCGAGCCGGAGATAATCGCCGACGCCGCGCACACCGAGGATTTGCGTGTGCCCGCCGGAGGCGAGGAACAGGCAATAGGGAAACGCCGTCCCATCGGTGAGCCGCGCGGTGAGCGCGTGCCCCTCCAGATGATTGACCGCGATCAGCGGCTTGGCGTGAGTGAGCGCGATCGCCTTCGCGGTGGTCAGCCCGACGATCAGCCCGCCGATCAGGCCCGGGCCGGCGGCCGCGGCAACGCCGTCGAGATGCGCGAAGGAAGCCTGCGCTTCGCTCATCGCCTTGGCGATGATGTGGTCGAGCGCCTCGACATGCGCGCGCGCGGCGATTTCGGGCACCACGCCGCCGAATTCGGCGTGCTCGTTGATTTGCGAGAGGACGACGTTGGCGAGAATCCGGCCTTGCCCGTCAGCGCTGCGCTCGACCAGGGCGGCAGCCGTTTCGTCGCATGTCGTCTCGATACCGAGAATAACCATCAGTGTATTATAAGCGCCTCGTCAGTGCCCCCGGAATCCATATTCCACTTAAGGTGTTATGGCGCAATCCTCGATCCAACGGCCGGTCCTGCGCATCGGCTCCCGCGGCTCCCCGCTGGCGCTGGCGCAAGCGACTGAGGTGAAGAACCGGCTCGTCGCGGCGGCTGGCCTCGACGCCGCGCGGATCGAGATCACGCCGATCCGCACCACCGGCGACGCGATCCAGGACCGGCCGCTCGCCGAGGCCGGCGGCAAGGGCCTGTTCACCAAGGAGATCGAGCAGGCGCTGATCGCCGGCGCGATCGACATGGCGGTGCATTCCGCCAAGGACATGCCGACCGTGCTGCCGGCGGGCCTCGTCTTGGCGGGATTTTTGCCGCGGGAAGACGCGCGGGATGCGTTCATCAGCCGCAAGGCCGAAAGCCTGCGCGGACTGCCGCAAGGGGCGTCGGTGGGCACCGCCTCGGTGCGGCGCCAGGCCATGGTCAAACGGCTCCGCCCCGACCTCGAGGTGGTGACGCTGCGCGGCAATGTGGAGACGCGGCTGCGCAAGCTCGACGCCGGCGCCGCCGATGCGACGCTCCTTGCCGTCGCCGGTTTGAAGCGGCTCGGCCTTTTGTCGGCGGCAACCGCAATCCTCGAAATCGACGAGTTCCTCCCGGCGGTTGGTCAAGGCGCAATCGCGATCGAGACACGGGCGGACGATACGGCGACCCGCGCGCTTATCGCCACGATCGACGATCCCGACACCGCAACCGCGCTCGTTGCCGAGCGCGCCTTCCTCGCGGTGCTTGACGGGTCCTGCCGGACGCCGATCGGCGGCCATGCCAGGGTCAGCGGCGGAACGCTTCGTTTCCGCGGCATGATCGTCAAGCCCGACGGTAGCGCCGCATTCGAGGTTGTTCGCGAGGGCCGCCGCGCGGACGCTGCGGCGCTGGGCGCCGACGGCGCCAGCGAGCTGAAACGGCTGGCAAGCGCCGATTTTTTTGCGCAGGCTTGAGCGTGCGCCTCCTGGTCATTCGCCCGCAGCCGCACGCCGCCCGCACGGCGCTCGCCTTGCGCGCCCACGGGCACGAGCCGATCGTCGCACCGCTCATCGGCATCGAGGTTCTGGCCGATGTCGATCTCGGCGTCGGCCCGTGGACGGCGTTTCTGCTGACCAGCGTCAATGCGCTGTCGGGTCTTGCCGGGCGTACGCATCGCGATGATGTGCGCAGCGTGCCTGTTTTCACGGTGGGCGAGCGGACCGCGCAGGAGATTCGCGAATTCGGCTTCACCGCCGTCACCTCGGCCGACGGCAATGTGAACGACCTCGTCAATCTCGTCGCCGCGCGGTTAACGCCGCCGGCGCGGCTTCTCTACCTTGCCGGCGAGGATCGCTCCGGCGATCTTGCCGGCGATCTGCGCGCCAAAGGCTTTGCCGTCGAGACAATTGTCGTCTATCGCGCCGTCGCGGTCGCAAGCCTGCCGCGCGAAGCGGTTGAAGCGGTGACGCAGAATGTCGGCGGTGTCGGCGTGCTGCACTTTTCGCGCCGCAGCGCCGAAGCCTATATCAATGCAGCGCGCAACGACGGAATTCTCGCAAGCGCGCTGGAGCCGGCCCATTTCTGCCTGTCGGCACGGGTCGCGGAGCCGCTCGCGCACGCTGGAGCGGCGAAGATCCGCGTCGCCTCGAAGCCCACCGAGGCGGCGCTCCTCGCCTTGATCGACTGAGCGCGGAGGACCCGCCGGGAACCGGGCGCAGCCGCTCTGTTGCCGCCATTTTTGCCGCGTACTATGCCGTGGCGGCGAGCCCGCCCCATGGATTCGCTGGCTTTGCCCCGGAGATGGCATGACGAGCGATGCTGACAGCACCCCGCGCCGCCGGCCGCCGACCATCGACCTGACGGCAAAGGAAGTCGAAACCGAGCGGCCGGCGCAAACGTCCGGCGGGCCGCAGGCCGGGGCTGACCGCGCGCCGGAAGGCGATGCCACGGGCCCTCGCGCGCCTTGGGGGTTTGCCGGTCCGCCGAAATCCTACGCGATTGCCGCCGCCGCCGGCGCGATCGCCACGGCAGCGATCATCGCCGGAGTTTGGTTCGTCGGCTTCGCGCCGGTGCGCGGCGGCTTGCCAGCGCCGAATCCGCCGCCGGCCACCGCGGCGGTTCCCAACACCGCGGCGGTCGATGAGATTTCCGCCCGGCTCGACAAAATCCAGGGGGCGCTGCAGGCGCGGCCGGCGGATGGAGCGCTGGCCAACCGCATCGCCACCGCCGAGGCCGAGACGAAAGTGCTCGGCGACACGCTGGCCGCTCTCAACCGCCGCCTTGACGATATCGCCGTCACCGCCCGCGGCGCGCTCGCGCATGCCGATGCCGCTTCGGCTGCGGCCGATGCATCGAAGGCTGCGGCGGACGCATCGAAGAAAGCGGCGCAGACCGGGGTCGAGCGCGGCGATCTCGACGCGCTGGCGAACCGCGTTGCCGGGCTGGAACGCGCCGTCAAATCTCTCGGTGACGATGTTGCGCGCCGCACCTCGAGCGCCGACGACCGCGCGGCGCGGATGACGGTTGCCGCCGAGGCGTTGCGCGCCGTGGTCGAGCGCGGCGCGCCGTACCAGGCGGAGCTCGCGGCGATGAAATCGCTCGGCGTCGAGCAAAGCGCGCTGGCGCCGCTCGAGCCCTTCGCGGCCGACGGGGTTCCGGGCACGGCGGCGCTGGCGCGCGAGCTCGCGGTGCTGACGCCGGCATTGCTGGGCGCCTCCGGCGCGGCGCCGAGCGAAGGCTCGTTGCTCGGGCGCATGGAGATGAGCGCGCAAAAGCTCGTGCGCATAACGCCGGTCGATGCGCCGCCGGGCGACGACGCTGCCGCCGTGCTGGCGCGCGCCAACGCCGCCGCGGCGCGCGGCGATCTCGACGCCGCGCTTGCCGATATTGCCCGGCTGCCCGAAGCCGGGCGCTCGCTCGCCGAGCCGTGGACGAAAAAAGCGCAGGCGCGCGACAGCGCGATCGCCGCCGGCCGGCGCATTGCCGCCGATGCGCTGGCGGCGCTCGGCAGGCCGGCTTCCCAATGATCCGCGTCGCCTTTTATTTGGTCGTGGTTGGCGCGCTGGCGCTGGGCGCGGCTTGGCTTGCCGACCGGCCCGGCGAAGTCATCGTCACCTGGCAAGGCTGGCGGCTCGAGACCTCGCTCATGGTTCTGGGCGCGGCGACGCTTGCCGCGCTGGTGGTGCTGGCGCTGCTTTTTAGCCTGCTCCGCTTCATGCTGCGCTCGCCGTTTCTCCTGCGCACTCTGCTGCGAAATCGCCGCGGCGCGCGCGCCTACGAGGCGCTCTCGCGCGGGCTGATCGCCGTCGGCGCCGGCGACGCCGGCGGCGCGCGCAAATCGATGCTCGAAGCGAACCGGATCGCGCCGGCCGAGCCGCTCGCGCTTCTCCTCAGCGCCCAGTCGGCGCAGCTCGCCGGCGACCGCGAGGCGGCCGACCGCGCGTTCCGCACCATGGCGAGCCGCGCCGACACCAAGACGCTCGGGCTGCACGGGCTCTTCGTCGAGGCGCAGCGCCGCGACGACCTCATAAGCGCCCGCGCCTTTGCCGAGGAAGCGGTCCGCACCGCGCCGGCGCTCGGCTGGGCGAGCCGGGCGGTCTTGGAATCGCGGTGCCGGGACGGCGATTGGGCCGGCGCGCTCGCGCTCCTTGAACGCAACCGGCGTGCGCTCGACCCGGCGAGCTATCGCCGCCAGCGGGCGGTGATGCTCACCGCCCGGGCGCTCGCGGCCGAGGACGCCGACCGCGACAACGCCAAGGCTTTTGCGCTCGAAGCGGTGAAGCTGGCACCGGCGCTGGTGCCGGCCGCCGCACTGGCCGGGCGCCTCCTTGCCGAAGGCGGCGATCCGCGCAAGGCGGCGCGCGTCGTCGAGAAGGCCTGGCGCGCCAATCCGCATCCTGACCTCGCTCAGGCTTACGCCGACATCCGCCTGGGCGCGGCGGCGCGCGACCGGCTGAAGCGGATCGAGGCGCTGGTGAAAAAAGCGCCCGGCGGCGTCGAGGGCGCCTTGGCGAGCGCGCGCGCCGCGATCGAGGCGCAGGACTTCGCCAAGGCGCGCGCGACGCTTGCTCCTTATCTCGCGGCGCCGACGAGACGCGTCGCGCTGTTGCTGGCGGCGCTGGAGCGGGCCGAGCGCAACGATGAAGGCCGCGCGCGCGAATGGATGGCGCGCGCGCTCAACGCGGCGCCCGATCCGGCGTGGACGGCCGACGGTTACGTGTCCGATCGCTGGCTGCCGGTCTCGCCGGTGAGCGGGCGGCTCGATGCGTTCGAGTGGCGGGTGCCGCTCACCAGCATCGCTGGTGCAACGCCGGTGATCGAGCCGGTGTCGTCCGCGATCGCGCCGCTCGCAGCGGCGCCGGAGCGGCAAACTGAGGCGGCACCAACGGACGGCGAGCAAGATAGCGCGCCATCTGCGACGGCCGAGCCGGCGGCCGCGCCGCGCCGGCGCGCCGGGCGAGCGCCGCCGAAGCCCGAGCCGGTGATCCCCTTGGTGCACGCGCCCGACGATCCCGGACCCGAAGCGCTCGAAGAGAGCGAACCGCATGCCGAACCGCAGGATGGCGGCTGGCGGAAGATTTTCGAATGAGCCCAGGCGGGCCTTGGGCGATTATCCCTGCGGCCGGCGTGAACATCGCGTCTCGACCAAAACTCCGATCATCGGTGCGGTACAGGCACGTTGCGTAATTTCAGTTCCGGTACAATGACCGCGAGAATGCGTACATCTTCGGAACGGCAATCGGTGGATGCTAGAACCATCGACGTGACCTCGCGATTTCGAGGCCGACGTATCTAACATTGTTGTTTGCAGCCTCTGTGTAGTCACCATTAAAGCGAACTAGCTTCCAATGCCCCGCAGGAATTTCAATTTGCTTAGAGTTAGCGCCAGCCGGAGAAACGTACCCTCTGGCAATCAACTTTGCGCTCTTAAGTTTCTCAATAATATCGCCCAAGGCCCTTTGCCGAGCCCTTTCACGTTGTTCAAGCAACGCAGAGCTTTGGGCGTGCGCTTCTCTAACTGCTGCTGTGAGCGCAGCCATCCCCTCACTTTCGGGAGCAACCGGCCCGGAACCAAATGGCACGCGATAATTTGCTCTTTGTTCTTGGAGGTCCATAATTTTCAATGAAAGTTGATGTATCTCTTCCTCTGCGGATACCGCGCCTTCCATCGATTTTGTGTCGGCTAACTGAAAAATATCGTAGGACGAATACCACTTTCGGGTTTTGAATTTATCATACGCGAGTGGCCCAACGATCCCGATGGCAATACCAATTGTTAGGGCGACCAAAATTTGAAGCCATCGGCGCTGAATTAACGCGGTCAAATAAATCCATATGGATTGCAGATAACTCCAGACCCAGACCCCTACATCCGCGAAGGTAAGTTGCTCGTAGGTTAGGACTGTCAAAACAAGCCCAACAACGCCAGCCGTGCCAAAAGTGCTAACTACGGCCCATTTGGCGCGAGATTGAGGAAGCGTGAAAGCGGTCAAGACCGACCCTCCCGCTCCGATGAGGAGAACCAAGATTTGGAGTGCCAGAATCATGGCAAAGCCCTCCGGTTGCGAACGGTATCCCAGAAGGGGGCGCCCGTAGAACGGGAGAGGCTGTACTTATGGAGAGTGCTGCACTATAGTGCAGGTCAAATGCCAATTCCCTTCGGTCGACTCGGGGATAATCGCCCACCATCAGGCATGAGTTATAATGCATAGAGGCGGACGACGTGGCGAAGTCCTCGGCCAAAACCAAGCCCAAGAAGCCTGTTCCTACCGCGCCAGAGGAAACGCAATCCGCGGCGGCGTTTCTCGCTGCGATCGGGCGCGAGGTGCGGCGCCATCGCGCCAAGCGCGGGATGACGCGCCGGCAATTGGCGCAGGCTTCGCTCGCCTCCGAGCGATATCTGGCGCAGATCGAGAGCGGCGGCGGCAATCCCTCGGTGAGCGTGCTGCGTGCGATCGCGCAGGCGCTCGATCTTCCCGCCGCCGCGCTCCTGCCTGAGCCCACAGCGCGCCCGGCGGTACTCGAGGGCATCGCCGATCTCTTGGCGCAAATCCCGCCGGGCGAGCTGCCGGCGCTCGTTCGGGACATCGAAGCGCGTCTAGCGCGCTCCGCCGGCGCCGACCGCGGCCGCCGCGTCGCGCTCATCGGCTTGCGCGGCGCCGGCAAGTCGACGCTCGGGCGCATGCTCGCCCGGCATCTCGGCTGGCCGTTCATCGAGCTCGACCGGCGCGTCGAGGACGAATATGGCGCCAGCATTCCCGATCTGCTCGAGATGGCCGGCACGGCGACGTTCCGCCGCCACGAGCGCAGCGCGCTCGAGCGCGTGATCGCCGAGCACGACGCCGCGGTCATCACCACGGCCGGCGGCATCGTCGCCAGTCCGGAAAGCTACGCCTTGCTCCTTCGCCGCACTCACACGGTGTGGATCAAGGCGCGGCCGGAAGAGCATATGAGCCGGGTGATGGCGCAGGGCGATTTCCGCCCGATGGCGCAAAACCGCCAAGCCATGGCCGACCTCGTCGCCATCCTCGAGGCGCGCCGCGCCGACTACGCGCGCGCGGAGGCGCAGGTCGACACTACGGGCGATTCCGTCGAGCAAAGCTTTGCCAAGCTCCTGCAGATCGTAACGGCGCAGGTCGGCGCGCGAGGCGCGGCGTGACGAGGATCGCCGACGAAGGGTTCCTCGATCTGCCGCCGCAGCGGCTCGAGTACCGTATGATCGGGCCGCGGGCCGATGCGGCGCCGACCATCGTGATGCTGCATCAGGGTCTCGGCAGCGTCGGATTATGGCGCGAGTTCCCCGAGCAGCTTGCGGCGGCGACCGGCGCCGGCGTCTTCGTTTATTCGCGGGTGGGATGCGGCAAATCGAGTCCGGCCCCGCCGCGTCGCCCGTTGACCTTCATGGACGAGGAGGCGCTCGACGTGCTGCCGCGCGTGCTCGCGGCCATCGGATTTCAGCGCGGCATTCTCTTCGGCCACAGCGACGGCGCCTCAATCGCGACCATCTACGCCGGCAGCGTGCAGGATCATCGCGTGCGCGGCCTCGTGCTCATGGCGCCGCATTTCTTCACCGAAAAAATGGGCCTCGCCGAAATCCGCCGCACCCGCGACGAATTTGCCGCCGGCGCGCTGCGCGAGAAGCTTGCGCGCTGGCACAGCGACGTCGATGGCGCGTTCCGTTCCTGGGTCGAGCCGTGGCTCGATCCGGACTTCGAGAAATGGGATATCACCGAAGCGCTGGGCTACATCCGGGTGCCGATCCTGGTCGTGCAGGGCGCGCAGGATGAATACGGCACACTCAAGCAGGTCGAGGCCGCGCGCGACGAATGCTTCTGCCCGGTCGAGGTGACGATCATCCCAGGCGCGCGCCACTCGCCCTATCGCGATGCCCCGGAGGCGACGCTTGCGGCTTCTGCCGAATTCATCAACCGGCTTTTGCGCGACCACCGCGAGGGCGAACGGCCCGCCGACGGGGTTGCAGCCTGATGCATTATAATGCATATGAGCCGGCGAGGAATTTATGTACTATAGTGCAGCACCTGGCGTTGAGGCACTGCGATGACTGACGCGCATCACGCAACCGAACGGCCCCTGGCGAATGGGCGCACGCGGATCGATTTCCAGACCGAGCCGTCCCGCTATCGCCATTGGAAGCTGCAGATCGACGGCGACATCGCCACCTTGTTCCTCGACGTGGACGAGAAGGGCGCGCTGTTCGAGGGCTACGACCTCAAGCTCAACTCCTACGATCTCGGCGTCGATATCGAGCTCGCCGATGCGCTCGAGCGGCTGCGCTTCGAGCATCCGCAGGTGCGCGTGGTCGTGCTCCGCTCCGGCAAGCCGCGCGTGTTCTGCGCTGGCGCCAATATCCGCATGCTGGCCGGCGCGAGCCACGCCCACAAAGTCAATTTCTGCAAATTCACCAACGAGACCCGCAACGGCATCGAGGATTTGAGCGAGCATTCCGGGCTCGCCACCATCTGCGCCATCAGCGGCACCGCGGCCGGCGGCGGCTATGAGCTGGCGCTGGCGGCCGACTACATCCTCCTGGTGGATGACGGCTCGTCGTCCGTCTCGCTGCCGGAATTGCCGCTGCTTGCGGTGCTGCCGGGCACCGGCGGCCTCACCCGCGTTGCCGACAAGCGCAAGGTGCGCCGCGACCACGCCGATTTCTTCTGCACCACGGAGGAGGGCGTCAAGGGCACGCGCGCGCTCGAATGGCGGCTCGTCGATGAAGTCGTGCCCGGCTCGAAATTCGAGGAGACGATCGTTGCGCGCGCGCGCGAATTCGCCGCGCGCTCGCGCCGCGGCGACGCCAAGCAGGGCATCGCGCTCGCGCCGCTCGAGCGCAAGTTCACGCAAGGCGGCGTCGAATATGGCTCGCTCGGCGTCGAATTCGATCGCAGCGCGCGCATCGCCACCGTCACTTTGCGCGGACCCACGGCGCCGCCGCCCGCCTCGGTCGAGGCCATGGCGTCGCTCGGCGCGGCGTTCTGGCCGCTCGCGCTCGCGCGCGAGCTCGATGATGCGATCCTCAACATCCGGCTCAACGAGTTCGACGTCGCCGCGATCGTGTTCAAATCGTCGGGCGATGCCGCCGCGGTCATCGCCTACGAGCAATTTCTCGACGCCCACGCGGATCACTGGCTCATTCGCGAGATCCGGCATCTGTGGAAGCGCGTGCTCAAACGCGTCGATCTCACCTCGCGCTCGCTGGTGACGCTGATCGAGCCGGGCTCGTGCTTTGCCGGCACGCTCGCCGAGCTCGCCTTCGCCAGCGACCGCTCCTACATGTTCCTGGGCCGGCGCGAGGGCGACAACAGGCCGCCGGCCGCGATCGCGCTGACTGACGCAAATTTCGGCCCGTATCCGATGCCGAACGGGCTCACGCGGCTGGCGAGCCGCTTCCTCGCCAACCCGGCCGACCTCGAAGCGGCAAAGGCCGAGCGGGGAAAGATGCTCGACGCCGCGGCCGCGCAACGGCTCGGCCTCGTCACCTTCGCGCCCGACGACATCGATTGGGACGACGAGGTGCGCATGTTCCTGGAAGAGCGCGCGAGCTTTTCGCCCGACGGCCTCACCGGGCTCGAGGCCAATCTGCGTTTCGCCGGGCCGGAGACGATGGAATCGAAAATCTTCGCCAGGCTGAGCGCGTGGCAGAACTGGATTTTCCAACGGCCGAACGCGATCGGCGAGGAAGGCGCGCTCAAGCGCTACGGCACCGGGCAGAAGCCGGTGTTCGATACGAAAAGGGTGTGAGTTTTATCTTTCCTCCCCCGCTTTGCGGGGGAGGAAAAGAACAGGAGTTTCCATGAACATCGAGAACGTCGACTACACCACCAAGATTCCGAACAACGTCAATCTCGCCGAGGACCGGCAGGTGCTGCGCGCGCTCGAGAGCTGGCATCCGGGCTATATCGACTGGTGGATGGATATGGGACCGGTCGGCTTCCAGGAGTCGCTCGTCTATCTGCGCACCGCCGTCTCGGTCGATCCGAAAGGCTGGGCGAAGTTCGACTATGTGAAGATGCCGGAATACCGCTGGGGCATCCTGCTCGCGCCGCAGGAGCCGGACCGCAAAATCCCGTTCGGCCGCCATTATGGCGAGCCGGTCTGGCAGGATATCCCGGGCGAGTATCGCGCCATGCTGCGCCGGCTCGTCGTCATCCAGGGCGACACCGAGCCCGCTTCCGTCGAGCAGCAGCGCCATCTCGGCAAGACCGCGCCGTCGCTCTACGACATGCGCAACGTCTTCCAGGTCAATGTCGAGGAAGGCCGGCATTTGTGGGCGATGGTCTACATCCTGCAAAAATATTTCGGCCGCGACGGCCGCGAGGAAGCGGCCGGCCTGCTGCAGCGCCGCTCCGGCGATGCCGATAAGCCGCGCATGCTCGGCGCCTTCAACGAGGCGACGCCCGATTGGCTGTCATTCTTTATGTTTACTTTCTTCACCGATCGCGACGGGAAGATGCAGCTCGAAAGCTTGGCGCAATCCGGCTTCGACCCGCTGTCGCGCACCTGCCGGTTCATGCTGACCGAGGAAGCTCACCACATGTTCGTCGGCGAAACCGGCGTCGGCCGCACCATCCAGCGCACCTGCGAGGCGATGCAGGCGGCCGGCATCGAGGACCCGACGGACATCGAGAAAGTGCGCGGCCTCGGCGTCATCGACCTGCCGACGATCCAGAAGAAGCTGAATTTGCATTATTCGCTCTCGCTCGACCTGTTCGGCTCCGAGGTCTCGACCAACGCCGCCAACGCGTTCAACGCCGGCCTCAAGGGCCGCTTCCAGGAGAGCAAGATCGAGGACGATCACCGCCTCGAGCACTCGACCTATCCGGTGCTCAAGCTCGTCGACGGCGAGATCAAGCGCGTCGATGAGCCGGCGCTGACCGCGGTCAACATGCGGCTGCGCGACGACTACACCGCCGACTGCCAGCGCGGTCTCGATCGCTGGAACAAGGTCATCAACCGGACCGGCGTTGCCTTCCAGCTCGCACTGCCGCATGTCGGCTTCCATCGCCAGATCGGCGAGTTCAAGGACGTCAAGGTCTCGCCCGCAGGCGTGGTCCTCGACGGGGCCGCCTGGAGCCGCGATCTGGGCAAGTGGCTGCCCTCGAAGGCCGACGGCGATTTCATCGTCAGCCTGATGCAGCGGGTCTCCGAGCCGGGTCAATTCGCCGGCTGGATTGCTCCGCCGCGCGTCGGCATCGACAACAAGCCGGGCGATTTCGAATATGTGAAGATCGCGGCGTGACGCCTCCATCCGCCCCCGCTGCGCGGGGGCGGATGAGAATCTCTCCCGGAATGACGAGCGTTCATCCCTTCAGGAATGCCAAGAGGTCGGCGTTGATCGTGGCTGCTTGCGTGGTCGGCATGCCGTGCGGGAAGTCCTTATAGGTCTTCAGGGTGCCGTTCTTCAGCAGCTTTGCCGACAATGGTCCGGAAGCGACGTAGGGAACGATCTGATCGTCTTCGCTGTGCATCACCAGCACCGGCACGGTGATCTTCTTGAGGTCTTCGGTGAAATCGGTCTGTGAGAAGGCGACGATGCCGTCGTAGTGCGCCTTGGCGCCGCCCATCATGCCCTGGCGCCACCAGTTCGCGATGATCGCCTCCGAGGCTTTTGCCCCCGGCCGGTTGTAGCCATAGAAGGGCCCCTCCGGCAGAGCGCGATAGAATTGCGAGCGGTTGGCCGCGAGCTGCGTCTGCAAATCGTCAAATACTGCTTTGGGAAGGCCGTTCGGATTGGCCACCGTCCTCACCATCAGCGGCGGCACCGCGCTGATCAGGGCCGCCTTAGCCACCCGATTTTCGCCGTGCCGTCCCAGATAGTGCGTCACCTCGCCGCCGCCGGTGGAGTGGCCGACGTGAATGGCGTTTTTCAGATCGAGATGCGCCGTCAAAGCGGCAAGGTCGTCGGCATAGTGATCCATGTCATGACCGTCGCCCGTCTGGGTCGATCGACCGTGGCCGCGGCGATCATGGGCGATGACGCGATAGCCGTGATTGAGGAAGAACAACATTTGATTGTCCCAGTCATCGGCTGACAGCGGCCAACCATGGCTGAACACGATGGGCTGACCTTTGCCCCAGTCCTTGTAATAGATTTGCGTACCGTCTTTGGTCGTAATGAACATTGTCAGTACTCCCTGGTGCGCCCGTGGCTCCTTGACGGCCGAAATGCTATCAGCGCAGCGGTCCTTCGCCCAGCCGCGTAAGATCGAAGCGATCGACCTCGCCAAGCAATTCCACGAACGCCTGCGCGCCGTGGGCGAGCGCGGCTTCGCCCTTTTCGCCGCTCGCCTGCGTTGCATCGCCGATCGCGCCGGTCGGGTTGAGGTCCTGGGTCATCCAGGCGAAGCCGGCCGGACGATAGGCGCCGAGCCATTTGAATTCGCGCGCCATCGCGATGCTGGCCGGCGTCGCGTTCGCCGCCTCGCTCATCCGCACCGTGTCCGGCGCTCCGGCGAGCATGAGCGAGGTTTCGATATCGCCGCCGTGAATGCCGTGCTTTCTCTCCTCGCCGGAAAACGTGCCGTCCGGATAACCGAAGCGGTGCCAGCCGACGGTGACCGCAAGCATGCCAAGCCGCGCACGCAGATCGCGCGCCACCAACTCCATCGCCGCGACATTGCCGCCATGGCTGGTGACGAGAACGAGCTTGCGCAGTCCGGCCCGCGCCAGGCTTTCGCCGATCTCGGTCCATGCCGCAATCGCGGTCGCGGCCGAGAGCGTCAGCGTGCCGGGGTAGGCGAGATGCTCGACCGAAACCCCGACGCGCTGCACCGGCAGGAAGGTGACCGGAAGCTCGTCGGGCAGGAGTTTGCCAAGGCGCGCCAGATAGGCTTCGGCGATGAAGCTATCGACGCCGAGGGGTAGGTGCGGGCCGTGCTGCTCCACCGCGGCGAGCGGGAGGACGGCGATCCATCGCGCGGTCGCGGCAGCGGCGCCGGCGATGTCCTGCCAGGTCATTTGCATCCAGTCGCGTTTCGGCAGGCTCATTGTGGCTCTCTCGGCTGCCTCCCCCGATCAAATCCGGGGGCGGCTTTTTTCCGGATCATGTTCTATTGTCGCGGCGCGCTCGCGAAGGAGCAAGCAATGCAGCTCACGAAAATCGTCCGCTCGCTGCTCGCCGCTCTGGCGGCGACCGCCGCCGGGTTGGCGCCTGCCGCGGCCCAGACCCTCGACAAGGTTGCATTCGGCACCAATTGGGTGGCGGAGGGCGAGCATGGCGGCTTCTATCAGGCGCTGGCCGACGGTACCTACAGGAAACACGGCCTCGACGTGACCATCGTGCCCGGCGGCCCGAATGCCAACAACCGCATCCTGCTCGCCGCCGGCAAGATCGACTTCTACCTCAGCGCCAACACGCTGCAGGGCTTCGATGCCGTCGAACAGAATGTGCCGACGATCGAGGTCGCCGCCATGTTCCAAAAGGATCCGCAGGTCTTCATCGCGCATCCGGATTCGGGCATCGACAAATTCGCGGATTTGAAGAAGCTGACGCTGTTCGTCTCGAAGGAGGGAATGGCGACCTACTACCAGTGGCTCAAGGCCGATTACGGCTTCACCGACCGGCAGGCCAAGCCCTACACCTTCAACCCGCAGCCTTTCCTCGCCGACAAGAACAGCGCGATGCAGGGCTACGTGACCTCCGAACCGTTCGCCATCGAGCGAGAGGCGAAGTTCAAGCCGAAAATCTTCCTGCTCGCCGATCAAGGCTTCAGCGCCTATTCGACGCTGATCGAGACGCGCCGCGATCTCGTCGACAAGAAGCCTGATCTGGTGCAGCGTTTCGTCGATGCCTCGATCATCGGCTGGATGAACTACATCTATGGCGACAATCGGCCGGCCAACGCCGCGATCAAGAAAGCGAACGCGGAGATGAGCGACGAGCTCCTCGCCTACTCGGTCGCCAAGATGAAGGACTACGGCATCGTCGATTCCGGTGACGCCCTCGCGCTCGGCGTCGGCGCCATGACCGATGCGCACATGCAGGACTTCTTCGACAAGATGGTGCGTGCGGGCGTGGTCAAGGCCGGCCTCGATTACCGTAAATCCTACACGCTGCAATTCGTGGGCAAGAAGGTCGGGCTCGATCTGCGGCCGAAGCGGTAATGCCGGCAGCGGCTGCACACGCTCCGGTACTGGTCGCGCTACGCGGCGTCGGCAAGACGTTTACCAATGGCACGCGGGCGCTTGCCGGTCTCGATCTCGAAGTCCGCGCCGGCGAATTTCTGGCGCTGCTTGGGCCCTCGGGCTGCGGGAAATCGACCGCCTTGCGCATCATCGCCGGGCTGACCGAACCGACGCAAGGCGCGGTCGAATGGCCGCAAGCCACGGCTCCGGCCGGGAGTGAGAGCCGGATCGGCTTCGTCTTCCAGGAGCCGACGCTGATGCCGTGGGCGACCGTGTTCGACAACGTGCTGCTGCCGCTCAAGCTTGCCGGCATGCCGGCCGGCAAGGCGGCAGCGGCACGCGCCGAGGCGGCGCTCGGCCTTGTCGGCCTGAAAGATTTCGGCCACGTTTTTCCGCGCGAGCTCTCCGGCGGCATGCGCATGCGCGTCTCGATCGCCCGCGCGCTCGTCACCGAGCCGGCGCTCCTCCTGATGGACGAGCCGTTCGCCGCTCTCGATGAGATCACGCGTTTCAAGCTCAACAATGATCTCCTCGAGCTCTGGCAGGCGCTGCGCACCACCATCGTTTTCGTCACCCATTCGGTGTTCGAGTCGGTCTATCTCTCGAGCCGCGTCGTGGTGATGGCGGCGCGGCCGGGCCGCGTGTCCGGCGAGCTCGCAATCGACGCACCTTATCCGCGCGACCAGAACTTCCGTACCTCCGCCGAATACGCCGCGTTCTGCCGCCGCGCCTCGCAGGCGCTGGCGCAAGCCATGGCCGCGGGAGCCGACGCATGAAGCCGCGCGCCGCCGCGCGCGAAGGCCGCGATCGGGCGTTGCGCATTGCGCTGCCGGTCATCGTGCTGGCGCTGGTGGTCGGGCTGTGGGAAGCGGTGGTGCGCGTCGAAGGCGTTCCGCCTTACGTGCTGCCGGCGCCGAGCCGCATCTGGCAGACGCTCGTCGCCGATTGGTCGCTCTTGGCGCAATCGCTCTTGGTGACGCTGTTGACGACGTTCGAGGGCTTCTTGCTTGCGGCGGCCGGTGGGGTCGGGCTTGCGGTTCTCTTCAATCAGTCGCGGCTCGTCGAATATTCGCTCTATCCATACGCCGTCATCCTGCAAGTGACGCCGATCGTCGCCGTCGCGCCGCTCCTTTTGATCTACCTGCCGCAGCCCTTGGCGGTCCTGGCTTGCGCCTGGATCGTGGCCTTCTTCCCGGTGCTCGCCAACACCACGCTCGGCCTCAACTCGGTCGACCGCAATCTCGCCGACCTGTTCTCGCTCTACGGCGCTTCGCGCGGTCAGCTGCTGTGGCGCCTCAAGCTGCCGTCGGCGTTGCCCTATATGCTCGGCGGGTTGCGCATCGCCGGCGGGCTGTCGCTGATCGGCGCGGTGGTGGCGGAGATTGCCGCCGGCTCTGCCGGCGCCGGCTCCGGGCTCGCCTACCGCATCGCCGAAGCCGGCTATCGTCTCAACATCCCGCGCATGTTCGCGGCGCTGCTCCTGCTCTCGCTCTCCGGCATCGTGATCTTTTATCTGCTCACGCTCGTCAATTATCTGGCGCTACGGCGTTGGCACGAGAGCGCGCTGGCGGCGGAGAGCTGATACGTTCATTTCGTTGAACACCGAAAGGGAAAGGGGAGGGCAATGCTCAAGACCACAATCCTCACATTCGCGCTGCTGACGGCTTCCGCCGCGTTCGCCGCCGACGGACCGGTGACGATAAACGGCTGCACCAGCACTGGCGTGGAGAACTGTCTGTTCATCGACTCGCCGCAAGGCAGATACGCGCTGTTCGTCAAGCCGCCGCGTCCCGATCCGGGTCGGGGGATCAGCGTGACCGGCGCGATCAGCAACGATCCCAATATCTGCATGGCGGGGCCGGGCATCAAAGTCGAGACCTGGAGCTACAACGAGCAGCAATGCCCGAAATGAGCGGCTGATCGTGCGTCGTCCTGTGCGTCCCTTGCCCACTCGGGGTGGGCGCGAATTGGCTTGACCGGCAAGTTCCGTTCGGGGATCAAGGCCGCGAGGCGCGCAGCTGCGGACGAGCGCGGCCGGAAACAAAGAAGCGTCCGCCGGAGCAATGACAATGCCGCAGAATGCCTCGCGTCTTCCCGGGCGCCATTTCCTGCAAATCCCCGGGCCGACGCCCGTGCCCGATCGCATCCTGCGGGCGATCGACATGCCGCTGATCGACCAGCGCGGCCCGGAATTCGCCAAGCTCGGCAAGCGCGTGCTCGAAGGCATCAAGACGATCTTCAAGACCGTCAATCCGGTGATCATCTTGACCGCGACCGGCACCGGCGCCTGGGAATCAGCGCTCGTCAACACGCTCTCGCCGGGAGACCAGGTGCTGATGGTCAACACCGGGCAGTTCGCCACGCTGTGGAAGGTGATGGCCGACCGGCTCGGCCTGCGCCCCGAATTCATCGCCACTGATTGGCGCGTCGGCGCCGACCCGAAGATCATCGAGGAGCGTCTGCGCCAGGACAAGGCGCATGAGATCAAGGCGGTCTGCGTCCTGCACAACGAGACCGCCACCGGTTGCCTGTCGCCGATCGCGGAAATCCGCAAATCGATCGACGCCGCCGGCCATCCGGCGCTGCTCCTGGTCGATACCATCTCTTCGCTCGCCTCGACCGACTACCGGCACGACGAATGGGGCGTCGATGTCACCATCGGCGGCGCGCAGAAAGGGCTGATGCTGCCGCCCGGCATGTCGTTCAACGCGGTGAGCGACAAGGCGCTGCGCGCCTCGACCACGGCGAAGCTGCCGAGATCGTTCTTCTCCTGGGAGGACATGCTGACCATGAACAAGGTCGGCTTCTTTCCCTACACGCCGGCGACGCAGATGCTCTACGGCCTCGATACGGCGATCGAGATGCTGCACGAAGAGGGCCTCGATAACGTCTTCGCGCGCCATCACCGGCTGGCCGAGGCGACACGCCGGGCGGTGCGCGCCTGGGGCCTGGAGATCCTTTGCCGCGAGCCGAGATACTACTCGCCGACGATCACCGCCGTGCTCCTGCCGGACGGCCACGATGCCGATCAATTCCGCGATGTTGCGCTCAACACTTTCAACATCGCCTATGGCGCGAGCTTCGGCCCTTTCGCCAAGAAATATTTTCGCATCGGCCATCTCGGCGACATCAATGACGCCACGCTGATCGGAGCCTTGGGTGCGACCGAGATGGCGCTGGCGCTCGCCGGCGTGCCGCACAAGAAGGGCGGCGTGCAGGCGGCGATGGATTACATTGTGTCGACGCAGGGCCAAGCGGCGCGAGCGGCGGCGGAATAGCCGCTGCGCGTCGCCTCGCAATGACGAATCCAATGCAATCACGACAGCGGCACGGCCCCGACCTGATCCTTGAAGGCCTTGCGCGCGGCGATAGCCGCATACCAGCGCTCGAAATGCGGCAGCGCCGGCCGCTCCGGCACGAGCTGGCGATAGCGATAGGCCATGATGGCGACGGGGATGTCGCCATAGGAGAAAGGCTCGCCCGCGACGTGAGCGGTCTTGGCGAGTTGCCCATCGAGGATGGTCATCGCTGCGGTCGTCCGCTTTTTCGATTCCTCGATCGCCGCGTAGTTGCGCTTTTCCGGCGGCGTGCGGATCAATCCCATGAAGGCGTCGGAGATCGCCGGCGCGGCGACGCTGAGCTGCCAATCCATCCAGGCGCTCGCGCGCGCCCGGGCATGCGCATCGGCCGGCTCCAGCACGCCGGCGCGGTGCTTGGCGGCGAGATAGCGCACGATCGAATTCGACTCCCAGAGCAGGAACCCGTCCTCCTCCTCGAGCGTCGGCACGAGCCCGTTCGGATTTTTCGCGAGATAGGCCGGTTCGCGGTTCTGGCCGAACGGACCGCCGATATCGATGCGCTCGTGCGGCAGGCCGATCTCGCCGACCGCCCACATCACCTTTTGCACGTTCGCCGAAGTGTTCCGGCCCCAGATTTTGATCACTGAAAATTACTCCGCGTTGTCGTCATGGCCGGGCTTGTCCCGGCCATCCACGTCTTAACAGGCTCGAGGTGCCCCAAGGCGTGGATGCCCGGGCACAAGGCCGGGCATGACGGGCGAAATGGCAATTCAATCGAGCCGGCGCGCTTCCTCGGGCAGCATGATCGGGATGCCGTCGCGGATCGGGTAGGCGAGCTTGGCGGCGCGCGAAATCAGCTCCTGCCTGTCCGCGTCGTATTCGAGCGGACACTTGGTCAGCGGGCAGACCAGGATTTCGAGGAGTTTCGGATCGATGGTATCGGCGGGGTCGGAAGACATAAGCGCAGGCTCCAGTCGCAGCCCTCTTATACCAATTCGGCGCAACCGTGCGGCATCTGTCGCCGGTCATCTGCCGCGCTGTCACTGCAGCGAAGTCTCGCCCGGAGTCTTGGCTTTCGCCAGCTCGATCTCGGTGATGGCGACCAGGATTTCGGCGCGGGTTTTCAGGTCCGGCGCCTCCAGCATGGCCTGCTTCTCAGCGGCGCCGTAGGGCGACATCATCGCCAGCGCGTTGACCAGCGCCTCGTTGGGGGCGTTCTCGATCCCTTCCCAATCGGCCTTGAGGTCGTTCGCCTTGAGGAAATCGGAGAGCGCGTGCAGCAGCGCCTTGCGGTCGACCTCGCCCTCGCCCTTGCGCGCGGTGAAGTCGTCGACGAAGGGCCGATAATCGACCCGGCATTGCCGGTAGGCGGTGTCGATGGAGAGCTCCTCCTCGATGCGAAAGCGCGCGACGCCGGTGAGCTGGATCAGATAGCGGCCGTCGCCGCTCTCGGCGAGCTGGGTGATCCGCCCGACGCAGCCGATGCGGAACAGGTACGGCTTGCTCTGGTCCGGTCCGGCATGGACGGGATCGGGCTGGATCATGCCGACCAGGCGGTTCCCGGACCGCAGCGCGTCATCGATCAGCGCCAGGTAGCGCGGCTCGAAGATGTTGAGCGGCATCTGCCCGCGCGGCAGCAGCAAGGCTCCCGGCAACGGAAAAACCGGAATGACGTCGGGAAGGTCCGACGGCGCCTTGTAGATCGCATTGATCGGCATGCCGCACTCCACACGCCATCGCTAGCGCTTCACCTCCCGCAACGGGGCGGGAGCAGGGGCTACGCGAACAAGATCGAGGAAAGCCGCTTGCGGCCCTCGATCGTGGCTTCGTCGGCCGGGCCCCAGGCGTCGAAGAACTGAACGAGCTGCTTGCGCGCGCCGTCGTCGTTCCATTTGCGGTCGCGCCGGACGATGCTCATCAGCTGTTCGAGCGCGTCGAGCCGGCGGCCCTTGCCGTTGAGCGCCAGCGCCAGCTCGAACCGCGCCTGATGATCGAGCGGATTGGCGGCGACTTTCTGCTCGAGCTCGGCGACCGGCCCCAGCGTCTTCGCCTGCTCGGCCAATTGCAATGCGGCCTGCGCGGCGGCAACCGACGCCTCGCCGCGCTTCGAATCCGGCACCATCGCCAGCGTCTGCCGCGCCTGATCGAGCGCGCCGGTCTCGACATAGCTGCGCGCCAGGCCGCCAAGCGCGTGCACATTGGCATTGTCCTCGGCGAGAAGCTGCGCATAGAGAGTGGCGGCGCCGGCGAAATCGCCGTCGGCGAGCGCGGTGTCGGCGGCCTTGAGCAAATCCTTGGC
This sequence comes from uncultured Alphaproteobacteria bacterium, assembly GCA_963850855.1. Taxonomy (GTDB): domain Bacteria; phylum Pseudomonadota; class Alphaproteobacteria; order Rhizobiales; family Xanthobacteraceae; genus BOG-931. The sequence goes on from CAWKNH010000008.1 coordinate 363,425, forward strand.
CTCGCCGCCGATGCGGTCCTTGGTCAGGCGTTCGAGGAACGCCACCACCTGGCTTTCCGGCAGCGCCCCCATGAAGCCGTCGGCCGGCTGGCCGTTGACGAACGCAATCACCGCCGGGATCGACTGGATGCCCATCTGGCCGGGGATCGCGGGGTGCTCGTCGATGTTCATCTTGACGAGCTTCACCTTGCCCTTGGCGGCGCGAACCGATTTCTCCAGCACCGGCGTGAGCTGCTTGCACGGGCCGCACCATGGCGCCCAGAAATCGACCAGCACCGGCTGGCGCTTGGATTCCTCGATGACGTCCTTGACGAAGGCTTGCGTCGTCGTGTCCTTGACGAGCGCGTCGGCGGCGGTGGTTTGTGCTTGCTGCAACATCGGCCTTGAAGCGCCTTCCCTTTTGGGCCCGGCGGACCCCTAGCTTCCCTATTCGCCTGATTAAATGGTGAGAAAGCGGGCGAATGCAACGCGGTTTTCAGGCCGCTGCCGCCGAAACCGGCTCGATCCGCGGCCCGTGGCCGGTCGCTTCGAGAAACTGGATGAGGCCCGCGCGCGCGATCGTCGTCGTGCCGGTGTTGACCAGCGGGTGAAAATTGAGCGTCTCGTGCGCCATCATGGCGGCGTCGAGGATTACCGTCACCTGGCCGGCCTTGTCGTTGATGACCGCGAACGGCGTCACCGAGCCGGGCTCGACACCCAGCGTCTCGCGCATCAGCGCGGCGGAGCCGAAGGAAAACCGCCCGGACGCGCCGAGCAGGCGGTGCAGGGATTTGAGCTCGATCATCGCGTCTTCCGGCGCCACCACGAGGAACAGCGCGCCCTTCTTGTCGCGCAGGAACAGGTTCTTGGTGTGCCCGCCGGCGATCCGGCCGCGCAGCGTCCGCGCCTCCTCGACCGTGAACACCGCCGGATGGCTCACGGTCTGGTGCGCAACGCCGAGACTGTCCAGGTAAGCGAAAAGTTCGTCCGGCGTGGCAGGCATCGGCGGCCTTAATTTCGGTGGCCTTAATAGTGTCGTCCGGGCCCGGTTGCAAAGGCGGACGCTCTTTGGCATAGCTTTGTGCACGGTAGCGCCAAGCGTTGCCGCTACCCTTCTCACGGATGCGGGTGTAGCTCAGGGGTAGAGCACAACCTTGCCAAGGTTGGGGTCGAGGGTTCGAATCCCTTCGCCCGCTCCAATAAAATCAGGTACTTAGCGACATCCACCTTGTTCGCGTTTTGGCTCGGGGTAACATGCGGACGTGATCGGGCGCTACGCCGGGGCAACGGCACTTATTGATTGGCGGGTTCGCGTCGACAGGCTTGACTTCGCGTCCCCGCTCTCGCCAGAGCGCAGGAACGCGTACAGTCACCAATAACCTCGACTGCGACCCCAGTATCCGCCACCGCCTCCAAACAGCAGCACTAACACAACGATAATCAGAATCAATTCCATCGGAAGTCTCCTTTGATGGTGCTGGCCTTACTTGCCGCGCACTGCATCTTTCAAACCGCCGATCGCGTTTTGCACCTTGCCGGCAGCCTTGTCGGTCTTGCCTTCAGTCTCCAGCTTCTTGTCACCGAATACCTTCCCTGCAGCTTCTTTTATCGCTCCTTTGGCCTGCTCTGCCGAACCTTTAATTCGATCTTTATCCATTGCCATATCCTCGCTGTTTATCGTGTCGTCCTCTATGAACATGCTACGCGAACGGGAAGGGAGCGTCTGAGCAAAATTGCTCACGCAACTACACAGCGTGAACGTCGAATCAGGAGAGCCCGGCTAAAACCAACGCCGTTCGCGGCTAGAAAAGTAGAGGCCCGACGCCAATCGGGCCTCGATGCTCACTTTTGCTGCTGACTCTTCGTATGCGCTTGCTCGCTGTGCTGGCGAGCATTCTGCGAATGTTGCTGGGCGTTTGTTGAATGCTCTTTGCCCTTTGCGTGATCGCCTTTGCCATGATGGTCGGCTGCGGCGCGATGGGATTTGGCGGCGTTCTCGTGATGCTCCGCTGCCTTATTGTGCTCGTCTCGAGCCATTGGGTTTCTCCCGTTTAATGTTTGCTTGAACCAGTGGTAACCTTGTGACGTTTCAGTTAGTTCCGGCATTAAAGAATTTAATCCGTCTCTGGTCAGCAATTTTGCTCAGACGCCACCGGATTAACCGACTTAACCACCTAGGCTTTCATTTTTCCGACAGCCCCGTCTGTCCTAATTTAGCGGGCAACCCCGAAATTGTTTTTACGCCGGGAAGTGAGCAATTTTGTACAGTGCCATTCGCTAGCGAATTGTACTGAGGTACATCACCGGCAGGGAGTTCAGGGTCAGGCGTCGGTGGCTGAGAGTACGGTAGCACTCCCGCCTGTGACAGGAGGGGTCGCAAATGACGTTTTCTGAGTACACGCTTGAAAACGCGCCGATCCTGCGCGGCGGCCAGAGTGTCCAAAATGCACAGCGCCGATGTACCTGGCTCGCATTACGTGGGACGAGCCGGGATGTGATCTCCGCACCTTCGAATGCCCACGGTGCCAACACGTCGAGACGGCCGTGGTGAAGTTCGAATAGGCCGCATAGCGCGCCGACAGGACCGCCAAAATCAGATTGGCTCAGACGGCTGCCCGCCCCCCAGGGCCTGTCGCCGGGCTAGCGCGGCTTCGCGGTCGAGGCGCTCTAGCATCGCGCCGGCGAGCCGCAAGTCGGCAGCGAGGTACGGTTCACCCGCGCGCTGCGCCTGGAGCGTTCTGCTCCGCAATTTATAAATGACGTCGACGGCGTCGGTTGAAACTTTTGGCAATTTATCAAGGTCGGCATCAGCGTCTTCTGCCGCACGAAGACGCCTCCAATTTTGTATCCGGCAGTAGATTTCTATAACGACGATTAGCACTAGAACTGGCCCCAGTCCCAGAACGGCCACCAAAGTCGCAAAACCCCCGAGCAGGAAGACGGCGACGACTGTTATTACGGCAAAGATCGCGTAAAGGAATTTGCGCGTAACGTTATCGCTAACGATTTCAGCCTTCACTCTGTCGGAATATTCGCCCATTTGGTGCTCGTGGACTCCCGATCATCTAGCACTTTCGCAGACTTCAAACTGAGACACTACCCCAAATTTGGGAAGTGGCGGTAGCGCGACCATCCGGTTACGCTCCCGCGGCGTCGAGATTGTACAGGCCAATTCTGCGCACGGCGATCGACGCTGCATTCTGCAGGGCCGCCCGCTCGTCCACGAAGAACCCAACAACCGCCAACGAGCCGCCGCGTTTCTTTAAGGTGTCGTCAAGTCGATTTTGATGACCTGCTTGCACGGCCGCCGGTCGAAAGAAGGTCCCCGCTCTGGCGGCTTGGCGGCTCGATCATGCCATGCTGGTGCCCTGCCTGATCGAGCCGCTTCACAATCTCCTCGTCAAGCGCCGGCCGACACGCGCGGTTGCCCGGACCGGAATAGAGCGCTAGCCTGTATTAAGCACGCGCGTACGGGGGTGTCGTCGCAAGCGGGCCATCAGCGACTATGGGACCTGAGCCGCAGCCACGGGCGGCTCTTTTCTTTTCTACCGGCACAACACCGATACAAACATTCAGTCCTACTACGCTAAGGTGTAATTGTGGCCGCCTCTTACCTTTGGGAGCGTCAGCGCGGGCCGAGCGGCAACCCCCATCCCCCGACACCCCGCCGCTCAGCCTAAATATGTCCCAAAGGACAGGAGCCTCGAGCCTCCCCCGGCTCGGGGTTCTTCTTTTTTCAAATCGATCTGAAGTGATGAGACCGCCAGTGTGCGGAACGCGACGGCCATCGTTCATTCGCCGCGCCCCGCACACTCCCAACTCCCCGTGGAGGGCGAATCAATGGTCGGTGGACAAGATGGCGATCGAAGGGCAGATCCCGAGGCAACGAAGCGTTAGGTACCCGGATATTCCGCTCGCGCGTCATCGACATTTTTAGCTATCGAGTTCACTCGGTTGAAGGTTGAATCGCCCACATCGTTGTCGCCGACTACGACAAATAACTCTGAGGGGTTGCCGATGGGGAAGCTGGTCCTATGCTTCGTAAATGATGACGCCGGCGCAACCGCGATCGAATACGCACTTATCGCGGCCGGAATCTCGATCGTGATCGTTGCTGCTGTGAACTCTATCGGCACATCACTGAATAGCACGTTCAGCAGCATTTCCAGCCAGCTCAAATAGACTGCGCCTGTAGCCGCAGCCGAACGGGCGCGGGCTTGCCGCAAAGATGAGCCCCAAGCAGGACTAAGAACTAGGGGCTTCTGAGTCGCGTTGCCTCACTTAGGCCGGCTCCTCGTCCCCCGACACCCGCCCGATCGGTTTCGCCGAGCGTATCCACGCCGCCGATGCGGCCTGCGCAGGCGCACAACCAACACAAAGCGGCGGGGTTTACTCGGGAACGGCCTCGCCTGAACCGCCAAACTCTTTGGGGAAATCCTTCAGCTTGGGGAGTCCGTCCCTCATAGGCAAAACCGTTTCAGCGTAGTTTACGTGAACGCCAGGGCTGAACTTCAACGTCGGCAACGTCGCTGCAAATACGTCCACCAATCCTAGCCCAGGATGGTTGGTCATAAGATGGCCCCCGCATTTCTTGCAGTATTGCCGCTGACTAGTTTCCGTCTTTTGGAACGTGGCAACTTGTTCGGCCCCGGCAGTTATCCGGACAGCGTTGGGCTTCCACAACGTGAAAGCGTTCACCGGACCACCCGACCAGGATCTGCATGATCGGCAATGGCAATATCCCATTGCTTCCGGTTCGCCTGAAACCTCCACATGAACGGCTCCGCAAAAGCACTCGCCCTTGTGTGTTGTCGGCATGTCGCTTCCTCCCAAGACAAACTCTTGTGCCACATGACCAATGCGTCGCCTTAACGATAGCATGGTGCTGATGTAAACGTCAGGCTGACAACGGTACTCAGACCCAACGTGGCCGATGCGTCACTTGCTTGCGGCGTGCGGCGGCGCGGCGCGACGGCCCACAGCCAATCTCCAGTTGCTAATTGTTCGTAGAAGGCTCGAATGGCTCGCGGCCAAATCCATTGATGCCGCCTAAGCGACCCTTGCATGCCGTCAATCGCAGCTGAAGTTCCAAAATGGAGTTGTGTCCGCGACTATGCGACGCGCAACATGACCGACTTGTAACGAAACAAACGGCTCGCGCGCCGCGTTCCTCACACGGGGCGATCATTCTCAAGTGGAGATCGCCATGAAGAAACGAACATCACTGGCTTTGGCTGCGGCGGTGCTGCTGTCCGGCATCACCGCGGCTTCGGCCGCGACTATGTCGAACCCAGCGAAGGCCAGCGATACGCTCAGCCTGTCCAGCGCCCAGCGGAAAACTGCTTGGAACGACCTCTATGTGTCATGGCTGAATCAGAAAACGCCCTCGGGATTTTCCGCCGTCATTGGCGCTGTGGTCCCGAACAGCGTGACGACGGCGCCGGTTCCGAGCAAAGCCGCCCACGCGGTTCCGTTGCTCAAGCCTTACGACTTCGCCCAGTTACAGAAGAAGCTCGTGATTGTGAATCCGTCCGACAAGAAGATCGTCGAGGTGATCACGAGATAGCGGCGGGCACGCGATTATCTGGCCGCAAAACACAAAAAGAACTCGCCGTCTGAAATCGGCCTTGGCCTCGCGCGCGCGGAGGAGGGGAAGAAGAAGAGTGATAGCGCCGCGCTACGTGAGCGCGGGCGCTTTCTTTGCTACCCATGGCAGGCGCCAAGCGTGTCTTAGTGAGATTGTTATGAGAGTGAGATTGTTATGAGATTGTTGCCATGATGACCGCAGAAGACTGCCGCAGAAGGGCTGCAGAGAGTTTGCGTGCCGCGGAAGCAGCCACGGGTCCAAAAACCATTGCGAGCTTGCGCCGCCTTTCTGACGCATGGGCCACGCTGGCTGGGCGCATTGAAAAATACCCTCATACTGTGCGGGAGCAGAATGCAGCACAGAAACAATCTCATCAAGCGGAACCTCGCAAAGCTAATACCGACACCGCACAAGTCGCGCATATCTTGCGTGAACGCCTGCAACTCAACGATTCTGATGAGCCAAAGTCCTAATCCCGGCACGGAAATCCTTGTGGTGCGGCATCGGTCGAAATGGGCCAATCGTGTCGGTTAAGCCGTTTCCGCCAAATGTCCTGTTGGCCGCCAAGATTTGGAAATGCATGGCAGCGTCAATGCGTAGCGATGAAGACGTCGCGCAGAACGTTTGTCTCGAGTTCCAGATCATCTAACCGGCGCTTAACCACGTCGCCAATGCTGATAATGCCAACAAGCTTGCCATTACGAAGTACCGGTAAATGGCGCACCCGACGGCGCGTCATCAACCTCATCACGCCATTTAGGTCGTCTCCCGGGGCCACCGTGATCAAGCCGTGCGTCATGATGTCCTTCACGGGCATAGACGCAATTGCCTCGCCGTACTGAGAAAATGCACGAACGATATCGCGTTCGGAGATAATTCCGAGAACCGCATCGTCTTTCGCTACTACAAGAGCTCCGATATTCTTTGCGCGTAACCAGTCTGCCGCTCTCTTGATGCTAGCCTCTGACCCTATTGTTGCGACGTCTGTGCCTTTCTGCGTCAAAATGTTTTCGACGTTCATAACGTATCTCCCTGTGTTCCCGCGGAGACGGACGCCAACTTCGAGGCGGCACAATTATTCTACGTCCGACTGTGGAATGTTCGCGGATGGTCCTGCGCCGATGTCTGTGTCAGCGGATGGTCCTCCGCCGATGTCTGTGTCAAAAGAACGCGTTTGGCCAGGTTCGGGTCATTAGCGCTATCTGCGTGATGTCGCCGCACGTCGCTTATTGCCCCGCTAGCGCATATCTCGGCGCAGTCAATTACAGAAATTTGACCTCTAACGCGCGAACCTTCAGCGCGTTGGAATTCCGCAAAGGGGGCACAATAGGAGTGAGCCGAATGCGCAAGCAAGTGATTGCAGTCGTTACAGCCATCCTGCTCGGCACAGCGACGATGACGACCGGCGCGATGGCGTTTGGGCGGGGCGGCGGCTTCGGCCATGGGGGCTTCGGCATGGGCCGCGGCGGCTTCGGCGGCGGATACGGACGAGGTTTCTACGGAAGAGGACGGGACAATATAACATCTCCATCACGCACCATTAGCTCTTCAGACTATCCATCATCGCCGGCGAGGCAGGAGTACGGCCGGACCATTCCATTGGCGGTCGCCGATTAACCTAGGTACGTTCCACGTATCAAACATGCAGGAAAATCCTGCGCCGATATAAAAAGCCAGCCAGCGCGATGGCAAACACGAGTCCCAGCGCGTGCATAACGAAGCCGCCCGCACCCTGGGTCACCGCATGGTCCATAAAGTTCGCGAAGTCGACGCCGACAAAGCGCGCTACGGACAACTCGAAGCCAAGCACTTCATTGAGGAAGTAGAGCGCAATCGCGTTTGCCCCGATCCAAATAAAAACTGTGGCCCAGCGTTGCCATCGCCACACATCGACAATCTGATGCATTGCGGCGAGCAGGATCGCGCTGTATCCGGCGGTGACGAGGACGAAGGACGACGTCCAGATTGCCTTGATGATCGGAAACGGCAGCGCCCAGAGGTATCCGACAGCGATCAAACCACAGCCGGACGCGACAAGCCAAAGTGTCTTCTGCTGTTCAGAAACGCGGGTGTCGTGCAACAGGAGCCCGGCAAATACTCCAAGAAGACAGGTACCGATTGCTGGCAATGTGCTCAGCATGCCCTCGGGATCGCGGGTGACCTCCCATAATCTTCCTGGCAAATAATGGTAATCGATCCAGTCTGCAAGGTTGGCGTCGGGGACGAACGAGCCGGCCCCGATTCCGGGAACGGGGACAAAGGCCATCAACGCCCAATAGCCGACCAGGAGGGTGACAAGGGCGGCGATCAATCCGCGCAAATTGAAGTTTAGGAACATCAGAGACGTGAATAGATAGCAGAGTGCGATCCGCTGCAAAACGCCGAGAAGCCGGACATCGGCCCATTGCTGGCTAATTCCGCTGTAAGCGATCAGGCCCAGTACATACAGCAGCAGCGATCGACGCAGGATCCGCAGATACGCCTTGTTTTTGCCCTCGCGCTCGACAAAACGCGGCAAGGAGAGAACGATCGAGACGCCGGTAATGAAAATGAATAGCGGGAAAATGAAATCATAGAAGCGAAGACCCTCCCAGTCCACGTGGGTAAATTGGTCGCCGAGAAAGCTTGCAGCGGCGCTTACGACCGGGCCTTTGCCCTCGGACATTTCGGCGAGTGCCCATATAGTGCCGTCTAACCCAATGATGCAAAATATGCTCAAGCCACGCAGCGCATCGATCGATACGACTCGGCGCGTTTGCTGGGCGGAGGCTAAGTCGACGTAGCGCATCCAAATTAGTCTCGGTGTCGGTATAAGAACAAATCGGCTACTAGAGAAAATCCGGTCGCTTCAAAGACACCTTGTTCCGAGCAGCGCAAATCCGCCTAGAGCTTCATCAAGCCTGAGGTTCGCGGACATATCTCTCCGGGTGGGGGTAAGGAGTCAGTGCCTTGCCGTTGCGAACACGGCATTGGCCGCCCCGCAATCACCCTTGGGCTCCTCGACGCGAAAATAGTTGCGGCCGATAAACGACTGATCGTAGTAATGCCATGCCGTGCGTTGGTCAAAGGCGATGACACCGGCAAGCGTCACTGCAAACACCGCGCTTTCCATGTCGCGCTGTGCCGCGTTAAGATTCTCCGGTAGCTTGGAACTAGCATAGTCGACATAGTAGACTCGGCGGACGCAGGCGATGTCCTTAGCCGCGTCCAGCGCTGCCTTCGCCGTCAGAAGGTGGTCGGAGTGGTCTTGCGGATTGATGCGCGGATCGATCTCAGCGACGTTGACCTGAATGAGCCGCGCCCGCCCGCGTTCGTATTGTAGGATACTCGTCACGGTCGCAACCAGGTCGCTCCAGCCGTGATAGATCGTCGAGCCATCGATAGCCGAAAGCGTGTCTATGTCTCCACTGGCAAGACGCTTGAGAGACTGAAAACCGGTCCCAGCAAAGCCCGAACCCGAAGCATCACCGTCGGGTACTCGCAGAAAATAGCCAATGGTATTTTGGTAGCTCACTCGGAAGACTGGATGGCCGTTGAAAGTCATTGCACCGGCTGAATCGTGGATCGGCGTCTTGTCGGCGTCCGCCATGAAGCGGATGGCATCCAACGCGCCATTCTCCCGCGCCAGATAATAAGGCCGCTTGCGGCCGCCGGAGCCGACCCCGAGGCCGTCGTCTCCCGCGGTGACATGCACAAAGACAGTTTTCGCCGCGCCGCCGGTCACATCCTCGAAGGCCGATGGATTCATAAACAGCTGCCAGTCGTCCTCGTGAGCAGCAAAGTAAAACGACACCTTATCGGAGTGGCCGCTATCGGCGGCCCATGCGGTCGGCGACAAGAGCAGGGCCACAAGTAAAGGAACGCTTCTAAGCGATCGCGATATCGGCATGGCGGCTCCGTCGGCAGCGGTAGGAGTGGCCAGACAAGATGATATTTCGTTCTCTCGAAAGCAAATTAAAATGCGGGGGCCGAGTGTGGCGCGCCACCTTTGGTCCCCGAGGGGGCGGCGGGTAACCGCCGTCCCCAAGTTCCGTCCCTTCGGTCCCCCACGGAACGATTTCATAGATCCACAGGACTGTACGGCTGATCGCGATGCGCCCACCGCACCGCACAACTGCCACCGAACCCTGTGAGGGGTAACGTTGCGTCAAGTTGTCTCAGCTACTGTTGCTCAATATTCAGACTGCGGCGGATAAATTCAACAGCGGGTTGATCGTCCACCGATTTTGAAACCAAATAAATCTGCTGGCTATGAGATAAGTGTGAGTGCCGCCCCCAGCCAACGTCGCCGCGTTTCAGTTCCCGCGATCGACCGGTTTGATTTGGCGTTTGTTATATTTGTCCTGGCATTGTTCGTGCTGGTAAGCGCCACATTCAGGGAATATGCGGTTTCGAACGACGAAGGCTTGCAGCACCACTACGGCGAATTGATCGTCGCCTACTACACGAGCGGCTTCACCGACAAATCGGTTTTCCATTTCGCAAATCTGTTTCTCTACGGCGGACTGTTCGATGTCATCGCGGTCTTGCTGGCGCACGTTCTGCCGTTCGACCTCTACGATATTCGTCACGTCTTGTGTGCTTTCGCAGGCATTGGTGGAGTGGCCGCCACTTGGGCCACCGCCCGGATGATTGCGGGACCCAGAGCTGGTCTGCTGGCGGGTCTCGCGCTTGCGCTTTGCGGCGTCTGGTACGGAGGCATGTTCAATCACACCAAGGATGTGCCGTTTGCCGCCGCCATGATGGGCGCAACGTTCTATCTGTTGCGCGCGGCGCGTGATCTTCCCGATCCGCGGCCGCGCGATATTTTATGGTTCGGGACACTGCTGGGTGCCGCGCTTGGCTTGCGCGTCCTTGGCCTGTTGATGGTCGGTTACGCCGTCGGACTGATCGCCCTGCGATCCTGGAGCATAGGAAAAAAAGATTGGCGCCGCTTCGCGAGCGTCAGCGTTCACTCGTTGTTGCTTTTTGTTCCAGCCTTTGCCGTCGGCTATGTCATAATGATCGCATCCTGGCCATGGGCATTGCTCGATTTTTTCAATCCGGTTCGGGCGGTATTTTCATTCGCCAACTTTCACGAGCCAATCAACACCATTATCGCCGGAAAAGTTTATTCCATGAGCAATGTACCGCGCTGGTATGAACCTTGCTATCTGGCGATTAAGCTGCCGCTTTTTCTCCTAGTTGGCGCTGGCGCAGTTTTGATATCTGCGCCTCGCTCGGCGGCAATGCGAAAAGGCAACTGGTCGGAGGACGCGCGTCTGCAAGAAATCGGAGCCTTGCTCTTTCTCGTTGCTTTTCCGTTGTCTTGCCAAATCATCTGCGGTGGTCCGTCGTACACCGGAATGCGCCATTTTCTGTTTGTAGTGCCACCGCTTGCGGCGCTTGCCGGCATTGGAATGCACACTTGCCTTATTGTTTTCGAAGCAAAAGGACGCGCGCTCGGATTTGTTGCGCTCGCTGGAGTGGCGACCGCCCTCGTTTGGGATGCCGCGACTCTAATGCGGCTGCATCCCTACGAATACCTCTTCTACAATTCCCTGGTTGGCGGCTTGGAAGGCGCGTCGCGACGTTACGCAACGGACTATTGGGTCAATATCATGCCGGCTGCGGTCAAGGATCTTGAGACCTATCTGGATCAGACTGGAACCTATGCCAATCCGAGTCGCCCCCCACACTATACCGTTGCGGTTTGTGGGGAGCGGGCTTCGTTTGACAACGAAGCCGATCGGCGTTTGCAATTCACTCGCGATTGGAGCCATGCCGACTTCTTCATTGCACCTACGCACATGAACTGCGATCGAGTGCTTCGTGGGAAGATCGTGAATGTGATTGAACGGGTCGGCGTGCCGATCGGGGTGGTGAAAGATCTGCGGGGGGTAAGCCCACAGGCGCGGTGGGCACCGGTCGAACTTGCGCACGATCGTACCAACGATGCGGTCGATAGACCGCACGGATAGTGCGTCATCGCGGGGCGATACCCGTTGCGCTAGCTTTCGCGCTTGCACCGAGATCCCCCAGGCGGCCCCGCGCGGCCGGCGTCCTTGAAAGACCCGCTCACGATGAAGAGCCATTTAACGTTTGAGGCTGTCGATGCGAATCGCCAACTCCGCGACCCTCGACCGAACGCGTTCCGATCTAGTCGATGTGATTATTTGTCGAAGATAAATGGGGGCGTCCAAAAGAGCATTTAAGGCCTCGCGGCCTGCAACGACGTCACTATCCAGGGCGGGACGCTTGCTTGGACCAACGGCAACGCGCACCAGTAGCTCAATCGCCTTCAGGCGTTCGCGCGGCGCGGCGTGCAAGTCGGTCGCCACCTTGCTCATGTTCTTCACTAAAACAGAGAGATCATCTCGAACTGCTTCGATGTCGGGTTTGGCTGTCACGATTAACCTCCCAACAGAGACCCCCTCTTTGGATCCACTACGCCAATCTTACGGCCATCTGAAAGATCCTACCTGATAGCCTGGTGTGGACGAAGTGACGCATCCTGCAGCCGGCCCCAATGAACATCCCGTTCAAAATACGCCGGTCATCGAGCTACGGAACTCCGCGCGGCTTGTTCGGCAGATGATGGATGGGGACGGGTTTAACCCGTCCCCATTGGACACCCGCCGGTCACGGGAAGGACATCCCTTGGAGACGGGAGAGACCGGCGGGCGTCCTGTCGCGTCACGCATTGCCAAGCGGTATCGCCACAAAGCGGGTGCCATCGGCAGTTTTCACGCGCATCAGCACGTCGTGCTTGCCTTGCGACTTTGCTTCGGACAGCGCGTTGCGTACGTCGCCGACATTCGCGACCGCCTTGCCGCCGACGTCGAGAATGACGTCACCGGTCTGCAAGCCCTGCTCGGCGGCTGGTCCGGCCGGATCGATGCCGGTAACCACCAGACCCTTGTCGCCCGAGCCGGCCACATCATCCGCCGGCGCGAGCGTCAGGCCGAGATGTGGTACGCCGCTCGCAGCTGTCGATTCGCCGTTCTCGGCGTTGGCTTGCCGCTCGTTCGGCATTTGGGCGAGCGTCACGGTCAGTGTCCGGCTTTCACCCTTGCGCAAGATGTCGAGCTTGACCGAGCTGTTCGGCGCCATTGCGCCGATCATGCGGGCGAGCGCGCGCGCATCCTTGACCGGCGTGCCATTGACTGCAGTGACGACGTCGCCCAACTCGACCCCAGCCTTCGCCGCCGGACTGTCGGCTTGCGGCTGGTCGACCATCGCGCCCTCGGCCTTCTTCATGCCGAGGCTTTCGGCGATGCCAGCGGTCACCGGCTGAATCTGCAGGCCGAGCCAGCCGCGCGTGATGTGGCCGTGCTCCTTGAGTTGCGCCACCACGGTTTTCGCGGTTTCCGCGGGAATGTCGAAGCCGATCCCGACGGAGCCGCCGGAGGGCGAATAGATCGCCGTGTTGACGCCGATCACCTCGCCGTTGACGTCGAACGCCGGTCCGCCGGAATTGCCCTTGTTGATCGGAGCGTCGATCTGGATGTAGTCGTCATAGGGGCCAGCGCCGATATCGCGGCCGCGGGCCGAGACAATGCCGGCGGTCACGGTACCGCCAAGACCGAACGGATTACCGACCGCGACCACCCAATCGCCGACCCGCGGCGAATGATCGGCGAACTTCACATAGGGAGAAGTTCATTTTGCCCTCGACTTTGATCAGCGCCAGATCGGTCTTCTGGTCGGTGCCAATGACTTTAGCGGTGTAGATCGTGCCGTCGTCGGTGGTCACCTGGACCGACTTCGCATGGTCGACGACATGGAAGTTGGTCACCGCGTAGCCATCGGGCGAGATGAAGAAACCGGAACCTTCGCCGGTGACGAACTCATGGCGCGGCATGCCATTTGGCAGGTTCTTACCGAATTGCTGGAAGAATTTCTCCATCGGCGAGCCGGGCGCGAACGGATTCATATTTTCGTTGCCGTTGTCGGTCATGCCGGTCATGCTCGCCGACTGGTCGATCTTGACGCGCACCGAAATGACGGCGGGCTTCACCTTGGCGACCAGATCGGCGAAGCTCGCGGGATGCTGCGTTGCGGCATCGGCCGCGCGCGCTGCGGATGACCAAGCCGGCAGGCTCGTCGGCAGATAGCCGCCCGGTCCAGCGACGAGAATGGCCGCGCCCAGCCCGGCAACCGAGGCCAGAAGCGTCAGGCGACGTAATTGAATGAACTTGTTTTTGCGACTGTTTGTGTCGGGCATGGCAGGTCTCCGTTTCTCTCCCAGTTCTAACGCCGTGCCGGAGTGGTGCCGGGGGCGTCTCCCTACTGAGATGTTGTGTCCACGTTACGAAGACCTGTCGCCGCGATTAATTATTGGAAAAGTCTTTATGACGTTTTGTCGCGAGCCGCTGACATCGCACACATCAATATGCCGGCGGATTGGTTGGCCATCACGGCGTCTGCGACAAACAGCGCGGGAATGAGCATGTTCCGGTCGGTGCAAAGGCAAACAGCATTTCGCATTGGCGTGTTGACAGCTGACTGGTCGCATGAAGTTGCTGCACCGGAATGTTAGCTTGCAGCTGATTCCTGCGCTAGCGGCTCAATGCGTTGCCGCAATGGCAGCCCGGCTTCGGGGGGACGCAATACCCAATTCACGATTGCCATCGACGCGACAGTTGTTTTAGTGTGACGCGGCACCGACCGAAGCAGGAGACTGCAATGAAGGCACTTCGCCCGCCTATGGGTCCTCCACCTCCTCCTACCTCGGATGTCCGTCTCAAGACCAATATCCAGCGGATTGGGACCGCGGCGCACAACCTGCCGCTATATGCCTTCAGCTACTTGGATCAAGAAGGCGTCTATGAAGGCGTCATGGCACAGGATGTGATGAATGTGATGCCGGCGGCGGTGGTCGTTGGCGAGGACGGGTATTATCGAGTGAAATACGAGATGCTGGGCATAGAGTTCCGTCGTATCGCTTAAAGCGTTGGGAAATTCGACGCCCAACTTTGCGGAGTTGCGGTCGCGAGATGGCGTCTCTTTTCTGGGCGGGCACTCGACGGCCAGCAGTACCATAAGCATAGCGCGGGGCAGCGCCGGCGGCCCAGCGGGGTCTAAAATCCGAAGAAACGGAGCACAGAGAGGCTCATCATTTGGAAGGCATGGATGTATCTGCCGTCCAAAACATACAGGTCGAAGGCCGCCATAGCGACCAAAGCTGTCGCCACACCGCGGAACATTGCTTCAGTATCTGGCCCGTCCGTTTAGAAAGGCTGAACGCAATCGGCGACTTAAGTTAGCGAACCCTGATTTGCCGAATGGGCGCAGCCGGAAGGATAATAGGACGGAACGGACCACTAGGGGTGAACCCGTTCCGCCCCGAGCGCCGCCGCCAGCGGGGGCGACAGTATGCTGCCCCGTGCAGCAGAGAGCCGTTTGGCAACTATCACAAATAACAGCGATCGAGCGTCTTCGCCGGCCGGCGCGAAGAATGGGTCGGGTTGCATAAAAGAAAGAAGCCCCAACCTGTCGGTCGGGGCCTCCCTATACGCCGGAGGCTCAGACAATACTCCCCAGCAGTTCGCATTCTGGCGGCAATTGAGTAGTGGGGCTATTGACACTCGTTCCCACTCTATTCTCCAATATGCCCCGCTGGCCCGACAAGATCGCGGAGGCCGTGATGTCCGACGCAGGCTTTGCGTTGAATTTCAAGGTCGCCCGCACATTGCGTCCGCTCACAGATTTGGAGCGCAAAGTGGTCGCCAAGATTATCGTCGATCACTTGCAGCTATCGAATTGGGTAATCGAGCGCGGCCCGCCCGGAGCAAACACATCACCGGAGAACTGGCCAAAACGGCCCAAATAATTATATTTGGGCTATGCGTAAAGTCAGTAAGAAGAAGAAAGAGCGTACCTGGGAAATTCGCCGCCTGACGGCGTCGCCGGCTGCGTTCGTCGGTATAGTAGAAGCACCGGATGAAGCCAAGGCGAAAGAGCTGGCGATCAAACAATTCGCCATTCGGCCCGAAGATCAAAAGCGCCTGATCGCGCTTTGGCACCAATGATCTGCGGCACCTGCCAGGGCGCGCGTTGCGTCTGTGAGGACCATCCCGATCGGCCGTGGGGCAGCGACCATCCCCATGCCTGCCTTTGCGGTGGCGCCGGCATGCCCTGTCCCGTTTGCAATGAACTAAAGGAGGGTGAGCGACCGGCAATGCCGGCGAACTTCACGCCGCACATTGATCGCGCCAAAGGGTCAATTCACTAAAGGGCGCAGCGCACGTCGGCGCCCGGCGTGGCCATCATCGGATCATCGATCGGAAGTACCGCGCCAGCCGCAGCGCCAATCGGTTCAAGATTGGTGCACGCTCCGGCGTTGTCCGGGTCCAAGGATAGCGCTCGAGGTGTAGTGTTTGCATGGCAAACTCAACAACGCCCGGCCGCTAGTCGAGTTAATGCGACAAAAGCGACACCGCAGCGCGTAAAACTGCCGCTACCCACAGCGACATTTTTCGCGGGCGCTCACGCTGGCAACCCCGCGGCGGAACTCGGTAGAGTGTTGAGCGCTGAATCGTCCGGAAAATTGATGTGTGCGATTGGGGACACGTCATGGGGACCGTATCTGACGAATATCAACTCTACGCTCGAGAATGCCTGCGCTGGGCTGCCGAAACCGACGACGAGGAACATCGGCAAGCCTTCCTGCAAATGGCGAAGGTGTGGACGCAACTGGCCGTGCACGGACACAAGTCGAAGCGCCCCCCGGTCGCGGCGCTGGCCCACGTAAACGAAAATATTTGGGGAACCAACCTTAACAACGACGGTTTGGGTTGCGGAGAGTCGGCGCGCCGGGACGTGGCTCGGCCTTTTCGCGCAACGCGGTCGGTCGCCCTCAACAACGTTTCAGCGTGCGGCGTGCCGTTACCGCCCGACAAGGGCAGTGTCACGTTCGAGCAGGAGGTGCGTACGACCTTCGAGCGCATCCGGGGTTCGCTCAGCAAACTCGGCGCCGGCATGAACCATGTCGTCAGCATCAAAACATATTTGACCGATCTCGGCCCCTATGCGGTGTTCTCGCGCATCCGCGGAGAGTTCTTTCCGAAAGATCCGCCCACCAGCACCGCCGTGCAAGTCGCGGGCCTGTTGCTGAACGCGAAGATCGAGATCGACGCCGTTGCCTTCCTGCCCGCAGGTCCCGTCGCGTGAACGCGATCCCGGCCCAGTACCGCGCCGACGGTGATCTCTTCCTCACCGAGGAACAACCGATGCCTGTTTTTGCAGGTGTCTTTGAACCGGCTGCGATCCAGATATCGCTCGGCGCGGCTTTATTGGCGGCCGTGCAGTACGATTGCTGTCATTCGCAGTGGTGTCGGCAGCCGTTGAAAGAGGTCGCGCGCGTCGTGCGACGGTTTTAGCTGCCTTGGCTCGAACCTCCGCCGCATTAGGCTGGGGCGCGCGAGGCTCGCTGCGCGCCAACGTTGGTCGCGCGCGCCCTGCGACGGTCTTAGCTGCCTTAGCTCGAACCTCCGCTACGCGGTGCTGAGGCCCTCGTCGAGGCTCACTGCGAGCCGAAGTCGCCGAGCGTCGAGTGTTAATTTTGGGATTGGGATTTACAGCCACGCCGCTACTCGCTGCACCGTATCTATTTGCGAGATGATCAATACGTCCAGTCCAAAGGTCGATGAAGTCGCCGCTGTGGATGCTTTCCACACTTCCGAATGCGCGTTTCCATTTTGGAAGGAGGTTTCCCCATATGCACCTTTTGCACCATTGCTCACCCTTTAGCAGGCCTTCGTCGGTCGCGCACATGGACTGCCATGCGGGGCGCTCGGGATGTTCGTAATGTTCAGTCGCGCCTTGGATACCTTGCTGATGCACCATGTATCTCTCGGCGTAATCCGGATAGTGACCAAGCGCTCCTTTGAACATTTCGGCTTGAACCAGAAACATGTGTGCGGCCGCGCGTGCGTTGTCTCTCGCGTCCCAGATGCTTCCATCGCCGTACCTGTTGAACTCATAGTCACTCAGTTGAAACAACCCCTTGTACGAACCGGTCCGTGCGCCGGGGTTGAAGTCGCTCTCGACCTTGGCGATGGACATCATCATTGCCAAATCCAATCCGTACAAAGACGCGGCGGCTTGGATTTCGGAGCGCGGATCATTCGTCGTCGAGTGCGGTTCATAGAAGCGGGCTTCAAGCAACCCGCCCAGGTATCCAAAGGCGTCCAGCGGGATCTGATCTGAGATTATCCGATCCGGAATGTCTTCGACGTAAAGTACCCTATACGTAGAGTAAGTTTCAGCAGGGCTCGCCGTAACCGTAATGGTGCTTGCAATCGCGGCGACCAAACTTCGCCACAAAAAAGGGACAACAGCCGATGTTCCTAGCTGAGAACAAATATTCCAACTCATGCCCACCCCCAATCAAACAATTCCGGGAGATCATGATGGCTTTTCAATGATTTGATGCGTCGTCAACACGTTTTTATCAGTAACTGTGGCCCTTGGGTAACAGTGCTGAAGCATACCCCAGCAAACTAACAAATGCCGTCCCAGTCTCATTTGCGATAATGTCAGGATCAACTCTAACGAATGAAGGCTCTGGAGCGTCACGGAAATCATCGCACCGTGCAACGTTGACCTGTTGCGTGGCGAAGCGGCCGCCTGGTTACCAAAATGACCAGTTCCATAACGAATGGCCTAATATCGGAGGAAATGTAGGACGGAGAAGCCTATCGTTTGGAAAGCGTGAGCATATGTTCCGTCTAAAAAATACAGATCGAAGGCCGCCATGGGCGACCAAAGCTGCCGCCGCACCCGCGGCGTAGCGCAAAGCGATCACCGAAAACGCTCCGCGTCGGCTTCAATTACAAATTTATGTAGTAATCTGGATCGCAGCTGGCTCGTACCAACGGCACCGTTTTTCCTCAAGCCGTTGGTATGCCCGCAGGTTCAAGCCGTCCCCAGCCTCGCAGCTAGCGTTCTCCTACCACCGCGGTCACGGCTAATATCCATAACCGTAGCTGGGGCCATAGCCGTAGCCATATCCATAGGCTGGGTAGCGGTAGCTATATCCGTAGGCTGGGTAGCCGTAGCTATAACCGTAGGCTGGGTAGCCGTAGCTATACCGTAGTACGGACCATAGCCGTAACCGTAATATGGAGCGGTCAGCGCTGTTCCGGCGAGCGCACCTGCGGCAAGCCCGAGATTCGCGCCGCCCCACCCCCAACCGCCACGCCAGCCACTCCAACCACCATGCCAACCTCCCCAACCACCTCGCCAAGCGGCATTAGCTGGAACCGATAGGGACGGAACTGACGCCGCGATCAAACTGGCAAACAAAGCTGCGTTGCGTAATAGCTTGGGAACCTTCATAACGCTCTCCTATTCGTTGTGTTCGCCTTTGGGTGAGCAAACCACGTCTTGTTTCGCAAACATTCGGCTATGCATATTGTTCCGCGACCGGGCACACTCGGTACGCACTCCCAACACATGCAAACCTCGCAGAGCTCACGCTTGCCGAGCGGTGAAAGAAATTCGCAACGGATTTGCGACACGCTCAGCCGCCCAAAAGTCGCCGTTCCGTTCTTTCGCGCGCCCTATTGGCTATGCAACCGAGAGATTGTGCTGTGAGATCGACATGGTGCTCGGCGGCAACCACCACCCTGACCAACAGACGCGAGCTGAGCCGATCCGGTTCGACGAATTAGCCGGACCGCAAGGCGCTGACGCTGCTCGGACAGACGCGATGCGATCTCTCATTGCAGACCATCAAACGCGTGCTCGAGGAGACTGCAGATGCTCTTTCAAAGATCGCGCCGGATGTCGTGACGTATTTCAAGAATAGGCAACACATCGTGATATCGGCGATCGCCTCGTTGCGGCATGGGAGACGGGCATTCAACACAGTCTCGGTTTTGCCGACCGCTCAATCACAAAAACCAGCAGGCCCTGATTCCTATCATCGTGAGCGGCGCAAAACCCAATGCCACGTCCCCGCGCTCATCTCGCTAGGAACCTCAGGAACATTCTTGGAAATCGACCGCAGCGAGCCGGGTGCGCTAGGCTGACTTTCAATTCAAGTGGGCGGGTTGGTGGTCGGACTTGCCGGCTTTAAATG
>CAWKNH010000009.1:0-728264 GCA_963850855.1 uncultured Alphaproteobacteria bacterium
ACGCTCAAGGATATTCGCTCAGCAGCAATCTGAGCGACGCTTTTCCGGCGCGGTCGGCCTCGGTCATTGTCGCGAAAAAAGCATCGGAGCGCTCGATCGGGCTCTTTCTCCCGGCGCGATAAATCTCCCATCCCCACGATTTTGGCGAACGCGCCATTTCTTTTACGACAACGGAAAAATCGGAATGATCAATCATCCGGGAGACACCCACCACAATCCTGCAAGATTGGCCGGCAAAGCTTGGCCGCCGCATCGTCCGCAACACGCCCAGAACAAAAAAACCGCCCCTTTGGGGGGCGGTTTCGATTCGCTGCTCGTGGCGTCACGCCGCCTGGATGGTGCCGACGGCAATCTTGCCGCTGCGGCTATCCTCCTGCGTATCGAAGGCGACCTTTTGGCCTTGGACCAATCCACGCATTCCGGCGCGCTCGAGCGCGGTCGCGTGAACGAAGACGTCCTTGCTGCCGTCGTCCGGTTGAATGAAGCCGAAGCCTTTTTGATCGTTGTAGAACTTTACGGTGCCGGTAATCATAAGGGTGTCCTTTCGCTGATTCAGGGCACTTGAGCTAAAGTCGCGCGGTCGCGCGACTTGCTGCTCAATTCGTCGATGTTTGGAGGGGTCTGAACGTGCGCCTGGCATTCAGCGAAGGCGATACGGCCCGATTGTCCGGCCAAATCTCGATGGCCACACTTAGAAGATAAGCGTGGCCTTTGCAAGGCGGACGCCAGCAGCAAACCCGATGCAGCAACGCGCCAACAAGAATTGTAATGCAATCGCGCCCGAGCCAAACCGGCCGTCGTCACCGATCAGAGAGCGTGGATGCGCGTCGCGCCCGACCCGAGGCGTCGCCGAACCGAGTTCGCAGTTCGCGAAATGAAATGAGCCGGTGCGCCGTTTCATCCCACAGCACGAGGCGCACGCACGCAAGACTTTGACCGAGAGTGAGCCGGCCGACGGTCGCCAGCTCGGGATGACGGCGAAGCGCGAGCGGCAGCCGATAAAAAGGAATTCGGCTGCATAGGTGGTGAATATGGTGCATGCCGATATTGGCGGTAAACCAGCGAAGCATTGACGGCAGCTCATAGTGTGAGCTCCCGTACAGCGCCGCCGTCGAAAAGCTCCACTCTCGGTCTTCAGACCAGACCGTATGTTCGAATTGGTGCTGAACGTAGAACAGCCAAACCCCGGCCGCACCGCCGACAAGCGTAATCGGCAGATGCACCAGCACGAACGGCCCGACGCCGACCCACCAGATCATGCCGGCCACGACCAGCGCGGTCCCGCCGTTGGTTGCCATGGTGCTGACCCAGGACAACCAGCCTGCTTGCCTCAGCGCCAAGGGAAGCCGGTGGCGCAGGAAGAACAGATAGATCGGGCCGATGCCGAACATGACGATCGGATAGCGATAGAGGCGATAGGCGAACCGGCGCCAGCGCGGCAGCGCCAGATATTCGCGCACGGTGAGCGTCTCGATGTCGCCAACGCCGCGTTGATCGAGATTACCCGATGTCGCGTGATGGATGCCGTGCGCGCGTCGCCAGGAATCATAAGGCGTGAGCGTGAACACGCCGATCACGCGGCCGACCCAGTCGTTCACCAATCGATGGCGAAAGAACGAGCCGTGACCGCAATCGTGCTGGATCATGAACAAGCGGACAAGAAAGCCCGCGGCGGGAATGGCGAACAGCAAATAAAGTCCGTATCCGACCTGGAGCGAGAACCACATCGCCAGCCAAAGGAGAACGAACGGTACGACCGTAATCAGAACTTCGATGATGCTGCGTCCATGGTTCGGTTGGCGATATCGTGCGAGACTCTGCGCCAAGGCGCGCAGATCGGTCACAGCGGCGCCGGCATCGACTTTCGGTCCATCCTGCAAAGTTCTCTCCATCCTCGATCGCAGATGCGACAGCCGCGTCGTCTGCTCTTGCACGGTCAGCGGAAGAATCGGCCGCGATCTCCGGACGGTCTTTGCTTCTGCCGTGACAGGCACGGCAACCGGCGAGAGCGAGCAACTCTTGCAACCCTACAATGATTAACCGCTCAAGTCACCGACAGATGACGGCGCACACTGGAACCGCGCCGCAGATGTCCACGACGCAAAGCAACATAAATCGACGTCATATCGTCGGGCGGCCGCGATTTCGGCAACAATGGCGCGCAGTTGGCCCTGGTAACGCTGCATTTTGTGCCTATATTCATGCTATCGTTTGAATGCTGATCATTCAGATGGTTGTTTCATCCGTTCATGGAGCGGTCAGATGGCCGAATTCGACTACAACGCCTTGGCCGAACTCTATCCGACCCGACGGCGGCCGCCGCGGCGTGAGCCTTTTGGTTACAAGCGATTCGAGCGAGCCGCGCAGGCCATCCGTTTCGCCATGGAAGATCTGCCGCCGGAATGTCTTGTCGGCGCGTTTCTCGAAGTCGACGAGCGCAGATACGGCAGCGCCGACATCCGTCGGCTGTACGAGAGCGTCGAATATCCGCTAACCCGCCCCAGCGTCCGGTCGTGACCGAAAAGACGATCGATCTTGATCAGCATCGCGGGATGGCCGCGCAAAAAGCGACCGATCTCCGCCGTCTCCTAGCCGGCGTGGAAGAGAACGAGAAGGCATTGCGCCTTCGGCAGGACGAATTGGAAGCTCACTTGCTGGCGTCGCCGGCAGCGAATTGGGAAGAAGCCGCCGAAAAAGCCGGCTACCTCCTCAATCTCTTTTCGACGACACTCGCTGCCGAGGACCCGCGCCGACAAAAGCTGGTTGCCGCCGTGCTTGCCGACTTCAAGCGGCTCTCGGGCGAAAGCTAGCGCCCTGCCAATCCGCGCGCTATACGTTCAAACCCGAGCAGCGAGGAAACCAGATGGCAAAGGGTCAAATGCGAAGCAATCGCGAGAAGAAGAAGCCGAAGGCGGACAAGAACAAGAAGAAAAACGCTCCAGCGGCCGCGCCGTTCACGCCGTTCACGCCAGCGCGGCCGGCTGACAAGGACGTCCGCAAGAAATTCTGATAGTCGTCCCGCGCCGACCCGGAAGGCCAATAGGTCGCGCTCCGGAGCGCGGCCTGCGCCGAATCGGTGCGCAAACGCGTGCCTTGGTCCTAAGGGAAAGGTTACCAATGGCATGCCAATAGTCTACCGGCTGAGACGGCGGACCGGTGCAGGTTTCGATCGCCCAGCCAAAGGAATAGAAGATGAGAAAAGCTGTGCCGGAGACAATGTTCAAAAACGCCGAGGGAAGCCGGCTCAGCATGCTCCGCTCTTGGATTCTCGACAACGCCGTCACCGAAATCGAGATGAAAGAGCAGCAATTTTGGAATTTTGCCCAGCTTCAACCGACCGCCGAAAAGCCGTGGGCGACCTTTATGGGCCGCGTCATCCGCGTCCCCGACATGCCCATCGAAGCGCAGAAGCATCTCGGGATTTTCGATAAATGCAATGTCGGCGCCATATGAACGGCGACCGTTCCTGAGGCGATATCAAAAATCCGTCGCCGAAAGTTCGTAAGAACCTTTTCGCTCCCGCTTATACACCCGCATGGCGGCTGCGTAGATCGCGGCCCGATTGGTATCGAAGGCGAGAAGCAGGCTCGCCACATCGCGGGCCATTTTCGGTTGCAACCGCTTGAGCGCATCTTCGGTTACGAAGAACGACCACTCCATCGCGCTATCATGTCCCCAGAACCGCACGGCGCGGCGCGTCGGATCGAAAACCCGGCTTTGGTTGGGAAAATTAAGCACAGAAGCTCACCGCCGCTTTTTCACTCGATGCTGGAAATCCAGCATTTCCGCAGGCCTTCGGCATCGCGCGCCCACCAATAATTTCCTTCGGGGTTGTGCCCGGATGCCCTGAATGTCCGCAGATGCCGCTTGACCGCAGCCTTGGCCTCTTCCTGCGTGAAGTATCCACGACCGACTTCCGCCGCCGGGGCAACATCCGTGCCTTTGAGCTCGAGTATCTTGAACATTGTCGGCTCCCTCCGGTCCCCGGCCGGTTCATTGCGCCGTGCCCGGGCGGCGAAAGGCGCCGCCGCGGCCACCCATTAATCGAATTTCACACGTACTGAAAGTCTGAGGTCGCTCTCCGCCACGACGCGCTCGTGGGTTTCGCTTCTGCTCTTGATGCGATACTGCGGACCTTGGCCTTCGGCCGGCCGCAGGCTGACGATTTCGTAGTGTCCGCTCGCCGCCGATCGCGATATCGAAGGGATGAGATCGACGGTTTGCCCGACCTTGAACTTGTGGGTGCGGTCTGTCATCGCGGATTCCTCCAGCGGCGTCGCGCTTGTGGTTCGCATTGGATGTGATTTAAGTCCGATCCGGACTCCCTTCCTTCTTGCTCATGCGCCAAAGCTGAAAACCCCGGTCTTTGATGGCCGCTTCGATCGCGTCACGGGATAGCTCATGCGGAGGATCTCCGTCGGGCGCGATAGCGCCGATCGCCCGCCACGGCCTGAACTGCTTGGGCAGCTGGCTGCCGGTCAAATCGCCGCCGAACGCGCGCAAATCCGGCTTGGCCTCGGACTTGAAAATGAATATTCGCATGGTCTTGCCCCGGTGTGGTGTGACGTCATTGTCGTTGTTGGCCGGCGCATCGAACATCGCTGATCACCGCCGGCGAAAATTCCTGCGCTGCGCCGGAGCGCCGCCCGATCCGGCGCGCTCCTCCTTGTGACGGAAGATCAATCGTCCTTTTTCCAGATCATAGGGCGACATCTCGATCGTCACCCGATCGCCGGCCAGGGTTTTGATCCGGTTCTTTTTCATCCTTCCGGCGGTGTAAGCCACGACCTCATGCCCGGCATCGAGCTGAACGCGATAGCGCGCGTCGGGCAATATCTCGGTCACCAGGCCGTCAAACTGCAGGAGTTCTTCTTTTGCCATGTCACGATCCTCTTGGATGATTGGCCCGATGCGGAGCGCCGCGCGCGCCTTGGCGGCTCGCTCGGGCGCTGCGCTGCAGGAACGCGACGGAGCCAATTCCATCCGGGGATTCCCCGGGTTGTCCTTGATGCCCGTGATGCCCGTTGGAGCGCGCCGCCTCGCCTTGGCGAGAATTCCGCCGCCTACCCGAGGAATGATCGGGCCGCTCGCCGGCATGGCGCTCAATTTTCGGCGCCTCGGTCCGGCCCGGCCGGGCGCGGCTGTCGGTCACCGGAATGGACTTGCGGATCAGCTTCTCGATGTCGCGCAGGAACGGCAGCTCCTCGGCATCGCACAACGAGATGGCGATCCCATCGGCCCCCGCCCGCGCCGTACGGCCGATCCGGTGCACGTAGGTTTCCGGGATGTTGGGCAGGTCGAAATTCACCACGTGGCTGATGCCGTCCACGTCGATGCCGCGCGCGGCGATATCGGTAGCAACGAGAGCTTTGACATCGCCCTTGCGGAACGCGGCGAGCACGCGCTCGCGCTGACTTTGCGACTTGTTGCCATGGATCGCCTGCGCCGGCAGGCCGGCCTTGATCAAGCCGCGGACGACCTTATCGGCGCCATGCTTGGTCCGCGTGAAGATCAGGGCACGATCGATTGCCTCGCGCCGCAAGACCTCGACGAGGACAGCGGGCTTGGCGCCGCGATCGACGCGGATGACCCGCTGCTCGACGCGCTCGACGGTCGAAGCGACCGGCGTCACGGCGACATTGACCGGGTCCCGCAACAGCTGCACCGCGAGTTCGGCGATGGCGTGCGGCATCGTCGCGGAAAACAGCAGCGTCTGCCGCTTCGCCGGAAGCTTGGCGACGATTTTGCGAATGTCGTGAATGAAGCCCATGTCGAGCATTCTATCGGCTTC
Organism: uncultured Alphaproteobacteria bacterium; assembly: GCA_963850855.1. Lineage (GTDB taxonomy): Bacteria > Pseudomonadota > Alphaproteobacteria > Rhizobiales > Xanthobacteraceae > BOG-931. Next base: position 5,792 of record CAWKNH010000009.1, read on the forward strand.
GTCGAGCACGAAGAATTCGACGCCGCCCAGGCGGAGCGCGTTGTTCCTGCTCAGATCGAGCAGCCGTCCCGGCGTGGCGACGAGTACGTCTACGCCGTTGAGCAGCGCACGCACCTGTCCGCCCATGGGAACGCCGCCGATCGCCAGCGCGGTTCGGATGCGCAGATGCCGGCCGTAGGTGCGGAAGCTCTCCAGGATCTGGCCGGACAGCTCGCGCGTCGGGCTGAGCACCAGGACGCGGCAGCTTTTGCGCTCCGCGGGCCGCGGATTCGCGATCAGCTGATGCAGGATCGGCAGAGCAAATGCGGCGGTTTTTCCGGTGCCGGTTTGAGCAATTCCGATCACGTCGCGGCGCGACATGACGATCGGGATGGTCTGCACCTGGATCGGCGTTGGAGTGGCGTACTTTTCTTCTGCGATTGCACGCGTAATCGCGTCGTCAAGGCCAAAGCCGTCAAAGGAGGTCAATGAATAACTTTCTGTTGGCGCGTTGGCGCGGCGGTTGCGCCGCGTCCCGCATTGCGGGTCAAACACGGCACCCGCGCGATCCAGGTGCCAATGAGGATGAAAAAGCGAGCCAGAGACCGTTTGACGGGAATGACCGTTTTGACGGGAATCCGCACACGCGGCTCGCCGGAGCCAATCACGGCTAATGCATCATATGGGACAAAGATGTGTTCGTTTCAAGGCCCGCCGCCGCGATCGCTCGACCTGCGGGCGTTTCACGCTCCCATTCCGGCAAAAAGCGTGCGCGTGTCATTCATTGACTTCTCCGCGGCAGCATGGCCCGGCTAGGCACGAATCATCTTGGTCCGCGTTTCTTAGAGATTATCCTTTATTTGACGGGCCGTCCTCCTCGCCGGGATCGGTTTGGCGTGGTATCTTCTCCGCTGGGCCGCCAAGAAGCGCCGCGGCCCGGGAGCGGAGACGGTTCGACCCCCGCCTGCTGCTGGAGGCGAATATGGCGTTTGACTACTGCCTGCCGGCAGAACTGTTCGTGGGAAAGCGCAAGAGCCGTGCGCGGCAGCAGCTTGGCTATCGTCGCTTCGCCACGGCCGCGGAGGCCATCCGCTTCGCGGTCGAAGACTTTCCCGCCGTTCGCACTCTCGGCGCATGGATGCAGGTCGGAGACGACCGCTTCGACAGTGAGGATATCCATCGCCTTTATCAGAGAGGCGACTATCCCCTGCCCCGGCGAGCAACCTAAAACCGGGCGCGATTGGATTTTTGCCGCCGATCGACATCATGGCGACTGAGGACCGGGGCGCGACGCCTCGGCCAATTGCGCTCCGGAGACGCGCATCCCAGCGCGAGCAAGGCTTCCCTTTGCCCGAACTCGAAAGCCGACTAAAATGCCGCGACGCGGTTTCCAAAAGCGTGGCGTGGATGTTTCAGCCGCCGAGACTACGGCCGAGAGCCCACCTAAAAGTATCAGGCGAAAAAGCGCTTACGGCCCCGTAGCTCAGGGGATAGAGCAACAGCCTTCTAAGCTGAAGGTCGCAGGTTCGAATCCTGCCGGGGTCGCCAATAAGATCGAGAGCGTCGGACCGCCCCGTGGTCCGTCGCGGCGTCCCGCACAGGATCGCCGTTCATTTCACCGACAGTAGGCGATATAGCAAGAATTCCCCTGGAGGGTTCCTCCTGCGTGAATGCACCTGCGCATTGCAAACGCCTGGGCCCTTTCAAATATGAGGCCGGAGCCCCAACCCGACGCTCCATTGGCGCTGCGGGCCAGGCATTGAAATGCCGACGCCGACGTTGAGAGCGTTGCAACGATCGTCAACCCAACAAGGGCCGCTGCAAGAAAACGGTTCATAATTGACCTCCCTGATTTTAAGACATCCGAAAAGTCTAAATGATTGTCGATCCTAATCAAGGGTGCCGGCGCCGGCCAAATTCCTGCCTATATCTATTATGAGGACGAACGCGGGTCAGCGCCGGCCGCCCCGCATACTGGCGTTAACGCTGCCTCGCTCGCTTCCTTTCCGCGACAAACGCCTTTAAGCCTAGCAAGGGCGCGCCCCAACGAGCAAGGTTTCAGAATGACCGGCGGTGATGATGACTACGGTGGCGCGTTCAAGAAAGCGAAGCTTGAACACGACCAACAGCGGGAAGGTCCGACGGAGGCCAAGCGTTTGCAGGCGGAAGCCGAGGCAGACATCGCCGTACTGAGCGATGTGGTGCTCCCCGAGCTACAGGCCGCTTCGCAGAAGCTGGAGCCGCTCGGCGGCAAAGTGGAAATTCGACAGTACGGCCGCACCGGAAAAACGCTGCGGCCGGCGTCGGTCGCTTTCCGGATAACGGACCAGCAGGATAGGCAAGATCAGCCGGGCTATGAAAAGGGCCACGAAAGCCGCGTCTATTTGATTGTTCCGCGCGGGGGGACGGTCACCGTCACGAGCGGCAACGGTTTCGACGTGACCAGCCAGCCGAAGCAACCCAAGAACGTCAGCGAGGAGGTCGGCATCCAGCGACGCGATGACCTCACAATCGCGAACATCAAAAAGCTGATCATGCGGGCGATCGAGGAATACCGAAACGACCGCGCCTGAGCTTTTCGCGGACGTCCTCCGCTGTCCCCTCGTCACCCGCAGACGACACCGAGATCGTAGAGCGCTTGATAAGGCGCCATCGCCGCATTGAGTGACGGAATGAGCTTGCGGGCGGACGGGTCATCGGGCGAGACGAAATAGTCGCAGCGCCACGGCGCACGACCGATATCCCTGTATTCCTCATCGCGGACGATCTGATTGGATTTGTGGCGGACGACCGGGACGATCGCACGCCCCGTCGCCAGCTCTTTGACAACCTCGTCGGCAAGTTGCTGCAAGACCTGATATGGACACAGCGGCTTTGGCATGGTCGGCCCCCACCCCGGATCAACGCATCGTCGCTGCCCTACCTTAACGCCGCGTTATCCCCGGGCGACGACCATGGAATTGCCAGGGGGTGAACACCCGCCCCGGCAATCTTCAGGCCAGCAGCCGGCGGACGGCCGAATTCCACGCCGTCAGTTTGCGCTCGCGCGTGGACACGTCCATGTGCGGCGTGAACCGGCGCTCGAGCTTCCAGTGGCTCAAGAAGCGATCCGGCTCGGGATAAAAGCCGGCGTGCAGGCCGGCGAGATAGGCGGCGCCGAGCGCCGTGGTCTCCCTGATCTGCGGCCGGTCGACGGCGCTGCCAATGAGGTCGGCGAGGCGCTGCATGGTCCAGTCCGAATTGGCCATCCCGCCGTCGGCGCGCAGCGTCTTGAGCGAGCTTTGGGCGTCGCCCCAGTCCGCCTTCATCGCCGCCAAGAGGTCGACGGTCTGGAAGCAGACGCTCTCGAGCGCGGCCTGCGCCACTTCGCGCGGCCCGGTCGCCCGCGTGAGGCCGAAGAGCGCGCCGCGCACGTCCGGGCGCCAATAGGGCGCGCCCAGTCCGACGAAAGCCGGAACGAGGATGACCTCCTGGGTGGGGTCGGCCGCTTCGGCGAGCGCGCCGGTCTCCTGCGCGCTTTGCACCACGCGCAAGCTGTCGCGCAGCCACTGCACCGCGGCGCCGGCGACGAAGATCGAGCCCTCGAGCGCATAGTGGCGCACGCCGCCAAGCTGGTAGGCGATCGTGGTCAGGAGCCGGTGCTTGGAGGGGACCGGCGTCTCGCCGGTATTGAGCAGGGCGAAGCAGCCGGTGCCGTAGGTCGCCTTGAGCATGCCCGGCGTGAAGCACGCCTGCCCGATCAGCGCCGCCTGCTGGTCGCCGGCGATGCCGTAAATCGGGATCGCGGCGCCAAAAACTGACGGATCGGTCACGCCAAAGGCGGCGGAGGAATCCAGCACCTGGGGCAGCACCGCCTTGGGCACGCCGAGCACCTTCAACAGCTCATCGTCCCAACGCCCGGAATGGATGTCGAACATCAGCGTGCGCGAAGCGTTCGTCGCGTCGGTGGCATGGACTTTGCCGCCGGTGAGCCGCCACAGCAGATACGTATCGACCGTGCCGAAGGCGAGCTCGCCGCGTTGCGCCAAATCCTCGATGCCCGGAGCATGCCGCAACAGCCAGGCGAGCTTGGTGCCTGAGAAATAAGGATCGATCAGAAGTCCGGTCTTGGCTGCGAATTTGGCTTCGTGACCGTCGGCCTTGAGGCGCGCGCACATGTCGGCGGTGCGCCGGTCCTGCCAGACGATGGCGCGATGCACCGGGCGCCCATTGGCGCGGTGCCACAAAAGCGTGGTCTCGCGCTGATTGGTGATGCCGATGGCGGCGACGTCCTTGGCCGTGGCGCCGGCATTGCGCAGCGCGTTGCGGCAGGTCTCGACGGTGGTCGTCCACAAATCCTCGGGCTCGTGCTCGACCTGGCCGTCGGCCGGAAAATGCTGCGGGAATTCCTGCTGGGCCATGGCGGCAATCGAGGTGTCGGCACGAAACAGGATCGCGCGCGAGGACGTCGTGCCCTGATCGATTGCCAAGACGTAGGATGTCACCTGCCCCTCCCCTTCGCGTCAGGCGCCCGGCGCGGCGCTTTTGACGGCGAGAGCCTCCTGCAACCGGCGCTCGTCGAGCGCTCCCTCCCATTTGGCGACCACGAGCGTCGCCACGCCGTTCCCGATCAGATTGGTCGGCGTCAGCCCCTGCGACATCAGGCGATGCACGCCGAGGATCAGCGCGACGCTCTCGACCGGGATGGTGCCGACCGCGGCAAGGGTCGCCGCAAGAACGACGAAAGCCGCGCCGGCAACACCGGCCGCCCCTTTCGAGGCGACGAGCAACACCGCCAATAGCCCTAGCTGATCCGCGATCGTCAACGGGGTGTTGGTCGCCTGCGCCAGGAACACCGCCGCGGTCGCCAGATAGAGGCAGGTGCCGTCGAGGTTGAACGAATAGCCGGTGGGAATGACGAGGCCGACCACGCTCTCCTCGCAGCCGGCGGCTTCGAGCTTGGCGATCATGCGCGGCAGCACCGTTTCCGACGAGGTGGTGGCGATCACGATCAACAGCTCCTCGCGGATGTAGCGGATCAAACGGACGAGGCTGAAGCCGCACCAATGGCAGATCGGCCACAGCACGACGATGATGAAGACGAGGCAGGTCAGATAGAAGCTGACCAGGAGCTTGCCGAGCGAGAACAGCGAGCCGGTGCCGAACTTGCCAACGGTGAACGCCATGGCGCCGAAGGCGCCGACCGGCGCTGCGCACATCACGATGGCGACGATGCGAAAGAACATCCGCGCGGCGACCTCGATCAGGTCGGTGAGCGGCTTGCCGGCCGCGCCCAAGGCGCTGAGGGCAAACCCGCACAGCACCGAGACGTAGAGCACCTGCAGCACGTTGCCGTCGCTAAACGCGCCGACGAAGGTGTTGGGGATGATGTTGAAGAGAAACTGCGCGGTCGTGCGCCGCTGCGTCTGTTCGATGTAAGGCGCAACGCTCGAGGTATCGACATGCGCCAGATCAACATTCATCCCGGCGCCGGGCTGAAACAGGTTGACGGCGAGAAGCCCGATGACGAGCGCGATCGTGGTCAGCACCTCGAAATAGATGAGCGCCTTGAGGGCAACGCGCCCGACCCTGGCCATGTTGGCCATGGCGGCGATGCCGTGCACGACGGTGCAGAAGATGATCGGCGCGATCAGCACGCGGATCGCCTTGATGAAGGCGTCGCCGAGCGGCCCCATCCGCACGCCGATATCCGGATAGAAGCGGCCGAGCGCGATACCGATGACCATCGCCACCAGCACGAGAAACCAAAGCTGCCGGTAAAACGGGCGGGTCTGTATGCGCCGGCCGCCATCCGCTGGTGCGCTTTGCTGCATGGTCGTCGGTACCGGCGGAGTCGGAAGCGGCCCGTCCCTATCCCGCGTGAGGGAGGGAGCGGGCCGCGTTTAGCCGCATGTCAGTTGATTCACCCGAGCTCACGCCCGCCGACCCAGCCGGCGCGCGTCAGGCATCGTATTCCGCAGAAATATCCTTCCCGGTGTAATCCGGCATGAACGAAGCCGACACCAAGCTGATGACGGCGCACGCGGCGATGTAAATCGCGATCGCATAGCCGGTATGATAGGCGGCGAACAACGCGGTAGCGATGATCGGCGCCGGGCCGCCGGCGATGATCGACGCGAGCTGATAGCCGAGCGAGGCGCCGCTATAGCGCAGCCGCGGCGTGAACGATTCCGCGATCAGCGCCGCCTGCGGTCCATATTGGATATCGTGCGGAATGAGCGAGAGCACGATGGCGATGAACACCGCCGAAGGGATCGCCGTGTCCACCATCCCAAAATACAAGAACCCGAACAGGCCCATGGCGACCACACCGATCAGGTACATCTTCCGGCGCCCGATGCGGTCGGAGATATGGCCGGAGAGCGGAATGGTTACGAAAGAGACGCAGGCCGCCACCATGACCGCGGCGAGAATGAAATTCCGCGACATATGCAGCGTGCCGACCGTGTAAGCAAAGACGAAAGCGGTGAAGACGTAGAATGGCGCCTGCTCGGACATCCGCAGCAATGCCGACAGGATGATTTCCTTCGGCTGTTTCTTGATCACCTCGAGAATCGGAGCCTTTTCGATCTTTTCGTCGTCCAAGAGCTTCTGGAACACCGGCGTCTCAAGTATGCCGAGACGAATCCACAGGCCGATGCCGACGAGGATGATCGAAAGCGCGAATGGAATGCGCCAGCCCCAAACCACGAATTGATCGCCCGACCATGCGCTGAAGGCAGCGACTGCCAGGGTCGATAGAAGCAGGCCGCAGGGGACGCCGAATTGCGGCCACGAGGCCACCAGTCCGCGCTGGCCGTGGGTACGTGACCATTCCATCGCCAGAAGCACCGACCCGCCCCACTCGCCGCCGACGCCGATGCCTTGAAGCGCCCGCAAGAGGGTCAAGATCACCGCGCCCCAGATGCCGATCGACGAATAGGTCGGCACAAAGGCAATGGCGAAGGTCGCCAACCCCATGAACAGGAGCGTGGCGATCAGCGTCGCCTTGCGGCCGATCCGATCGCCGTAGTGACCGAAAATGGCGGCGCCAATCGGTCGGGCGGCGAAGCCGATGAAATAGGTGCCGAACGCGGCGAGCGTTGCCGCGAGCGGCTCCTGGTTGGGGAAGTAGAGTTTGCCGAAGACGAGACCGGCGGCGGTGCCGTAGAGGAAAAAGTCGTACCACTCTATCGCCGTGCCGATCGTCGATGCGATCACCGCTTTGCGCAGCTGCGCACTGTGCTCGGCTTCGGGCAGTGGCCCGACCGTCGTCGCCATAGCCATTGGCATGCTCCCCAGACGCCGTTCGCCCCTAAACGAGACGGGCTCTCAGCGGCCCGTCTGCGTTGGCGACGATACTGCAGGGCACTTCCCAAGGCCATAGGCGCTAGGCGAAGTCTCTTCATTGCCGGCGCGTCGCTGCCGCGACGACGGCAATGACCCGTGCGGTATTATTGGCTCGGCTTGCTCGAAGCCATCACGGTGACCGGCGTGTCGCGATAGACGTCGGCGAAGACGTGCTTGAGGTTTTCCACCTTCGGGAGGTCGTTGAACACGATATACGGATAGGACGGATGCAGGACGGCGAAGTCCTGATGATAGTCTTCGGCCGGATAGAAGCCGCTCAATGGCTCGAGCTGGGTCACGATCGGCCGGCTGAAGGCATGCGCCTTGCCAAGCTCGGCGATGTAGGCATTGGCGATCCGCTTCTGGTCGTCATTGGCATAGAAGATGGCGGAGCGGTATTGCGTGCCGACGTCGGGTCCCTGGCGGTTGAGCTCAGTCGGATTGTGCGCGACGGAGAAATAGATCTGTAGGATCTTGCCGAGCGAAATCTGCCGCGGATCGAAGGTGATCTGGACCGACTCGGCGTGTCCGGTGCGGCCGCTACCGACCATTTCGTAATGCGCGGTCTGCTTGTCGCCTCCGGCATAGCCGGAAACGGCCGCGGTCACGCCCTTGGTGTGCTGGAACACTGCCTGCACGCCCCAAAAGCAGCCGCCGGCGACAACGATGGTCTGCAGTCCCGCGCCTGCGGGCGCCGCCGCATCGACCGCGGGCGCGGGAATAACGACAGCCTGCTCCGCCGTCCGCCCTGCGTTCAACGCCCATGCGACGAGCGGAACGACGAGCAGCGCCGGGACGAGCCACCGTGGCGAAAAGCTGCGAGTGCGGGCCATCTGTTTCCTCCGAACCTTATCCCGCGCCATGCGGCGCGGTATTCACCGATCGTTATTACGGCAAGGCGCGGAGCGCGCGCCAATCACAATTGGCGCGAAGCGGGGCCGTGACACCCTCACGACTTCGTGTCTGCCCCGGCGTATCGGGCAGCCACCGGATGAGCCCTTCCCGGTCCGCCGCGCCGCCGCCGCCGGGCCGGCCGAAGGGTACAGAAACTCCCGGTTAAGCATTTTCCGCCAAGGGTATAGCTCCTGCCTTGCGGGCGTGGCCCTGGCAATGAGCGCAATACCAGCATCCTCAATATCGGCGGCGAGCGGCGCGAAAAGCGCCGCCGAGGGACAAAGCGGCGATGCGCGCGTCCCGCTCTGCTGCGTCGTCGACGCCGACGCGAGCATTCGGCATTTCCTGTCGCTCATCCTGCACGGCGCCGGCATCGATACCCAGGAGTTCGCCGACGGCAACGCATTGCTTGCGGCATTGAACCGGCGCACCCCGGATATTGTCTTTCTCAACGTCGCGCTCGAATCCGCCGAGGCGATCGAAAGCGTCGTCGCGCTCGGCAAGCGCGGCTATAGCGGCTATGTGCAGCTGATAAGCAGCCGCGGCTCCGCCGTGCTCGCGCACGTCAAGAGCATCGGCGACCAGCACCGCCTGCTGATGTTGCCCCCGCTGAAGAAGCCGTTCGAGACCGGCGCCGTCGTCAAGATCCTGCAAGACCTAAAATTCGGCGAGCCGCCCTCGGTTGCGGCCCGCATCGATCTCGACGAGGCCTTGCGCAATGGCTGGATCGAATTCTGGTATCAGCCGAAGATCGACCTGCGCAAGAAACAGCTGGTCGGCGCCGAGGCGTTCGCCCGCGCCCGCCACCCGCAAAACGGGGTGCTGATGCCGAGCGCCTTCATGCCGGGGGCGGATGAGGCAAGCCTGATCAAGCTCTCCGAACAGGCCCTGGCGCATGCGCTCAAGGCTTCGCTCAGCTTCTCCAAGCTCGGCGTGAACCTGCGCATGGCGGTCAATATCCCGGTCGCCGCGCTGGTGAAGATCGCGGTGGCCGACATCGTGCAGACCTATCGCCTGCAATTCGAGAAATGGCCGGGCCTGATCATCGACGTCACCGAGGAGCAGATCGTCACCGATCTCAAGCTCGCGACCGAGATCACCAAAAGCCTCAAGCACCTCAACGTCCAGCTCGCAATCGACGATTTCGGCCGCGGCTATTCCTCGCTGGTGCGGCTCAAGGAACTGCCCTTCGCCGAGCTCAAGCTCGACCGCGCCTTCGTCGCCGACTGCGGCACCGACAAGGTGAACGCGCCGCTATGCAAGACCGTCATCGACCTCGCGCATAATTTCGGCAGCATTGCCGTGGCGATCGGCATCGAGAAGGCCTCCGACGCGCTGGCTCTGGTCAGCATGGGCTGCGACTACGGGCAGGGCTTCCTGCTCGGTCAACCGATGCCGGAGGAGCGCTTCATCTCGCTGTTGCGCCAGCGCGCCGCCGCGCAGACGCCGCCTTCCGGGCCCGGCAAGGCGGGCGCAATGCCGGAGCGGCAGCACGCTTGAGGCGGCTTCGCCCGCGATCCGGCACCCGTCAATGCGTCCAGGCCTCGCGGCGCGGGTAAGCGAAATTGTCGGCGTAGGAGATGCGCTGGCGCACCGGCGGCTTCGTTTCGAACACCTGGTGCGCGATGCCGTGGCGCTCGCAATAGGCGATCGCCTCCTCCTTGGTATCGAAGGAGAGCCGCACCTCCTGCTTCATGTCGGCGGAACTGGTCCAGCCCATCAGCGGTTCGACGGTGCGCGGCTGCTCCGGCTCGTAGTCGAGCACCCATTCCTTGGCCTTGGCGGTGCCGGACTGCATGGCGGTGCGCGCCGGCTGGTAGATGCGGGCCGTCATCGATGACCTCGTCGCCGAACCATGGTCGGGGCAGCAGGATTTGAACCTGCGACCTTCTGCTCCCAAAGCAGACGCGCTACCAGACTGCGCTATACCCCGCCGCAGGCGGCTCTCGATACATGCTTCGGTTGCGGCCAGCAAGCCGCGGGAACCCGGCGCAACCGGCCTAGCGAGCGGCGCGGCTGAATATGGCCCCGGCCACGCGATCCCCCGGCGCGATACCGAGTTTATCGGCGGTGCCGGCGATCACCTCCAGGACCGCCCGCACCGGGCCGCCGGACGGCACCAGCTTGTCCGACATCGGCTCGGTGTTTGCCGCAATGCTCAGGATGCGTCCGTCGCCGCGGATGAAGATCATGTCGAGCGAGATATAGGTATTGTGCATCCAGAAGCTGACCGGCTCCTCGCGCTCGAAGTCGAACAGCATGCCTTGGCCGTCCGGCAGCTCTTTGCGAAACATAAGGCCACGGGCCCGTTCGGCTTCATTGGTCGCCAGTTCGACGGCAAACGGGTGCACGCCGGTCCGGGTAATGATCTCGAGGGTGGCCTTCCCCGCGGCCCGCGCCGGCGCCGGACCGGCCAGAACGCCGGCGACCAAGAACACCGCCGCCGCGAAACGCGTTATCGCCTTCCACGGCAATGCAATGCGAGCCGAAACCGCCGCTAATGCGAGGCGAGGCCGAGCGGGCCGCTCTCCGGGTGCACTTCGGCCGCCATCATGCCCTTCGGCCCCGGTCCGTAGCGCACCAGCACGAACTGGCCGGGGCGCAGTTCGGTCATGCCGAACCGCCGCAGCGTCTCCATGTGCACGAAAATGTCCGGAGTTCCCTCTCCGCGCGTGAGGAAGCCGAAGCCGCGAAGCCGATTGAACCATTTGACCTGTGCCCGCTCGAGACTGCTCGTCGGGGCGACAGTAACATGGGTACGCGGCGGCGGCATCTGTGCCGGGTGGATCGCCGTCGATTCGTCCATGGAGAGAACGCGGAACGCCTGCAGGCCTTTCGGCCGCGGCAGCACCTCGCAAACCACGCGCGCGCCCTCGTAGGCGGTCTGGTAGCCGTCGCGGCGCAGGCAGGTCACGTGCAGCAGCACGTCGGCCATGCCGTTATCGGGAATGATGAAGCCGTAGCCCTTGGCGACGTCGAACCACTTGATGACGCCCGACATCTCAATGACGCGCGCTGCCGCGTCATCGGGCATATCGAGCTCGGGTCCAAGCCCAGCCCTCGTCGATTTTGCTTCGATCCCGTCCGACGCCATGACGCCGTGGCCGCCGCCGCTGTGCTGGCGCCCCGCGGGCGCTTCGACGAATCTTCGAATCGAAGATAACACCCACCATCCAAGGTGAAAGTACAAAAATGCAACACTCGGCGAAAAGTTCACAGCCTGTGTACATCGTCGAATGACGCGCGCCGAACGCGGGATGACGGCGCGCGCTAGACAATCAGCGGTTCGAACACTGTTCCGATGTCTTCGCGCACGACCAGATCGGCGATGTCGTCGAATTCCGTCGGTTCGCGATTGACGATGACGAGTTGCGCGCCGTTGCGCTTGGCCAGCAAGGGGAATCCGGCCGCGGGCCAGACCACGAGCGAGGAACCGATCGCCAGAAAAAGATCGCAGGACAACGTAAGATCCTGCGCTCGCTGCATTGCGGCATCCGGCATCGTCTGCCCGAACGAGATCGTCGCGGTCTTGACGTAGCCGCCGCAGGCCGGGCAGTCGGGGGCGCAGCCGTTTGCCGCATCCATGCGCCCGCGCACCCACGCAAGCTCGTAACGCTCCGCGCAGTCGAGGCACCGCGCGTAGGTCGTGTTGCCGTGCAACTCGACGACATGCTCGGGCGCAATGCCCGAATCCTGATGCAGGTTGTCGATGTTCTGCGTGACCACGGCGGGAACTTTGCCGGCGCGGTAGAGGCTCGCGAGAGCGCGATGCCCGCGCCCCGGCCGCGCCGCGCCGAGCTCTTCGGCCATGGCGAAGCGCCGCCGCCAGGATTCGTTGCGCGCCTCCTGGCTCGCCATGAACTCCTCGAACGGGATCGGCCGGTACTTGGTCCAGATCCCGCCCGGCGAGCGGAAATCGGGGATGCCGCATTCGGTCGAAATGCCGGCCCCGGTAAAGGGCACGATGACGCTCGCCTCCTCGACGGTCTCCTTAAGGCGCGCGGTCGCGGTATCGAGGTCGCCTGCTATCATCCCTCGCACTCCTATCCCGGCACCATACCTGATAGGACGGGGTAGGCCCTACCAGCGGAGTTCTCCGACCATGCGGTATCTGCATACAATGCTGCGCGTGCGCAATCTCGACGCGGCGCTCGACTTCTACTGCAACAAGCTCGGCCTCACCGAAGTGCGCCGCCGGGTCGACGAGAAGGGCAAATTCACGCTGGTGTTCCTCGCCGGGCCGGGCGACGGCGACACCGTCGCCAAGCGCTCGCCGCAGGTGGAGCTCACCTACAACTGGGACAGCGGCGAGGATTACGGCGAGGCGCGCTATTTCGGCCACCTCGCCTATGAGGTCGACGATATCTATGCGGTTTGCGAGAAGCTGATGAAGGCCGGCGTCACCATCAACCGGCCGCCGCGCGACGGAATGATGGCCTTCGTGCGCTCGCCCGACAAGCACTCGGTCGAACTCCTGCAGAAAGGCGGGCCGCAGCCGCCGAAGGAACCCTGGGCCTCGATGCCAAATACCGGGCATTGGTGAGGCGCGACGCCGCGTTCGGCCGGCGCGCTCGGGCGCTTGCTTGCCGCTTGCGGCAAACCTCTTTATATGTCGCGCGCATTGACGCGCGGCTTTCGCGCTTTTTCGCGCCCTTCGTCTAGCGGTCTAGGACATCGCCCTTTCACGGCGGGAACACGGGTTCGAGTCCCGTAGGGCGCGCCAGACATATTGCTGGCCGCGACGAGGCCCGGCGGTTGGCGGTGAACATTGCCAAGCTTCCCGACCAGCTAGCGCCAAAGGCGGCTAAGCGGAAAGCACAGCAAGGAACCCGCGCTTTTGTGACGGGCATCAACTTCATTGCCAGGAGGCGAGGCTAAAACGCTCACCACTAGGCCCGACCGGGCGGTTCCGTCCCCCGACAAGTCCCTCGTCCGGTCAGAACAAGCCTACGGACAGGAGCCCCGAGCGCCCCCGCCTCGGGGTTCTTTCTTTTAGGCCGGCACACGTAACGTTAATCCGCAATCGCGATGGCGTCGTAGGCCAGTGCATGCTCCCGATTATCGTGGGGCAGCGCGTCAAATGTTCTGCGTGCGCGACGCCTGCCCTGGGCCCCGAGCGTGTTTGATGCTCATCTCCGCGCTTGGGGCTCCTTGCTTTGCAGCTGATGAGGGCGACAGAACTGCGGCGACAACAGCGGGGGCCAGCGCACGGCGTGCGGAACGCGACGGCCACATCATTCGCCGCAGCCGAAAGCCGCGCGCTCGTCCTAATTCTTCACGTAACTTGAGAGAGACCAGTCTTTTCGGCGAGCTTGTTATTGGAGGTGCCTAAGAAGCGAGGCAAGCCATTCCCCGAGCGCGTTCCATTGGTCGGGATAGCGGAAGAAATAGACCACGACTGCTATCGGAACCAAGACCAATATCATTTCTCGCATGGGGAGGTTACCCCGCAACGATCTTGGCTACGCTGATGATGGGGCGGAACGGATCACTGGCGGCAATCCGTTCCGCCCCGAGCACGCCGCCAGCGGGGGCGACAGTATGCTGCCGGCGAGCGCGATTATCGTGTGGCAGCAGAGAGCCGTTTGGCAACTGTCACAAATAACAGCAACCTACAGCCGTCGTGCCTCGGGTTTGTACTCACGGCGCGATCTTAGCCGCGCCATCGATCAAAATCTCGGGCGACTATGACGTGAAATGACGGCGCAACATTTCGGGCGCGCCGACGCGCCGCGACGCTAAGCGGCTCCGCCGGTTGCACAATCAAGCCAGTACACTTGGCATTTCGATGTGGATAAAAGCTTGGCGCCCAGGTCGCGCCAAGATCGCGCCCACTGCCTGCCATCTTAGTCGCGAAACCTGCGCGAGTCGGGGGATCCCCAAGGCAGGGCGGGGCCGCTCGGATAACCATGTAATGGGCGTACCGGGCGCCCCGCTTCTGCACTTGAGGTCGGCACGCGCCCTGGCGCGTCCTGATCGCTTCGCCCTTCTGTCTTATCGACGGCTATCGAACGATGCTCAGCGAACGCTGAGGCTCCCCGCCGCCCATTCGCCGATGACCTTGCCGGTCATCAGCGATTTCAAGGTGAGCGCCGGAAGGCTCTTGCCGACTCCGGTCATGGCGCAGACGAGCCGGTCGGCAAAGCGCTTCTTTTCCGTGGGCGTCAGTTGCGACCAGTATCCGTCGAGCACCAGCACCGAAGCGCGGCTATGCGGATCGTTGCGAAGAACCCCGGCGCCGAACAGCGATTCCACTTTCGGTCGCACCCGGTGAAAGAGCTCCTCCGAACATTCATACTGTTGCGCACGGACCTCGTCGGCAAGGATGACGAGACCGGCGACTATGACCAGGAGCGCGGCCCTCCGCACCATCGCCAATGGAAACGAAATAGGCACGTGCTGCCGGCAGCTACGGCCGTCGCCGCGGAATTCCAACGCCACCCCCCACATCTGATGCACCGCAATATTATGTAAAAATTTCGCGGTGCGGAACCCGTCACATTCATGCGCGGAAACCCGTCACGCGGCAAGTTCCAGTCGCGTCACATGCGAAATCCGTCACTCAAAAAATCCGCAGCGGTCACGCCGATGCCACAGAGTGCGCCTAGCGTTCCGGGACGGGTAGAGGGGGAAGCCAGGGAGGAAGAGTCCATGTCTCAATATACCGAGACAGTATCGGGCTCGCGTTTGGCGACCTACAGCAAGAACATGTGCCCGCAATGCAGCGGTTGGCTGCTGGCGCCGAATTGGTCCGAATATCTCAACGAACGCTGCGTGCGGCACACCTGGTCGTGCGACGCGTGCGGCTATGATTTCGAGACGACGGTGGTCTTTCCGGCGGCGCAAAGAGCAGCCGCATAGCGGCGTGCCGGCTCGGCAGGATCGGGATGGTCAGCGCTGCGGCGGGTAGCGGTGTTGCCGTCCGTTGAAATCTTCGACCAGCAAGCCGTCTTCGCTCAGATAATTCGGACCGATCGGCGATTTGCCGTGGCCGTCGGGAATGTCGAGCACATAAGCCGGCTGGCACAGGCCCGAATAGCGGCCACGCAGCGCGCGCATCAGCGCCTGGCCTTCGGCAATGCCGGTGCGCAGATGCGCCGTGCCGGGCGCGAGATCGGCATGATGCAGGTAGTACGGCTTGATCCGGCACTCGACCAGCGCCCGCATCAGCGCGCCGAGCGTCTCGGCGTCATCGTTCACGCCCCGTAGCAGAACCGATTGCGAGAGCATCGGAATGCCCGCGTCGACGAAGCGCGCGCAGGCGGCGCGGGCCTCTTTGCCGAGCTCGCGCGGATGATTGGCGTGCAACACGACGAAGGTCGCTTTTTCGTCCGCGCGCAACGCGCGCACGAGTGCGGCCGAGATGCGCTCCGGCGCAACGACCGGCACGCGGGTGTGCACGCGGATCACCTTGACGTGGCCGACGGCCGCGATCTGCCGCACCACCGCCGCGAGGCGCCGCGCCGAGAGCACCAGCGGATCGCCGCCGGTGAGGATCACCTCCCAGATTTCCGGCCGCGCGCGGACATAAGTCGAGCGCCGCCGCGAGCGCCGCCGGCGAGAGCCCTCCCCGCCCCGGCCCGACCGTCTCGCGCCGGAAGCAGAACCGGCAATAGACGGCGCAGGCGTTGACGAGCTTGAGCAACACCCGGTCGGGATAACGGTGAACGATGCCTTCGAGCGGACTGAAGGCATCATCGCCGATCGGATCGCGGCGCTCCTGCGGCTCGCCAACGAGCTCGCGCGCATCGGGCACGAACTGCCGCGCGATCGGATCGTCCGGATCGCCGCGTTCGATCAAGTCGGCCACTGCCGGCGTGATGGCGACGGCATAGCGCGCGGCGACCTCGGCGAGCTCTCCGAGGCGCTCACGCGGCACGAGCGCGCGCTCGCAAAGCTCGTCAATGTCGCGCAGCGTGGTCGGAGGGGCGCTCATGCCAGCGGGTTCCACAGCACCTGGTCGATGCGCGCGGCTCCCGTTGCCAGCATCACCAGGCGATCGAGGCCGAGCGCAATGCCGCAAGCCTGCGGCATCGCCGCCAGCGCGGCAAGGAAATCTTCGTCGATCGGATAGCGTTCGCCATAGATGCGCTCCTTCTCCGCCATCTCGCGTTCGAGCCGGCGGCGTTGCTCGGCGGCGTCGGTGAGTTCGCCAAAGCCGTTGGCGAGTTCGACGCCGCAGGCATAGAGCTCGAAGCGCTCGGCAACGCGGCGATCCGGCGCCGGCCGCGCCAGCGCCGCCAGCACCGCCGGGTATTGGTCGAGCATGGTGGCGCGGCCGATGCCGAGATTACCTTCGACGCGCTCGACCAGCACACGGCTGAAGATATCCGCCCAGCGGTCGTCGTCGCCGACGCGAATACCCGCCGCCTGCGCCGCGCGCGCGAAGAGCCTCGCGGTCCGGCTCGCTCTCCGAAAACGTCGCCAGGAGATCGATGCCGGCATAGCGCGAGAAAGCCTCGGCGACGGTGAGCCGTTCCGGCTCGGCAAACGGGTCGGCTACTCGGCCGCGGAAGGTGAGCTGCCGGCTGCCTGCCGCTTCCGCCGCGCGCGCCAGGATAGCGGCGCAGTCTCTCATCAGCGCGCCGTAGGGCTCGCCGGCGCGGTACCACTCGAGGAGCGTGAATTCGGGATGATGCAGCGCGCCGCGCTCGCGGTTGCGGAAGACCTTAGCGAATTCGACGATGCGGCGCTCGCCGGCCGCCAGAAGCTTCTTGCCGGCAAACTCCGGCGAGGTGCGCAGGTAAAGCTGCGACGATGCGCCATCGGGCGCGGCGAGCGTCGTGGCAAAAGCGTGCAGATGCGTCTCGTTTCCCGGCGAGACCTGCAGGGCGCCGGTATCGACCTCGACGAAATCCTGCGCCGTAAACCAGGCGCGCAGCGCAGCGATGATGCGGCCGCGCGCCAACAGCGCCGGCCGCCGGTCGGCATGCACGCGCGGGTCCCAGAAGGGCGATGCGGAAGGCGAGATGTCAGGCATATCTTGTGCGCTGGGAACCAAGGAAATAGGTGGCGATCGGGCTCAGGATCGGTATGGTGCGCCCCGACCTAAGGCCAAAACGTCGAGGAAACCGTGAAAGTCATCGCCAGCTCGCTCCGAAAAGGCAATATCGTCGAAGTCGACGGCAAGCTCGGCGTCATCGTCGCGGCCGAGAACATCCACCCCGGCAAGGGCACTCCGGTGACTCAGCTCGACGTGCGCCGGATCGCCGACGGCGTGAAGGTCTCGCTGCGCTTTAAGACCACCGACCAAGTCGAGCGCGCTTTCGTCGAGGACCGCAAGCACCAATACCTCTACCAGGACGGCGACGGCTTCCACTTCATGAACATGGAAAACTACGACCAGGTTGCGCTCCCGGCCGACATCATCGGCGATCAGGCCGCCTATCTGCAGCCGGAGATGGAGGTCACCATCAGCCTCCACGAAGCCGTCCCGGTTGCGATCGAGCTGCCGCCGCGCGCCACTCTCGAAGTGGTGGAGACCGAGCCCACCATCAAGAGCCAGACCGCCGCCTCCTCCTATAAACCGGCGATGCTGTCCAACGGCGTGCGCACCATGGTGCCGTCCTTCGTCACCACCGGCACCAAGATCGTGGTGATGACCGCAGACGGCAGCTATGTCGAGCGGGCGAAAGATTAAGGATCGCTCCCTGCCGGACGGAGCGAAGCGCTTAGCGGGCGATGACGGCGCTCAGAAAAACGCCAGGGTGCGGATTTCAATGCTCTCGCGCGGGCGCGCGTTCGGCGGCGAGGTCGGATCGTCGAAGGCGGTGTGCGCCGTCCAGCGGGCGCGGCCGTCTTTGATTGAATCGAACACCTTGAACACGATCGCCTCGTCCCGCCGCATGCGCGGGAACACGTACCATTTGTGCGCGGGATTGTAGGTGATGGCGTAAGTCTGGCCGACGCGGTTGGGATAGCGCCGCTCCGAAATCACCAGATCGTCGGGCGAGACGGTGCGCGCATCGCAGATCGCGAGCGGAAAGCTCTCGACCGGATGGCGGATCGGCCGCCACACCTGGACGATGGCGAAGCGGCGGCGCAGCAGCTCGTCCGCCTCGTCGGGCAGGAGATCGCGCACGCGCTGCGGGCCCGACCATTCCGTATAATCGTTGTGCACGCGCGGCACGACTTCGCGGATCTTGCGTTGCGCGCGCATCTCGTCGTCCGCGGTGCGCAGCGTATGGTCGAAGACGACGACGCGCGCGGCGCCGCTCTCGGCCTTCACCAGCGCTTCCATCTCCGGATAGTAGACGCGCCGCACCTCGTCCTCGTCGAAGAAGTCGGCGACCTTGGTGTCGTGGCGGACGAAGCGGAAGCCGTCGCGGTCGAGCACGAAGTCCTGCACGTGCGGCCGGCCGTCATGGATCGCCACCCGCCGCGGGTCGAGCGTTCCGCCGCTGCGCACGTCGAGCCCGCCGGCACCGCCGGTGGCCGTGAACAGCTTCTCGCCATTGTTGACGATGTAGTTGAGCGTCGCCTCGATGGTTTGCGGCGCGGAACGCTGTTCGAGAACCTGAACCATGGCCAACTCCCTGGCGAAAGGTCGCGATCCAATACTGCGGACACAAGATAGGCTGCGGGCCGAGGCCGAAACAGAGCCTCCGAGGGGTGACATTTTCTTCAAGCCAGGTGAGCTTATTTTTGCAACCGGAGCGCCGTGCATCCTGAACGTCCGTTCATCCCGAGCGTTCCTCGCGCCACAGCAGCGCACGGCAACGCTTGGCAAGCGCGTGCGTTGGCGACGATACTGGGCGCTGGAGCTGAGGTCTGACGTCGTGTCTTTGGCGCAAGTATTTTCGGCGCAATTAGCGTGCAGCGGTACGGCTATGCGGGAGCGGTCGATGGCCGCATCCGGCGCCATCGCCGCCGATCGGCTCGCGCGGCTTGGCTTGATCGCAACCGGACTGGCTTGTGCGATGTTGTGCGCGCTCAGCGGCCCTGCTTTCAGCAACGGGTGCAAGCCGGGCCACCCAAAGCGGCTGATCATTCTCAAGACCATGGGCGCGTGCAAATTCGATCCCCAGGCCCTGCGTTTCCAGGGCGAGCCGGTCGAGCAGGCGACGTGCCTGATGCGCGGCATGGACGCGACACGCAATCTCACGGCGGCGCCGGAGACTTTGCCGGCCGCGCTCGCGACCCGGATCGGACGCGACACCGGATTGCCGTCGCGCGAGGCGCTCAGCGCCTTTTTATCCAAGCAGGATCTGGAATGGGATTTTGCCGCCCATCTCTGGCAGCCGCTGTCGCGCGCCAAAGACAACGAGCCGGCCGAGCCCGAAGCGCGCTATTTCGTGATCCATGATACCAGCGGACCCAATTATGGGCGCCGCTCCTTCCCCGCCGACGTCGATGTGACGCCGAAAATCAACAATCTCGCCAATTTCAAGTGTTCGGACGGTTGGGGAAGAGCGCATGTCGTGGTCAATCGCAGCGGCGCGATGCTGCTCGAGCACGACTTTGAGATTCCCTGGCGCGAGACCAAGTTCGAGCGCGCGGTCAATTTCGCCGGCGCGCTGAAAGGGCTCTTCCTCCATGTCGAGTTGATCCAGCCGCGGCGCAGCGCCCGTGGCCGCGGCCGGCGCAACGACGCGCAGACGCCCAACCCGAGCTTTTCCGCCGCGCAATACGACCGGCTCGCGCTTCTCTACGTCATCGCCAGCGTGCGGGCCGGTGCGTGGCTCGTTCCGGCGTTTCATGCGGCGATCGATGCCGGCATCCGCAACGGCCATGACGATCCGTTGGGTTTCGATGTCGAGAGTTTTGCCGGCAGCTTGCAAAGGCTGGTGGAAAAACTGCAAGCGCCCGGCGAGATGCAGGCTGCGCATCAGTGACGCTCGCGTTGAAATGCTGCTGTTTCGCCATGCTGCTCGCGGCCTCGGGCGCGGCGGCGCAGCAGGCGGCGCCCGATGCTGCGCCGGAAGCGATCGCGAAAATGCAGGGCCCGACCGTCGCACGAGTCGAGGTGGACTGGGCGGCGGCGCAAGCAGCGCTTGCCGGCTTCGCTCAACTCACGGCGCCCGACCAGGCGGCGGGCGCGACGGCGAGGCGACGCGCTGGTGCGGCTCAATGCGGTGACCGAAAAGGTCTTCCCGAAAATCGCCACCAGCTCCGTTCCGGTTCTGCTGCCGTTCGACACCGCGGCCTTTCTCCGCGACGCCGCTGCCGGCGAGACCGGCGGGGCCGCCAAGTACTTTGCCGGCTTCCGAGCTCTGACATTCTTCTATCCGGGCCCCTCCGGCTATGACGCCGAGTTCGCGCTCGATCCGCGGGACGCGCCCAATCTCGACCTCACCTTCGTCAAACGTATTGACCTGCAGATTTCCGGCTTCGCGCTGCTCTACCAGCTCGAGGGTCCCACGGCCGCCGAAGGCTCGCCGGTGCGGGAGCTGGAGAGCGACTTTCCCGGCATCCGCCGCATCCTGCTCGAGAGCCGCGTGCGCTACGTGTTCACGCGCTTCGGCGTGCCCTACGCGGTCTCGATCTTGTGCTTCGACGGAGCCAAGCGCCTGCGCCGCCTGTCGTGTCACGAAGCGGACAAGGTCGCGGTGCGCTTCCTCAAGGCGCTCGGCATCGTCGGCGGCGCGCCGCAGGCTGCGGCGGGGAAAGCCGCGCCGCAGACGATCGAACGGCCGGACAAAATCTCGGCCGACTTCACCTTCTACGCGCCGGGCGACATTCTTCCGGGCACCGGCATGCGTCGGCAGAGCGGGCGGGCCGACGCGACGGTCTATTCCAGGATCCGCTTCCCGATGGCGCATGCGCCCGCCTACACCAACTCGCAATCCTTCATGAATTGGGGCAATTGCGATCACACCGGCCGCGTCAGGCTCGGCGGCCGCGGCAAGGACGCGACCTATCGCTGCCGGGTGAACACGGTGCGTTTGGTTCACGACGAGACCAAGAACTACGCCTACCCGTGGCGGGATAATTTTTGCGAGCACCGCTACTTTTATGTCGGCCAATGCCCGGCCGGGCTCGGACATCAGGGCGAGGACATCAGGCCGAGCGCGTGCAAGCTGCGCAACCAGGGCGCCGACCGCTGCGAGCCGTACCAGGACGACGTCGTCGCCGTGCGCGACGGCGTCGCGTTGCGCGATCCCGGCGAACAAGCGCTCTATCTTGTCATCGACATGCCCGGCGAGCACATCCGGTTTCGCTATCTGCACATGAACCCGCATATGCTCGACGCGGCCGGGTTGACCAACGGACACGCGCTGCGCGAGGGCGAGGTACTCGGCCCGGTCGGCGACTATGGCCGGCGCGAGGGCGGCACGACCTATCATCTGCATTTCGACGTCCAGGTGCCGACGCGGGATGGCTGGGTGTTCGTCAATCCATACATGACGCTGGTCGCGGCCTATGAACGGTTGATCGGCGGACGCGGCAGGGTCGTGGACGGCGCGATGGCGGCGGCTGCCGCCGCGCCCGGGCCGGAATCTTCCGCGAAGTCTGCTGCAAGCTCCCCCGAATCGTCCCATCCTGGCGAAGCGGATGTTATGGTGGAGCGAGACGCGAAGGCTGCAGAAACCGGCAAGAGCGACAGTGAACGCGAGAACGTCAGCGCCAGACATTGCCAGACGCGCTTCGTTAAAGGCCATCGCCGGCGCCATTGCCGGACTGATGGTGCCGAGGAGCGCGGGCGCCGAGCACACGCGCATGCCGTTCGAGCGGTGGATCGCCGCGTTTCGCACCACGGCCATGGCGCATGGCATCACGGCGGACACTTACACGCGCGTCATGGGCACGCTTCATCCCGACACCACCGGGCTTGAGGCGATCCACAGCCAGCCCGAATTCAACGAGCAGCTCTGGCAATATCTCAACCGCCGCGTCTCCGAATGGCGCATCGTCGCCGGCCGGGAGAAGGCGAAAGAATACGCGCCGCTTTTCGCGCGCATCGAAAAAGATTTTGGCGTCGAGCGCGCAGTGATGCTCGGCGTCTGGGGCGTCGAGTCGACCTTCGGCGACCCGATCGTGCAGCAGCATTACATGCGGCCGGTGTTTCCCTTGCTGGCGACGCTCGCCTGGGGCGAGCCGCGCCGCCGCGGCTATTGGGAGAAGGAGCTGATCAACGCGCTCTCAATCGTGCAGCGCGGCTGGAGCACGCCGCACGAGATGATCGGCTCCTGGGCCGGCGCCATGGGCCACACCCAGTGGATGCCGGAGGTCTGGTTGCATGTCGGCATCGACTACAATGGCGACGGCAAGATTTCGCCGTTCGGCCCGCCGGACGACGCGCTCGGATCGACCGCCCGCTATTTCGTCGAGCGCGGGAAATATCGGCGCGGCGAGCGCTGGGGCCATGAAGTGCGCATGCCGGCGGGGACCGGCGGCAACGCCTCGCGCAGCTATGCCGCCTGGCAGGCGCTCGGCGTTACCCGCGCCGACGGCGAGGCGTTTCCGCAGCCGCAGGCGACGGCGCGGCTCTGGGTGCCGGTGCCGGGCGGGCCGGCATTCCTGCTCGGCCCGAATTTCTTCGCCGTGCGCAGCTACAACCCTTCCATGAACTACACGCTGGCGCTGGTGCATCTCGGCGACCGCTGCGTGGGCGGCGAAACCTTCGTGCAGAAATTCCCCGGCAGCGAGCGCGCGCCGACGCTCGCCGAGGTGCAGGAGATCCAGCGCCGGCTCACCGCGCTCGGCTACGACACCCGCGGCGCCGACGGCCGCATCGGCAACGACACGATGCTCGCGGTGCGCGATTTCCAGCGCAAGGTCGGCATGGAGCCGGCCGACGGCTATGCCGGCGTCAACCTGCTTGCCCGCCTGCGCCAGGGATCGTGATCGCGGTCACACCTTGAACGTCTCGTAAGTCGCCGGATGAAACAGCTCCTCGACGACGACCCGCCGCGACGAGAGCCCCTGCGCGTGATGCTGACCGAGGAAATAATCGAGCACCTTGCGGTTCGGCCCGACGCCGTATGACCAGAAATCCTCGCCCATGGCGGCGCGCGCATCCTTGAGCATCTCTTCGACGAAGGGCAACGTGACGCTCGCCGCCGCCGTGTCGGCGAGCCTTTGCACCGCCAACGCCTTCGCCTGCACGAATGCTTTGAACACCGCGCCGGGAAGCCAAGGATGGCGCTCGGCCAATTCGCGGCGGATGCCGAGGACGTGCATAATCGGAAAAAATCCGGTGCGCTTGAAATAATCCTTCGCCACTGCGACCGGGTCGGCGAAGAGCCAGCCGATATTTGGATGGCCCTGCGCAGCCAATTTCGGCGGTCGCGGCGCGATGAAGCCGTCGATCTCACCGGCTTCGAGCAATGCTGAAATCGTCGCGCCCGCGGGCGCGTCGTCGAGGCGCACGCCCGCCGGCAGCTTGAGCGCGAGCTTCTCGCGTCGCCCCGGCTCCTCGATGCCGCCGCGGATCCAATGGATGTCCGCGGGCTTGACGCCGTAATCGTCTTCGAGAAAGGCCCGCACCCAGACATTGGCCGTGACCTGGTATTCCGGCACGCCGACCTTGCGGCCTTTGAGGTCGGCCGGCTTCTGCACGCGATCGGTGCGCACATAGACCGCGTTGTGGCGGAAGGTGCGCGAGAGGAAGGCCGGCACGGCGATGTAGGGCGAATTTTCCTGCGCCGTCTTCATCGTGTAGCTCGACAGCGACAATTCGCAGATGTCGAATTCCGCCGCGCGGATGGCGCGAAAGAAAATCTCTTCCGGAACGAGGGTCATGAACACCGGATCGACGCCGTCGATCGCCACGGCGCCGCCGATCAGCGCCCGGGTGCGATCGTAATCGCCGACGGCGACGGAGAGCTTGAGCTTGGCCATTGAAATTCTCGGATGGCGCGCCGACGAACGCTACATAGCCGGCGGCGCGGATTTGTGCCAATAGGAGCCGCAGTTCTTCGGCCATTCACCGGAAATGAAAATGCCGCACCTGCCGATCTATCAGGTCGATGCGTTCACCGACAGCCTGTTCGGCGGCAATCCGGCCGCGGTCTGTCCGTTGGAAACATGGCTCCCGGACGCGACGATGCAGGCGATCGCGGCGGAGAACAATCTCGCCGAGACCGCCTTCTTCGTGCGCAAGGGTAGCGACTACGCACTGCGCTGGTTCACCCCCACCGTCGAGGTCGATCTGTGCGGACACGCGACGCTCGCCTCGGGTCACATCGTGTTCAGCTTTTTGGAGCCGAAACGCGAGAGCGTGAGCTTTCGCACGCTGAAAGCCGGAACGCTGGCGGTAAGCCGGCTCGCCGACATGCTGGTCATGGATTTTCCGGCGCGGCCCGCTATTCCCGCCGAGGCGCCGTCGGGTCTCTTCGCCGCCTTGGGCGGCAAGCCTCGCGAGGTCCTGCGTGCCCGCGATCATCTGATCGTCTACGGCAGCGCGGCCGAGGTCGCGGCGCTCACCCCGGATTTTGCCGCCCTCGCCAAGGTGGATTGCTGGGCCGCAATTGCGACGGCGCCCGGCGATAACGGGATCGATTTCGTGTCGCGCTTCTTCGCGCCGGCGCAAGGCGTTCCGGAAGATCCGGTGACCGGCTCCTCGCACTGCACGCTGGTACCCTACTGGGCCAAGCGCCTCGGCAAGACCGAGCTTAACGCCCGCCAGCTCTCCCGCCGCGGCGGCGCGCTCACCTGCGCGCTTATGGGCGACCGCGTCAGCATCGCCGGCCGCGCCGTGCTCTACCTAGAGGGCCGGATTTTGGTGTAGCGAAACGCGGATCCGCATGCTCACCGCCCGGTGAACGGCTCCGCCCGCGCGATATCGGTCAACCGGAACTGCACCCGCTCTTCGCCCTGCCAGCGGTCGAGCGCAAACGAGCCGGCGGCGTGGATTTGCCGGCCGCGGCTTTGCAAGAGCGCGGCGCCGAGTTTCTGTCCGGCGGCGCGGAAGGCGATGCCGCCGATACCAGCGCCGTCGGCGGATTTCAGCCGCACGCGCATATGCGCCTGCCCGACCTCCTCGGCGTGCACCAGCGTGTGCGCCGGCAGCGCGATCACCGGCTCCGGATTGCCCGAGCCGAACGGGCCGGCGCGCTCGATCATGGCGACGAGGCGAGCGTCCGCGCCGGCAGCGCTCACCGCGCCGTCGATCAAAAGTCCATGCGTACGCCGCGCCGCTTCCACCTCGGGCCCGAGCGTCGCCTCGAAGAACGCGCGCAGCGGCCCGAGCCCCGCTTTGCGCAGCGTCACGCCGGCCGCCATGGCATGGCCGCCGCCCTTGGTCAGCAAGCCCTCGCTCACCGCGCGCCGCACGGCACGGCCGATATCGACGCCGACGATCGAGCGGCCGGAGCCGGTGCCGATGCCGCCCGGCTCGAGCGCGATCGCAAACGCCGGCCGGCCGAATTTCTCCTTGAGCCGTCCGGCGACGATCCCGACCACGCCGGGATGCCAGCCTTCCGCGGCGGTAACCACCACCGCGCCTTTCTCCTCGATGCCGAGCGCCGCCATCGCCTCGGCTTCGGCCTGCGCCAGCGTTTCGACTTCGATCGCCTGGCGTTCGCGGTTGAGCCGGTCGAGCTCGGCGGCGATCTTCGCCGCCTTGTCCGGATCGTCCTCGAGCAAAAGCCGCACGCCGAGATCGGCGCGGCCGATGCGCCCGCCGGCATTGATGCGCGGCCCCAACAGGAATCCGAGATGCCAGGCCTCGGGCGGGCCGGAGAGCCGCGCCGCGTCCATCAGGCTCACATGCCCGGCGCGCGCGCGCCGGCGCAGCGCGATGAGACCCTTGGCGACGAAGGCGCGATTGAGCCCGATCAGCGGCACCACGTCGGCCACGGTGCCGAGCGCGACATCGTCGAGGAACGCGAGCAGATCCGGCTCGGGCCGCTCCGCGGTCCAGAAGCCGCGCGCACGCAGGACCCGGTTCGCCGCCACCACGGTCATGAACACGAGGCCGACGGCGGCGAGATGACCAAGCCCGGAAAGGTCGTCGCGCCGGTTCGGATTGACGATGGCCACGGCCGGCGGCAGCACCTCATCGGCCTGATGGTGGTCGATGACCACCACATCAACGCCGAGGGCGCGCGCCTCGGCGAGCGGCTCGATGCTGGTGGTGCCGCAATCGACCGTCACCAGGAGCGTGGCGCCGCGCGCGGCGAGCGCGCGCACCGCTTCGACATTCGGACCGTAGCCTTCGAACAGGCGGTCGGGGATGTGGATCAGCGGCTCGATTCCGGCGTGGCGCAGGAAGCGCGCCAGCACCGCCGCCGAAGTTGCGCCATCGACGTCGTAATCGCCGAAGATGGCGACAGTCTCGCCGCGCGTGATCGCGTCCGCGAGCCGCTCCGCTGCCTCCGGCATGGCGGTGAGCACGTTGGGATCGGGCATCGAGCGCTTGATCGTCGGATCGAGGAACGCCTCGACCGCATCGACCTCGACATTGCGGCCGGCGAGGATGCGCGCCAAGAGCTCGGGCAATTCGTGCCGCTGCGCGATCGCCAGCGCCAGCGCCGAGCCGCGCTCGTCGAGCCGGCTGCGCCACGCACGTCCGGTCGCCGAGCTCTCGACGCCGAGGAAAAGGCCGTTCGTATTCGACATGTTCAGTGTGTCATTCCAGGGCGCGCCGTCAGGCGCGAGGCCGGAATCCATAGTGACGGAAAACACGAGGCTGCACGGTCGGTAAATATGGATTCCGGCCTCGCCGCGATCCGCCGCGATCCGCAATGACGCTATCCGATCGACCGATTCGCCGCCAATCCGACTAGAACTTGTCGAGCTGCCGGTGCTCGGCCCTGATCCAGCGCACCGTCCCGGTGACCGAGCGCATGACCACGGTTTGCGTCTCGACGATGTTCTTGCCGAACCTTACTCCATCCAGCATGCGGCCGTCGGTCACGCCGGTCGCCGCGAACAGGCAGTCACCGCGCACCATGTCTTCGATCTCGTATCTCTTGCGCGGGTCCTTGACCCCCATCTTGCCAGCCCGCTGCCGCCGTTCCTCGGTGTCGAGCACCAGGCGGCATTGCATCTGGCCGCCGATGCAGCGCAGCGCCGCGGCCGCCAGCACGCCCTCGGGCGCGCCGCCAACGCCGAGATAGATATCGATGCCGGTCTTGTCCGGTTCGGCGGTGTGGATGACGCCGGCAACGTCGCCGTCGGTGATCAGGCTCACCGAAGCGCCGGCCTTGCGCACCGCCGCGATCAAGTCGGCGTGGCGCGGGCGATCGAGGATCATGGCGGTGATGGTTTCCGGGCGCACGCCCTTGGCCTTGGCGAGGTTGCGGATATTCTCGCCGGCCGGTGCATCGAGATCGACCACGCCTTTCGGGTAACCGGGACCGACCGCGATCTTGTCCATATAGACATCCGGCGCATGCAGCAGCGTGCCGTTCTCGGCCATGGCGAGGGTGGCGATGGCGCCCGACATGTTCTTGGCGCACAGCGTCGTGCCTTCGAGCGGGTCGACGGCGATGTCGACCTTGGGTCCGGCCTTGGTGCCGACTTTCTCGCCGATGAACAGCATCGGCGCCTCGTCCAATTCTCCCTCCCCGATCACCACCGTGCCGTCGATCGGCAGATTGTTGAGCTCGCGCCGCATGGCATCGACCGCCGCCTGATCGGCGGACTTCTCCTCACCGCGCCCGCGCAGCCGCGCGGCATTGACCGCCGCACGCTCGGTGACGCGCACGATCTCGATCGAGAGAATGCGCTCCATCATCAGATTCGAGGGGACAGTGATCGAAGCCATTTTTCTTCCCTTGCAAGTTCGAATGGCGCGCGGGCCTAATTCTTCTCGATGCGGATGACTTGCGGCCGCCCGGAGATTACACGGTCGCGGCGCACCGCGGCGAGCGCCTTGCGCACCGCGTCTTCGCTGGTGGCATAGGTGACGAGGATGACCGGCACCGGCGCGCCGGAGCGGCCGGATTGCGCGCCGCCGGGGCCGCGCGCGTCGTGGCGCTGCACGATCGACTCGATCGAGATTTTCTGCTGTGCCAGCCGGCGCGCAATGGTGGCGGCGCTGCCGGGACGGTCGCGGGCCAGGAAGCGGATATAGTAGCCGCCCTCGTGGCGCTGCATCGGCGCCTTGCGGATCGTAGCCATGTGCGCGGCCGGACGACCGAACGGCGGTGTGCGCACCCCGCGCGCGATATCGGCAATGTCGGAGACCACCGCCGAGGCGGTCGCCATGCCGCCGGCGCCCGGTCCGACCAGCGTGATCGGGGCGATACCGTCGGCGTCGACCGTCACCGCATTGGTCACGCCCATGACCTGCGCGATCGCCGAATCCTTCCGCACCATCGTCGGATGGACGCGCTGCTCGATGCCCGCATCGGTCTTCACCGCCACGCCGAGCAGCTTGACGCGGTAACCAAGCTCGCCGGCGGCGTCGAGATCGGCAAGGGTGATCGAAGAGATGCCCTCGACATAGATCGCATCGGGATCGATCTTGGTTCCGAAGGCGAGGCTTGCCAGGATCGACAGTTTTTGCGCGGTGTCGTGGCCCTCGACGTCGAAAGCCGGATTGGCTTCCGCATAGCCGAGGCGCTGCGCGTCGCGCAGGCATTCGCCGAAGGAAAGCCGATCCTGCTCCATGCGCGAGAGGATGTAGTTACAGGTGCCGTTGAGGATGCCGTAGATGCGCGTGAACGTGTTGCCGTTAAGCCCCTCGCGCAGCGTCTTCACGATCGGGATGCCGCCGGCGACGGAAGCCTCGAAATTGAGCGCCACGCGATGGCGTTCGGCAAGCACGGCGAGCTTGTGCCCGTGGCGGGCAAGGAGCGCCTTGTTGGCGGTGACCACCGGCTTGCCGGCGGCAAGCGCCGTCTCCACCGCCCGTTTGGCCGGATCGCCGGCGCCGCCGATCACCTCGACCAGAACATCGATCGAGGGGTCGCGCGCCAACGCGACCGGATCCCCGACCCAGCGAAATTTTCTCAGGTCGATATCGCGCTTCTTGCCGCGCGAACGCGCGCTCACGGCGACGACCTCGATCGGCCGGCCACAACGGGATGCGAGCTTATCGTGTCCCTCTTCCAGGAGATGAACGACGGCCGTACCGACGGTTCCTAGCCCGGCAACACCGATTTTCAGCGGCTCGGCCATAAAACGTCGCCAGGTTGGGGTAGCGACGCCCGACTAACGTCGCGTCGCGAGAGGTACGACGTTGTGCAGCATTTCCGGGCCGGTTTCAAGAAAGCGCCGGATATTGCGGGCGGCCTGGCGGATGCGCTGCTCGTTCTCGACCAGGGCGATGCGGACATGTCCCTCGCCATGCTCGCCGAAGCCGGCGCCGGGCGATACCGCGACGCTCGCCTTCTCGACCAGGAGCGTTGAGAACTCGACGCTGCCGAGCGAGCGGAACGGCTCGGGGATCGGCGCCCACGCAAACATCGACGCCCGCGGCGGCGGTACGTCCCAGCCGGCCCGCCCGAAGGATTCGACGAGCGCGTCGCGCCGCCGCCGATAGGTCGCGCGCATCTCGTGGATGCAGTCGTCGGGACCGTTGAGCGCCGCGGTCGCCGCCACTTGAATGGGCGTGAAGGCGCCATAGTCGAGATAGGATTTCACCCGGGCGAGCGCCGCGACAATGCGCTCGTTGCCGACGGCGAATCCAAGACGCCAGCCGGGCATCGAATAAGTCTTCGACATCGAAGAGAACTCGACCGCGACATCGATCGCGCCCGGCACCTGCAGGACCGAAGGCGGCGGATTGTCGTCGAAATAGACCTCGGCATAGGCGACATCGGACAGCACCAGCAGCGAGTGCTTCTTCGCGAAAGCAATGAGGTCGCGGTAGAAGTCGAGGTCGGCGACGCAAGCGGTCGGATTCGAGGGATAGCACACCACGACCGCGATCGGCTTCGGGATCGAATGCAGCACCGCGCGCTCGAGCGCGCCGAAAAAGGCGGTGTTGGCTTCGACCGGTACCGAGCGGATGGCTCCGCCGGCCATCAGGAAGCCGAAGACGTGGATCGGATAGGTCGGATTGGGCACGATGATGACGTCGCCCGGCGCGGTAATCGCCTGCGCCACATTGGCGAAGCCCTCCTTCGAGCCGAGCGTGGTGATGATCTGTGTTTCCGGATTGAGCTTCACGCCGAAGCGGCGCGCGTAGTAAGCGGCCTGCGCGCGGCGCAGACCGGGTATCCCCTTGGACGCCGAATAGCGGTCGGTGCGCGCCTTGCCGACGGTTTCCTTGAGCTTCTCGACCACGTGCGCGGGTGCCGGCAGATCGGGATTGCCCATGCCGAGGTCGACAATATCCGCGCCGTCGTTGCGCGCCGCCGCTTTGGCTCGATTGACCTGCTCGAACACGTAAGGCGGGAGCCGGCGGATGCGGTAGAAATCTTCCATGGGATGTCCGAACGCGTCGGTTAGACTGTCGTCCTAAATACTTATCACGGCTTGGTTTCGGCACCAGCGGTCAGGGTACCGTCGGCAGCGGCGGGGCTAACCGCGGCGGCGCGCGGCACCACCGGCGGCTTTTTCGGCGTGCCGGTCTTGGTGTTGGCCGCGGTGTTGGCTGCGGTCTTGGCCGCGGTCTTGGCCACCGGAGCGGGTCGCGCGGCGGTTTGCGTCTCAGTGCTCAGATGGTCGCGCTCGGTAATGAGGCTATCGGTCGCCTGCTTGACCTCCTCGGCGGTGAGCGGCGCGTCCGGCCGCGGTGCCGGGATATCGTGGACCGCCGGGAAGATGGTGTCGGTGCTGCAACCGGCCACGAGAAAAGCCGTCGCGCTGGCAAGCGCCAAGCCCGCGAGCAGCAGCCTCGTCACGCTTGAACGACCGTCCACGCTGTCCCCGCTATGCCCTCGCGAGCCTCTGGGTCGCCCGCCGGACCGCACACTCCGTCACCCTTTGCCGTCAAGAAATACCTACTGCCTCAATAGTTTATAAAAATATACTCGAACATCACACAAGTCATCGGATAACGGCGTATATATGGTGGAAACAAAGTTTAGGCGGCCGGCGCGAATGGCGCAACCGGCGATTGGCTCCATTGCGCCGCGCACCGTAACCGCGCGTTACCTTGCGTCGGCCATTTGAGCGGGCCATTTGAGCGGGCCATGTCTGCCACAAAGGGCCGAGGCGAGCGGTCCTTTGCGGCCTTTGAGGAAACGTCGTGCGGGCTCCGTCGCAAGAACCCATGAAAATCGGCACCGTCGATGTCGAGGAGTTTTCGCGCAATCTGGCGCGGCTCGTCGAGGAAGGCGGCCGCGCGCTCGCCGCCTATCTCAAGCCGCGCGAGGAAGGCCGCGCCGGCAACGACCTCGCCGAGGAGATGACCGAAGTCTTCACGACGCTCGGGCACGTCGCGGAATATTGGCTGGCCGATCCGCAGCGCGCCGTCGAGCTGCAGACCCGGCTCGGCCGGGCCTACCTCGATCTGTGGGCGTCCGCCGTCAAGCGCCTCACCGGCGAGGCGACCGCGCCGGTCGCCGAGCCTGCGGCCAACGACAAGCGTTTCTCCGATCCGGAATGGTCCTCGAACCAGTTCTACGACTTCCTCAAGCAGGCTTATCTCCTCGGCACGCAGTGGGCCAACCGGCTGGTCAGCGACGCCGCCGAGCTCGATCCGCATACCCGGCAGAAGGCCGAGTTCTACGTGCGGCAGATCACCAACGCGCTGTCGCCGTCGAATTTCGTGCTGACCAATCCGGAATTGCTGCGCGAGACGCTCACCAGCAATGCCGACAACCTCGTGCGCGGCATGCGTATGCTGGCCGAGGACATCGAGACCGGCGGCGGCGACCTGAAAATCCGCCAGTCGGATGCGTCGATGTTCGCCGTCGGACGCAACCTCGCCACCACGCCCGGCAAGGTGATCTTCCAGAACGAGCTAATGCAGCTCATCCAATATGCGCCGTCGACCGCGACCGCGCTCAAACGCCCACTGCTGATCGTGCCGCCCTGGATCAACAAATTCTACGTGCTCGATCTCACTGCGGAAAAATCCTTCATCAAATGGTGCGTCGATCAAGGGCTTACCGTCTTCTGCATCTCCTGGGTCAATCCCGACGCCGGGCTCGCGCAGAAGAGCTTCGAAGACTACGTGCGCCAAGGGCCGCTCGCCGCGCTCGACGCAATCAAGCAGGCGACCGGCGAGGAGGAAGTTCACACGGTCGGCTATTGCGTCGGCGGCACGCTGCTGGCGGTGACGCTCGCCGCCTTGGCGGCGTGGGGCGACAAACGCATCGTGTCGGCCACTTTGTTCGCCGCCCAGGTCGATTTCACCTATGCCGGCGATCTCAAGGTCTTTGTCGACGAGGAGCAGGTGGCGGCGGTCGAACGGCGCATGGCCGAGCGCGGCTTTCTCGAAGGCAAGTCGATGGCGACCGTGTTCAATATTTTGCGGTCGAACGATCTGCTGTGGCCCTACGTGATCAACAACTATCTCAAGGGCAAGGCGCCCTTCCCGTTCGACCTCCTCTACTGGAATTCCGACGCCACGCGGCTGCCGGCCGCCAACCATTCGTTCTATCTGCGCAATTGCTATCTCGACAACAAGCTCGCCAAGGGCGAGGTGGTGATTGCCGGCACGCCGATCGATCTCCACGCGATCAAGGTCCCAATCTACAATCTCGCCACCCGGGAGGACCATATCGCGCCGGCGAAGTCGGTGTTGCTCGGTTCGAAGCTGTTCGGCGGCAAGGTCAAATACGTGCTCGCCGGCTCCGGCCACATCGCCGGCGTGGTCAATCCGCCCGACAAGAAGAAGTATCAGTATTGGACCGGTCCGCTGCGGCGCGACGCCGATATCGACGCTTGGCTCGCCAAGGCGACGGAGCATCCCGGCTCCTGGTGGCCGGACTGGCTCGCCTGGCTCAAGCGCCAGGACCCGACGGAAGCGCCTGCGCGCGTTCCCGGCGCCGGCAAACTCAAGCCGATCGAAGACGCGCCGGGAAGCTACGTGAAGGTACGGGACTGATACCGGCGGCGTGGCGAGCGCATTTCGGCCCTGCCCCTCTCTTCCCGCACTATCGGCCTTCGCCGCATGCGCGCCCGTCCGCACGGCGACTTAACGCCACCGCCTCGAGTTTATGCACAGGGCCTTTCCCGCCGGCCCGATAACTGCGAAATTGCTGGCGCGGCGAAAACCGCCGCAAGACCGGGGGGAGCAACATGTCCAAGGAATTGTTCTGGCTCGTGCTCACAGTGGCGATGACGGGCCTGTTCTGGGTGCCCTACATTCTCGACCGCAGCGTGGTGCGGGGCCTCGTCGGAGCGATGGCGAACCCAAGCCCCACCGACAAGCCGCAATCGGCCTGGGCGCAGCGGATGATGGCGGCGCACACCAATGCGGTCGAAAATCTCGTCATTTTCGCGCCGCTCGTTCTGGCGACGCAGGATCTTAGCATTGCGACGCCGGCGACGGCGTTCGCCTGCGCGCTCTATTTCTGGTCGCGCCTCGTGCACTACGTCGTCTACACGCTCGGCATTCCGGTGCTGCGCACGCTTGCCTTCGTCGGCGGTTTCGTCGCACAGGCGATCCTGGTGCTGGCGATCTTCAAGCTGATCTAAAGCGCGTCACGGAAACAACGCGACCTGCTCGAGGCCCGAGGTCTCGGGAAAGCCGAGCATGAGGTTCATGTTCTGCACCGCCTGACCGGAGGCGCCTTTGGTCAGGTTGTCGAGCGCGGCGATGACGATGGCGCGGCCGGCGACGCGGTCGGCGGCAACGCCGATCAAGGTCATGTTCGAGCCGCGCACGTGCCGCGTCTGCGGGGTGGTGCCGAACGGGAGCACGTGCACGAACGGCTGCTCGCGGTACGCCTTTTCCAGGAGCGCATGCAGATCCTGCGCCGACGCCTTGGGACCGCGGACGTAAATGGTCGAGAGAATGCCGCGGTTCATCGGCGCGAGATGCGGCGTGAAGCTGGCGATGACCTCGCGGCCGGCGGCGCGGGAAAACTCCTGGTCGAGCTCGGCCATGTGCCGGTGACGCCCGACGCCGTAGGCGTGGAAGCCCTCGGAGACTTCCGCGAACAGCATGTCCTCGCGCGCACCCCTGCCCGCTCCGGTCATGCCGGACTTGGCGTCGATCACGATCTCGTCGGGATCGATCGCCTTGGCTTTGAGAAGCGGAATAAGCGCGAGCTCCGCGCAGGTGGTGAAGCAGCCGGGATTGGCCACCAGCCGCGCCGCCTTGATCTGCGGCCGATAGATTTCGGTCAACCCGTAGACCGCTTGCTGCTGCAGCTCCGGCGCGGCGTGCGCGTGGCCGTACCAGCGCGCATAGGCGGCGGGATCGGCGAGGCGAAAATCCGCCGACAAATCGACGATCTTCGTTTGCGGTGCGCGGGCGACCAAATCCTTGACCACCTCCTGCGTCGTGCCGTGCGGCAGCGCGCAGAAGACGAGATCAAGCCCGAGCGTCTGCCAATCGACGCCGCCGATTGCCGTCAGTGTGGGCAATGCGTAGGGCGCGAATTGCGGAAACACGTCCGCCATGGCCTTGCCGGCGCGACGATCGGCGGTGAGGAGCTTAATCTCCACGCGCGGATGGGCGATCAGAAGCCGCACCAATTCCGCCCCGGTATAACCGGAGGCGCCGAGCACCCCGAGCTTTGCTTTCGCAGACATGATTCAATCCCTTGGGCCAGAGGCACAAAGCCGAGTCCGCGGGATGATTGAGGGAGAAAGGTGCCGCGGAGCCGGCGGCACGAGAATTTACGCGCGAACGCGCGCTCGTGCCGTTTGACGACGGCGGCGGCGGCGCTGTGCGGCGTCGATGGTCATCGACCGGACGGTCTTGGGCGATCCGTTCATGGCCGGCGATATAAAGGCGCCGCCGCGCCGCGTCAATCCGCTCGGCCTCATGCTATTAACGCCCGCATGGCATAGTCGGGCGTTGATTCGTCGCCTCCTACGGGCAACGGGCTAAATCCGCCACTATCTAGGCCGATATCAGAACCTCGCATGGGAAAAACAGCAAAAACGACCAAGACGCCCGACCTGTTCGCGAACCTTGGCGACGCGCGCAGCGCGGCGCGGCGCGGCGGCAGCGTCCGCGGCGGCGCCTCCGCGCGCGGCGCGGCCGCCGAGGCCGGCTACACCGCGCGCCACATCGAGGTCCTGGAGGGTCTCGAGCCGGTGCGCCGTCGCCCCGGCATGTATATCGGCGGCACTGACGAGAAGGCGCTGCATCACCTCTTCGCCGAGGTGATCGACAATTCCATGGACGAGGCGCTTGCCGGCCATGCCGACTGGATCGAGGTCGAGATGGAGGCCGACGGCTTCGTCACCGTCACCGATAATGGCCGCGGCATCCCGGTCGATCCGCACCCGAAATTCAAGAACAAGTCCGCGCTGGAAGTGATCATGTGCACGCTGCACGCCGGCGGCAAATTCAACTCCGAGGTCTACGAGACCTCGGGCGGCCTGCACGGCGTCGGCGTATCGGTGGCAAACGCGCTGTCGGAGCGGATGGAAGTTGAAGTGGCGCGCGGCCAAAAACTTTATCGGATGGCGTTCGAGCGCGGCAAGCCGAAGTCGAAATTACAGGACGCCGGCAAGGCGCCAAACCGGCGCGGCACCAAGGTGCGCTTCCGGCCGGACCCGCAGATTTTCGGCGCCAAGGCGCATTTCCAGCCCGAGCGCGTATTCAAGATGACGCGCTCGAAGGCCTATCTGTTCGGCGGCGTCGAGATCCGCTGGTCGTGCGCCAAGGAACTGCTGCGCGGCGTCGAGAATGTGCCGGAAGAGGCGACGTTCCATTTCGCCGACGGGCTCAAGGACTATCTTTCGGAGACGCTAGCGAGCGCGACGCTGGTGCATCCCGATGTTTTCACCGGCAGCTCGGGCAAGACCGGCGCGCATGGCGCCGCGCAGTGGGCGGTGGCCTGGACCGTCGACGCCGACGGCTTCCTCAACTCCTATTGCAACACCATCCCGACGCCGGACGGCGGCACCCACGAATCCGGCCTGCGCACGGCGCTGCTGCGCGGCCTCAAGGATCACGCCGAGCGCGTCGGGCAAGGCAAGCGCGCCGCCGCCATCACCAGCGAGGACGTGATGGCCGGCGCCGGCGCCATGCTCTCGGTGTTCATCCGCGAGCCCGAATTCCAGGGCCAGACCAAGGACCGCCTCGCCACCGCCGAAGCGCAGAAAATCGTCGAGCAGGCGATCAAGGATCCGTTCGACCACTGGCTCGCCGGCAATCCGACGCAAGCCAGCAAGCTGTTCGACTTCGTGGTCGAGCACGCCGAAGAGCGCATCCGCCGCCGCCAGGAAAAGGACATCGCGCGCAAGACCGCCGTGCGCAAGCTGCGTCTGCCGGGGAAGCTTGCCGACTGCACCAACAGCGCCGCCGAGGGCTCCGAGCTTTTCGTCGTCGAGGGCGATTCGGCCGGCGGCTCGGCGAAACAAGCCCGCGATCGCGCGACGCAGGCGATCCTGCCGCTGCGCGGAAAGATCCTCAATGTCGCTTCCGCCGGCAAGGACAAGCTGGCGCAGAACCAGCAGCTCGCCGACCTGGTGCAGGCGCTGGGCTGCGGCACCGGCGCGCATTATCGCGACGAGGACCTGCGCTACGGCCGCGTCATCATCATGACCGACGCCGACGTCGACGGCGCCCACATTGCCTCGCTGCTGATCACCTTCTTCTACCGGCAGATGCCGCATTTGATCGACAACGGGCACCTTTATCTGGCGGTACCGCCGCTCTACCGGCTCAGCCACGGCGGTAAGACCTTCTACGCGCGCAACGAGGCGCACCGCGATGCGCTCCTGAAAAAAGAGTTCCACGCCAACGCCAAGGTGGAAGTGAGCCGCTTCAAGGGCCTCGGCGAGATGATGGCTGCGCAGCTCAAGGAAACCACCATGGACCCGAAGAAGCGTACGCTCTTGCGGGTCAGCGTCGTGGAAGACGAGCGCAAGAGCACCGACAAATCCGTCGAGCGCCTGATGGGCAACAAGCCGGAGCTGCGCTTCGACTTCATCCAGGAGCGCGCCGAGTTCGCCGGCGAGGATTTGTTGGACGTGTGATCCGCCTTCCCCCGCACTGCCCCTTACGCCTGCATCCACTCGACCAGCGCACTGGTCACCGCCTCCGGCCGCTCGATCGTCGACAGGTGCCCACACTCGGGAATAACGACGAGACGCGATCCGCGAATGCCGGCGGCGATCTCGCGCGCCAGCGCCGGCGGCGTCAGTGCATCGCCGTCGCCGACGAGGACAAGCGTCGGGCAGGCGATCGCGGCGAGGCCGGGACGCGAATCCGGCCGGGCCATCACCGCCGTCTGCTGGCGCAGAAACGCCTCCGCGCCGGTCTCCTCGCCCATGGTGCGAACGAGGCGTCGCAGTGCCTCATCGCCGTGGCGGCTGCCGTGCACCAGCACGGGAAACCGGACGTCGGCGACTTCGGCGACGCGGCCGCGCTTTGCGAGCTCGATGCGCGGCAGGCGCGCCTTCGTCCGCTCGGGAGTCTCGGCCCGCGCCCCGGTGTCGAGGAGGGCGAGCTTCGCCACCCGCTCCGGCGCCTGGCGCATGATCTCGAACGAGATGTATCCGCCCATCGAAAGCCCGACGAGCGCGAAGCGCGGCGGCGCCGCCGCCAGTAGCCGCCGCGCGATCGCCGCGAGTGTATCGTCGCGCGTATGGTCGGCCACGCTAACCGGCCCGAAGCGCCAGAGCGCCAGGATTTGCTCGGCATAAAGGCGCGCGGAACAGTTCAGGCCGGGAACGAGGACGGTCGGCAAGGCATCGGTCACGCCGCTTCTATTGCCCGGTATCGAGAGAAAGTGAAGGAATCCGTTCAACTTAGTGCGTTGCGGCGGGCCGTTTCAGGTTGACTTTCACAGCTTCGACCCTATGTTCCGCGCGAGCATGAAACGATGCAGATTCGATCATCCTGCGTGTTTCCCCCGTTAAATCTATAGGTTTCCGCGCCCGACGCGGGCCGTGACCCGAGGGTCTATGTCCTTTTCCCATCTCGGCTTGTCCGAAAAAGTTCTCGCCGCCGTAGCGACGACCGGCTACCAAACTCCCACCCCCATTCAAGATCAGGCGATCCCCCACGTGCTTGCCCGGCGCGACGTGCTCGGCATCGCGCAGACCGGCACCGGCAAGACGGCGGCGTTCGTGCTGCCGATGCTGACAATGCTCGAGCAGGGCCGCGCCCGCGCCCGCATGCCGCGCACGCTCATTTTGGAGCCGACGCGCGAACTGGCGGCGCAGGTCGAGGAAAGTTTTGTCAAATACGGCGTCAACCACAAGCTCAACGTCGCGCTGATCATCGGCGGCGTTTCGTTCGGCGACCAGGATACCAAGCTCACGCGCGGCGTGGATGTCCTGATCGCAACGCCCGGGCGCCTGCTCGACCACAATGAGCGCGGCCGGCTCCTGCTCACCGGCGTCGAACTTCTGGTCATCGACGAGGCCGATCGCATGCTCGATATGGGCTTCATTCCCGACATCGAGCGCATCTGCAAGCTCGTTCCCTTTACCCGGCAGACGCTGTTCTTCACCGCCACCATGCCGCCGGAGATCCAGCGCATCACCGAGCAGTTCCTGCACAATCCGGTCCGCGTCGAGGTCTCCCGTCCGGCCAGCACCGTCGCCGCCACGACCCAGCTCCTGGCCAAGTCCGGCCGCGAGCCGCACGACAAGCGCGACACGCTGCGCCGCCTGATCCGCTCCGCCGAGGGGATGAAGAACGCCATCGTCTTCTGCAATCGCAAGCGCGATGTCGCCACGCTCCATCGTTCGCTGCAGCGCCACCATTTTTCGGTACAGGCGCTGCACGGCGATATGGACCAGCCGGCGCGGACCGCGGCGCTCGAGCAATTCCGCAGGGGCGAGGTCACGTTGCTGGTCGCCTCCGACGTCGCCGCGCGCGGCCTCGACATTCCTGACGTGAGCCACATCTACAATTTCGACGTGCCGGTTCATCCCGACGACTACGTGCACCGGATCGGCCGCACCGGTCGCGCCGGCAGGAGCGGCACCGCGATCACCATCGTCTCGGGAACGCACGACGCCAAGGCCGTCGCCGCGATCGAGAAACTGATCGGCCGGTCGATTCCGTGGATGGGCGAGCCGCCGGGCGCCGCCGACGCTTCGCCGCACCTCGCCTCTCCGCCACGGCAGACTTCCTCGCAGCATCGGCGCCCACGCGCGGAGGATCGCCGCCGGCCGAATCGTCCGGCGCCGCCGATCGCGCGCATCGATGACGCGCGAACAAGACGCCCAGCACAACCGGCATCCGTCCGGCCGGACGACGGCGATTCTTCGCACCTTCCGGCGTTCCTGCTGCGTCCGGTGCCGCTCAAAGCGTAGTCCGCGATCTGCCAAGCCGCGCAGCGGCGGCGAGCGGCGTCACCGTTTACCGGTCCTTCACCGCCATCTCCTACGTTCATCTGCGAAATTAGCGGACGCGCTCCGCGTCAAATAGCTCGCGACCTTTAAGCCGCTTGGAGACGAATTCATGCGCGTGCCCCGGGACGAGCGTGAACGAACGCTCGTATTCGCCGAGATTGCGCTCGGCCAGATCAAGGCCCTTTCCGAGCCGGCATCGCCGCGCAATTTCGAGATCTGGTACCACTACGCCACCGGCTACAACCCGAGTCTCAACAAGTCGATCAACGAGACGCTGGCGAAGAACGGCACGCTGAGCGAAGCCGATATCGAGAACATCTACGCGACCTATATCGCGCCGGACCGGGTGAGCGAGCGGATCGACTCGGTCGGCGCGCGGGTGCTCGACGAGATCAAGCAAGTCTTGGACATGATCGACGTCGCCGCCGGCTCGGCGACGAGCTATTCGGAGAGCCTTACCGAGGCGAGCAACAAACTCGAACACGCCAAGGACGGCGAAGGGCTGCGCGGCGTCATCGAGGCTCTGGTCCAGGGCGCCAAGCAGATGGAGCTCAACAACAAGAAGCTGGAGACGCGACTGTCGGCTTCGCGGCAGGAGATCGAGCAGCTTCAGCAAAATCTCGAGGTGGTGCGCTCGGAAAGCCTGACCGACCCGTTGACGACGCTGTCGAATCGCAAGTTCTTCGATCAGGAGCTCGACAAGGCCGTGGCCGCGGCAAGAAAGAAGAACGAGCCGCTGGCGCTGCTGATGAGCGATGTCGACCACTTCAAATCCTTCAACGACAAATACGGGCATCTGACCGGCGATCAGGTGCTGCGGCTGGTCGCCATTTCGATGAAGCAGAACGTGAAGGGGCAGGATATTGCCGCGCGCTATGGCGGCGAGGAATTCGCCGTCGCGTTGCCGAACACCAACCTGGAATCGGCGGCGACCGTCGCCGAGCACATTCGCAGCGCGGTGATGACCAAGGAATTGATGAAGCGCTCAAGCGGCGAGCGCCTCGGGCGGATCACGATTTCGATCGGCGTCGCCCTGCTGCGGCCGGACGATACGGCGCAATCGCTGATCGAGCGCGCCGACGCCTGCCTCTACGGCGCCAAGCGCAACGGCCGCAACCGCGTAGTCAGCGAGTCGGACGTCGCGGCCGATCTCACGGCCCTCGCCGTACCGACGGCGCAGGCGCGCGTCGCCTAGCCGCCTCTCCCCTCCGTCAATCCAAGCGACGTGCGCCGGGGGAACGCGGCACATTGGCGAATGTGCTGCCGATCATCTGCACCATGCCGACCACCGTGCGCCAGTAATAGTCCGAGGCTGAGCGCGCCGACGCGGTCGCACGGATGGCGCAGGTCCTCGCGCCCGCGCAGGATCGGATCCTGCATTTCCTGGTCGGTGAACGATTGTGCACCGATGAGGCGCTCGCGGCAGACATAGGCTTGGCGTTGGTCCGCCGACATCAGGATGACCGGATTGAGTTGCCACAGGCGCGCGGTCCGGTCCACTGAGGCGGTAATGACGCGCGCGCCGTCCGGGCTGAACGCGGCGCCGACGAGCTGCTCGGTATGCCCCGGAAGCGAGGCCAGGGCGGAGCCCGTCATCGCGTCCCATACGCGCGCGGTATTATCGGCGGATGCGGTGACGATGCGCGAGCCGTCACGGCTGAATACCGCGCCGACGACGCGATCCCGGTGCCCGGAAAGCGTGGCGAGAACAGCGCCGGTCTTCACGTCCCAGACTCGCGCCGTGTTGTCGAAGGATGCGGTAACGACGCGCGAACCGTCGGGGCTGAAGGCCGCGCTGTTCACCCAATCTGCGTGTCCGGAAAGCGTGACCAGGACGGCGCCCGTCGTTGCGTCCCACACGCGCGCGGTTCTGTCCGCTGATGCGGTGACGACGCGCGACCCGTCGGGACTGAAGGCTGCACCCAGCACTCGATCCGTGTGCCCGGCGAGTGTAGCGACGACCCAGCCGCGCGTGGCGTCCCACACGCGCGCGGTTTTGTCGAAGGATGCGGTGACGACGCGAGAACCGTCCGGGCTGAACGCCGCGCTGTTGACCCAGCCCTTATGCCCGGTGAGCCTGGCGACAACGGCGCCGGTGCCGGCGTCCCAAATCTGCGCGGTATCGTCGAAGGCGGCGGTGACGACGCGGGACCCGTCCGGACTGAACGCCGCAGCGACCACACGGCTCGCGTGCCCCGAGAACTTGGCCAACGGGGCGCCGGTCGCGGCGTCCCACACACGCGCGGTCTCGTCGTCGGAGACGGTGGCGATGCGTCGGCCATCGGGACTGAACGCCGCGCCGTTGACCGCGTCCGCATGCCCGGAGAGCGCGGC
The DNA here is from genome assembly GCA_963850855.1 of uncultured Alphaproteobacteria bacterium. Taxonomy (GTDB): domain Bacteria; phylum Pseudomonadota; class Alphaproteobacteria; order Rhizobiales; family Xanthobacteraceae; genus BOG-931. The sequence goes on from CAWKNH010000009.1 coordinate 47,552, forward strand.
GACGAGGGCGCCGTTGCTCGCGTCCCAAATCCGCGCGGTGCTGTCCTCCGACGCGGTCACGACACGCGAACCATCCGGACTGAACGCCGCGCCGTTCAATGCGCCGGTATGGCCGGAAATGATGGCGAGCGGAGCGCCGCCGGTGATCTCCCACACGCGCGCGGTCGCGTCGTAGGACGCGGTGACCACCCGGGAGCCGTCGGCGTCGAACGCCGCCTTGAATACCGGGCCCGCATGTCCGGCAAGCGTGGCCAGAACGGCGCCGGTCCCGGCGTTCCACACGCGCGCGGTCATATCCTCGGAGGCAGTGACCACGCGGGAGCCGTCGGCGCTGAACTTCGCGCTCCATACCCAGCCGGTATGCCCGGAGAGCGTGGCCAGCGCCGCGCCCGTGCCGGCGTCCCACACGCGCGCGGTATTGTCGAAGGATGCGGTGACGACGCGAGAACCGTCGGCGCTGAACGTCGCCTCGAGGACCGCGCCGGTATGGCCCGCGAGCGTCGCCAGCCCGGCGCCGGTCGCGGCGTCCCACACCTGCGCGGTCTTGTCCTCGGATGCGGTGACGATGCGGGAACCGTCGGGGCTGAATGCCGCGCTCCAGACCCAGACCTTATGCCCCGAAAATGTCGTCAGCGCCGCGCCGGTCGCAGCGTCCCACACCCGCGCGGTGCCGTCGGACGAGGTGGTGACGGCGCGCGAGCCATCCGGGCTGAACGTTGCGCCGTTCACCGCGTCGGCATGCCCGTCGAGCGTGGCGAGCACGGCGCCGGTCGTGGCATCCCAGATTCGGGCGGTGTTGTCGTTCGATGCGGTGATCACCCGCGAGCCGTCCGGGCTGAACGCGGCGCTGTTCACCGCATCTTTGTGACCCGAGAGCGTGGCGATAACGGCGCCCGTCCTCGCATCCCACACGCGCGCGGTCTTGTCCCAGGACGCGGTGACGACACGCAAACCGTCCGGGCTGAACGCCGCGCTGTTGAGCCAAGCCTTGTGCCCCGAAAGCCTGGCGAGCGCGGCGCCGGTGCGCGCGTCCCACACGCGTGCGGTCGCGTCCCAGGACGCAGTGACGACGCGCGATCCGTCTCGGCTGAATGCTGCGCTGTTCACCAGGCCGGTGTGCCCGGCCAAAGCCAACCGAAAATGACAATCGCGGTCGGACGCCCAAAAAGCCAGGTCGCCTTGCAGCTGTTTCGACTGGAACAATAGCGGAGAGGCGCCCTCGTCAGGCGGCAAGCCGGCGACAAGCAGCCGCAAGGCGCGATCGCAAAAGCCCTGTCCGAACGCGCTCGCACCGAGGCTGGCGAATATTCCGGCTTCGCGCTGCGAGACCCGATATGATTCCCGCATTGTGCCGCCGAGAGTAACGAGCACGGCAATGAAACCTGCCGCCAGCGCCCAGCCTGCCCGCTTTAAGAGCCTTCTCGTCCGCTCGACCCGCGCCTCCTCGCGCACGAGCGGCGGTTCCTTAGCTTCGGTCGTCTCGCTGGTCATTCCGGCTCGAAGGGCTGATAGGGGACGAAGCGCGCTCCGTCGCGTTGGCCAGGCAGGCTAACCCTGCGGTCACGGAGCTCGCAAGGAGCAGACGAACAGTCATTTGCGCCGGGCTCGTCAGGTTGGCGGCACGTCCGCGAGCGGCGCTTTCGATATCGGACCCGACCCATACTTTTCGAGCGCCGCGATCGCCTCCCGCAGCACCGTGCGAATTCGCTCGGCGGAGCCCGACTGGACCATGCTGGGATCCAGGTAGAAATCCATTCCGGTCAAATGTTCGCTGAAAATCTCGAGCTTTTGTCCGGTCGCATCGAGCGTGCCTTCGATGGCGTAAGGAATGACTTCGCGACTGATCCCCTTCATGGTGATCGATGGGAGCGCGTGCGCGGCCGCGATGGCGCGCACCAAAGCGTAGGTTTCGTAGCTGGCCACGATTTGACCGGGCGCGGCAATCGACTGCAGGCGGGCGGCGAGATTGGCCTCGGCGCCGATGATCGTATACTCCATCCGATCAGCGCTGCCGAAATTTCCCACGTTGCAAAAGCCGGTATTGATGCCGATGCGGACGCGGAACGGATGCTCGACGCCCTCGTTCCGCCATTTCACGTTCAGTTCGGCGAGGCGGCGTTGCATCTCAGCGGCCATGCGCAGGCAGGCCTTGGCGTCTTCCGCCTCGCCCTTGGTCTCGGGATCGCCGAAAAAGATCAGGATGGCGTCGCCGATGAACTTGTCGACCGTGCCGCCATGCTTGAGCGCAATGTTGGACATCTCGGTGAAATACTCGTTGAGCAAGAGCGTGATCTGCTCCGGCTGCAAACGCTCGGTGGTGGCGGTGAAATCCTTGATGTCGGAAAAGAAGATCGTCAGCTTCTTGCGCTCGGTGTGGATGATGACGTCCTTCTGGCCGCTGAATATGCTTTTGTAGACTTGCGGAGAAAGATAACGCGAAATCTTCATTGACAGGGTCGCGAGGAATTCATTCGCGGTCTCAAGCTCGCCGTTCATGGTCCGGATCGTCGTCGCCTGGCGTCGCTGCACGGCGATGAAGATCAATCCGACCACGGCCATGAAAATGAAGTAGGCGATCAGATACTTGAACGAGAATATGTTGTCGGCGAAAGATTGGCTGATCGTGATCTCCTGGATGCCGCGAACGTCGCCGATCTTCCAGTCCCGTTTCGGGCTCTCGGGATGCGAATTATGGCAACTCACGCATGCGGCCCCCATGATCACCGGCGCGATCAAGCGGACGCGGTCGCTGAACACCGACCATGACACATTGGTCGGTTTCCGGCCGGAATTGTCACGCAGCGCGGCGAGCGCGTTCGTTTCAAAGCCGTCGAGCGCGTGCGGCGCCCGGTTCTTGAACGGAAAATCCGACACGAAGCGGTAGGAGATGTTTTGCTGTTGCTCGCTGATCACGCGCCCGAGCTCGAGCGATAGCGTGGCCGGGATCGGTATGGCGCCGGGAATGGTTTCGTAATTGTGCACCACCTGGGTCGAACCCGGCGAAGCGAGCACCCGGCCGACCACGTTGCTGGCGTAATAGGCGCGCACGCTGCTGACCACCGAATTGAGGTCGCTGGCCTGACGCAGCAATGCCTTCTCGGTCAGATTGCGAAGGTCGAGCCAAACGACGACCGGCAAACCCACAAGCAGCATCAGGACGAGAAATATCAGGATGAGGTCCTGCAAGCTCGCCGCCGCCGTAGCAGATCGACGTTCCATCGGATGTTCCCTTGCCAATGCGCGAGCCGGAGGACTACCGCTCGAGCATGTTACTGAACCACAGGGATTGCGGCACCGGATTCTCCCCACGGGGTTATCTCATTGTTGGCAATTAAGCGATTTTTTGCATGACCAGGCTCTCGCGGACGCCGGGCCGGCGGGTAGGCCGGCGATTTCCGAATCGTAGGGAATGGCTTAAACTGGCGCCGTAGTGGAGATTTTCGTCGTTGTCGGCCGAGGGTTCCAAGCTTTTGATGCGCTCACGGAAAGAAGTCACGGAAACGTCACGTCGGAGACGAGGTGCCGCTCTCGTCGGCAGTGCTGTTGCCGTCACCGCCGCCCTGGCCGGCCTTGGCGGCTGTTCGCTCCCGCTCGACGACATCGGAGCCGTGCTCAAGACCGGCACCATTCGCGCATCGACGCTGCAGCAGATGGCCAGCCTGAATATGGACCGCGCGGCGCCGATCCTGCTGCGGATTTATAAGACCGAGAGCACATTGGAGGTGTGGAAGCAGGATCGGGACGGCAAGTATGCGCTGCTCGAATCCTATCCGATCTGCAAGTTCTCGGGAAAGCTCGGCCCGAAAATCAGCGAGGGAGACCATCAAGCGCCGGAAGGCTTCTATGAGATCACGCCGGCGCAGATGAACCCGCTGTCGCGCGAATACCTCGCCTTCAATATCGGTTTCCCCAACGCCTTCGACCGCTCGCTCGGGCGAACCGGCAGCGTCGTGATGGTGCATGGCGGCTGCCATTCGATCGGCTGTTACGCCATGACCGATCGGCACATGGACGAGATTTATGCGCTGATCGGCGAGGCCTTCAACGGCGGTCAGGACAAAGTGCAGCTCCAGGCCTTTCCCTTCCGCATGACCGCGGAGAACCTGGCCGCGCACGCCGAAAGCAATCCGCATGCCGCGTTTTGGGCGATGCTCAAGGAAGGAAGCGACGCGTTCCTCAAAGAAGGAAAGCCGCCGACGGTCGCGGTCTGCGGTCACCGCTACGTGTTCAATCCCGCCGCCAGCGTGACGGATCTTGATCCGAGCGCCCCCTGCTCGCCGGGCATTGGTTCCGACTTTGTGGCCGAAGATGCTCAGGCGGCAAAATCAAGCGTGACGACCGCGAGTGCTGCAGATCCGGCGCCCGTTCGACGCAAGACGCTGATCGCGCACCGGCGGACGCTCAGAGTAGCGTCGGTGCAGACGCGGGTGAGGTTGCCGCCGAACGCCCATGCCAGGCGTGGGCTGCGGGTAAGGGTCGCTGCGGTCGATGGTCAACTGCCCCGGAGGGTGTCCACGCCGACACTGCCGGCCCCGACCTCGGAGCTATTTTTCCGGCCGCGTTGAAACGGCGCTCGGGCGCTTGAGCAGGCGGCCGCTCCACTCGGCGACGGCGCTGGGCGGGGCGATTTCCATCAGCGGCAGGAACTCCAGGAACGGCACGTAGCACGCCTCGGCGAGCGAGAACTGTTCGGCGACCAGATAGGTCTTGCCGGCGAGATGCTTGTCGAGGATCACGAAATGCTTCTCGATCTCCGATTTAGCCTCCGCCATGGCGGCGTTGTTCCATTTTTCCTTGGGCAGGAAGCGCTTGGGAAAGATGATGGTGCCGGCGTGGCGGCTGAACTGCAGGTCGCACAGCTTCATGTGCATGTCGACCAGCGCGCGGCCGCGCGCATCGGCCGGCGCGAGCGGCGTGGCCGGGTGCGTCGCTTCCAGATAACCGAGGATCGCAGTCGATTCGAAGAGCACGAATCCGTCCTCCTCGAGCGTCGGCACGCGGCCGTAAGGGTTGAGCGCCAGATAGGGCTGTTCCCGATGCCGGCGCGCCGGCATGTCGACGATGACGAGCTCGTGCGGGATCTGCTTCTCGGCAAAAGCGATGCGGACCCGCCGCGAATAGGTCGAGAATGGATGATAGTGGAGCTTGATACCCATGCGCCCGTTTCCCAAAGATGCGATCTGGCGATCGCCAAAAACGTCTGATCGCTCAATTAGACAGATCGCGAGAGGAAGTTCAATCGATTGAAGCGGCGTAAGCCTATTGCGCGCCGGCGCCGGCCGCGTCGCTCGCCGGTTCGAGCTGCACCGATTCCCCGCAGCCGCAGGCCGCGGTCTGGTTCGGGTTGTTGAACACAAACTGGGCGGAGAGCTTGTCGATCCTGTAGTCCATCTCGGTGCCGAGCAGGAACATCACCGCCTTCGGATCGATCAGGATGCGCACGCCCTTGTCCTCGATCACCTCGTCGAGCGGATTGATCGCCTCGGCATACTCCATGGTGTAGCTCATGCCGGCGCAGCCGCCGTTCTTGACACCGATGCGCACCGCCGCAATCGGGCGCTCGGCCTTGCCCATGACCGTCTTGATCCGATCCGCCGCGGCGTCGGTCAATCGCATCACCTGAGGTCTCGGCCGAAGTCCGGCCATGGTCACGTTCTCCTCGCGTCAGCCCGGCAAATGACAAGCGCCATCATACGACTTATAATAACTCAAAAATGCTAACGACTTCACGTCACTTCCCCACCTACTTTACTTAGTGCGCCGCGGCTCGGTGCGCAACTCGCGCGCACGCCCTCACCACATATTGAGCACGGTGCGGGCCTCATCCGACATGCGGCTCGGATCCCAGGGCGGGTCCCAGACGATGTTGACCTTGGCCTCGCGCACGCCGGGGACGCCGGCAACGGCGTTCTCCACCTGCGCCGGCAGCTCGGCCGCCGCCGGGCAGTTCGGCGTGGTCAGCGTCATGTCGATCTTGACCATGCGCTCGTCATCGATGTCGACCTTGTAAATGAGCCCGAGCTCGTAGATGTCGGCGGGAATCTCCGGGTCGTAGACGGTCTTGAGCGCGCCGACGATTTCGTCGGTCATGCGCGCCATTTCGTCCGCCGGGATGGCGGATGGCCGTTCCGCTGTGTCCGCCGGAGCCGCGCCTGCGGCATCGGGATTCGGTTCATCGGTCATGCGAAGAAATCCTGGGCTTTGAGCAGCGCCTGCACCAGACAATCGACCTCTTCCCGGGTGTTGTACATCGCGAAGGACGCCCGGCAGGAGGCGGTCAGCCCGAAGCGCGCGAGCAACGGCATGACGCAATGGGTGCCGGCGCGCACCGCGACCCCGGCGCGATCGATGATCGTCGCCACGTCGTGCGGATGCGCACCCTTGAGCTCGAAGGAGACGATCGGCCCCTTGTCCGGCGTGGTGCCGAGAATGCGCACCGAGTTGATCTCGCGCAGCCGGTCGTGGGTGTAGTGCACGAGGCCTGATTCGTGGCTGCGGATGCGCGCCTTGCCGACCGAGGCGACATAGTCGAGCGCGGCGCCGAGCCCGATCGCCTGCACGATCGGCGGCGTGCCGGCCTCGAATTTGTGCGGCGGCTCGCCATAGGTGACGCGGTCCTCGAACACTTCGCGGATCATCTCGCCGCCGCCGTTGAACGGCGGCATGGCGGCGAGATACGCGTATTTTCCGTAAAGGACGCCGATCCCGGTCGGACCGTAGAGCTTGTGGCCGGTGAAGGCGTAAAAATCGCAGTCGATATCGCGCACGTCGACGTCGAGATGCACCGCCGCCTGCGCGCCGTCGATCAGCACCGGAACGCCGTGCGCGTGGGCGATGCGCGTGACTTCCTTCACTGGCACCAGGGTGCCGAGCATGTTCGACATATGGGTGATGGCGACAAGCTTGGTGCGTGGGCCGATCAGCTTCTCGAACTCGTCGATGAGAAAATGCCCCTCCTCGTCGACCGGCGCCCATTTGATCACTGCGCCCTGGCGTTCGCGCAGGAAATGCCAGGGCACGATGTTGGAGTGATGCTCCATGATCGAGAGCACGATCTCGTCGCCCGGCTGGATGCGCTCGCGGCCGAAGGTGTAGGCGACAAGGTTGATCGCCTCGGTGGCATTACGCGTAAAGACGATCTCCTCCTTGCGGCCGGCATTGAGGAACGCCGCCACCTTCTCCCGCGCGCCCTCGTAGGCTTCGGTCGCCTCGTTGGCGAGATAGTGCAGCCCGCGATGCACGTTGGCATATTGCGCGGTGTAGGCCTGGTGCAGGCGATCGAGCACCGCCTGCGGCTTCTGCGCCGAGGCGGCGTTGTCGAGATAGACGAGCGGCTTGCCGTAAACCTGGGTGGCGAGAATGGGGAAATCCGCGCGGATGCGGTTCACGTCATAGGCGCCGTTGGTGACCGCCGGATGCATCAAGAACCCCGTGCCTTGAGCCAGGCGGCGACCGCCTCCATCAACACTTCGCGCAAACCGGCATGCTCGATGCCCTCGACCGCTTCGCCAAGGAAGGCCTGGATGAGCAATGCCTCGGCTTCCGCCGCCGGGATGCCGCGCGCCATCAGATAGAATTTCAGCTCCTCGTCGAGCGCGCCGGCAGTGGCGCCGTGGCCGCATTGCACGTCGTCGGCAAAGATCTCAAGCTCCGGCTTGTTGTCCGCCTCCGCCCGCTCGGAGAGAAGGAGCGCCCGCGTCATCATCTTGGCGTCGGTCTTCTGCGCGCCGGGCTTAACGATGATGCGGCCCTGGAACACGCCATGGGCCTCGTCGTCGAGCACCGTCTTGAACACCTCGCGGCTCTGGCAGCCGCGGGCGATATGGTTGGCGACGAGCGTCGTGTCGGCGTGCTGGCGGCCCTTGATCAGGGTCGCGCCGCGAACGCCGGCGACGGTGTCCTCGCCGTCGAAATTGAGGAACAGCTGATTGCGCACCACGGCGCCGCCGACGGTGAAGGTGAAGGTGTTGAACCTCGCCCGGGCGCCGATCGCCGCGGCGAGCGTCGAGACGTGGAGCGCGTCCGCCCCTTCGCCGATGATCTTGACGTGATCGACATGCGCCTCGTCGCCGACGAATAATTCGAGCGCGGCGTTGACCTGATAGTCGCTGCCGGGCGGACCTTCATGGCTTTCGATCAGCATCGCCCGCGCGCCCCGTTCCACGACCACGAGCGAACGCACGAAGGTCGCCGCCGGCTTGTCGGAGGCGACGAACAGCAGATGCAGCGGGCGCTCGATGGTCGAGCCGGCGGCAATGCGGATCACGGCGCCGTCGCCCATCAGCGCGGTATTGAGCGCCACGGCGACGTCGCTTGCCGGCGCGAGCTTGCCGAGATGCGCCGCGAGCGCGGGGTCGTTGGCGGAGAGCGCCGCAGCGAGCGAACCGACGGCGAGGCCGGGCTCCAGCGCCGCGATGTCGGAGAGTTCCGCAACGAAGGCGCCATCGACAAAGACGAGCCGCCGGCTCTCGACGTCGCCGATGAGCGCCCCCGCGGTCTTCGCGCGCGCCTTGGCCGCGGCATCGGGCGGGTTCGCCAGCGGCTTTGCCTCGCGCATCAGCGCGCGCAGGTCGGTGTATTTCCAGTCCTCGACGCGGCGATGCGGCAGGCCTTCCTTGGCGAAGAGGTCGAAGGCAGCCGCGCGCTGCGCGGCGACGGCTCCGCTGCCGGGAAGCCGCGAACGCGCCTGCGCGAATGCCTGCGCCAAGGCGGTCTCCGCCGCCGTCTTCATCACCGTCACCTCAGCCAGCGCATTCATTCGTTTTCGCTCGCCGCGAGCCGCGCGCGGTTCACGCCGCGACCTCTTCCTGATACTCGGCATAACCACGCGCTTCGAGCTCCAGCGCCAACTCCTTGCCGCCGGTCTTCACGACGCGCCCGCGCGAGAGGACGTGCACCACGTCGGGCACGATGTAGTTGAGGAGCCGCTGGTAATGGGTAATGACGACGAAAGCGCGCTCTTTCGAGCGCAGGCGGTTGACGCCGTCGGCGACGATCTTGAGCGCATCGATGTCGAGGCCGGAATCGGTCTCGTCGAGCACCGCGAGCCGCGGCTCGAGCAGCGCCATCTGCAAAATCTCGTTGCGCTTCTTCTCGCCGCCGGAGAAGCCGACATTGACCGCCCGGCGCAGCATCTCTTGATCGATGCCGAGCCTCTTCGCTACCTCGCGCACCTTCTTCAGGAATTCCGGCGTCAACAGCTCCGCCTCGCCGCGCTTCTTGCGCTGCGCATTGAGCGCGGTGCGCAGGAAGGTCATGCTGGCGACGCCGGGGATTTCCAGCGGATATTGGAAGGCGAGGAAGAAGCCGGCAGCGGCGCGTTCATCGGGCTCCATGGCGAAAAGGTTCTTGCCGTTGAACAGCACCTCGCCGGCCGTCGGCTCGTAGTCTTTCTTGCCGGCGAGCACATAGGCGAGCGTCGATTTGCCGGAGCCGTTCGGCCCCATGATTGCGTGCACCTCGCCGGCGTTCACGGCGAGATCGAGACCTTTGAGAATTTCCTTGCCGTCGATTTCGACGTGAAGATTTTTGATTTCCAGCAATGCCATTCCGGACTCCAGTTCCTTTTTTCTTTCGACCGGCGGCGCCGGCTAATCATTGCCCCAGCGCCAGCGCCATCCACCCTCGGTCTTGAGCCAGGTCCACCTAAAAACGACGGCGGTCGCCACGACCAGCATGATCACCGCTGCGACCAAGCCCCAAGGCGATATTTGGCTTGCTCCCGCTATCGCAACGCATCCGACCACGATCGCGAGATAGACCAACATGAGCACCCAGCCCTGCCAGGTAACCGGCGTCGCGCCATAGCCGAATTGCCTTTGTTTGAACCAGTAGGCGGTCATGACGACCTCCATTGTCATCCGACGCTGCCTTCGAGCGAGACCGAAATCAGCTTCTGCGCCTCGACCGCGAATTCCATGGGCAGCTGCTGCAGCACGTCCTTGACGAAGCCATTGACGACCAGGGCGGTCGCCTCCTCGGCCGACAGTCCGCGCTGCCGGCAATAGAACAGTATCTCTTCCGAGATTTTCGAGGTGGTCGCCTCGTGCTCGAATACGGTCGAGGAATTTTTCGCCTCGATATAGGGCACCGTGTGCGCGCCGCAGTGCTCGCCGATGAGGAGCGAATCGCAATTGGTGAAGTTGCGCGCCCCGCTGGCGCGGCGGTGGGCGGTGACCAGGCCGCGATAGGTGTTGTTCGAGTGCCCGGCGGCGATGCCTTTGGAGATGATGCGGCTCGTGGTGTTCTTGCCGAGATGCAGCATCTTGGTGCCGGAATCGACCTGCTGGTAACCGTTGGAGATGGCGATCGAATAGAACTCGCCGCGGGAATTGTCGCCACGCAGAATGCAGCTTGGATATTTCCAGGTGATCGCCGAGCCGGTCTCGAGCTGGGTCCAGGAGATCTTCGAGTTCTTGCCGCGGCAATCGCCGCGCTTGGTGACGAAGTTGTAGACGCCGCCGCGGCCATTGGCGTCGCCCGGATACCAGTTCTGGATGGTCGAATACTTGATCTCGGCATCGTCGAGCGCGATCAGTTCGACGACCGCGGCGTGGAGCTGGTTCTCGTCGCGCACCGGGGCGGTGCAGCCTTCGAGGTAGCTGACATAGGAGCCCTTGTCGGCGATGATCAGCGTGCGTTCGAACTGGCCGGTGTTGCGCTCGTTGATGCGGAAATAGGTGGAGAGCTCCATCGGGCAGCGCACGCCCGGCGGCACGTAGACGAAGGAGCCGTCGGAGAACACCGCCGAATTGAGCGTGGCGAAGAAATTGTCGCTGATCGGCACCACCGTGCCGAGATACTTCTTCACCAGATCGGGATGCTCCTGCAGCGCCTCTGAGATCGGCATGAAGAGCACGCCCGCCTTGGCGAGCTCGGCCTTGAACGTGGTCGCGACCGAAACCGAGTCGAACACCGCATCGACGGCGACGCGGCCATAGCCGTTACCGCCTTCGCCTTCGGCAGCGCCCTCGCCTTCCTCGTTCGCCGGCTTCTGGATGCCAAGGAGCGCTTCGCGCTCGCGTAGCGGAATGCCGAGCTTCTCGTAGGTGCGCAGGATCTCCGGGTCGATCTCGTCGAGCGACTTCGGCCCGTCCTTCTTCTTCGGCGCCGAGTAGTAGTAGATGTTCTGATAGTCGATCGGGCCGTACTCGACCTTGGCCCATTTCGGCTCGTGCATGGTCTGCCAGCGCCGGAAGGCGTCGAGCCGCCAGGCCAGCATCCATTCGGGCTCGCTCTTCTTCGCTGAGATGAAGCGGACCGTATCCTCGGTGAGGCCCAGGGGGGCCTTGTCGGATTCGATCAGCGTCTCGAAGCCATACTTGTATTGGTCAACATCGATCCGCCGCACCTGATCGACGGTCTCTTGTACTGCCGGCATTCGTCCCTCCGCTCACGGTTTCAAGGACCGCGGGTTGGATTTGTCGGTATGGTTCGGTGTCCTGGTCCCTGGTCACCCCGTGAAATCGGTCGTCGATACAGCCATTTAGGCACCCCGGTCAGGCAGCCATCCCAGGCCGTTCCTTAGAACTCCTAGATAATGCACCCAACACCTTTCTCCAAGCGTCGAGGAACCGATCGATATCGGCCTTGGTCGTCGTCCAGCCCAGGCTGACGCGCACCGCGCCGCGCACCAGCGCGGGCGAAACGCCCATGGCGGCAAGGACATGCGAGGGCTGCACCTTGCCGGAGGAGCAGGCGGCGCCGGAGGAGACCGCGACCCCTTCGAGGTCGAAGGCGATGACCGCGGTCTCCGCCTTCATGCCTTCGAGCGCAAACAGCGTCGTGTTCGGCAGGCGCTCGACGCCGGTGCCGGCACCGAAAATCACCGCATTCGGGCTGATTGCGTGCAGCCCACGCTCCAGCTCATTGCGCAGTGCCACGACGTGCGCGGCCTCGGCCGCGGCCTGCTGCCGAACAGCAGCGGCGGCAGCGCCGAAGGCGGCAATGCCGGCCACATTCTCCGTGCCGGCACGCATGCCACGCTCCTGTCCGCCGCCGCGGATGAGTGGATCGCGAAGATGAATCGCCTCGCTTCCGCGCACCAGCGCGCCGATGCCCTTCGGCCCGCCGATCTTGTGCGCCGAGAGCGTCAGCAAATCCGCGCCGAGCGTGCCGATATCGCATGGCATGCGTCCCACCGCCTGCACCGCGTCGACGAGGAGAAGCCCGCCGGCCGCATGCACGATCGCGGCGGCTTCCGCGACCGGCTGCACCACGCCGGTCTCATTGTTGGCGAGCATGATCGAAACGAGCGGCCTTGGAGCCTCGGCCACAACCCGCGCGAGCGCTGCAAGGTTCACCCGGCCGTCGGCGTCGACCGCGATATCGGCAATCGCCTCGGCGGGGAACCGTCCGCCGGCGCGCACCGAGGAGTGCTCGATGGCCGACATCAACAGCCGCTCGCGCGGCCGCTTCTCGCCGGCGGCCTCGATCGCCGGCGTCAGCGCCAGCATGTTGGCTTCGGTGCCGCCGGAGGTGAAGAACACATCCGCGGGCTTTGCGCCGACCAGCGCCGCGACCTGCGTACGTGCACGCTCGATCAGGCTTCGGGCGGCGCGGCCCTCGGCATGCACCGAGGAGGGATTGCCGGCGAGCGCCAACGCATCGTGCAGCGCCTCGCGCGCCTCGCGCCGCATCGGCGCCGTGGCGTTCCAGTCGAGATAGACGCGCTCCGTCATTGCCAACGCCTTTGGCCGGTTCCCTGGTCCGATTCGGTGACCGACGCCTTGTTCTTAAGCCTGCGCATGCGCATCTGTGGCTTCATTGCGACAGGGAAAGGGGCCGATGCCGCCGTGGCGCTTGCTTTTTGTCCCCTGCCCCGTGCTAGAAGGCCCGAGTCAATGTCTGCGCCGCTGCCGTATCCGCGACCACGTCAAAAATCTGAAATGGTTCTAGACGCTTACGTGCGCCCGCGGGGGCCGTCAAGCAACCGGGCAGGACGCCCGCGCCAGCGATCCAATCGAGGTTAAATCATGCCCGAGGTGATTTTCACGGGACCTGGAGGCCGCGTCGAGGGCCGCTACCACCCCGCGCGGCAAAAGAACGCGCCGATCGGCATCGTGCTCCATCCGCATCCGCAATTCGGCGGCACGATGAACCACCAGATCGTCTACCAGCTCTACTACGCCTTCGTGCACCGCGGCTTTTCCGCGTTGCGCTTCAATTTCCGCGGCGTCGGGCGCAGCCAGGGCGGGTTCGACCACGGCATCGGCGAACTCTCGGACGCCGCCTCGGCGCTTGATTGGGCGCAATCGGTCAACCCGGAAGCGCGCTCGTGCTGGATCGCCGGCTTCTCCTTCGGCGCCTGGATCGGCATGCAGCTCTTGATGCGCCGGCCGGAAATCGAGGGTTTCATCTCGATCGCGCCGCCGGCAAATCTCTACGATTTTTCCTTCCTCGCCCCCTGCCCGTCCTCGGGCCTCATCATCCACGGGGACAAGGACGCGGTGGTGCCGCACCGCGACGTGACCGGCCTCGTCGAGAAGCTGAAGACGCAGAAGGGCATCGTCATCGAACAGAAAGTCGTTGCCGGCGCCAACCACTTCTTCGACGGCAAGATCGAACCGCTGATGAGTTCGGTCGGGGCCTATCTCGACAAGCGGCTCGGCAAAACCGGCGACCGGCGCACCAGCGCGGCGTAAGCCGCCGCGGTTGGGCGCTGCTCAAGCCCGGCCGAAGGACTCCGGCATCACCAGGCCCATGGTCTGCATCGCCTCGCCGATTTCGGCCATGTAGCCGAAGGTGCAATCGGCAAGCCTTTCCCCGTTCGGCATGACGATGTCGGTGAACCGCCCCCTGCCCTCCGCGGCTGCTTTCATGCGGCCGACGAGTTCGGCGGCCTGCTCCAGGCCGAGAATCGTTCTTGCCATTTTTCTTCTCCCTCGATGAATTTTTTGCGGCCCGCGAGCGCGGGCCGAAACGGGTCGAACGAGCCTACGCCGCCTGGCCGTGCGTCGCGGCGGCGGCGTGGGCGTCGTGGATCGCCGCGACCGAACGTTCGACGGCCGTCCACAGCCGCGCGACCTCGGAAGTGGCGACGGAGTCGGGTGTCAACTCGCAGATGCTTGCGCCGGCGGCAAGGGTCAGCACATAGCCGGCGCGCTGGCTGATCTGCCCCGCCCAGACCGGGATGCCGAGTTTGTCGAAGAACGCCCGCGACTGCGCCACTGCCGGCGCTTCCTTCTCGCCGCGCTTCGGCGGCGTCGCGTTGAGCACGACGGCATAGGGCTTGTTGCGCGCGCGCGCGGTCGCGACCGTCTCGCGCACGGCGTTGAGATCGAAAAATCCCGGCCGCGCCGGAACGAGGACGAGGGTCGCCGCGCGAATCGCTTCCTGCGCCACCACCCACATGCTCGCCGCCGTGTCGATGAACGCCCATTTGTAGCCATCGACCATCGCCGAAGTGAGCGCCCGTTCGATGCCGCGGGCGCCGCTCATCAGCGGCGGCTGCCCGTCGGCGCGTAACGAATGCCAGAGCGAGACCGAGCCTTGCGGATCGGCGTCGATGACGACGCAGCGCTCGCCGATCTTGTGGCAGTAAGCCGCGAGATGGGCGGTCAACGTGCTTTTGCCCGCTCCGCCCTTTCGGGACGCCATGGTGATGATGTTCATGCGCGATTCTCCCGATCGCCCAGCCTGGGGGATGCTGGGGCGAACAAGGTTAACAAAGGGTTGCCAAGCTAGCCGGCTCAAGCTGGGCAGCACTGACAAAAGGGGTCGCGGCCGCCGGTTTTCCGCTCTCCGCTCCAGGGCTTAGCGGGCAGCCTTCAACCGCCGGTGGAGCTGATGTCAGGCCCGCATGCGTTCGAGCGCGCGCATGATGACACGCTCCGTCATTTCCAGATCCTCGACGGCTGCGGTCGGCCGCTTCGCCGATGAGGCGTTTCGGTTGCGGGATGACGCTGCAGAAGGTTGGATTCGCTCGGGCTTGGAGTTGGCGCGCCGATCAGATTGGCGTCGATCGCCAATGAAATCGTCCTGGCCTCGATCGTCGAGAACTTGCGGAGTGTGGTTATCGTCGATCCAGTCGGACTCCGCGTAATAGGTGACAATCGGCTCGCGCCGCGCCGCGGCAAGCTTCATGATGAGGCGAGACAGAAGGGCAGCGGCCGCCAACCCGAGCGCAACAGGAAGGAGCATTTCCGCCGGCGTCGCCGGCGGAGACTGCCGCAGCGCTGCGCCGGCCGCCGCCGCGTGCTGCCTGATGTTCTGCGAGTCCGGGGAGATCAGAGCGTCCGCCCTACGTCGAAATGAGCCATCGCCGGCATCGTCTGAAACCGTGATGGAATCCCTCGCCGCGGGCGCGGCAATCGCGAGCGGAGGATCGGGCCACACCGTGGCGGCCGCCGGCGCCGACGCTGGCGTCCGAACGCCGGTCCGCGACGCGTCTTCCTGCGGCACGACCGTCGGCGAAACCGAGGGCGCCGCACTTTCTTCCGGCGCGTTTCGGCGTAGAGGCTCGTTCGTCGTCGCGCTTATCGTCGGAGCCGGCTGTCGCTTGACGGAAAGCATTTTGACGCGCGGCAAGGACGGAGCGCCGTCGCCGGGCGTTGCGGAATTCGCCGCGCCGACCGGCGCAGCCGCAACCGGCGTTGCTATGGACGGCGCGGGGACCAACGCCGATGGCGCGGCCTCGGGCTCGACTTGCGCAGCCGCTTGTTGCGACGGTTGGTCGGGAGCGCGCAGGTACCAGCACTTGCGCTGCTTCGCCCAATCCATGCGATAGTACCAATGGCTCCCCTGCGGCGCAGGAGAGTTCGGCGCAGCGAGACAATCATCCGCGCGCGCAACATCGACTGGCATGCTAACGCTCGCGCCCGCCAAGAGGAGCGTCGAAACGAGCGCGATCACGCCGATGGGCCTTGGGATACGCAGGAACATACTCCCCCTCCCGCCGCGACCGAGGCTTGAGTGTCGTTGCGAAATTCGATGGTAATGCGTTGCAAATTCGGCGATTAGCGCGTTTGATTGCGATGAGATTGCGGTGCGCGAATTGATACTCAGGGAAAGCGTTTGCGACCTCCTGGTTGAGGTCTGCCGATAACGAGGTGAAGCGATGGCATCCGGGCCTAGCAGGCGGTCGCGCTGGCGTGCCGCAATCCTCTTCGGCGGGCTCTGCGCCGCTGGAAGCTTGACGGCGCTGGACTCGGCAGGCGCCGAAGGGTTGTTCGACTTCTTCTTTGGATCTCAGGAGCGCCCCGCGCCGCCGCCGGAGCATCCGCCGCCTGCCGCCAGTGTAGGACGGGTAGCTCCGGCGCGGCTCGGCTCGGAGAGTGTGAACGAGAGCGGCGGCAGCACCGGACATTCCGTCGCGTTCTGCGTGCGGCTTTGCGACGGCCAGCACTTTCCCTTGGAGAATATGACCAAGGCCACACAGACGGAAACTTGCCGGGCGATTTGCCCGCACAGCAAGACCAAGGTCTTTTTCGGCAGCGAGGTCGCTAACGCGGTCGCCCAAGACGGCCAGCGCTACACCAATCTCGACACCGCGTTCGTGTACCGCAAACAATTAGTGGCCAACTGCACCTGCAACGGCAGGGACGCCTTCGGCCTTTCCTCATTCGATGTGAAGAGCGATCCGACCTTGCGGCCCGGCGACATCGTCTCCGGCAAGGATGGGCTCTTTGCCTATACCGGCAAGTCCGCACCGGGTGCGGCCTTCGCGCCGGTCAATCCGGCCACGCTTCCCGCCAACATGAAGCCCGGACCCCCGCCGCCCGCGCCGGCGACGGACGCGGAGACGACCGCCGACGACGAACCAGGGACGATCGTGCAGCCGGCGAAGCGGTGAGTTCGGAACGCGCCCGGCAAGCGTGTCGCTCATCATCCCGATCGCCAGGACCGAAGACTTGTTTCACGCGGTTCTCCGTCCGGCTCTTCGGGTTGAATCACGCGCCGGACCTGTTACACCAACACTGCCGCCGCGGCCGAACGGCGGCAAATATCGGACATCGATGAGCGCGTACAAATCGGACTTCCTCAACGTCCTCGCCAGCCGCGGCTTCATCCATCAGGTCTCGGAGCCGGAGGCGCTGGATGCGCTCGCGCGCTCGTCGGCGATCACCGCCTATATCGGTTTCGACTGCACCGCGCCGTCGCTGCATGTCGGCTCGCTGCTTCCGATCATGCTGCTCTACTGGCTGCAGCAGACCGGCCACCGGCCGATTGCGCTGATGGGCGGCGGCACCACGCGCGTCGGCGATCCGTCCGGCAAGGATGAAAGCCGCCGGCTCCTAGCCGACGCGGCGATCAACGAGAACCTCAAAGGCATTCGCGCCATCTTCGCGAAATTCCTCAAATTCGAGGATGCCGGCGGCAGCGCGGTGATGGCCAACAATGCCGACTGGCTCAATACGCTCAACTACATCGACTTCCTGCGCGACGTCGGCCGGCACTTCTCGGTCAACCGCATGCTGGCGTTCGATTCGGTGAAGCTGCGGCTCGAGCGCCAGCAGGAATTATCGTTTCTCGAATTCAACTACATGATCCTGCAGGCCTACGATTTCGTCGAACTCCACCGGCGTTACGGCTGCGTGCTGCAAATGGGCGGCTCCGATCAGTGGGGCAATATCGTCAGCGGCATCGATCTCGGCCGCCGGCTGCACAATGCGCAGCTCTTCGCGCTGACCTCGCCGCTGATCACCACCTCCTCCGGCGCCAAGATGGGCAAGACCGCGTCCGGCGCGGTGTGGCTCAACGCCGACCAGGTGAGCCCGTATGAATATTGGCAGTATTGGCGCAACACCGAGGACGCCGACGTCGGGCGGTTCCTGAAACTGTTCACGGTGCTGCCGCTCGACGAGATCGCGCGCCTTGCCGAGCTCAAGGGCGAGGAGATCAACGAGGCGAAGAAGATCCTCGCCACCGAGGCGACCGCGCTCGTTCACGGGCGCACCGCGGCGGACGAAGCGGCGGCGACCGCGCGCACGACCTTCGAGGAAGGCGGCCTCGGCGCCAACCTGCCGACAGCCCATGTGCCGCGGACGAGGCTCGAAGAGGGCATCACTATCGCGGACGCCTTAATTCTCGCTGACTTCTGCAACTCCAAGGGCGAGGTGCGCCGAGCGATCGCCAACAATAGCATCGCGGTAAATGACAGCCGAATAAGCGACTTCGATTTTACGATTGGTGAGAAAGATCTTACGGCTGAGGGCTTGATCAAGCTCTCATTCGGCCGCAAGCGGCACGTGCTGCTCAAGCCGATCTAATCCCGCCCAGACATACTCCGCGGCGCTCCTATTGGCGCGGGCCGTAGGCCGGCGCTGCCGGTACCGGCGCGATTTCGTCCGCGCTGCCGTTATTGTTGGCGGGAAACTCGAACACCTTGCGCAGCAATCCCGGCGCCAGCGCCGAGATCGGATTGATGTGCAGCACCGGATTGCCCGGCCGGCCGACGACTTCATAGGTGATGCCGAGGAGCCCTTCCTTCTCGCCGCCGAGGAACAGACCGACCAGCGGCAACTGCCCGAGCAGATTGTTCGGACCGTAGAGCGGAACCAGCGTGCCGCGCAGGTGCACCTCGTCGCGCGCGTAATCGATCAGCCCGTCGATGGTGCCGCCGATGAGCGGCCCGCGCACCACGCCCTCGCGCAAGGCGACACTGCCCGGTACGCGCGTAAACTCGACCCGCATGCCGGAGAAGTCGATAGCGTTGCGTTGGTTCTGCGGTCTGCCGGGCACGGCCTGCTCGAGTTGCGTCTCGTCGTGGACGGCAAAATTATGGGCGTTGAGCACTCCCTGCTGCACCGGATTGACCGAGGAAGGCGGATCCATGATGACGGACACCTGCCCGCCGGTCATGCGCGCATAGACATCGGTGAAGCGGAAGAAGGCGCCGGCATCTGCGCTCTCGAGGTCGACCACCTGGCGGCCGCCGGCGCCGCCGCGCAGATCGCCGGTCAGCGATGCGTCGCGCCCGATCTTGGCGGTGAGGCCCAAGCTGCGGATTTCGCCGGCCCGGCGCGACATCCGCAAGGAGAGACCGCGCAACGCCTCGCCGTTGAAGCCGACGACGGCGCCGAGCTTCATGTCGACGTCGACGTCGGCGGTCTGGCGATTGGAACGCTGGCTCGGCAGTCCGCCGCCGGCCGCGGCCTTGACGAAACCGCGGGCGTCATACACGTCGCCGCGCATGGTCACGCGCAGCGTGCCGTCCGATGCGCGGTCCACTTTGAGGCTGGTGCGGTCGCCATCGGAGAAGCCGTAGGCCGGGAAATTGGCCGATTGCAGTTCGCCGGAAGCGTCGAAGTCGACCGTGCCTTTCACGCCGCCACCGGCGCCTTCAATGAGCAGGTCCTCGATGCGGGTCGATTGCGGCTTGCTCAAGAGCGTGAAAGTGGCGCGCGCCGGCTTGCCGGACGGCTTGGCCCAGCCCGGCAACAGGCCGTCGATCTGCGCCGGCGTGAGATCGGCCTCGATGTTGAAGCGGCCCTCGCGGTCGGACCCGGTCGTGACCCGCCCGGCAAGCCGCACCGGAATCGAGCCGTTGATCGCGCCGCCAGGATCGAGGCCGAGACTCTTCCGCGCCGCCTCGTCGAGCATGCCCTGCAGGCGGATTTCCGCCTCGGCGTCGCCGCGGTTCTTGCGGTATTCGAGACTAACCGGCGCTTCGCCGACCTTGACGTCGCCTTTGAGCTGGAAACCCTGCTGCGTGGCGCTCGCGCGCAGCGCCGCGGCCTCGACTTTCTGGCCCATGATCATGTGGTCGGCGGAGAAGTTCGTAGCATCGACGGTGACCGCGTAAGTCGTCGATCCCGGCGGCGGGTCGGCCTTGATCGGGATGCCGAGCGTGACCGAGGCGGTCATCGTTCCGCGGACCGTGGCCGGATCGAACGGCAGGTCGGAAACGTCGCGCAGTCGGTCCGTGCGCAAGAGCTCCGCCGCGGCCGGCACCGGACCCTCGAGCTTGAAACGCACGCGCGCGGCCGGCGTCGCCGCCGCCGTGTCGGGAACTTCGAACGAGCCGGCAGACATCGTCAGCTTGCGCGCCGAGGACAGATCGGCGGTCGCCTTGCCGAGCGTGACCACGGCGTCGCGGCCGACAATGTGCACGTTGAGGTCGGCGTCGCGCAGCGCCGGCAGGCCGTCGAGCGGGCGGATCAGGCAGTTGGTCGCCAGCGCGTCGAGCGACAATCCGTCGTCGGGCACCGGCGAGCCGCTGGTCTTGAGCGATTCGAGCGGCGCGTTCACGGCGATGACGATGCGCTCGAGCGTGCCGCCGGTGAGATGGTCGCTGAACCAGTCGCGCACCTTGGGCGAGACGAAGAACGGCCAGATGCGCTTGAGCGAGTCGACCGGCATGCGCGTGCCGGCAACGCCGACGGCAAGCCGCGGCTCGCCGGAAAGATCGAGATTGCCGGACAGGGCGACGCCGACGTCGGAGTTGCCGAAATCGCCCTCATCGACGACCAGACGGCGCTTGGTCACGTCATAACGGCCGCTCACCGCGATGCGATTGAGGACCAGAGGGTCGCCGGACGTGCCGGGCGCGGTCAGGACGACGGTGCCGCCGCCGATCTTGAACGCCCAGTTGCCGCTGGCCTCCTCCGGCGCGTCGACCCTGCCGATCAGCGTGATGCGGTTGCCGCCGGACAGGATCTGCAGCGGCACCGACAAGATGCGGTTCGCGGCGTCCCAATTGAACTGGACCTCGGCGCGATCAAGCGCGAGCCGGCCGTCTTCGTCGTGCGCGTCGCTGACGAAACCGGCATCGGCGACGATCCGCCCGGACAGGCTTTGCGGCAACCCGTCGGGCCCGATTTCTCCATGCAAGGTCGCGCTGAGCGGCAGGTCGGTCACGATATTGCCGTCGCCGAGGCGCGAGGCGAGCAGCAGGTCGCTGGCGGCGACATGGTGGCCTTCGACGTCGATGCTGCGCGAGCCGTTCCCGGTCGGCTTGATCGCCGCGCTCAATCCCCACGGATGCTGGGGATTGTCCGAACCCATCGTGACCACGACGCCGCCGCCTTGCGGCCGTTCGAGCGTGAGCGTGATGGCCTTGAAGGTCCAATGCTTGCCGGTACGCTTATCGTCGACGGTGAGATTTCCGTCCTTGAGGCCGAGCTCGCGCAGACCGTGGCCGTCGAGCCCGGTCTCGCCAATGCCGTCGATCCAGGAGAGAAGCGCGGCGAAAATATCGCGGGCGCGGCCCGGCGCGGGGCGTTGTCCGTCGGTCGCAGGAATGGGCGCCGGCGTCGCGGCCGGGCGCGGCGCGTTCGCGGACGCGGCCTGTTGCACGGCCTGTTCCCGCTTCTCTTGTGCGGAGCGCAGCAGCGCCGCGGCGGTGGACGACGGCACCGACGCAGTCGCGATCGGATGCTTGTCGGCGCCGGCAAAGACGGTGACGCCGCCGTCCTGCTCGATGCGCACGGCCATTTCCGCGCCGACGAGATTGAGACTTTCGGCGCGCAAATGGCCGCTGAGCAGGCCCATGCCGGAGACGCGCACCTCGGCCTTCGGCGCGCTCGCCACCACGGCGCCGTCGGCATCGCGCACCACGATGTCGCGGATGCGCACCGCGGTACCGCCGCTCTCGGTATGCTCGATCTGGGTGCCGCCGACCACGACGTGATGATGGCTGCCGAAATTCTCTTCGATGGCTGCTGCGAGCCAGGGGGTCACGACGTCGAGCTGGATCGGTCCGCTCGCGAGCCGCCACCAGAGCGCGAGACAGCCGAGGACCGTTACGCCGACGAGGACGCTGATCCCGATCGCGGTGCGCTGGAACAGACGGCGATGGAGCGAGAAGAAACGGCGATAGAACCGTTCGGGCGGGAGCGGGTATTCCTGCTCAATCTCGGCGCCGTCAATGGCGACGACTTTCGCCGGCCGCCGCAACTCGACGACCGTTCCTCGCGGGAGCGCCGCGCCCTGCCTCTGGTCCGTCATGCCCCCTCGGGCGTCCCCTCGTCCGCAGTGCTTTAGAAGGACGTCGCCGCCAGACTAGCCCGCGCGTGCAAGACCCCAAACAACCTGCCAGGCCGAACCCGCCCGCTCGCGCCGATACTACATGTGGCAGAATGCCCCCCGGAAAGCGTCGAAAGGAAGGCATATGCCCCGCGAACTCGCCCCGGGAGCCAAGGCCCCCGCATTCACGCTCCCCCGCGACGGCGGCGGAAGCGTTTCGCTGGCCGACTTCGCCGGCCGCACAGTCGTCCTCTATTTCTATCCGCGCGCCGACACCCCAGGCTGCACCAAGGAGGCGATCGATTTCTCCCGCCTCAAGGGCGCGTTCGCCAAGGCCGGCGCCGAGGTTCTCGGCGTTTCCGCCGACCCGGTGCCGGCGCAGGACAAATTCAAGGCCAAGCACAAGCTCGCCATCGCGCTCGCCTCCGACGAGAAGCACCGCATGCTCGAAGCCTATGGCGTGTGGCAGGAGAAATCGATGTACGGGCGGAAGTTCATGGGCATCGCCCGCATGACCTTCCTGATCGACGCCGATCAACGCATCGCGCGCATCTGGCCGAAGGTCTCGGTCGCCGGCCATGCCGAGGAGGTCCTCGCCGCTGTCGAAGCGCTGTGAGGACCGCGGATATGCCGGTTTCCGGACGTCGGCCGGGGTTGCCGAAGCGTTTACCCAAGCCGACAAAATGCCCGCGGCAATTTCCTGAATATTAACCATAAGCCCCTCAAATGCTGCCCCGGTGCGGCCGGCGCCAACTGACCGGCGCGGTGGGGAGCGTCGATGTCGGCGTGGACAGCGTCTCAGTCGCAGTCGCGGCAAACTCCGCGCAGTCCCGGGCGCCCCGCCGAATCGCATCACCGGCACGCCAGCCGGGCCGTCGCCGGCAACGGCTACACCATTGCGCACGCCGGACGGCAGATCAGGTTCGGACCGGTTGCCTTCTGGATCGTCGTCGGCACCGTGGTGACGATGGCCGGCTGGTCGGTTGCGAGTGCGACCTACTTCGCCTTCCGCGACGACGTGCTCAAAAGCCTCATCGCCCGCGAGGCCGAGCAGCAATTCGCCTATGAGGACCGCATCGCCGAACTGCGCGCGCAGATCGACCGCACGACGAGCCGGCAAATGCTCGATCAGGAGCAATTCGAGCAGAAGCTCGACGCACTTATCCGCCGGCAGACGACGCTCGAATCGCGCGCCGCGGCGCTGAGCAGCGTCGGCGATCCGACCGTGACCGGCTCGATCAGGGGCGCGGCGCGGGCCGGCGATGCGGCCACACCGGCAAGACCTTCGCCGATGAGCGATGCGCTTGCCGCTCCGCCACGTCCGGACCGCGGCACGTCGCTCGAGCCCGCACGGATGCCGGCGAACGGCAAGCCGAGGAAGGAAGCGGCCGTCGACCGAAGACTCGCGCGCCTCGAGGCTTCGCTCGATCGCATCGAGGGACGCCAGGAGGCGACGCTCCGGCAAATGCAGGACCGCTACGAAAGCAAGACCCGCCAGCTTCGCGGCGTATTCGTGGTGCTGGGTCTCAAGCACGACGCACCGGCGCCGGCGACCGGCGGTCCGTTCGTCCCGCTGAAGCTGCCCGGCGAGGCCCGCGAGTTCGAGCGCGCGCTCACGCGCGTCAATGTCGCCCGCACGCAGGCCGAACAGCTCAGCCGCGCGCTGATCGCGATCCCGGTGCGCAAACCGGTCGCCGGCGACATCGATCTCAGCTCGACCTTCGGGGTACGCGTCGATCCGTTTCTGCATGTGGCGGCGATGCATACCGGGCTCGATTTCCGCGGCGAGGTCGGCGATCCGATCCACGCCACGGCGGCCGGCACGGTCTCGGCGGCCGGCTGGAGCGGCGGCTACGGCAAGATGGTCGAGATCGATCACGGTCACGGCCTCTCGACCCGCTACGGCCACCTTTCGCAGATCGACGTCGACATCGGCGACAAGATCCGTGTCGGCCAAATCGTCGGCCGCATGGGCTCGACCGGGCGCTCGACCGGCCCGCATCTGCATTACGAGACGCGGATCGACGGCGAGGCGGTCGATCCGCAGCGCTTCCTCAACGCCGGCGCCAGGCTCGACGGCGGCGGATAAACGCCGTTAAGCTGGCGAAATGATCCGCGTCCATCACCTCAACAATTCGCGCAGCCAGCGCGTGTTGTGGCTCCTCGAAGAGCTCAACCTGCCTTACGAGATCGTGCGCTATCAGCGCAACAAGCTGACCATGCTTGCGCCGGAAGCGCTCAAGCATGTGCATCCGCTCGGCAAATCGCCGGTGATCGAAGACGACGGCCGCACGCTGGCGGAGACCGGGCTGATCGTCGAATATCTCGTCGACCGGCATGGTCCCGAGCTGGCGCCACCACGCGAGTCCGACCTTTATTGGCGTTACCGCTATTGGCTGCATTACGCCGAAGGCTCGGCGATGCCGCCGCTGCTGGTGAAGCTCTACATCGACCGGCTCGGGCTCTTGGCATGGCCGGTCCGGCCCGTCGTGGCGGCGCAATTAAAGGTTCACCTCGACTTCCTCGAAAGCGAATTGGGCGCTGCGCCCTGGTTCCTGGGCGAACGCTTCTCGGCCGCCGATATCATGCTGAGCTTTCCGCTCGAGGCGGCGACGGCGCGCGCCGGCCTCGATGCGACACGCCCGAACCTCTTCGGCTTCCTGCGGCGCATCCACGAGCGCCCGGCCTATCGGCGCGCGCTGGAAAAAGGCGGCGCTTACCGATACGCGAAGTGAAGCTTTTATTTGCCGCCGCGCATTGGCACGGATGACTGACGGCGCGAGCCCCGTATTGGGTGGCTATTCGACATCCTCGACTTCCGCCGGCGCCGTGCCGAAGGCCTTCTGCGCGAGCGCCGCTTCCATGAAGCCGTCGATATCGCCGTCGAGCACGCCGCCGGTGTTGGAAGTGGCGACGCCGGTGCGCAGATCCTTCACCATCTGATAGGGCTGCAGCACGTAGGAGCGGATCTGGTGGCCCCAGCCGATATCGGTCTTGGCGGCCTGGTCGGCGGCGGCTTTCTCCTCGCGCTTCTTCAGTTCCAGCTCGTAGAGCCTGGCACGCAGCATCTGCCAGGCCTGGGCGCGATTGCGATGCTGCGAGCGGTCGTTCTGGCAGACGACCGCGATGTTGGTCGGGATGTGGGTGAGACGGATCGCCAATTCGGTCTTGTTGACGTGCTGGCCGCCGGCGCCGCCGGCGCGCATGGTGTCGACACGCACGTCGGCCTCTTTCACGTCGATATTGATGCGGTCGTCGACCACCGGATAGACGGTGACGCTGGCGAACGAAGTGTGCCGGCGGGCATTGGCGTCGAATGGCGAGATGCGCACCAGGCGATGCACGCCGCTCTCGGTCTTGAGCCAGCCATAGGCGTTGTGGCCCTTGACCTCGATGGTGGCCGATTTGATGCCGGCTTCTTCGC
Organism: uncultured Alphaproteobacteria bacterium; assembly: GCA_963850855.1. GTDB lineage: Bacteria > Pseudomonadota > Alphaproteobacteria > Rhizobiales > Xanthobacteraceae > BOG-931. The sequence continues at coordinate 72,882 of CAWKNH010000009.1, forward strand.
CCTGCGTCTCCTCGATGTAGTCGACCTTGAAACCGTGTTGCTCCGCCCAGCGCACATACATGCGCAGCAGCATGTTGGCCCAGTCCTGGCTCTCGGTGCCGCCGGCGCCGGCATGGACCTCGAGGTATGAATGGTTTGCATCGGCTTCGCCGGAAAGCAGCGCCTCGAGTTCGCGGCGCGCGACCTCGGCCTTGAGCTTGCGCAAGGCGGCCTCGGCTTCGGCGATGACTTGTTGATCCTTCTCAGCTTCGCCGAGCTCGATCAGCGTCACCTGGTCATCGAGCTCCTGCTCGATGCGGGAGAGCGCGGTCAGCTGATCGTCGAGCGCGGTGCGCTCCTGCATCACCCGGCTGGCGCGCTGCTGGTCGTTCCACAGATTGGGGTCTTCGGCCTGCCGGTTCAGCTCGGCAAGCCGCGCGCGCGCCTTGTCGACGTCAAAGATGCCTCCTCAGCAGCCCGATCGACTGCTTGATTTCGGCGACGATGGTTTCGATCTCGGCACGCATATCGGTCAGGTATCGGATATCAGTGATCAGTAATCAGATAAGGTCGGTCATCAAGTAGCACAATCGACCTCTGACCTCTGACCTCTGACAACTGATTACTAACTCCTGATCTCAGTACAATCCCCCGGTACCGCTGCGGATGGCGCGGTCGGCGTCGGGCGAGACCGGCAGCGCGCCGCCGCTCGCCGTCTCGGCGCCGATGACCGAATAGCTGTCCGGCGGCGCGGTGCCGGGCTTGAAGGCTTCGAGGATCGCGCGGGTGTCGCCTGGGCCAGCGCGCATGCCGCTCTTCGCATCGACGCGGATGAGCTTGATGCCGGGCGGCACGCGGAACGGGATCGGCGGCTTGTCGGCAAGCGCAACCTTGAGGAAGTCGCGCACGATCGGCGCGGCGACATGTCCGCCGGTCGCGCCGCGGGCGATGTGGCGCGGTTTGTCGTAGCCCATGTAGACGCCGCAGACGATGTCGGGCGAGAAGCCGATGAACCAGACATCCTTCTCGTCATTGGTGGTGCCGGTCTTGCCGGCGATCGGCTTGCCGACGTCCTTGACCACCGTTGCCGTGCCGCGCTGGACGACGCCCTCCATCATCGAGGTGATCTGGTAGGCGGTCATCGGGTCGATCACCAGCTCGCGGCGATCGACCAGCGTCGGCTCGGGCTGGTCGCGCCATTTGTCGGCGTCGCAGCCGATGCACTGGCGCTCGTCGTGCTTGTAGATGGTGTGGCCGTAACGGTCCTGAATGCGGTCGATCAAGGTCGGCTTCACCCGGCGCCCGCCATTGTCGAGCATCGCGTAGGCGGTGACCATGCGCAGCACCGTGGTCTCGCCGGCGCCGAGCGCGTAGGACAGGTAAGGCGGCAGGTCGTCATAGATGCCGAACCGCTTCGCGTATTCGGCGATCAGCGGCATGCCGACATCCTGGGCGAGCCGCACCGTCATCACGTTGCGCGACTGTTCGAGGCCGAAGCGCAGCGTCGAGGGGCCGTAAAATTTGCCGCCGTAGTTCTCCGGCCGCCAGATGCCGCCGCCCTGCCCCATATCCACTTCGATCGGGGCGTCGAGGACGATGGTCGACGGCGTGTAGCCATTGTCGATGGCCGTCGCGTAGACGATCGGCTTGAACGAGGAACCCGGCTGGCGCAACGCCTGGGTGGCGCGATTGAACTGGCTCTGGTCGTAGGAGAAGCCGCCGACCATGGCCAGCACGCGTCCGGTATGCGGGTCCATCACCACCATGGCGCCGGAAATCTCCGGCACCTGACGCAGCCGGAACTGGCCTTCATCCTTGGTCGGCTCGACATAGATGACATCGCCGGCGTTGAGCACCTGGCTCACGCGCTGAATCGGCTTTGCCGATCCGTTCACCGGCTTCGCCCATTTGACGCCGTCGAGCGGCACGATGCCGACTTCGCGCTCCTTGACCACATTGCCGGCGGGATCGCGTGCCGGCTGCAGGCCGATGCGCGCCGATTGGTCGTTGACTTCGAGCACCACGGCGAGCCGCCACGGATCGATATCCGACAGCGACTTCACGTCGGCGAGCTTGACGCCCCAATCGGCGGTGATGTCGATCGTGCCGGCCGGGCCGCGCCAGCCTTGCTGCTCGTCGAAATTAACGAGCCCGTTGATCATGGTCTTGCGCGCCAGCACCTGCAGCTTGGTGTCGAGCGTGGTGCGCACGGAGAGCCCGCCCTCGTAGAGTTTCTTCTCTCCGTAGTTCTCATAGATGTACCGCCGCACTTCTTCGGCGAAATATTCGGCCTCGAAGATGCGCGCACCGGTCGGCCGCACGGTGACGTTGAGCGGATCCTTCTTCGCCTTGTCTCCGTCGGCGGCGGCGACGTAGCCGTCCTCGACCATGCGGTCGATCACGTAGTTGCGGCGCGTGATCGCCTCGTCGCGGCGGCGGAACGGATTGTAGTTGTTCGGCCCCTTGGGCAGGGCGGCGAGATAGGCGGCCTCGGCGACGGTGAGCTCGTGGACGGATTTGTCGAAATAGAGGAGCGAGGCGGCGGCGACGCCATAGGCGCCAAGGCCGAGATAGATCTGATTGAGATAGAGTTCCAGAATCTTGTCCTTCGAATAGGTCCGCTCGATACGCAAGGCGAGCAGCGCCTCCTTGACTTTGCGCGTGATCGACAGCTCGCTCGAGAGCAGGAAGTTCTTCGCCACCTGCTGGGTGATGGTCGAGGCGCCCTGCGGCCGGCGGCTGCCGCCATAATTCTGGACATAAAGGATCACCGCGCGGGCGATGCCGTAGAAGTCGAGCCCGCCATGCTCGTAGAAATTCTTGTCCTCGGCGGCGAGGAAGGCGCTGATCACGAGCTTCGGCACCGCCTGGATCGGCAAATAAAGCCGGCGCTCATTGGCATACTCGGCGAGCAGCGAGCCGTCGGCCGCATGCACCCGCGTCATCACCGGCGGTTCATAATCCTTGAGCTGAGAGTAGTCCGGCAAATCCTTGGAAAAATGCCACAAAAGGCCTGCGACGGCGCAAACGCCGACGACGAACACGATGGTTCCGGCCGCGAACAGAAAGCCGAGGAAACGCAGCAAGAGCTTCATCGAGAATGTCCCGCCCCGAGCGGACAGATCCGGGCGCCCAGCCGATCGGCGCGCGGCAATGCGGCTGCCACCCACTGTGGCAGTTTTAGCCCGAAACCGCCATAAACCTTCCCGCGCATCGTCTTCCGTCGCTCCGTTTTTTGTTCAAACTGAGGCTATTGCCGCGAGCAAGCGCATCGGCCGGAACCTCAGTTCGCGCCGGCACGCGCGCCGGCGACGTGGGTGGCGAAATAGCCGTCGATCGCCTGCGCGATCGAATCCGCCGTGCGGTTGCGCCACTGGTCGGACAGGAGCGACTGCAGATCCTGCCGATTGGAGACATAGCCAAGCTCGACCAGCACCGAAGGCACGTCGGGCGCGCGCAACACCCGGAACCCGGCCGATTTCAGCGGCGTCTTGTGCAATCGCGCCGCCGCCTTCATTTCCGCGACCAGCTTGTGCGCAAACTGCACGGAAAAGCTCTTGGTCTCGCGCTCGGCGAGATCGATGAGGATGCCGGCGACGTCGTCCGGCTCGGTCTTGAGATCGACGCCGGCGATGACGTCGGCGCGGTTTTCCTTCTCGGCCAGTCGCGCGGCTTCCGAATCCGAAGCGGTCTCCGAGAGCGTGTAGACGCTCGCGCCCTGCGCATCGCCCTCGCGGTGCGGCAAGGCATCGGCATGGATCGAGACGAACAGTGCGGCGCCGGCGTTGCGCGCAATATGGACGCGGTCGGCGAGCGCGACGAAGGTGTCGTCGCTGCGCGTCATGACCACGCGGTATTTTCCGGACTTTTCGATGCGCTCACGCAGGCGCTGGGCGAAATCGAGGACGATATCCTTCTCCTGCTCTCCGTTCGGCCCCTTGGTGCCGGTGTCGATGCCGCCGTGACCGGGATCGAGCGCGACCAGCGGCCGCGGGTCGCCGCCGCTCGTCTGCGGCCGGCCGACGCTCGGCACCTCGGGACGGGTGAGCCGGCTGTCGAGGGCGACCTTGCGCAAAAAGCTCTCGCGATCGCTCGCCACCAGCTCGAGCACGAGCCGCGCCGGCGCATCGACCGATGCGTCGATGGCGAAAGCCTTGTCGATACGCACCGGCTTGGCCAGATCGAAGACCATGCGCGAGCCGCCCGGCATCACCAGCCCGAAGCGGAAGGCCTTGATGAGGCCGCGTCCGCTCTCGCCGGTTTTCGGGGCGAGCGCGAAGGTGACCTGCGGGATGTCGAGGACGACCCGGTAGGGGTCGGCAAGCGTGAAGGCGTGAAGGTCGATCTTGCGGCTCAGATCCATGACGAACCGCGTCTGCGATTCGTCACCGCCGAGCCGGGCGGCAGTGGCGACCGGAGGCGAATCGGCCGCGGGCGAGACCAATGGGCCTTCCGCCGCCGATGCGGCCACAGCGAAGATCAGTCCGAGGAAAGCCCAGCTCACCGCTCGGACAGCCATCGGTTGCAACCCTCCGCGCGCCTGTCTTACTCCATTAGGCAGGCGTGGTTAAACGAAACTTAAGCACCTATCTCTCAGCAGCGCGGGGAAAGGCTAAAGAAGCGCGGCGGAAGCGCCGCGTTCGGGCAAATCCCACAGGCTGCTTGCCAATTCCCCGCCGGCGGCCTTAAGAAGGACCGGCTGACGGTCAACGGTTCCGGCTGTGTCCCGTCAGGGCATCCGGCACGTCCGCCGCGATGGCTCCGCCCGATAACGGGGCTGCTGCGGACGCTTTCGTTTCCGCTCCGGCGCCAACAACGCGCCGATGGAAGCGGAACGAGCAAGGCCGGTACCCTCAAGGAGTAGGGCAGCCGGTGCCCACCGTGCGGTGCGTACGCTGACAGCGAATGGCTGTCGGAACGCTTCGCCGATACCGTGAGCAGGCGAGAGAATCGCGGCCGCGCCAGGCGCTGCCGTCCCACCGCGGTTTGGAGTTCATGTTCGAGGCGCAAGGTGAAGTTCGATCGAACCGGCGTGGCGGCGCTTTCGCAGCGCTCGCCGGCTCGCCGACCGACTTCGCCGGCCGCGCCCGGAGTTTCCGATCCGTTTCATCCACCGACAATCGGCCGGCCTGCCGTCCTTCGCCGCCTCCGCGGCGCGGAGCGAGTTGCGTGCCGGCCCACATGAGAATTGCCAATGGCCAACAAAATGCTCATCGACGCGACCCATCCGGAGGAAACCCGGGTGGTCGTCTTGCGCGGCAATCGCGTCGAGGAATTCGACTTCGAGTCCGCGCAGCGTAAACAACTCAGAGGCAATATCTATCTGGCGAAGGTGACGCGCGTCGAGCCGTCGCTGCAGGCTGCGTTCGTCGACTACGGCGGCAATCGCCACGGCTTTCTAGCCTTCAGCGAAATCCATCCCGACTACTATCAAATCCCGGTCGCCGACCGGCAGGCGCTGATCGACGAAGAAGGGCGCGCCCAGCGCGCCGCCGAGGACGAGGACGACCGGCGCTCGCGGCGGCACCGCGGCCGAGGCCGGCCAGCGCCCGCGCGCCGAGACGAAGAGGTCGTGCGCGGCGCGGTGGCGGATACGCCCGCCGGCGACGCGGGTACCGCCGAGCAGCCGACGGAATTCGCCGGGGAGGACCACCGGCGCGAAATCGAGCCGGCAAGCGACGCTCCGGCCGAAGAGTTGGGGGCGTGGGCTGCGACCGAGCCGCAATCGGCGAACGAGCCGGAGCCGATAGCGGCGCAACCCGCGCCGGGCGGCGCCGAGCCGGGCGAGCCCTATCCGTCGGCGGCGGAAGCCGGACCGGACGGCGATCATTCCGGACCAGCGGCGGCCGAGGCCGCCGCCGAAGCCGGCGATGACGACAACGGCGCTCGCGCAGCCGCGACGGCTCGGGACGGCGCCGAGAACGGCGATGATGACGAAGCCGCCGAAGAGGTTGTCGAATCGGTCGGCGGTTCCGACGCGCTCGAGGAAGTCCCCGATCGCGCGCCGCGCTATCGCCGCCAATACAAAATCCAGGAAGTGATCAAGCGCCGGCAGGTGATGCTGGTGCAGGTGGTCAAGGAGGAGCGCGGCACCAAGGGCGCGGCGCTCACGACCTATCTGTCGCTCGCCGGCCGCTATTCGGTGTTGATGCCCAACACGGCGCGCGGCGGCGGCATCAGCCGCAAGATCACCAGCCCGGAGGACCGTTCGCGGCTCAAGGAGATTGCGCAGGAGCTCGAAGTCCCCGAGGGCATGGGCGTGATCTTGCGCACGGCCGGCGCCAGCCGCACCAAAACCGAGATCAAGCGCGATTTCGAGTATCTGTTGCGGCTGTGGGAAACGGTGCGCGACCTGACGCTGAAATCGACCGCGCCCAAGCTCGTCTACGAGGAAGGCTCGCTGGTCAAGCGTTCGATCCGCGACCTCTACAGCAAGGACATCGACGAGGTCACGGTCGCCGGCCCCGAGGGCTACGACGAGGCCAAGGAATTCATGCGCATGCTGATGCCGAGCCATGCGCGCAACGTCAAACTGTACACCGACACGCAGCCGCTCCTTTCGCGCTACGGTGTGGAGAACCAGCTCGACGCCATGTTCTCGCCCGTCGTGCAGCTGCGCTCCGGCGGATACATCGTGCTCAATCAGGCCGAGGCGCTGGTCGCCATCGACGTCAATTCCGGCCGCGCCACGCGCGAGCATCACATCGAAGACACCGCGCTCAAGACCAATCTTGAGGCGGCGGACGAGATCGCTCGCCAGTTGCGGCTGCGCGACCTCGCCGGGCTGATCGTGATCGATTTCATCGACATGGACGAGAAGCGCAACAACCGCGCGGTCGAGCGGCGCTTGAAGGAGTGCCTCAAGCAGGACCGCGCCCGCATCCAGGTCGGGCGCATCTCGCATTTCGGCTTGCTGGAGATGTCGCGCCAGCGCATCCGCACCAGCGTGCTGGAGAGCTCGACGGACAAGTGCCCCTATTGCGGCGGCAGCGGCCATGTGCGCTCGGTGTCGTCGCTCGCTCTGCAGGTGCTGCGCGCACTCGAAGATCAATTGATGAAATCCGGCACGCACAATCTCATTGCGCGCACGCGGCCGGACGTGGCGCTCTATGTCCTCAATCAGAAGCGTGCGCATCTGCGCGCGCTTGAGGAGCGCTTCGTCATCACCATCACGGTGAGCGCCGACGAGACGGTGACCGCGCCGCAGGCTTTCGCCATCGATCGCGGCGAGCAGGTGCATACCGCCGAAGCCGCCAAGGCGCTGGCCGAGCAGTCGGCAGCGGCGGCACCCGCCGCGCCGCTCGAGGAGGAGGACGAACTCGAGCCGGCTGGGATTGCCGAGGGCGAGGAAGCCGAGGCCGACGCGGCAGAGGCCGCAGAGGGCGCACCTGAATCGGGAGAAGGCGGCCCGCGGCGTCGCCGGCGCCGGCGCCGGCGTGGACGCAATGGCGGCGAAGCTTCCGCCCATGAGCCGCCACGCCACGAGCCGATCGCCGAGGGAGCGGCCCAGCCCTTTGCCGAAGGCGGCGATGAGGCGTCGTCCGAGGGTGAGTTCGCCGCAGAAGAAGCGGAGGAGACCGCAGCGGACGACCGAGGCGGCGGGACCCCGCAGCGCGACGGAGAACGCAGGCGTCGGCGCCGCGGCCGCCGCGGCGGCCGCCGCAGTCGCATGGAGCGAGAGCACAATGGCGAGCCGGCGCACGCGTCGCACGATCACGACGCGCAAGCGCCCCAGCACGAGGCTGCGACCGGCGCCGAGTTCGCCGCGCCGCCGGCATACGAGCCGGAAGCGAGAGAAGCTGCCGCGGATCGCGAACACGCATCTGCGGCGCGACCGCGCGCGGACACGCCGCACGGTGAATCAATGCCGCCCTCGGCGCCGCCCGCGGCGCAGGAGCCGCCGCGCCGGCGCTCGACCGTGCGCGAACCGGCGCCCGGCGCCGCCGCCGATGAACCGAATGCGCCGCAGCCCAAGGCGCCAGCCGAGCAGCCGGTGATTACCGAGCTTGGCGACAGCGAGCCGCCGGATCGGCCGCGCCGCAGCGGCTGGTGGTCGCGCCGCATCGCCGGCGGCTGATCGAGACGCGCGCCGGCGCCCGGCCCAACGGGCCACTCGGCACACCTGGGAGCGCGCGATGAAGAGCCGGTGGGTCGAGGGCGACGCCGAGGCGCTGGTCGCGCAGGGCGCCAAATCCGGGATCGACCGCGAGCTGGCGTTGCGCACCTACACCACGCGCCTGCTCGGCCGTGACCCCAAGCTGGTGCTGCATGGCGGCGGCAACACCTCGCTGAAAACGCGCATGACCGACCGCTTCGGCGAACCGGTCGAGGTGCTGCGTATCAAAGCCTCCGGCGCCGAGATGGCGGCCATTGGGCCCGCGGGCCTTCCCGCCGTGCGGATTGCAGCCTTGCGTCGGCTGCGCGCGCTCGATGCGATCGACGATGAGGAACTGGTGGGCGTCGAGCGCGCCAATCTCATCGATCCGGCAGCGCCCAATCCCTCGGTCGAGATCATGCTGCACGCATTCCTGCCGCACAAATTCGTCGATCACACCCACGCGACCGCGGTGCTCAGCCTGATCGATCAGCCGGACGGCGAGGCCAAGTGCGCCGAGGTGTACAAGGACCGGATGGGCTTCGTGCCCTATCTCATGCCCGGCTTCGGTCTCGCCAAGCAGGCGATCGAAGCGTTCGAGCGCGGCAAGCCGAGCAACGGGCTCATTCTGAGCAAGCACGGCATCGTCACCTTCGGCGAGAGCGCACGCGAAGCCTATGAGCGCATGATCGAGATGGTGTCGCTCGCCGAGGATTTTATCGCGCGCCGCCGCAAGGCGGTGGCGGTGGCGGTCGCGACGCCGGCATCCGGCAAAACCGCTGCGCTCGCCGCAGTCGCGCCGATCGTGCGCGGTGCGTGCAGCCTCAAGGATGAGAAGATCGAAGGCGCCTGGCGCCGGCTTGTCCTGGAATTCCGCAGCAGCGCCGCCGTGCTGGCTTTCCTCGATGACAAGGATCTAGGCCGCCTGGTTGAAAGCGGCGTGATAACGCCGGACCACACCATCCGGACCAAGAATTGGCCGCTGCTGCTGCCGGCTTCGGAGCCCGGCAAGCTCGACGACTTCCGGCTGGCCGCGCACCAGGCCGCCGCACGTTTCGTCACGCGTTACCGCCAATATTTCGAGCGGCACAACGAGCGCATCGGCGGCGGCATGCGGGAACTCGATCCCCTGCCCCGCGTCGTGCTCGTGCCTTCCCTTGGCCTGTTCGGTCTTGGCCGTTGCAAACAAGATGCCGCAATCGCCGCGGATATCGCCGAGGCGTGGATCGAAGGCGTGAGCGATGCGGAAGCGATCGGCCGCTTCGAGTCGATCACCGAAGCGCAGATGTTCGATTGCGAATATTGGCCGCTCGAGCAGGCGAAGCTCGGCCTGAAAAAAGAGCCGCCGCTCGCCGGCCAGATCGTGGCCGTCACCGGCGCCGCCGGCGCAATCGGTGCGGCGACCGCAAGAGCGTTTGCGGCCGCGGGCGCGGAGGTCGCCCTGCTCGACATCGACGTTGACGCCGCGAGCGAGCAGGCAAGGAGGATCGGCCGCACCGCGCTGCCGGTGCAATGCGACGTGACCGACGCGGCCTCGGTGCCGGCGGCTTTCGACACGATCGCCGCCTCATTCGGTGGCGTCGATATCCTGGTGTCGAATGCCGGCGCGGCGTGGCAGGGGCGCATCGGCGAGGTCGACGAGGCGGTCCTGCGCAAAAGCTTCGAGCTGAATTTCTACGGCCACCAGCGCGTGGCGCAGGCGGCGATCAAGATCATGCTGGCGCAAGGGTCCGGCGGGTGTCTACTCTTCAACGTCTCCAAACAAGCGGTCAATCCCGGACCGAATTTCGGCCCCTACGGCGTGCCGAAGGCGGCGCTGCTCGCGCTCATGCGCCAATACGCGCTCGACTACGGCGCCGACGGTATCCGCGCCAACGCCGTCAACGCCGACCGTATCCGCTCCGGCCTCCTCACCGAGGAGATGATCGCCACCCGGGCGAAGGCGCGCGGCCTCAGCGAGAAGGACTACATGAGCGGCAATCTGCTCGGCCGCGAGGTGACGGCGGACGACGTGGCCCAGGCCTTCCTGCACCAGGCGCTGGCGCTCAAGACCACTGCCGACGTGACCACGGTCGACGGCGGCAACATCGCTGCCGCGATGCGGTGACCAAGCGGGTCTTTGTTCCACACCCACAGGCTCTTAAGGCATATTGCGCAAAGTTATATTGAGGCCCCCGCCCTTTGTGATAAGGCTGCCGTCTTGGAAACTCGGCGCAAACTAGCCGTCGTTGGGGGCGACGGACGGCCAGACGAGGATGTTTGCGGCATGGGCCGGCTGTTTCTTTGCGCGGTGTCCCTGCTGATCGCGGGCCTGTATTCATCGTCGGCCGCTCCGGCCGACAAACGGGTCGCGCTCGTGGTCGGCAATGCGCGTTACGGCAACGCGCGTCCCCTGGCCAACCCGGAGAACGATGCCCGTCTGATGGCCGAGACTTTGCGGTCGCTCGGCTTCATGCTCGTCGGCGGCGGCGCCCAGCTCAATCTCGACGAGGACAAATTCCGGCACATCGTCAAACAATTCGGCGATCAGATGAAGGGCGCCGACACCGGATTTTTCTATTACGCCGGCCATGGCGTCGAAATCGACAGTGCGAATTACCTGGTGCCGGTCGACGCCGACGTGACCAAAGATGCCGACGTCGACTTCATGATCGACGTCAATCTCGTGCTCCGCCAGATGGCAGCGGCCCGCACCAGACTCAATGTCGTCATCCTCGACGCCTGCCGGAACAATCCGTTCGCCGCCGGCGGCCGTTCGATGGCCGTGGGCCGCGGCCGCGACAGCGAGGAAATGCGCATGCGCGACATCAGCGCGCCGAAGGGCGGCCTGGCACAGATGCCGACCCCGGACGGCACGGTGATTGCGTTTGCGACCCAGCCCGGCCAGACCGCGGATGACGGCGCCGACGCAGACAGCCCCTTCACCAAGGCGCTCGCCGAAATCATCAAAACGCCGGGGCTCGGCATCCTGGACGTGCTCAGCGAAGTCGGCGGCAAGGTGAAGGAAGCGACCAAGAGCAATCAGCGGCCGCAGCGGCCATGGTTTTCCGGCTCCTCGATCGACGGCCCGTCCAATTTCGTCCCGGGGACAGGCGCCAGCAAGGTAGCCGTCGCCAACGCCGCGCCGGAGCCGCCCCCTGCTGCTCCCGCCGCCGCCCCTAAGACGTCATCCGCGGCGGACATCGCCCGCAAATATGAGAGCGACGCGCGCACCGCGGCCTTGGAGCAACAATCGCAAACCAAAACGGCCGCTCCGGCGCAGGCTCCGGCGGTGGTGGGCCTCCTTGCGGCCGAACGCGAACGCGCCCTCAAGCCGCATGAGCCCTTCAGGGAATGCGACACTTGTCCGGAAATGGTCACGGTGCCGGCCGGGACCTTCGTCATGGGTTCGCCGGCGAGCGAAGCCGGGCATGAAACCGACGAAGGCCCGCAGCGGCAGGTCGCATTCGGCCACGCCTTCGCGGTCGGCCGCTCGGCGGTGACGTTCAACGAGTGGAGTGCGTGCGTGGCGGAGGGCGGTTGCAACGCCTATCGACCGGGTGATTATGGCTGGGGCGGCGGCACGCGCCCGGTGATCAACGTCTCCTGGAATGACGCGCAAGCCTACGTCGCGTGGCTGGCAAAAAAGACCGGCGCGCCTTATCGGCTGCTCAGCGAAGCCGAGCGCGAATACGTCACCCGCGGCTGCACGTCGGCTGCGTGTCCGTCGACGCCGTTCTGGTTCGGCGCCGAGATTTCTCCGGACCGCGCCAACTACGACTGGCGTTACGCGTACAATGGCAGCGCCAAGGCACAGCCGCCTCGGCGCACGGTGGCGACCGACGCCGCACGGCCCAATCCGTTCGGCCTTCTGCAGGTGCACGGCAATGTGCGCGAGTGGGTCGAAGATTGCTGGAACGAAAGCCTTGCCGGCATGCCGCAAGACGGTGCGCCGCGAACTACGGGCGACTGCACCACTCATGTCGTGCGCGGCGGTTCGTGGGCGGACGAGCCCAAGGATTTGCGCTCGGCGAAGCGCAGCTGGGAAGTGACCGAGGAAAGACGCGCCGAGATCGGCTTTCGCGTCGCGCGCACGCTGCGGAACTGATTTGGATGAGGAGAAAGCCGCGTGAAACCGTACCGCGCCCGGCTCCAAACTTGTCTCTGCGCCGTCACGATGATACTGGATTAACAATTATTAAGATGTTTGATTGCCGTTCAATCGATAGATCGCCGTAGGCGGCGATAGCCGCAGTCGCAGCGTGGATGAGGGCCACAATGATGAATTCGGCAGTCGACGTTGTGCGGCGATGTCTGGGAGCGGCACATTCGGCGATCCACAACGGCCGAACGGCTGCGGGGCTCATCGGGGCGCTCATCCTTCTGGGATCCCTCGCGCCAAATGCGGCGTCGGCTGGCGAGACCCGGCGCGCCTTCCTGGTCGGCATCCAGCGCTACTCCGACGGCTACATCCAGCGGCTTGAACGCGCCGCGAACGACGCCAAGGACCTGGCCAAGGACCTCGAGGAGGTCGGTTTCGACAAGAAGAACATCAAGGTCGTGACCGATTTGAGCAGCAAGGATTCCTTCGAGAAGGATTTCTCCGCCTTCATCAACACCATCGAAGCCGGCGACGACGTCGTGTTCTACTTCTCGGGCCATGGCTTCGGCGTCGAGGCGGACCAGACGAACTACCTCTTGCTCGGCGATCTCAAGAGTCCGTACGCCTTTACCAAGTCGCGATTGTCCGACCAGGAGCGCAGGAACGCGGACGTGGTGCGGCTCAAGATCGCCCAGTATCTCGACGAATATCAGAAGAGCGAGATCCCCAACGGCGTCTCCGCCAAAGAAATCGAGCGCCGCATCGCCGAGAAGAATCCCAAAACAGTCATCATGATCTTGGATGCCTGCCGGTCGCTCGTGCAGAGCGACGCTGCGGACGCGCAGCAAATCAAGCTGGTGAAACGCGGCGATGATTCGGGCAGCCGCCTCTTGAACCTGCGCAAGCCGCCACCGGGCTTCCTCATCCTCTACTCGGCCTCGTTCGGCGAGCAGGCGGCTGAGACACTCGGCCAGGACGATTTCGGGCGCAATTCATTGTTTACCGGCGTCCTGCGCTCCGAGCTGCAGCGGCCGGGGCAATCGGCCGTCGAGCTCGGCGAGCGCGTCAAGCTGATGGTGCGCGCGATCGCCAACGACAAGGGGCGGCAGCAGGAGCCCGAAGTCTTCTATGACGAGCATAACTCGGCCAATGTCGACGATTTTTATTTTGTCGGCTCGATCGGGCGCGAACGGTTCCAGATGTCGCAGGACCGCTGCGCCGGCGAAGACAGCGACTGGGATCAGATCGCGAAGCTGCAGAAGCGCGACCTCTATGATCGGCATATCCGCCGGTTCGATCAGTGCCCGCACGGGACCGCCGAATTGGCCCGCCGGGCGCTGGCCACGCTGGCGCTGAGCTCGGACGATCCGATCGAGGTGTCGGCGGTAACCAACAAGGCCGTGACCGACTGCGATCGCCTTGCGGCTTCGCCGCTCGATGGAGCGCGCCCGCCGGAAGTGCCCGGTGTGCTCACTGAAAAGCTCGACGCCGACGCCGCCATTGCCGCCTGCAGCAAGGCGGTGAGCGACAATCCCCGGGTGTTCCGCTATCTGTTCAACCTCGGACGTGCATATCAGGGTCGCGCGATGCGGCCGGCCCTCGCCGAGGACGAACGCCGGCGCGCGCTCGACAGCGCACGGCTCGCTTACGACGACGCTGCCAAGCGCGGCTATATCAGCGCGTTGAACGACCTCGCCGTGCTCGACGAGCTGGACAAGAACTACGAGGCGGCAATCGATCTGTTCAAGCGGGCGGCGCAGCAGGGCCATCCGCTGGCGATGTACAATCTCGCGCTGCACTACCGCGACGGCATCGGCGTGCAGCGCGATTTCGGCCAGGCCGCCGAGTGGTTCGCGAAGGCGGCCGAAAGCGGCCTCGTCTCCGCCATGGTCGAAAACGCCCAGGCGCTGACGACCGGCCGCGGGCAGCCGTTCTCGCGAGCCAATCCACGCCGCGCCGTGGAATGGCTGCAGCGTGCCGCCGATGCCGGCTCGTTGCGGGCGAAATACGAATTGGGACGGATCTACCAAAGGGGCGCCCGCTGCTCCTGCGGTGAGGGGAACCAAAGCAACGACGTGAGCCGCGACCGCGAATTGGCGCTGCTATGGTTCAGCCGCGCTGCCGAGGCCGGCGACACGGCCGCGCAAGTCCGCGTCGCCGAGATCATGGAGGCGGGCACCGGCCTTCCCAGCCCGCAGCCGGAAATCGCGGAACGCTATTGGCGCCTAGCCGCCCGCAGCGGAGATGCCTACGCCCAGGTCGAGTTCGCCAACCGCCTGCACAGCGGCCTGCTGCTGGTCAAGGAGGAGTATGGCGAGAAGGAAGTGATCAATCTTTTGAAACGCGCCATGAGCCAAGGCTCGGCGCAGGCGGCAGTCGACCTTGCTCACATTTATCGCAACGGCGAGATCGGCGTGGAGAAGAACCCGGTCGAGGCGATGAAGCTCGCCTATCACGCGATCGACCTTACAGTATTGGCCGACCCGACGGCGCGCGAGGGCGACCCCTATTACGAGATGGACGCCGCACATCTCATCGTCGATCTGGCCAAAGGCGGCGAGGCGATCGATCCGATGGGACGGCCGCTACTGACGCCTGAGGAGATCGACCGCCTCGAGCACTACTACGGGGCGGCCGATCCGGTGACCAAGAAGATGAAGGTCCGCGGCTTCAAGGTGCCGATCTTTTGCGAACCTTCGGAAACGTGGTATTTTCCGGAGCAAATCTGGGTTTGGGATTGGGGCCGCTCCGAAGCCCCGACGGAATTGCAAATTCGCTTTCTGGAGCGACTGACGCGATGCCCATACAACCGCGACCTGCGTGCCACGCTCCTCGACGTCTACGCCCAAGCCAAGAAGAGCAAGGTCGCCTTCGCCGACCTGTTGGCGCAAAGAATGCAGACGTTGGAGGGCCAGGCCCAGCCGCCGCAAAGTGACCGCGAACACAGACGGCGGCGGAGATGAGCGTATTCATTGGGCCTGGAAGTCGGTAACGAGGCAGACGGATTGAGCTTGGGAGACACGACATGAACAGGCACTTGCCAGGCCTTATGGCGGCGTGTTCGGGGCTTGCGTTTCTAGCAATTGGCGTCGCCGCGATGCCGGAACCGGCTTATGCCCAATTCGGCGGCATCGCCGGCATGATCATGGGCAACATGGGGGGCCGCTACTACGGGGGATGCGGCCGTCACTGTCACAGCCGGCATTCCGACGATTCCAGCAGCGACGATTCGGACAGCGGCTCGCACCGGGATCGCAGCGACAGCCGCACCGCCTCGCTCGAGCCGCCCTCGAGCAAGGTGCAGAATATGCTGCTCCATGTCGTCGCGCAGCTCAACGCCGATGAACTCGGCGCCCCGGGCGGAGAGGGCACCAGCAAGACCATCTCGCCGCTCGGCAAGGCCAACTCCAAGGAAGGCGAGCGCGACTGGACGCAGAAGGTCCAGGACATCCTGAAAGAGTTTCACGACAGGCAGGCGCAGGAAGGCAGAGGAGTCACGACAGCCGGCGATGTGACCGAGCACGCGATCGAGCAATCGCTCGACTCGGCGATCAAGAATGCCAAGCTCGACACGTTCGAGACCTTCCTCGGCGAGAACTGGTCCGGCGAGCGCATCCGCGTGATGATCCTCGACCGGGTCGGGACCGACGTCGATAGCCTGTTCGGCGGCAACAGCCGCGGCTACGCGCCGATGCAGGAAGTCGACAAGATCATCCAGCGCGCCGCGCAACAGACCTACCGGCGCATTTTCGAAGTCTCCGAGCTCCTGGCCGCGAACCGCGGCTCGGCTCTGTTCATGCAGCGCCTGTTTCAGACCCATGGCGGCCTGGTCAACGACCAGCTGCGTGAAGCCACCGACGACATGATCGGCCGCGCCTCGAACAACGCGATCAGCAAGTTCGAATCGGGACTGCGTCAGGACTCGAACGGCTTTGCCCTGCGTTACCGCGCACAACGCATCGTGTTCGACTGTCTGTCGGAGAACGTCGAGCGGATCTCATCCTCGGAGACCGGGATCGCGACCGCGGGCGAAATCAAGCAGAAGATCGAGGACACCAGCAAGTCGGTGTGCGTGACCTGGCTCGACCATCAGTTCGGCGGCGACACCCGCGCTCTGGCGCCGCAAAAGCCGATGCCGCAACGGGTGGTCTGGTCGGAGTCCGGTCCGAAGGACGATCCGTCGATGTATGGCCGGGCGACCGACAGCGACTAGGAGCTCGTCGCCGAAGGGCGCGCGAGGCAAAGTCCGCCGGGGGGGCCGTTACGTGCGGCCCCCTCGCCTTTTGTGCGCGGTGCGGTACGCGCGCCCGGCTTTCCGTTTGCCCAAGGTTCGCACCGCGTGCCAGACTGACGCTCGCTGAGCTGTGCTGCCTGTCTGGCGCTGATGGCCGATTTTTTCATCTCCTATACGAGCAGCGACCGCGACTGGGCTCATTGGATCGGCAAGGAGCTCACAGCGCTCGGCCACGTGCCGCATATCCACGAATGGGAAATCGAAGGCGGCGGCGACATCTATGGCTGGATGGAGAAGCGCCTGGATGCCGCCGACCACGTGCTCTGCGTCATCTCCGATGAATATCTGCGTGCCCCCTTCTCGACGCTCGAGCGCAACGCGGCGCTGTGGCAGGCGGCCGGGACCCGTCCCGGCTTCGTGCTGTTCGTCGCGGTCAAGCCGGCGCGGCTGCCGGCGCTTTCCGACCATATCCGGCGGTGCGAGCTGTTCGGTTTGGACCAGGAGACAGCGCGCGCCCGTTTCCACGAGTTCCTGAAGAAGCGCGAGGCGCCGCAGGCGATCGCCTTCCCTGGACAGGCTTTCGCCGTCTCGAACATTCCGTTGCATGTGCCGCCGCATTTCATGGGGCGCGACGATGCATTTGCCGCGATCGAAGCAGCGCTCAAACGCGAAACCAGCGGCCTTGCCGTCGCCGCGCTCTACGGACTGCGCGGTGTCGGCAAGACCACGCTCGCCGCCGCCTATGCCGAGCGGCACCGCAACGACTACCGCGCGACCTGGTGGATCAGGGCGCAAACCGAGGCCGGCACGCGCACCGATCTGGTTGCGCTCGGTGTGCGGCTGCGCTGGGTCAGCGCCGATGAGAAGGAGGAGCAGGCGCTCGCGGCGGTGATGGAACGGCTGCGGCAGGAAGGCGAAGGCATCCTGCTCATCTTCGACAACGCAGCGGACGCCGATGCGCTCAAGCCATATCTGCCGCGCGGCGGCCGCGGAAAGATCCTCGTCACCTCGAACACGCATGCCTGGCGCAACATCGCCGCCCGAGTCGAGATCGGCCCGTGGCCGAAAGACGTCGGCGCCGCCTATCTGCTCGCCCGCACCGGCCGCGACGCCGAACGCGAGGCGGCGGAAGCATTGTCGGAAGCGCTGGGCGGTTTGCCGCTCGCCCACGAGCAGGCGGCCGCTTATTGCGAACGCCTCGAGAAGCCGCTCGCCGAGTACCGCAAGCGCTTCCAGACCGCGCCGGCCCGCGTCCTCGATGACGCGCGCGATGCGCCGGCCGAGTACCATGACCGGCTGACGGTGACCAAGACCTTCGCGCTCGCCATCGACGAGGCGGCCAAGCTGCATGCCGGCGTCGAGCCCCTGATCGTCCACGCCGCATTGCTGGCGCCGGAGCCGCTGCCGCTCTTTTTGTTCGCGCAGGGCCGGGAGAAATTCGGCGAGCCGCTTGCCGGCGCGCTTGCCGATGACGGCCTCGACGAGGCGGTGGCGGCGCTGCGCGCCTTCGCGCTGATCGAGCGCGAAACCATCGCCGACGAGCGCGATCCGGCGATCGAGACCGAGACGATCCGCCTGCATCGCCTGGTGCGGCAGGTTGCGGCGGACCGCTGCGCCGGTCCCGCGCGCGACGCCGCGCGCGCCGCGCTGATGGCGGCATTGGCGGCGGTCTATCCGCGCGACATCGCCGACGCCAAGGCCTGGCCCGACGCCTGGCCGCGGGCGCGGCGGCTCGATGCGCCGGCCAGCGCGCTCCTCGAAGACGCGCCGCCTGAAGCCGCCGAAGAGGCTGCCGGCCGCGTGCTCGAAGGGCTCGCGGCCTACCGGCACTACGCGCTTGGCGCGTATGCGCTGGCGCGGCCGCTCTACGAACGCGCACTTGCGATCCGCGAGAAGCGCCTCGGTCCGGACCACCCCGATACGGCGGAAACCCTGAACAATCTTGCCCTCCTCCTGCGCGACGAGGGCAACCACGCCGCGGCGCGGCCGCTCCTTGAGCGAGCGCTCGCCATCAACGAGAAGACCTTCGGCCCCGAGCACGGCGCGACCGCGACCAGCCTCAACAATCTGGCGCTCCTGCTGCGCGACGAGGGCGACCTCGCGGCGGCGCGGCCGTTGTTCGAACGCGCGCTGGCCATCGCCGAGAGGACGCTTGGCGCGGACAATCCGGCGACCGCCGCGGCCCTGGCCAATCTCGGCCTGGTGCTCAGGGGCGAAGGCGACCTTGCCGGAGCACGCGCGCGGTTCGAGCGCGCGCTCGCCATCGATGAGAAGGCGCTCGGTCCCGACCATCCGGATACTGCCGGCGATCTCGGCAATCTCGCATTCATCCTCAAGCAATCCGGCGACCTTGCCGGCGCGCGGCGGCTCTGCGAACGCGCCGTAGCGATCGAAGAAAGGGCGCTCGGGCCCGAGCATCCACGAACGGCCGCGAGCCTTTGCAATCTCGCCGATCTCCTGCGCGAAGCGGGCGATCTTGCCCAAGCGCGCGCCCTTTATGAGCGCGCGCTCGCGGCCTTCGAGGCAGCCGTCGGTGCCGATCATCCCGAGACCGCCGCCTGCGTCGGCAACCTCGCCTCGCTCCTCCACGATCAGGGCGAATTGACGCTCGCGCGACCGCTTTATGAGCGGGCGCTGGCGCTCAGCGAGAAAATTCGCGGCCCCGACCATCCGGCAACGGCGACGCGGCTCAACAATCTCGCCAGCCTGCTGCAGGACCAGGGCGATTTCGCCGGCGCGCGGCCGCTCCTCGAACGCGCTCTCGACATCGACGAGCGCACGCTCGGCGCCGCGCATCCCAACACCAATCGCCTGCGCTTCAATCTCGCCCGCGTGCTGGTCTCGGCCGGCAGCCCGGGCGAGGCACTGAAATTCGCTGCGGCAGCGCTGGCGGCGCACGAAACCGCGCTGGGCCGCGCGCATCCCTGGACGCGGGATTCAGCCGGCGTGACCGCGCAATCGCTCGAGGCGCTCGGTCAAACCGCCGAAGCCGCGAAGCTGCGCCAGGACTATGGATTGGGGCCGGACGGGCGCTGAACCTGTCGCCAATCAATCGCTCGACAGGATCACGTTCTTCAAAATCGGATAAATCTGATTCTCCCAGCGCTTGCCCGAGAACACGCCGTAATGGCCGACGCCGGCCTGCATGTGGTGGCGCTTGAGATAGGGGCGGAGCTTGCTGCAGAGGTCATGCGCGGCAACCGTCTGGCCGACGGCGCAGATGTCGTCGCGCTCGCCCTCGACGGTCAGCAGCATGGTGCGCCGGATGGCGCTCGGGTCGATGGGCTTGCCGTGGAACTGAAGCTGCCCGAGCGGCAGCGCGTGCTCCTGGAAGATGAGCCGCACGGTTTCGAGGTAGAATTCGGCGGTGAGGTCGAGCACCGCGAAATACTCGTCGTAGAAGGCCTTGGTGATCGCCGCCTTCTCGATCTCGCCATTGGCGAGGTTCTCGTAGAGCTCGCGATGCGCCTTCACGTGCCGGTCGAGGTTCATGCTCATGAACGCGGCAAGCTGCACAAATCCCGGATAAACGCGGCGGAACGCGCCCGGATAGCGCATCGGCACCGCAGCGGTCAGCGTACGCTCGAACCACTCGATCGAGTTCTTCTTGGCGAGGTCGTTCACCCGGGTCGGGTTGACCCGCGTGTCGATCGGCCCGGCCATCAACGTCATGCTGCGCGGCTGCGCCGGGTTGCCGTCCTGCGCCATGACCGCGGTGGCGACCAGCGCGGCGACGCAGGGTTGGCACACCGCGAGCAGATGCGCGCCCGGCCCGATCACCTCGAGAAATTTGATCAGGTGCTCGATGTATTCTTCGAAACCGAACCGGCCGGCGGTCAGCGGCGCGTCGCGCGCATTGTGCCAGTCGGTGATGAAGACATCATGCTCGGGCAGCATGGTGCGCACCGTGGCGCGCAGCAGCGTCGAGAAGTGGCCGGAGAGCGGCGCCACCATGAGCACGCGCGGCTGCGATGCCTCGATGTCCTTCTTGAAGTGGAGCAGCGTGCCGAACGGCGTCGAAGCCGCCGCCTCCTCGCGCACCTCGACCTCGCGATTGCCGACGGTGACCGAGCCGATGCCGAAGGGCGGCCGCGTGTGGGTGAGGCTGGCGCGGGAAATGAGCTCGTAGACGGCGCTGAGATTGCGCATCGCCGGATGGTCGGCGAGCTGCGGCGAAGCTCCGGCGTTGACCGCCATGCTCGCCCACGCGCGGATCGGGACCATCAAATCGGTTTGCAGTTGATAAGCGAGGTACAGCATCCGTCTCCCACGGGTGCCGCGGGCCGTCTGACGACGGCGTACCTCGACCCCCCAGCCAAATAAAACGTAGTGCATTTCCTGTTGCACTGCGACAAGAATGTGAACATCCTGCACAGCGGGGTCGCGGGCCGCCGGAGCTGCACAAATCTGCTGTCGCTTCGGATCCCGTCCTCGTGGCAAATGTTTGATCCAATTCAACTTTTCGATGAGACCGACGAGATGCCGAAGGCTATCCTGACCATCGCCAGCAAGAATTACGGCTCGTGGTCGCTGCGCGGCTGGTTGCTCTGCAAAATGGCGGGCCTCGACTTCGACGAGCAGCATGTCGGCACGGACGATCCGTCAACGCGCGCCGAATTGCTGCTGCTGTCGCCGTCCTTTCTCGTGCCTTGCCTGCATCACGATGGGCTGAAGGTGTGGGACACGTTGGCGATCGCCGATTACCTCCACGAGCTCAGCCCGCAGGCAGGACTGTTCCCGGCCGATCGCGCGCAGCGCGCCCATTGCCGCGCGATTTGCGGCGAGATGCATTCCGGCTTCAGCAATCTGCGCTCGGCGCTGCCGATGAACCTCAAGGCGCATTTTCCCGGCTTCAAGGCCTGGGCCGGCGCCCGCGGCGACATCGAGCGGATCACCGCGATCTGGCGCGAGTGCCTCGATAAATATGGCGGGCCGTATCTGTTCGGATCGAAGCCATGCGCGGCCGACGCCATGTACGCGCCGGTCTGCGCGCGCTTTCTCACCTACGACGTCGCCCTCGAGCCGCAGGCGGCCAAATATTGCCGCACCGTCATGGCCCTGCCGCTGATGCAGGAATGGATCGCCGGCGCCAAGGCCGAGCCCGACGAGCTTGAGGAGCTGGACGTCGAGTTCTGAGCTCCCGGCATTGCGGGCGCGCCGCTTCGCGGCACCCGGAATGACTCAATCCCACTGCGGCCGGCCGGAAAAGGCCCAATCGATGAGGCGGCCGCCGGGACGGGCGAGCGCGGCGATTTGCGCCATTTCCGCCTTGCTCAGCACGAAATCGAAGATCGCCGCATTCTCGGCCAGCCGCTCCACCTTGCTGGTGCGCGGGATGACGACGATGTCCTGCTGCACCAGGAAACGCAGGCACACCTGCGCGGCGGTCTTCTTGTGCGCGACGCCGATGCGCTGAAGCACCTCGTCGTCGCGCGCGTTGCCGCGCGCAATCGGACTATAGGCGACGACCGCCATCTGGTGGCGGCGGCAAGCGGCAATCACCTTCGATTGGTCGAGGAACGGATGGCACTCGACCTGATCGCAAACGAGCGGTTCGCTCGCCGCCGCCGACGCCTCCTCGATCAGCGCCACGGTGAAATTGGAGACGCCGATATTACGCGCCAGGCCGTCGCGCTTGACCTTGCACAGCGCGCCCAGCGTTTCCGCAAGCGGGATCTGCGGGTTGGGCCAATGCAGCAGCAGCAGATCGACCTCGCTCAGGCGCAGCCGCACCAGGCACTCGCGCGCGGCGCGTTCGAGTTCGCGCGGGGCGTAGTGCGCCGGCCAGATTTTCGTGGTGACGAAGATTTCGCTGCGCTTGATGCCGGAAGCGCGCAGCCCCTCGCCCACTTCACGCTCGTTGTCGTAGATCTCGGCGGTATCGACGTGCCGGTAGCCGAGGCGCAAAGCCTGCTCGACCACCCGCATGCACACCCGGCCGCGCAGCTCCCAGGTGCCGAGGCCGAGCAACGGAATGCGCGCGCCTTGCGTCTCGATCGCCGGGACGGGTCCGTTCGCGCTCACGAGACGCCGCGTCAGCGCGGCTTGCCGCCGAGCGCCGCAAAGGCGGCGTCGGGCGCCTGGTCGATCACCTTGAGCAGCGCCCGCGCCGGTCCGCGCGGCGAGCGCTTGCCCTGCTCCCAGTTGCGCACGGTCTCGACCGGCACGCCGATGCGTGCGGCAAAGGCGATCTGTGTGAGCCCGGTCTGCCCGCGCACATTGCGAGCATAGGCGGCGTCGAGGAAGCGCGCGCTCACCGCATGCGCGCCGTTGTCGGTGCGCGAGGTGAGCGGCTGGCCCTCGGAAGCAGGCAGGGCGCGCTCGCTGCCGTCCGGCAGGACCTCGACCAATCGTCCGTCTGCCTTCAACCGCACGCGCAGCATGCCGCCAGCTCCAGCGTCATCGGCTGTGGACATCATAGCTGATTCGTCGTGGATTCAATGAGTTAGTAGCGATCCGCCGTGCCTGCCCGCTGGGCGAGTGGCGCAATGACCGAAATCGGCCAATCGCTGCGCTTCATAACCCATCGAGAGATTTGAGCAGCAACGCCCGCCGCGCGGTCTCCCGGGCGATGCAGGCCGCGCCCAGCGGGATCGCCATCGAGCCGCGGATTTTGACCTCGTAGAAGCCGCAGGTGCGCTCGCGCGATGCGATCCAGGCGCGCTGCATCTCCCGCGCCTTGGCCATCTGCTGATCATCAAGCGACGCGCGCAAACGCTTGAAATTGTCGTTGAGCAGGCCGTCCCAGATCCGCCCTTCGAGCCGGAAGCAGTCGGCCATACCGAGATTGGACCGGCCTTCGCTCGTATTCTGGCACGGCGCGGCGACGAGATTGAAAAGGCACAGCCGTTCGGCCTCGGTGACGTCGTCCTGGTTCTTCGCCACACAATCGCGAATGGCGGCGGTCTGCGCCGGCGTCGGATTGTCGTCTTGCGCGCGGGCGATTTCCGCCGCCCCGCCGGCGAGTAAGACCATCAGGCTGATGCACGCTATCCGAGCCGGCATTTGACTGCCTCGTCACGATGTGGCGCTTTGACGAGGCGACCCCGGTGGACAAAAATACGGGATGGCTTCGGCAGGCGATCGGCCGGGTAGGAGACCGACATGACGAAACTCATCCGCGGCGGCACCGTGGTCAATCACGATCATTCGCAGCGGGCCGATGTTCTCGTTCGCGACGGCGTCGTCGCCGCGATCGGCGTCAATCTCGAAGCGCCGTCCGGCGCGGAAAAAATCGACGCCGGCGGCTGCTATGTCATGCCGGGCGGCATCGATCCGCACACCCACCTCGAACTCGCCTTCATGGGCTCGGTCTCGGCCGACGATTTCGAATGGGGCACCAAGGCCGCGCTTTCGGGCGGCACCACCATGGTGGTCGATTTCTGCATCCCCAATCCCGGCCAGTCGCTGCTCGCGGCCTACCAAGACTGGCGCCGCAAGGCGGAGGGCGCCGCCTCCGACTACGGCTTCCACATGGCGATCACCTGGTGGGACAAGCCGGTGTTCGAGGAGATGGAAACCTGCGTCAAAACCTACGGCATCAACACCTTCAAGCATTTCATGGCCTACAAGGGCGCCTTGATGGTCAATGACGACGAGCTCTACAACTCGTTTCTGCGCTGCGCCGGCCTCGGCGCCATGCCGCTGGTGCACGCCGAGAACGGCGACGTCGTCTGGCACCTGCAGCAGCATTATCTCGGCTCCGGCGTGACCGGACCCGAAGGCCATGCCTATTCGCGCCCGCCTGCCGTGGAAGGCGAAGCGGTCAACCGCGCGATCATGATCGCCGACATGGCCGGCTGCCCGCTCTATGTCGTCCATACCTCCTGCCGCGACGCGCACGAGGCGATCGCGCGGGCGCGCGCCGCCGGCAAGCGGGTGTTCGGGGAGCCCTTGATCCAGCACCTCGTCCTCGACGAGGACGAATATCGGCACGAGGATTGGGACTACGCGGCCCGGCGGGTGATGTCGCCGCCGTTTCGGCCGAAGGAGCACCAGGCGAGCCTCTGGGCCGGCCTGCAATCGGGATCGTTGCAGGTCGTGGCGACCGACCATTGCGCGTTCACCACCGAGCAGAAGCGGCTCGGCCGCGGCGACTTCACCAAAATCCCGAACGGCACCGGCGGGCTCGAGGACCGCATGCCCGTGCTCTGGACCACCGGCGTCAATACCGGGCGGATCACCAAGGAGGAATTCGTCGCCGTCACCTCGGCAAACTGCGCGCGGATTCTCAACGTCTACCCGAAGAAAGGCGCGGTCGCCGCCGGCTCCGATGCCGATCTGGTCATCTGGGACCCGAAGGCGAGCAAGACCATCTCCGCCAAGAAGCAGGTCAGCCGGATCGACTACAACGTATTCGAGGGTTTCCGCTGCACCGGCCTGCCGCGGGCGACTTTGTCGCGCGGCGACATCACCTGGCTCGATGGGGAGCTGCGGGCCAAGGCCGGCGCCGGACAATATGTAGCGCGCGACCCGTTCCCGGCGGTGCACGTTGCCAACGCTACCTGGCGCGAGCTCAACGCGCCGCGCGGCGTTAAGCGCGTCGACGTCACGCCTTAATCTCCTCCAAGCGAAAGTTGCCGCCCATGCAGAACCTGCAGATCGACGCCCAGCGGCTTTGGGATAGCTTGATGCACACCGCCCAAATCGGCGGGACGGCAAAAGGCGGCATCTGCCGCCTGACCTTGACCGATCTCGACCGGCAGGTCCGCGACTGGTTCAAGGCGCAATGCGAGGCCCTCGGCTGTACGGTTTCGGTCGACGAGGTCGGCAACATGTTCGCGCGCCGGGGGGGCAAGAACCAAAACCTGGCGCCGATCGCGATGGGCTCGCATCTCGACACGCAGCCGACCGGCGGCAAATTCGACGGCACCCTCGGCGTGCTCAGCGCGCTCGAAGCCATGCGCCGGCTGCACGAGGTCGGCTACGAAACCAACGCGCCGATCGAGATCGTGAATTGGACCAATGAGGAGGGCTCGCGCTATGCGCCGGCCATGCTCGCCTCCGGCGTTTTCGCCGGCGTCTTTACGCCCGAATACGCCTATTCGCGCACCGATCGCGACGGCAAGACTTTCGGCGATGAGCTGCAGCGCATCGGCTACAAGGGCAAAGAGAAGGCCGGCGCGCGCAAATTCGGCGCGATGTTCGAGCTGCATATCGAACAAGGGCCGATCCTCGAGGACGAAGGCCGCATGATCGGCGTGGTCCAGGGCGTGCAGGGCATGCGCTGGTACGAGGTCACCGTCACCGGGCAGGAGGCGCATACCGGCGCGACGCCGATGCGGCTGCGCAAGAACGCGCTTCTCGGCGCGGCGCGCATGATCGAGCGGATCAACGCCATCGCGCTCGAGCACGCGCCCGACGCGGTCGGCGCCGTCGGCCTGATCGAGAACAAGCCGAACAGCCGCAACGTCGTTCCCGGCGAGGTTTTCTTCACCGTCGATTTCCGCCATCCCGAGGAGAAGGTGCTCGACGCGATGGAGGAGAAATTCCGCACCGCGCTCGCCGCAATCCTCGAGCCGCTGCAGCTTACTTACAAGGAAGCGCGGATCTGGAATTCGCCGGCGGTCAAATTCGCGCCGGAGCTCATCGAATGCGTGCGCATCGGCACGGAGAAAGCCGGCTTCAAGTCACGCGACATGATCTCGGGCGCCGGTCACGACGCCGCTTACGTGGCCCGCGTCGCGCCGACGACCATGATCTTCGTGCCTTGCGCCGGCGGCATCTCGCACAATGAGGCGGAATCGACGAGCCTCGACGAATGCGCGGCCGGCGCGCAGGTGTTGCTCAATGCGGTGCTGGAATATGATCGGCGGCTGGGGTGATCCGATCTACGCCGTGCGCTTTGCCCAGTTTGCCGAACGCTTAGTCACCGCGTCTTCTCGAAAATCTCCCGGCCGATGAGCATGCGCCGGATTTCGCTCGTGCCGGCCCCGATCTCGTAGAGCTTGGCGTCACGCAAGAGGCGTCCGGCGGGATAGTCGTTGATGTAGCCGTTGCCGCCCAGGCACTGGATCGCTTCGAGCGCCATCCAGGTCCCGCGCTCCGCGGCGTAGAGGATCGCGCCGGCGGCGTCCTCGCGCGTGGTCTCGCCGCGGTCGCAAGCCTTGGCGACCGCGTAGACGTAAGCCTTGGCGGTGTTGAAGGTGACGTACATGTCCGCGAGCTTCGCCTGCATGATCTGGAAGGTGCCGATCGGCTGGCCGAACTGTTGGCGCTCGTGCAGGTAAGGGATCACCAGGTCGAGGCAAGATTGCATCAGCCCGATCGAGCCGGCGGCGAGCACGGCGCGTTCATAGTCGAGACCCGACATCAGCACGTTGACGCCGCCGCCGACGGAGCCGAGCACGTTCTCGGCCGGCACTTCGCAATCCGCGAACACGAGCTCGCCGGTGTCGGAGCCGCGCATACCGAGCTTGTCGAGCTTCTGTCCCGCGGAAAATCCCTTGAAGCCCCGCTCGACAATGAAGGCGCTGATGCCGCGTGGGCCCGCGTCGGGATCGGTCTTGGCGTAGATCACCAGCGTCTCGGCCAGCGGGCCGTTGGTGATCCACATTTTCGAGCCGTTGAGAACGAAGCGATCGCCCTTGCGGTCGGCGCGGGTGCGCATCGAGACGACATCCGAGCCGGCGCCCGCCTCCGACATCGCCAGCGCGCCCACATGCTCGCCGGAAATCAGTTTCGGCAGATAGCGCTTCTTCTGCTCGGCCGTGCCGTTGCGCCTGATCTGATTGACGCAGAGGTTCGAATGCGCGCCGTAGGAAAGGCCGACCGCGCCGGAGGCGCGCGAAATTTCCTCCATGGAGACGCAATGGGCGAGGTAACCCATGCCGGCGCCGCCCCATTCCTCTTCCACCGTGATGCCGAGGAGACCGAGCTCGCCGAGCTGCGGCCACAGCTCGCGCGGAAACTGGTTCGACCGGTCGATCTCGGCGGCGCGCGGGGCAATCTTGTCCTGGGCAAATCCGCCGACCGTGTTGCGCAGCATGTCGACGTCGCTGCCGAGATCGAAATCGAGGCCGGGAAGGCGGTTCGGTATCATCGCGCGCTCCGTCCGCAGCCGGGAAGGCCGTCGGGTGCGCCCCGACGATAGCGTTTAGCGGCGAAGCTGTCAGCGTATAAGCGCGCTTATGCGTACGCCGCGCGAGCCGGGCGCGCCAAAGCCCGGTCGATCTCGGCGGCCGGCGCCGGCCTGGCGAACAGGAAACCCTGCATCTCGTCGCAGCCGGCGAGCCGCAGCAGCACGCGTTGCTCGTCGGTCTCGACGCCTTCCGCCAGCACCTTCATGCCCAACGCGTGGCCGAGGCTCACGATCGAATGGATGATGGCGGCGGTATTGCCGGAGCTGGCGAGCGAAGCGACAAAGGTTCGGTCGATCTTGAGTCGATCGAACGGGAATTTTTGCAGATAGCTCATGCTCGAATAACCGGTGCCGAAATCGTCGAGCGCGATCGAGACGCCGAGCGAGCGCAGCGCTTCGAGCCGGATCTGGGTTTCGTGCGGATCCTGAATGAGAATCCCCTCGGTGACTTCGAGTACCACGCGCGAAGAGGCGATGCCGGTCTCGGCCATGATCGCGCCGACCAGATCGACGAGCCAGCGATCGCGAATCTGGCGCGGCGACAGATTGACCGACACGAATATCTTCGGCCAGCGCACGCCGTCGGCGAGCGCGCGCCGCAAGACGATTTCGCCCAATTGCGACATGAGGCCGCTCTGCTCGGCCAGCGGCACGAAGACGGAGGGTCCGATGGCGCCGCGCGTCGGATGGGTCCAGCGCAGCAGCGCTTCGACCCCGACAACGCCGCCACCGTCGGCGGCGACGATCGGCTGGTAGTGCACGTCGAAGGCCTGGAGCGCGATCGCCGATTCGAGCTCGCGCAGCAGGAAGCGCCGCTCGGCGCCTTCGATCTCGATCTGCGGCGCGAAGCGTTGCGCGGTGCCGCGCCCCTCCCGCTTGGCGGCACGCAAGGCGAGACTGGCCCGACGGGCCAATTCCTCGGCGGTCGTGCCGTCCTCCGGCGCCTGCGCCAGGCCCAAGCCGGCGGTGATCTGCCACATGCGATCCATGAACACCGGACGGAACAGCGCGGCGCGAATGCAGTCGGCGAGCTCGATCAAGACGCGCGGATCATCGCTCACCGTGATCACCGCGAATTCGTCCTCCTCGAAGCGCCCGAACGCCGCTCCCGCCGGCAAGGCGGCGCGCAGATGGTCGGCAATACTCATCAGCACCGCGTCGCCCCCTGCCCGCCCGAGCGTATCGTTGACCTCGTGGAAACCGTCGAGATCGACGAGCGCAAAAGCAACGACTTCAGAGCCGCGCTTGGCCAGCGCCTCCTGGAGCGTCTCCAGCATCACGCGGTGATTTGGCAGGCCGGTCAGGGCGTCCTGACTGGTCAATTGGCGAACCGTCTCGATCGTGCGATCGAGCGCGCGCGCGAGCCGCTGCGCCGCCCGCGCGGCGAGAAGGGCGCACAAAGCGAGCGCCACGCCGACCGCCGCAGCGAAACCCCAAAGCCGGTTCATCGCGTGAACGAGCGCACGGTCGCCTACCCAACTGAACCAGCCGACGATGCGGCCGCGGCCGTCGATCACCGACTGCACCTCGCGTCCGCTCTCACCCGCCGGGTCGGAATCGAACCGCAGACCCTTGAGGCCGGCGCGCCGCTCGATGAGGCGAAGCTGCGGATCGCCGATCCGGTCGACATCGCCGGACACCGCGCGAAACTCCTCGATCGCCTGGCGCAGCGTCACCTGCCGCTCGATCTCCAGACGACTGTCGTCAACCTGGGTGACGGCAAAGCCGACGCCGGCGCAAACGATCATGGCGCCTGCAAGCATCACCAGGAGGAACGAGGCGATGCGGACGATTCTCGTGCTTTTGCCGTCGCGCGCGGCCACAATCATCGGCTCGCGCGCAGGCCGCCGGTGTGCCGCCCACCAGTTTCGGGCTGCCGCAGCGGCCTTCATACTCACGCCCCATCGGAAACTCGACGTCAGGCAGACTAGGCGCGCATGATTAACGGCAAGGAAAGACCCCGGCCGCGCCCCCGCATTCAAAGGGTTCCCCGCCTGCCTTATAGCGTTAATGCGCCGTTAATCCGGGTACCGGTAATGCAGAGGCTGCAAAGGGTGGTGGGTTCCCGGCCGGGTACCCAAAACGGGGCATGTGTAGCTTGTCGTTGCGTGTTGGGTCTGCTTTTGCGGTCGTTATCGGCATGGCCGGCGCGCTTGTCGCCGCGGCGCCGGCGCGCGCGCAGGATTGCCCGGGAAATCCCAATGCGCTCGGAACGAGCCGCGTGCTCCTGCTCGAGCCCGGCGAGCCGACCCGCGTCGGGATCATGCAGTATCGCAACTCGCTGCCGCTTTCCGACAAGGAGGTGGTGCTCACCTTCGACGACGGTCCGCTGCCGCCCTACACCAACCAGATCCTCGACATTCTCGCTTCGCAATGCGTCCGAGCCACGTTCTTCCTGGTCGGGCGCATGGCGCATGATTTCCCGGCGGCGGCGCGTCGCGTCTACGAGGCCGGGCACACGATCGGCACGCATAGCGAGGATCATCCGTTCCGGTTCGGAAATCTCTCGCTCGAGAAGCTGCGGCGCGAGATCGACCGCGGCATCGCCGATGTGGGCGCCGCCCTCGGCGATCCCAGCGAACTCGCGCCATTCTTCCGCATTCCCGGCTTGGCCCGCAGCGACACCGCCGAGCGGGAGCTTGCCGCGCGCTCGCTCGTCGTCTTCAGCTCCGACGCCGTGGCTGACGATTGGCACCGCCGCATCAAGCCCGGCGAAATCATCGCGCGCGCGATGAGCCGCCTGGAGAAACGCGGCAAGGGCATCCTGCTGCTGCACGACATCCACCCGGCGACGGTCGCGGCCCTGCCTGGACTGCTGCGGGCTTTGAAGGAGCAGGGATTTCGCGTGGTGCACGTGAAACCGGCCGAACAGCCGGGGCGGATCGAAATGGCCGATCACGGAGAATCCCCGGCGAGCGAACCGACATGGCCGCCGGCTGCGGCCAGCGCACCCGCGGGCCGCATCGCGTTGCTGCCGGCACCGAATATGCGGGATCTCGGCATCCTGCTCGGCGGCCTAGGGACGGCAAGCGAACCGCCCGCGCAGCGATCGAGCCTGGCTTCGACGAGCGAGGCCGGCGCCGCGCCGTCGCACAACTGACCGCGCGCCGTCAGGGGCGGGTGGCCATGTAGTGCGCCAGCGCCTGCATGGCGTCATCGTTGAGCGCGTAGACGACGTCGGTCATCGAGGCGATGCCGGAGCCGACGCGCACGCTAGCCTTGAAATCGCGCAAGGCTTTCAGCAGTACGTCCTCACGCTGATCGGCAAGGCGCGCGGCGGCGCGAAAGCCGACGAAGTCGTCGCCATGACATGATTTGCAGCGGTGGAACATCGCGACCTTCTCGCCGTCCTGCGCAAGCTCGTCGGGATTTGCCAAAGGCGCCGGCTTGGGCGGCGGCAGCGACGCGTAGTAGGCGCCGAGATTGCGGATCTGCTCATTGTCGAGCGCCTCGCCAATCGGGCCCATCACCTCGCTCTTCCTGGCGCCGGAGCGAAAATAGACGAGCTGCCATTGCACGTATTCATCCGGCTGGCCGGCAAGCGACGGGGTCAGCGGTATCTGCGAGACGCCGTCCGCTCCGTGACAACCGGCGCAACCCTCCGCCGTCGCCTTGCCTGCCGCTATGTCCGCGGCCAGTGCGTACCCGGAGCCGAGGAGCAGGCCGAGCAACGCCAAACCCGACTGGAAAAGGCGCACTGTAGTCATGGGTCGCGAACTCATGGGTCTCCTACCAATACGTCTCGTAGTTATGGGTCTCTCAATAAAACACGGGTCCAAGCCGGAGGTTTCCCGGCCTGGACCCGCGGAGATCAAACGATGATCGCCCCGCCAGATGCGACGGAGCGATCAACGCCACGGATCACTTGCTGTAGCTGATCCGGTAGATGGCGCCGGTGAAGTCATCGGCAACCATCAGCGAGCCGTCCTTCGCCACCAGCACGTCGTTCGGCCGGCCGCGATATTTGCCGTCCGCTCCGATCCATCCGGAGGCGAGCTCTTCCTGCTTGGCATTCTTGCCATCCGGATCGACAGTGACGCGCATCAGCCTTGCGCCCTGGAAGTGGTGCCGGTTCCAAGAGCCGTGCTCGGCGATGATGATGTTGTTCTTGTACTCAGCCGGGAATTGGTTCCCGGTGTAGAACTTCATCCCGAGCGGAGCCATGTGCGCGCCGAGCTTGAGTGCCGGTGGAGAGAAGTCCGAGCACTTGTGCCCCATCGCCAGTTTCGGATCTGGCGTATCACCCTGATGGCAGTACGGATAGCCGAAATCCTCGCCGATCTTGGAGATGTGGTTGAGCTTGTCGCTCGGCAGGTCGTCGCCGAGCCAATCGCGCGCGTTCTCGGTGAACCAATAATCGCCGGTGCGCGGATCGACGTCGCCGCCGACGCTGTTGCGCACGCCGAGCGCGACGATTTCCGCCATGCCGTTACTCGGATCGATGTGGCGGATCTGCGCGGTCGACGTGGGCGGCAGGCACTCATTGCAGGGCGGCCCGAACGGCAGGTAGACCCAGCCATTCTTGTCGAACACGATGTACTTCCAGCCATGCGCAACGTAGGGCGGCATGTCGTCATAGACGACTTGGCCCTTCGGCATGTTGTCGAGGTTGGCCTCGGCGTTGTCGTATTTGTAGAGCTTGTCGATGTCGACGACGTAGAGCGCGCCGTCCTTGAAGCCGACGCCGGTCGGTACGGTCATGCCCTTGATGACCGTCTTGACCGTCCGTTTGCCGCCGGCATCGGTGACCGCATAGACGTTGCCGCCGGTGCCGAACCACGAGCCGACGAACAGCGTGCCCTTGTCGCCCCACGCCATCTGGCGCGCGCCGGGAAGACCGCTTGCCCACAGCTCGATCTTGAAGCCGGGCGCCAGCTTGATGCCTTTCAGAGTGGCTTCGATCTCTTCCTTGGTGAAGCCGGTCGGCGGCGGAACGGTGTTCGCGGGATGTGTACCCTTCTGTTCCGACGTCTCGTCGCCCATGAACCAGTCATCCGGCGGATGGAGCCAGAAGTCCTTGCTCATGGAATTATAGTGCTTGAGCTCCTCGGTGCGGGCGCCGGACGCAAACAACAATCCGGCGACAGCGACCGCTGCCGTGGCCGCGACAACCACCGCCGGGCCTGTCTTAAACTTCGCTACAAGAACTCATTGCTAATTTCTCCTCCCATGGGATCAGTTTCGTCTCGCCATTGCCGGTCGGCGAGTGACCGCTAGCGGCTGCCGGCAGCTGCCGGCCCACCGCATTTGCGCCCACCGGCGCCATTAGCCGCCCACGCCGCCATCACGGCGCGCTCGGCGATGTCGAACATTCGAACGTGGATTGTTCTCGATCGGCTGGGCTGGTGTCAGCACCCTCCCTCCTTGGCGACCCATTGCGGTCTTTTTTGGCCGTTTGGGCCGTCGTATTTTTCAGCAACCAGCGTCGTGAGGGTACGTAACTCCTAGAACCTGTCAAGCGGGGCCGGACACCCTCGCCTGCGGGCCCCCGGCGCGGCCTGTCAGAGTGGAAGAGACCGATTGGGACAACCATTCGGCATCGTTTCGCCGCGACCAAAGCGAGCGGACGATATGAGAAAGTTGCATCTCAAAAACGGAGATCAAATATTGTCGAGACTGGTGCGGTCGAGAGGACTCGAACCTCCACGGGTTGCCCCGCTAGCACCTCAAGCTAGTGCGTCTACCAATTCCGCCACGACCGCATGTGGGGTGAGCGCGCCGCAAAACAGCGCCGGATGCGCGGATGTAACAGTTCGCTTGTTGGCGGACAAGACCCGGCCGGCGCCGGTTGCCTCAGGCTCCGTCGGGGGTGCGCAGCAGGAGCTTCTTGACCTCAACGGCGATGCGGTTGCCGCTGACGATCACGGTCCCCTTCGCCACCGGCATGTTGTTGACGAGAATGCGGACCTCGTCTTCTTCCGAGGCGTCGAGCTCGATGATCGCGCCGCGGCCGAGCCGCAGTACCTGGTGGATCGGCATCGCCGTCTTTCCCAACACCACCGCGATATCGATCGAGACATTGTCGAGTGTCGCCATGGTGCCCCGCGCCGGTTTTGTGGAAGGAGATTCAGTGCCATATTGTTTGACCATGGCATGGTTACGAGGTGGTTAACACGCGCGGCGACGTGACGATCGGCCTGCTGCCAGCGCGCCGGCGCGGCGCCGGCGGAGTGGCTCGTGAGCGACGGCCCGGTCGACTATGAAAGCGCGCTTTCCGGCATGGCGGCCCGCGCCGCGGCGATCGCACGGGGGGAAGCGCCCGAGCTGGTCTGGCTGCTCGAGCACCCTCCCCTTTACACCGCCGGCACATCGTCGCGGCCGCAGGAGCTGATCGAGGCGCGTTTTCCCGTGCACGTGGTCGGCCGCGGCGGGCAATTCACCTATCACGGTCCCGGCCAGCGGGTCGGCTATGTCATGCTCGATCTCAAGCGCCGCGCGCCGGACGTGCGCCGCTTCGTCGCCACGATCGAGGAATGGATCATCCGGACGCTTGCCGAGGTCGACGTGCGCGGCGAGCGCCGCGGCGACCGCATCGGCGTGTGGGTCCGGCGGCCGGACCAGGGCGAGGGCCGCGAGGACAAGATCGCCGCGATCGGCATTCGCGTTCAGCGTTGGGTGACGCTGCATGGCTTCGCGCTCAATGTTGCGCCCGACCTGTCGCACTTCTCCGGCATCGTGCCGTGCGGGGTCTCCGAGCCGCGCTATGGCGTCACCTCCCTCGCCGATCTCGGCCGGCCGGCGACCATGGCGGACGTCGATCGGGCGTTGCGCGCCGCGTTCCAGCCGCTCTTCGGGGCGACGGTGGACGCTCAGGCGGTCGCGAGCACGGAGAACAGTTCGCCGCGTCGGCGCAGCGCCAGCTCCTCGGCCGTTCCGTCACGCTGATCGACTGCGTCCACGCGCGCGCCCGGCGGCCCCTGCCGGCAGGCCTCGACCATGGTGAGGACGATCTCCTCTGGTCCCGCGAACAAGGCCTCGACCGCGCCATCGCGGCGGTTGCGCACCCAGCCTTCGAGGCCGTACTCGAGCGCGGTCACTTCGGTCCAGGCGCGAAAGCCGATGCCCTGCACACGGCCGCGGATGACGATGAGGACCGTCACGTCCATTCGAACTCTCCGAGCTTGCGCACGCCGGAGCCGATCGGGTTTACCGGCAGCCATTGCTGCAAGGAAGCGACGTAGTCCGGCGGCAAATCCCAGGCCAACGCCGCTGCGAGGACGAGTTCCACATAGCCGGACTTTGCCCGGCCTATGCCGCACGGCCGCGCGAGGTAAACGAGCGCCATCTGGCGGCGCCGCGCGCGATGCACTGCTAATGTCGCTGCGCGATATGAGCCGCCTGCAACGCTCTCCCAGGCGTCGAGCCCGGCGCGGTCGCGCGGCGTGAGCCGCCACAGCACGCCGTGGACCGCTGCGGCGCGCATCGGCTCGACCGAGGCATAGCCGTCCGCGGTGATGATGAAGCGGTAATTCGCGAGCACCGCAGCGCCGATCGGCTCCGCCCCCGGCGCATGCTTGCGCATGACCGCGCGGCTCATGTTGGCTCCGTAAGCGAAGTGCAACATCACGCCGTGAGCTCTGGACCGCTTGGCTGCAGCGTCGCCCAGCACGTGAATATAGCGGCCACAATGACCGGCACGACGGCCATCACCACCAAGATCGTCACGATCAGCCAAGAGAAGTCGTAGTTCAGCGAGCCGAGCAGCGAGGCGACGATCGAAATGAGCAGCAGAAGGCCGAGCGCGCTTGCCGCGTTTGAACCCTGGTCGGCCGAGGCGTTGAAGAACGACGCGGCGATGATGATCAGCAACACCACCGAAAGGGTATAGAGAAGAGCGACTCCGGCCGCGAGACCGACCGGCCGGCCGGCGTCGCGCAGGCGCTTGGCGTGCAGCGCGTACCAGATCCAGATCACCAGCACCTGGACGGCTACGAACGGCCACAGCCCGGCGCGCGCGATGACACCCGGGCTCGTGAGCAAGTGCGACGCAGCGCCGGCCGCATAGACAATGACGGCCGCAAGAGCGAATGCCTGCGGCGGCACCCGCCCGGACGATGAGAAGAAGAAGCGCAGCGCGTGCATGCTGGTCCACCCCGGCGACGCCGGTCCTCCGTCAGGCAAACTCCATGATAACCGCATCGACCGCGACACTGTCGCCCGGCTTGACGCGGATGGTCTTGATGTTGCCGTCGCGCTCGGCGCGCAGGATGTTCTCCATCTTCATCGCCTCGACCACCGCGAGCGTCTCGCCGGCCTTGACTTCCTGGCCCGGCGTGACCGCGATCGAGACGATCAGGCCCGGCATCGGGCAGCGCACCGACTTGCCGCTGTCGGAGAGCTTCTTCACCGGCATCAGCCGCGCATAGCGCGCCTCGCGCTCGGTATAGACGAAGGCCTTCACTTCAATACCGCGATAGGCAAGCTCGAAGCCGTTCGGGATCATGCGCACATGCACGGCGACGCGGGCGCCATCAATCGTGCCGGCCCACACCAGCACGCCGGGCGCCCAATCCGAGTTGAGGACATGGCGGTTGCCGTCTTCGAACAACAGCGCGATCGCCTCGCTTTCGCGGGTGACATCGGCATGCAGGATTTCGGTGCCGAGCCAGATGGCGCGCCGACGCTCGCGGGTCAGCGTGCTGTTTAGCTGCTCGGAGATGCGGCGCTTGCGCTCGCCCAGCACATGGTCGATCGCCGCGGCGACGGCGGCGATGGTGCGCGCCACCTGGCCCGTCGGCGGCGCGCGCTCGAAGCCGCGGGGAAATTCCTCAGCGATGAAAGCGGTCGAGAGCTTGCCGGCCCGCCAGCGCGGATGCTGCATGATCGCCGCGAGAAACGGAATGTTGTGGCGGATGCCTTCGATGGTGAAGGCATCGAGCGCGTTGGCCTGCGCCTCGATCGCCTGCTCGCGAGTCTTGGCGTGGGTGACGAGCTTGGCGATCATCGGATCGTAGTAGAGGGAGATTTCGCCGCCCTCGAATACGCCGGTGTCGTTGCGCACGGTCACGCCGT
The DNA here is from genome assembly GCA_963850855.1 of uncultured Alphaproteobacteria bacterium. Lineage (GTDB taxonomy): Bacteria > Pseudomonadota > Alphaproteobacteria > Rhizobiales > Xanthobacteraceae > BOG-931. The sequence goes on from CAWKNH010000009.1 coordinate 109,363, forward strand.
CATGCTCTCCTTCGGCGGGCGGGCGATAGCGCACCAGCCGGCCGATCGAGGGCGCGAAGTTGCGATAAGGGTCCTCCGCGTAGACGCGGCTCTCGACCGCCCAGCCGTCAAGCTTGATGTCGCCCTGTTTGAGGGTGAGCCGCTCGCCGGCAGCGACCCGGATCATCTGCTCGACGAGGTCGATGCCGGTGACGAGTTCCGTAACCGGGTGTTCAACTTGGAGCCGCGTGTTCATCTCCAGGAAGAAGAAACTCCGGTCCTGCCCGGCGACGAACTCGACGGTGCCGGCGCTGTCGTAACCGACGGCCTTGGCGAGAGCGACCGCCTGCTCGCCCATCTTCGCGCGCGTCCTCCCGTCGAGCAGTGGGCTCGGCGATTCCTCGATGACCTTCTGATTGCGGCGCTGGATCGAGCATTCGCGCTCGCCGAGATAGATGACGTTGCCGTGCTTGTCGCCCAAAACCTGGATTTCGACGTGACGCGGATCGGTGATGAACTTCTCGATGAACACGCGGTCGTCGCCGAAGCTCGATTTCGCCTCGGAGCGGGCGCGCGCAAATCCTTCCTTGAGCTCGGCGCGGCTGTGGGCGATGCGCATACCCTTGCCGCCGCCGCCCGCCGACGCCTTGATCATCACCGGATAGCCGATCTCGTCGGCGATTTTTTCCGCCTGCTTGCCGTCCTCGATCACGCCGAGAAAGCCGGGCACGGTCGCGACCTTGGCGGCGGCGGCCCTGCGCTTGCTCTCGATCTTGTCGCCCATGGCGGCGATCGCCTTCGGGTTCGGCCCGATGAAGACGATGCCGGCTTTGGCGAGCGCCTCGGCGAACGCCGCGCGCTCGGAGAGAAAACCGTAACCGGGATGCACGGCCTGCGCACCGCTCGCCTTGCAAGCGGCGATGATGTTGTCGATGACGAGGTAGCTCTGCGCCGCCGGCGCCGGGCCGATCGGGATCGCAGCGTCGGCCATCTCCACGTGGAGCGCGTCGCGGTCGGCCTCGGAATAGACCGCAACGCTTTCGATTCCCATCCGACGCGCGGTCTTGATGATCCGGCAGGCGATCTCGCCGCGATTGGCAATCAGGATTCGCTTGAACATTCCGGTCATTAACCCGCCAGCCGGCGCCCTGGCTTAGCGGTGTCGCCGCAAGAGAGTCAATGCGGGCGCCGGCGGCGGTCGATCGACGCCTTAGTGCCGCAGAAGCACCGACAGCAAGAGGGCGACGGCAAGAAGTGCGGCGACACCCTGCCAGAATTGGACCGGATAGCGCTGATAGAGCGTCGGCGGCTGGTGCACCTCGATCGGCGCGCGCACCGGTCCGGTCTCCATCTCCAGGGCAAACTCGTTCATGTCACGAAAGCGCTCGGCAGGCTCGGTCGCGATGGCGCGCCCGAGCGCGGCCTGGAGCCAGGCCGGAAGGTCCGGGCGCAGTTCCGCCAGCGGGGTCGGCCGTTGGCGCCGCGGCGGGCTCACCGCATCGAGATTGCCGTAGGGGAATTCGCCGGTGAAGGCGCGGAACACGGTGACGCCGAGCGCGTACATGTCGGTCGCTTCATTGCCCGGTTCCCCGGTGAACATTTCCGGCGCCATATAGGCGGCGGTCCCGGGAATGTCTTCGGGCGGAAAGTCCTCCAGGCCAGGCACACGCACCACGCCGAGATCGATCAGCTTGAGCGAGCCGTTGCTCTCGACGATCACGTTGTCGGGCTTGATGTCGCGATGGATGATGCCGGCGCGGTGCAGCGCCGCAATGCCGCGGGCCAATTTGATGGCGATGTTGCGCCCCTCCTCCAGTCCCATCGACGGGCGGCGCGCGAGCCGCGTTGCCAGAAGCTCGCCCTGATAGAGCGGCATCACCGTGTAGAGGCAGGTCTGGCGTCCCGGCGGCAGTTCGATGACGCGGCCGACCCAGGGACTGTTCACCCGCGCCCCGACCCACGCCTCGCGAACGAAGGCGGCGTGGTAGGTGGCGACGGTCGCGACCTGGGGCTTGGGAAATTTCAGCACCACCTCGCCGCCTTCGACCTCATCGACGGCGCCGAAGAGGCGGCTGTAGCGGCCGTCGGAGACGAGCACTTTGAGGACGAAGCCATCGACCGTCTCGCCATCGACCGGAACCGGGATCAGTGGCAGCTGCATGATGGCGGCGCCGATATCGGCGGATTCCGCCGTCGGCAGCTCGACCACGTCGAGCACGAGGGCGGTGCTGTTGTCGGTTGAGCCGGCATCGAGCGCGGCGGCCACCAGCGCCCGCGCCGAATCGTCGGACGCGGAGCGCCCGCGGAGGATTTCAGCGATCGCGTCGGGCGTGAGCGTGCCGTATACGCCATCGCTGCAGAGCAGGAAGCGATCGTGCAGCGCCACCGGCTGGGTGGCGTAGTCGAGCCGGACCTCGGTCTCGACGCCGAGCGCCCGGTTGAGGATGTTCGAGCGGCCGGTGCCGTCCTCGCGTACATGGTCGATAGTCAGGCAGACGAGGCGGTCGCCGCGCAGCCGATAGGCGCGGGTGTCGCCGACATGCAGCACATGCGCGACGCGCCCACGCAGCACCAGCGCCGTGAAGGTGCATCCCATTCCCGCCAGCTCCGGGTCGCGCCGGCCCTGGGAATTGATCCAGCCATTGAGTGAGCTGATGACGGTCGCCGCCGCCCGCCGCACCTCCATGGTTTCGGGCAGGTCGCAAAATCCATCGAGAAAACCGCGCACGGCGGTCTCGGCGGCGACGCGACCGCCCTTGGCGCCGCCAATGCCGTCCGCAATCGCGGCAACGACATCCCGGCGCGGCTTCGGCAGCTCCCAGCCGAAAACGGCGCCGGCGAAATCCTCGTTGCGCTCGCGCGGTCCGGTTTCCGAGGCGAAGCCGACACTGGCTTTGACGCCGGAGAGGCGTTCAACCATCGCCGCTGCTCCGATCTTCTCCGATCATCGGCCGGCGTTGGTGCGGTTTGTTGCTCCGCAAGGGCGGCTTAGTGCTCCAGCTTGCAGCGATCATAGAGGAAATTGCCGCCGGTGGCCGAGGCCAGCGTCACCGTGAGATTTCCGGACTTGCGATCGAGCCGGTAGTACCAGCCGTCCTTCACGTCGCGCCACGAGATCTCGGCGTCGCTGATCCGCGCCGGATTGGCATCCACCGTGTTCCGGTCGTAGTCGATCTTGATCTGCCAGCTGGCGCCGCTGGAGAGATTCGCGCAGGTGATCTCGACTTCGCCCCGTTGTGCTTCTGCATGAGCGGCGGCGATAGCGACCGCGGCCGCGAGCGCGATCACTCCCGCCGCCAATGGCCGAGTCAGAATATGGGATCGCATCGGTTATCTGCCCATTTTCTAATCAGAGTGCAGATTTTCTAATCAACTAGATCCTGCCGCCGCACAGCCTTCATGGGGAAAGAAGCCCAGTCAAGGCTTGATTGGCTGGCATATTTTTTGCCGTGTGTTGCAGCGGCTGGCCTGTCTGCCGGAGGCGCGCAGAGGGCAATTGTCCTGGGGGACGCAAATGGCACTCGTACCATCACCACAATGGCTTGATACCGGAGATAATGCTTGGCAGTTGGCCGCCGCAACCTTCGTCGGTCTGCAAAGCATCCCCGGGCTGACCGTTCTCTACGGCGGCATCGTCAAGAAGAAATGGGCGATCAACTCCGCCTTCATGTCGATTTACGCCTTCGCTTCTGTGCTGATCGTCTGGGTCCTGTTCGACTACAACATGGCCTTCGGGCCACAATGGTTCCCATTCCTCGGCACACCGAGTTTGGCAACCTCTGCCATCTTTACCACCGGCCAAGCAACGATCCCGGCGGCAGCCGCGGGCATGCCGCCCCTCGCCTTCCCGATGGCGACACTGGTCTTCTTCCAGTTCGTGTTCGCTGCAATCACCGTCATCATCCTCGCCGGCTCCGTGCTCGGTCGCATGAACTTTACGGCGTGGATGATCTTCTGCCCGGTGTGGATGACGCTCGTCTATACGGTGGGCGCGTTCAGCCTGTGGGGCGGCGGCTGGCTTGCCGGCATGGGCGTGGCGGACTTCTCGGGCGGATACGTCATCCATCTTGCCGCCGGTACCTCGGGCTTCGTCGCCGCGTGGGTGGTCGGCCCAAGGCTGCAAGCTGATCGAGAACATTTCCCGCCGAACAGCTTGTTGATTACGCTGGTCGGCGCCGGCGTCCTGTGGCTCGGCTGGAACGGCTTCAACGGCGGCGACCCGTACTTCGCCAACGCCGACGCCGGCGCGGCCGTGCTCAACACCAACACCGCGACCGCTGCGGCGCTTCTGGTCTGGACGCTCATGGACAAGATGGCCTACGGCAAGCCGTCAGTGCTGGGCGCGGTAAACGGCATGATCGCCGGCCTGGTCGCCATCACGCCCGCCGCCGGTTACGTGGACGGCATAGGCGCGATCATCATCGGCGTCGTCGCCGGCATCATTCCGTGGCTCGCCATGAACAAGCTGCAGAAGACCAGCTTCATGATGAAAGTCGACGACACGCTGAGCGTGTTCTCGACCCACGGCGTGGCCGGCCTCACCGGCGGCTTGCTGACCGGCATCCTCGCCAACCCGGCGATGCTGCAATACATCGGCACCGACAAAGAGGCGCCCGGCGTGAACGTGACCGGCTTGCTTTATGGCAACGCCAACCAGCTCCTCCTGCAGGCGGAGGGAGCAGCGTTCATCATCGTCTACAACATCATCGCCACCTACATCATCCTCAAGGTCATCTCAATCATCGTGCCGTTGCGCATGGATGAAGCGACCCTGAAAGTGGGTGACGACGCGGTCCACGGCGAGACCGCCTACGCGATCGGCTCGGAAGGCGAGTAATCGCCCCCGCTCTTCGGCAAGCGAAAGGCTTACGCGATTGACTGATCGATGTAGGTGACTTCGCTCTCACCTCCGCTTGCGGGCAAGATGGCTGCCCGCAAGCCGGTTCGCCGCCACTCCTGTCGCGCGGACCCTTGGCGGCCCCACCTTTCGGGGCCGCCTTTTTTGTTTGCGCCGCGCCAGTCGAGCGGCATCTGCCGCTGCGTGGCCTCGCGTGGCGGCCGCAACTCGTCTCTGCTAGCGTCTGCGCCCGTCACGCGATCGTCACCCGACGCCGCCAAAACGGCCGTTGCTTTCCGGACCGTGGTCATGCTTCGCCTGCTTGTCGCTACGTTCTTTCTTACCGCCGCCGCATTGCCGGCGGCGCTGGCGCAAGCGCCGGCATCGCGGCCGCACAATGTGGTTCTTTACGTCGCCGACGGGCTTCGTTTCCGCTCGGTCGACGACAGCACCGCTCCGACCATGGCGGCGATTGCCCGCGAGGGCGTGAGCCTGCGCAACAGTCATTCGCTGTTTCCGACTCTCACTACCGCGAATGCGTCCGTCATGGCGACCGGGCATATGCTCGGCGACACCGGCGATTTCGCCAACACGATCTATGCCGGCTTCGAGGTGCCCGGCGCCGGCAAGACCCTGACGCCGTTCCTGGAAAGCGATCCGGTCCTCGGTGACGTCGACGAGCATTTCTCCGGCGATTATCTCGACGAAGCCACGATCCTGAAGCTCGCGCGCGACAAGGGCTACAGCACGGCGGCCATCGGCAAGATCGGGCCGACTTTGATCTTCGACCATACCGAGCGCACCGGCACGCAGCACGATCATCATCGACGACGCGACCGGCAGCCGCAAAGGCATCCCGCTATCGGCGGAAATGACCGAACGCCTCAAGGCCGCCGGCTTGCCGCCAGCGCCGCCGCCGCGCGGCGCCAATGGAAATTATCTCGGCACGCAGGTCGCCAATGTGGTGCAGCAGGATTATTTCGCCGCGGTGACGACGCGCGCGATCCTGCCGCTGTTTCGGGAGCGCGACCGGCCGTTCGTCCTGGTGTTCTGGTCGCGCGATCCCGACGGCACCCAGCACTATCAGGGTGACAGCCTCAACGCTCTCGTTCCGGGCATCAACGGCCCGACATCGCTCGCCGCGGTCCGCAACGCGGACGACGATTTGGCGCGCATCCGCTCCTCGCTCGGCGACCTCGGGCTGCTCGAGGCGACCGACATCATCGTGGTCGCCGATCATGGTTTCTCGACCATCTCGAAGCAGAGCCAAACAAGCGCGACGGTCAAGACCAGGTACGCCGGCACGCCGCAAGGCCGCCTCCCCTGCGGCTTCCTCGCGCTCGATCTCGCCCACGCGCTGAGCCTGCCGCTCATCGATCCCGACGACAACTACAAGCCGATCGCCGAGGGTGAGCGCAGCAAGTTCTGCAACGGGCTCATTGGCGGCGATAAGGACAAGCCGAAGGTGGTGGTCGCCGCCAATGGCGGATCGGACCTGATCTATCTGCCGGACGGCGATGCCGACATGGCGAGGCGCGTCGTCGATGCCCTGCTCGCCGAGGACTATGTCAGCGGCATCTTCGTCGATACGAAGCTCGGCAAATTTCCCGGCACGCTCACCCTCGACGACATCGCCCTCGAAGGCAGCGCAGTGACGCCGCATCCGGCGATTGCGGTGAGCTTTCGCTCTTTCGATACGGTGTGCGGGGAACCGGTGCGCTGCACCGTCGAAGTGGCCGATACGCTGCTGCAGGAGGGCCAAGGCATGCACGGCTCGTTCAGCCGCGCCGACACCTGGAATTTCATGGCCATGCAGGGGCCGGACTTCAAATCGCATTTCGTCGATCCGGCGCCCGCCAGCAACGCCGATGTCGGCCGCACGATCGTGCAGCTGATGCAGCTTGATGTCAGCGACAAGGGCAAGCTCGTCGGCCGCGTGCTCGCCGAGGCGATGCCGAATGGGGCCGTGCCCGAGGTGACCAGCAAGGTCGTGGCCTCGGAGCCGGCACCGAACGGGCTCGTGACGGTCATCGGCGTGCAGATGGTGGGGGGCACGCGCTATTTCGACGCTGGTGGATTTCCCGGCCGCACTGTCGGCCTATCGGCCATGGCGCCGGGCGGAGCCCGCTGAGGAGGGCGGCGCTTACATGCGCGAGAGCGAGCGGCCGGCGCGCCGGCCCTCGGCCGCGATCCACTCGAGAACAGCCACATCGACCGTCTCGAAGCCGGTCGGCAGGCGTGTCAGGGGTTTTTCCGCCTTCGCCAGCACGATTTGCGAATGCGCGATCACCGCGCCGAGCGTGGCGAGGTCGAAGCGGGCTTGATCCGGGGCCGTTTCCATGATGCGTCGTTCTGCCTGGCGAGGCGGGCTGCCCAAAGGCAAGGATGCGGCAAAGTCGGGGCATCACGCTGTGATCCCGATCACGTTCGAGCGGCAGCAGCGCTGCCGCCGCCGGGGAAACGTCCTTCCCGCAAGTCGTAGAAATATTTTTCCTTGCTGCGGCGTGGCGGCGGTCAATTCTTCCCGATTACTTCCAATTTTCGCAGCGGCGATGCTGAGGAGAGAGCCTAGTATTGCCGCCGTTAGAGGGATATGTAACTCGCACAATACATTCCCCAACATCCCGGATCAGAACAAACGACGGAGGATTTCATGGCGCTGCAGATTGGCGATACCGCCCCGGATTTCGAAGCCGAAACGACCGAAGGCAAAATCCGCTTCCACGATTGGATCGGCAATGGCTGGGCGGTGCTGTTCTCGCACCCGAAGGATTTCACCCCGGTGTGCACCACCGAGCTCGGCACCATGGCCCGCCTCAAGCCCGAGTTCGACAAGCGCGGCGTGAAGATCCTCGGGCTCTCGGTCGATCCGGTCGAGAACCACAAGAAATGGTCCGGCGACATCAAGGACGTCGTCGGCTTCGCCCCCAACTATCCGATGATCGGCGACACCGACCTCAAGATCTCCAAGCTCTACGGCATGCTCCCGGCGAGCACCGGCGGCACCTCGGAAGGCCGCACGCCCGCCGACAATCAGACCGTGCGCAACGTCTTCGTCATCGGCCCGGACAAGAAGATCAAGCTCGTGCTCGTCTACCCGATGACCACCGGCCGCAACTTCGACGAGGTGCTGCGCGTCGTCGACTCGCTGCAGCTCACCGCCAAGCATCGCGTCGCGACGCCGGCGAACTGGAAGCAAGGCGAGGACGTGATCTTGACCGGCGCGGTCACCGACGACGAGGCAAAGAAGCTCTATCCGCAGGGCTGGAAGACGCCGAAGCCTTATATTCGCATCGTGCCGCAGCCGCGGTAATCCGCTTGGCCTTTTCGCGGGGCGCGCGCAGCGCAAGCCGGCAACGAAGTAGTCACCAGGGCGCGGCCTCGGCCGCGCTCTTTCTTTACGGCACCAAAAGCTTTACGGCACCAAGAGCACTTTGCCGATATTCTTGCGATCCTGAATGAAGTGATGCGCCTGCGGCGCTTCCTCGAAGCGGAAGCTGCGCGCAATCTTGGGCTTGACGATGCCCTGCGCCCATAAGTGCAGCAGGCGCTCGGCCCATTCGCGGATGCGATCGACCTCGCCCCACATATGGCCGAGATTGACGCCGAACACGCCCTTGTTCGCGTTCATCAGCGACAGCGGATTGAACTGAAACCAGGGCGTGTTCGCGAGCAGGCTCACAAATCCAAGCACGCTGCGTTCCTTGCCGCTCGCGGCCGCGGAAACGCCGAACATGCCGAGCCGTCCGGTCGGCGCGAGAACGCGATAGCTCTTCTTCCATGATTCACCGCCGACGGCGTCGAGGATGAGTTCGACGCCGCGCCCGCCGGTGATCTCGCGCGTGCGCGCTTCGAAGTCTTCGGTCCGGTAGTCGATGAGGTGATCGACCCCGAGCGCCCGCAACTCGGCATGCTTGCCGGCGGACGCCGTGCCGATGACCTGCGCGCCGAGATGTTTGGCGATCTGCGTTGCCGCGATGCCGACGCCGCCGCCGGCGGAATGAACGAGCATGGTCTCGTCGCGTTTCAACGCGCCCATGACGACGATGAGCTGCCAGGCGGTGAAATAATTGACCGGGATCGCGGCACCGTCCAAAGCGCTCATGCCTGGCGGGCGAGCGAACACCTGTTTCGCCGGCACGCAGATCGTGTCCGTGTAGCCGCCAAAGCGCGTCAAGGCGATCACGTCGCGTCCGATCCAGCTTCGCTCGGCGCCCTGGCCGGCGGCATCGACACGGCCGCCGACTTCGTAACCGGGCACTACCGGAATCGGCGGCTGGTCCGGATACATGCCCATGCGGCCGAGAATGTCGGCGAAATTGATCCCGCTCGCCTCGACGCGAATCCGAAGCTCGCCGGCTTTCGGTTCGGGATCGGGCGCTTCTCTGACCTGGAGAACCTCGGGTGGGCCAGCTCGCGTGATCCAGATCTGCCGCATGATTGTCGCCTCCGGTTTCGCGCCCAGATGCTTATGCGCGAGATAATGATTTCGATCTTCGACGCCGGAATGCGGGCAATGTCGGTTGCCCACTTGTCCTCATCCGGTTCTGATGAGCACACTCTCGCAGAGAACAGGAGAGAGCACCATGGAGGTCCGCGCCGCGGTGGCGTTCACGCCCGGCAAACCGCTGGACGTGACGACGGTCAAGCTCGACGGCCCGCGCGCGAGCGAGGTCCTCGTCGAGATCAAAGCGACCGGCATCTGCCACACCGACGAGTTCACCCTGTCAGGCGCGGACCCGGAAGGACTCTTTCCCGCAATCCTCGGCCACGAGGGCGCCGGCATCGTTGTCGACGTCGGGCCCGGCGTGACCTCGGTCAAGAAGGACGACCACGTCATCCCGCTCTACACGCCGGAATGCCGGACGTGTCCTTCCTGCCTGTCGCGCAAGACCAATTTGTGCACCGCCATCCGCGCGACCCAGGGCCAGGGCGTGATGCCCGACGGCACCTCGCGCTTCTCGATCGACGGCAAGAAGATCCACCACTACATGGGCTGTTCGACCTTCGGCAATTTCACCGTGCTGCCGGAAATCGCGGTGGCGAAGATCCGCCAAGACGCGCCGTTCGACAAGGTCTGCTACATCGGCTGCGGCGTGACCACCGGCATCGGCGCGGTGATCAACACCGCCAAGGTCGAGCCGGGAGCGAAGTGCATCGTCTTCGGCCTCGGCGGCATCGGGCTCAACGTCATCCAAGGTCTGCGCCTGGTCGGCGCCGATATGATCGTCGGCGTCGATCTCAACCCGGAAAAGAAGGCCTGGGGCGAACGCTTCGGCATGACCCATTTCGTCAATCCGAAAGACGTCGGCGGCGATCTCGTCGCGCATCTCGTGAACATGACCAAGAACGGCGCCGACCAGATCGGCGGCGCCGATTACACCTTCGAATGCGTCGGCAACGTCGATCTCATGCGCGCGGCGCTGGAAAGCTGCCATCGCGGCTGGGGGCAAAGCATCATCATCGGCGTCGCCGGCGCGGGGCAAGAGATCGCGACGCGGCCGTTTCAGCTCGTCACCGGGCGGGTGTGGCGCGGCACCGCGTTCGGCGGAGCGCGCGGCCGCTCGGATGTGCCGAAAATCGTCGACTGGTATATGCAGGGCAAGATCGAGATCGACCCGATGATCACCCACACCATGCCGCTCGGCAAGATCAACGATGCCTTCACGCTGATGCGCGAAGGCAAGAGCATCCGCAGCGTCGTGGTTTATTAGCGCAAGAAGCGAGGAACCGATATGAACCGCAATCCCGGTTTGCCGAAAATTCCTTTTGCCGATTTTCTCGGCGTCAGGCTCACGCATATTTCGCCAGAGCGCGTCGAGGCCGAACTGGTGGTTCGCAGCGAGCTGGAAACCATCCCGGGCGTCATGCATGGCGGCGCCATCATGGCGCTTGCCGATAATATCGGCGCCACCGCCACGTTCGTGAACCTGCCGCCAGGAACGCGCACGACGACGATCGAGAGCAAGACCAACTTCTTTGCCGCCATTCCGCACGGCGAAACCGCGCGCGCCGAGTGCACGCCCCTGCATCGCGGCCGCACCACCATGGTGTGGCAGACGCGGATCACGCGTGATGACGGCCGGCTCTGCGCCCTGGTGACGCAGACCCAGATCGTGCTGCCGGCGGAGAAGAGCTAGCGGGGGCGCAAGCGCCTATTTGCCGACAGCTCCTCCGAGGCGGCGCCGAGGCGAAGCGCGAGACGCGGATCGACCCGCCGGGCGAGCGCCGCATGCGCCTTTCGCCACACCGGCATCGCCTTTTGCAGCAGCCGAGCGCCCGTTTCCGTAAGCCACACGGCGCGCCGGCGCTGATCCTCCTCGGCGATGGCGATTTCGACGAGGCCGGCCGCCTCCAGTCCGCGCAAATTCCGCGACAGGGTCGACTGGTCGAGCCCGGTGCGCTCCGCCAAGGCGCCAAACGTATCGTCGGGCGAAGCCGCGATCTGCGCCATGAGGCCGAACTGCGCGAGGCTGAGCCCGCTCCCTTGCATGCGCTCTTCCAGGAAATTCGTGATCCGCCGCGCCGCCAGGCGGCTCGCCCAACCGGCGCACGCCGCAATCGCCGCCTGCGCCTCGTTGACGAGGCCCTCACCCGGGGCTTGCGGTCGTCTGGCCATGCTTGTATGTATATACATCATTTGTATCTACAAGGAAATAGCTGCCATGCCCGTGGCAACAGCCCAAGCTCCGGAGCCCGCCAAGACCGAAGATATCGCGCAAATGACCGGCCTGGAGCTGATGCAAGCGCTGATCGACGGCCGGCTTCCGCCGCCCTCGATCGCGCAGACGCTGTCCTTCCGCATTGTCGAGGTCGGCGACGGCCGCGCCGTGTTTGAGGGCGAGACCGGCGCGCATTTGCTCAATCCGCTCGGCGGCGTGCATGGCGGCTGGGCTTTGACGCTGATCGACAGCGCCACCGGCTGTGCGGCGCATTCGACGCTGCCCGCCGGGTTCGGCATTGCCACGATCGAAACCAAGGCCAATTTCACCCGGCCGATCAACAAGAATACCGGACGCGTGCGCGCCGAGGCGCATGTCGTCGGTCGCGGCCGCCAGATCATTTCCGCCGAAGCGCGGGTGACGGATTCGACCGGCCGCGTCCTCGCCCACGGCACGTCGACGGTCATGGTCGTCAGCTTGAAGGGCGAAGGCTGATCGGGCGTGACAGACCGCGCTCAAAACAGCCGATAGAAATTCAGCTTCACACCCGCCGGCTCGCGCGCCCCGGTGCAGATGATGATGTGCTTGGTGAGCCAGGCATAGCGCGCCGCGCTGGTTTCAAAGAACGTAGCGCCGCGGAAATAATAGCTCGCCGGATCCGCCGGACGGCCGGCAGCGAGTGCGGCGATGACATCCGGCGGCCCGTGGCGGAAGGCGAGATTGCGAACGTAGATCAAAGCGCCGTCATCGGTGCGCAGCGTATAGCGCGCCTCGAGCTCGGCCACGCCATCGGTGCGCAAGACCTGCCAGTCGGCGCCGCCCGGCAGCACCTTGGCGCGCAGGTGCGGGCCGACAAAATCTCCGCCGCTGATCGGGATGATGCGCCGGCCGCCCTTGCCGACGTCGCCGAGATCGAGCGGCGCATCGACGGTGACATGCGCGGCGAAGACGAATTCGAGCTTCGGAGGAGACAGTTCCGCATCCGCCATGGCATTCTCCGAAGCCGATTGCATATCGAGGGACAAATACCTGATAGTCGGCGGCTTTCGTCGCCGTCAAGACTTGGAAATGACCTCAACGCCAGCGCCGGACTCCGTGATGTCAACAAGCGTCGCCGCTACTCCTCTATTCCCGACCACGATCGCCGGCAGCCTGCCGAAGCCGCCCTGGCTCGCGGCGCCGAACCGGCTATGGGCGCCGTGGCAGCTTGAAGGCGCCGCGCTGGAAGCCGCCAAGGATGACGCGACGCTGCTCGCCCTTAAGCTGCAGGAGGATGCCGGCATCGATATCGTCGGCGACGGCGAACAAGCGCGCCAGCATTTCGTGCACGGCTTCCTCGAGGCGGTCGAGGGCATCGACTTCGACCGGCGCGTCGAGATGGGCATCCGCGACAATCGTTACAAAGCGATGTGTCCGACCGTGGTCGGCCCGCTGCGTCTTCGCTCGCGCGTGCATGCCCGCGAAGCCCGGCTCGCCCGCGCTCATACGAACAGAAAGCTGAAATTCACCCTGCCCGGCCCGATGACCATCGTCGACACCATTGCCGACGCTCACTACGGCGACCGAGTGAAGATGGCGATGGCCTTTGCGGCGTTGCTCAACGAGGAAGCGCGCGGACTTGCCGCCGACGGCGTCGACGTGATCCAATTCGACGAGCCGGCCTTCAACGTCTACATGGACGACGCCGCCGGATGGGGAATCGAGGCGCTGCATCGCGCCATCGAAGGCGTCGCCGCCGCCAGCGCGGTGCACATCTGCTACGGCTACGGCATTGCCGCCAATATCGAGTGGAAAGCGACGCTCGGGGCCGAGTGGCGGCAATATGAGAAGTTCTTTCCGGCGCTGGCGCGCAGCCGCCTCGACCAGGTCTCGCTCGAATGCATCAATTCTCGCGTACCGATGAGCGTGCTCAAGCTGCTTGACGGCAAGGACGTGCTGATCGGCGTCATCGACGTTGCCACCGACAAGATAGAGACCGCAGCCGAGGTCGCGGCAGTGATCGGCGAAGCGCGCAAATACGTGGCGAAGGAGAAGATCGTCGCCTGCACCAATTGCGGCATGGCGCCGATGCAGCGGGACATCGCGGCCAGAAAACTCGAAGCGCTCGCCCAGGGCGCGGCGCTGGCGCGGCAGAAATTTCGCTGATCTTCACCGATCGCTGCGCGAGAGCGCCTCGATCAGTTCGCCGACCTTACGCCGCTGCTCGCCTTTGTTGCCGGACGCAATCGCGTGCTCGACGCAGTGCGCGACATGGTCGGCCAGGATCTCCTCCTCGGCGCGACGCAAGGCGGCACGCACAGCGGAGAGCTGGGTGACGATATCGATGCAATAGCGGTCGTCCTCGACCATGCGCGCGAGGCCCCGCACCTGGCCCTCGATCCGCTTCAGCCGCTTCAGCACCGAACTCTTGGCATTGGCCTGCATGGGCGCTATATACCCCTACCGGGTACCCGTTTCAAGAGGTTTTACGATGGACCATGCCGCGCACAGGCGGGGCGCCAAGGCGCTCGATAAGGCCGCCGCGCTCGATCCGGTCTGCGGGATGGCGGTCGATCCGCGAACGAGCCCGCATCGGCACGTGCATGCGGGCGAGGCCCATCACTTCTGCTCCGCCGCTGCCGCGGCAAATTTGCCGCCGATCCGGCCAAATACCTGGCGGGCGGCGGGGGCGAATGAGCCGCAACACGCAACCGCCGGCACGATCTACACCTGCCCGATGCATCCCGAAATCCGCCAGGAGGGGCCGGGTTCCTGCCCGATCTGCGGCATGGCGCTCGAGCCGGAAGCGGGCGGCGAGGACGAGGGCGGCGAGCTCGCCGAGATGACCCGCCGCTTCTGGATTTCCGCGGCACTGGCGCTGCCCGTGGTGGTCCTGGACATGAGCGGTCATTTCGGATTTGCACCGCTCACGCACGACGCCTCGACATGGGTGCAGCTTGTTTTGACGACGCCCATAGTCCTATGGGGCGGCTGGCCGTTCTTTGTCCGCGGCCTGCAATCGGTCCGTACACGCCACCTCAACATGTTCACGCTGATCGCACTCGGCACCGGCGTGGCTTACCTTTACAGCCTCGCCGCCGCGCTCGCGCCCGGGCTCTTTCCTCCCGCGTTCCGCGACGCGCATGGCGGCATCGCGCTTTACTTCGAAGCGGCTGCCCTGATCACCGTCCTGGTGCTGCTCGGGCAAGTCCTGGAATTGCGGGCCCGCGCCTCGACCTCGGGCGCGATCCGCGCGCTGATGAAATTGGCGCCGGCGAACGCGCGGCGGGTGCGAGAAGGCGGCGGCGAGGAAGACGTGCCGCTCGACGCCGTCGCGGTCGGCGATCGCCTGCGGGTGCGTCCAGGCGAGCGAGTCCCGGTCGATGGCGCGGTGCTCGAAGGCCGCTCCTCGATAGACGAGTCGCCGGTCACCGGGGAGTCGATGCCGGTGACCAAGGAGCCAGGCGCAAGCGTCATCGCCGGCACGCTCAATTTGAGCGGCGGCTTCGTCATGCGTGCGGAGAAAATCGGCCGCGACACGATGCTGGCGCGCATCGTGCAGATGGTCGCCGCGGCGCAACGCTCGCGCGCGCCGATCGCGCGGCTCGCCGATCAGGTCTCCTCCTGGTTCGTGCCGGCGGTCATTGCGGCGGCGCTGGTCACGTTCGCGGCCTGGTCGGCCTTCGGGCCGCAACCGCGCCTCGCCTACGCGCTCGTCGCCGCGGTCACCGTCCTCATCATCGCCTGCCCGTGCGCGCTCGGCCTGGCGACGCCGATGTCGGTCATGGTCGGCGTCGGCCGCGCGGCGCAGGCCGGAATCCTGATCCGCGACGCCGAAGTCTTGGAGCGCATGGAGAAAATCGACACGCTGGTCGTCGACAAGACCGGCACCCTGACGCAGGGCAAGCCGAAAGTCGTTGCCGTCGTGCCGTCGCCGAACTTCGAAGAGGCTGCACTGATACGGCTTGCCGCGAGCATCGAACGCGCCAGTGAACATCCGCTTGCCGCCGCGATCGTAGCGGCGGCAAACGAGCGCGGCATCGAATTGCTGCCGGTCGACGGCTTCGAATCGCCGGCCGGCAAAGGCGCGCGCGGCACGGTCGAGGGTCGTCGCATCGCGCTCGGCAATGCCGTGTTTTTCGCCGAGCTCGGGGTCCCTACCGATCCGCTCAACGCGCAGGCCGAGAGCCTGCGTGCCGATGGCGCCACAGTCGTCTTCGTCGCCCTCGACGGCGCACTCGCCGGACTCATCGCGGTCGCCGATCCGATAAAGCCGACAACGCCGGCGGCGCTCGAAGCTTTGCGCGCGCAGGGAGTAGCGATCGTGATGTTGACCGGTGACAGCCGCACCACGGCGTTCGCCATCGCCAAGAAACTCGGGATCGACACCGTCGAAGCGCAGGTGCTGCCCGAGCGCAAAGGCGCCGTGGTCGAGGAACTGCGGCGCGCCGGTCATGTCGTCGCCATGGCCGGCGACGGCGTCAATGACGCGCCCGCGCTTGCCGCCGCCGACATCGGCATCGCCATGGGCGGTGGCACCGACATCGCCATGGCGAGCGCCGGCGTCACGCTGGTCAAGGGCGATCTCGCCGACATCGCGCGGGCGCGGGCGCTCTCCGCCGCCACGATGCGCAACATCCGGCAAAACCTGTTTTTCGCTTTCCTCTATAATGCCGCCGGCGTGCCGATCGCGGCGGGCGCGCTTTATCCGCTGTTCGGCGTCCTGCTGTCGCCGGCAATCGGGGCGGCGGCGATGGCGCTCTCCTCGGTCAGCGTCGTCGCCAACGCGCTGCGGCTGCGGCGGGTTACGCTCTAGCGGCCTGGCCGGCGCAGAAGCACGCCGCTTTCTCAGCGAACGCCCTGGTCGCTCTGATAGGTCGGGGTGAGCTCGCACTTCTTCTCGGCGAGCGTGCGCTGCAAGAGCTTCTCGTCGCTGAGCACGGTCTCGTAATCGGTGCGGTAGGCCATGGCTGCGATCGCGCCGCCGCCCGGCCCTTCACTCGCCTTCTCCATAAGGCCGCGCAGCTCCTGCTCGCGGCTGACCAGACCGTTCCGTTGCGCCAGCAGATCCTTGCAGTGATAGGCCGCGTATCGAGCGGGATCGACGACAAGCGTGCCGTAGCCATCGCTCAGTGTACAGCTCGCGAGCGACAGCGCAACGAAAGTGCAAACGGCGGCCGTCCAGGCCGCAGCGCGACCGCGCGCCGGCCGGTGACGGGACTGACGATCACCATCGCTCGAAATCATCGGCAACGTCCAAGCCACAAAAATCCGACGGCGCACACCCTGGTTGCAGGTTGCATGCTTGCCTGCCGCTGCGCCGCAAATATGGCGGTCGGCGTCAGGACCTGGCGCGCGAAGCCGCCTAGGTCTCGTTGCTCATAAAGGCGACGCCGACGGCCAAATCCTTGCGCCAGATGACGCGACAGCGGCGCCGCGCTTCACCGCGCGCGCTCAACAGCAACATAAAGCGATCCGGCAGCTCGTCGTTCTTGTCGAGCAGGAGACGCGCGCCGCCCTCCGAGATATCGGAGATCAAACACTGGCGCGGCGGCTCCTTTTTGTCCGTGAGGATTTTCGCCGCGTAGTGGAAATGCTGACGCGGCGTCTTGCGCAATTCGGTGCGAGAGTGCGAGCCGCTTACCTCCGCCATCGCTATCCTCCACCAGCACGCAATACCGACCTGACAAATTAGAAAATCCCCATTAACGCCGCGTAAAGGCAGCCGAATCCCGCATCACCGCATGCTCCGCCGCCCGCTGCGAACGCGGCAGTTCGCGCGGCAGATCGCCGCGAGCCCGCGCCCGGACGCCGTAACCCGACGCACGGCTATGGCGTTGCGTGACGATATTGTTACAATTCCACGAGGATTTTGTAACAGGTGCGGGCCGTTTGATGAGCTTGGACTGGCTGAGTTGGTCGAATCCGGTTGCGGTCTGGTGGGGTCTCCTGCTCGTTGCAGCGAGCACGAATGTCGCGCTGCTGTTGTGGCTTCGCTCTCGTTTCCGCAACGCGGAAGTCGACCGGCGATCGGCCGGCGTCCGCGCCGACCTGCTGCTCCTCCTGAGTGCCGGCTACGTTCTTGGCTGCGCCTTCCGCTCGATCCTGCCGCGCGCGGACGTGCAGCGGATCTGCCTGTTCGATACCTGGCTGTCGAGCGTCTTCGTCGGCCGCTCGGTCGCGACGGTCGCCGAGCTCTGCTTCGCGCTGCAATGGGCGATCGTCCTGCGCCGGCTTGGCGATGCCACCAATTCCGACACCGCACGCAATACCTCGAAAGCGATCGTCCCATTGATCGTTCTCGCCGAGTGCTGCTCCTGGTACGCGGTGATCACCACGAATTATCTCGGCAATGTGCTCGAGAATTCGCTGTGGACGGTGACGTTTGCCCTGATCGCGGTGGCGTTGCTGCGTTTGCTCGGGAGCTTCGGCGGTGTCGTGCGCCTCCTCATCGGCGCGGCCGCGGTCGGCGCGACCGCCTATGTCGCCTTCATGTGCACGGTCGACGTGCCGCTCTATCTTGCCCGCTGGCAGGAGGATATGGCGAACGGAAGGGAATTTTTCGGGCTTATCGCCGGCCTGCATGACGCGGCGACCCGCTGGATCGTCAGCCACGACATCGCCGACTGGCAAGACGAGATCGCCTGGATGTCGCTTTATTTCAGCATGGCGGTGTGGGCGAGCCTGACGCTCGGCGCCTTCGGCCTTGTGGCGCACCTGCTGCCGCGCTATCGCGTGCGACGGGCGGCGAAGCCGGCGCGGCGTCCGCTCGTGCTGCCGGCGCACTCTCCGCCAAGGATCGGATGACCCAGGCGCGGGCTTGCGCGCGGCGGCACCGGCGGCAGCAAACGGACAAGCGGAGGGGCCCATGGAGTTCGAACGCGCGAGCCTGGAAATCGACGGGGCGCTTGCCATCCTGAGCCTCAATCATCCGGAGGTGCTCAACGCATTATCGGACGAGATGCTCAGGGGCATGTCCGACGCGCTCGACGCACTCGCCGGTTCGGATCGTCCGATCCGCTGCCTGATGATCACCGGCACCGGACGCGCCTTCTCGGCCGGCGCCAATCTGCAGGCGGGCGGAAATGCGCCGCTGCCGCGCCGCGCCGGCCATGTGCTGGAGACGCAGTATCATCCGTTCCTGCGCCGACTGCGCGAGCTGCCTTATCCGCTGGTGACCGCGGTCAACGGCGCCGCGGCCGGCGCCGGCATGAGCATCGCGCTCATGGGCGATCTCATCCTGTGCGCGCGCTCGGCTTATTTCCTGCAGGCGTTCCGCCGGATCGGCCTGGTGCCCGACTGCGGCTCGACCTGGCTGTTGCCGCGGCTCATCGGGCGGGCGCGGGCGATCGAGCTGTCTCTCCTCGGCGAGCGCCTTCCGGCGGAAACCGCGCTCGCCTGGGGCCTCATCAATCGCGTCTATGACGACGATGCGCTGATGGGCGAGGCGCGCAAGCTCGCGCAGCAGCTCGCCGCCGGCCCGACCGTCGCGCTCGGCTTGATCCGCCGGCTCTACTGGGAAAGCCAGGAGAACTCGCACGAGGAACAGCTCGATCTCGAGGTCCGCCTGCAGCGCCTCGCCGGCGCTTCGGCGGACTCCAAGGAGGGTGTGCAGGCGTTTCTGGAAAAGCGGCCGGCGAAATTCGCCGGCGTGTGATTATGTCACGCGATATGCCGGTGGAGAAACTTTGGCAGCGCGAGCGTCGCGATGAGATCATTCGCGACTTTTGCGTCTCGTCGAGCAGCGGATCGTCCGCGCGCGCGGCGAACGGCCAAATGCCGCACTGCCAAAAAGAGTGATGAACTCGCGCCGTCGCAGTTGATCCTCCCACAGCCGCACAGGACACGCCATATTCACCGGTGGGAGCTTAGGCTCTCCCGTTAGCCAGACGTAGGGATACGGGCTTGCTACCGCTTATGCATGATTTCTCGTCTGCGGCGGTCCTGAGCCCGCCGGTTGCCCTCGTCGCTCATGCCGGCAGGTAGGAGTTCGTCCAAGGCGACTGTTCGCTCTTCGATTTGTCTTAGGACGGCGTCCTGCAAAGCCTTCTTGGACATTGCGTAGGCAGCGTTGCAATCAGGCGCGACGCATCGCGCATAGCTGATAGCTGTGGCGAGCAGTTTGTCAGGCTCCACGACCTCGTGAAAGAAGCCTAGCCGCGACGCCTCCTCCAGCTCGTACAGCTTTCCACGCAGCGTGGCTAACGCCGCAATCTGCTCTCCCAATGCGTACTTAATGATTTCGACATAGGCCGCCGGCATCGGGATACCGATGGGCACTTCGTTAAGTCCGAACCGTACAGGTTTGCGGGCGGCAATCCGGAAGTCGCAGTTAAGGGCCGTGATTAGCCCACCAGCGATGGCATGGCCGTTAACTGCCGCGACGGTCGGCCTGGGATATTGGAAGATGCGCAGATTCGTTTCGCGGTACGTCCGATACCATTGACGGATAGTGTCATGGCTTCCGCTGCCGAAAATGCTGAAGCTGTACTGAAAGTCGATCCCGGCCGAGAACACGTCGCCTTGGCCGGTCAGAACGACTGGCAAGTCGCTGAACTCACGTTCGAGCCGATCGAAGGCACCGTGTAGGTCGGCGAAAAAGCGATCGTTCTGTACATTGACTTTGTTGGTGTTCATGCGCACGACCGCGCATCCATCCAACACTTCGATATCCCATGCCATGCGCGCCGTCTCCGCTCCTTCCCGATAAGCAGACATTAGCAGCGTTATCGCCGGCAACGCCGCTTCTCGCGATCTCGATATGAACTTGCCAGGTGGTGCGGACGGCGGGACTTGAACCCGCACGGGGTTTCCCCCAAGGGATTTTAAGTCCCTTGCGTCTACCGTTTCGCCACGTCCGCCGCGGACAAAGAGCACGTCCGCTTCGCGGACTGAAGAGAGCCGTCCGCGCGGCGGCCTTTGTAGCACTCGCGGCGCGTGCGTCGGAAGCGCGGCTGCCTCCTTTGCGTCAGTCCCTTGCGTCAGTCTTTTGTGTCAGTCCCTGGCGACGTGTCCCCAGAGACTGTCCCAGTCGGCGCCGGAAATATCGGCGATGCGCCCGTCCTGCTCGAAGAACCTGTTGGGGACCTGGAACATCGCGAGCATCAGCCCGCCCTGCGGCGTCCAGGCGACGTGGCGGCTGCCGGCCTCGCGCCAGACGAACTCGCCGGGACCGACGGTGAGACCCTCGGCCGCGCCTTCCCGGTCGACCAGCGTGCCTTCGAGGATATAGGTCTGCTCGATCTTGACGTGCTCGTGGTCGGGGAGAACGGCGCCCGGCGCGAACTTCATCAGCGCGGTGACGAGCCCGGTCTCCTTGTCGACGAGCAGCGGCTTGACCTCGCAGCCGGGAAAGCGGGTCGCTCTCCATTCCATCTCGGCCGGGCGCACGATGTGCGAATGGGTATCGAGGGTGTCGTGTTTGCCTTTCGGCGTGACCGCATCCATGGCTTTCTCCTCACGGCTTTGCCGGCGATCATAACCACCGCGGTGGGCGACCGAAAGCCGGCGCCGGCGCTCGCCTACAATCCGGCGTCGCTGATCGGCGGCTGGAAGGCGAGCCCGGTGTCCCAGGGAAAATCGATCCAGGTGTCCTGCGACACCTCGGTGATGAAAGTATCGACCAGCGGCCGGCCCATGGGCTTGGCGTAGACGGTCGCGAAATGCGCGCGCGGGAGGACGGCGCGCACGACTTTTGCGGTCTGCCCGGTATCGACGAGGTCATCGACGATCAGCACGCCCGCGCCACCGCCGGCCGAGCGAGCGATGATCGCCGGGGCGACTTCCTTGATGACCTTCACCTCGGCCTGGGTGGTGTGGGTATAGCTCGAAACGCAGATCGTCTCGATCAGCTTGATACCAAGCTCGCGCGCCACGATCGCCGCCGGAACCAGGCCGCCGCGGGTGATACAGACGATCGCCTCGAACGGGCCGACGCCGTTAAGCCGCCAAGCGAGCGCCCGCGAGTCGCGGTGGAACTGGTCCCAGGAGACCGGGAAGATCTTCGCCGGATCGCGCGTCGCGGGTTTGCCGGATCGCCGGCGTCGAGCTCGCCCATCGCGATCAACTCCCTGCGGCCGCTTGCTTGAGCTCCGCTTTCACGCGAACGAGCATCGCCTCGACCGCCGTCTTGGCGGCGGCGAGCTTTTGCGCGTCGCGCGAGCGCAGCACCACGTTGGTGTTGGCGAAGCGCCCTTCGTCCATGAACGGATAGGAGCCGATGATGACGCCGGCATGCGCGGCCGCGATCTCGCCAAGCTCGGTGCCGATATCGCCCTCGCGACAGTCGGCGCGCACCGTCTCCGACAGCATCTTGACGCCGGTCTTGAGCGTCGGCGCCACGTAGTCGAGCATGACCTGCATGACCGGCGGAACGCCGGCCATGACGATGACGTTGCCGATCCGGAAGCCGGGCGCCGCCGAGACTTTGTTGAGCACCAGTTCGGCGCCGGCGGGCATGCGCGCCATCCGCATGCGCGCTTCGTTCATGACGCCGCCGGTCTGCTTGATCCGCGCCTGCAGGATCTCCACCGCACGCGGGTGGTAGTCGATCGACACGCCGAAGGCTTTGGCGACGCTGTCGGCGGTGATGTCGTCATGGGTCGGGCCGATGCCGCCGGTGGTGAACACGTAGGTGTAACGCGGGCGCAAGGCGTTGAGCGCAGCGACGATTTCCGGCTCCTCGTCGGGAACGACGCGCACCTCCTTGAGGTCGATGCCGATATTGGTGAGATACTCGGCGACGTAGCCGATGTTCTTGTCCTTGGTCCGGCCAGAGAGGATCTCATCGCCGATCACCAGAAGCGCGGCGGTGACGATTTCGCGTTCGCTGTCGGCGGGTCCGGCCATTGGCAAAAGCTCCAGGCGTGCGGCCTCCTCTAGCGCGGGAGCGACCGCCGCTCAAGCGCGAGCGATCGCGCTCGCTGCCGGCGATTTTTCGGGTATGCGCTCTGCCTGGCAAGTGCTAAAGCCCTGAACGCCGACCCCCGAAGCTTTTTTGGCGGGACGCGCAGGGCCGAGAACAGGATTTAGGGAGCGGAGCATCATGGATTTTTCCATTTCCGAGCGGCAAAAGCATTGGCGTGACCGCGTCATTGGCTTCATGAACGAGCACATCTATCCGGCGGTCGAGACCTATGCGCGCCAGAGCGCCGAAGGCGATCGCTGGAAGGTCATCCCGGTCCTCGAAGAGCTGAAAGCCAAGGCGCGGGCCGCGGGCCTCTGGAACCTGTTCCTGCCGCCCTCGCCGCATCACGACGAAGGCGAGTATCACGGCGCCGGCCTGACCAATCTCGACTACGCGCTCTGCGCCGAACAGATGGGCCGCGTCTCCTTTGCCTCCGAAGCGTTCAATTGCTCGGCGCCGGACACCGGCAATATGGAGGTGCTGCACCGCTACGGCACCCGCGAGCAGAAAGACAAATGGCTGAAGCCGCTCCTTGCCGGCCAGATCCGCTCGGCGTTCCTGATGACCGAGCCGGCGGTCGCCTCTTCCGACGCCACCAATATCGAGACTTCGATCACCCGCGACGGCGATCATTATGTGATCAACGGCCGCAAATGGTGGTCGTCGGGCGTCGGCGATCCGCGCTGCAAGATCACCATCGTCATGGGCAAGACCGATCCTTCGCGCGCCCGGCACGAGCAGCAATCGCAGATCCTCGTCCCGCTCGACACGCCCGGCCTCAAGATCGTGCGCATGCTGCCGGTGTTCGGCTACGACGACGCGCCGCACGGCCACGCCGAGGTCATCCTCGACAAGGTGCGCGTGCCGGCGAGCAACCTTCTCCTCGGCGAAGGCCGCGGCTTCGAGATCGCGCAGGGCCGGCTCGGCCCCGGGCGCATCCATCACTGCATGCGCACGGTCGGCGTCGCCGAGGTTGCGCTGGAGAAGATGACCAAGCGGCTTCTCTCCCGCGTCGCCTTCGGCAAGAAGATCGCCGAACATTCGGTGTGGGAGCAGCGCATCGCCGAGGCGCGCATCGACATCGAGATGACGCGGCTTCTCTGCCTCAAAGCCGCCGACATCATGGATAAGGCCGGCAACAAGGTGGCGCAGCTCGAGATCGCGATGATCAAGGTCGCGGCGCCGCGGGTGGCGCTGAGCGTGATCGACGACGCGATCCAGGCGCATGGCGGCATGGGGGTGACGACCGACGCCGGACTGGCGCATGCCTATGCGCATATCCGCACGCTGAGACTTGCCGACGGCCCCGACGAAGTCCATTGCCGGGCGATCTCGCGCCTGGAGATGCGCAAATATACCAACGTCAAGGTGTGATCCGCACGAGCGCGCGCGTCGTGCCCGGCCCAGTGCCGGGCATGACGCGCCTATGACGCAAACAGGCGCTTGAGCTCGGGCTTCAGGATCTTGCCGTTCACATTGCGCGGCAGCATCTCCGGCGAGAACAGAATCCTGACCGGCACCTTGAACGCCGCGATCCGCTCGGCGACGAATGCCCGCAATTCGGCTTCGCTCGCCCGCGCGCCGTGCTTGAGCGTGACCACGGCGCCCGGCTCCTCGCCAAGCGTGTGATGCGGGATCGCGACCACGGCGGCGTCGATGACCGCCGGGTGCTCGTAGAGAGTGTTCTCCACTTCGACGCAATAGATGTTTTCGCCGCCGCGGATGAGCATGTCCTTGGTGCGATCGAGGATGTAGCAGAAGCCTTCCTCGTCGAGCCGCGCGATGTCGCCGGTGCGCAGCCAGCCATCGATGAACGTCTCGGCGGTGGCCTGCGGCTTGTTCCAGTAGCCCTTCACGACGTTCGGGCCCTTGACCCACAATTCGCCGATGCCGCCGGCCGGCAATTCATTGCCGTCGGGGTCGCGGATTTTCATCTCGCCGACCGGCAAGGCGGGACCGCAGCTGTCCGGCCGCAGCTCGTAGTCTTCGCCCTGATGCCCGGTGAAGGTACTGGTGGTTTCGGTCATGCCCCAACCGGTTCCGGGCGCCGCGGCCGGAAACTTCTTCTTCAAGGCGCGCACCAGCTCGGCGGCCGCCGGCGCGCCGCCATAGCCGATGCCTTCGAGCGAGGAGAGATCGTATTTTCCCAGCGCCGGATGCTCGAGCAATTGCCAGGCGATGGTCGGCACGCCGCCGGTGCCGCTGATCCGCTCGCGCTCGATCAGCTGCATCGCGATTTCCGGATCCCATTTGTGGATGAGCACCAGTTTGCCGCCGCCGACCATCAGCGGATTCATCACCGCGTGGCAACCGGTGGTGTGAAACAGCGGCACGGCGAGAAGATAGGACCGTTGCGGCGCGTTCGGATCGGGCTCGGGCACCGGTTCGCCTCGCCGCAGGAAGCTGCGCGCCGCTGAATAGGGATTGGCCATCAGCGTCGAGCAGGAGTTGCGATGAGTGATCAGCGCCCCCTTCGGCTGGCCCGTCGTGCCTGACGTATAGAGGATCATGCCGTCATCGTCGGGATCGAGCGGCACGTCGGGCAGCGGCCGGTCCGGCAAAAGATGCCACGCGTCCACCGCGCCGATGACGTCCTCAAGCTTGGCGACCTTCGGATGCGCGACCTGCTCGCTCTCGCGGCTGACGAAGACGCGCTCGAGCGCCGGACAATTGTGCAGATGCTCGAAAATCCGCTCGAGCCTTTCGCGGTCGACGATCGCGACCTTCGCTCCGGAATCGTTGAGCCCGTATTCGAGCTCCGGGCCGGTCCACCAGGCGTTGAGCAAGGTCGCCACGCCGCCGACCAGGAGACAGCCGAAGAAGGCCGCCGGCCATTCCGGCACATTGCGCATGGCGATGGCGACGCGGTCGCCTTTCTTCACCCCCGCTTGTTGCAGCGCCTCGGCGATCGCCAGCGCCGCGCGGGCGAAGTTCTCGTAACTCGCCCGCTCGTCGCGATAGACGACAAAGGTCCGATCGCCGTGGCTCCGTCCGAGCACAAATACTTCGCGCATGGTCGGCGGCGCGTTCTTCCACACGCGCGTGCGCACGCCGCGAATGTCGCGCTCTTCGATCTCGAACGCAGAGCCCGGAGCGGTCAGCGCCGCATTGGCCTGTGCCAGCGTGATGGCCGGGAAAGCCGCTCCTCCCGCCATGTCTCCTCCTCTACGCACTCAGCCGTCGACGCCGCATTCTCGAGATCGGGCTCAATAGTTCTGTGAGCGCGCCACGCGGTCGGCGTGAAAGCCGGCGTCGCCGAACAGCTCCTGGCCGACGCGCGCGCGTTTCATGAAGAAGCCGATGTCGAATTCATCGGTCATGCCGATGCCGCCATGCATCTGCACCGCCTCTTGCACCGCAAGCGTCGCGCTCGCGCCGGCCCGCGCCTTGGCGACGGAAACGATCGTCGCCGCGCGCTCGAAATCGCCGTCGAGCGTCTGCAGCGCCTTGAGCACCGCCGCCTGGGTGATTTCGAGCTCGGTGAAGAGATGCGCGGCGCGGTGCTGCAACGCCTGGAACGAGCCGAGCGGCTGGCCGAACTGCTTGCGGTCCTTGAGATAGGTGAGCGTGCGGCCGAAGGCGCCCTCGCCTACGCCGGTAAGCTCGGCGGCGACCGCGGCGCGGCCGGCATTGAGCACGCCCTCGAGCAGCCGCCAGCCGCGATCGACCTCGCCGATCACGGCGTCGGCGTTGACCTGCACCCGGTCGAACTTGATGCGTGCGGCGTTGTGGGCATCGACCATCACGCTGCGCTCGGTCTCGATCCCCTTGGCCTTGGCGTCGACGAGAAACAGCGTGAGCCCGTCGGTTTCGCCCGGCGCGCCGGCGCTGCGCGCTGCGACAATGAGGAGGTCGGCGACATGCCCGTCGACGACGAAGCATTTGTCGCCGGTGAGCGCAAAGCCGTTGCCGCTGCGCTCGGCCCGAAGCGCGGTCGCGCTCGGCGCATGCTTGGCGCGCTCATCGACTGCCAGCGCCAGGAGCAGATCGCCGGCGGCGATTTTGGGCAGGAGCTCCCTGCTTCGCGCCTTGTTGCCGTCGCGCAACAGCGCGGTCGCGCCGATAATCGAAGTCGACAGAAACGGCGACGGCGTCAGATTGCGGCCGATTTCCTCCATGACCACGCCGGCCTCGACGTAACCGAGGCCGGAGCCGCCCAGATCCTCAGGCACGAGGACGCCGCAAAATCCCATCTCGGCGAATTTCTTCCACAGCGCGCGGGAGAAACCCTCGGCATCGCGGCTGTCGCGCAGCTTGCGCAGATGCGACACCGGACCGTGATCGGCGAGAAAAGCGCGGGCGCTGTCCCGGACCAGGGCCTGTTCTTCGTTGAGGATGAGGGGCACGTCTACTCTCCGCGATCACGCGCCGGGCAATTCGAGAATGCGCTTGGCGATCACGTTGAGCTGCACTTCGCTGGTTCCGCCTTCGATCGAATTGCCCTTGGTCCGCAGCCAGCTGCGCGCGGCCTCGCCGTGGCGCGAGCGCTCGCTCTCCCATTCCAGCGCCTGCGAACCGCCGGCCGACATCAGCAACTCGTGCCGGCGTTTGTTCAACTCGGCGCCGTAGTATTTGAGCATCGAGGAAATGGCCGGGCTCGCCTGCTTCGCTTTCAGCTGGTCGCCGGTGCGCTCCAGCGCCAGCTGAAAGGCATAGGCGTCAACGTCAAAACGTGCGATGTCGGCGCGCAGACACGTGTCGCCGAGGATGCCGGCCTCCATTCCAAGTGAATCGGCGGCAATCTGGCCGAGCGGGCGCCCGCCCGGGAGCCCGATGGCGCTGATCATTTCGCGCTCATGGGTCAGAAGATACTTGGCGACTTCCCAGCCCTTGTTGATCTCGCCGACGATGCGTCCCTTGGGAACGCGGACATTGTCGAAGAAGGTCTCGCAAAACGGCGATTTCCCGGAAATCAACAGGATCGGCTTGGTCGAGACTCCGGGCGATTTCATATCGAAGAGGATGAAGCTGATGCCGAGGTGCTTCGGCGCCGCCGGGTCGGTGCGCACCAGACAGAAGATCCAGTCGGCCTTGTCGGCGTAGCTCGTCCAGATTTTTTGTCCATTGATCAGAAAATGGTCGCCCTTGTCCTCCGCCTTGGTCGCCAGCGAAGCGAGGTCCGAGCCGGCGTTCGGTTCCGAATAGCCCTGACACCAGCGGATCTCGCCGCGCGCGATTTGCGGCAGATATTCGCGCTTTTGTTCCGCCGTGCCATAGCGCAGCAAGGCCGGACCGAGCATCCAGATGCCGAACGAATTGAGCGGCGAACGGCAGCCGAGCCGGCGCATCTCGCCGCGCACGATTTTGCCTTCCTCGCGCGAGAGGCCGGCGCCGCCATACTCCTGCGGCCATTCCGGCACGGTCCAGCCGCGCGCCGCCATGCGCTCGAACCACTGGCGCTGGCCCTCGGATTTGAATTTCGCGTTGCGCCCGCCCCAGTAGCGATCATCGTCGTCTTCGAGCGGCAGCCGCATGTCGGCCGGGCAATTGGCCTCGAGCCAAGCGCGCGTGTCTTTGCGGATTTGTTCGAGATCGGACATTGGCATTTTCCTTCCCGGCAACGATCGATCAGGTGATCGTGTTGCCGCCATCGATGACGATTGCTTGCCCGGTCATGAAATTCCCGGCGCGCGAGGCCAGCAGGACCGCGGCTCCGGCGATCTCGTCCGGCTCGCCGATGCGGCCAAGCGGCGTGCGCGCGGTCGAGCGCTTGAGGTTGTCCGGATTTTCCCACAGCGCCCGGGCAAAGTCGGTGCGGATGAGGCCGGGGGCGATGCAGTTGATGCGCACATTGTGCGGCCCGAACTCAACGGCGAGATTGCGCGCGAGCTGGAAGTCCGCCGCCTTGGAGATGCAATAGGCGCCGATGATCGGGCTGCCGCGCAGGCCGCCGACCGACGACACGATGATGATCGAGCCGTCCTTGCGCGCGATCATCTGCGGCGCAACCAGATTGATCAGCCAGTGGTTGGAGATGATGTTGTTGCTCAGCGTCTTGCTGAACTGGTCGTCGGTGATCGTGCTCATCGGCCCGTAATGCGGATTGGAGGCCGCGTTGCAAACCAAGACATCGATCTGGCCGAAGACCTTCATCGTCTCGTCGACCAGGCGCCCAAGCTGCTCCTTCAAGGAGATGTTCGCCGGTATGGCGGCGGCGCGCTTGTCGCCGTGTTTCGCATTGATGGCGTTCGCCACCTCTTGGCAGGGCTCGACCTTGCGCGAGGAGACGACGACCTTGGCGCCGTGCTCGGCCATGCGCTCGACGATGGCCCGGCCGATGCCCCGCGATGAGCCGGTAACCACGGCCACTTTGCCAGTCAGGTCAAATAGCGACACGGCGTTTCTTCCCCTGCCATTTGGTGAATTTGCGCGACAGCTTATTCAGGCATAGGGCGAAAGCAACCGATTTTGCGAAATTGCCGTTCCGCGATATGACGTGCGCAGCTAGGGAGGTACCAACGATGGCCGCCATCAATTCCGTGACCGATCTGACCCGCGAAGGCGATATCGCCGTGCTCACGCTCAATTCGCCGCCGGTCAACGCGCTCTCGGCGGACGTGCGCACCGGCCTTCGCGCCGGCATCGACCAGGCCATGGCCGACCCTGCAGTCAAGGCGATCGTCCTAATTTGTGCCGGCCGCACCTTCATTGCCGGCGCCGATATTGCCGAATTCGGCAAGCCGCCCAAGGGCACGCCGCTCACCGAATGCGAAGCCGCGATGGAAGGCGGCACCAAGCCGGTCATCGCCGCCGTGCACGGCACGGCTCTGGGCGGCGGCTTCGAAGTGGCGCTGATGTGCCACTATCGCGTCGCCGTGCCGTCGGCGCGGTTCGGGCTTCCCGAGATCAAGCTCGGCATCATTCCCGGCGCCGGCGGCACGCAGCGCCTGCCGCGTTTGATCGGCGTCGAGAATGCGCTCGAAGCCATTCTGTCGGGCACGCCGTTTAGCGCCAAGCAGGCGCTGCAATGGGGCGTCATCGAGGAGATGGTCGAGGAAGGCAAATTGCGCGAGGGCGCGCTCGCCTTCGCCCGCAAGGCGATCGACACCCATATGCCTCTGCGCAAAGTGCGCGACCTCACCGACAAGGTGCAGGCGGCGCGCGGTCATCCCGAGATCTTCGAAAAAGTCCGCCGCGAGAACGCGCGCAAATACCGCGGCTTCGAAGCCTGGCACGGCGCGATGCGCGCCGTGCAGGCCGCCGTCGACCTTCCGTTCCCCGAGGGCCTGAAGCGCGAGCGCGAGGAATTCCTGAAACTCGTCACCACCGCGCAATCGCAGGCGCAGCGCTACGTGTTCTTCGCCGAGCGCAAAGTCTGGAAAATCTCCGACGTTCCCGACGACACGCCGACGCTGCCGATCAAGAAGGTCGGCGTGATCGGCGCCGGCACCATGGGCGGCGGCATCTCGATGAATTTCCTCAATGCCGGAATTCCGGTGAGCATCGTCGAGATGAAGCAGGACGCGCTCGAGCGCGGCCTCGCCACCATCCGCCGCAACTATGACAACACCGCCAAGAAGGGCCGGCTGACCGCGGCCGATGTCGAGATCCGGATGGGATTGCTCCGCCCCGGGCTGAACCTCGAAACGCTTGCCGACTGCGATCTCATCATCGAAGCGGTCTTCGAGAACATGGACATCAAGAAGGACGTGTTCGGCAAGCTCGACAAGATCGCCAAGAAGGGCGCGATCCTTGCCTCCAACACCTCCTATCTGAACGTCGACGAGATCGCGTCCGCCACCAGCCGGCCGGACTATGTCCTCGGCATGCATTTCTTCTCACCCGCAAACGTCATGCGGCTCCTCGAGGTCGTGCGCGGCGAGAAGACGGCGAAGCCGGTCATCGCCACGGTCATGCAGCTCGCCCGCAAGATCGGCAAGATCGCCGCGCTGGTCGGCGTCTGCCACGGCTTCGTCGGCAACCGCATGCTGCATCAGCGCCAGCGCGAGGCAAACAAGCTCATCCTCGAGGGCGCCATGCCTTGGGACGTCGACCGCGTGATCTACGATTTCGGCATGCCGATGGGACCCTTCGCCATGAGCGACCTCGCCGGTCTCGACATCGGCTGGTCGAAGGAGACGAGCAAATCCTCGACCATCCGCGAGATCCTCTGCGAGATGGACCGGCGCGGGCAAAAGACCGGCACCGGCTTCTACGACTATGACGAACAGCGCAACGCCAAACCTTCGCCGGTCGTCGAGAAGGTCATTCTCGATTTTGCCGCCAAGAAAGGGATCAACCGGCGCACGATCTCGGACGAGGAGATTCTGGAGCGCTGCATCTATCCGATGATCAATGAAGGCGCCAAGATCCTGGAGGAAGGCAAGGCGCAGCGCGCCTCGGACATCGATATCGTCTGGATCAACGGCTATGGCTGGCCGGTCTATCGCGGCGGCCCGATGTTCTATGCCGATCTGGTCGGCACCGGCAAAGTCCTCGGCAAGATGAAGGAGTTCGAGGCGACGATGGGCGAGGACTTCAAGCCCGCCCCCCTGCTCGAAAAAGTAGTCGCGGAAGGAAAACGGCTGCAGGACATCTAACGGACTTTTCGCGCGCTGAACCCGTCGTGGCTTGACCCGCCGGCTTGAGCGCCGAGCGCGAGCGCCCGGAAATCAGGGATAACTTCCCAGCGGCACCTGCGCGCCGACAATATCCCCTTTCTTCTGCAGATATTCGGCCCGGTCGATCTCGCCGCGCGCATAGCGCCGGGCGAGAACCTCGAGCCCATTGGCGTGCTGCACGACCATATTGCGGATCGCGTCGTCCCGGGCGCTGCGGAATTGCCGCCAGCGCCGCCACCGGTGCTGCATGTACCAAGCGGTCAAGGCGACCGCTATTCCGACAACCAGGATTGGCTCGATCATTGCTGCCGTCCGGACCCTCGGGGGTTCCAACCGATTGAACCCCGGTCGGGTTCCCGATGGCCAACGCAATGATCATGTCGCCTAAAACGTGAGCAATAATGGCGAGCCGGGGAGCCGGCACCCCCTGCCCGCGCCGCCCAATTTGGCGCAAAGATTGCTTGGAGATTGCAGGCGTTTGGCGTGGAAGCGCCGTCGAGGCGGGCCGGGACGACATGTTCGACGAGATGAGGGGCAGCGGGGACGCGGTGCGGCCGGCCTATGCCGAGCTGTCGCAGTGGCTCGGCTCGGTCAAGCCGGACGTGCTCGATTTCCGCCGCCGCGAGGCGGAGCTGTTCTTCCGCCGCATCGGCATCACCTTCGCGGTCTATGGCGACCCGGAGGCGCAGGAGCGGCTCATCCCCTTCGACGTCATTCCCCGCATCATCTCGGCCGCCGAGTGGGACTTCCTGCAACGCGGCCTGACGCAACGGGTCAAGGCGATCAACGCCTACATCAAGGACGTCTACGGCCGCCGGGAGATCCTCAAGGCCGGAATCGTGCCCGAGGATCTGGTCTTCCAAAATCCGGTCTTCCGCCCGGAGATGAACGGCCAGAAGGTCCCGCACGACATCTATGTGCACATTGCCGGCATCGACATCGTGCGCGTCGACGCCGACAGCTTCTACGTGCTCGAGGACAATGCGCGCACCCCTTCCGGCGTTTCCTACATGCTGGAGAACCGCGAGATCATGCTGCGGCTCTTTCCCGAGCTGTTCTCGCGCTACCGCGTCGCGCCGGTCGAGAATTATCCGGACGAGCTTCTGGAAACGCTGAAATCGATCGCGCCGCCGACTGCCTCGGGCGATCCGACCGTCGTGCTGCTCACGCCCGGCGTCTACAATTCCGCCTATTACGAGCATTCCTTCCTCGCCGACAAGCTGGGCGTCGAGCTGGTGGAAGGCCGCGATCTCGCGATCAAGGACGACGTCGTCTACATGCGCACGACCGAAGGCATGCAGCGCGTCGACGTGATCTATCGCCGCATCGACGACGACTTCCTCGATCCGCTGGTGTTCCGGCCCGACAGCGCGCTCGGCGTGCCGGGAGTGCTCTCAGCCTACCAGGCCGGCAACGTCACGCTCGCCAACGCGGTCGGCACCGGCATCGCCGACGACAAGGCGGTCTACAGCTACATGCCGGAGATCGTGAGATTCTATCTCGGCGAAGAGCCGCTCCTGAAGAACGTGCCGACCTGGCGCTGCCGCGAGAGCGAACATCTCGGCTACGTGCTCGACCACCTCGAGGAACTGGTGGTGAAGGAGGTGCACGGCTCCGGCGGCTACGGCATGCTGATCGGGCCGAAGGCGGAAAAGGCGATGATCGCCGCCTTCCGCGCCAAGCTCAAATCCGATCCGAGGAACTTCATCGCCCAGCCGACGCTGGCGTTGTCGACCTGCCCGACCTGCGTCGAGGAAGGCATCGCGCCGCGCCATGTCGACCTGCGGCCGTTCGTACTGACCGGCCGCGATCGGGTGCGCATCGTGCCCGGCGGCCTCACTCGCGTGGCGCTGAAGAAGGGCTCGCTCGTGGTCAATTCGAGCCAGGGCGGCGGCACCAAGGACACCTGGGTGCTGGACGGATGAATTAAGAATGCTCGCGCGCACCGCCGACAATCTCTACTGGCTCGCCCGCTACGTCGAGCGCGCCGAATATCTGGCGCGCATCCTCGATGCCACCTACCGGCTCACTTCGCTGCCGCTCACCTATGTCGGCTCTTCCAACGAATGGGAATCCGCGGTCGCGACCGCCGGCTGCGCCAACGCCTTCTTCGCCGCCTACACCGAGGCAAACGAGGAGACGGTCACCGATTTCCTCGCTTTCTCCACCGGCAATCCCTCCTCGATCCGCAGTTGCCTCGAGACCGCACGCCATAACGCGCGCGCGGTGCGCACCGCGCTCACCACCGAAATGTGGGACACCATCAACGGCGCCTGGCTCGAGCTCAAGAAGTGGAGCAACGGCCCGCGCTCGCGCGAGGAATTCGCCCGCTTCCTGCGCTGGGTGCTGGAATCCTCGCTGCGCTTCGACGGCTCGGCTTACCGCACCATGCTGCGCAACGACGCCTACTGGTTCTCGCGCCTCGGCGTCTATATCGAGCGTGCGGACAACACCGCGCGCATTCTCGACGTCAAATATCACCTGCTGCTGCCGGCGATCGAGCGTGTCGGCGGCCCGCTCGACTATTTCCAATGGGCGGCGATCCTGCGCTCGGTGTCGGCGCTGACCGCCTATCACTGGGTCTATCGCGAGAACGTCAAGCCGTGGCTGGTCGCCGATCTGCTCATGCTCCGGGACGAGATGCCGCGCTCGCTGGCGAGCTGCTACGAGAACCTGGTGCAAAACCTCGACCGCATCGCCAATGCCTATGGCCGGCAGGGAATGGCGCAGCGGCAGGCGCGCGCGGTCCGGGCGCGGCTGCAAAACAGCCGCATCGAGGAGATTTTCCAGAGCGGGCTGCACGAGTTCATCGACGGCTTCGTCGAGGACAATAACCGGCTCGGCAGCGCGATCACCCAGCAATATCTGATGTGACAGGTATCAGAAGTCAGTGATCAGTAATCAGACGACAAGGCGTGCCCGCGTCGTCTATGCTCCGCCGGCCACCTTCTGATTACTGATCACTGACTTCTGATACCTGACCCATCATGCGCCTGCGCATCGCCCACACGACCGTCCGCCGCTACGATCCGCCGGCCGCGGGCGTGATCCAGGTGTTGCGGGTCACGCCGCGCAACCACGAAGGCCAGTCGGTGATCCGCTGGCGCATCGAGGTGTCCGCCGACGTGAAGCTGGCCGCGCGTGAGGATGCGTTCGGCAACCTCACCCACGTCTTCACCGCCGATGGCCCGTTCGACACCCTGAGCGTCGATGTCGACGGCGAAGTCGAGACCGAAAATACCGACGGCGTGGTGCGCGGCGCCGTCGAGCGTTTTCCGCCGCCGCTGTTCCTGCGCGATACGGCGCTGACGCGGGCCGACGCGGCGATCTGCAAGCTGGCGCAAGAAATCCGCTCCGCGAGCGACGGCACGCCGCTCGCTGAGCTTCACGCCATCCTCGACCGCCTGCACGAGGAGATGGCCCGCAGCGAAAAGCCGTCGCCGCAGCCGGCAAATGCCGCGGAAGCCTATGCGCGCAAAAGCGGCACGGCCGCCGATCTGGCGCACGTCTTCATCGGCGCCGCGCACAGCCTCGGGATTCCGGCCCGTTACGTCACCGGCTATCTTGGCGCCGGCGGCAGTGTCGGGGCGGATGCCGCTCACGCCTGGGCGGAAGCCCTCGTCCCCGATCTCGGCTGGGTCGGCTTCGATCCGGCAAACGGCGCCTGTCCGAACGAAGCCTATGTCCGCGTCGCCATCGGGCTCGACGCGCTCGGCGCCGCGCCGATGCGCGGCACGCGCTACGGCTCCGGCGAGGAGACCTTGGCGGTCGCGATCAAGATCGATCAGTGAACGCCGCGCCGGTTGCCGCAGGCGCGCCGCTGCCGGTATAAATATCGCCGTGGGAGCCAGCGATTCGATGACCTATTGCTGCGGAATTCTCGTCCGCGAGGGGCTGGTGATGTTCGCCGACACGCGCACCAATGCCGGCGTCGACAACATCGCCACCTTCCGCAAGCTGCACATTTTCAACGATCCCGGAAAGCGCATCATGGCGATCGCTTCCGCCGGCAATCTCTCCATCAGCCAATCCGTGCTCAGCATCTTGACCGAAGGCTTCGACAACCCGGAAACTGGCGAGCACGAAACGCTGATGAACGCGCCCACCATGTTCCAGGCGGCGCAGCGCGTCGGCCACGTCATCCGCACGATTCACGCCACCGAGGGCAAGGCGCTCGAAGCTTCCGACGTGAGCTTCGACGTGTCCTTCCTGTTCGGCGGCCAGATCGCCGGCGAGCGCATGCGGCTGTTCATGGTCTATTCGGCCGGCAACTTCATCGAATGCACCACCGACACGCCCTATCTGCAGATCGGCGAGCACAAATACGGCAAGCCGGTCCTCGACCGCGCGGTGAGCTACGGCATGGACCTCTACGATGCACTCAAGGTCGGCCTCGTCTCCATCAACTCGACCATGCGCTCGAATCTCAGCGTCGGCATGCCGATCGACCTGCTGGTGGTGCGGCGCGACACCTGCGACGCCGAGCTGATCTACCGGATCGAACCGGGGGAACCCTATTTCACCGACCTGCGCGAACGCTGGTCGGCGGCGCTACGCGCCGCTCATATCGCCATTCCGCGCCCGCCCTACGGCAACAAGCGGTGAACGCCGGCGCAATCTTTACGGAGCGTTAACTTCCGCGGCTGATTTACGCCGGCCAAAAGCCGCGAGCATTTTGCCATTTGAACCGCAAGCGATTTGCAATCTTTGCCCACTATCGTCGGAGCGAACAACGATAGGTAAGGGTAGAGTGGTGACTTCGGCGCGACCGAAAATCGCCGAGGAACGCAAGCGGTCGCACTGGAACCCGGTGCGCCCGACGTTCGTCATGCCGATCGGCGCGATCGTCGCCGTGGCGATCGTGTGCGTCGTCGTCGCGGTGCTCACCTCGGCGCAGCGCGCCGACGACGTCTCGTTTAACCGCGAGCAACAGCTCATCCAGCAGGCGATCGCGGACCGCGGCGCGCGGGTGGCGCGCGAGCTCGAAAGCGTGGCGGCGACCGAGCGCGCTACCGAGGCGATCCGCGTCGACTACGACCCGCTATGGGTGGAGCATCGTTTCGGCGGATGGCTGCAAGCCTATTTCCACCACGATTTGGTGGTCGTCCTCGACGGCTTCGATCAGATCAAATACGCCAACGCTCGCTCCGTCGACGGCACTGACACGGCCGACCTGCACAAGGAGCTGGCCGACAGCCTCAACCTGCTCCGCGGGCGGCTCGACGTCGTCCCCGACCACGTCATCGCGGCGGTCGCCGGGCACTATCCGCAAAACCCCGGCCGGGATGTGGCCCTGATCCAGCGCTTCTTCGACCGGCCGGCGATCGTCGCGGCGGTGGCGGTCGGCTCCGACAGCGACCTCAAGCTCGGCAACGAGCATGCGCCGATCGCCTTTTCCGTCAAATATATCGACGAGACCATGCTCGGCGAGATCGGCAGCCGCCTGCAACTCGCCGGCTTGCGCCGGCTCGACGACCCGACGCAGGCGGTCGACGCGCAAACGACGACGATCGCCGACGCGCAGGGCGACCCGATCGTGCGCTTCGCCTGGAAGCCGACGAAGGCCGGCGGCACCATCATGTGGAGCGTCCTGCCCTTCATCGCCGTGGCGATTGCCGGCTTCGCGCTGCTCGTCGGCCTGGTCATCCGCCACATGCGGCAGACGGCGAGCGCCATCGCCACCGGCGAAACGCAGCTGCGCCACCTGGCGCTGCACGATCCGGTCAGCGGGCTGCCGAACCGCATCTATTTCGGCGAACGGCTCGAGAGCGTAATCGAGGAAGTCCGCCGCGGCGGGCCGACGGCGGCGGTGTTCTACATCGATCTCGATCATTTCAAGGACGTCAACGACACGCTCGGCCACCACATCGGCGACGCGCTCATCCTCAACGTCACCCAGCGTCTGAGTCGCATCGTGCGCGGCGACGATCTCGTCGCCCGGCTCGGCGGCGATGAGTTCGCCATCATCACGGTGTGCTCCTCGGACTCCTATTCGCTGCAGGCGCTCGCCGGCCGGATCATCTCCTCGCTGTGCGCGCCCTATGCGATCAACGGCCACAACATCATCATCGGCGCCTCGATCGGCATCGCCTCGATCGACCGCCGCGCGCGCGACGCCGGCGACATTCTGCGCTACGCCGACATGGCGCTCTACCGCGCCAAGAACGAGGGCCGCAACCGCGCCTGCATCTATGACGCGGCGATGGACGCCGACCTGTCCAACCGCAAGCTCCTCGAAGGCGACCTCTTGCACGCCATCAAGAACGACGGCCTGCATGCCGCCTATCAGCCGATCGTCAATTCCAGCGGCGACAAGATGGTCGGGGTCGAGGCGTTGGCGCGCTGGAACCATCCGACCATCGGCGTGATCCCGCCGTCCGAGTTCATTCCGATCGCCGAACACTCCGGCCTCATCGTCGAGCTCGGCGAGTGGATGCTGCGCCGCGCCTGCCTCGAAGGCCGGAACTGGCCGGGCCTGACCGTCGCCGTCAACGTCTCGCCGCTGCAGTTCCGCCGCTCGGATTTCGTCGACGTGGTCGAGCGCATCCTCGGCGAGATCGAGTTCGATCCAAGCCGGCTGGAGCTGGAGCTCACCGAGAGCACGCTCCTCGGCAATCTCGATTCCGCGGAGCTGTCGATGCTGCGGCTCAAGGCGATCGGCGTGCGCTTCGCGCTCGACGATTTCGGCACCGGCTATTCGAGCCTGCAATATCTGCGACGCTTCCCGTTCGACAAGCTCAAGATCGATTCGAGCTTCGTGCACAGCATCGAGACGGCGCCCGATGCCGCCGCGATCGTCCACGCCATCGTCAGCCTCGGCCGCGGCCTCGGCATGAAGGTGACCGCGGAAGGCGTGGAGAACGCCGAGCAGCATCTGTTCCTGCGCGCCGCCGGCGTGCATTCGATGCAGGGCTACCGCTTCGGCCGGCCGGGCACCGCAACCGACGTCAGCGCCCGCATCGCCTCGCCCGACGACTACCGCGTCGGCAGCCCCGATCAGGAAGTCGCGCTGGCGAGTTGAGTGGCGCCGCCGCGTCAGGCTCTCTGCCCTTTCACAAATTCCCGATCCGTGGTTATGGATTCCGGACAGCCGCCATCGCGGCATCCGCAATGACGGATCGGGGAGACGCTCATGGCCGCGCAGAAAATCGCCGTGGTGACCGGAGCCGGAACCGGGGTCGGCCGCGCCGCTTCGCTGGCGCTCGCCGCCGCCGGCTATGCGGTGGTGCTCGCCGGCCGGCGCCGGGACAATCTCGACACCGTGGCCAAGGAAGCGAGCGGCAAGACCCTCGTCGTGCCGACCGACGTCAAGGAGCCGGAATCGATCCGCGCTCTGTTCGCCAAGACCAAGGAGGCCTTCGGCCGGCTCGACGTCTTGTTCAACAATGCCGGCATCGGCATGCGCGGAATGCCGATCGAGGAGGTGCCGCTCGACCGCTGGCAGGCGGTCGTCGCCACCAATCTCACCGCCGTGCTCCTGTGCACACAGGAAGCGATCAAGATCATGAAAACGCAGGATCCGCGCGGCGGCCGCATCATCAACAACGGCTCGATCTCCGCGCACGTGCCGCGGCCCGGCACCGTCGCCTACACCGCGACCAAGCACGCGGTCACCGGGCTCACCAAACAGACCGCGCTCGACTGCCGCAGCTACGATATCTGCTGCGGCCAGATCGACATCGGCAACGCCGCGACGCCCATGACCGAGCAGATGACGCAAGGCATGCTGCAGGCCGACGGACGCACCATGCCGGAAGCGCGCATGAACGTCGACGATATCGGCCGCGCCGTCGTCTACATGGCGAGCCTGCCGCTCGATGCCAATGTGCTGTTCATGACGGTGATGGCGAACAAGATGCCGTTCGTCGGCCGCGGGTGAGATCGCGATGCTCGGCGGCCGGGCAGACCGGAGAGCGCCCTACTGCGCCGCCGTCACCTTGATCCTGGCGCCGGCCTTGACCTTGGCGAGCGTCTTCACGTCGCCCAGCGCCTTCGCCCAGATGTTGCAGGGGCTGGCGAGCCGGGTCTCCTCGCCCTTCGAGATCGGCGTGCGGCCGAAACCGATGGCGATGGCGTTGCCTTCCGGCCAATAGGCGATCTCGCCAGGCACGACCACCGCGCGCGCATCCTTCTCGCGCGTCGCCTTCACCGGAACGTCGAAATAGACCTCCTCGCCCCAAATGAGCGCCGCGCCGGCGATCGGCAGCGCGGCGGCGATCGCCTTCGCCGTCGGCGTATCGAGCGTCTCGACGTCGAGCGTCACCGAGCCGAAATCGAAGCGGATGCGCATGGCTTTCTTCCGCGCTGCGTCACCGGGCGAACAACCACGCCCGGGCGATGCGCGGGAGTATCGATTGCCGGATCAAGCCCGGCAATGACGAAATAGCCGGCGACTGTCGGAAGGAAACCCCGGCTCAGCTGCCGCAGCCCCTGCTGCACCCGCCGCCGACGCCGCAGCCGCAGCCGCCGGCTCCCAGCAAACGTCTTTGGCCGCGCGCCGGCGTCGCCGGATTTTCCGCATCATAGACATAAAATGTCGACAAGCTGACATCGGAGATTTCCTCATCGCCGAGCCCGATCTCGCGGTCGATTGCCGTGTTTTGCTTCGAAGCCTGCTTTGCATACGACATGTCCGATCCTCCGATACCGTGGGGAAATGTTTCACCAGCCTTTTGCACGTGTGCTGCAGGCGCGGCATCGGCAAGCGCCCGGTTCCTCAACAAATTGTGTTCATCCGCCTGCAACACATAAACGTGTAGGCGACAACGTGTAGGCGACGCGCGCAGCGTGACCCGCCGTTTGCGTGCGACACGGGCGTGACGCCTTGGACTAATCCGGCCGACGCGGCTCCGGATAAAAACCGCTCGGCAGGAACTCGCGCGCCGTGCGTTCCGGCGGGCCGGCATTTGCCGGCGTCGACGCCAGGATTTGCTGCCGGGCGCGCCACTGGATTTGGCGCGGGACCTGGTTCTGCCTGCGCTTGAGGCAGGCGTGCTGATCGCCGCAGCAGACTCTTTCCCGGCGGCAGCGCTTGCACGGGCAGTCGCGCCAGAACTTGAAGACGTTGCAGTAGTGGCGCGCCAGCACCGCCTTCTCGGCGTGAAACCGCGCCACGTAGCGCTCCTGCGTCATTGTCCTGGCCGCCTTCTTGCGCAAAGGCGAAGTCCTTCGTTCTCGCGACGCTCGCGCGCCCGAGTTTTGCCAAGCCCTAGCCAAGTCCGTAGCCCGGATCGAGCCAACGGCTCCGGCGCAAAGTGGCCGGCCCGATGACAGGCTCCACAAAATCCGGGAACGACTAAGAAGCTTGAACGCTGATCCCGGATTTCACTTCGTTCAATCCGGGCTACGAAATAAAGGGAGGCGGAACGCCGACAGACGCATGGGTCGATGATCCGCATCTGCGGATGCGGCGCGCGCTTGGCGAAGCGCGCTCGCCTGTCGGCGTCCCACCACGGCTCTTGCCAGGGGGCTTTCGCCCCTTTCGCTCAGCTCCAGGCCAGTCTTCCTGGGACGCGGCCGCTCGACGCATTTGCCGGGCGGGCGTTACCCGCCCCCGCCTGTCCCAGTCCAGGGAAAGCACCTCCCGCTCCGGCCGTAGTACCGCAGCGCATGATGCCCAGAGCTGCTCCGGCGCGGTTGCGAGCCCGCGCGGAAGCACCGATCTCGCTCCACGCTCCGGATCGCATCCGAAGTGTGCCCTTCTCGATGAGCGAGATTCGTGGCCGACCGTAGCTGATTTAGGGACGATTGTCAAGGATCGTCACGATATCGGAGACCGCTTTGGTCGCACGGATATAGTTCCCCCCGGCCCAACGGGTTCGGCCCGCAGCAGGCGGCCTGATGGTAGTGCTGGCATCGCGCGATGTCAGTTTATGGCCCGTAACGGACTTGGCCGAGTTGCCCCTTGGACCTTGGTTTTGTCGATCGCTTGCTTTAGGGGGGCTCACATGAGTGAAAAGACGGTACTGATCTCGGGAATTGGGATCGGCGGACCGACCCTCGCCTTCTGGCTACGGGCTGCGGGG
This sequence comes from uncultured Alphaproteobacteria bacterium, assembly GCA_963850855.1. Classification (GTDB taxonomy): domain Bacteria; phylum Pseudomonadota; class Alphaproteobacteria; order Rhizobiales; family Xanthobacteraceae; genus BOG-931. The sequence continues at coordinate 150,312 of CAWKNH010000009.1, forward strand.
TTTGAACCGACCCTGATCGAGCACGCGCCCGCGTTGCGAACCGGCGGCTATGTCGTCGACTTCTGGGGTCTCGGCTACGACATTGCGGAGCGCATGGGCTTGGCAAGCGACATCGAGCGCGTTGGCTATCAGATGCGCGAGATGCGGATTGTCGACGAGAGGGGCACGCGTGTCGCTGGCTTTGGAACAAGGGTTTTTCGCGAATTGACCGGCGGGCGATTTGTGACGCTTGGACGCGGCGACCTGTCGCGGCTGCTGTTCGAAAAAATCGGGCGCACGACAGAAGTCATTTTCGGCAATGAGATCGTCGGCCTACAAGAAGATGCAGACAGCGTACAAGTTCAGTTCAAAGGTGGGGGTGCGCGTCGGTTTGATCTGGTTATAGGCGCCGACGGTTTGCACTCTACGGTTCGCAGGCTTGCGTTCGGGCCACAAGATTTGTTTGAAAAACACCTCGGCTATGTAGTCGCGGCGTTCGAGGTTCACGGATATCGTCCGCGCGACGAAGATGTATACGTAATTTACAGTCAGCCAGGTCGGATGCTTGCGCGCTTTGCGTTGCACGAAGATCGGACGCTGTTTTTGTTCGTTTTGGCCACCGACGCCAATCCGCCAAAAGCGATGAACGACCTGTCAGAGCAGAAAAAAATGCTGCGCGAGCGATTTGGGACCGACAAGTGGGAAAGCCCGCGTATTCTCGACGAACTGGATCGTGCTCCTGACCTCTACTTCGATCGTGTGAGTCAGATCAAAATGAAAAACTGGTCGAAGGGCCGTGTTGCCCTCATAGGGGATGCGGCATTTTGTGCGTCCTTGATGGCTGGACAAGGCTCGGCCCTTGCGATGACGGCAGCCTACGTCTTGGCAGGCGAGCTCGCCAATGCGTCAGGACGGCACGAAGCGGCCTTTGGCAAATATGAAGGGCTTCTGCGAGCATATATTGGATCGAAACAGGCGGGTGCCGAGCGGTTCTCCGCTGCCTTTGCGCCAAGGAGCCAATGGGGGTTGTTCCTGCGCAATCAGGTACTCAGGGCGTGCGCAATCCCGGGGCTGGCAAGGCTGGCGTTTGGCAGGGATATAATCGACACCCTGCAACTCCCCGATTACGATTGGCCAGCGCCTGCACCAACCGCGGTTTAGATGGCGTGCCATGGTCCCGTCTGCATGTTCGACCGAACCCAATTTCTTGCCATCCTCGCGGGAGCAGCCGGCGGCGCGATTGCGATTGCCAGCATGGAGGCGTTCTCCGCCACCACTGCATTTCCCCTGGTAGCGATACCATTCGCGACTTCGATCGTCGTAGTATTGGGCTCGCCGAAAGCCGAGCCGGCGCAACCCCGCGCGTTAATCGGCGGCCACCTTGTCTCCACTCTGGTTGGCCTGCTGATCGTTAAGCTGTGCGGGCCGGCACCCTGGGCTGCAGCGCTGGCGGTTGGTCTGGCGATGGTTGCAATGCACCTGACCGGCACGTTTCACCCGCCGGCCGGAATTGATCCGCTGGTCGTGGTCGTCAACAACATGTCATGGAGCTTTTTGGTCGTGCCAGTCGGCATCGGCGCACTGTTGCTCACACTATTCGCTTTTGCCTGGCACAACCTCGTCGCGCGAGGCGCCAATAGAGGTGATACTTGGCCGGTAAGGTGGTGGTGACGTTGGTCGTAACCGCGGATCGCAGATCGTGACGGCAAGGCCGCCCCTTAGATTTGCTCCGCCTCGTCCTCGGATCCCATGATGGAAGGGCCTTGGTGCCGATTCCGAAGAGAAGCGCGAGACCGTGAGCGACATCGACACCGCAGCGGCGGATAGTCTGAAAGTGCTTGACCCCAAACGGCCGATTAGAAAAGCGGACATGCCGCGGCTATGGTGGAGAGTCCGCTTTTGCGGGCCAAGCGGACTTTGACCAACTGTCGCCCATGGACCTCAATTTATCAGTACACGCCCTAATCCGCCGCCGTCGTTCTTGCCTGTCACCAGCGACGATATTCAAGAATCGTCTCTATATCGGAGACGACTTGATCTCAGGGCGTGTCCTCATAACGCGCAGGCAATCCGCTTTCGGCGGTAAACCTGGCGTAGCGCTGACATCGCGCGATGTCCACTTTTGACCCACAGCCGACACGCGGCGCCCAAAGGGACATGGGTGTTAAAGTCCGTGATGCACCCAGACACCGGGTTCAACATACACCCCATAATCCTGTTCCAGACAGATGCGGACAGGCGACAGCGCACCAGCGACTTCTACATCACCCGAATTCGCGAATGTCATCCCCGTCCATTGTGACCACTGGCCGACGGTGCCGACAATCGTCATGGCGTACGGCGCGATTTTTACGATCCGTCCACCGACCCGCACGTGAGTGCGTAGCCATGCATCGCGTGGCAGCCCGTCTGCGCGAGGCTCATCGACATAGTTTCTGATTGGCGTAAGCGGCTGCATGTGCTTTTGGCTCGGTCGCACAGGCGCAAACAAATCGGCGAAGCCCCGAGCACGGGCATTGGCTTTCATCGCGTTGATCATCAGCCGTGAATTTCCTCTACCACGCGCTTGCGGGAGGAGGCTGATTTCCAGGGCACTCACTGCGTTAGCTCTGCGGTCGATATGCAGATCCTCGTGCGCCCATCGGATTACTTCGTCCCAACCTCCGTCCGGCAGCTCGGTGCAACTCGGTACGTTGAACGCGAACGGCACGCTGAAGCCGCGTGCCACCACTTTGTCCCCGTCGAGACCCGCGAGAGCGAAGTCGAGATATCGATCCAGAAATGGCGGTGCGAAGTAGAGACGAGCCGCGGCACTATGCAGCAGGTATTCCGGCCAGAACGGTGGCAAGAAGTCGGCGGAAAAGACCGCCGGTCTGAGTTCGGGGCGCTCTCGCAGCGTGAACACTTGCAGCGGCATCGGACGGTGGCCTTGGTTGGAGTCACGATAGCAATCAACCGTTGGGCCGGGTAGCTCCTCCGTAGACCGTAATGGACTTCCGCCGCATCATTCGATCACTCGCCGGTGCAGGCTCGCAGCGAGGGACGGCCAGTGTCGCTGGCCGCAGGCGGTGGTGCAAGTGCTGCTACTGATTCCGCGAAGCCGTCTACGCAGGTGGTGTCTGCAAGTGGCCCTTGACGTCCTTGGTGCGAGGCAGCGAAATGTCCCTGTGGGGCGAGAAGCAGACTCGAAATCGATGACTTCATTCGGTCGCTCGTGATCCGATTCGGAAGTGAAGTGTGCAATTGCATTGGTAGCCAGACAGTAGCCGCTATCCAGCGCCCGGTGAAAGCTGAAAACGCGACTTCTTTCTCTTTTTGGAAATGTCATTGATCTAGATCAATAGGTGACGCTTGCAGCAATGACGAAATCATTTGCGTTGCCGAAGAAAAAGTTTTCGTTCAGGATTGGCAAGCTTCGCAAGAGGCTTGGTAGAGGTCCCTCGCCCTGATGAAATAAAAGTTGCGCAGGGAGGCAATGCGATGTCTTCGGAACACGAGCATGGATCAGTGCATCGGCGTGATGTCATCTGCGGCGGCGGGGGCGCGGTACTTGGCTTAATGGTGGCGACGCTGCTTGGAGGAACGAAGCCGGTACGGGCGGCGGGCGTCACCGGGGCCGTTCCAGAGATCGATCGCTTGGCCGTGCGCGTGGTTGTCGACAGCTACCAGTTTGCTGTTGCTCCGAGCCGGAAGAGCGGCAGCGTGGACATCCGACACTTCGGCTGGGGCATTGGGGGCGGCAAGCCACCGGGCAGGACGCTCGTCAGCGAATTCGGCCTGTCGATGCACGTCGAAACACAGCGGGGCACCGAAGCCAAGCACACGCTGATAGACTTTGGCTTCACGCCAGAAGCTCTTGTCAACAACGTCGAACTGCTGGGCATCGACCCGGCCAAACTCGACGCTCTCGTCTTGAGCCACGGTCACTACGACCACTTTGGCGGCTTGGTTGGCTTCCTAAAACAGTACAATGGCGAGCTAAAGCCCAAGCTGCCGATCTACGTGGGCGGTGAGGAGGCGTTCTGTTCACGTGAGTGGATTGCGCCGCCAGTGAAGGGTGATTTCGGAACACTTGATCGGAAGGCTCTAGAAGAAGCGAACCTGACAGTGACATATGCGGAAGGGCCATCCCTGGTCGCCGACCACGGGTTCACCTCCGGGCAGATCGGCCTGGCGAGCTTCGAGAAGGTGTTATCGCCAAGCGCAATGAGGATCGGCGTGGACCACGGCATCGGCTGCTATGCCGAGAAGTTCACCGAAGAGGAGCGGATCAAAGCCATCATTCCTGACCAATTCCGGCACGAGATCGCCACGACGTTCAATCTGAAGGGGCGTGGCTTAGTCATTTTAACTTCGTGCAGCCATCGTGGCGTAGTCAACGCCGTAAAGCAGGCTCAAGCTGTCTCCGGCGTCAAGAAGGTTCATGCGGTGATCGGCGGGTTCCATCTTGCGCCATACAAGGAGGACTACGTGCGCGAGACCGTGGCATCGCTCAAGGAGGTAGATGCTGACTACATCGTTCCGCTGCACTGCACTGGCGAGCCTTTCTATGAGATCGCCAAGGCTGAGATGCCGACCAAGCTGTTGCGCTCTTATACCGGCACACGCCTCGTCTTCGACGCTTGAGTTCTGACGCGTTTCGGCATGCAGTAAGCTGATGACAGGCTGAAGCATGTGGGGGGCACATGCGTGTCGGGATCTTGGACGATATTCATAACGCTTACGAAGCAACCAGCGGCGTTCATCGTTTGCGTGACCGCGCAGAGGTGCGGATATTCACTAAGCCTTTTGGCGAACCGTCCGCGCTTCGCGATTTCGACGCGCTCATCGCGAACCGAGAGAGGACGCGATTTACGCGCGAACTTTTGGAACAACTTCCAAATTTGCGCATCATCGCGCAGACCGGGAATCACGCGTATCATATCGATTTGCCGGCAGCGGCAGCGCTAAAGATCATAGTGGCGAAAGCCGCGGGAGGGTTCTCTCGAAGTGCGGGTGAGCTGGCAATTGGACTAATGATTGCTGTGATGCGGCAGATCCCATTCGCAGACCGAGAGATTAAGAACGGCCACTGGCCGACGCCAATGACGCACGTCCTTCGCGGTAAAACGCTAGGAATTGTGGGGCTCGGACACGTTGGCCGCCACGTTGCGAAAATCGCGATAGCTTTTGAAAATGAAAGTCCTCGCGTGGGGTCGGCACCTAAGTTCCGCAGCCGCCGCCCAAGCAGGTGCCGAATGCTGCGAGCTTGATGACCTGCTGCGGTCCTCCGATGTTGTTTCCATTCATGCGACGCTGAGCGAGGAAACCCGCGGCCTTGTTGACGCCAGGTGTCTTGCGCTAATGAAGAAAACGTCTTTCCTGATCAATACAGCACGCGGCCCTATTGTTGACGAGCCCGCATTGTGTGCGGCTCTCTCATCAGGCCACATCGCGGGCGCAGGTCTCGATGTTTTTGACAAAGAGCCGCTACCCGCGGGCCATCCTCTCACCAAAATATCCAATGTTGTTCTAACCTCACATCTCGGCTGGCCAACTGACGAAATGTATTCGCAGTTTGCGGACGCGGCAGCAGATATCCTACTCGCTCACGCTGAGGGAAAAGAGGTCCCCCGCTTTGTCACCGCGCATTAAGGCTTCGCGCGAGGCACTAACGCCCGCTTTATGGCCCTTAGCGGACGCGCGTGAGCCGCCAATCAATGTCTGCATGCTGGGGTAAAGCAGACGTGACGCGGATGTCGCGGAATGTCCGTTGATGACCCGGCACGGACACGAGTGAAAGATAGGCCATTGACTGTGGCACGATGCCGTTCCAGGACCTGCTATGCTGTGCGGCCAACCCTTGCGCCGGAGAAAAGACATATGAGGCGGCGGGAGTTCATTGCTCTCCTGGGCAGCGCTGCTGCAACCGTTTGGCCACCTGGCGCGGGCGCGCAACAAACCGACAAACTGCGGACTATCGGGTTTCTCGGTGCCGACGCTGCCAGTTGGACTTACCGGATCGCCGCCTTTGTGCAGCGGCTGCGTGAACTCGGTTGGATCGAGGGTCGAAACATCGCCATTGTGTATCGTTGGACAGGGGGACGCGCAGATCGCGCTGCCGAATTTGCGCGCGAGTTAGTGCGGCTGAATGTTGACGTTATCGTCACGCATGGAGGCGCCGTTACCGCATTACGGCAGGCGACAACTGTTATTCCCATCGTCTTTGCCATTGCGAACGATCCGGTTGGCAGTGGCCTCGTTACGAGTTTTTCGCGGCCGGGCGGCAACGTCACCGGCTTGTCGCTTGAGACAGCCGATACTGCGGGCAAACGCGTCGAGTTTTTGCGTGACATCGTTCCGCACCTTCGCCGACTGGCAATCCTATTCGATGGCGGCTATTCGGGAGCTGTATCGAATATGCACGAGGTTCAAGCCGCGGCTCAAACCCTGGGCCTTGAAGCCGAGCCGCGTGAGATCCGACGAGGAGAGGATATTGAGCCTCGTCTCTTCGAGGCTCTCAATGGCGAGGCAAACGCTCTTTACGTGGCGGAAAGTTCGCTCACTACGATCCACGGCGCGCAAATCGCCGCGCTTGCGTTCGGCGCAAAGTTGCCAACGATTTTCGGCACCCGCGAACAGGTTCAGGCGGGTGGGCTCATGTCCTACGGCCCGATATATCTCGATTTGTTTCGGCGCGCCGCTGACTTCGTCGACAAAATCCTGCACGGGACAAGGCCTGGTGATATCCCGGTCGAGCAGCCAACCAATTTTGAGCTGGTCATCAATCTCAAGACCGCCAAGGCGCTCGGCCTCACCATTTCGGATAAAATGCTCGCGCTCGCCGACGAGGTGATCGAATAGGCCGTCCCCCATTGCGGCGGTGCATGAGTACGCTTGTGGCCCTTAACGACGCGACGCTTTTTTGATGACTCACAGTCGCTTTCGGGGGCACACCGGACATGCCCCACTGACCCATCCGGACCAGTTTCGACGCGCATGACCCAAACCGGTCATCGGGCTCGCTGTTAGACCCAAGGTGGGAGTGACCGGTGCCGATCCAAACCATAACTTTCGTCTATTGGTTTGGCCTCGGGCGCTATGCGGGCAAGCCCGCTTTCGCCAGGCCCTGAGACCAGCCGTTCACGACCTCCGGCCGCGCGAACGCGGACAAAAATGCTGTCATAGGAGCGATTCGGAAGGTCGGTTCCAGTTCCAGCAATCGCCGGGCCACTAATTTCGCTTCGTCGATCCGGCCCGCCATGGCGAGCGCCGCCGCCTGCGCGGCGTACAGGGTGCTAAAGCGGGGATTGGCCTGCACGGCGTTTGCAAAGAAGGCGGCTGCTTCGTCGTAGCGCTGCTCGCGGACGCGGACGTTCCCCAGGGCGAGATGGGAGTGGAAGCTGAGGGGATCGAATGGGCTCAGCCGCAAAGCTCGATGTGCATAATCTTCGGCAATTGCCGGATCGCCGCTCCAGCCGTGGATCAGCGCGCCGAAATAGAGCCCCGTCGCGTTGGAGCTGTTGAGCGAGAGCGCGCGGGCGATCGCGCCCGACGCCGCCGCAAAATCATGGCCTAGATGCAAGAGGACCAAGCTCGCGGTGGCAAGCGCCGTCGCATCGTCGGCGCCGTGCACCAGCGCGGCGCGCGCGTGACGTAATGCCTCAACCGCGTCGGCCTCGTTAAAGCCGCCACGCACAACGCGCATCTCCAGGGCCCATGCCATTAGCGCATGAGCTGGCGCGTAGCTGGGATCTAGCTTGAGAGCCTCGGTGAGAAGATCCATGCCGATCTTAGCGTCTTCGGGCATGACCGAATGGAAATGAGGTAGCGCGCGAAGATAGAGATCGTAGGCGTCGAGGTTCTCAGGCCGCTTGCGCCGCGCGCGCTCGATCTCGGCTCGTCGAAGACTAGGCTCGATGATGCCGACCACGGCGTCGGTGATCTTATCCTGGAGGTCGAATACATCCTCCAGCGCACCATCGAATTTGTCAGCCCAGAGATGCGCGCCGGTTTCCGCCTCGACGAGCTGTCCGGTGATGCGCACGCGATTACCGGCTTTGCGCACGCTGCCTTCCAGCACGTACCGCACGCCCAGCTCGCGGCCGACCTGGCGGATGTCGGGTGACTTACCTTTGTAGGCGAAGCTCGAATTACGCGCGGTCACGAATAGCCAGTTGATCCGCGACAAGCCGGTGATGATGTCTTCCACCATGCCGTCGGCGAAGTAATCCTGCTCTGGATCGCCGCTCATGTTTTGGAACGGCAGCACCGCTATCGAGGGCTTATCGGGCAGTGGGAGTTGCGCCGACAGCTTTTCTGACGCCGCCGGCTCAGCTTGCGGCACCGGCGTCGCCTGGGCGGGGACGCCGACTTGCAACGAGTAAACCCGGACCGGCTCGGCGATGTTCTTGAGCTGGGTTTCGCCGAGATCGCTGACTGCAAGATCGAGCCGCGCTCTTACCTGACGATAGGCGTCTTCCGAAAGACAGATGGCGCCCGGCTCGGCAATCCCTTCCAATCGCGCGGCGATATTGACCCCGTCGCCCATCAGGTCTCCATCGCTCTCCTCGACCACATCGCCGAGATGGACGCCGACGCGGAACTCGATGCGGCGCTCGGGAGGAAGGCCGGCGTTGCGCTCGACCATGCCGTTCTGCACCTCGATGGCGCAGCGCACGGCGTCGACGACGCTGCGGAACTCAATAAGACTCCCGTCGCCGGTGCGCTTTACCACGCGCCCGTTATGCACGGCCACGGTAGGATCGATCAGATCGCTTCGGAGCGCGCGTAGCCGCGCCAGCGTGCGATCCTCGTCCATGCCGGCAAGCCTGCTGTATCCGACCACATCGGCTGCGAGAATCGCAGCGAGCTTCCGGGTCTCGGTCATAAAGTCCTTTCGCCACCATGGCGCGACGGCGAGTTTGTGCCTTCCATTTCCCAATCAAGGCCCCGGAATTATGCGTTTTCCGATTCAAACCGCTGACTTAATGAAGGGCGCGCACCTAATCCGAAGGGCATGACTGGATGAAGAAGAAATAAGTCACGGTATCGCTTTAGGCGGCGATCGAATGCTCACGCATTATCGATTGCGGTCGTCCAGCCCGGTCATTGTCGTATAAACCAATTAAGCGGTGCTGAAGACTACAGTCTGGATTACAATCAGTTCCCCGACGCCTTAAGCGATACGACGGAACTCTACGCCCAGCATCTCGTATTTCACTCGATAATACCCGTCCTCGCCAACGACCACCGCCGCCGGCATCACATTCATCACGTCCTGTGCCATGACGCCTTCATAGACGCCTCCTTCATCCAAGTAGCTGAAGGCATATAGCGGCAGGTTGTGCGCGGCGGTTCCGATCCGCTGGATATTAGTCTTGAGACGGACATCTGAGACAGGAGGTGGAGGACCCATGGGCGGGCGAAGTGACTTCATTGCAGTCTCCTTCGGTGAATGATGCGTCACACTCGTCAATGGCAATTGTGTTGCGCCAAAGTCGGGCGTCGAATTTCCCAACGCTTTAAGCGATACGACGGAACTCTATGCCCAGCATCTCGTATTTCACTCGATAATACCCGTCCTCGCCAACGATCACCGCCGCCGGCATCACATTCATCACATCCTGTGCCATGACGCCTTCATAGACGCCTTCTTGATCCAAGTAGCTGAAGGCATATAGCGGCAGGTTGTGCGCCGCGGTCCCAATCCGCTGGATATTGGTCTTGAGACGGACATCCGAGGGAGGAGGAGGTGGAGGACCCATAGGCAGGCGAAGTGACTTCATTGCAGTCTCCTTCTTCGGTCAGTGACGCGTCACACTAAAACAACTGTCACGTCAATGGCAATCGTGAATTGGGCTATTGCTTCACCCCAAAGCCGGACCGCCATTTCGGCAAAGCTTTGGGCCGCTAGCGCAGGAATCAACCGCAAGCTAACATTCCGGTGCAGCAACTTCATGCGACCAGTCAGCTGTCAACACGCCAATGCGAAATGCTGTTTGCCTTTGCACCGACCGGAACATGCTCATTCCCGCGCTGTTTGTCGCAGACGCCGTGATGGCCAACCGATCCGCTTCGAGCGACAAATTCGATGTCCTTGTCTTCACCGAACCTTCCGACATCAACCAGGCGCATCGGACCTGGATGCGAGAGCGCGAAATCATCCATTGTGAAGATATGGACGTTTCGGGCTCACGTAATGTCGCTACGCTGCAAGAACGCCTGACGTCGGCGACGCTGATGAAACTTCTGCTCGCCGAGCATCTTGCTGGGCGTTACGATAAGATCCTCTATCTCGACGCCGACCTGACGATCCACGACGACGTATCGAACATATTCTCGCTGGATACCGGCGAGTTCGCGTTAGCGGCGGTGCCTAGCGGGCGTTGTTGGGCGAGCTGGCTTGCGGCTGAGCGACTAAAGTTTATCGAGCACGTCCGAGCGCTCGGCATGACCGAACCGTATCGCTTCGTGAATTCTGGGGTTCTGCTTATCGACGTGGAAAAGTGGAATCGCGACGAGATCGGTCCCCGCACATTGAGCTTCATCCGTCGAAATGCCGAGCTTTGCTACTTGCCGGACGAACACGGCCTGAATGCCGTTCTAGATGGCCGCGTGGTCGAGCTTTCGCCCTTGTGGAACCTTCAGCCGTGGTTTTGGCACAGCTCTATCCTTCGCAAAGCTATGAGCCCCGTGATCATTCACTACACCGGACCAGACAAGCCGTGGAAGAAGTTTGGTTACGGCAAACGACTCTTCCATCACCGGGAAGCCTTCCGCCGGTATGAGGCTTTCCTCCAGGGGTCACCTTGGCCGAGTTGGCTCGATGATCAGTGGACCTATGGTGATCTTCATGACAACTTGGTCTATGAACTGCGGCTCATCACTCGGCGCTTGCGACGCAAAACGCCTCTGCCGCCGACGCGACGACAACGGCGGCTCTATGACGAAGATTTCCAGCTGTACTGCCAGGAAATGCGGTTTGCGGACCTCGAGCAAGGAATCGTCATACGCGAGGGCGGGCAGCTCCGGCTGGACAATATCAAGCGGTAGCCAAGTGAGACCTCCAGGGCGGATCGTCATCGTTGGGGCGGGGCCGTGCGGCCTTGGCGCTGCTTACCGGCTGCACGAGCTCGGATACGACGATTTCATCGTTTGTGACCGGGAAGGTCATGCCGGCGGGCTCGCGTCGTCGGTCGAAGACGACAAACGCTTCGTTTGGGATTGCGGTTGTCACGTTCTTTATTCCTGCTCGCAATATTTCAATCCGTGATTCTTGGCGAGGCCGAACCGACGCTCCCTCACTGACGACCGATCATGATCGTTTTCATTGCGACGAGAGGGAACGGATACACGCTGCAAAGCCTCGCCAAGGGCACATTCGGCGTTCCGGCTCCGAAATTCCGTATCACCCATTATGAGCGGCTGTTCGGGGCCTGGCGGGTGCCACGCGCGACCTACATCTTCGGAGATCTGGAGAGGCTCGCACCGTGGGAACTACGGTTGGCATCCGACCTCCATCGTTCGATGGCCATGGCCGGGCTGCGCTGCCTCAATGATCCGGCCCGGGCGATGGCACGGGTTGAGCTGCTGACAGCCCTTTACAACGCCGCCATTAATCCTTTCGCCGTCATGCGAGCCGATGCAGCGCCACGGCCGAGGCAATTCCCGGTGTTCATCCGTTCCGAGAGCGACCACGCCAAGCCGCAGGCCGAACTCTATCACAGTCAGGAGCAACTCGATCTAGCTCTGGCGGCCATCAAGAAAAGCGGCACGCCGCTGCGCGGCCTGTTGGTCGTGGAGCAGTGCGCGGAGCGGCGCAGCGATACGCTGTGGGCAAAATGGGGCACCTGGCGCATCGGCGAGCGAATGATTGTCGAGCACATAGCGGTGGACGATTCCTGGGTGGTCAAGACCGGCGATCATGACAAGGTGACGGACGCAATCGCCGGGGAGGAGCACGACGCGGTTAGCTCGAACTGCTTTGCGCCGGAGCTTCAGCGCGCGTTCGACATTGGCGGGATCGAATTTGGTCGCGGCGACCATGCGATCGTCGGGGGCCGAACGGTGATCTACGAGATCAATACCAACCCCTATCTGGGACCATTCGTGCCCGATCAGCGTCTCAAGCGCCGGCAGGCCCAGATCATCGCCCGCGCCGGAATAGCCGAAGCGCTCGCCCAAATTGACACAAGCGAAGGCGGCAGGATTCCGCTTCCGGGCACACCCACGCGTCGGCGGATACGCTGGTGGCGGCCCGGATTTGTCACGCCGCGTCGGCCCTGACGAAAGCGGCCTATCGTCACCTAGCCTTGGCATGCCGCGCGGCGTGCTTTTCTTGTGCTGACAGCTTTAGCGAGGGAATGATCCGGATCGGCGCGGCGCGGCAAGGTGTAGCTTGGAAATATGCTGTGGGTTCCCGGGTTCGTCGGAAGGGCGATGACCGCGAAGGTACCACTTTTGCCAACCAAGTTTGACGATCTCGGGATCGTTCTCGGCGAGCTTCGCATTGAAATCAACGCGGAGCTTGCCGTAGGCCTCGTACGCCGCCTTGAGCTCGGGATCGGCGCCGATTGGTACTATTTCCGGCACCAACTCGTCGAGCGCATGGTAGCCGATGAGTGTGATGAAACAAAAAGGCTCGTCCTTCTCGAAGGTCGCCCTGCCCGGCCGTGTGAACATCCAGTTCATCGTGAAGGTGAAATCGAGCCAGTCGGTCTCAACGACGCCATCGAGCGGCGCGATTCCATCCTTCGGTGAATTGGGCGAACCGCGTATCCACAGCGCGCACCCTGGGTCGGTGCGGAACAGGTAGTTCGTTTGGAAAGTCAGGATACCGTGGCCGAAGTGCGATTGCGCGACAGAATCAGGATTCTCGGCCCCTTCAACCTTGACGGTGATATCCTCCAGCTCAGGACCGCCGTTCCACTCGGCGGAAACGGGCATGGGACAAAGGAGCTCCCACCCCATACTGTTAGCAATGGTCAATGGGAGACAACGGTAAGCATATCGTTGATTGGTGGCGCCCATCCAGCTTCGCCCCGACCGGCCCGGAACGATCTGAGGAGCGTTGTCGTCGATTTGATAACAGACCAGCTTCTTCACGACCATCACGCCTCTCGAAAATATCTCTCGCGACCAGCCGGCGTAACCGCAACCACTTTCATGAAGTATGCATCCGCCGACAAGACCCCGCCAGCCGCTAACCGATCAGCTCCCAAAAGCCTTTTAGTGGCGCGGTGAGCCAAAATGCAATCGCAAAGATGCTCATCCGCCGCCGGTCACTACTCGATCTCCCTGGCGCCATACGCGCCCGCCGCAGCCTGCATTCTTTGCCTACGACCCACGCGATAGCGGACGAGCGAACGAAAAAATCCTTTCGGAAGATTTTGCGCGCCGACCAGGCGTCGGATTTCGCGCAGCGCGGTGATGGGCTGGCGTTGGGCGAGCGCCTTCAAGATCCCACGTACCGCTAGATACCGGAAAATGTCGGCGTACTCCGCCTCCCGATACTGCGCGCAACGCCCAGCCAGGCCATCTAGACCGGCGACATAGCCATCCTGGTTGTGCGACAGCGAAGTGGCTTCGCGGTACTTGATGACATCCGTCTCCTGACCAAACCGGATCGTATGGTTGAGCACTAGACGAAGAAGCAATTCTCGATCCTGATGCCGCGACATAGTTTCGTCGTAACCACCTACGGCCTCGAAGGCGGAGCGACGTATGCTAAGTGCGGAATTGGTCAAGGGCAGACAGTGCATCAGCAGCAGCCGACGGATTTCGCGCGATGGCGGCGTAACACTCGGCTGCCTGTGAACCGAAACGCGATTTGCCTTTACCTCGACATAGCCATCGATAAGGCAGTCGACGTCGGGCTGAGTTGCATAGAAGGAAATCAATCTCTCGATACGAGATGACTCGAAGGCATCGTCGGAGTCAAGAAACGCGATCAGGTCGCTGCGCGACATGCGAGCCCCGACATTTCTCGCCCAATTCGCATTTCCTGCGGACTCAATCCGCTGCCAAGTGAACCGCCGATCAGCGATTTCGGTCAGCAATGAAGGAGTCTCGTCCGTCGAGCCGTCGTCGACGACCGTGAGTTCGATATTCGACCGGCCGCTTGCAAAAACCGAATCGATTGCCCGACGGAGTGCCTGCCCCCGATTTCGAGTTGGGATCACTATCGAAAGGGCAGACATGTTGACGCTTGCACTGATTAAATCGCGAGCTCGTGTCGCGGCTTGGCGTATCGTTTCCGCAGCAGCGCCTGACCCTGTGAGTGAGAGTCGAAGGAGCGCATCCCGTGAGTATACGCTTGTCGGGTTGACCTTTGTCAAAGCGCCGAGAGTTGCTCTCCAGGCTCGCCGAGCAGTGGGTCTCGCTCGTCAACACGGTGATGGAGCGCGAGCTGAGGCAGCGATCTGTTCGTCAGTCTGCCGCCCTGCACTAATGCTTGCCACTAGGACGTTCGATGACAGGTTCCGTACCACGGACCGGTGTTTTAGTCGCAGCGCACGGCGTCGACCACGCTGCGGAACTCAATAAGACTCCCGTCGCCGGTGCGCTTTACCACGCGCCCGTTATGCACGGCCACGGTAGGATCGATCAGATCGCTTCGGAGCGCGCGCAGCCGCGCCAGTGTGCGATCCTCGTCCATGCCGGCAAGCCGGCTGTATCCGACCACATCGGCTGCGAGAATCGCGGCGAGCTTCCGGGTCTCGGTCATAAAGTCCTTTCGCCACAATCCATGGCGCGACGGCGAGTTATTGCCCGCCGAAATGTAGGGAGGAAGGATATCACCCCCTGATACCAAGTTCTGTGACCTGTTTCACGGTGCTCCGAGCTAACGGGAATGTCTCCTGTTGGCCCATTGCTACACTTAGTGCAGTACAAGCGAATGTCGGCTTTTGGGGGGGAAGAGCGGAAGTCGCGCGGATACCAAATGAACCCACAAGCGACATCCGCCCACCGCAAGGCCGCGCCGCATCTTGAATGACCAGCGGCCGATTACTGTGGTCGGATTACCGTGTCTATGCCACGCATTCACCCGCGATGCAGCGCGCAAATCTTGTTGCCCGATGGATCACGCAGGTAGGCAAGATAGAACTTGCCCCCGGCGCCTTCACGCCAGCCGGGCGGGTCCTCGATACTCTTGCCACCGTTGGCGACGCCGGCGTCGTGGAACGCCCTCGCCTGCTCAGGGCTGGCGCACGCAAAGCCGATGGTACCGCCATTGGCGTGCGTCGCCGGCTGGCCGTCGATAGGTTTGGTGATGCCGAATACGCCAGTCTTGGTGCGATAAAAGATGCGGCCCTTCGGATCGGCTTGGCCCGCCGGGAGCCCGATGGCATCCAGCACGGCGTCGTAGAACTTCTTGGAGGCGGCGAGATCGTGGGCGCCGACCATTACGTGGGTGAACATGAGTTGTTGTCCTTCTGTCAGAATCCGATTCGGGACTTCGCCTGGAGCTCGGCTACCCTTGCGAAGGGTGTCTTCCAATGAAGATACATGATGCCGGGGAGGCCGGGCACAGCGTGCCGCAACTGCGCCTCCGGACATTCATAATCCGGGACGGCCGTATGGCAAGCCTCCAATCGCGTCAATGGATGACGCAAACATCTGGGCAGCGCACCTAAGCCTCTTGAATTTATGGCCCAGACCGGCTCCGATATCGGCGTCGGACATGGCGGCGTCAGACTGCCAGCTCTGGGGGTAGGAAACTGGCCACGTTTCTGCAACTCACCCTAAATGGGCTTGCGGTCGGCTGCATTTACGGCCTGGTCGCGCTTGGATTCGTGCTGATTTACAAGGCCACCGAGCTCGTCAATTTCGCCCAGGGCGATCTTTTAATGCTCGGCGCGTTCGTCGCCTACATGGCCGTGGCGTGGTGGGGTCTCGATTACTGGCTCAGCTTTCTGCTCGCGGCGCTCGTGGTCGGAGCGTTCGGCGCGCTGCTTGACATGACCGTGCTGCGCCGCGTGATCGGCCAGCCGCAATTTGCCGTGGTGATGCTGACAATCGGTCTCGGCGCGATGTTTCGTACTTTCGCCAGCGTCACCTGGGGCTCCGAGATTTACACCTTGCCGACGCCGTTCTCCGGCGTCACCCAAATCGCGGGCGTGACGCTCAGCCACCAGTATCTTTCGATCATCGCCGCGACGCTGGTGCTGTGCAGCGTCCTTTATGTCTTCTTCAGCCATACGCGGGTCGGCGTCGCCATGCAGGCGACGTCGCAGAATCAGCTCGCGGCGTACTGCATGGGCATCCCCGTCAAGCTGATCTTCTCGCTGGTGTGGGCGATCTCCGCCGCGGTCGCCGCCGCCGCCGGCATTCTGCTGGCGCCGGTGACGCTGATCGACACCAATATGGGCCTCGCCGTGGCGCTCAAGGCATTCGCGGCCGCGGTCGTCGGCGGCTTCGGCTCGATTCCGGGGGCGCTGGTCGGCGGGATCACCATCGGTCTGATCGAACTGTACGCCGGGGCGACACTGCCCGAAGGCATCAAGAATACGGCGCCGTATATCGTGCTGCTGATCATGCTCACGGTGCGGCCGCAAGGCTTGTTCGGAACGCCAGTACGCAAGCGGGTGTAGAGGGCAAATCGATGCGCTTCCTGTTCAAGACCGCCTATGAGCAGGATATCCGGCTGTTCCGCGATGGCACCACGGCGGCATGGTACGGCGTGCTCGCATGCATCGTGCTGGCGCTGCCGGTGCTGCTGTCGCGCTATTACATCGGCGAAATCACCTGGGTGTTCATCTACGGCATCTGCGGTGTCTCGCTGATGGTGCTGGTCGGCTACACCGGGCTCCTCTCGCTCGGCCACGCCGCCTTTCTCGGCATCGGTGCCTATGCGCACGCTTTCTTTCTTCAGCACGGCGTACCATGGGTCGCCTCAGTCGCACTCGCCGTGCTGATCACGACGGCCTGCGGCATCATCGTCGGCCTGCCGGCGCTGCGCATGACCGGCATCTATCTCGCGATCGCCACCCTCGCATCCGCAGTGATCATCCAGGAGGTGTTCACGCGATGGGAGGCGGTGACCGGGGGCTTTGCCGGCATGGCGGTCGACAAGCCGGTGATCTTCGGCCTCCACTTCAACAGTGAGGCAAGCTTCTACTATCTGTGCGCGGCGATCCTGGCGCTGACGTTGCTGCTCACTCAGAACCTGCTGCGCTCGTCCACCGGCCGCGCCTGGGTTGCCATCCGCGACAGCGAGATCGCCGCGCAATCGATGGGCGTCCACCTGCCGCTGTACAAATCCTTTGCGTTTGCCTATTCGGCGGCAGTGATGGGGCTCGCGGGCGCGCTGTTCGCGCACAAGATCGCCTATCTCGCACCGGACATTTTTTCGATCCTGTTCTCGATCCAGCTGCTGCTGCTGGTGATCGTGGGTGGACTTGGTTCGCTGCACGGGGCTGTGTTCGGCGCGATTTTCGTCGCCCTGCTGCCGCCGATCATCGCCATCCTGCGTGACGCGATCCCGGCCACCATGGCCAACTTCGCAACCGCCACCGGCATCGGCGTGATCGGCACGATCGGCCGCGGGATCGGCGAGTTCCTGAAGAAGCCTGGCGTCGAGGCCGGCATTTTCGGCCTGATCCTGGTGCTGGTGATCCTGGTCGAGCCGGCCGGCATGTATGGCCGCTGGGTCAAGCTCAAGCTCTTCTTCTCGACGTTTCCGATGTACAAGCGCGACAGCTTCAAGCGGCAGAAGAACTACATGCGCTCGGAGCGTCTCCGATGACGTTCTTCCAGGCCGAGAATCTCGCCGTCAATTTCGGCGGCATCCGCGCGGTCGACAATGTCAGCTTCGCCGTCGAGAAGGGCGAGGTGTTCACAATCATCGGCCCCAACGGGGCGGGCAAGACGACGATCTTCAACCTCGTCAGCCGCATCTACGACCCTTCGGCGGGTCGCCTGCTTTTCGAAGACCGCGACATCACCGCGACGCCGCCGCACCGGATCGCCGAACTCGGCATCGCTCGCACCTTCCAGAACATCGAGCTGTTCGAGCATGCAACGTTGTTGCAGAACCTGCTGCTGGCGCGCCACGTGCACCGGAACACCGGCTTCTTCAGCGAGCTGCTGTTTCTTCCGTCCGTCCGGCGCATGGAAATCGAACACCGCGAGGCGGTCGAGAAGGTGATCGACTTCCTCGACCTGCAGCAGTACCGCGACGCGCTCGTCGTCAACCTGCCCTATGGCGTGCGCAAGATCGCCGAGCTGGCGCGCGCGCTGTCGACCGATCCGAGGCTGCTGCTGCTCGACGAACCTTCGTCCGGCCTCAACGTCGAGGAGACCGACGACATGGCGTTCTGGATCGAGGACATCAAGAATCTGCTCGGCATCTCGGTGTTGATGGTCGAGCACGACATGAAGCTCGTCACCACCGTCTCCGACCGCGTGCTCGCGCTAAACTATGGCAGGCCGCTCGCAACCGGGACGCCCCAGGAGGTGCAAAGCCATCCTGAGGTGATCCGCGCTTATCTCGGAGCCTGATGACCGCGATGTCCGAGCCGATCCTCAAGGTCAGCAACATCGAGACCTATTACGGGCCGATCGCGGCCATTCGCGGTGTCTCGTTCGATGTGCCGCGAGGCGGCATCGTCACCATTCTCGGGGCCAACGGCGCCGGCAAGAGCACGGTCCTTAAGACCATCTTCGGACTGATGGATCCGCAGAAGGGCAGCGTCGTCTTCGAAGGCCGTCAAATTCAGGGGATGGATCCCGACAAGGTGATGCGGCTCGGCATGAGTTTGGTGCCGGAGGGGCGCGAGATGTTTCCGTTCCTGAGCGTACGCGAGAACCTGAACATGGGCGCCTATACGCGTCGCGACACCGACGGCATGGCGCAGGATCTCGCCGCTGTGTTTGAGTATTTTCCCGTGCTGAAGGAGCGTGCCGAGCAGCGCGCGGGTTCGCTGTCCGGCGGCGAGCAGCAAATGCTGGCGATCAGCCGGGCCATGATGTCGCGGCCGCGGCTGATGCTTCTGGACGAGCCGTCGCTGGGGTTGTCGCCCAAGCTGGTGAAGGAGATCTTCGACATCCTCGTCCGCATCAACCGCGAACGCGATGTCACCATCCTGCTGGTCGAACAGAACGCGAACAAGGCGCTGCAAGTGGCCGACTACGGTTACGTGCTTGAGGTCGGCCGCGTCGTGATGGCCGGCACCAGCGAACGCCTGTTGCAGAGCGACGACATTAAAGAGTTCTATCTGGGCATCAAAGAAGAGAGCGCGCGCGGACGCCGCCGCTGGAAGCGGCGCAAGACATGGCGTTAACCGGCCCCGGCGCCGAAGCAGTTGGCGTTGGCGGCCGGGCGTAAGTCGTCGTACCATCCCGACTAGACGAACCGGAAGCGGCAATGAGCGGCTGACGCGGGAGGCGGCCGGCCATGAAAGCGGACGTCGAAAGCAAAGCGGTCCAGGCGATCGAGGTTGCGGGATGCGACACCGTCCCCAAGCTGTTCCAGTTCCGGGTCGCCGAGTGGGGCGCGCGGACGGCGTTCCGCGAAAAGCGGCTTGGCATTTGGCGCGCCGCGTCCTGGCGCGATTACGGCGACCGCGCGAAGTGGACCGGGCTTGGCCTGGTCAGTCTCGGGTTGCAGCGCGGCGAGGTGGTTTCGATCCTCGCCGAGACAATGCCGGAATGGCTTTATGCCGACATGGGCGTGATGAGCGCCGGCGGTGTCTCCAACGGCATCTATCCGACTGACGCCGCCAAGCAAGTCGAGTACATCCTCAACGACAGCGGTTCGCGCTTCCTGTTTGTCGAGAATGAGGAACAGCTCGACAAGTATCTCGAGGTGCGCGAGCGCTGTCCGCAGCTGCGCAAGGTCATCGTCTTCGACCTCGAGGGACTGGCGGGCTTTCGCGATCCGCAGGTGATTTCGTTCGACGAACTGCTGGCGCTCGGCCGCAACCATGAGGCCAACCATCCGGACCTGTGGGATGAGCTCGTCGACGCCGCCGAGCCTGAGGAGCTGGCGCTCCTCGTCTACACGTCCGGCACGACCGGGCCGCCGAAGGGCGCGATGCTGAGCCACCGCAACGTGCTGTTTCAGATCGACAACGCCGACGCCTTCATTCCGCTGCAGCAAGGCGGCGAGCAATTGGCTTTCTTGCCGCTCAGCCACATCGCCGAGCGCACCTTCACCGTGTTTCTGCCGCTGCGGTCCGGCGCTGTCGCCAACTTTGCCGAAAGCATCGAGACCGTTCCCGACAATGTGCGCGAGGTTGCGCCGACATTGTTCTTCGCGGTGCCGCGGATCTGGGAGCGTTTCTATTCCGGGATCGTCATTCGCATGAAGGAAGCGACCTGGATCGGCCGGCTCGCCTATGCCTGGGCGGTGCGGCTCGGCCTCGTGGTGGCTGAACGCAGGCTCGAGGGCCGCAAGCCATCAGCGGGCCTGGCGCTGATGTTCAAGATCGCCGATCGCCTGGTATTGGAAAACATCAAGCGTTCGATCGGCATGCACCGCGTGCGCTATGCGAGCACGGGCGCCGCGCCGATCGCCCCCGACCTGATCAAGTGGTACCGCGCGTTGGGCATCGACATGCGCGAGGTCTACGGTCAGACCGAGAATTGCGGGCTGGCGACCGGCATGCCGGACCGCGTCAAGCTGGGCACCGTGGGCGTTGCCGCACCGCGCACCGAACTCAGGCTTTCGCCGGAGGGCGAGATTCTCCTGCGCGGCCCCCACGTCTTCATGGGCTACTACAACCGTCCGACCAAGACCGCCGAGACCGTACGCGACGGCTGGCTGCACACCGGCGACGTCGGTTTTCTCGACAACGAGGGTTATCTCAAGATCACCGACCGCATGAAGGACATCATCATCACGGCCGGCGGCAAGAACATCACGCCGTCGGAGTTTGAGAACTTGTTGAAGTTCTCTCCGTACGTCTCCGACGCGGTGGTGATCGGCGATCGGCGAAAGTTTCTGACTTGCCTGGTGATGATCGACTATGACAACGTGGCGAAGCACGCCCAGGACGCCAACGTGACGTTTACCGATTTCGGCTCGCTCTGCCGCACGCGAGAGGTGCAGGACCTGATCTGGTCGGAGATCGAGAAGGTGAACAGCGGATTCGCGCGCGTCGAGACCATCAAGAAATTCCGCCTGATCGAGCACCAGCTCTCGGCCGAAGACGATGAGCTGACACCGACCATGAAGCTGAAGCGCAAGTTCGTGAACGAGAAATACCAGGAGCTGATCGAGAGCATGTACGCGGACGCCGCCTAATTCGGAAATCGAAACACGGCGTCACGCGATTTTGAATAACCTCAGGGAGGAAGCGACCATGAACTGGAAGTTGACAATAATGGCGGCGGCCGCGCTGGCGGCGACTGCAACGCAAGCGTCGGCGGAAACGCGCGGCGTCACCAGCACCGAGATCACTCTCGGCATGCACACCGATCTGTCGGGTGTGGCAGCAACCTATGGCGTGTCCTCCTCCAACGGCGTCAAGATGCGCTTTGACGAGATCAATGCCGCCGGCGGCATCAATGGCCGCAAGATCAATGTGATCATCGAGGACCAAGCCTACCAGGTGCCGAAGGCGGTGCAGGCCTGCAACAAGCTGATCAACCGCGACAACGTGTTCGCCTTCGTGGCGCCGCTCGGCACGCCGATGAACAACGCCTGCTTCAAGGATCAGCTCGCGGCCGGTGTGCCGAATCTGTTCCCGCTGTCGGCGGCGCGCTCGATGTTCGAACCTTACGATCGCCTGAAATTCTACGGCGCCGCCTCCTATGTCGACCAGATCCGTTCGGCGGTGAGTTATTTTGTCAGCAAGAAGGACAAGAAGGCGATCTGCGTGATGTACCAGGACACCGACTTCGGCCGGGAGATCTTGGTCGGTGCCGAGACACAAGCCAAGCAGCTCGGCATCAAGATCGCCACAACAAGCGCGCACAAACCGACTGACCAGGATTTCACCGCGTCGCTGACCAACCTCAAGACCGCCGGCTGCGATCTCGTGTTGATGGGCACCATCGTGCGTGACACCATTATCCCGTACGTCACGGCGCGAAAGATGGGCTGGACCGATGTCGACTTCGTCGGCTCGGCCGCGACCTACGATAGCGTCGTCGGCGCCGCCCAAGGCATGGATGGATTCTACGGCATGGGGTTGACCGAGATGCCGTATGCCGACAGCTCGGTCGAAGCGGTGCGGAAGTTCGTTGCGGCGTACAAGGCGAAGTATAACGTCGATCCCAACATCGGCGCGGTCTATGGCTACGACGCCGCCGACCTGACTGCCACCGGCCTGAAGAATGCCGGAGCCGACCTCACGCTCGACAGTTTCATCAATGGCATGGAGTCGATCCGCAACTATCAGGACATCTTCAACGGCCCGCAGGTCAATTTCGGGCCGAAGATCCGGCAAGGCGCGAATTCCTCGTTCCTCGCAGTGGTGAAGGACGGACACTGGACGCGGGTCACCCAGCCGTTGGGCTTCTAGCAGGCGTCCGCTCGGAACGCGGGCGCTTTCGACCGCAGCGATCAGCATGAAACGCGCGGGTTCGTCGGTTCGACGGACCCGCTTTCATAGGCCGCTTGAACACCGTCGTTCTTGACCGTCGCCGCGGCTTGGCGTGAGCGCAAGATGTGCCGGGGCGAGGCGATCTGCGAAGCGGTCCCAGGCAACTGCGGTGTCGCCGAGTCGCCAGAGCACAGAGTTGCCTGACGCTGCACCGAACTCGGCCCTGTCCGCCAGCGACGTCGGTGATCATGCTATCCGCGCTCACTCGGGTGGGATCGTCGCGCGGTCGGCGCATGGTGTCGAGCACTGCTCGGCGTTGTTTCGGTGCAGGAAACGGTTGCCGACGGGGGTGGCGCGCAGGCGCACGCAGAGAGGGCGGAGTCGTGGAGGGCGGCGCGAAGAGCAGAGCAGCGGCCGCGCCGGGGGGAGGCGGGAGCGGGAGGGCGGGGGGGAGGGCGCGCCGGGGGGGCGGCGCGGGCGGGGGGGGCGGACGGGGAGCCGCGCGGCGGAGGCGGGGGGCGGGAAAGCGGGGCGGGGGGGGCGAGGGGGGCGCGGCAGCGGGGGGGGCGAGGCAGGGCGACGCACAGACGCGCCGCGGCGCGAGCCCGGCGGGCGGGGGGGGGGGCGGCCGGCGGCGGCTCGGGCCCGGGCAGGGGTGCGGGGGTGGGGAGGGCACCAGCGACGATAGCCGCGGCCCCAATAGCCGTAGTGCCCGTAGCCATAGGCGAAGCGCGGCGCGTAACCGCGCCAATACGGTCCCGGCGCGTAATAGGGTCCGGGAACAAACACGACGGGCGGCTCGGCGTAAGCGAACGCCGGCGGCGGCGGATAGCCGTATACGGCCGGCGGCGGCGGATAGGCGTAGCCTTCCTCCTCCTCCGGCGGCTGACCGTAGGCTTCGGGCGCCGGCGCTTGGTAGTACTCGCCCTGCGGCTCCCCCATATCGGCGGCGTTTGCTGCCGGAGCCGCGAACCCGCCAAAGGCCAGTGCGCCCACACCCGCGGCCAGCGCCAAACTCGTCAGATTTTGCATGTGCTCTGCTCCTGTGCGGCACCATGAGACGGATGCGGAATTAGAGCGAGGCGCAACGGCGAAACTAGAGCCGCGCCGCGGCGGATTTTAGCTATTACGGCAACAAATATTCAGGATGGCATGCCCAAAATATTGCCAAGGTATGATGGGCTGAGCGGAGCGAAGCCGGTCAATTCCGCGGCCATGCCGGCGACGGATCTCGCCCGGGCTCTAGCCATCCTGCGCGCTCATTGAGACGTGAGGGACGCGAGGTGATACAACCCCACATTGCAGCAAGCCCGCGCTTCGGAGCGCCGGTGGCCGAAGAACCGGAGCGGCGGCCAGGCGGGCAAGGTTCTGGAGTGAGGGTCATGCAGTCATCCGACGCGAACAATACTCCATCGCGGATCGATGCAGCCTTGTCGAAATTGCGCCGGCGTATTTCGCCCAATTCGTTGCCGGCTTACGCGTTTGCGCTGTTTTGTGTCGGCATGGCTACCCTGCTGCGCCTCGGGCTTGACTGGCTCGGCGGAGAAATCTCGGCGCTCGGGACTTACTACCCGGCGATCTTGTTTGCGGCGTTGATCGGCGGGATCGGGCCCGGAGTTCTCGCCGCCATCGCTGGAAGCCTGATCGCATGGTGGGCGTTCATGCCGCCCGCGTTCGCCTTCCTGCCGCTGGAATACGGAGACCTGATCGACCTCCTCATCTACGCCTTGGCGTCGGCGCTGATCGTCTGGGGGGCAAACTATTTCCGCCGACTGGCCGAGCGGCTCGAGGACGAAGAGAACTTTCGCCGACTGGCCGTTCAGGAGCTGGCGCATCGGCTGAAAAACAAGAGCGCCACGATCCAGGCGATCATCAGCATGCAACTTCGCGAAAACCCGCAAATCAGAGACGACATTCTCGGCCGTCTGCATGCGCTCTCAGCGACCGATGCACTGATCGAGGAGGCACAGGGACAGGGCGCCTATATGCGCGACATAGCAGCGGCCGAACTCGGTCCCTACGTCGCCTCGCGGGCCGCGATAGCGGGGGCGGACGTTCTTCTGCCTCCGAAGATGGCGGTGACCATGGCTTTGCTGGTTCACGAGTTGGCGACCAATTCGGCAAAATACGGCGCCTTGTCGGCGCCGGAGGGCCGCGTGTCCGTGCGCTGGTCGCTTTCCGGCGGGGTTCTGAATGTCGAATGGCAGGAGAGCGGCGGGCCGGCCGTCAAAGCTCCGACGCACCGCGGATTCGGTTTGCGCCTCTTGACCGGTGCGCTCGACCGGTTCGGCGGGATCGTCGAGACCAACTTCGAACCGACGGGCTTGGTCTGCAAAATGCGCCTGAACCTGCCGGAGGATGACCGGATCGCTGCGGAAGATGGAAGCGGCGCCGACGAGCGGCTTTCGGCGTGATCCGAGCGGCCGACGCCCGCCCCCGCCACGCTTCGTTGCGCCAAGCGGCGGAAGATGTGGACCGCCGCTGTTGTGGCGGTCGAGGCATTCAAAAGGCACGTTCCAGTCGCAAATAGGCCAAATTCCCCTGGCGAAAATCCCGATGGCGGTTCGCGACCGACGGGCTCGGGGACTCGGGGGGATACGCGCAACGTCTTGTCGCTTGTTCGATACCGATGGGGGACGAGAATGCGAAAGATCGAACAATTCAAGAAAATGGCTGACGACTACGACCAGATGGCCGTGGCCGTTCAGGACCAGGCGTTGCGGACGATGTTCCTGGAATTCGCGAATCAGTGGCGCGAGGCCGCGCAAGAAGCCGAGATCCTTGCGCAAGGCCTGATCGGGACCTAGCGCGCCCGCCGATTCGCGGCCAAGCCTGCGCCTCATGGCTCGCCGATCATTCGGTTTTTAATCGCGTACGAGAGTACCCCGCTGCGCGCGCACTAAGCCGCGCAACCTCCGGCGCGTGCCAATCTCGCCCATCTCCGCCCTGCCCCGGCGATCGCACCGCGAATCGCGAAGCATCGCTGCCGTTCGCTTTGGAAACGGCAACGGGCGCTGGTATGTACGCTCGGGCGCGTCGGGCTTAAGCGAGGACGACCATGAGCGACTGGCTGCACAACCTTCCGCTCGTGTGGATGGGGTTGGTCGTGTTCGGCTTTACCTTCCTCGTCGCCGCGGCAATCTATGCCCTGGTCATGATCCTCACGCCCAGGCACGCGCGTTCGTTCAAGGCCGTTTCTCCGGGCATGCTGCCGCCGCTCGGCATCATTTTCGGCTTGTTCGTGGGGTTTACGGCGGCCCAGGTCTGGAGCGACAGCGGACAGGCCCATGCCGCCGTCGACCGGGAAGCCTCGGCCTTACGATCCGTCGTGCTCCTCGCCGACACATTTCCGGGGGAAACGGAAACGCGCTTGCGGGCGCTGGTCGCAAGCTACATCGCCGAGGCCGCGGCGCAGGAATGGCCGCTGATGGCGCGTCGCGCGATCACGCTTGCACCGACGCCGCACGCGCTCGCCGAGGCGCTGCAGCTGACGCTCGCCCTCGATCCCGCGAGCCACGGCCAACAGACCGCGCAGCGCGACATCGCCGCGGCGCTCGAGAGCGCAATGGATGCGCGCCGGCAGCGCATCACCATCAGCCAATCGGAAGTCCATTGGGTGAAGTGGCTCTGCCTCTATCTGCAGGCCGCCTGCGCGCTCGCCGCGATCGCCATGGTGCATGCCGACAACCGGCTCGCCTGCGCCATCACCATGGGGCTGTTCGCCGCCGGGGTGGCGGCCTCGGTCCTGCTCATCGCCGCGCACGACCGCCCGTTCATCGGCGACATATCGGTCGGGCCGGGCCCGTTGTTGCAAGTGATGCCGGCGGTGGACGGGGCGCAGTCGAAGATGAACTAGATAATGCCCCTCCTCGTCACCACCGGGCTTGACCCGGTGGTCCATGCTGACGTGCCGCAAAAATCGGCCGGAAGCAGCATGCCTCTCTTTCGCATGGATTGCCGGGTCAAGCCCGGCAATGACGCCGCGTAAAAATTCTGTGGAAGCGCGGAAGCGCCGGAGCGCCAGAGCTCAGCTGCCGCAGCCTCTGCTGCACGCGCAGCCGCCGCCGCAACCGCCCGGGACCAGTCTCTGGCCGCGCGCGGGCGCGGCCGCGTTTTCCGCGTCGAAGACATAGAATGTCGCTAAGCTGACGTCGGCGATTTCTTCCTCGCCGAGTTCGATCTCGCAATTCGCCGCCGTGTTCCGGTTCGAAACCTGCTTCGCGTATGACATGACCAGTCCTCCGCTGCCTTCGGGACAAAGTTCCACCGATCGAGCTTATCGGTAGGTGTGCCGCGCGCCCGGCGTCGGCAAGGCGCGCCCTCCGCCGGAACTGCCGCTTCCGATCACGATCGCTTGCGCTGGAGTTGAGCGCGCGCCGCGAGCCCCGCAGGAAGATCAGCAGGGACCGGCTTTCTGAATTCGTCACCGCCGGGCTTGACCCGGCGGTCCTGCGCAGGTGCGGCGAATGCGAGCATGCCGGAAAACCCAAGTCCGTCGCGGCCGCATGGATGCGCGGGTCAAGCCCGCGCATGACGAATGAGGGGGGCGCCGCTACAATCAGGCGCCTGGGAACGGGGCTCAATCGACCATGGCAAACCTGCAATCGGCGCTCGGCGTCGTCGCCATCATCGCCATCGCCTTCAGCATCAGCGAGGACCGCCGGGCGGTCGCCTGGCGGCAGGCGGGGATCGGGTTCGCCGTCACCTTCGCGCTGGCGCTGCTTCTCCTAAAGGTGCCGCAGGTCAAATTCGCCTTCGTGTGGATCAATGACGCGGTCACGGCGATCGCGGCGGCGACCAGGGCCGGCACCGCGTTCGTGTTCGGTTATATCGGCGGCGGGCCGCTGCCGTTCGAATTAAAAACGCCGGGCACCGAATTCAGCCTCGCCTTCCAGGCGCTCCCGGTCGTGCTGGTGATGAGTGTCGTCTCCTCGCTCCTGTTCTATTGGGGGATCCTGCAACCGATCGTGCGCGGCTTTTCTTTCGCGCTCGAGCGCACGCTCGCCGTCGGCGGCGCGGTCGGGCTCTCGACCGCGGCCAATATCTTCGTCGGCCAGGTCGAGGCGCCGCTGTTCATCCGGCCCTACCTCGCCAAGCTCTCGCGCGCGGAAATGTTCGTGGTGATGACCGGCGGCATGGCCGGCATCGCCGGCACGGTGTTGGTGCTCTACGCCACCATCCTCGCGTCGGCCATTCCCGACGCCGCCGGGCACATCGTCGTCTGCTCGGTGCTCGGCGCGCCGGCGGCGATCCTGATCAGCCTGATCATGGTGCCGGACGCGAGCGCTGAGCGCACCGGTGGCAAGCTCGGCGACGTCGAGCATGGCGCGGTCTCGACCATGGACGCGGTCGTCAAAGGCACCGGCGCCGGCCTCGAGCTTCTGCTCAATATCGTCGCCATGCTGATCGTGTTCATCGCGCTCGTCTATCTCGCCAACGCCATCCTCGGGCTCCTGCCGGATTTCGCCGGCGCGCCGCTGACGCTGCAGCGCGCGCTCGGCTGGATCATGGCGCCGGTCTGCTGGCTGATGGGCATTCCCTGGTCGCAGGCGGTGACCGCGGGCGGCCTGATGGGGATCAAGACCATCCTCAACGAGCTCGTCGCCTATCTGCAGCTCGCCGCGCTGCCGGCCGGCACGCTCGATCCGCGCTCGCGGCTCATTATGCTTTACGCCATGTGCGGCTTCGCCAATTTCGGCTCGCTCGGAATCATGATCGCCGGCCTCGCCACCATGTGCCCGCAAAAGCGTGACGAAGTGGTTTCGCTCGGCTTGAAATCGATCGTGTCGGGCACGCTGACGACCTGCCTCCTCGGCGCGATCGTCGGCGTCCTCAGCTAGGGCGTGAACCCACAACTCCACGAGACGACGCGAATTTACGCAATTCATTTCAGCCCGCGTAAAGAATTTTCGTATGAGGTTCTGCGTAGCGAGTATCACGAGGCGAGGCGTCTGTGACACTATCTATTAACTCTGAGTCCGCATCTGGAACAGCCGAAACCGGCTCCTCCGCCGTACCGTCGTGGGTGAGCACGCTGCAGACCACGTCGATCGCGAGCGATATGGCCGCCGCCGATGTTAACGGAACGGTCGCTTACGCGGGACTCGAGAAGCTCTTTGCCGACCTCGATTCGACCTTGGCGTCCTCCAATACATCCCTAACCGCCGCGGAATTTTCCGACCTCGAGACGATTGCCGCCAATCTGAACAACGGCATGCAGGCATCGTCTTATTTGACCTCGATCACGAATGCCCTCGTCAATGGCAATGCCGCGAACGCCACCTGGACCGGGGGCGCAGCGTCGTCAGCGAGCCTGGGCAACCTCGCCGTCGGGTCCTCGGCCACCCGGCTTTCCGAGCTGAACGACAAATGGTTCCTCGGCACCGATCTTCCGAGTTCGACAGTCACGATGAGCGGCTATCCCAGCTTCTCCGTGTCCTACTCGGCTGACTCCGCTGCGCTGTTCGGCGCTAACGGTCCGAGCATGAACGACATCAACCAAGGCTACCTTGGTGACTGCTATTTCCTGTCGAGCATCGCCGAGGTCGCTAAGCAAGACCCCGGCGTCATTTCGTCGATGTTCACCTCGAACGGAAACGGCACATATGGCGTGCGCTTCTACGTCGACGGCACGGCCGAATATGTCACGGTCAATAATTCGCTGGCCGACGGCGGCAACATCTTCAACTACGCGTCGGACATCTGGGCGAGCCTCGCGGAGAAAGCCTACGCGCAGCTCCAGACCGGCGGTGCCGTGACCGGGAATTCGATCAGCGGCAATTCCTGGTCGGCCATCGGCAACGGCGGCGCTCCGGAATACGCTCTCGAGGAGATCACCGGCGCGTCGGCAATCACCGACTTCGACGCCAACCAGAACTCCTGGGTGACCGTCGTCTACAACTCGTCCCTTGACGAGACGAGCTTGGCGTCCGGAAACTCCACGGCGAGCGTTCTCGGCACGCTGGTTTCTGACCTTTCAAAGGGCGACGACGTCGTTTTGAGTTCCTACACAAATGCGACCGACAGCTCCGGGGACGACACCCTGATTGCTGATCATGCGATGTCGATTTACGGTTACGACAGCAGCACGGGTCTGCTCGAAATCCGCAATCCCTGGGGCACGGAGCCCGGTCAGTATTGGGACACAACCTTCGAGGTCAGCCTCTCCACCCTCCTTTCTGACGGCGATACCATCACGGCCGATGACGTCGGCAACGGAAACGGCCAAACCGCCTCCTCGCCGAGCGTGACCGCGCAGACGGCAACCCAGACCTGGAAGGTCGGTCAGGCGGTGAATTTCACGCTCGCGTCTAACACGTTCACAGACCCCCAGAACGAGACGTTGATCTACACGGCGACACAGGCCAACGGCGCCGCTCTGCCCTCATGGTTGAGCTTCAATGTCACCACGCAAACCTTCGCCGGAACGCCGCCGGCCGGCAACACCAACCTCAGCATCAAGGTGACGGCGACCGATACCAGCGGGCTGTCCGCGTCGGAGACCTTTGCTGCCAATCTCGTCGCCCCAACGGCGCCGACGATTACGAACCAGACAGCAGAACAAATCTGGACCATCGGCAAGGCGGTGAATTTCACTCTGGCGTCGAACACCTTCACCGATCCACAGGGCGAAAATCTGACCTACAGCGCGAAGCTCGCCAACGGTTCGGCCCTGCCGTCCTGGCTGCACTTCAACGGATCGACTGACACATTTACGGGTACGGTGCCGAACAGCGCGGCGGGTCTCAGCATCAAAATGACTGCGACCGATGCGGGCGGCGCGTCAACCTCCGAAACATTCTCCGTGCTGACACCCAAGCCTGCGGCTCCAATGGTGACGGCGCAAACGGCGACCCAAACCTGGAGGCGCGGCCAGGCCGTCGACTTCACTCTGGCGTCGAACACCTTCACCGATCCGCAGGGCGAAAACCTGACCTACAGCGCGAAGCTCGCCAACGGTTCGGCCCTGCCGTCCTGGCTGCACTTCAACGGATCGACTGACACATTTACGGGTACGGTGCCGAACAGCGCGGCGGGTCTCAGCATCAAAATGACTGCGACCGATGCGGGCGGCGCGTCAACCTCCGAAACATTCTCCGTGCTGACACCCAAGCCTGCGGCTCCAATGGTGACGGCGCAAACGGCGACCCAAACCTGGAGGCGCGGCCAGGCCGTCGACTTCACTCTGGCGTCGAACACCTTCACCGATCCGCAGGGCGAAAACCTGACCTACAGCGCGAAGCTCGCCAACGGTTCGGCCCTGCCGTCCTGGCTGCACTTCAACGGATCGACTGACACATTTACGGGTACGGTGCCGAACAGCGCGGCGGGTCTCAGTATCAAAATGACTGCGACCGATGCGGGCGGCGCTTCAACCTCTGAAACATTCTCCGTGCTGACGCCTGCCGCCGCCATACCGGGGACGGTGGCTGGCTTGAGCGACCAGAACCGGATTGACCTCGCCGATGTCGGGTTCGCAGCAAATGCGACGCTCGGCTATGCCGCCAACGGCGGCAATACCGGCGGCACGCTGACCGCGAACGATGGCATCCACCCAACGAATATCGCCCTGCCGCTGCTCGGCCAATACATCGCAGCGAGCTTCGCCGCGGCCGGTGATGGCCGCGGCGGCTCCATGACCACTGACCCGGTCATGGTCGCGGAAACCCAGCTCACCCATCCCCATGCGTGAGTTTGAACGGGAGAAAACCGCGACCCCGAATGCCGGAATCGCGGATTAGGTCATAGAACCAGGACCTTTTTGCTGCAGTGCATGAGCCTGAAATTGGCCCGTCTCAGCCGCGCTCACTCTCTGCCTTCGCGTCCGCGATGTGAGGTCTTCCTGCCGCACCCGCTCCACGGTGGGAGGCGGTTCATGACCCATAGCCGACCTGCGCTGTGACCCTCGCTCAGCGTCACCTGAGATTTACGCCATTACGCCCAAGCGACGCCATAAATGGGAAAATGTCCATCGTCATCGCTTTTCGCTCGTCTGGTCAAACGCCTCGCACCACTCACTCGCCGATGACGGAAATCCGAACGGAGCCATTTAGTGCGCGCGTGGCTTACGAGCCTGAGCACATGTTCGCCTGCCTGCCGGACGATGTATAAAATCGCTGCCGCGCGCCCCACGAGGCTGAGCAACAAAATTATCGAAAAAATGTCGATGTAGGCCAGCTCATCGCCGACCAGCATCAATTCCGGGGGAAGTGGGATTTTGTTCGCGTAAGCCAAGACTAGAATTACGACGGGGATGAACGCAATAGCTTGTCTTAAAGTCAACCGATTTAGAAAAGCGGCTAACTCAACGACACAAACTTGCCACAGCCAATCACCAAAGGCCGCTGGCCTATCGACCGTCCACTTCCTCCAAAACCGTTTCCACATAGATCACGCCCTCATTCCACCTTTCCACATACCATGGCTTGGAAAACGTGTCCCTTTCAGACACGCCTTTAGAAGGTTTCAATATGACCGCCGCGTCCGCTCTTGGCCCAAAGCCGACGTGCGAAAGCCGCGGATAAATGTCTGCTTTCGCGGGGATTGTGTTGCCAAACTCGAAAGTTGCAGGGCTACGAATTTTCACGAAAAATCCGAAACGGGAAGCAATCGCCATTCGTACAACCTCAATCGCGCTACCGAAGTCGCCTATGAGTTTAACATGGGGCGATGAGGCCCGTCACATCTTTACACGAAATCCGCACCTGTAGCCCTTAGAATTTTTGATCGCCAGTGCAAAGCGACTTTTGCAACACAATCGCGGGAGGAACGGACATCACAATGGGAGCCGGCGCGTCGCGGTCTCGCATTCGCCGGCTGCTCTATCCGAACGAGAAGGTGAAAGCGCTCAGCCCAGCCTTTGGTATCGTCACGCGCAACACATGCTCGCCGGGGGGGCCGCTATAGAGAGAATAAAGCTGACTTCCCTGCACCGTCACCGGCGGCTGTAGCTTCCCGTCGACCGTAATCGATAGTGTTTGCGAT
Organism: uncultured Alphaproteobacteria bacterium; assembly: GCA_963850855.1. Classification (GTDB taxonomy): domain Bacteria; phylum Pseudomonadota; class Alphaproteobacteria; order Rhizobiales; family Xanthobacteraceae; genus BOG-931. Next base: position 182,747 of record CAWKNH010000009.1, read on the forward strand.
GATGGGCTGCCCGCCACTATGTTGACCTTGGGCGCACGGAACCGGAGAAGTATTTCGCCGCCATCGGCAGACAAGGCGGCGTTGTCTGTGCTTATCTTCCAAGTCCCGGAAAAGGCGAAGCGGTTCAACGGCACGTCACCGGGGGCTGTGTAGGAGCGCTCCCCAGCGGCAGAGTTCTGCGAACTCACCATCGCGCTTCCTTGCGCCGCTTTTTAAGTTCGCCATTCACGTTTTCTTCCGTGCCGAAATACATCTCCGGCGAGCCGATAGCGCCTAGGCCCGGATCGTCAGGTTCGGTATCGGACACGCTGGCGCCCACAAGACGGGCAATGGCGTGTTCTATTTTACCGTAATTGCCTTCGCCAAATTGGATGCCGAGGATCTTGCCGGACTTATCGATAAGGTACTCCGCCGGCCAAACGTAGTTTCGATAAGCCTTCCAGGTGCTGTACTGATTATCCTGTGGGACCGGATAGGTAACTCCTAGGCTTTTGATCGCGGTTTCGACATTGCTCGTCTCCTTCTCGAAGGCGAACTCGGTGTATGAACCCCAATCACAGTGAAACCCTTGTCTTGTACGTCTCGTACCACTTCTTCGCGTAGGGCAGCGCGCGGAGCGAGTTGATGCAGGAGAAGGTCCAGAACTGGATAAGGACACTTTCCCTGCAAACTGCCACTGTCAGCGGCGAAGAATTCAGCCAGTGGAACCCGGTAAATTCCGGCGCCGGCCCGTGATCCGATAAGCTGAGTTCGTTGTCGCCGAGGGCGCGCGGGCCGACCTCGGCAATGGCGATAAGTGCAGCAAGCGCGAGCGCAACTGACGCAAATTTTGTTGAAGAGGTGCGCATTTGTCATAATCCCATCTGACCCCTATGGCTCCGGCAAGTCGACGAGGTAATCATATGCAGCAGCGGGCGGGTATTCGCCGGCATAGGCGCGACGCAGCAATTCTTTCGTTTTTACTCCGGCAGATCGCGCCGCGAACATCGCGGCGGGATCGACAAACTTCCCGACTGGATCGGCCTTGAATTGCGGCGACGTCCGCATCCACGCCTTTGACTTTTTCCAATCGCCAAACACGTCGGCCTGCAGCTCGACGCTGTTGTTTTCGGGATCCGCGTAATAGAACGACAGCGTCATACCGTGGTGCACCGCCACATGCGGCTTGTAGCCGTGTTCCTCGTGTAGCCGGCGCCAGGTGTCGAGGAGATCGTCGACCGACTCGTACTCAAAGGCGAGGTGATGCATGCCGACCGACTTGCGAAAATTGGGGTTCCCCAGAAACTGCGGATTTCCGACCATTGAAATCCGATGGTTGGCGCCATCGTTGCTCAGAAACGCAATGCCGGGAGTTTGAAATACCGGTTCGACGCCGACAACCGCGGCATACCAATCGATCATTTCCTGCATGCGGGCGGTTTTCAGAAGTGCGTGGTGAAAAGTAGGGTTCTTGATCTTCTTGGTCCTGACCGCCGGTTTGCTCGCTTTTTTGACCGTGCGACTTGTCTTCCTCTTGGCCGCCGCTTTCATGGTGCGCTCCGTGTGATGTTCAGGTCGGCGGTCAGCTGCCGACTACCGATTGAACCCGCGGCCGAGGCAACGCGTTGCTGCAACGGGTCATCGTCGCGGTACCGATCGGCATACACTAGCGAAGCTTTATCGGAACACCAACCGCGCCGCCGACGCCCAAGCATTACGCGCGGTGCCTAAGCCACAGTCCAAGGTGCGCTGTGGATTTCTGCGTCTGGCCAGCACGGTTGCAAAAGGTGAGCCTGGGCAAAGCTCAACCAATTTATAAGCCGCGATGGTCCACTTCGAACCAACGATAGGGCATCTTGTTCTTCTGAGTGGCCTGCTCGGCCCAGCGAACCAGGTGCAAGCTGATCATTTTCACAAGCACTACCATGGGAATCTCGCGGAGATGAGTTCCATTTCATCTCGCACGCTAAATCGCGATTGGATGGATTTCCCTACCCAAATAGCTCTAAACAGAGGCAGTTTGTCTTATTCAGACAGATCCACCCCCTGGCGAGATTCAAAGAACATGCGAACAAGATTACGCTCGCCGACAACTTCGCCGAGCGAACGAAACGCAAAAAAGGGAATAAATATCAGAAACACGATGATACTGGTCGCGATCAGCTGATCGAGGGTCCCGCCGCCGATCTCGGCGATGGAGTCAGCGACGGCCCGGCCGTGAATGAGGCCGACGATGACCTCCTCAAAGACGTTCAGGACGAATAACAGAACAAGAAAGGCGAGTGACTTGTAGAGCGTTTGCCGAATGAGCGGACCGGTCTTGAACCGCCCCTCAAGGTTGAAGACGCGCCCCACCAGCACGAACTTGGCACAGATCAGGGCCTTGATGACGGCAAAACCAAACGGGGCGAAATCAATGCCATGCGCTCGTAGGATTGCCGCTTTCAGGTAAGCCAGCGCGGTGAAACAGATGCAGAGATAAGCGGCGATGACCGCAAACTCCCGCAGTTCATTTGTCATCCTCGCGCCGACGGACTGTTTCGATAGGTCGCCGCTGTTCATCCTTCCCGACCTCCCAATGTACCGGAGTGTAGAGCATCTCGACCGCACAGCAAGCGTCAGCGCCAGCGAAGGCCGGGGGCGACATGTTTGAGGATCGCGTCGATGACGTGGGCGTTATAGTCGACACCGAGCTGATTAGGGACGGTCAAGAGCAGCGTGTCAGCCTCGGCGATAGCTTCGTCTTTCGCGAGCTGCTCGATGAGGACGTCCGGCTCGGCGGCGTAGCTGCGGCCAAAAATGGCTCGGGTGTCGTCGCCGAGGAAGCCGATCGTGTCCTCGTTCTCGTTGCCGCGCCCGAAATAGGCGCGGTCACGGTCGTCCACGAGGGCAAAGATGCTGCGGCTGACCGACACCCGCGGCTCGCGCGCATGACCGGCCGTCTTCCACGCCTCACGGAATATCCGGATCTGCTCCGCCTGCTGTTCGTGGAACGGCCGTCCGCTCTCGTCATTTTTGAGCGTTGAACTTTGCAGATTCATCCCGAGCTTGGCCGCCCAGCCGGCGGTGGCATTCGAACCGGCGCCCCACCAGATCCGATCGCGCAGGCCCTCCGAATAGGGCTCGACGCGCAACAGGCCGGGAGGATTCGGGAACATCGGGCGCGGGTTTGGGCGCGCGAAGCCCTCGCCGCGCAGCACCTCGAGCAACACCTCGGTGTGGCGTCTCGCCATATCGGCATCGGTCATCCCCTCAGGCAGGGCGTAACCGAAGTAGCGCCATCCGTCGATCACCTGCTCCGGTGAGCCGCGGCTGATGCCCAGTTGCAGGCGTCCGCCGGCGATGAGGTCGGCCGCACCAGCGTCCTCTGCCATGTACAGCGGGTTCTCATACCGCATATCGATGACCGCGGTGCCAATCTCAATCCGCTTGGTCTTGGCGCCGACTGCCGCCAGGAGGGGGAACGGGGAGCCGAGCTGACGGGCGAAGTGATGCACGCGAAAATAAGCCCCGTCGGCGCCGAGCTCCTCGGCAGCGACGGCCAAGTCGATCGATTGCAGGAGGGCGTCGGAAGCTGACCGCGTCTGCGACTGCGGCGAAGCTGTCCAATGACCGAATGACAGGAAACCGATCTTTTTCATGAAAATGCGTCGTTGGTGGCGGGCTCGGTTCTCGCTCTTCTAGCCTGAAGAATCTGAGTGGAACAGGTCGTGTGTTCGCGAGGTCCCAATACAACTTCGATAAGGCGTTCGGTCAGACGGTGCCGGCCGCTTTAAGGGGTAAAGCGGACGCACAGTTGACGCGACGCGTATGTCGCCTTTTGACCCATATTCGGAAGTCGAGCAGCGCAATTTGCATGTGACGCACAAGATCGGGCTGGTCGTGACAAATGTGGTAAGATATTCATTGTCCTGCGAGGGCGATGGTGTGAGACGGCGGGATTTCATCACATTTCTTTGCGGATGCTGCGTGGGCATGGCCACACGCCGCTCGCGCGCAGGAGGGCAGAACCTATCGCATGCGGCAGTTTGCACCTCTTTCCACGCAGAACGCCGTTTTATGACGCATCTTTGACGAACTACGCCGGCTTGGGTTCATGCGCGGTCAAAACCTTTCCGTCGATCAGTCCGGTTATGGACTACGTCCGGAGCAGCTTCCGGAGCATGCCCAGACACTGGCGAAGGCCCAAGTCGACGTCATCATTGCAGGTGGGGATGCTGCAATTCGTGCAGCGCAGAAGGCAACCGACACAATCCCGATCCTTGCGATGACCGACGACATGGTGAGTGCAAGACTGGTTAGCTCGCTGGCGAAACCTGGAGGCAATACAACAGGTGTGAGCCTGCTGATGAGCGACCTTGATGGCAAGCGCCAGGATATCCTGATCGAGGTGTTGCCGGGACATTCGCCACATGGCGGCACTTGCCGATTCAAATACGACCGCAGCCGCAAGAGCTTCAGGCGCTCGCAGGATGCGGCGCGCATACGCGGCGTCGCAGTAGCGACTCACCGGGTGCGCAAAGGCCGACGAGATCGCACGAGCAATTGAAGCGACGAAGGACATCCGGCGCGGCAATCTTAATGTGTTGGCATCGCCCTTCCTGTTCTTAATCGGCAGGCGATCATCGAGCACGCAGCTGCTGATCGTCTGCCAGCAATTTACCAATGGTCCTATGAGGCGACAGGCGGCTTATTGCGTACGGCCGCGCCTTGTCCAACTATATCGCTGGACATCATGGCCCTTCGCTCGTCAAGTTGCTGCAAGGGAACCAAGCCGGCCGACCTGCCGATAGAACAACCGACCAGGTATCGAGCTTCGTTGTCAACCTGAAGACGGCAAAGGCACTGGGCATCGCATTGCCGGAAACATTTTTGATCCTCGCCGACAAGGTGATCGAATAGACCTTGCGATGTCTGTCGTATTGGCCCAAAGCCGACGTGCGGCGCGTGCTCGCGAATCTCCGCTTTTTGGGGGATAAGCAGAAGTCAAAAATTCTAGCCGCTATGTCTTCCTTTGACCCAGAGCGACATTTCAGCCGGATCCCGCCTGCAGCAGCTATATTTCATATCCCGCTAACAGCTTCTCCTGAGTCTGCTTGTCGTAATATTTTCTCCAATCAAGACTTAGCAATCCTTCGATCCTCTCGACTGTTTTATCGATCAGATTAGGCGGCTCGCCGGCCTGAAGCTGGGCCTTTAGTTCAAGGAAGGCTCGGTTGGTCTCATCAAGACGCCGGGCCAGGATTGTCGCAACGTAAAGAAGCGCAGCTGGGTCTTGCACAAGAAATGCGGCAGCGTCGGCAACGTGAAACTGCGAGGGCTCCAAGGTGCGAACGTCCGCGCTATGCGGTTGATCAAGCAGCGCGGAGATCTCGCCTAGGACCACCCCCGGTTCCGCCACTTGGGCGATCTCGATGCCACCCTTGACGATGCTTACTAGGCCGGTTTTGAGAATCAGCAGTCGCCTGGTTTTCGTGCCTTCAGAGAGCACGGTCACACCCGCGTCGTAGCTTGCAACCGGAAATGCGGCGAGCCTTGTCTGCCAGGCCTCGGTGTCCCGCGGCATTCTCGGTACCCCTTCTCACTGAATCGATTTAGGATCATCCGTCTTTTGACAAAGTACAAGAACGTGCCAGGAGTTGCAATGAAGCGCGCCGGAGACGAAGGAGAGCTTCATGTGACCCATCGCGTCGGTTCGACGCTGTGAATTGACGCATTGCGAAACGCTCATTGGTCATTGATGTGGGCTGTCTCGGATTTGGCATTTGGCACTTTTGGCCATCTGATCTCCGCAAACCAAGTGCCATTTGGCTACGGTCAATCGAGCTCGAACGCCCGTCGGTATTCGCGCCGGAGCGAGGGATCCTGATCGTCTTTGACGAGATACAAATTGCCGACCGCCAGCCGGTCGAGTTCCGTGCCCATGAAGCATCGGAATGCATCGTCCGGCGTGTTGACGATCGGCTCGCCACGGACATTGAGGCTGGTGTTGACCAGAACCGGGCAACCGGTGGCAGCTTTGAAGGCCGCGAGCAGCGCATGGAACCGCGGGTTGGTTTCCGCGTGCACCGTCTGGATGCGCGCCGAATAGTCGACATGGGTCACGGCGGGAATGTCGGAGCGTGCCACATTGAGCTTCTCAATTCCGAACAGCGCCTGCTGTTCGGCCGTCATCGGCCGCCGCCGGCCTTCCAGGACTTTGGCGACCAACAGCATGTATGGACTGTCGTCGTCGAGCTCGAACCAATCCGACACGTCGCTGCGCAGCACCGCCGGCGCAAAGGGTCGAAACGATTCGCGGTATTTGACCTTCAGATTGAGACGAGACTGCATGGCGGGTGACCGGCCGTCGGCGATGATCGAGCGATTGCCGAGCGCGCGCGGCCCGAATTCCATGCGCCCCTGGAACCAACCGAGCACTCGGCCCTCCGCTAAGTCCGCGACGGCGCGGCCGATCAACGCGCTGTCGTCAAGGCGTGTGAAGCGCGCGCCCGCCGCCGTGAGCCTCTTTGCACTGTCCTCATCGTCGAAGCCCGGACCGAGATACGCGCCGTTCATGCCGTCAGGCGTTGCGGCGACATCGCGGGGCCGGCCCTTGTAAACATAATAGGCGGCCAAAGCCGCGCCGACCGCGCCGCCCGCGTCGCCGGCCGCCGGTTGAATCCAGACGCGTTTGAACTTGCCGTCGCGCAGAACCCGGCCATTGGCGACGCAATTGAGCGCCACGCCACCGGCGAGACACAGATTTTGGGCGCCGGTTTCGGCGGCGAGCGAACGCGTCAATCGCAGCACGATTTCTTCGGTGACCGCCTGGATCGATGCGGCCAAATCCATATGTCTGTCGGTCAGAAGTTCGTCTGGTTTGCGCGCCGGCGCCCCGAGCAGACGATCGAATTTTTCGTTGCTCATCCGTAGTCCTACGCAATAGTCGAAATAGGACTGATCGAGCCAGAACGTCCCATCTGGCTTGACGTCGATGAGATGATCGAGAATGAGCTTGGCGAATTTTGGCTCGCCATACGGAGCAAGCCCCATCACCTTGTATTCACCGGAATTGACCTTGAAGCCGGTGTAATAGGTGAAGGCGGAGTACAACAGGCCCAGCGAATGCGGAAAGTGAAGCTCCTTGAGCATCGTGAGTTGGTTACCCCGGCCAAAGGCGACCGACGTCGTCGCCCATTCGCCGACGCCATCCATCGTCAAGATGGCCGCTTCGTCAAAGGGCGACGGAAAGTATGCGGACGCCGCGTGGCTTTGGTGATGCTCGGTGAACAGGAGTTTTTCCTCCCAAGCGAATTCTCGGGAGAACTTGCGCAATTCGTCGCGCAGGAGCTGCTTCTGAAACAGCTTCTCGCGTAGCCATAGTGGCATAGCCAAGCGGAAGGATTTGAAGCCGGAAGGTGCGAATGCCAGATAAGTTTCCAACAGTCGCTCGAACTTGAGGAACGGTTTGTCGTAGAAAACGACGTGGTCGATGTCATCGAGGCGACTTCCAGATGCTTGCAGACAATAGGCAAGCGCGTGACGCGGAAAGCCGGGATCGTGCTTCTTGCGGGTGAACCGCTCCTCCTGCGCGGCCGCGACGACGCGCCCGTCCTCTACCAACGCGGCGGCACTATCGTGATAAAAAGCCGAAAGGCCGAGGATGCGCATTCCGCGATCGAAATCAGATCAAAACAGGGTGTAGATGAAAGGCGCCACGGCCGACCCCTGTGTCAGTATGATCAGCGCTCCGAAAGTCAAACTCACGGCAAAGATCGGCAACAGCCAATATTTCTTCCGCACGCGCAGATATCTCCAGAATTCTTTCGCGAACGACACCATCGGCGGCCTCAGAACTGATCCTTCATTGACCCGGGCGCCGGTCCCGGCGCTTGGCGCACGATCCAATAGCTCGTTGCCTCATCCCGGCGGAGTCGCAATGGATCCTTGCCGAACGCGCGCATGAGCAAGCCGACCGGCGTCACAACCGCGTAGAAAATGAGCATCAGCACAACCGGTCCGACGATTTTGGACAGCAAGAGCCCGAACTTGGACCAAAGACGATTAAGCGGTCGCAGACTTTTGCTCCGCCAGAGCGCCAAGGCGAGAAATGACGCCGCAAGCACCGCCGCCCACCATCGTATTGACGATATTGGTCCGTGAAATGCCGGAAGGACGGCGACCAGCGCAAAGAAGCCGGCAAAGACAAATCCGAACGAGCGATCCGACGAACCCTCAACCTCCGCTGCGCGGGTGAAATCCTCATGCACTTGCAAAGACCTTACCGATCGCATCGTTGACGCAATAAACCACGTGACTGGCCGATCGTCCGGGCGTCTTTTGTCACCAGCGCCACTCGCGACCTTAACCTAAGGCAATGCAACGTTCAAATCGTATACGGAGAGCACCCGTTGCCCGACCAGTGCGCCGTCATCTTGGAGTTTTTTGGGATCTCGGTTTGAATTCTGAAAATCAAACACCGATTTCGGCGCCCGCCGGAATGCGGTACAACTACCATCATTGCCGATACAGCCATGATGGGAAGGATGCAATGAGCGGGGTCGGTAGACAGAGCGTAACGCGAAGCTTCTTCAAAGGCATCTTCCTCCAATTCATACTCGTGGTCGTGACTCTCGTCGTTACCGAAGGAGTGCTACGCGTTATCGATCTGCGCTATCTACAAATCGTGGTTCCGAAGAACGAGGTCGCATCGATTTTTCAGTTCAACTCGGAACTCGGCTGGTCTCCGACCCCGAATGCGATCTCGACCTTTCCTTGCAATCTTCGCACTATCACCGTCCAGAACAACAGCCTTGGCCTGCGCGACATCGAACAGGGTCACACTTCAAAGCCGACCGTCCTGTTCATCGGGGATTCGTTTGTCTGGGGCTATAATGTCGAGTCCGATGAGCGATTTACAGAATTTCTTCGGAAAAAAATGCCCGCCTACACGATCGTCAACGCCGGAGTGTCGGGCTTTGGTACCGATCAGGAATACCAGATGCTCCGGCGCCTGTGGCCGCAATTAAAGCCGAGCATTGTGGTCCTGATCTACCACGGCGACAGCGACCGCGAAGATAACAGCACCAACGTTAGATTTGATGGCTACTACAAGCCGTATATCGTAGACGCTGGGGGCGATCGGTGGGAGTGGCGGGGGCTCCCTGTACCAAAATCAAGACGTTCGTATTTCGTCGAAAATTGGTTTGCCCGTAATTTTCTGGTCGCACGTGTGGCGGTTTCCGCATATGTCCTGCTGCGAAATCCATTCGTTAAAGTGCCCGACCCGACCGAGCATCTGCTCGGCATGATCCGGGATTTCGTGGAGACACAAGGCGGCCAATTCCTGGTTGGCGTTCAGGGACGCGAGGCCCGGATCGAAACGTTTCTCAACGAAAAAAACATTTCTTTCGTCGCCTTAGACGGCGCGGATGACTATATGCCAAAAGATATTCATTGGACCCCAAAAGGGAATTCGTTCGTTGCAGATCGCCTGAGCACAGTGCTGACACGAACAGATACCGTATCTCCACCCAACAATTGACGCGGACATCGCAGATTGGAACCGCTTTGACCGTTTGCGGGCGTCAGCGCGGCGGGCTCTGAGTTTACGCGGGGTGCCCGCAGCCGGTCGGATGTGCACCGTTCAGTAACAAAGCTCAACTTTGTGCTGGGGGTCACATGCTGCTTCTCGACGCGGGCTTATCTCTCAATCCACGGTCGTCGCGATGGAGGAGCCATTTCGAAGACCGGTTGGCGAGGCGCCCGTGGCGACTGAAAAAGACCAAGAAAAGGCGAACCGCGTGACCGAGGCCGCGTGTCCCAAATGCGGGTCGCGCTTGGCGGTTTCAAGAGTTGCGAACGCCCCGATCGATAGCGAAGGCCGCGAAGGCTACTTCATCCAATGTCGCGAATGCGGCACTTGGCTCGCCGGCACTATCGACCCCCGCGATGAGGTATTCCTGCCTCTCTAAATCCGAGCGCCAAGGACAAGCCGCCGCCATGGGACCGACGGCGATCGGCCTCATCATTATGACGATCTTGCCACGGCGCACTCAGCCCAGCGGGCATTCCTCCATCGACCGCGCGGCTTGGGACGGAAGCAGCGCGCCGCGACGCGAGAAAGTCTCGGCGTCGATCGCCGCCATGGCCATGAGCAGCGCGTCCTGCGCCGTCGTTGCGTCCAAGCCGGTCACGAATTTTTCCAGCTTCGCCCGGCCCGTTACCATCAGCGGCTTCCCGTCGGAGCGATGCACGCCCGCCCGCCATTTGCCGGGCTTTCGCTCGAACGCCTTAACGATAAACTGCTTGTACTCCATAACAATCCCCCTCGCCTTGCTCAGTCGAGTTGCGAGCGTAGGCCAAGCGGGATGGCGACCGCGCCACCGCAGAGGGGGGATTCCCTTCGGTTCCACACTTGGCTATGATGTCGCCCCCCGAGGGGTAAGGGCTACGCGGGACGCTTTGCCGGGAATGGCCACAACGGGAGTCGCCGCAAGGCGACTTGCCGCAAGGCACCGGCTGGCAGCTGCCGGATCTGTCCGCGGCGAAAACCGAACTTCATTGGCTCGGCCGGCGCGGCCGAACACGAGGATTAGGGCCGGTTTGCTTGATTGAAAACCCATGCGGCGAGGCGCAGCGGTGATCGATTCGCAAAGGTATGTCCGACGGGACGGGCTAGGGCTTGGGGTGTGACGATGACGATCAGTCCGCCCAACGAAATGACGCTCGTAGCAGCATTCTCGATCATCGAGAACGTCCCCGACATTGAGGTATCGGTCGAGAAGCTTCGCGATTTATTGCTGGTCGATCATATCGTCTACCATTCGTCCAAGCTTGGCGCGAGCCCGTCGGTCGACCCGTATATCCGTTTGACCTATCCGGCCGCATGGATCAAACGCTACCTGCAGATGGGATATATCGACATCGATCCCGTCGTGCGCGAAGGGTTTCGCCGCACGCTGCCGTTCAATTGGAACGAATTGACGATTCAGAATGCGGAGGAAGGTGCCTTCCTGATGGACGCGCTCGCGCACGGCGTGGGACCCTACGGCTTCTCCATCCCGGTCGTGAGCAAGCGCGGGCACCGGGCGCTGTTTTCACTTTCGTCTTCAAGACCCGAACAAGAGTGGAAGGATTTTTTGGCGGCGAACGTGCCCACTCTCGTGCAAATCGCCAACCGGCTTCATTCCCGAGTTATCGTCGAAGTGTTTGGCGAAGAACGGCCGCACCTCACCACCAGAGAGCTCGAGTGCCTGCGCTGGACCGCGCTCGGCAAGGCGAGCGGCGATATTGCGGTCATTTTGAATATTTCTCCGTTGACGGCACGCGATTATTTGAAGTCGATTCGTTACAAATTGGATTGCGTTACCTCGGCACAGGCAGTCAGCAAAGCGGTCAAACTCGGCCTGCTGATTCTGTAAAACGTATTTAGATTGCCAGCTATCTTATAGACCGATTTCTTAGCGGTGCATGGCTAGGCTTGCCCACATCTAAGCCAATTCACGGCACGATGGGCCTGCCTCGCGGGGGATCTTTTGCAATGATCGTCCTGATTGAAAAACATAATGCGCATCGATACCCGGACTTGCTGAAGAAGATGTTCCGATTGCGCGCTCGCGTCTTTTGCGACCGGCTCGGATGGGATGTTCGGGTCGCCGGCGGCGAGGAGCGCGATCGGTATGACGACGAGTCGCCGATCTATTTGATTTACACCGACGATGAAGGACGCGAAGTGAAGGGAAGCTTGCGGCTGTTGCCGACGACGGGCCCAACTCTCCTTGCCGATCTCTTTTCCGACACGCTTCCAGACGCCGTGCACCTCAGCGCTCCCACAATCTGGGAGTGCACGCGCGTTTGTCTCGACGATCGGATCGTGGACAAGGGCCAAAGGCTCTTTGCTTCCGCCGTCCTGATTGCCGCTTTGGGCGACGTCGCCGTCAGAGCGGGAATCGAATCGATACTGGCCAATTTTGATGCCACAATGTTGCGGCTCTACCGGCGCATCGGGTGCGAGGTTGAGGTCCTCGGCTCCACGTCCAGGTATGGCCGGCCGATTTATCTGGGATCGTTTCCGGTTTCCGAGCCGATCCTGCGCCGGATAAAAGCCAGAATGATGGAGGCTCGCCCGGCATTGGCGAAGGCGCCAGAAGTCGGCGTTCCCCAATCCTTGAAACTAGCCGCGGGTTACGCGCGCGAGAACGCCCTCGACTGAGTCGAACTACAAGAATCTCGGCTAACCGCAAGAAGCTTGCCAGCTACTTTCCGGCCAGCTCTCTCGCGAAGAAGGCCCGCGCGCGTTGCACGACGTCGCGCGCTGCCTCGGCGTTGGCCGGGATGCTTTGGCGCTTGCGGCCGGGGTCGTCGAAATCGTGGGTCGCGCCCTCGTAGAAGTGGATGCGGACGTCGCCGCCGGCATGCGCGAGCAGCTCGCGGCAGCCGCTCGGCGAAATTTCCTCGTCGTCAGTACCGACGAAGACGCGAAGCGGAGCGTAGCTCCGATAGCCGGTCGTTGCGAAATGACCCTTGAGTCCGCACGCCGGATAGAGGGCGAGCGCCGCGCGAAAGCCGGCGTCCGGCGTATGTTCGGCAAGGCCGGGCGCGTCGGGCGCCATGCTCGCAAGCGTCGCGCTGCCGCCGTTCGACCAGCCCTGGAGGCCGATCCGCCCGGTCGCTATGTCGGGCCGCGAACGCAGATAAGCGAGCGCGCCATAGGCATCGAGCGGACGGATGCTGACCTCGTCCAGTTCCGCCGGGCGCGAATCGTAAGTGAAGCGCCCGAAACCTTGCGGATAGCCGCGCGGCCCGAAGCCGTCGACCAGGACGGCGATGTAGCCCAGCGCGGCCCACAACCGTCCCCAGAATTGGTGACGTTGCGAGAGCGTGCTCGCATCGTAAACGCCTTTGGCGGCGGTCGAATAAGCGCCCGCACGCCCATGCATCATCACCACGGCCGGAACGCGCGCTCCCGGCTCAAGCGGCGGTTTGAACACATACCCGACCAGTGTGGTCTTGCCGTCGAGGCTGCCGAACTCCACCCGCTCGGGCAGCGCGAGATCGCCGGCGGTCTGCGCCAGGAGCGATTTCGGCGCCGCCAGCGCGGCGATCGCGATCAATGCGGCTGCGGCGAAACGATACCGGTCGATCATGAAATGATTTCTGCGCCGGATTCATGCGCCGTAAAAGTGCGAATGGATCCGCCAAGTCGGGTTCTAGCCGCTGGGTTGGTTCGCGGCAATGCCGCCGAGCGTCCCGCGTTGACCCATCGCGACCTCTGCCGATAGCCTGACTTTGCGTCCGCCCTCGGTGCTTTCCGAACATAGAGCGATTTTCGGCGCTCAGCAAATCTGTAACTATTGACCCCAAACCAGCTAACGTCGGCGCCAAGCTCCTTCCAGAATCGAATGAGAATCTTTGCGATTCTGAGGTTGTCTGCTGCCTTGTCGAGGACACGATCCAGGATCGTCGACGGCTTCACATTGCTTAGATTCATAGTTTTTCCCTACGAAAATTTGTGGGCTATCACCGAATATGACGCGATGGGGCAAACGCCGACATCGATCTTCGTCGCCACGAGCTAATTTGCGGCTTTGGCGGCAAGCACGTTATGAGCCGCCAGAGGACGGCGGATACCTTTGAGCATGAACTCCCCCACCGGCTCGACGGTCACGGCGTCCTCAACGGCCATCAGCACGCGGGGACTAATGAGGATTTGCCCGGGTTTGGCTTCATCGCAAAGCCGAGAAGCCACATTGGACACCGTCCCAATCGCGGCATAGTCGAAGCGCCCTTCAAAGCCGATGGTGCCAAGCGTCGCAAAGCCGTGGGCGATGCCGATGCCGAAGCCAATGTCGTGTCCCAACCGACGCCATTTCTCGGTCAGCGCTCCGATAACCTCACGCATTTCAAGCGCCATCAGCACCGCCTGAAGCGCCGGCTTCTCGACTGGCACTGGATCGTTGAACACCACCATCACCCCATCGCCCGCGTAACGTTCGAGCGTTCCGCTATATTTGATGATGATCTCACCGATAGCTGCATGGTAGTCGCGCAGGAGAGCCATTACGTCTTCTGGGTCCGAACTTTCGGAGAAACCAGTGAAGCCGCGTAGGTCGCAGAAGAGCGCGGTAATCTCTCGACGATGGCTTTCGAGTTGTTTCTCTGCGCCGGATGCGACGATTAGATCAGCGACCTGCGGAGGCAGGAAACGCCGCAGCCTGCTCATGCGCTCGATTTCGCCTACCTGGTCGGTGACGCGTTGTTCGAGTTGCTGGTTGAGTTTCACTAACTCGTGTGATTGCGCTTCTACTTGCTCAGTTCTCTCGCGCAGTTCCCTGAGCAGCCGCGCATTCTCGATGGCAATGACCGCTTGGTCGGCGAAAGTTCGGACCAGCTCGATCTGTTCGCTGCTGAAGGGCAAGATCGGTTCATGCGCAAGAGTGATGACGCCAACCACCTCGCCCTCACGGGTCAACGGCACCCCAAGTATGGTGTGAACCCCGGAGGCCCGAATGTCGTCCTTGGGACCATACTGCGGGTCGCTCAAGACATCGAGGATATGCACAGTCTGACCTGAGAGCGCTACACGACCGACGAGCGTCTCCGGTCCGGGCACAAGCGCCTGTCTCTTCTCGATTTCGCGATAGCCGGGTGCGAGCCCGAAGCCGATGGTAAAGCGGTAGATCTGATTTTCCAGAAGATAGATAGCGACCTGTTTAGCCGCACAAAGTCGCGCTGCCGTTTCAGCGACGAACTCCAATATCTTCTGCAAATCGAAAATTGAGCTGCTGATCACCTTGAGCACATCGCTCGTTGCGGTCTGGTATTCGAGTGACGTTTCGAGTTCGCCGGTGCGCTGGTGCAGTTCGTTGAGCAGCCGCGCATTCTCGATCGCGATGACGGCCTGGGCTGCGAAGTTCTTGACTAACTCGATCTGCTTGTCGGTGAAGGGACGAACTTCCTGGCGGTACACAGTGAACAAACCGATCAGCTCGTTGTCCTTCAGCATTGGGACAGCCAAGAGCGTCCGTACGCCCCCAAGTTCGACGGCTGCGACGTATGACGGATTGCGTTGCTCAGTATAGGCTCGCTCAGCCGCAATATCGGCGACCTGAACCACCGCTTTGGTCGCTATCGCGCGACCGACAGCATTTGTCGGATTGGGACGCCACAATGAGCGCCTGCGATACTCGGCAAACGCAGAAGGCGTATTATGCGTCGCCATGACGTGCAAGGCGTCGCCATCCCAGCGATGGATATTTCCAAACTTCGCGTCGCAAATGCGGACGGCGTTTTCCAGCATACTTGCAAATACGGGCGGAAGATCGCCGGGAGAACTGCTGATAACCTGAAGCACCTCGGCGGTAGCCGTCTGCTGCTCCAGTGATTGTCTCAGTTCGTTGAGTAGCCGCGCATTCTCGATGGCGATGACGGCCTGGGCGGCGAAGTTCTTGACCAACGCAATTTGCTCGTCGGTGAAGGGACGGACTTCTTGGCGAAAGATCGCAAAGAGACCGATCACCTCGCCCTCCGTAAGCATCGGAACAACCAGGAGGCTTCTGATACCGCCAAGCTCGACACCCGCGACCGCGATGGGACCACGCTCGACGTATGCGAGTTCGGCAGCGAGATCGACTACCTGCATAGGCATCTTGGTTCTGATGGCCCGCATGATCGGACCATCCTCGTACGGCCGACGAGGAATGGACTTGAAGAACTCCACCAACGGCTCTGGTGTACCAAGCGAGGCGGCGAGCCGAACACTATCGTCCTGTAGGCGAAACAGCCCGCCGAACTTGGCCTCGCAGATGCGCAACGCGTTCCCGAGCATTGCCTGGAACACCGGGTCAAGCTCGCCGGGCGACAGGCTGATGACGCGCAGCACATCTGACGTGGCCGTCTGCTGCTCCAGTGATTGGCGCAGTTCGTTGAGCAGCCGCGCGTTCTCGATGGCGATGACGGCCTGAGCAGCAAAGTTCTTGACCAGTTCGATCTGCTTGTCGGTAAAGGGGTGAACTTCCTGGCGGTAAATGGTGAAGCCGCCGACCAATTCTTCCTCCTTCAGCATCGGCACGACGAGTAGCGTCCGCACGCCTGCAAGTTCGACGCCGCTCACGGTCCACGGATCGCGTTCGGCGTAAGCGGGGTACGCGGCCAAATCAGGGACATGAACAAACGTCTTGGTCGCGATCATGCGACCTGCCGGAGTTTGCGGACCAGGAAGGTTCGGTGACCGCCCGCGCACCTCGGCGAACGCCGCTGGCGTATTGTAGGACGCCATGAGCTGCAGGGCGTCGCCATTCCAATGATAGATATTTCCGAACTTGGCGTCGCAGATGCGAACGGCTTTCTCCAACATGGCCGCGAACACTGGCTCAAGATCGCCAGGCGAACTACTAATGACCTGCAGCACTTCCGACGTGGCGGTCTGCTGCTCTAAGGCCTCAGTGAGGTCCGTAGTGCGCCGACGCAATTCGTCGAGCAACCGCGCATTCTCGATGGCGATGACTGCCTGGTCGGCGAACGCGCACACCAGTTCGATCTGACGCTCGCTGAACGGCTCGACCCGCTGCCGCGCAAGGCAAATGACACCAATCGGCTCGCCCTCGCGCAGCAGTGGCACCCCGACTTGGGTGTGCACACCACCGAGACTGGTCGCTGCCGCAAGGGTGTACTCAGGGTCGGAGGCAACATCAACGATGTGCACCGCTCGTCGTTCTAGCGCGACCCGCCCGGTTATCGACCCCCGATCTGCAGTAATCGGATGCGCCTGTAGCCAGTCTCGGTAGACCGCCGAAAAACCAAACTCAGCGGCTGCTCGGTACACATCACCGTCTCGCCGCAACAGGAACGCCATTTCGGCTACGCAGAGCCGAGCGGCGGTTTCGCAGACGGCGTCCAGCACGGGCTGCAGGTCGAAAGTCGAGCGGCTGATGACTTTTAGGACGTCGGCAGTCGCGGTCTGCTGCTCCAACGCTTCCGTTAAGTCTGTTGTGCGCTCACGCAGTTCGTTGATCAGCCGCGTATTCTCGATGGCGATGACCGCCTCATTGGCAAAGGTCGTCACCAATTCGATCTGCTTTTCGGTGAATGGTTTCACCGATGTGCGCAGCAAGCCAAGGACGCCGATTGGTACGCCCTCGCGTAGCAACGGAACACCAAGCATCGTGCGATGTTTCCCGAGCCGCGCGGCTTCGAGCATCTTGTACTCGGGGTCGGCTAGGCAATCCACAATGTGGACCGGACGTCGCTCCAGGTCGGTCCGGCCGATCAGCGAACCTCTGTCCACGGTGATCGGGTGTTCCAAGAAATGCTTGACGTATTCCGCCGCCGCATTGTTAGAGGAGGCGACGTGGTATTTTCCATCCCGCAATCTAAACAACATGGCATATTCGGACGCGCACAGTTCCCCGGCCGTCCGCACGATGGCGTCAAGGACAGGCTCGATTTCGGTCGGAGAATTTGAAATGATACGCAGCACGTCGGCAGTGGCCGATTGCTGCTCTAATGCCTCGTTAAGTTCCCCGGTGAGCCGCGCGATCTCCGCTCCCTGGCCGGCAGGGGACGAATTGGAACGTGCTACGGCCTTGGGCGCACTGCGGCGTTTCGGCTCTGGCGCCTTGCGCCGTCGTCCTTTGATCGGCTTGCCGCCTGCTCCGGAGCGCCGCATCATTGCTTCCCGCAGGGATCAGGACGAGGCATCGTAGGGGTCAAACTAGCACAGTGGAAGTCGCCTTCGGGTCATTTTCGACCGGGACGAGGCCCGCAGCAGGTCCCACCATGTCGGTTGTGCCCCGGAAAGCGGAAATAAAATCAGGGATTTGGAATCTGCGTCGCCTTACGACTCGAAGCGAGACCTTGCCGCCTACTTCTTGCCGTTGGGTTCGGCTTTCGCTTTCATTTGCGCGAGCTCGCTACTCAGCTTCTCCATTGTTGATTTGAGCGCGGCGATCTCGGCGCGGGCAATGGCGAGATCGCGATCGGCGGCGGCGATCTTGTCCTGGGTTTCGCGAGCGAGCTTGATCAGCGCTTGCTGAAGAAACTCGACATTGGCCTGCAGGCATCCGGTACGACGCAGCATCTGCGTCTCGGCGGTGCAGACCTCCAGCCCGCGAATGTCCTGTGCGGCCGCGGGCGGCAGTAATGTTACGAGCAGTGCTCCCGCAGCGAGCAAAAATCGCGCGGCTCCAGGCCGGGGCCGCCAAAGCTGCCGCTGTTCGCGTTTCATGGCCCCCGAGCTTACACGATAAAAAGCCGAGACAACGGCTCCCTTGATGCCTCCCTTCCGACCAAAGCCGACGGTAAACGAAACTGCCCCCCTGGTTGAACTTATAGTTCAGACCCAGATGTGCAACATTGAGAAGTTCGGCAAAACCTTAGCCGGTTTTTTTGGCGTATAGCTGACTGAGGTGCGCGAAGAGCAGCGCTTCGCTAAACGGTTTCTCCATCATGACCGTCCCCTCGATCGATGGCAGCGGAAAAAATTCGAATGATCCGGACAGCATGACTACCGGCACGCCTTGCTCACGCAAGCTCGCAATCAGGCCGTAGCTCAGTTCGCCCCCTTTCAGATGAAAATCGACGAGCGCCACGTCCGGCAAGTGCTGGGCGATCAGGCTTGCGGCCTCCGCGGTGGACACTGCTGGTCCGGCAACGTTGGCACCCCAGGATTCAAGGAGCGCCCTCACGGTTTCTCCAACATCCCGCGAATCCTCGACCAAGAGGACATCTAAGCCCTTCAGATCATCCAATGATCCACCACCAGGCGGCTGGCGATCGCTCGATAGGGGCATGTTAATGTCGCCCTCAGGGATAGCTTGCTTTGGTACGCGATCAGCAACGGTGGATGCAAGGTCGATTGGTCCTCATTCGACGCCCAGGCCACCTCAATCGCGCACTGCAGCACGACGACTCCGCCGTCAGAGCTGGCTCAGATTTCCGGCCCAAGCCACTTCCGCAGGTGGCCCAAAGTGGACCTGCGAGAGCCGCCATTCAATGCCCGCTTGCCGTGTAATAGTA
Source organism: uncultured Alphaproteobacteria bacterium (assembly GCA_963850855.1). Classification (GTDB taxonomy): domain Bacteria; phylum Pseudomonadota; class Alphaproteobacteria; order Rhizobiales; family Xanthobacteraceae; genus BOG-931. The sequence goes on from CAWKNH010000009.1 coordinate 201,725, forward strand.
GATTTCGCGAACCTCCGTTTTTGACGGTCGCTTTCCGGGCAAAGCGGACCCTTGTAAGATGTCCGCCCTCACGCCCCGGCGACCCCAATAGGAAATCTCATCCGATGATCGCGAGAGGCTATTGGCCCTACTTTGCCGGGATGATTGTGATCCTCCTGATTGCGAGCGGTTTCATCGCGCGGACGTTGCCGCCGCGCACGATCGTGATGACTACCGGCCCCGAGGGGAGCGCCGACTATGAGTTTGGTGCCCGTTACCGTGAAATCCTGGCTCAATCCGGCGTCAAGCTGCAGCTTCTGCCGACAACCGGCAGTGTCGAGAATCTGGCACGGCTACGCGATCCCAAGTCGGGAGTCGGCGTTGGTTTCATACAGGGCGGCACCACCACAAGGAAGGAATCGCCGGAGCTTGGCTCGCTGGGCACGGTATTTTACGAACCGCTGTGGTTTTTCTATCGAAGTGACATTGGCGAAGGTATGCAAGCATTGCGCGGCCGACGAGTATCGATTGGTCCCGAGGGAAGCGGATCGCGAGCGCTGGCGCTCCAACTCATCAAAACGACCAAGATAGATAGTATTGTTGGCGAATTTTTGGGACTTACGGCGCAAGAAGCCGCCGCGCGGTTGATCGCCGCCGATATCGACGCCGCGTTCCTTGTGACCGCCTGGGATTCCCCGGTGGTCCAGCGTCTCATCAATGCCAAAGGCGTCACGTTGGCGAGCTGGTCGCGTGCGGACGCTTATCTCGCGCTTTACCCCTTCTTGAATAAGCTGGCGCTGCCCGCTGGGGTGGTCGATCTGTTGATGAACCGCCCACCCGCGGACATCATACTATTGGCGCCAAAGGCTAGTCTTGCCGTGCGCACGGACTTGCATCCAGCAATACAACACCTGCTGCTCAGTGCCGCCATGCAGATCCATTCGCAGCCCGGAATTTTCCAGAAGGCCGGACAATTCCCCGCGGCCGAGTCGATCGACATTCCGCTCAGCCAAGAAGCGCAGCGTTTCTACAAATCTGGCCGACCGTTCCTGCAAGAGCATCTTCCGTTCTGGATCGCGACGCTGGTCGAACGGGTACTTGTCGTTTTCGTGCCTCTGGCAGTCTTGCTCTACCCGATGCTCAAGTACCTGCCGCAAATGTACGACCGGTTCCTGCGGATGAAAATAATACGAATGTACGACGAGATGAAGTCGATCGAGACCGAGATGGAGGCTCAAGGTCAGGGATACGACGCTAACGACATAAATGCGAAACTTGATCAACTCGATCAGCGCGCGAGCCGTCTATCGTTGCCGACTGATTACGCAAGCACGTTATACACGCTGCGATCTCATATCGGTCTCATTCGCGCTCGCCTGGCAATGAGCCCGGATAAAAATCCGCGTTGATTTTGCCGGGTTTCCCGACGCCTGAGCAGCTTGATCCGATCGAGGGCCAATAAGCGGGTGAGGCGTACCGGAAATAACAGCTGGTACATTCTCGAAGGCGATCCATTCCAGCTTTCCGCATTCGAGCGGTGGCAGCTGATCCGCAAATACTACTTGTCACTTCCGATCCGTTACGCAAAGAAACTACTAAGGCGCTGCTTTGCGTTCGCCTGAAACAGCTCCACTGAACTGGGGACTTTTTTTCAGATCATCTGAACGAGTAGCAATGTCCGCCGCATGGCGGCTTCCGGCCCATAGCGGACATCGAGATGGCGTCGAGGAATGTCCGCTTGTGGAGGTAAAGCTAGCGAGGGGAATTCCCGTCAGCATCGACAACGCGCTCAATCGTCTGGTCGCATCGGAAACAAGTGAATATCTGACGTTCGTGTTGAAGACCGTAATCGGCGTCCGGGCTGCGTCGGGTTAGAGACGTCAGCTCGCGGCAAAGTGGACAGGACGGCCTACTGTCCACGCCAAAGCGTTGCGGTTTCTGTCGTAAGTCAAACACGCGTCGCGCCCCCCGGCCCGATTGACTACAATCAAACGCAACAATGTGTCCGGAGGTAGACGGATCGGCGCATACCGTGTGGAGGAATGAGGGCACCGATGGCTTGACAAACGATAGACGCCGACGACTAGTGGCGCGTGGTTAGGAGCGCCCGACGCATGTCCGACAGCGCTCCATCGCCGCGCCGCTTTCAGCTGATCCTGATCAAGCCGTCGCACTATGACGACGATGGCTACGTGATCCAGTGGTTTCGCTCGATCATGCCGTCGAACTCGCTGGCGGCGCTCTATGGCCTCGCCATCGACGCTGCCGAACGCCAAGTGCTGGGTGCAGACGTCGCCATCGATGTGAACCCATTCGATGAGACAAATACCCAAATCAAGCCGAGCAAGATCATCGCCCGCTTCAAGCGCCATGGCGGCTTCGGCCTGGTCGGCCTCGTCGGTGTGCAATCGAACCAGTTTCCCCGCGCCATGGACATCGCCCGGCCGTTGCGGGCCGCGGGCGTACCGGTGATCATCGGCGGGTTTCACGTCTCCGGCTGCTTTTCGATGCTTCCCGACGTGCAGCCCGACCTCCAGGAGGCCATCGACCTGGGCATTGCCTTGTTCGCGGGCGAGGCGGAGGAGCAACTCGACGTCCTGCTGCGCGATGCCGCCGGCGGTAAGCTCCAACCGATCTACAATTACCTCAACGATCTGCCGTCGATCGAGTCGGCGCCGGTGCCGTTCCTGCTGCGCAAGCACGTCAAGCGCACGGTGGGCAACTACTCGACCTTCGATGCCGGCCGCGGCTGCCCATACCAATGCTCGTTCTGCACCATCATCAATGTACAGGGACGAAAGTCGCGGCGACGCTCGCCCGACGATGTCGAGACCATCATCCGGCAGAACTGGGCGGAAGGCATTCACCGCTTCTTCATCACCGACGACAACCTGGCCCGGAATAAGGACTGGGAACCGATCCTCGACCGCATCATCAAATTGCGCAACGAGGATGGCATCGGTGTAAGTCTGATGATCCAGGTCGATGCGCTGTGCCACAAGATCCTGAACTTCGTCGAGAAGTGCGCTGCGGCGGGCGTGACCCGCGTCTTCATCGGGATCGAAAGCGTCAACCAGGATACGCTGATCGCCGCCAAGAAGAGACAGAACAAGATCACCGAGTATCGGAAGCTCCTGCTCGCCTGGAAGGCCGTGGGAGCGGTCACCTACGCGGGTTACATCCTCGGGTTCCCGAACGACACGCCGGAATCGATCAGGCGGGACATCGGCATCATCCAGCGCGAGCTGCCGATCGACATGATGGAGTTCTTTTGCCTGACGCCGTTGCCGGGCTCCGAGGATCACCAGATTCTCTATCGCAAGGGGGTCGCCATGGACCCCGACATGAACAAATACGACACCGAGCACGCGGTGGTCGCGCATGCCAAGATGACCTACACGCAATGGCAGGAGATTTACCGCACCGCCTGGGATTTGTACTACACGCCCGAACATCTGGAACGCATCATGCGCCGGGCCGGCGCGAGACGTATCAATCTAAGTTCGCTGGCCGGAACGCTGTTGCATTTCTCCCAGTTTACGCCACTGGAGAATGTCCACCCGCTGCAGGGCGGCATCTTCCGGCTGAAATTCCGCCGCGATCGCCGGCCTACCTTAGCGATCGAGCCGATGTGGATTTTCTATCCACGGTATCTCCGGGAGACGGCCGGAAAGCTGGTGCGCGTCGCACGAGCGGCGCGTCACCTCTACGCCTTGGCCAAGACGATCAAGGCCGACCCGCAGAGATATGACTATGTCGACCAGGCGTTGACCGCGGCCGTTGAGGGAGACTTGGACGAATTGGAGCTGTTCAATCAGAATGACGGAGCGCGCCATGCCGTCGAGCATGAGCGGCACGTGCGCGAGCTGACTGCTGCGGCGCGCTGAGCGACTTGCGATTTTTATGGCGCCGCGATCGGCGACTTAACTCGGCCATCATGTCCAACGCTCATTATGTCCAAACGCGGCGGTTTCATTTCCGCCATGCGACCCAACGGAACTCATTCTCAAACCTATCGTGCACTTTGTCCGTGCCGGAAGTCTCCAGGTGAGTCTCATCGGCGAAATAAACACGATTGCCGTCAAACGGTTTGCATACTTGGCTGTCGCAGAAAAGGTCGATCGGGTCGATCAAACGCACATTGGCGAATCGCTCGGGCATTTGTCTCAACACCGCTACGATCGCGTCGCGCCTAGCCTCGACGTCCGAACGCAGACTGCTGCAGCGATCGCGGCTTTCGCCATATCGGTCGCTGAGCAAGACGCAATCCAACCCCGGCCATTTGAAGGTCGGCGCCGGCGCGATCAGCAGGATCCGTGTCTTTTCCGGATCGAACTGCGAGATCAATTCCGCCCACAGTTTCGGATCGCGACTTCTATCCGACCAAGCCGGAGTTGCGACTACGGAGACGACCGGGCTGTCACTCCCGAGCAATTGTTCAAACGGGGCGAGTAAATTGGCGCAACCATGGTGTCGGTTATGCTCGCGCTCCGAGATCGCAAAGTTGAGCGGATCGCAGCCGCCGCGGCCGATGTAGATCAGTTGCAGATCAAGATCGTTGAAGCTGCGTGCGAGACTACCGAACATCGTGTCCGCATGCGAGTCGCCGAGGAGAATCGCGACCTTCCGCGTGAGGCAATGATCGGGGATGCTCGTCCGGGTGATCAGCCGGCAGCCATTATCGAGCGAGCCCAGACCTTCGGTGCCATACGCGGAGGCAATATAGCGCGAAATCCACACATACCCACCCAGGCCGCTGAGCCCGCCGACGATGGCCGCACCGACGCAGGCCGAGATGCCGGTCAGGACGATCCGGCCTGGACGCTTCACGCCGCCTTCGGCGCGGCGCCACGTTCGAATCGGGCGCTCCAGGAACAAATAAGACGCCGTGGCGAGCAGGAAACCGCCGAGACCGCCGCCGATAAGATCGGCGACGACTGACGCCTCGCCCATGCGGCTGATGCGCAGGAACGAGATGATGGGCCAGTGCCAAAGATACCAGCCATAGGAGATCAGGCCGATGCCGACCATCCAGCGCAGCGTCAAGAGGCGTCCAATCATAATTTTCGGCTCGGCGAGCGCCGAGGCAATAATCAGGGTCGCGCCGACAACGGGGAGCGCCGCTCGCCACGACGGATAAGGCGCGGCGCCGGTGAACGTTGCGATCGCGAGCAAGATACCGGTGACGCCTAACAAGCCACTGACCTCGAGAACGGCGCGTGGCAGATGCCGTAGTCGGCAAACCAAGGACTCGCCAATGAGACCGCCGAAAATGAACTCCCACATGCGCCATTGCACAAGATAAAACGCGGCATTCTTGTCGGTGACCGAAGTAAAGGCGATGGCGCCCGCCAATGACAGCACCGCCAGTACTATCGCAATGGCCGCGGCAAGTGTGCCGAAGCGCCGCCCGCCAAGGCGAAATATCAGCATCAGCAGGATGGGAGAAAGCAGATAGAATTGCTCTTCGACCGACAAGGTCCAGGTGTGCAGAAACGGCTTCTCGTATGCGGAGATATCGAAGTAACCCTGGCGCAAATAGAATAATACGTTCGACAGCATCACCGGCGAAAGCACCGCCGACCGGATGAAGTCGAAATAGACTTCCGGGTTCGGGAGGAAAAATGGTGCGGCCAGATAAACCGCCAGCACCATGACGATGAAGGGCGGAAGGATGCGCAAATTGCGCCGCGCATAGAATGTCACCCAGGAAAACCGCTCCGCCTCCAATCCTTCCCTGATCTGGTTGATGATCAAGAAGCCGGAAATGACGAAGAAAATATCGACACCGACGAAACCGCCGGCAAAGCCAGGCAGTCCGGCGTGGCAGCCGACGACGGCGAGGATGGAGAGCGCTCGCAAGCCATCGACGAATGGAAAATAACGCAGCGTCATCGTATCAGCGCACGAGACAAACGTTCGAATCTCCCTCAATAATCATCGAACCGGACGAACCGATGAATAAATCCTGCTTGAGGGGCGCATGAGCCGGATGACCGAGCGAGTGAACCATATCACCCGACACCTGTCGACCACGTCGATATGCTTTCGAGCTTGCTTCGCTGCGCCGAACCTTCGATGCCATACACATGATTGACACGGCAGACGGCGCGGCAAACGAGTCGACGGACCCAACCGCGAATAAGGTTGCGGCTGGGGGCCGGCGCGTGGGCTCGCCGCTCGAAGTTTTGCTCGTTTTCCTCAAGCTCGGCGTGAGCTGCTTCGGCGGGCCGATCGCGCACATCGGCTATTTCCGTGACGAGTTCGTCGTGCGCCGGCGCTGGCTCGACGAACAGGCTTATGCCGATCTTGTGGCGCTGTGTCAGTTTTTGCCTGGTCCGGCGAGTAGTCAGGTTGGATTCTCGATCGGGCTGATGCGGGCCGGTTATCGCGGCGCACTCGCGGCGTGGACCGGCTTCACCCTGCCCTCGGCGATTGCGCTCGTTCTCTTCGCCTACGGCGCCGGCACGCTCAGCGGCCCAGCCGGAACTGGCTTGCTCCACGGCCTCAAGCTCGTTGCTGTCGCCATCGTCGCGCAGGCGGTCTGGGGCATGGCGCGCGCGCTGTGCCCGGACCGGGAACGGGCATCGATCGCCATGGTCGCCGTGCTGATCATCTTGTTCAGCGCCTCCGCCATTGCTCAGATCGGCGACATCCTGCTCGGCGGCATTGCCGGCCTGTGGCTTTGCCGCGGTGCGCCGCCAACGGCAACGGGCCACATTGTGATGCCGGTCTCGCGCACCGCAGGGGTGGTTGCGCTGGCGGTCTTCTTTGTTCTGCTCGTCGGCCTGCCCATCCTGCAAAGTCTTCGAATCTGGCCGGGCGTTGCGCTGTTCGACGACTTCTACCGCTCCGGCGCGCTGGTCTTCGGTGGCGGCCATGTCGTGCTGCCGTTGCTGCGCGAGGCGTTCGTGACGCCAGGCTGGGTGAGCGACGATGCATTTCTTGCCGGCTACGGTGCGGCGCAGGCGGTTCCCGGACCGCTTTTCACGTTTGCGGCCTATCTTGGCGCCGTCGTCAGACCCTCGCCGCACGGCATAGCCGGCGCAGCGCTGGGCCTGTTCGGTATTTTTCTTCCTGGCATGCTGATTTTGCTCGGCACGCTGCCGTTCTGGGACGAATTCCGTAAACGCGCGGGGGCACAAGCAATGATGCGCGGCGTCAATGCCGCGGTCGTGGGCCTGCTCGGTGCGGCGCTCTACAACCCGGTGTGGACGAGTTCGGTCAAGACGCCGGGAGATTTTGGCATCGCTCTTCTCGGCTTCGTTCTTCTCACGGTGTGGCGCGCGCCGCCTTTGCTCGTTGTCGTCGTCAGTGCGCTCGCCGGAATTGCCCTGGCGCTGGCGAAGTTGTGACGCACGCGCGTCGTGCCGCGTCAATCGAAGGCGTGTGAACCACAGCGGCGCCTCAGTCTAAACGCAAAAAAGCAAAAAATGCAGGCGATGATGGTTTCATCGGGGGGATACCGTGACCAAGATCATTGCACTGCTGGCGGCCTTGGCCTTCGGCCTGGTCGCGGGGATAAGCGTCATGACGATTCGCTCACCACAGGCGGTTGCCGACTGCACCGGCTCAAACTGCTGAGTGGCGGTTCTCGGTTTTCTTGAGCTTTGTGGCTGACCTAACCAGCGGCCTCCTCAAGGCCAACGCGGAGCGCGATATGCGATTGAAAGTTCCTAAGATCGATGGCCGTAGCCGAAGAGCCTTGCATGACCACGACGTCGTCGACTTGGATACCGGCGCGAGTGTGGGAACCCTCGAGAGTAGACTAGGCGAAACCTGGCTGGATACGAAGGATCCGGCGCGCACGCGCATCCCAAGTCGGACAATCGCGCTATTCAACGGAAAATATAAAGGCCGGTTCAAAACTCACGACGAATGCGTAGCATTCGCCGCCGGCGTAGAGGCGGTGCTCAATCACATTACCTCGGCAGGGAGAAACGAGCTGCCGGCCAGGGAACCACGTACCGAAGCGCCGAAAAGACTGAGCATGAATTTGCGGCCGTCGCAGTGAAGCATGATCCGGGCGTCGGGTAGTGCCCTAATTTGGCGGACACTACCGGGAGCCGCGATAGCCTTTGCCGGCACCATCCATGACCCGGCCGCGCAAGCTCACCCCGATGCCGCGAGCGAAGTCCATCCCGGGATATCCGCGGTCCGGCCGATCGGGGCCACGACCAATTCCGCTTATCGTTCCCTCGCGTTAGCCAAGTGTGCACCCATAAAACGCGCAGGCAATGTCGGCTTTCTGGGAGGTGAGCGACGTAACACGGAAATCGCCGAATGCCCCTTTTTGAACCCGGAGGGGTCCCAGCGGCGGTTGTCGATTCCGCGCTACATCAGCCCTCTTGGTGTGATACGCTCACTCATACGAAAAATGGGGGGCTGATGGCGAGCCGGGTATTTCATGTCGTGCTTATCAAACCGTCGCACTATCACGACGACGGTTACGTCATCCGTTGGTGGCGCGGGCTCGTACCGTCTAACTCGCTCGCTGCGCTTCATGGCGTGTCGCTTGATTGCTCCGAGCGGCGGGTGCTCGGACCGGACGTGGACATCAAAATCGATGTGATCGACGAGACCAATACGCGCGTCGACGTCCCCAAGCTCCTCCGCCGCTTCCGCAAAGCCAATCGCTTCGGCATCGTCGGGCTCGTAGGGGTGCAGACCAATCAATATCCGCGGGCGCTCGACATCGCGCGGCCGTTTCGTCAGGACGGTATCCCGGTTGTCATCGGCGGCTTTCATGTATCGGGCTGCATCGCCATGCTCGACGGAACCGCCGTCGATCTCGATCGTGCACGCGAACTCGGCGTCAGCATCTTCGCCGGAGAAGCGGAAGGCCGCTTTGAGATGCTGTTGCGGGACGCGGCCGGCGACGGGCTCAAGCCGCAATACGACTTCACCAAAGATCTCGTCGACATGGCGGGTCAGCCAAGCCCGTTCCTGCCGATCCAGTATGTGAAGCGAACGGCCGGGACCAACAGCAGCTTCGATTCCGGGCGCGGTTGCCCGTTTCAGTGTTCATTCTGCACGATTATCAACGTACAGGGCCGAAAATCGCGGTCACGTACGCCCGACGACGTCGAAACAGTGATTCGCGAGAACTGGCAGGAAGGTATTTCCCGTTTCTTCCTGACCGACGATAATTTCGCGCGCAACTGGGAATGGGAGCCAATCCTCGATCGTCTCATCAAGTTGCGCGAGGTCGACGGGATACCGCTCGGATTGATGATCCAGGTGGACACGCTTTGTCACAAAATTCCGAACTTCATGGAGAAGTGCAAACGCGCCGGCGTGACGCGAGTGTTCATCGGTCTGGAAAACATCAATCCCGAAAATCTCAAAGCGGTCAAAAAGCCGCAGAACAAGATCACCGAATACCGCCAAATGCTGCTCGACTGGAAGGCGCAGGGCATCTTTACTTACGCGGGATACATCCTCGGTTTGCCCGCCGACACGGCCGAATCGATCAGGCGCGACATCGGGATCATCCAACGCGAACTGCCGCTCGACATCCTTGAATGGGTGATCCTGACACCACTGCCCGGCTCAGAGGACCACCAAGTGCTGTGGCGCAAGGGCGCCGCCATGGACGGCAACCTCAACAACTACGATTTTGAGCACGTGGTTTCTGATCATCCAAAAATGAGCCGGGCCGAATGGCAGGCCATCTACCACGAAGCCTGGACCCGCTACTATTCCCGCGAGCATATCGAGACATTGCTAAGACGCGGTGCCGCTACCGGCGTTTCGCTGATGGGTCTCGTCAAGGCGCTCGTGCCATTCATCCACATGGTGCCGGTAGAAAACATCCATCCGCTGCAGGCGGGCCTGTTTCGCAGGAAGCATCGGTCCGAGCGGAGGTACGGATTGCCGCGTGAGTCGTTGTGGGCGTTCTATTCGAGCCACATCGCCGCAACGATCACGAACAACTTGCGGCTCGCCGGAACCATCTTATGGGTTCTACGTTTGAAGCGTCGCATTGAGCGCGATCCCAATCGCCGTTCGTATATGGACATCGCTCTTACGCCGCGGTCGGCTGACGATGAAGGAGTGCTCGATCTACTCACCAAGACCGCCGGAGCGAAAGCCGCAATCGATCACGTCAAGAAGGTGGCGGCGCTAACTCATTAGACCTGACCTCAGGTACGCTTTCCGGGCGAAGCGGACATAATCCGGCGAACCAAGCCGGCGGGATCGGTCGAAAATGACCCAAAGCCGACACTGAGCAGCCGCATCGACGGCCACGCGCGCGATGAAGGATTCAGTGCTGCGGGCGCAGGGCCGCTTCGGCGCGCTGCATCATCCGCCGCCATCGCTCGCTTGTCGGCCCGCCCATAAGCAGGAAGTAGCGGACGATCGCGATCGGCAGCCAGGTCTCCATCGCTTGCCTCAGCGCCGCTACCGGCTTCCCGGACAGCCGCGCGTATTCGGATTGCGCGGCCGCATTGACCGCAAGCGGCCGCTGCGGATCGTCGGTGACGTCGAGGGCAAACTCGGTCAGGCTGATGTGAGTGAACCCATGATCGAGGGCCGCAGGCGCGCGGATCGTAAAGGTCCAGTCGATCAGCCGCGGACCGTCCGCCGTCATGATCACGTTTTCAGGGTGGATGTCGCCATGGCACAGCCCGTCCCCCGGCTGCTGCAGGCGCTCGATCAGCGCGAGGATGCCGGAGGCGATGTGCGTGGGCACGATGTCGCCCGAGAGCCTGAAGGCGGTGTCCATCCAGCCGCGCAGATGGAAGGCCTCCGGCGGCGGCGACATCCTGTGAACGGACAGGCCGAGGGACGCAAGGATCGCACCCGCCTGGGCGAACGTCACGGCGCCGCTGCGCGTGACCTGCAGCAGTGTCGGTCCGTCGAGGCGGCCGAGCACGATGCCGAAGCGTCCGTCGAGCGTCACCTCGCCGAACACCTCCGGCGCTGGCACGCCGGCGGCGAAGACTGCCTGGGTCATCCGCGCCTCTTGCTGGCCGAGCCGCGGCGGGAAACCTTCCTTGAACAGTTTTACGACCTGACCTGGCGCCCAGGCGTGGATGTCCGCCGTGCCGCCCTGGTTGATCTTCTCCCCGAGGGATCCCCGCATCGCCCGTCCTCCCGCCAGTCGCGACCAAACACCAACGGCGGGCAAAAGAGAACGCTCCCGCGATCTTGGCTGCCAGCCATGATCGTGGCTTGTCCCCGGCCGCAGCGTTTGCCAGAATCGCGAAGCGACGCGCGGTTTGAGACAAGTCCGGTTCTGGCCCATCGCGACATGCAGCATTGCGGTCGCTGACGGTCGCTTTCGGGCCAAAGCGGAAGTTGAACGGTAGGGAAAGTCGGCTAACTCGGTCGAGATTTGAGCCATTTCGGACAACGCCAATTTCTTGATGTGCATCAACAGGCACCGGCGCAAGCAGTTAGATACATGCAAATTGCCGCACGCCTTTCGGGCGAACTGTGCAGAGTGAGAAATAGGGCTACATGCCTCTTAGAGACTTCCTGAGAAATAACTGGCCTGCAGTCGCGATCACCGTGACTCTCGTTGCGATTGTCATCGCGGCCATCGTGATACTGCGCGACATGCCACCGCGCACGATCGTTATGGCGACCGGGTCCAAGGGCGGGACCTTTTACGACGTCGGTGAACGTTATCGGGCAGCACTCGCGAAGGCCGGCGTCGAGGTGCGGTTAGTGCCCACGGCAGGCTCGGCCGAAAACATCGCGTTACTGCTAGACCCACGTTCGGGAGTAAGTGTCGGTCTGGTCCAGAGCGGCACTATTGGCGCGGAAGCTTCTTCCAAACTCGAGTCACTTGGGACGGTCTTTTACGAACCCTTATGGCTGTTCTACAAACCCGCGTTGCGAAACAACAAAGGGGTTGTAGATCTGCGGGGCCGGAGGATATCGGTTGGGCCCGTAGGCAGCGGCACCCGGACACTATCACTCGAGCTGCTCAGACGTAACGGGATTGACGGGCAGGTCAGCGAATTGCTTGCCCTGGCGCCAGAGGCAGCGGCCGAAAAGCTCTTGGCTGGGGAGATCGACGCGGCGGCAACGTTGAACGCCTGGGAAGCACCCATTGTGCAGAAGCTTATTACCGATGAGCACATTGAACTTTATAATTTTGCCGCGCGCGCAGACGCGTATGTCGCGCTTTATCCATTTCTGAATAAAGTAGTGGTGCCGAGGGGTGTGGGCGATTTAGCAAAGGATCTGCCGCCAACCGAGGTGATCCTGTTCGCACCGAAGGCCAGTTTGGTCGTGCACAAGGATCTGCATCCGGCTATTCAATACCTGCTGCTCGATGCCGCAGTGCGGATCCACTCGAGGCCTGGCATTTTTCAACACGCTAACCAATTCCCCGCTGCCGAAAGCATCGACCTCCCACTGAGCCGCGAGGCTCTGCAATTCTACAAATCTGGCCGACCATTCCTGCACAACTATCTTCCGTTCTGGGTGGCGGAACTTTTCGGCACGCTAATTCTTCTGTTCATCCCGATTTTGGGCGTGCTCTACCCGTTGATAAGGTCTCTGCCACGCCTATACGACTGGCTGATGCGATCAAAGATAACACGCATATACGGAGAACTGAGATTTTTGGAGGATGAGATAACGGAAGCCCATCGAACCGTGCGCGACGTGAGTGCAATGGTTGCGCAGCTTGATCACCTCGAGGAGCAAGCAAACCATCTGAGGATACCGCTCACCTACGCGAGCATGCTATACACGTTACGAGATCATATTGATGCCGTGCGCGAAAACCTGCGCAAGGAGCCGACGAAGTGATCGAATTCAAGAAGCTTTTTGCGACAGTGCATTCCGTTCCTGACCCTCTCACTTCGCCGCGCGGCGCACCAGGCGATCGGGGGAGAAGCGGACCTGCGCGGACATCGTGAATGTGTCGCGTTTGACCCATCTGCCGTCGTCGCCGGAATCAGGTTATGGTCGCGGTGAGAGAAAATGGAGGCGCGCATGGCTGACGGATTTCGTGACAATGAGGGCGCGGCTCGGTTCGAGCTCGAAGTGGATGGCGCGATCGCCTTTGTCACCTACCGTACTTCTCCTGGAGCGATCACGCTTGTTCATACTGAGGTGCCGCCGCAATTGGGCGGGCGAGGAATCGCTTCTAAGCTCGGCCGGGCGACCCTCGACGCCGCGCGGGCTCACGGATGGAAAGTATCGATTGAATGCGACTTTATCCGCTCTTTCGCGGGAAAATATCCCGAATACAATGATCTGTTGGCGCCCAACGAAACGACAAAACCCAGTACCGCTACCTACCAGGCCAGCTGTTTTTGCGGTGCGGTCGAGTTGGAGGTGACGGGCAAACCGGCTTTCTCAGGATATTGTCATTGCCGGGATTGCCAAGCTTGGTCCGCTGCGCCAATCAATGCCTTTAGCCTGTGGAAATCGAATAACGTGCGCGTCGCCAAGGGCGAAGCTGACATTGGCTCTTTTCACAAGACTGAGAATTCCTACCGCAAGTTTTGCAAGCGTTGCGGCGGACATATCATGACGGACCACCCGCGCATGCGACTGATCGATGTCTACGCGAATCTGTTGCAAGGGTTCACCCACGAGCCGACGCTGCACGCAAACTATGCGAGCAAGATGATTTCCGTGAAAGACGGTCTACCGAAGTACGCGGACCTTCCGGCCGAACTCGGCGGCTCGGGCAAGATGTTGCCTGATTAGTGCAGTGCCGCCACCGAGGCGGTGACGGAAGCTCCCGGGTCCGCTTGATCGGCTCGGCTCCTTGCGTCGCACGGAGTTTCGGCGCCCGGCGCCCTCGCCGTCCCCGGCAGATACCCAGGGCTGGTATGCGTCCCATGTCGTTGCCAGCGTCACCGTAATTGCGTAATTGCTTGCCCCGCGGCCTCGGCTGTCAGTGCCCCCTCCTCCATCAGCGGCTTCGCCCATGGCGCAGATCAGGCTACGATTCGTTCCCGGCACGAAACATGGGCCGGCGGGCGCGAATACAGTCGTGAAAAAATCCGCGGCACTTTGTGTTGCCGCGGTCCTGATCGTGATGTCCGTCGTTTCCCGGGCCTATGCCGCGCCGCCGGATTTCGACGGCGTATGGATTCCGGACGTCAAAGACCAGAAGCGCCAGGAAACCGAAAATGTCCCGCCCTGGAAGCCGGATATCCTGCCGCAGGTTCAGCACATGGCTGCCGAGGAAAAGGCGGGCCGACCGTTCCTGGTGCTCGGCCACTGCCTGCCCCATGGCATGCCGAGTTGGATGCTGATCACGCACAACGCGTTCGAGCTTCTAACCACGCCGGGCCGCATCACCATGCTCGGGGAGGTCGACGGCAACCGTATGCGGCGAATTTATACCGACGGCCGTCCGCATCCCGAAGACCCCGATCTGACGCTGCACGGCCACTCGATCGGCCGGTGGGACGGCGACGTCCTGGTCATCGACACCACCGCCATCGCGCCGCAGGCCTACATAGCGACCAACGAAGCGGTCGGCATCCCGAACAATGGCGACATGCATATCGTCGAACGGCTGCATCTGGCAAAGCCGAACGTTCTCTACGACGACCTTGAAATCACTGCGCCGAAGGTGCTGACCGCAACCTGGAAGACGACACGTATTTTTCGCCGCTATCCCGATCGTCACTACGAGATCATCGAGGGCGAATGCGTGCAGGAAGATCTCGTCCCCGGGAAGGACGAGTTCGGCAACGACATATTCGTTCCCCACGCACAAAACCCGGACGGGTCGGTCCGTACGGTGAAATGAGGATGAGCTGGATGGCCTCGCCGAAAATCGCTCTCATTGCCGCCGGCCTGACCTTGGTTTTAGGCGGCCTGGCGGCGGCGCACCATTCGGGTGCGGCCTACGATATGGATCATCTGCAAACGATGGAAGGCACCGTCAAGACCGTCAACTGGACCAACCCGCACATCACTTTTGTCGTCGAGGCCGATGCCAAGGATGGCGAGCCGGCTCGCACCTGGATATTCGAAGTCTCCAGCCCGGGGGTTTTGACCCGCTCGGGCTGGACCAAACGCTCGCTGCAGCCGGGAGATCACGCCGTTTTCCACTATGCGCCGCTTCGCGATGGCAATCCGGGCGGCTTTTTGCTGACCGTCACTTTGCCGAACGGCCAGCAGCTCGGTTACAGCCTGACGCCCGCCGATCAATGACCTCATGATCGACGCCGCCGTCAGAGACTTTTGCAAGTGGCTGGCGGCGACCCCGCTGAGCCACACGATCCAGACGACCGGCTGGATCATTCCCACCCTGCAGACAATTCATATTCTCGGCGTTGCCGTGATTTTTTCCTCTGCGATCCTCGTCGATCTGCGGATCTGGCGGCTGCTCCAGCGCGACGTCCCGTTGCCGGACGTCGCCCGGCGATTCCTGCCGGCGATCTGGCCGATCCTGCTGATCCTCCTGGCCACGGGAAGCCTGCTGATCATCGGCGAGCCGCGACGTTCACTGCTCAACGTCACCTTCTATCTCAAGATGGCGCTCCTTGCCTTGGCCCTGGCGCTGACCGCGACGCTGCAGTGGTCGTTATCGTCGGCTCCGGATTTCTGGGAGAAAAATCAGCGGCGGCGGATCGCGGGACGGTTTGCGGCGACCGTCTCCATGCTGGTCTGGTGCGGCATCCTCTTCGCCGGGCGCTGGATCGCCTATACGGGGTAGGATGATGCCGCAGCTTGCGGATCTGATTTCATATCTCGAGCACAGCCGCCTGGCGGACAACATTCGCGAGAATGATCTGCTGTTTCCCTTTATCGAGTCGGTGCACGTGCTCTCGATTTGCCTGGTGGTCGGGTCCATTCTGGCGGTTGACTTGAGACTGCTTGGGCTCGCATCAATTCACCGCTCGGTAAGCCGCGTCACGCACGGAATTTTGCCGCTCACCTGGTGCGCATTTGTCGTCGCTGTCGCCTCGGGCGGCCTCCTGTTCATTTCCAACGCCACCAAGTATCTGGGCAACGGCTTTTTCATCGCCAAGCTTTTTCTGATCGGCGCCGCCGGGCTGAACATGGCGATCTTTCATGCCATAAGCGCCAAGGACCTGCCGCGGTGGGAGAACGAAACCAGGCTGCCGCTTCCGGCACGGCTGGCGGGAGGACTGTCGATCCTGTTGTGGGTCGCGGTGGTCGCATGCGGGCGCTGGATCGGGTTTACCATGCCGGTCGGATGAGATGATCAACATCCGCTTCCTTCCTCGCGTTCTTGCCGCGGTCGTCGCCGCCGGCGTTCTCGCATCGCCATCGTTCGGCGAAGACGCGACACCGCCAACGCCCTTCCAAGCCTATGTCGACATGAAGACCTTCATGCAGCATGTGCTCACTCCGGCAGCAACGATCATCTGGCGGGCCAACGGGCTGGTGATTGACGAAAAGGGCGAGCACGACCTGTCTCCAAAATCGGAAGCCGACTGGGAAGGGATCGTGAGTGGCGCGGCAACCCTGGTCGAGGCCACGAACGCGCTGATGATCCCGCAACGGGCGCTCGATCCGCAGTGGAGCTTCTACGTCAAGAACTTGGCGGCGGCCGCGAACCAGGCCTATCTCGCCGCCGAAGCGCGCGACCTGAAATCAATCTCGCAGGTCAGCGATCGACTGGACGGGATTTGCGCCGCCTGTCACCGGCACTATGGACTTGAATAGGCTGGTGGCGGCTCGCGTCACGCTGGCGTGATGGCGGCCTTTACTTGCGGTTTACTCATACCACCTAGCGTCAATCGCGGGGGGCTGTGCGATGCAAATCGTCAACGGTTTTGTTTGCATGAACTGTTGCGATATCGACAAGGCGCGTTTGGGGCAGGATCCGCACCAGTCCACCGACCAGGTGCAAAAACAGATCGACCGGCATCTCGACAATCTGGCGCCCTCGGGTTTTGGCCCCGCGGTGACGTTCGGCGGAACGCTCCAGGCAACGACGGCCGGCGCCTCCGGTGATGCGACCGCGGCGGCCGGCGCTCCGCAAGCCGGCCAGACCGGCAACGCTAGCGCCGCGGCAGCGATCAATCTCGTGGTGTGAAGCGAGTTACTCGAACGCGAAGATGCGCTTCCAATCGTTCTTCATGTCGACCACGACCCAGTTGTTGAGCGCTGCGGCGTCCAGCGCTTTGTCGAGGCGGCCGAAAGAGGTGTCCCGGTCGTACGCGTATTCGCGTTGCGCGTCGGTGTGATGGACAATCAGCCCAAGGCTCGGACCGCCCGCCATGGTCGCCCATTGCAGCATTTGCAGATCGCCGTCGGAATTGCCGAAGGCGGCGATCGGGCGGCGGCCGATGAATTCATTGATGCCGACCGGCTTGCCGGCTCCGTCATCGATGAAATTCACCTCCGGCAAACGAAAGAGCTCCGGTCTGCCGTCGCGCATCTGGAATTTTGTCTTGATCGAGGAGCCGACGACTTGCTCCGGCGGCACGCCGTAGACCCGCTCGGTCCACGGCCGCATGAACTCGACGCCGCCTCCCGAGACGATGAAGGTCTTGAACCCGTTGGCGCGCAGATAGGCGAGCAGCTCGATCATCGGCTGATATGAGAGCTCGGTATAGGGGCGCTTGAACCTCGGGTCGCGAGCGGTCGCGAGCCAATCTGTGACGATGTTCTGGAATTCATCGGTGGTCATGCCGGCATGGGTCGCCATGACCAGCTCCGCCATCCCGTGCTCGCCCGCAGCGGCGAGAGCTTTCATATCTCCTTCAAGCACCGCCTGGAACGGTTGCGTGTGTTGCCATTCCGGATGCAGGGGCGCCATCGCCTTCACGCGATCGAGCGCGAAAGCCAGCTGGGTATACATCGGATGTTCCACCCACAAGGTCCCATCATTGTCGAACGTCGCGATGCGCTCGGCGGGCGCCACGAAGTCCGGCCCGCCTTGCTGCGTAACGCGCGCAACGAAGCCGGTGATCGACCGCTTGCTGGCGCCATCGTTCCACGATGGCAACGCGTCGGTCTGTGCCTGTGCCGGCTGCAGGACGGGAAGCAGGGGCGCAAACAAGATTGGCAGCGTCGCCGTCGCCGTGAGCAGAGCGCGGCGATTGATGCCGAGGGGCGCGCGTGTCGCTTTCATGATGCCGCTTCCGTTGGTCGATGAGGGGCGATCGAAAGCCCGCCCGGGTCAGGCCCGAGCGGGCGATATCGCGGCAATCTTCCGATGCCGCGCGGGATTGCCTAGTTGCCCACCGACGCCCGGGCTGCCGCTATTTTCGCCTTCACGGCATCGAGGTTGAAGCTCGCGCCTTTTTGCATCGGCGGGAACTCGATCGCAGTCAGGGCCAGTTTCTCGACCTCCTGCTGGACGAACACGAAACGCCAGAATTCGTACTTGAACCAATCGAAGTACTGTTGCGCCCCGAATTTGGTCCCGCTATCGGGCCAGCCGGTGCGCTCGAACGGATCGAGACGCAGATTGGTCAGGAGCGGCACGTCGAGCTTGGTTTTTTCGCCGATCCAGCCGCCTGGCTGATCGATAAAGCGATACTTGAAGTCGTCGATGCGCACGGCCCCGAGCTCGCTTTCGCCGAAATACCAGATTTCGTGCCGGTTCGACGGCCCCTTGCCGGTGATCATGTTCGTCTGGTCGTAGCCGTCCAGATGAACCTTGTACGTCGTGTCGCCGAGCTTCTTGCCCTGCTTCAGTTCGGCGATGATGTTCGGGTTGCCGGCGGCAGCGACAAGGGTCGGGAACCAGTCGAGCCCGGAGATGATGCCGTTCTCGACCTTGCCCGCCGGCACCTTGCCCGGCCAGCGAACCATGGCGGGCACGCGGAAACCGCCCTCCAGCACCGTGCCTTTGCTCTGCGCAAACGGGGTCTGTCCGCCGTCCGGCCAGGTGAAGACCTCGGTGCCGTTGTCGGTGGTGAACACGACAATGGTGTTGTCGTCGACGCCCAAATCCTTGAGCTTCTGCATCACCAGGCCGACGTCGTCGTCGAGCTGCGCCATGCCGGCCTCATGCAGCGACCAGCCGTTCTTCGAGTTGCGCAGCGCTTCGTATTTGGGCGAGAGGTGGGTGACGATGTGCATCCGCGTCGGATTGAGCCAGACGAAGAACGGCTTGCCGTCAGCCTTCGCCTTGTCCATGAACTTGAAGGAAAGATCGCGGATCTCGTCGTCCACGGTTTCCATCCGTTTCGGATAGAGCGTCCCGGCGTCTTCGATCTTCTGCTTGCCGATCTTACCCCAACGCGGCATCACCGTCGGGTCGTCGGTGTCGATGGCCCAGCTGTGGACCATGTTGCGCGGGCCGACGACGTTCAACAAGTCCTGCGGGTAGGCCGGATGCGCCGGGTCTTCCATCGCGTCGAGGTGATAGAGGTAGCCGAAGAATTCGTCGAAGCCGTGAACGGTCGGCAGGAACTCGTTGAGATCGCCGAGATGATTTTTGCCGAACTGTCCGGTGGCATAGCCCATCGACTTGAGCACCGTGGCGATGGTCACCGCCTGCGGGGGAATACCGATCGGCGAACCGGCTTGGCCGACGGTGGTCATGCCGGTGCGGATCGGCAGCTCGCCGGTGATGAAGTTCGCCCGCCCGGCCGTGCAACTCGCCTCGGCGTAATAGTCGGTGAACAGCATGCCCTCGGCGGCGAGCTTGTCGATGTTCGGCGTCCGACCGGCCATCATGCCGCGGTGATAGGCGCCGATGTTCCAGATGCCGATATCGTCGCCCATGATGACGACGATGTTGGGTTGTTTCCCGGTTGATTGCGCCGATGCCGGCCGCGGCGTAGCGATCGGCAGACCCGCACCCAGCAGCGCCGACGCAGCGACCAGCGAACTGCCGCTCAGCAGCAGATCGCGGCGTTTCAATCCCTCCCCGCTTGGCGCGGGGCCGTCCTTTGGCATTTCCTTGGGCATTGCAGGCTTTTGCTCATGACTCATGATGCGCTCCTCCTTGACTGCCGCAGCCGCGACGGTTCGCAAAAAACATCGACGGCTAGGCACTACGCGCGGCCGACGGAAACAGTTGGGTTGGCAAAAAGTAGAAAGGTTGGGTTCGCAGCGAAGCGAGCCCGTTAGCAAGCCGGCGTGGCCTCGCCGTGTTCGGCCAACAAGAATCTCAATTCAGTATCGCGCTCGTCGCCCGCACCACCATGGCAATCCTCGGTACGGACGTGGAACATTATGTCAGCTAACAGCGATCCGCACAATCACGAAGGCGTTTTTGGGCAGCACTGCTGACACTTTCGCTTCGAAGCTTGCAACAAATATGTCAAGAATAACCGCAGGCGCGATTGCGTTTGCTGCGTCGGGCTTGTTTTCGTGTCAAATTGTGTCTGTTTTTGAAATTAGTCGCTGGGTTTAATTTCAGAAGCCGACGTGCAAAAGCGGCGGATCAATGTCCACTTTTGCGGGAGAAGCGGACATCACAAATTGGCACCGTCGCGTCCGCTTTCGACCCAACTCGGAAGTGGGCCATGCAGCGCACCAGTGGATTCGCTCGTGGCCCTTAGCCGACATGCGAGAGCCGCGGATCAATGTCCGCTCACCGGGCGGAATGTCGGTTTTGATCCTTCTCGGACATGGCGACCTCGATAGACACTCTGTCCGGTGAACCATAAAGTCGCGGCCGTCAGCTTACCCGCGGGGAACGGTCTACATGGCAGAGGAGCGCCTTCAAAGGAGGCTTGCGGCGATCATGTCGGCTGACGTGGTCGGTTACTCGCGTCTCATGGGTACGGACGAGGCTGGGACGTTGTCACGTCTGAACACCCTGCGGCGTGAGTTGATCGATCCGGCGATTGCCGCCCATTCAGGTCGTATCGTCAAGCTCATGGGCGACGGCGCGCTGGTGGAGTTCGCGAGCGCAGTGGACGCCGTCACCTGCGCAATCGAAATCCAGAGACAGCTCCGCGAGCACGATGCCAGTGGTTCCGAGACCAGTCCGATCCAATTTCGGATCGGCATCAACGTCGGCGACATCATCATCGAGGGCGAGGACATCCTTGGCGACGGCGTCAACATCGCGGCGCGGGTCGAGGGCATCGCCGAACCTGGCGGTATCTCGATTTCTGAGGATGCTTGGCGGCAGGTGCAAGGCAAGGTAGCGGCAAACTTCGTCGATGCCGGCGAGCAGACGTTGAAGAATATCGCGCGTCCCGTCCGCGTTTATCGGCTGGATTTGGTCCCGAGGCCGGTCGTCGCGTCCAAAGCGCCGCGTCCGACGCTTGCGCTGCCTGACAAGCCTTCCATCGCGGTCCTCGCCTTCAACAATATGAGTGGAGACCCCGAGCAGGAGTATTTTTCTGACGGCATCAGCGAGGACATCATCACCGATCTCTCGAAGCTGTCGGAGCTGTATGTAATCGCACGCAACTCGACCTTCACCTACAAGGGCAAACCAGTCGATGTGAAGCAGGTCGGTCGCGAGTTGGGCGTGCGCTACGTGCTGGAAGGGAGTGTGCGCAAGGCGGGTAATCGGGTCCGGGTCACCGGCCAGCTCATCGACGCAGAGAGCGGTGCGCATATCTGGGCCGACCGCTTCGATCGCGACCTCACCGACATCTTTGCCGTGCAGGACGAACTCACGCGCGAGATCATAGCCGCGCTTAAGATCAAGTTGAGCGAGGCCAAAAAAACGCTGATTGTTAGTAGCAGCACGAACAACGAGGACGCCCATGACTTCTTTCTAAGGGGCCGTGAGGCGTTATACCGGCCCAAGAGAGACCGCGAAATGTTCACTGAAGCGACCGCGTGTTTCCGGCGAGCCATTGAGCTCGATCCGAACTATGCCGCACCGTACGCGGGCCTCGGTTTCGCGTACGTATTGGATTATCAGCATCACTGGAGCGATACGTCCGAGAACTCATTGCCCCAGGCCGAGCGTTTGATCAGCGAGTCGATCTCTAAAGACGACAAAGATCCTTTCGCCCATTACGTTGCCGCCATGGTAGGCATGTGGAAGAAGGATTATGAGTGGTGGGCCAGTGAGGCCGACATGGCCTTGTCGCTCAATCCCAACTACGCGCTTGCGATCAATGTTCGCGGCTTGGTGCATATCTATACGGGAGAGCCGGCCAAGGCGGTTCCCTACATCGAGCACGCGATTCGCCTCGACCCAGCTCAACAATTGTATAGGCATTTCCTAGGCACAGCCTATTTCGTGGCGGGTAACTACGAAACCGCGGCCGCTGTGTTCAAGGATCGTATCGCGATGACTCCGACAACCGATTTGTCGCGTGCCTTCCTCGCGTCAGCGCTGGGCCATTTGGGTCGCTCGGAGGAAGCCCGCCAGATTTGGCGCGAGCTCAAGGAGATCAATCCTCGATACTCTTATGTGGATCATATCGGTCGACTGCCGTTTAGAGACTCCGCGGACGCCGATAAGTTCACTGATGGCCTGCGCATGGCCGGTCTGGCGGAGTAATTGCGCACCAAAGCCGACTACACCAAAGAAGGTCTGCGTTTGGCCCTAAGCAGACTTGCCAATCGTGCTCGCGATTGTCTGCTTTGGTGAGCGGGAGAAACGGACATCACAAAGCAGCGACCGCGGCCCGGTGCCGGAGTCGCATCACAATCTCCGCGCCGCGAGCGCGTTCGCCATCAGCTTGCGGACGCCGTACCGGTGGAATGGAACGACGAAAAAAAGATAGAGTTTACCGGCCAGGTTGTGGACCGTGCAGATGGTGGAGACGACGACGCTCGTTTTGTCGCCGTCGGGCACTTTTAGCACCGATAGCCTGAAATCCATGTGCTTGTTGTTACGCCCGGCGACGACTTCATCCCCGCCGAGCGAGAAAATCGGCCAGACGCCGATTTTTTCGCCGACGACATAGCGATCCTTGATCTCGACATGGAGGATTTCGGACGCGGTCGGTGCATCCAGGCCCGCAAGCGAGGCGACCTTGTTGCGGACGATCAGGAGCAGCTTCATCCACAGCGGCTGATGCGCGAAAATACCGAAGAAGACATCGACGATGTCAAGCTCCTTGCGGCTCAGCGGCGCCCGGTAGGAGACGCGGAAATACGCGCCTTCGATGAGCTCGCGAGTGAGCATGCTGCCGGACGGCACATCGCATTCAACGACGTTCATGCGAAACTCCAACGCGGCTGCAATTGGCTGGGATGCAGTCGCCGTCAATGGATAATCAAGCTTATCTCACGGACAAATCAAGCGCCGGACAAGGTCTTTTGGTCGTGCCCGCGGCATTCTTCCGCGCATCTGGATTTCTGTGATCGCAAGAGGGCCGGAGGAGACCATGACCCAGAAGCAAACAATCGACCCGGTTATCGACCGTCGCCCGCGTTACAACGACAACAGGGCACCGCCGTTGCGTTGTCCAATCACCGGCTATCGGTGCGAAGGCGATCTTTCCTATCTATGCGAAGACTACGGTTGCGCTCGCAAGGGCGGCTTGTCGCCTCACTCCGACGAAAATTTATAAGCACACGCGGCGACAACCGCGCCGCGTATCGGCTCACAAACCCGAGATACTTTCTCGGGAACCTCGCGCCGTTCCTGTGAATGCTGGCCGAAAACCAGGGCATGACGCGCCCGAAATATTTTTTGCAAAAGGGAGCAAAGTAATGCTTGCTCCCTATCGCCAATCCCCGCAGTGTCGGTTTATCCGATTGTCCGTGATGGCCGCGCTCGATCATCGGTAAGCCAAGGAGCACCTCATGACCATCCGTCCTACGCGTCTCGTCGCCTATTTGGTCCTGCTTCTGGCCCTGGGTGCTGGGGTATCGCTCGCATCATCGGGCACGGCGAGCGCCGCCGACGGCAATCACTCTCCCACCGCGATCTGTCCCATCGGTTCGAGTTTTTCACATCGAGGAACTAGCCACGCAGCTTGTCACAGCCGCACCGCTCAACTGCTCCATTGTTACTGCTGCGGAAAAGACGAAAATGGGCACTGTAACCATCAGTGTTGCGACTGATTTCCTCGTAAATCGGAGAAGGCAGTCACGGTGGATCAGCTATGAGCTCGCAACCGCCTGCATTAGCGCCGCAATCTTTATCGTCGCGAAATTGGAGAAGGTGTCGGATACCGCGTAAGGCAAGATGATCTGGTCGCTGTGACGCATTGCACCGCAGGTATAGACGACATTAGGCACGTAACCTTCGCGTTCAGTGGGCTCGGGACGAACCAGCGGCTCGCGCGAGCGTGCGAGAACCTTTGACGGATCCTTCTTATCCAGGAGAACCGCCCCGATCGAATAATGCCTGACCGGGCCAACTCCGTGCGTCAGCAGCAGCCAGCAGTCGTCCAGCTCGACGGGTGAGCCGCAATTGCCGATCTGAACGAATTCCCAAGGATACTCGGGCTGAAGGATGGAACGACCACCGTCCCAAGTGTACAGATCGTCGGAATAGATCAAATAGAGGTTCTCGTTGTCCTGCCGGCCGATCATCGCATAGCGGCCATCGATTTTCCGTGGAAACAGAGCCATCCCCTTATTGCGCGCCGCCGATCCGCCGAGCGGGGACATCCGGAACGAGCGAAAATCCGTGGTTTCGATCAGCTCGGAGCGTATCGCCCTGCCGCTATACGCGGTGTAGGTCGCGTAGAATATCTTTCGGGTACCGTCATTGAATTCGACGAAGCGGGCGTCCTCGATGCCGTTTGCTTGAGCGTCGGTGATCGGAAAGATGACGCGCTCGCTCAGCTCTTCGTCATCCCGGAATGTCACTTCGATGTCATCGCCGTTTGGCGTTGACGTCCGCCTGCGGACCTTTGGGACCGCCGCGAGGCGCGCGGTCGGATCGACGCTGACGCTTCCGTCGGCAGCAATGGTGCCGGACCGAAACGTCAGCGATGAAATATGTCCCTCGCCGACGGCGCGCAGACTCAAGATGAAGCGACAGCCGTTTTCCGGCGCGCCAGTCTGGTCAGGGTGCCGGACGATGCTCGGGTTGAATAAGGCCGACGCCTCGAATGAGTATTCGTTGAGGAAATATGCACCGATCAGGCGGCGTTGCGTCTTATTCAATTCGGCATGCGGTTCTAGCGCGTCTTCCATATCTGCGGCGCGCGCCTCGAAGATCTCGATCAGATTTCTATGACGGCCTTCGAAATTGTCGAGCACATCGCTTAATTGCTGTGCGGCGGCTTCGGCATCGAGCCGGAGTACCCTGCTGACGATATGATTGGCTCGAATCTTATCGGTGGGATTGAGGTCTCGAGGCTCCGTTGCCGGTTTGAAGGGCCTGACGACCACCCTTGCCGGGTCCGGCCGCAGATATAAGCTCTGGCGATTCACGAAACGGAATTGAGACAAAGAGGCTCCCTGGGATTGTTCGAGGTTGGATCGTGCCGCTCGCGCCGCCGCCTACGAACTTGGATGCGGGTCTCGCCCGGTCCATCGCAGTCATACGCTTGAGCTGGCGAATCTCCACAAGACCGAGGAGATACGATAGCACTGATTCCGCACCCTTGTTCTCATTGGATCGATCCGGATGAAGCCCGTCCGAGCAACTGCCCGTTTCTAGATCAATCAGTGCCGTCCGCAGGTCGTTTTCGCCTAGAAACCACCCGAACGCACGTAGCGCTTCGATCGGCCACTCCGCGTCGTCATCCGCCCGCCAAGCGGTCAGGCATGCGGAAATCGTTGCTGACGCTTCGACCGGCTGCTGATCGAACGCTTCGGGCAGCTGGCGGAGCCTACCGAAGCTCTTGGTCCCGACCGGTCTGAAATATCCCGATGATGCGGTCTGCAGTGAGTTGAGCCAACGGAGCGATCGAAGGCCAACCTCGACGTATTGTGGCGTGTCGGTCGTCAGGCCCGTTTGGATCAGCGCCTGGGGAAGCCGCGCATTGTCATAGGCCAGTACGTCTTCAAACCAGATCCAGTCTTTGGTTTCCGTTGCAGAAAAAAGCGACATCAGCCTGTCGGCTAACAGTCGGCGGAGCCGGTTGGCGAGAACGTCGCCGCCGACCAGCGTGCAATAGGCGTCCAAGCCCAGGAGCGAGAACGCCCAGGCGCGCGGCGACGAGAATTCCTCAACGACAGGAAGCGCGGTCTTGAAAAGCGCCCCGGCCCATCTGCGGCGAGATGGATCAACGTCCTTCCTCGCGCATTCGGCCAACGCCCAAAGCGTCCTGCCGTGACTATCTTCCGAGCCCTGCTCTTCCAGCCACCGGCGGTCGTAGCTCATGAAATTTCGAAATCGACGGCTATCCGGGTTCCAAGCATGCTGGATGAACGCCGCAAAGCGTGCGGTGATGGATCTCGACAATTGCACTTCGCCAAAGCCTGTCAGCAAACTTGAGAACAGCAGCGCACGAGCGTTGTCGTCGGCACAGTAGCCATGCGAGCGATCCGGTACTGAATGGACGGCGTGTTGGAGCAGGCCGGTACTGTCGCAGAGCGAAAGGAAATGCTCGATCCGAACCTCCGGTATGATGCGTCCGCTTCTCCCAGAGACGATCACGTCAGTGGGAAGCGATATTCCCGACCGGGCATTCTCGCTCTCGGTCTCGAAGACGGTAAGATAGCGTTTGGCCGTTTGCACCCAAGTCATCGATCGGCTTGCCGCGTACGCACGCCTGCGCATGGAATTACGCCGGACGTCGTCGGTCAGCAGACCGGCGATCTCGTTGCTCAAGGCGTTGGCGTCGCCAAAAGGAACAAGAATACCGCACCCGTCGCTCAGCAGCTCCTTCGCGTGCCAGTAGGGTGTCGAGACGACTGCCTTTCCTAATCCGAAGCTGTACGCCAGCGTACCCGATGTCATCTGGGATTCATTGAGATAGGGAGTCGTATAAACGTCGCACATTGATATGAAGTCCAGCAGCGCGGCCTGATCCACGAACTGGTTGAAAAATACAACATGGTTTTCGATGCCGAGCTCTTGCACGCGCGCCGTCAGACTGTCGCGATAGGCCTCGCCCTGCTGCCGCACCAGGTTCGGATGAGTGGCGCCAAGAATGACGTAGACCGCGTTCGGACAGGATTTAATGATTCCCGGCATCGCGTCCAGCATGGTCTCGATGCCCTTGTTTGGAGACAGGAGACCGAAGGTCAGAATGATCATCTTTCCGGCGAAGTCGAATTTGGCCTTGGCGTGATGCGGCTCGAGAAACGGGAAATCCGGTATTCCGTGCGGTATGACCTCGATCTTGCGAGTCGGCACGTCGTGAACGGAGCGGAGGAACTCGTGGCCCTTTTCCGACATGACGACAATTCTCGCCGAAATGTTCATGATCCGATGCAACACGTCGTGCTGAATGGCTGTCGGTTTGGCGAGCACCGTGTGCAGTGTCGTGACCACCGGCATTTCGAGGCGCGACAAGAGTTCGACGATGTTGCCGCCGGCCTCACCGCCGAAAATCCCATATTCGTGCTGCAGGGAAACAACGTCGTATCCCGCGCCGTTCAGAAACTCCGCCGCCTTGAGATAATCACCGATCGTTTGGTCGTGAATTTCCAAGCGCACTGCCGGCGGATAGTCGTAGGTGCGGTCCGCATCCGTCATGGCGACGACGCCGGTCTCTAGTTCCGGCCGTTCTGCCGAGACCGCCCGGTGAAGATCATGAGTAAACGTAGCGATTCCGCAACGCCGCGGAAGATAATTCCCGATGAAGGCCACACGCTGAAGGGGTTTCATTTAGTTGTTTCCAGGCGGCCATTCTTCGGTGCGGCCTTTGCTTGGGTGAGAGAAGTTGGCACCTGTATCTCCTTTGGCCGTCCGACATCGATTGCGCCTGGTGGTGTGAGACGTTGCAGTAGCTGCGGGACCGCGCCGCCGCCCGTGTACGCCACGAGGCCCACCATGCCGGCGGCGCCGGGGTGAATGTCGACACGGTCCGATTGCGCGAACAGGGTATCGCCGGTGGCAAACTCGAACGATCCAACGGTAGCGCTGCCGCCGATAACGAGAAGCCAAGTCTCTCGTTCCGCTTGCAGATACCAGGAGGAGTTGGCGGTCAGATCGATCCGTTCGAATCCGAAGTGCAAATTGGAAACGAGAAGCCTCCGTTCGGCGGTAAGCTGGCTCTGTCGCACCTGAAAATCGGCCGTTCCGGCGTCCGCCACCATGATGGCGTCTTCGATATGAAGTTCACGCTCGCGTCCGTGATCGAACAGACGGAACGTCGTATCGCTCCGCTGTTGGAGTTCTGCAATGACGAGACCCGCGCCAATCGCGTGAATCGTTCCTGCGGGCACGAAGAGGACGTCGTTTGCCGACACCGTGTGCCACACGAGAAGACTGGAGATCGAGCCATCGCCGATGGCCTCGCGTAGTTGCTGCGCTGTCAGACGCCGGCTAAGGCCGAGCGCAACCTTAGCCTCGGGAGCGGCACTCAGAACGTACCAGGCTTCGGTCTTGCCCCTGGGCAGACCCATCGCGTGCGCAAACGCATCGTCCGGATGAACCTGGACCGAAAGCGGTTGGCTCGTGAACAGCAATTTGAGCAAGAGCGAAGGATCTAGGGCCGCGCTATCGGGTCGTTCGTACCAGATTTCGCCGATCGCGTTGCCGTCGTGGCCGACGTGACTCCAAGGGAGCAGATCTTCGACACCCCAAGGCTTCGGTAAGACGCGTGTGCGCGCATGCTCAATCGCCACAATCCCACCTGATGTTCGGCCGAGACAAACTATTTCGGTCGCAGCGCTGCGATCGAAATCTCTTAAGTCACCAACGCCGTGGCGTGAGGACGCCGAATGACAGGCTTTGGGTTGGTAATCCCGAGTGTCGGGTCGGCGAATTACGAAAGAAAGCAAGTTTGAAGAAAAGAAATAAGCAGCATTATCAACGGCAAACAAAAACGACAGACTTCGGACCTCACTATCCTTGTGTCTCTATATGTAGATGAATGGCGGCGATTTCAAGATCGGGGTCGCCAAAGAAGGTCGACCCCGCTTTCAATTCAGGAGGCCTTATTGAACACCTTGGACACGCCTGCCTTGAGTGGCACGGCCACCTCGGTCGCCACCCCCTGAGCGAGCGCGCAAAGCTCCTTATTCTGCGCGGAAACGACATCGAATTGCTTGCGCATCTGCGCGGTCGACAGCTCGATAAACTCCGACGGGGACTTCGCACCCAACAGCTCGTGAGCATAGTCGAAGGCGGCACGAGTGTTGGTCCGAGCAATCTCGATAAGCTTGAGATTGTAGTCTCGGGCGCCCTTGGCAGCGGTCGCATAGGAATTTTGCAGCAGGTCGGCTGCTTCCTCGCTGGCCGCCTTCGCCTTCGCGTTAGCGTCCTTGGCGTGGGCGACGCCTTTCTCGGTCATCTCACGAAAGGCCTCCGGCATTTCCATATTCGGCGGCCCGAATTTCGGAAATCCGTACTCTGGCATGTCAAACGCGGAGGCGGCGTGCTTCGTGGTGGCGGCTTTTGCGGCAGTGGTGGTTTCCGTCATGATGCTTGGTCCTTTGCAGGGCGGTTTTTTGGTAGGCTTCCTGACGCCGCCCTCAACGCCGGATGTCGGTAGAGAAGTTTTTTCAGTTTGGCCTTCGTCGCAGCGTAGACGCCGTCGTCCCGCTCGTCGGCTGGGCGATCCGCTCGACGCATTCCTCGATGCTTGAATAAGGTCCAGAAGAGAGGTTGCCGTCGTCCTCAATCGCGTACCAGCCGTGCTTGATGCCGCGCATGTCAGATTTGTTTTCACTGATGTAATAGGGAACGGTCATCGTGGAGAGCTTCCTACGGATGCAAGGTGATCAACAACAGCATGCCAACAAACACAACGATTGCGGCTGCCAGCGAAAGAAAGACCGTTCGCATTACTACGTGATCAGGAAGAACATTGATGGTCATCATCTCTCCCCATAACGTTCCTCACACCTACTTCAATTGAGCGCGGCTGACTTCGGTGCAAGCAATAGCGTGGAGCAGGCGTAGTTTTTGCGGGTCGGAAAGGGATGCGCAGGCAATGCGTAGACGCACCGGCGCAGGTGCTATCAGCACCCGCGCCGCACACTACTGCACTTGGAATTTTATTGTGCCTGCCGACGGCACTGCGCTGCCACCTGGAGAGAACGGAGACTTCGGTACGTCCCCGATTTACGAGCAGCTATCGGACAAGCCACCGCTTGCCCTCGCATACTCACGTGGGGTGCCGAACGCAAAGCACAATAGGGATCGAGAAATTAAACGCCGAACGGCTTCTGGCCGCCCTCCCCCGCACCGCTGTTGCTTTTCGAAATCCGCGATCAGGCCCGGTATTGCGCGTCACTGACCTGTTCCATCCAGTCGACGACTTTGCCGTTCAACCCTTCCTGAATGGCGATATGCGTCATCGCCTTCGTCGGCGACGCTCCATGCCAATGCTTCTCGCCGGGCGGAAACCAGACGACATCACCCGGCCGGATTTCCTCGATGGGGCCGCCCCAGCGCTGCACGCGCCCGACTCCGAAAGTGACGATCAGCGTCTGGCCGAGCGGATGCGTATGCCAGGCGGTCCGCGCGCCCGGCTCGAAGGTGACGCTCGCGCCCGCAACACGTGCCGGATCGGGCGCCTGGAACAGCGGATCGATGCGGACCGCGCCGGTGAACCAGTCCGCCGGTCCCTTGGCGGACACCTGCGCGCCGTTTCGTTTGATGTCCATAGCTGCTCCCCTTGCTGGCAGGCCAGCCGCGCTTCGGCCGGCCGCCCGGTCCTGATTTAGCGCCGCGGTTCCCTTGCGACTAGCGGCTTTGATCCGCATGGACCGCTCGTCGGCATCGATGAGATGATCGACTAACGCTTCGCGGCTTCCGAGGTTTTCCAATCGTGCTTGCGATTGTCCGCTTTGGGGAAGAAGGCGGACAAAAAAAGCCGCAGCGGACGCCTTGTGGGCGAAATCGCCTGGTGACCTGGGCCGACGGGCAAAAGGCTGCGGATCAAATGTCCGCTTACGGGGAGAAGCGGACATCACAAGTTGGCGCCATCACGCCCGTTTTTGACCCAAAGCTGCCAAGCCTCGGCTGCGGCGCCGTTTGTAAAATTGGAACGCCTGGTCGCTCAGCCCTGGCGGAGCGTCCGCGGTTGCTGCCGTTCGTGGCTTTGATCTTCTTCGTATTTCTTGAGTTTGGCTTCTTCTTCTAAAAGCAATTTCTCGATTAGCCGACGCTCCGCCGGATCGGTCGTGATTTTCAGCATTTCCCCATAGTGCTCAATGTTCTGCCGCGCGACAAAGCCGTCCATGACGACCTCTTATGGGATTGGAGCCTCCTGCGTTGATCCTTGAGCTAGATCAACACGGATCATGAAATTTACCCTAGCATGCTTTGATGGAGAAGTACGATTTCATACGGAAGTGGCAACGGATTGCGACCGTGCCGTCAAATATTGAGTTGGAACTAAGCATTTACGACAAGGGCGAATATCACGCGCTGGCATTTCCCGTCCGGCGCGATGGCTCGGGCTGGCGTGATGTACGCGCCAACCGTTTGATGCCGCTCAAGCCAACCCATTGGCGGCGGTGGGATCACGGGCGCGAATGATAATACTGGCCCCGTTTCGATATTGCGCGTAGACGCATATTTATCATCGATAATGGCACTTTGCTCAGGCATCGGTGACTGAGAGACGCTATTGCGCTCCCGCCTGCTTTGCAGGGAGCGCAGTCCATGCCGCCATTCCTCTACCGCTGCCCGAACACAGGCTATCGCGTCCAAAGCTTCACCGCTGAAGAGGTTTCGGACAAAGAGGCCTTCGTGACGGTGATGTGCAGCATATGCGCGCAGGTTCACCTTGTGAGTCCAGTTACAGGTAAAGTCGCTGGAGTAGACGACGAATAGGCCGCCTCAGTTCGCGGCCTCTTTCATTTCAAACCGGCAATGTCGCCCTTTGGCCCTAGGCAGACTTACAAATCGTGCTTGCGATTGTCCGCTTTAGGGAGGAAGAGCAGAAATAAAAACGCGCGCAGCGGACGCCCCGCGGGGCGATGTCGCCTGGTGACCCGAGCCGACGGGCAAAAGCTGCGGATCAAATGTCCGCTTACCGATGAGCAGCGGATATCACAAATTGGCGCCGTCATTTCCGTTTTTGACCCGGAAGCGACGTGGCTAAATCGGCTTCGGATCATGGCGCAAAGAGAAGCAAAACGCGGCTCAAATAGTGGTATCCTGTTGCCTTACAGACGAAGCATCTCACGACGCGTAGGGGCGAGGCTGTTGTGGTTCAACGCGAAGACGATTTACAGATCGAGCGGGCGTCTCCCGGGATTGCGGTAGGCACCGAACGTGCAGAGCGTTTGGCCAATCTACTGACATTATCCTATGAACCGATGCTGGCGTGGCGACTGGACGGCCCGATCGAGTTCTGGAACTCCGGGGCCGAGCAGCTTTACGGATTTTCATCTGACGAGGCGGTAGGGCGCAGCAGCCACGCTTTGCTGCAAACGAAATTTCCAATCGAATTTATCGAGCTGCGTTCGCAGCTTCTCCGGGAGCGCCGCTGGTCCGGCGAATTACGCCATACGGGCAAGGACGGCCGCGAGGTCATTGTCGATTCCCGGATGCAACTGCTTGACGACGATACCGTGCTCGAGGTCAATCGCGATGTTACTGCCGCCGCGGTATTCCGAGCTGTGTTCAATCAAACCGGCATTTTCGCGGGCATCATGGATCTGCTAGGCTATCTGCGCGAAGCGAACAACCTATCGCTGGAGTGGTGCGGATACACAAGGGAGCAGGTGTTGGACCGGCCATTTTGGGAAACGCCCTGGTGGCGCGGTTCGGAGGAGATAAAGGCGAGAATTCGCTTCGCGACCAATCAAGCTGCGTCCGGGATTGTCTTCCAGGAAGAGCTTCGATACTGGCTGGCCGACGGCAGCGAACGCATCGTCGACTTTGCGATACACCCCATTCGCGACCGATCGGGCACGGTCGTCTTTCTGCATCCCACCGGAACGGACATAACCGAACGCAAGCGTGTCGAAGCCGAGCTTCGCGCTAGTGCGCAACAATTGCGTTACCTTGGGGCGATCGTCGAGAGCAGTGACGACGCGATTGTGAGCAAGAACCTCGACGGCATTATCACAAGCTGGAACAGGGGCGCCGAGCGTGTCTTCGGCTACACTGCGGAAGAGGCGATCGGACGGCCTATTACGATTGTAATTCCGGCGGATCGACGGAGTGAAGAACGCGAAATCCTAACGCGTATCGGGCGAGGAGAGCGCATAGAGCATTTCGAGACGGTTCGACAGCGCAAACATGGCGGCTTGATCATCGTTTCGTTGACCGTGTCTCCGGTCAAAGACGCCGATGGCAAGATCGTCGGCGCCTCGAAGGTCGCCAGGGATATAACAGAACAAAAGCGCGCTCAGGACCAGATCGCCACCCTCGCGCGTGAAGCCGAGCACCGAAGCATGAACCTGCTGGCCAACGTACAAGCGGCTGTAAATCTTTCTCGGTCTGACACTTCCGAAGGTTTGAAACAGGCCATCGAAGGACGCCTCCGCGCCCTTGCAAATGTTCACTCGCTGTTTGTCGAAACGCGGTGGATCGGCGCCGAATTGTCAACCATCGCGACACAGGAGCTTGCGCCTTATTCCGCAAAGGACGACAGCCGCGTACGCATAGACGGTCCGTCCGTCTTGTTAGAGCCTAACGCCGCGCAGGCCATTGCCGTGGCCTTGCACGAGTTGGCGACCAATGCGGCCAAATACGGATCGCTGTCCGGTCACAAGGGCCAAGTCGACCTGAAATGGTTGCACCAGCCGGGCGGGCAGCTTCTCGTTCGCTGGACGGAGATCGGTGGTCCGCCCGTGCAACCGCCCACGCGCCGAGGTTTTGGCAGTCGGGTGATCGAACGAATGACCGGACAGCTAAACGGCAAAGCGGATTTCGACTGGCGCCCGGAAGGGCTTGTTTGCGAAATCATACTTCGGGTGTGACTTGGGATCGTCAGAACAATCGCTGGCTTGAGGATGTTGCGCCACGAAAGCCCAGCCAGTGTCTGCTTGTGGCCCAAAGCCGACGTGCAAGAGGCGCGGCAAAAATCGGCCTCGCGTCCGATTTTTTGCTCGACGAGCGGTCGGCTTAAAGCGCATCCTTCGGAGGAAATAGCACGCGTACTCTGGCCTCGTGCCTCGCTGTCGCGACCGTCCAGCTAAAAAAGCTCACGCTCGCCAAAGCCAACGGCCAAGAACGACCGCAGCAAGCGTCCCGAGGAACTGCGCCGCGATGAAGGCAACGACACCCGTGGGGGCGATGCCGGCAAACGTGTCGGATAGCGAGCGCGCTATCGTGACCGCCGGATTGGCAAAGGATGTGGAGGCCGTGAACCAGTACGCCGCGGTGATGTAAAGTCCCACCGCGTAAGGTACGGCCGCGGGTGTTCGCGCCACACAGCCGAGGATCGTGAGCAGCAATCCGAAGGTCGCCACAAATTCTGCGAGCCATTGGCCTGCACCTGTTCGCGCATTCGCGGAGATCTGCCACAGCGGCAATTCAAACATCAAATGTGCCGCCCACACACCAATCATTCCGCCGACGATCTGCGCCGCGATGTAAGTCGCCAGATGCGGCCACGACAACTCGCGGCGGAGCGAAAAAGCAAGACTTACCGCCGGATTGAAATGCGCGCCGGAGATTGGACCGAACGTGAGAATCAACACCGCCAAAATTGCGCCGGTCGGCAGCGTATTGCACAACAGCGCCAGCGCGCCGTTACCGCCGGCGAGCCGTTGCGCCATGATCCCCGAGCCGACCACCGCCGCGAGCAGAAATGCGGTTCCGAGCGCCTCTGCGACAAGACGCTTAGGAAGAGAAACGGACTTCTCGTTCATTCGGCGGCCTGCGGAGGATCAGGCGCTCTGTCCTTGTTGTGACCAATAGCGTCCAACTGCTTCTGCAATGTGAGCGCGTCGAGAGATTTCATCGGCAGACTGACAAAAATATTGATGCGGTTCGTGATCATGCGCATCGCGTCGGCGAAGGCAAAACGCATTTCCGCCTCGGTTCCGATCTTGGCGGCGGGATCTGGCAAACCCCAATGGGCTGTCATCGGCTGTCCCGGCCAAACCGGACATGTCTCTGCGGCAGCATCGTCGCAGAGCGTAAAGGCAAAATCGAGTTTCGGCGCGTTCGGGCCGGTGAATGCGGTCCAGCTTTTCGAGCGAACCTTGCCGATGTCGTAGTGCAACCGCTTCAACAGATCGACGGCATAGGGATGCACATGACCCCTTGGCTGGCTTCCAGCGGAGAAAGCCCGAAACCGCCCCTGTCCGGCACGGTTGAGAACGGCCTCCGCCATGATCGAACGCGCCGAATTGCCGGTGCAGATGAACAACACGTTGAATACCTTGTTGGCGGCTGTTTTATCCATGTTCGCGTCCTCCAGCATCATCGGCGGCAAGCGGTGAAGTCATGAAGCACGATTCCCGCCACTATCGACGACCAGTTCACCATCCTCTTTCCTGAACTCGCCCCGCTGCGGCATCGGAAGCAAATCGAGCACGGTTTCCGAAGGCCGGCACAGCTTGACGCCGAGGGGCGTCACCACGATCGGCCGGTTGATGAGGATTGGATGCGCCATCATGGCGTCGAGCAGCTTCTCGTCGCTGATCGATAGGTCATCGAGCCCCAGGTCGTGATAGGGCGTTCCCTTCACACGGACGAGGTCGCGAACGGAAATACCCATTTCGGCGATCAGCAATTGCAACAGCTCGCGCCTGGGCGGGCATTTCAAATATTCGATGACATGGGGCTCAATGCCGGCATTTCGGATAAGCCGGAGCACATTGCGCGACGTCCCGCATTCGGGATTATGATAGATAATGGCATCGATCATTCGCGTGCTTTCGTTGCGTTGTCGGAGGAAATTGACCTCAGCTTTTTCGGTGCTGGTCAATGCTGTGTTTCGTGAACCCCACGGCCATCGTCAAGATGGCGCCTGCCGCGAGGCCGGTGAATCCTTGCAGCAGCCATTGTGTGACGGGGTCGGCGTCTTGCTGCACTTCGCCGCTCGCGTTGACCACGACCGCGGCCAGCGTTTGCAGAAAACAACCGCTGAACGCGCCGCCCACGGCTCCGGCGATGGTGTGTCCAATGACTCCGAAAGAGTGTTCCTTCGCGATCGCCGAAATCGCATGCGCGCCGACAATGCCGGCGATGATCTGGATGACAAGATTGGTGACAGTCCAGGTCATCGCGCCGCTTTGACTTTGCGCTTTTTCTTTTGCCGCGAAATCGGAGCGCAGCCGCATTCCGCGTCGTCCGCCTGACCCGACAGGCCGCACAGTTCGGGACGACCGTGGCAACAATCGGTGACAAGGAAAGCAATTAGGGCGCGCATACCTGCGGCATCGGCGCGGTAGGTGATGCTGCGGCCCTCGCGCGTGCCGTTCACCAGGCCTGCGCGGGCGAGAATGGCGACGTGAGTGGAAAGCGTATTGTGCGGACAGCCGACGGCCTCGGCGAGAGCGCCGGCTGACAGTCCATCTGGCTCCTTGCGCACCAGCAAGCGGAATATCGACAGCCGGGTCGGCTGTCCCAACGCCGCGAGTGCGGCCAGCGCATGCGGCGCTCCCATTGCTCCTTCGTCAAAATCAGGGCCGACATGGCCGACCACAGCATGCACGCCCATCAGATCCTCCGAATCCATCATCAGCGTTCAGCCTATCGGTCGATTGTCACAAAATAATTACATAATTCTGGAATTCTCGACATATCGAGCCTTAACAGTTCGCTGAGGAGCGATCAACATGCATCCGACGGTCCTAAGGCCGGGCGCGCTGGCGATAGCCCTGAACGTTGTAGTGGCAACCGCCGCACTCGCGCTGGATCAAAACCTTCCCGGCTATCGTCCCGCCGCCGCGCTTTCCGGTCATATCAAATCGGTCGGGTCCGACACGCTTGGCCGCGAAACAACTTCATGGGCCAGCGCGTTCGAGAAGCTTTATCCCGAGGTGAAGATAGACATCGACGCGAAGGGGTCCGCGACAGCACCGCCGGCGCTGCTCGACGGCACGGCGCAGTTCGGCCCAATGTCTCGTCCGATGACGGCCGAAGAGATTGCAGCCTTTGAAGGGAAGTATGGCTACAAGATTTCCAGCTTCCGTGTCGCGGTCGATGCGCTGGCAGTTTGCGTCCACAAGGACAATCCAATCCCCTGCCTGACGCTTCCGCAGATCAGCGGAATCTTCTCGTCAAATCGTAAGGCTCCCGGTAGCGCCAACATCAGGACATGGGGCGACCTTGGCCTGACCGGCGGCTGGGCGGCACGGCCGATCGCGCTCTATAGCCGCAATACTATTTCGGGAACTTACGAGTATTTCCGGGGAACAGCCCTCTACGGCGGAGACTACAAACCTGACGTGAAACTGCTCCCCGGCTCGGAGGCCGTCGTGGAAAGCGTAGCCGGTGACAAATTCGCGATCGGCTATTCCGGCATCGGCTACAAGACCGATGGCGTTCGCACCGTCCCGCTGGCCTCCTACTACGGCGCGACTTGCTATGACGCCTCCGCTGAGGCGACCCTTTCCGGCAAGTACCCGATCGCTCGGTACCTCTACGTGTACGTCAATAAGAAACCGAACCAACCGCTCGATCCGATGCGGACCGAGTTCATCAAATACATCCTTTCCAAGGACGGTCAGGAACAAACGGAAAAGGGCGGCTTCTTCCCGATCACCAACGAGATACGAGAAAGCGAACTGACCAAGCTGGGAATTTCCACTGCGCCCTGATTGCACCTCTCGTGCCACCGCACCCGGGGCGCGCTGTGATCCAATCCCGGCGGCAAAATTAGGAAACGGTCCGCAAAAAACTCTTGACCACCGAAGTTTACTTCTATATTCGTTGAATTATGGAAAAATCAGACGCCGTTGCCGCCTTAGCGGCACTTGCTCAGGATAACAGGCTCGACGTCTTCCGCTTGCTTGTCGAGGCCGGACCCGAGGGACTATCCGCTGGCCGCGTAGCCGAGGCGCTCGACATCGCGCCGAACACGCTCACGTTCCACTTCGATCGACTTCGCGTCGCGGGGCTCATAGCCGTTCGCCGCGAGGGGCGCTCGATGATCTATGTCGCGCGCTACGAGGCGATGAATGCGCTGGTCGCCTACCTGACCGAGAATTGCTGCCGAGGCGCGCAGGCACGCGCTCCAGGGGCGAGAACGGCGTCACGGCCAGTGCGCAAGCGCAAAAGGGAAGCGGTTTGACCGGCCTACAGGCTAGCATGGACAGGAGGAGATCAGTGAGCACCACCGATGTAAGAGACGCGGTTAGAGAAAAGTACGGTCAGGCGGCCCTGCGGGTGCGCGCTAAGGGAGCGTCATGCTGCGGAGGATCCGCGACCGACAATTCCTGCAGTCCCATTACCTCGAATCTCTATGACGCCTCCGAGGCCGGCACGGTGCCACAAGAGGCGATGCTCGCTTCCCTCGGCTGCGGTAACCCGACGGCATTGGCCCAGCTCAAACCCGGCGAAACGGTCCTCGATCTCGGATCAGGCGGCGGCATCGACGTTCTGCTCTCGGCGCGTCGTGTCGCCCCCACCGGCAAGGCCTATGGCTTGGATATGACTGACGAGATGCTCGCGCTCGCCCGTGAAAATCAGCGCAAGTCGGGAGTCGAGAACGTCGAATTTCTCAAAGGCGAAATCGAAAACATTCCGCTGCCAGATAATTCGGTAGACGTGATTATCTCCAACTGCGTCATCAATTTATCTGGTGACAAGGATCGGGTTTTAAGCGAGGCGTTTCGTGTGCTGAAACCAGGCGGTCGCTTAGCCGTTTCCGACGTGGTTACGCGAGGCGAGGTGCCCGAGATCGTGAGGCGCGACGTGCTCCTTTGGGTCGGATGCATCGCCGGCGCCCTGCGAGATAGCGAATATACCGCGAAGCTCGCAAAGGTGGGATTTGAAGCGATCAGCATCGAAGCGACGCGAGTCTACAATATCGAGGACGCGCGAGCGTTTCTCACAGTCAAGGGCATTGACGTGGATGCCATCGCACCGCAGGTCGAAGGGAAGTTCATGAGCGGATTCATTCGCGCCGTGAAGCCCAAAGACCAGCGATAGTGACGAAATGCGGACGAAGTCAGGCGAGACCGCAGAACTTATCGTGCGTGGGCAATGGCAGAAAGATGAATACAACGACCGAACCTCGCCCACGCTATTTTTCGTGCGATTTATTGCCACTCACTAGGGACGACAAAACCGGCGCGCGGTTTTGGTCCGTCTCGCTCAGTCGCACGCAGCTCACATATTTTGAAGTCGAGCCGAATTGTCGGTTTGATCGTCACAGCCATCCGAGCGAACAGATAACTTTGGTTTTGCAAGGCGAGCTCTTCTTCGAAACAGTTCTCGGGATCACCCGCGTAGGCGCGGGAGAGGTCATGGCGATTCCGGCCAACGTTCGCCATGCGGTCTATACGGCATCGCAAGCGGCCAAAGCGGTCGATGCGTGGTCTCCGGTGAATAAGAAGTACCTGCCGGGGGTTGCAGATGGACTTGCCGAGAATACCTAGCGCGCTGGATTCGATCGGCTAGACAACGGCCGTTGCCTATGTCGCTTTTGGCCGCAAGCAGACTTGCCGATCGTGCCGGCGATTGTCCGCTTTGCGGAGGAGAAGCGGACATGAAAACCGACGCCGCGGTCGCCTTGTTTTACGAGACGCGGCCTAAGCCCTCGATCGTTGCGATTGAGCGGGAAACCGGCGCATTGACTATTGGCGGTCGAATGACAAATCTGGCACCGCGCGATTTAGCCCCGGGCGACCGCATTTGATCGATCAGCTGCGACAGCTTCTGCCCGGCGTCGTCCTGTGCATCGCCATTACCATTGCGGCGATCCTGTTGCAGGGGGTCGAAGTCCGCTTCGCCGGCCAGGCCTATCTCGAAGCCCTGGTGCTCGCGCTCCTCTTTGGCGTCGCCGTGCGCACCGTATGGAAGCCGGGACCGCGCTGGGACCCCGGCATCAGGTTCAGCGCCAAATCCCTGCTCGAGCTGGCCATCGTCATGCTCGGCGCCTCGGTGAGCGCCACCACCATCTTCGCGCTCGGGCCGGTCCTGATCTTCGGCATCGCCGGCATCGTCGCGGTGGCGATCGGGACGAGCTACGCGATCTGCCGCGCGCTCGGCTTGCCGCTGCGCCTGGCGATCCTGGTCGCCTGCGGCAATTCGATCTGCGGCAACTCGGCGATCGCGGCGGTCGCGCCGGTGATCGGCGCCGACGGCGACGACATCGCCTCCTCGATATCCTTCACCGCCGTCCTCGGCGTCGTGGTCGTCCTCGGCCTGCCGTTTCTCGTGCCCGTCCTGCACCTCTCGCTGACGCAGTACGGCGTGCTCGCCGGGCTGACCGTCTACGCCGTACCGCAGGTTCTCGCCGCTACCTTGCCGATCGGCGCCTTGAGCAATCAGGTCGGAACCGTGATCAAGCTCGTGCGCGTGCTGATGCTCGGGCCGGTGGTGCTGGGCATTTCGCTCTTTGCCCGGGAATTGCGCGCCGGCTCCGCCAGCCGCCCGGCCAATAATCGCGCGCCAAGCCTGCGCGAATTGGTCCCGTGGTTCATCGTCGGCTTTCTCGTGGTGCTGATCGTGCGCTCGCTCGGCTTGATCCCGCCGGTGCTGCTTCTCCCGATCACACAGACCGCCGCCGCATTGACGACGCTCGCCATGGCCGCGCTCGGGCTCGGCGTCGACGTGCGCGTCGTCGCCCAGTCCGGATTGCGGGTGACGGCGGCCGTCACGGTTTCGCTGATCGCGCTCGGCGCGATGAGCTACCTCCTCATCCGCCTTACCGGAATTCCCTGAACGCCGGCGCCTAGTGCAGCCGGAACTCGCCGTCGACCGCGCGGATCTCCGCCGGCTTGATCAGCCGCGCATGCGCCACGACCACCGAGTGCAGCGGGCCTTCCAGCGTCTCCAGCCAGAAATTGAGGAACTTGTTGAGCACCGGGAATGCCGGGCAGAGATCGTAGTCCTGCCAGACATAAGTCTGTAGCAGCCACGGGTGATCGGGCCGCCGGTAGAGGATGTTGGCGGTGGTCAATCCGTAGCCTTCGAGCTGCCGGCGAAAGTCCTTTGAAGCCCTTTGCGAAACCATCATGCCCTCCGTCCCACCAGGGGGAATGTTCCGAGACTCGCTTCCGCCATTGCAAGCCTAAAAAGTGAATAAGTTGTTTACTTTCAAGGCACTAGCAGCATCCATGCACCCCTGCTAACAGCGCCATGCCACCCGCACGGCTGCGACGAATCCTGTCCCAAGAGCAACGGAACTTGCTGGGACCCGTTTCCTCTCCATGCGGAACAATATTTCCGCCGCCAGGCCGGAACCGGCGCGGTTTTGCGGACGGCACGAATGTTGTTGGCAATCCAGCCAAGCGAGTGCTAATAAATCTTCAGACGCCTCTTGCGGGCTGAATTTCACGCCCCATGTCGTGTCCAAGCGGTCGACCACTCGACTAATGGGAGACCGCCTCCATCATAAACATCAGTCAGTTCAATACCCTAGGAGGACATCATGAAGTTTCGCCCGCTTCACGACCGCGTTGTCGTCAGGCGCATTGAGGCCGAGGAGAAATCAACCGGCGGCATCATCATTCCCGACACCGCCAAGGAAAAGCCGTCGCAGGGCGAAGTAATCGCCGTCGGCCCGGGCGGCCGCGACGAGAGCGGCAAGCTCATCCCGATCGACGTCAAGGTCGGTAACCGCGTGCTGTTCGGCAAATGGTCGGGCACCGAGGTCAAGATCGACGGCCAGGAACTCCTGATCATGAAGGAGTCCGACATCATGGGCGTGCTCGACGAGCCGCTGGCCAAGAGGAAGGCCGCGTAACTCAACTTTTTTCGTCATGGCCGGGCTCGACCCGGCCAGCCATGCGGCCGGATCGCTGCATGGATCACCGGGTCAAGCCCGGTGATGACGAAGCGCAAAAGCAACGAAATATATCAGGAGTAAATCCAAATGGCTGCCAAGGAAGTCAGATTTTCGGTCGACGCGCGCGACAAGATGCTGCGCGGCATCGACATTCTCAACAATGCGGTGAAAGTGACGCTCGGCCCCAAGGGCCGCAACGTCGTGCTCGACAAGTCGTTCGGCGCCCCGCGCATCACCAAGGACGGCGTCACCGTCGCCAAGGAGATCGAGCTTGAAGACAAGTTCGAGAACATGGGGGCGCAGATGGTGCGCGAGGTCGCCTCGAAGACCTCCGACATCGCCGGCGACGGCACCACCACGGCAACCGTGCTCGCCGCCGCCATCGTCAAGGAAGGCTCGAAGGCGGTTGCCGCCGGCATGAACCCGATGGACCTCAAGCGCGGCATCGATCTTGCGGTCGAGACCGTGGTCGAGGAGCTCAAGAAGAACTCGAAGAAGGTCACCTCGAACGACGAGATCGCCCAGGTCGGCACCATCTCGGCGAACGGCGACCAGGAGATCGGCCGCTTCCTCGCCGAGGCGATGAAGAAGGTCGGCAACGAGGGCGTGATCACGGTCGAGGAGGCCAAGAGCCTCGAGACCGAGCTCGACGTGGTCGAGGGCATGCAGTTCGACCGCGGCTATATCTCGCCCTACTTCATCACCAACGCCGACAAGATGCGCGTGGAGATGGAGGACCCCTACATCCTCATCAACGAGAAGAAGCTTTCCGGGCTCAATGAATTGCTGCCGCTGCTTGAGGCGGTGGTGCAGACCGGCAAGCCGCTCCTCATCGTCGCCGAGGATGTCGAGGGCGAGGCGCTCGCCACGCTCGTGGTCAACAAGCTGCGCGGCGGACTGAAGGTCGCGGCGGTGAAGGCTCCGGGCTTCGGCGATCGCCGCAAGGCCATGCTGCAGGACATCGCCGTCCTCACCGGCGGCCAGGCGATCAGCGAGGATCTCGGCATCAAGCTCGAGAACGTCACGCTGGCGATGCTCGGCAAGGCCAAGAAGGTGATGATCGACAAGGAGAACACCACGATCGTCAACGGCGGCGGCAAGAAGAAGGACATCGAGGACCGCATCAGCCAGATCAAGGCGCAGATCGAGGAGACCACCTCGGACTACGACCGCGAGAAGCTGCAGGAGCGCCTCGCCAAGCTCGCCGGCGGCGTCGCGGTAATCCGCGTCGGCGGGGCGACCGAGATCGAGGTGAAGGAGCGTAAGGATCGCGTCGACGACGCGATGCACGCGACCCGCGCCGCGGTCGAGGAAGGCATCCTGCCGGGCGGCGGCGTCGCGCTTCTGCGCGCCACCGAACACCTCAAGAAGGTGCGCACCCACAACGAAGACCAGAAGACCGGCGTCGAGATCGTGCGCAAGGCGCTGCAGGCTCCGGCCCGCCAGATCGCGACCAACGCCGGCGAAGACGGCTCGGTCATCGTCGGCAAGATCCTGGAGAACTCCCACTACGCCTTCGGCTTCGACGCCCAGGGCGGCGAGTATGTCGACATGGTGAAGAAGGGCATCATCGATCCGACCAAGGTCGTGCGCCAGGCGCTGCAAGGCGCATCCTCGGTCGCGGGCCTGCTCATCACCACCGAGGCGATGGTCGCCGAACTGCCGAAGAAGAAGGAAATGCCGTCAATGCCGCCGGGCGGCGGCGGGATGGATTTCTAAGGAAATCCGTCTAAGCCGCCACACGCTTCTTGAAGTGATCGAGGTCGGCAACAGCCGACTTCGATTGGCGGCGGGATGGATTTCTAAGTCGAGACTTCCGCGTACACGTCAGGCGACGTGACATGCGAAGGCCCGGGAGAAATCCTGGGCCTTTTGCTTGTGTCTTTCGGTTGCTGCCGGCAGCGAAGCCGCAAACGGCGAAGGCCCGGAAATGCCCGGGCCTTCGTTGCGTTTGGGGATACACCAGTCTGGGACAAGGCATACTAGGAACAACGAAACGACCACGAATAAACGGTGCGCGTTCGTCCGGCGTCACCGGCTCTTCGTGGCCGCTATCGGCGCCGGGTCGAATCCCGCCGCCGGGTACGCTAGGATTATGGCTATAGCGCGTGACGGCGTTATGACCGCTCCCGCCGCGCGACATGGTCCTGCATGGCAAAAACCAAAGCCTGCCCGAGCTGCAACAACGAGATTCCCGGCGAAAGCCGGTTTTGCCCGCAATGCGGCGCGCCGCAGGCTTTGAGTTGCGCCGCTTGCGGCCATGCAAACGCGGCGGGCTCGCGCTTCTGCGCGCAATGCGGCGTCTCGCTTGGCGAAGCCGCACCTGCGGCGGCAGTAGCGGCGGCGGCCACGGCGCCGGCGGCACCCGCAGCGCGCCGGCTCGACAGCGGAACGCCGCCAACTCACGGTGATGTTCTGCGACCTCGTCGGCTCGACCGCGCTCTCGACGCGCCTCGATCCGGAGGATCTCCGCGAGGTCATTGCCGCCTACCACACCTGCGCCGCCGAAGTAGTCACGCGCTTTGGCGGTTATGTCGCCAA
This sequence comes from uncultured Alphaproteobacteria bacterium, assembly GCA_963850855.1. Classification (GTDB taxonomy): domain Bacteria; phylum Pseudomonadota; class Alphaproteobacteria; order Rhizobiales; family Xanthobacteraceae; genus BOG-931. The sequence goes on from CAWKNH010000009.1 coordinate 245,920, forward strand.
ATATATGGGCGACGGCGTGCTGGTCTATTTCGGCTACCCGGAGGCGAGCGAAACCGACGCCGAAAATGCGGTGCGCGCCGCGCTCGCGCTGGTCGACGCCGTCGGCCGATTGAGCGTCGGCGGCATTCGCCATGAGGTGCGCATCGGCCTCGCCACCGGCTTGGTGGTTGTCGGCGAGCTCGTCGGTGCCGGTGAGGTGCAGGAGCGCAACGTCGTCGGCGAAACGCCGAACCTCGCCGCGCGGCTGCAATCGGCGGCGGCGCCGAACACCGTCGTCGTCGCCGCCACCACGCGCCGCCTCGCCGGCGGCCTGTTCGAATACCAGGCCATCGAGCCGGCGAAGCTCAAAGGCTTCCAGGAGCCGATCAGCGCCTGGCGCGTGCTGCGCGAGCGCACAGTGGCGAGCCGCTTCGAGGCGTTCCGCGCCGCGACCCAAACCCCGCTCGTCGGCCGCGAAGAGGAAATCGAGCTGCTGCGGCGGCGATGGCTGCAAGTCAAAGATGGCGAAGGCCGCGTGGTGCTGTTGGCGGGGGAGCCGGGCATCGGCAAGTCGCGCCTGACCGCGGCGCTGGAAGATCACGTCAAGGACGATGCGCATACGTGTCTGCGCTACTTCTGCCAGCCGCATCACCAGGGCAGCGCGCTGCAGCCGGTTCTGGCGCAGCTTGCACACGCCGCGGGCTTCGCCCACGACGACAATGCGGCGGCCAAACTCGCGAAGCTTGACAGGCTGTTGGCGCGGGATGCGGGAAACGGGGCGGCGGAGAGCGAGCTGTTCGCCGAACTTCTGGGATTGGCCGCGTCTTCCGGATTGCAACTGGCCGAGAGAGACCCGCAAGCGAGGCGGCGCAAGATTCTCACGGCGCTGATCGAACAGCTCGAGACGCTGACGCAGCGCGGGCCGGTGCTGATGCTGTTCGAGGACGCGCATTGGGCCGATCCAACGACGCTCGAACTGCTGACGCTGACCATCCAACGCCTGCAATCCCTGCCGATCCTCCTCATCATCACCTTCCGTCCTGAATTTCAGCCGCCCTGGACCGGGCAATCGCACGTCACCATGCTGACGCTCAACCGGCTGTCGCAGCGCGAACGGGCCATGCTGGTCGATCATGTAACCGGCGGTAAAGAAATTGCCGCCCGGACTGCTCGATCAGATCGTCGAGCGTACCGACGGCGTGCCGCTGTTCGTCGAAGAGCTGACCAAGTCGGTGCTCGAAAGCGAGGGATTGCACGAAGCCGGCGATCACTACGTGCTCGATCAGCCGGCGCAGGACCTGGCGATTCCGACGACGCTGCAGGCCTCGCTGATGGCGCGGGTCGACCGGCTCGGCTCCGCGCGCGAAGTGTTGCAGATCGGCGCGGCCATCGGGCGCGATTTTTCCTATGGGGTCCTGGCCGCGGTCGCCGGCCTGTCCGACGCGGTGCTGCAGGATGCGCTGATCCGCTTGAGCGAAGCGGAACTCGTCTTTCTGCGCGGTACGCCGCCGAACGCGACCTATACCTTCAAGCACGCACTCATCCAGGACGCCGCCTATTCGGCCATGCTGCGGACGCGGCGGCAGCAGCTTCATGCCGCGATCGCGCTGGTGCTGGAGAAGCGTTTCCCGGACGTGGTCAACACGACGCCCGAAGTGATCGCGCAGCAATTCGAGCGCGCGGGGCAAAATGAGAAAGCTATCGCGTATTGGCAAAAAGCCGCAGAGCGCGATCTGCGCCGGTTCGCCATGAAGGAGTCGATTGCCCATTATTCCAATGCGCTGCGGCTCATCATGGCCTTGCCGGACACGCCGGAGCGATCGAGCCTCGAACTCGGCGCTTGCCTGGGGCTTGGCTTGGTGCAGCTGATCGCGAGCGGCCCGAGTGCGAAGGAGGTAGGAGAGTATTACCAAAGGGGCTTGACGCTCAGTCAGGCGCTGCCCGGCCGCGGGCGCGAGCGGTTTCTCGCCAGCTGGGGCGTCTGGTTGTATCAGACGATGACGCGCCGCAACGTGGAAGCGTTTCGACTTGCCGACGACCTTGTGGCAATTGCCCGCGAACTCGACGACCCCGACCTGCTGCTCGAGGCCTATCACGCGCAAACGCCGGGACTACTCTGGCAGGCGGACTTTTTGGGGGCGAAGCAAGCCGCGGAGGAGGTCATCCGCCTCTACGACCGTGAGCGTCACCGCGATCACGCCTATTATTTCGGCGGACACGATGCCCGCGTCTGCGCGCTGAACTTTTGCGCGATGACCCTTTGGGGACTTGGCTTTCCCGACCAGGCCGCAAAGGCGGTATGGCGATGCATCGAAGACGCCCGTGCGTTGGGTCACACATTCTCGCTTGCCCACGGTCTGAATATGGGCAGCCTGACATTATTAATGCTCAGCGAAGTGGAGGCCTGCCGGGCGGTGGCCGACGAGCTCCATCCCTTGGCCGAGCGCAACAAATTTCCCTGGCCGCTGGCGCAGGCGCGGTTCCTCCGCGGCTGGCTGGCATCGCAACAGGGCGACCGTGATGCCGGCATCGCACAGATGCGCAAGGCGGTGGACGAGCCCTCCTCCGCAGTGATGCGACCGATGTTGCTCGCGCACATCGCCGAGGAGGAGCTGCGCGCCGGGCACTTTGCCGACGCGATCGGCACGCTCCAACAGGCCGCGGACGAAATCCGTGCCGGACAAACTCTTTTTTACGAGCCGGAAATTGTCCGGTTACGCGGCGAAGCCTTGTTGGCGCAATCGCGTGACAATGGCGCCGAAGCCGAGGCTGCCTTCAGGCGGGCGATGGCCGACGCCGGCCAGCAATCGTTCCGCGCCATCGAACTGCGTGCCGGCCTCAGCCTGGCAAGGCTCCTTCGCGACGGCGGGCGCAAGGCGGAGGCGCGCGACCTGCTGTCGCCGATCTACGCCGCGTTTACCGAAGGTTTTGGGCGGCCGGATTTGACGGCGGCGAAGGCGCTGCTTGCCGAACTCAACTGAGCGAAACGCATGTCAGCGAAAACAGGTCATATCTACATCGGCATCGGCGGCTGGAACTACGAGCCGTGGCGCGGCGTGTTCTATCCCGAGGGTCTCGCCCAGGCGAAGGAGCTCGCCTACGCGGCGAGCCGCCTGACCTCGATCGAGATCAATTCGACCTTTTACGGTTCGCAGAAACCGGAGAGCTTCCGCAAATGGGCGAGCACCGTGCCCGACGGTTTCGTGTTCTCGGTCAAGGGACCACGCTTCGCCACCAACCGGCGGGTCCTCGCCGAGGCGGGAGACTCGATCAAGCGGTTCCTTGATTCCGGCGTGCTCGAGCTTGGCGACCGGCTCGGGCCGCTGCTTTGGCAATTCGCGCCGACCAAGAAGTTCGCCGCCGACGATTTCGGAAAGTTCCTCGAGCTGTTGCCGGCGAAGGTGGACGGCAAGCGCATCCGCCACGTGGTGGAGGTCCGGCATCCGAGCTTCCTCGCGCCGGAATTCATCGCGCTGCTGCGCGCCTTCGCCATTGCCGTGGTGTTCACCGACCACGCCACCTATCCGTCGCTCGCCGACGTGACCGGCGATTTCGTCTATGCGCGGCTGCAGCGGGGGCAGGACACGATCCCGACCGCCTATCCGGCGAAAGAGCTCGATGCCTGGGCCGGCCGGCTGCACCTCTGGGCACAGGGCAACACGCCGGACGACCTGCCGCGCGTCGATCCGGCGCCGGCGCCGAAAAAGATCGCGCCGCGCGAGGTCTTTGCCTACGTCATCCACGAGGGCAAGATCCGCGCGCCGGCGGCGGCGATGGCGCTGATCGAGCGGCTGGGTAAGGGTGGCGAATAGCAATTGGCGCGGGTAGCTTTGCCTCCCCTGCCCGCTATTCGCCATTCCTCCATTTCGACGTCAGGCTGACACAGAGGACGCGATGATCGACTACGGCACCACCGACCTCACGCTCGCGATCGCGCATCATCTTTTGATCTTCTTGCTCGCCGGTATTCTTGCTTTCGAGATCGGCGTGATCCGTCTCAACATGAAGCGCGAAGACATTGTCCGGGTGGGACGGGTCGATACCTGGTACGGCATCATCGCCGCGGCGATCATCGTCGTCGGATTCTCGCGGGCGATCTTCGCGGCCAAGGGCTGGGCCTACTACTCGGTCAACATGTTCTTCTGGGCGAAGATGGCGGCCTTTGCCGCCGTCGGGCTCCTCTCGATTGCCCCGACCATCCGCATCATCCGCTGGCGCCGGGCGCTCAGAGAGAATGCCGGCTTCGCTCCGGCCGCGCCCGATATCCTCGACGTGCGGCGATACCTGTGGGCCGAGGCCGCGTTCTTCGCGCTGATCCCCGCCTTCGCCGCGGCGATGGCGCGCGGCTACGGCTCGCTCGCGCATTAGTTTATCTTGTTCAGACAAATCAGCGTGAGGAAAGACGATGGCCAGCGACGATAAGAAAACCAGCCCCGCGCCCAAAAACGAGACCGCCGTGGAAAAAAAGGCGGCAAAGAAAGACGAGGGCAAGCCGAAGGACAAGACTACGTCGGATGCGGACCTATCCAAGGCTGAGGGCGGCGAGAAAGCTGCCCCCTCATCCTCAGCTTATAGTCGGGGCGAGGGCCAGAAACCGGTTTCGAAGGCTTACCGGGATAACTGGAACGCGATTTACGCGAAAAAGAACGCGAAAAAAGAAGCGGTAGTCCCTCATCGCATCGCGGCGCATGAAAAGTTTCGGGAATGATGAACCTGCGACGCCGCTCCGGCGACCTAATCTCAACGGACAATCGCCGATCATCTTCCGACACATGAGGGTCTGACATGAATATTCCGAAGCGCTGGATGGCGCTGCTTTGGCCTCTGTCTCAAGCATCGGTTGCCGTCAATCTTGGAATGGCCCTTCAGCGGTTGGATGACGGGCATGCGTCCCACTTCACGGTGATCGCAATTTGGACGAGCGTCGTAGCACTTGCTCTCCTTGTGATCGCTCAAACGCGGCAAAAGCTTGCCGCAACCCAGAACGATCACATCGGGAGCCGTCCATGACCTGGAAACAATATAGCTACGCCGCCCTGGTGGGCGCCGGCATCGCGTTTGGCGTTATCATTGCTAGCCGTCTCGGCGACAGCGGCCTAGGCGCGGCACACGTCATCGTCGGTTGCATTCTCACGGCAATACTGACCGTAAAGACGACTAAAGTCGCCGATTCCAAAGGCTGAGAAAGCGCATCCCGGCTTCGCCGACACAGTTGCTGGCTAGTGGCCAGGCTGGTAGCCCCTACGGCTGCCATCGTTGTTGAAGTAATTTATGCCGCCATTCTCGGTCGGCACGCTGTAGCCGGTGCGACTACCACTGCTGTCATAGATGCCGTTGGCGCTGTTGTAATTGTCGCCGCTGTTTTGCCAATTTTGTGGACTGTTTCGCCAGTTCTGCGAACTGTTCTGCCAATTTTGCGAACTGTTCTGCCAGTTGTCAGGACTATTCTGCCAATTTTGCGGACTGTTCGCCCAGTTTTGCGAATTCAGCGAATTTTGCGGATTTGGCGCATTGTCCGGGATGTAGTTTTGCGCGAAGCAGACGCCGCACACGAAAGTCGCTGACAGCATCGTGCACAAGGTCAGGGCGGTCTTAAGCCAGCTCTTCATCGCCAATCTCCTAGAAATGTACGGAACGTCCGCGCGCGTCTTATGGCCCGCGCGTCTTGTGGCCTAGGACTCGGCGGGCGGACGCCTCACGCGCATATTCACGGGCGGCGCCGGCGAGCAACCAAACCGCTCTTGTTGCCCTTCACAACGCGATGCGGAAGAAGGGCAGCATGCCTTCGCTGGGCGGCTTAGATCAGACCACGGAACGCGCCGCCAAGTTAGGCGACGCGTTTTATCGGTGCGCCGATCTCAATAGCACGGAGGATAGGGAGCGTACCCGCAGCGTTGGCTGTTATAGTACGTTCCGGCGGCCGCCGCTCCGACAGCAGCCGCACCCGCCGCGGCTCCATAGTACGCGCGTCGATTCACTCTCCTGTGAACGCCGGCAACGCTGCCCGGCGTAAGCGGGCGGCCGACACGGGCGGCAGCCTTGTCGACGGAGATAGAGACAGTCCCCGCAGGTGACCAATGAAGCGAAACGGGAGCCGTACACAACAACGCGCCGAGAGCAGCGCCGAGCACTGATAGCTTTTTCATAGTCTTCTCCTCGTCAGTCTGGCTGCCCCTCATGCACCTCCGCCTAAGCATGTGTTAATAGCATCCGCCCGCGCCGATGGCCGATCAAGGTGACTTGGACGGTTGGCCTAACGGCGGATTAATGCCCATGATTGGAATTTACATAGAACAGCATCGAGGAGAGCGGCGTCGCCACACGTCCCGCAAATATCTCCCTTGCGGTGCTCGCAACTATGCTCCAATGGCTTGCTCGTAGATGTCTTCCTCCTGGGCATTATGGATGCGCACCAGCGCTTCAATTCCTTCAATGACACGCTGAGCGTCTCTGATCAGATAGTGGTCCGTATCCTGGGGAGTGAGGCCATCGGTGAGCCGTCGCAAAAGTCGCGCCATGTGTATGATCTCGCGGTGAGCTCGGCTCATTGCCCCTAGTCCGTGGCGATCCCCCAAAAATTTAGCGACGCGCGGATACACGGCCCTTTCATCATCGCGCTCATGTTCGACGATCTGCCGCGAGACGATTTCGTCAGCTTCCGAGATCAGTGTCACCGCTCCCGCTCCGTCAGCGGCATCAAGCCCGTCGGCAATTTCTCTCAGCCGGTCGAGCGTCGGTTCCATTCGCTGATGGTCCAGGTGCAGCGTCGCAGCTGTCGCCGTCGGCATTTTTTGCCGACCATGCTTGTGGCCGGAAGTCAGCGCGCGCAACGCATTAAGGATCACCGCAACATCGATGGCCTCCTGCGTCAAAGCGCCGGCGATTGGCGGCAATAGGCCCACAGCGGCAAAGCCCATTGCCAATCCGGAAAGTGCCATTCCAGAAAATATACTCTGCAGTGCGATCTTGCGGGTGCGCCGTGCTATGGCGACAGCATCGGAAACACGGTCAAGACGATCGACGAGGATGACGACATCGGCTGCTTCCGACGAAGCACTTGCGCCGCGCGCCCCCATGGCGATGCCGACATTCGCTGCCGCCAATGCAGGCGCATCATTAATGCCGTCACCGACCATCACGGTGGGGCTTTGACGCTGCTCGGTTGCGACGGCATCGACCTTGTCGGCCGGCTCCCGTTCGGCAAGAACCGCATCAAGATCGAGCGCGGCGCCAATCGTTTCGGCGGCGTCAGCCCGATCGCCCGTCACCATGACGATCCGTGCTACTCCGGCCGTGCGCAGCGATTGTACCGTGCGCGGCGTCTCGCGTCGTAGTTCATCGGCCAGCAATACTGCACCGATTGTCCGGCCACCGACGGCCACGAACACGCTCAGCGCCGAGCGCCACGTCGCACGTCTCAAGGCGCGCGCCGCCCAAGCCTCAGACGCGCGGGCACCATAAACCATTTGGTACGAGCCCACTCGAACAGTCTGTCCGTCAATCACACCTTCCAGGCCGGAGCCCATCGTCTCCCGGACTTTGGATGGAATAGTGAGCTTGAGGCCTTTCGCGATGGCCGCCTCGACGATCGCTGCAGCGACAACATGATGTGAGGCCTGTTCCAACGAACCTGCGATCTGCAGAACTTCGTCAGCGCTTTGGGCGGGAGCGACCTCGATGCCAACGAGCCGCGCACCGCCGACCGTCAGCGTGCCAGTCTTATCGAACATCACCGTGTGAGTGCGAGCGAGCGCTTCGAGCGGCCCGCTGCCTTTGATGAGGATTCCGCGCTTTGCGGCCTGCGCGACCCCGGCGATGAAGGCGACCGGCGCCGCCAGAATAAGCGGGCATGGCGTTGCTGCGACCAGCACGGCAAGTCCGCGGACAGGGTCGTTGGAGAAAAACCAGGCGCCGCCAGCAATTACCAGCGTGATCGGCAAGAGCAGCAGCGCAAAGCGGTCTGCCAGGCGGATGAAGGGCGACTTTGCCGTCTGCGCCGCGCTGACCATGCGGACAATGCCCGCATAAGTGCTTTCGCTTGCCGGGGCGGATGCGCGGATTTCGAACGTATCTCCCGCGTTGACGGAGCCGCTTCGCGCGAGTTCACCGGCTTGACGGGAAACCGGAATCGGCTCGCCGCTGAGTGCCGCCTCATCGATCATGACCAGCTGGCTGGTTATGAGTCCATCAACAGGAATGACTTCGCCAGCGCGAACGAGAATGTAGTCACCAACCGCGATTTGCTCGATAGGTACGTCATCGATGGTCGAGTCGGTGCGACGATGGGCAATTCTTGGCGCTCGATCAATCAGCGATCTGAGGTCACGCTCCGCTCGTGCGACTGCGATGTCCTCAAGCAAGTTGCCGCCCGCGTACATGATGGCGACGACAACGCCGGCCAAATTCTGACCGAGCACCAGCGCAGCCGACATTGACACGAAGGCGACTGAGTCCACCCCCACGCGACCCGCCAAAAAGTCACGGATCATAGAAATTAGCAGACCTATAACCACTGGAAATGTGCCAGCGGCCCAACACCAATTTGCTACATCACTCCGCCCATTCGCCCAAGCCGCAGTTCCAAAAACGAGGCCGGCAAGAGCGATCGTAATCAATGCTCGTCGAAACATCCTTTCCGTTAGTAACTCCGACATCCAAAGTGCCTTCAAGGGGAATGGAACGAAACCACCGCCGCTAAGCGGGCTTTGCGCTTTTGCTCATTCGAACGCTAAATCGGGCGGGCCGATTTGATCGAAATCAACGTGCGTGGTGGCGATCCGGGCTCGGCACAGCATTTCTTGGAATGGTCGCAGCGGCGCTCGCCTATGCTGCCGGCCATACACTGCGCTTGTTGATCGATGTTTCAACTCCTCAAGGCCCGCCTCTCAGGGACGCTGAGGTTGCGGGGCAGGCAGACCATCCGCCGCCGACTTTTAACCCGCCACGGCGCAATCCCGGAGGATCTCCGGTTTGAATGCAAGACCATGACCCGGCCGCTCCGGCGCGGTGATCAAACCATTCACCACCGGCACCGGATCGACCCAAAGATCGTCCGACACGCCCATGTCCTCGATCCAGAGCCCGTTCGGAATCGATGCCAGCAGATGCACGTTCAACTCGGGAAACAGGTGCGGCGCGATGGTCATGCCCCAGGTGTCGGCAATGGCGGCGATTTTGCGCATATCGGTCAGGCCGCCGCGCATCGGGTCGGGCTGCAGGATGGGCAGGCGCGGGTTTTCGAAGAATGGCTTTAGGTCGAACCGGGTGAAATGCGTTTCGCCGCCGACGATGCGCAAATTGAGCGCTTCGGCGATGCGCAGATAGCCGGCGAAATCGTCCGGCGGCACCGGCTCCTCGAGCCAATACACGTCGTAGTCCTGAAATTTCCGGCCCATTTGGATGGCGACGTCGGCGGTCCAGCCCATGTTGACGTCGATCATGATATCGACATCGGGGCCGAGCGCTTCGCGCATGCGTTTGACGTTGTCGAGATCGGTGCGCAGGTCGGCGACATGCGCGACCTGCATCTTGATCGCCTTGTAGCCGCGTTCTTTGTAATGCAACGCCTTGGCGATCATGCCGTCGCCGCCGCTGCCGCGGAAGCAGCCGCTTCCATAAGCCGGCAGTTGCGCGCGATAGTGCCCCCACAATCGATGCAACGGCAGCTTCGCCTGCTTGCCGAGCACATCCCATAACGCGATGTCGAGCAAAGACATCGCCAGGGTGGTGATGCCGCCGCGGCCGTAGGTGACGCTCGCTCGCCACAAATCCTGCCAGATCGCCTCGATGGCGGTCGCGTCCTTGCCCAAGACGCGCGGCAGAACGGTCTCTTGCAAACACGCAGTGATCGTCCGCATGATCGGGTGGAACAGGAAGAGATAACCCATCCCGACGACGCCGCCGGCAGTCTCGACTTCGAGCACCAGGATGTTGCGCGCGTCGCCCAACGGATGGCCCTGAAGCCACCGGGTCTGCGGCCATGGCACGCGCAGCATCGTCGTGCTAATGGTTTTGATCGTTGTGTCGGGCATCGGCGCATCTCGCTCCGGATTGGATGGCTCTTTCGTTCCCGCCTTCTTACGACGCAAGAAGGCCGAAAGGAAATGACATATCTGCCCCGATCAATCAGCTCCCACTAGTCTCGGATGGCCCAATGCAGCAACCGGCCGTGTCGACGACAAAACGCCACCGCTACGCTTTCGTCGCGCTCGCCTTCCTGCTGGCCGGAGGCGTCGTGTCGCGCGCCGCCGACGCACAGCAAAATGAAGCGCCGGCGCAGGCCGCGAGCGCGCAAGACGAGCTGGCGCAGAATTTTCTCATCCAGCATGCGATCGGTCACCGCTTCCGCATCGACCCGACCGATTTGCCGGGCCCGAAGACGAGCCCGATCGTCACCAATCGGTCGCTGATCGTCCCTTACAGCGGGCAGGTGCCGCAGGTGCCCGCCGGCTTCACGGCGACGCCATTTGCGACCGGTCTCGCCCACCCCAGGCGTCTCCTGGTGTTGCCCAATGGCGACGTTCTCGTGGCCGAACAAAGCGCCGGCTACCTGACGCTGTTGCGCGATGACGGCAGCGGGCGCGCGGGCTGGATCGACCGCCATGTCGAGGATCTCAACCGGCCCTACGGCCTCGCCTGGCAAGGGAACAACGTGCTCGTCGCCGACCAGGACGGCATCTGGAGCGTGCCGCACAATCTTGGCGCGCTACGCGCCGGGCGCAGCGAGGTCTTGCGCGTCGATCAGGTCCCACCCGAGGAACGCAAGCCGGTTGCCGGCGCATACGGCGCGCGCTTGATCACCAAGAAGGGCGTATTCGGCATCGCCCAGGGCCACCAGAATCGTCCGCTCGCGATCGATCCCAAGACCGGCGCCTTGTTTGTTGGCGTGGGCTCCTCCGGCAATCTCGGGGTCGAGCCCGAGCCGAAGGCCACCATCCAGCGCTTCGATGCGAACGGCTCCAACCAGACGACGTTCGCGTCCGGCATGCGCAATCCGACGGCGCTCGCATTCCATCCGCAGACCGGCGAGCTCTATGCGCTGGTCCAAGAGCGCGACGGCCTCGGCGATCGGCTGCCGTTGGATTATCTGACGCGCGTACAAGAGGGCGGCTTCTACGGCTGGCCCTATGCCTATATCGGCAAGCACCCGCAGGCCGGCTTCGCCAGCCTCGCGCCGGAGAAAGTGAACGCGACGATTACCCCCGATCTGCTGTTCGAGGCGCATTCGTCGGTGCTGGACCTTGTGTTCTACGAGGGCGAGCAATTCCCGGCCGAATACAAAGGTCACGCATTCGTGGTGCTCAGAGGCTCGTGGAACCGCTCGGAACCCACCGGCTATAAGGTGGTGCGCGTGCCGTTCAAGGATGGCCGGCCCGAAGGCTACTATGAGAATTTCGTCACCGGGTTTTGGGTATCCGGTGCGCAGCGTGCCGAGGTTTGGGGGCGTCCCGCCGCGCTTGCGGTCGCCAAAGATGGCTCGCTGTTAATCGCCGACGATACTGCCGGCACGATCTGGCGCATCGCCTATGTCGGTAAGGGCGACCGCGCTCCGGAGCATCCCAAGGGCAACAAATAAAAGCTGCGGGCCGCACGGGAACTGCTTGGTCGGTCCAATTTCTTGGTCCGCTAGCGCGTTTGCCGATGGCGTGATAACATTTTTGCCGCTCTGATTTTCAATCGTGCCGGAGGGGATCATGTGGTGGCGACCAAAACTGCTTGTCGCGCCATTCATTGTCTACGCGCTGGTGTGGTCTCAGCCGAGCCTTCCCGCTGGTGCTGTGGCCGTCGGAGTTCCGCCCGATGTTGCGAAGCAAGGCTTTGCCGCTGGTCACTCGGTCAACGCTGCGACCCCGGCTGAGGCGCGAAAGAGAGCGCTTGAGGGTTGTCACAAATCCGTCGGTGCCTCGGCGGCGGCCATGAAATTGTGCAACGTCGTTGCGACCTTCAGCAATCAGTGCATGGCCGTCGCCATGGACCCCAAGGATGGAACGCCAGGCGTTGGTTGGGCCATTGCCGAGACCCAGAAAGAAGCCGACGCCGAGGCCATCGCGCAGTGTCGAAATACTGCAGGACCGAGCCGCCGCGATTTCTGCACGATCAACTCGAGAGGAGTTAATCGGGCCTGTGACGGCAACGCCAAGTAGGCAGTTGCCGGCGGTTCCAATCGCGCGCCGCGATTTGATAGCGCGACACGCGCTAGCCTAGATCAGCTGGTCGTGCGCAGCCACTGCGCCAGGACGCGCATCACGTTGAGCGCGAAATGCGGCGTGCGGCCGACGAGGAACAGCCTGCGGAAGATGACCTCGCGGGCCTTGAAGTGGCGCACCGGCGCGCCGACGCCGGCCAGGATGGCAAAATCGACGCGTGGCAGCGTGGCCTCTCGGCGCGCGTGCGACGTTTCTTGACGCGAAAGAGTTCACATCGAAGCGGCAGCTCATCGATGGACGAGCACCGGAATCTTGCAATGCGTGAGAACCTTGACCGTCTCGCTGCCGAGGACGATCGCGGAAATGCCGTGGCGGCCGTGCGAGGCCATGACAATCAGATCGCAGCCTTTCGACTTCGCGGTATCGACGATGGCTTGGTAGGGATGCTCATGATCGACCTGGACCGTCTTGCATTCGATGCCTGCCAGCTGCGCCACATGGGCGGCGGCGCCAAGAGTTTTCTCGGCATGCTTCTGCATGCGTGCTTTGTATTGAGCCGGCGTGTCCTCGATCATCTGAGCGTCGGTCGTGAGCGTATGAAAGGGCGGCGAGACCGTCAGCACGGTAACTTTGGCGCCAATCCTCTTGGCCAAGGCAATACCATGCTCGACCGCTTTCCCGGAGAGTTCTGATCCGTCCGTTGGCAACAGGATATTGGCATACATGCGCTCTCTCCTCGAGCATTCACGCCGCCGGCGCGGCCATATCTGGATTTGCGTAATCAATTAAGCCCGTAACGGCAGCGGCGTTCGTTGATCTAAGTCAACCTTAAATGACAGCAAGGGATGATGGCGTTGTGTGGCGCAAACGCGCGTCGGTCGCGACTGTGGTGGAGAGTCCGTTTTTTGGAGGCAAAGCGGACCCGACCTCAATCTAAGAGCACGCGCCCCAGCTTAGATCGCGCTGCTGGTCGTGCGCAGCCGCTGCGCCAGGACGCGCATCACGTTGAGTGCGAAATGCGGGGTGCGGCCGACGAGGAACAGAAACTGCTTCTCGCCCACGGGAACCAGCGTCACGTCGGTTGCGGCGATCGCCGTCGCGCTGCGCGGCGAACTGTCGATCAGCGCCATCTCGCCGAAGATGCTGAGCTGCGGCAGGGTGTCGAGCACGCGATTGCCTAGGCGGATCTCAACCGTACCGCTCTGGATCACGAACAGTTCCTCGGCCGCGTCGCCCTGGCGGAAAATGACTTCGCCGGCCTTGAAGTGGCGCACCGGCGCCCCGGCGCCGGCCAGGATGCCAAAATCGACGCGTGTATCAGCCATGTCGCGCCCCCTGCTCGTCCCGCTGAGCTTGATGGTCGCGATCTCATGATCGCCGACGATTACAGTTTTATGACATATCCCGGGAAAATGCCGGCCCGAAAGGCCGACCCTGAAAATGCTAACGGCCACGAAACGATCAGGTGCGCGTACATCCGGCGTCACCCATTCGTAACCGTGGCCGTCCCGCAACGGAGCCCAACCGGACTCGACGCTGCTGAAACGATAGATAGGCGCTCGAACCGGCTTATGCAAGGGCGGCTTTTGTGCAAGACTAACGCCCCGAGCGGGAACTCTTGCGTTCCACGCGCATTTTGGTCACCGCCAACAGTGCCAGCGATCCATTTTCCCGGGAGCAAGCCATGTCGATGAACCAACCAACGCGGCAATCCGACGCCGAAGAGATCGGACGCGCAGTCGCCGGAGCGATCCACGAGCACTGGGTATTGTTTCTGGTCGAGGGCATCGTCCTGGTCATCCTCGGCCTCGCTGCGATCGCGCTGCCGCTGATCGCCACCATCGCCTTGACCATCATCATCGGCTGGCTGTTCCTGATCAGCGGCATTGTCGGGCTGATCACGACGTTCTGGATGCGGCATGCGCCGGGGTTCTGGTGGTCGCTCCTCTCCGCGCTCGTCGGCATCGGCGCCGGCATCGTGCTCTTGGCCTGGCCGATCAGCGGATCGATCTCACTGACGCTGGTGCTGATCGCCTTCTTCGTGGTCGAGGGCATCGTCACCATCATGTACGCCATCGATCACCGCGGCCAGGCCTCGGCCCGCTGGGGCTGGATGCTGGTGAGCGGCATCGTCGACCTGATCCTCGCCGCGATCATCTTCTCCGGACTGCCGGGCACCGCGCTGTGGGCGCTCGGGCTCCTGGTCGGGATCAATCTCCTGTTCGGCGGCAGCGCGCTCATCGCCATGGCGCTGTCGGCGCGGCAGACCGCGTGAGCGAAGCGTCGCGGCCATAGCCGCGCGCGCATAGACGGCGATGCTGGCCGGCAATCTCGCGCTGGTGACGGCGGCGGCGTTCGCCGGCGCCGCGTTCTACGTCAACGTCGCCGAGCAGCCGGCGCGCCTCACGCTCGACGACCGCGCCCTGCTGGCGCAATGGAAGCCAAGCTACGCGCGCGGCTTCATGATGCAGGCGAGCTTGGCGGTGATTTCCGGCCTGCTCGGACTTGCCGCTTGGTGGTCGAGCGGCGATTGGCGCTGGCTCATCGGAGCGGTGCTCATCCTCGCCAATTGGCCGTACACGCTGATCTGCATCATGCCGACCAACAACCGGCTCAAGGCGATCGCCAACGATGAGGCGAACGCGGCGTCACGGGCGCTGATCGAGCAATGGGGACGCCTGCATGCGGTAAGAACGGCGCTCGGCGTCGCCGCGACCGCGGCTTATCTGTGGGCGCTCAGCTGAACGGCCGGCCTGCGGCGGGAAAATTCACTCCGCCGGCGCCGCCTGCGGCACCCGCGAGCGCTCCACGCCATTGGCGATGACCACGACCAGGAGGACCGCGATCAGGAAGCCGAGCGCCATCAGCGCGTTCGCTCCGAGCACGAGACCGAATCCGCCGCGGGCGTAAAGGAGCGCGATCAGCGACACCGCCGCCCCGGAGACCATGAAGGTCAGGAAATAGCGCACCGCATAGACGCGGCCGCGCCAGGCGTCGGCGGTGTAGCGGGCGATGACCAGGTCGTTGACCGTGATCTGCCCGTAAATCGCCGCGAAGGTGAAGGCGAGCGCGACCAGCAGCATGACGCCGTTCGCATACGCCGCCCAGAGAATGCCGGCGAACTGCAGGATCGCGGTCGCACCGAACAGGAGATGCACCGGGAAGCGCTCCACCAGGCGGCCGACGCTGATTTGCGCAATCGCCCCGCACATGAAGATCGCGGTGGTGAGCCCGCCAACGGCAACGAGCGAAATATCGCTGCCGACGCGCTCGTCGACGATCTTCGGGAGAGCGACGGCGAGCGTATTGAACACGAGGCCGGCGGAGAGCGCGATCACCGCAAACAGCGCAAAGATCGTCGCCGCGGCCGCCGGCGACAGGGCCACGTCGGCCGCGTTGCTGCGCGCGGCCGCGTGCCGCTTCTCGTCGGGCACGAGCCAAAGATAGGCCGCCCCGGTCGCGACGCAGATCAGGCCCGGCACGAGAAAAGCGCCGCGCCAGGAGAGCGCCGCGGTGAGCACCGCGGTCACCCCGGCCGCCAGCGAAACGCCGAGATTGCCGCACACGCCGTTGAACGCCAGGGTGCGGCCGCGCACGGTCGCACTCTCGATGATCATCGCGGTGCCGACCGGATGATAGATCGCCGCGAACATGCCGAGCGCGAATAGCGCGATCGCCAAGCCCCACAGCGAGGGTGCGACCGCCGCGCCGAGAAGCGACACGCCGCAGCCGACATAGAAGGCGACCATCATGTTGCGCCGGCTCCAGCGGTCGGCGAGCCAGCCGGCCGGCAGCGAGAACAGGCCGAAGGCGACGAAGGAAGCGGTGCCGAGCGCGATCAGCTCGGAATAGGAGCGGCCATAGACCGCCTCAAGCTCGATGACCACGGTCGGAAAGATCAGCATGACGTAGTGATCGAGCGCATGCGCCCAATTGACGAAGCCGATCGCCACACGCCGGCGCGAGAACTCGGCGGTGCGGGTGGCGGGGAATCGGGCGGAGGTCGAAACTTCGGCGGTCATGGGGTCCCGGATTGGTCGGCTCAATCGCATCCCGCTGTTGCGGGAAGGCGCCGGAGATATATCGCACCGTGCCGCTTCGACCTACCCCCTTATTCCGCAGGGCAGCTCGGCGCGGTGCCGGCACGGAGGGTCGATCCGGAAAAGTCTCAGCCTTTTTCGTCGCAGGCGAAGGCGCGGACCACGCAATCACGGCCGCCGGACTGGTAGCAGCGGTGCAGCGAGACGTTCTCGGCCTTGCCGAGATGCGGATCGGTCGCCCAGCCGGAGGAGCGGCAGGGATGTTTGATGTCGACCGCGAGCGCCGCGCAAGCGCGGCGGATCTCGCCGACGATCTTGCAAGTGCCGGAGCATTTGTGCGCCGCGGCGGTGCGCGCCTCGGCCGCGCCCTTGTAGTCGAAGGCGTAGCCGTAGGCGCCGCAAGCGCCGACGGCAAAAGCGCCGGCGGCATTGGCGACGCCGATCATGCCGGCCAGGATCGCGACGGCGAGCAGACAAGCGCGCCAAAACTTGATCATGGGAAGCCCCTCCCCCGAGGAACGCGCCAACGCTAGCGGGGAACGGTTTCCACTTGGTGAATAGCATCCTTCCCGCGACAGCGGGGAAGGGGGACCGCCCGAAGGGCGGTGGAAGGGGCCTCGGCTGCGACGCGGGTTCACCGCTTCGAAGTCGCCTCTCTGCCGCACGGCCCCCTCCACCGCGCTGACGCGCGGTCCCCCTCCCCCGCTACGCTTCGCTTCGCGGTGGAGGATCTTTTTTAAGTCCCCTCCAGCTCCGCCTTCACCGCCTCGAACACCTCCGGCGTATCGACGTCGGTGAGCGCGGCTTTGCCGGAGAGAGGGACTTCGGCGACCGCCTCGGTATAGCGGCCGATCAGGTAGCGCGCGCCGACATCGCCTTCCACCGCCATGAGGTCGGGGAAGAAACGCCGCGACCAGACCACCGGATTGCCGCGCTGGCCCTCGATCGTCGGCATCGCGATCAGCGCGCCCTTGGCCGGATCGATGGCGCCGATCAAGCGATTGATCATCGCGGCATCGACCTGCGGCATGTCGCCGAGGCAGACAATGACGCCGTCCGATTGCGCCGGGAGCGCCGCGATGCCGGTCTTGAGCGAGGTGCCGAGACCGTCGGCAAAATACGGATTGTGCACGAAATCGACCGGCAGGCCGGCGAGCGCCGCTTCGACGCGCTCGCGCTGATGGCCGGTGACCACGATCACCGGCCGCGCCTGCGAGGCGAGCGCCTCCTCGACGGCGATGCGAACGAGCGGGCGGCCGCCGATCTCGGCCAGGAGCTTGTTCGGGCCGCCCATGCGGCTCGAGCGGCCGGCGGCGAGCACGAGCGCCGCAATGCTGCGCACCGGGTGCAGCGGTTCGTCGCGCGGCTGCGGCCGGGTGACGATTTCCATGAGCAGCCCGCCGACGCCCATGCCGGTGATGTCCTCGCGCGGAACCGGCAGCCCGGCGAGGAGCCGCATCAGCACCCAATCGAAGCCGTTCTCCTTCGGGCTGCGGGCGCAGCCGGGCGCGCCGAGCACCGCGTGCCCGGCCGCCGCGCCGATCAACAGCAGATTGCCGGGATCGACCGGCATACCGAAATGCTCGATGCGGCCGCCGATCGCCTCGAGCGCCGCGGGGATCACGTCGCGCCGATCGGCGATGGCCGACGCGCCGAAGACGATGACCATCTCGGCGCCTTGCCTGAGCACATCTTCGAGCGCGCGCGCGAGCGCTTGCGGCTCGTGCGGCACGCGCCGTTCGGCGACGATCGCGGCGCCGGCAGGCGCAAGCCGCTCGGCGGTGACCTTGAGCGTCTTGTCGATCACCTTCGCCGAGAGACCGGGCAGTACGGTAGAGACGATGCCGACCTTGCGCACGCGATAGGGCGCAACCCGCACCACCGGCCGCTTGGCCGCGGCCAGCGCGGCGTCGCGGGCGGCGGCGGCGACGGCGAAGGGAATGATCTTCACCGTCGCGATCATCTCGCCGGCGACGACCGGCTTGTAGGCGGAGAGCGTCGCCACCGTGATCGCCTCGTCGACGCGGTTGAGCTGGTCGATCGGGTCGCGGTCGACGACCAGGATGCCGGCCGAGCGCGCGAAAAGATTGGCGCGGCCGGTGAAGGCGCGATCGACATGCACGCTCTCGCCGGCGATGGCGTTAGCGATCTCGGCGGCGGCAACGTCCTCGGACACGTCGCCCGGTTCGAGGCGCGCCACCACGATCTCGGCGATCCCGGCGGCGTCCAGCGCCGCGGCCTCGACGGCGCCGACCAGCGTTCCCTTCTTGAGCACCAGCGTGCCCTGGCGGATGGTGTGCACGGCGGTGGCGCCGATGGCGTCCTTTGGCGCGACCGCTCCGAATTTCATGACACCGCCCTGACCGGGGCGCGATCGGGCTGCGGCTCTTCGCGCAGCCTTTCGGTGATCTGCGCGATGATCGCGACCGCGATCTCCGCCGGCGAGACCGCGCCGATATCGAGCCCGATCGGCGCGTGGATGCGGGAGATGTCGGCGTCGGTCAGGCCCTGCTCCTTGAGCCGTTCCACGCGGCGCGCATGCGTCTTCTTCGATCCGAGCGCGCCGATATAGAAGCAGTCGCGCGCGAGCGCGTGAAGGAGCGCCGGATCGTCGATCTTCGGATCGTGGGTGAGCGCGACGAAGGCGGTGTAGCGGTCGATGCCGAGCGGTGGCAGCGCCTGGTCCGGCCATTCGGCGATCACCTTGACGTCGGGAAAGCGGTCGATCGAGGCGAACGCCGTGCGCGGATCGACGATGGTCACGTCATAGCCGACCAGCCGCGCGATCGGCGCCAGCGCCTGGCTGATATGGACGGCGCCGGTAATGACGAGCTGCGGCGCCGGTACATAGACCGTGAGGAAGACGCGGCCCTCCGCGGTCTGCTCCATGCCGCTCTTGCCGGTGCGCAGACGCTCCGCCAGCACCGGCCGCAGCGCGTCGTTGGCGATGTCGGCGGCCTTCACCAGCCGCTGCCGGCCGCTGCGCTCATCGGTGACGACGATCGCCGCGCGGCGCGCCGCGCGTTCGGTGTTCAGCGCGCTGAGAATATCGAGCTTCACTACTCCACCTTCTCGACGAAGACCCGGATGGTGCCGCCGCAGGAGAGCCCGACCTTCCAGGCGGTCTCGTCGGCGACGCCGAATTCCAGCATCTTCGGCTTGCCGCTGTCGATCACGTCGAGCGCCTCGGTGACCACCGCGCCCTCGACGCAGCCGCCGGAGACCGAGCCGAGGAAATTCCCGTCCTCGTCGATGACGAGGTTCGAGCCGACCGGGCGCGGCGCCGAGCCCCAAGTCTCCACCACGGTGGCGAGCGCGACCGCGCGGCCGGCCTTGCGCCAGTCCTCGGCGGCTTTGAGGATGTCGTTGTCGGTCGTGAGCATCCGGCGGCCTCCCGTTATTCGCAATTCGCTATATCTTAGTAAATATAAGTCACTACGCCGCCTTTTGCAGCCAGGCTTTCGGGTCCCCTGCCCGGCCGCCGGCGGTCAGCGAGGCCACCAGCCCCGCCATCGATTCGAGATTGTGGATCGGCCGGAACTCGTCGACATGCGGGAGCATCGCCCGCACGCCGCGCGCGCGCGCCTCGAAACCCTCGAAGCGCAGCAGCGGATTGAGCCAGACCAAACGCCGGCAGGAGCGGTGCAGCCGGTCGATCTCGAAGGCGAGCGTCTCGTCGGCGTCGCGCTCGAGCCCGTCGGTGATCAGGAGGACGACCGCGCCCTGGGCAAGGACGCGGCGCGCCCACAGCTTGTTGAAGACGTGCAGCGAAGAGGCGATGCGCGTGCCGCCGGACCAGTCGGGCACACTCGCCGAGCAGGCGGCGAGCGCGGCGTCGGGATCGCGCTCCCGGAGCGCGCGGGTGACGTTGGTGAGCCGCGTGCCGAACAGGAAGGTCGCGGCACGTTTACGCTTCTCGGTGAGCTCGTGCAGGAAGTGCAGGAAGATCCGGCTGTACTGGCTCATCGAGCCGGAGATGTCGAGCAGCGCCACGAGCGGCGGCGGCTTCGTCTTCGGCCCGACGAAGCGCAGATCGATAAAGTCGCCGCCGCCTTTGAGGCTGGCGCGCAGCGTGCGGCGGATGTCGATCAGGCGGCCGCGCGGATGCGGCGCCAGCCGCCGCGTGCGCACCTCGGCAAGCGGCATGACCAGCCGCTTCATCGCTTCCTTGGCGGCGGCGATCTCGGCGCTGGTCATCTGCGCGAAGTCTTTCTTCTGCAGCACTTCGCGGTCGGACACCGTCATGCGCGCATCGAGCTCGACCTCGCGCTCCTTTTTCAGCTTGTCGTCGAGGCCGGAATAGAGCGCCTCGTGCACGCGGGTCGCGCCGGCCTTCGGCGCCTGCGGCGCGGAGGCGACCTGCGGCAGCATCATCGCCATCAGCTGCTCGATATAGCCGCGCCGGCGGAAGAAGATGCGGAACGCCTGGTCGTAGAGGAGCGAATGCTCGTGCCGCTTCACGAACACCGCGTGCAGCGTCCAATAGAAATCCTCGCGCGTGCCGACGCCCGCCGCCGCCACCGCCTCGAGCGCATCGAGCACCGCGCCGGACCCGACCGGAATGCCGGCGGCGCGCAGCGCGCGGGCGAAGTAGAGGATGTTCTCGGCGAGACGGCCGGACTGCTCCTGCACTGTCGGCCTTTGTTCAATCGTCATTGCCGGCTTCACGCATGAGATTGCGGCGCGCGTCGTCTGTCGCGATCACTCCGCCGCTCTTAGGTCCGACTTCACCTCGTCAAGCAGCTCCTTCACCTTGCTGCCTTCGAGCCGGGCGATGTCGTCCTGGTATTTGAGCAGGACGCCGAGCGTATCGGAGACGGTCGCCGGATCGAGCGCGACCACGTCGAGCTCGGCGAGCGCGCCCGCCCAATCGAGCGTCTCGGCGACGCCGGGCGACTTGAACAGGTCCTGCCTGCGCAAGCGCCTGCACGAACGCCACCACCTGCTCGGAAAGCTTCTTGCTGATGCCCGGCACCTTGGTGCGCACGATGGCGAGCTCGCGCTCGGCGCTCGGATAGCCGACCCAGTGATAGAGACAGCGGCGCTTGAGCGCGTCGTGCACCTCGCGGGTGCGGTTCGAAGTAATGACCACGACCGGCGGCTGGGCGGCCTTCACCGTGCCCATTTCCGGGATGGTGACCTGGAAGTCGCCGAGCACTTCGAGCAGGAACGCCTCGAACGCCTCGTCGGTGCGGTCGATCTCGTCGATCAGCAGCACCGGCGCGCCGGCGGCGTCGGGCTCGAGCGCCTGCAGCAGCGGACGCTTGATCAGAAAACGCTCGGAGAACACGTCGCTCTCAAGCCGCGCGCGATCGTGCTCGCCCTCCGCCTCAGCGACGCGGATCGCGATCATCTGCGCGGCGTAGTTCCACTCATAGACCGCCGCGGCGACATCGAGGCCTTCGTAGCATTGCAGGCGGATGAGCCGCCGGCCGAGTGTCGCCGAGAGCACCTTGGCGATCTCGGTCTTGCCGACGCCGGCCTCGCCTTCGAGGAAGATCGGCCGGCCCATCTTGAGCGCGAGGTAGAGCACCGTGCCGAGCGAGCGGTCGCCGAGATAATCGGCCTCGGCGAGGAGCGCGACGGTGGCATCGATCGAGGCCGGCAGCGGGCGCGGGGAAGGCTTATTCATGCGGCTCAATCTATCCCGTCATGGCCGGGCTTGTCCTGGCCATCCACGTCTTGCTGCTGCATGTAAAGACGTGGATGCCCGGCACAAGGCCGGGCATGACGATTGGGTAAATTTCGGCAATCGATACTGCCGCGTTGTCTACTTCCCGACCGCCTCCGCCACGGCGCGGCGGGCGAGCACGGCGATCAGATGGGCGCGGTATTCGGCGCTGCCGTGGATATCGCTGTTGAGGCCGTCCGCCGGAACGGTCAGTCCTTCGAGCGATTTCGGCGCGAAGCGCTTCTTCAGCGCCTCCTCGAAGGCCTTCACCCGGAACACGCCGTTGCCGCCGGCGCCGGTGACGGCGACGCGGATATCGCTGCCGCGTTTGCCCACGAACACGCCGACCAGCGCGTAGCGCGACGCCTGGTTGCGGAATTTCTGGTAGGCCGCCTTCTTCGGCACCGGGAAGCTCACCTTGGTGATGATCTCGGCCGGCTCGAGCGCGGTCGAGAACATGCCGGTGAAGAAGTCGTCGGCGGCGATGCGCCGCTTGTTGGTGATGATGGTGGCGCCGAGGCCGAGGCAGGCGGCCGGATAGTCGGCGCTCGGGTCGTTGTTGGCGACCGAGCCGCCGATGGTGCCCATGTGGCGCACCGCCGGATCGCCGATCATGCCGGCGAGCTTGGCCAGCACCGGGATCGCCTGCTGCACCACCGGCGAGGAGTGCACGTCGGCATGGCGCGTCATCGCTCCGATCGCGAGCGAGCGGCCGCTCAATTGGATGCCGGCGAGCCCTTCGATGCGCGAGAGGTCGATCAATTGCGGCGGGTTGGCGAGCCGCAGCTTCATCGTCGGCAAGAGCGTATGGCCGCCGGCGAGGAGCTTGGCGTCGCCGTTTTTGCTGAGGAGGCTCGCCGCCTGGCGCAGCGTCTCCGGACGATGAAAGGTAAAGCTGTACATCGCGGTTCTCCGTTTCCTTCAGGCCGCTCGCGGCGCCGCCTTGGCCGACTTCTGCAGCACGGCCCACACCGCCTGCGGGGTCGCCGGCATGTCGATCGCTTCGGTTCCGAGCGCGTTGGTGATCGCGTTCATCACCGCGGCCGGCGCGGCGATCGCGCCCGCCTCGCCGCAGCCCTTGATGCCGAGCGGATTGGACGGGCATTTAGTGATCGTCATGTCGACCTTGAACGACGGGAAATTGTCGGCCCGCGGCATGGCGTAATCCATGTACGAGCCGGTGACGAGCTGGCCCTTGTCGTCATAGACGGTGTGTTCGAGCAGCGCCTGGCCGACGCCCTGGGCGACGCCGCCATGCACCTGGCCCTCGACGATCATCGGGTTGATCACCGTGCCGAAATCGTCGACCGCGGTCCAGCCGGCGATCGTGGTCTCGCCGGTCTCGGTGTCGATCTCCACTTCGCAGATGTGGCAGCCGGCGGGAAACGTGAAATTCGTCGGGTCGTAGAACGCGCCTTCCTTCAGCCCGGGCTCGATTTCGCTGGTCGGGAATTTGTGCGCGACATAGGCGCCGAGCGCGACTTCGCCCCACGCCGCCGACTTGTCGGTTCCGGCGACGGTGAACTTGCCGTCCTTGAACACGATGTCGCCTTCGGCGGCTTCGAGGAGGTGCGCGGCGATCTTCTTCGCCTTGGCCTCGACCTTGTCCAGCGCCTTGACGATCGCCGACATGCCGACCGCGCCGGAACGCGAGCCGTAGGTGCCCATGCCGAACTGCACCTTGTCGGTGTCGCCGTGCACGATGTTGACCTGATCGATGGAAATGCCGAGCCGGTCGGAGACGAGCTGCGCGAACGTGGTCTCGTGGCCCTGGCCGTGGGCATGGCTGCCGGTGAGGATTTCGACCGAGCCGGTCGGATTGACCCGCACTTCGGCCGATTCCCAAAGGCCGACTCCCGCCCCGAGCTGGCCAGCAACCGCTGACGGCGCCGCCCCGCAAGCCTCGATGTAGTTGGCGAAGCCGATCCCGCGCAGCTTGCCGAGGCGTTCGGACTCCCGCTTGCGTTTGCCAAAGCCCTTGTAGTCGTGAAGTTCGAGCGCTTTCTGCAACGAGGCGTCGAAATCGCCTGTATCGTAGAGGAAGGCTACGGCGGTCTGATAGGGAAACGATTTGACAAAGTTCCGGCGCCGTAGCGCCGGCGGCTCGATACCCAATTCGCGGGCGCCGACTTCGATGAGCCGTTCGACGACGAAGGTGGCTTCCGGACGCCCCGCGCCGCGATACGCATCGACCGGTACCGTGTTGGTGTAAACCGCGTCGACTTCGCAGTAGATGTGCGGGATCTGATATTGCCCGGACAGCAGCGGCGCATAAAAGAAGGTCGGAATGGCGGAAGAGAAGGTTGACATGTAAGCGCCGATATTGGCGGTCGTGTGCACCTTCAGGGCGGTGATCTTGCCCTCGCCGTCGAACGCCATCTGCGCCTTGGTGACGTGATCGCGGCCATGCGCGTCGGTGATGAAGCTTTCCGAGCGCTCGCAGGTCCACTTCACCGGCCGGCTGAGCTTGCGCGCCGCCCACAGGCAGACGACCTCCTCGGGATAGATGAAGATCTTCGAGCCGAAGCCGCCGCCGACGTCGGGCGCGATCACGCGCAGCTTGTTCTCGGGCGCCATGCCGACGAACGCAGCGATCACCAGCCGGGCGACGTGCGGGTTCTGCGATGCGTTCCACAGCGTCAAATTTCCGCTGCCGGCGTCGTATTCGGCGATTGCGGCGCGCGGCTCCATCGCATTCGGCACCAGCCGGTTGTTGATGAACTCGAGCTTGGTGACGTGCTTGGCGTTCTTGAGCGCGGCATTGGTCGCGTCGGCGTCGCCGATGTGCCAATTGTAGATCGTGTTGTTCGGCGCCGACTCGTGAATGAGCGGCGCGCCTTTGGCCGCGGCCTTGGTGGGATCGACGACCGCGGGCAGCACCTCGTAGTCGATTACCACCTTCTCGGCCGCGTCCTTGGCCTGCGCCAGCGTATCGGCGATCACGACGGCGACCGCGTCGCCGACGTGATTGGCCTTGCCGGCGGCGATCGCCGCGTGCGGCGCCATCTTCATCGGCGAGCCGTCCTTCGAGAGCACGGTCCAGCCGCAGATGAGATTGCCGAGCTTGTCTTCGGCGAATTGCGCGCCGGTGAACACGCCGGCGACGCCGGGCATGCCGGCTGCGGCCTTGGTGTCGATTTTCCTGATCTTGGCGTGCGCGTGCGGCGAGCGTATGAAATAGATCGCGGCCTGGCCCGGCCGGCTGATGTCGTCGGTGTAGTGGCCTTTGCCGGTGATGAAGCGATGGTCTTCCTTGCGGCGCACTGGGGCGCCGATACCGGTCGCACTCATGGCAGTCTCCTCCGGCGGTTTTTTGCTGGGACGCTTGTTCCCCTTGGCGGCTTTGCTACTCGGCGGCCTTTGGCGCGGCGGCTGTCGCGGGCATGGCGCGCGCTCCGGCGGCGATCGCCTTGACGATATTGTGATAGCCGGTGCAGCGGCAGATATTGCCTTCCAGCTCCTCGCGGATGGTGCGGTCGTCGAGATCGTGGCCCTTGCGGCGCACCAGATCGACCGCGGTCATGATCATACCGGGCGTGCAATAGCCGCATTGCAGCCCATGATTTTCGCGGAAGGCTTCCTGCATCGGGTGCAGCGGGCCGTCGGCGGCCGCCAATCCCTCGATGGTGAGCACGTCGGCGCCCTCGAGCTGGACCGCGAGCACGGTGCAAGATTTCACCGCCTTGCCGTCGACATGCACGACGCAGGCGCCGCATTGCGAGGTATCGCAGCCGACATGGGTGCCGGTCAGCCGCAGATGCTCGCGCAACAGCTGCACCAGGAGCGTGCGCGGATCGACATCGGCGGTGACGGATTTGCCGTTCACGGTGAGGGATACGGCCGCCATAAGCGCCTCCTCGAAAATCCCCTAAAACGTCTCGTTTGCAGGGCGGCTCGCGGCCGCCTGCTGGGTGCAAGGGCAAAATCGCGTCGATTTCGGCGGTTTCGCACCTTGGAACCGGAATTACTCTGAACCGCAGCCTAGCCGCCGGTCAAGGATTTTTGCCGCGCGAGAAGTCGCAGCGGCGATGCACCGGGCGGCGCCGGCAAGCGCCAGGTCATGCGCTCAGTCACGCGCTCGGCGGCGCGACCGTCGCGGCAAACTTCTGGAAGAAATCGTCGGCCATTTTCTTGGCCGCGCCGTTGACCAGGCGCTGGCCGATCTGGGCGAGCTTGCCGCCGATCTGCGCCTCGACGGCATAACTGAGCAGCGTGCCGCCGTCCTTCGGCGCGAGCGTCACCGTCGCTCCGCCCCTGGCAAAACCGGCGACGCCGCCGTCGCCCTGGCCGGAAATCTTGTAGCCGTTCGGCGGATCGAGATCGGACAAGGTCACCCGGCCTTTGAAGGTCGCCTTGACCGGCCCGATCCTGGCGACGGCGGTCGCCTGGAATTCGGTGTCCGACAATTTGTCGAGCTGCTCGCAGCCGGGAATGCAGGCCTTGAGCGTCACCGGATCGTTGAGCTTCTCCCAAACCGTTTCCCGGGGCACCGCCAGCTGATACTCGCCGCTCATCGTCATCGCCATGGCCGCTCGCTCCTCCGCACGCACCGCGCCCGCGCCGCACACCGATGCTTTGCGAATGCATCGCGGGGATTGGCGGGCAACATCGAGACCGCTAAGCATAAAGCCTGCAACGCACAAGGGGAACCGATGCCGGAGATCAACGCCGACGGCTGCATGATCTACGCCGAGCTCACCGGGCCGGAAGGCGCGCCGGTGCTGATGCTGTCGAACTCGCTCGGCACCAACCTGCATATGTGGGACGATCAGGTCGCGCCGCTCACGCGCCACTTCCGCCTCCTGCGCTACGATCGCCGCGGCCACGGCCGCTCGGGCGTGCCCAAAGGCCCCTATTCGATGGAGCGCCTTGGCCGCGACGTGCTCGCGATCCTCGACGGGCTCGCTATCGGCAAGGTCAATTGGTGCGGACTGTCGATGGGCGGCATGGTCGGGCAATGGCTCGGCGCCAATGCGGCAAACCGCATCGACAAGCTCATCCTCTCCAATACCGCATGCTACTATCCCGACAAGACTCTCTGGGTGGAGCGGCTCGCCCTCGTTCGCAAGAACGGCGTCGCTCCGCTCGCTGGCGCGACCATGGAGCGATGGTTCACCAAGGACTTCCGCGAGCGCTCGCCGGCGGCGATCACGCGCATGACCGAGATGTTCTTGAAAACCAACGCCGAAGGTTACGCCGGCTGCATCGAAGCGATCCGCGACATGGATCACCGTGCGCTATTGGCGAAGATCACCGCGCCGACGCTGGTCATCGCCGGCCGGCAGGATCCGGCGACCCCGCTCGAAGGCAACGAGCTCATCTGCGCGCACATTCCGGGCGCCCGGATCGCTGTGCTCGAGGCCGCGCACATTGCCAATGTGGAGCAGCCGCAAGCCTATGCCGACACGGTGTTGGGGTTTCTTCTCTCGTAGCCCAGGTTGAGCGGAGCGAAACCCGGGGAACGATTTCGCGGCGGCAACGCCGCTCCCGGATTTCGCTCCGCTCAATCCGGGCTACAAAACCTGACAAAAACTACCCGCCCTGGGCGCGGAACTCGTGCGGCGTCATCCCGGTATGCTTGCGGAAGAAGCGGGCGAAGTGCGAGGGATCGGCGAAGGCGAGCTCCACGGCGATGTCCTGGATCGGCTCCGCGGTGAACACGAGCTGGCGCTTGGCCTCGGTAAGGAGGCGCTGGCGGATGAGATGGCCGGCGGTGATGCCGGTCGAGCGTTTGACGTGGTCGTTGAGCCGATCGACGGTCATCGCCAGCTTCTCGGCATAGAAGCCGAGCTGATGCTCCTGGCGAAAATATTCGTCGACCAGGGTGCGCAGGCGCGTGACCGTGGCGTCCGCCGGCTGCAAGGTCACGCTGCCGGTGCGCGCGCGGCTCGCGGCAAGGCGCACCACGCCGACCGCGATGAGCGCGAGGAGGCCGCGGATCGCCAGCCGATAGCCTTCGCGCGCGAGGCTGTGCTCCTCGAACAGCTCCGCGCATAGCGCCGAGAGGCGCGCGCGCTCCGTCTCATCGGCGATCGGAATGATCGGTTGCGCGGCGAGAGCGCGCAGCCGGGCGAGCGCTTGTCCGGCGCGATCGGCGAACGCGCCGGCCGCGTCCTCCGTAAAGGTCAGCACCCAGCCATTGGTGACGTCGGGCTCGAAGCGGAACCCGTGCGCAATCGCCGCCGGCACGAGAATGGCGGCGGGCGCAGCGAACGGAAGCCGCGCCGCTTCAAACATCATCTCGCCGCCGCCGTGCTCGATCAGGAAGATCTGCGACAGATTGCGATGCCGGTGCGCGTGGATGGTCCAGTCGTGGACCGACGAGCGCGAGGCGATGGTCTCGACATGAATAAAGTCGAACGCCTGGTCGTCAGGCGGATCGCCGTAAAGGTGGAACAGCGGCAGCGTGCTGGCCATGGCGCAAGCATAGGCCCTTCGCCGCAAAGAAGAAGTCGCCGCGCCAACGCAATACCGGCTTTACACAAAAAAGGCGGCAGCCCGCCACGCGGACTGCCGCCACTGGAAGATACAGACTGGTTGCCGCTACAGGCGCCTTAGCGATCCATGCCGCCGCTCTGCTGGCCGCCCTGGCCAGGCTTCTGGCCGCCGTGCTGCTCGCCCGGCTTGTTCTGGCCGCCCTGCTGTTGCTGGCCGGGCTTGTTTTGACCGCCCTGCTGCGGGTTGGGACGCGGATTGTTCTGCTGTTGCTGTTGGTCGCGCTGCGGCTTCTGCTGTTCGTTCGACATCGGGGACTTCTCCAATTTTCAGGGGTTTCTACTGACAGTCGACTGCCCCGCCGGGAAAATAACTCCCCAAACCGGCCCGGGTTCCTGACTCGGATCCATCGATTGTACGCAACGGCTTGGAATATCAGGGAAAACCGCCGTGGACCGACGCCTGCGGCGTTGCCGCATGGTCCCTTCTTTGTTAAGGCTGGCTCAGCAATCGAGAAAGGCGGCGGACGCATGGAATATTTCGTCCAGCAGCTCATCAACGGCATCACCCTCGGTTCGATCTACGGCTTGATCGCCATCGGCTACACGATGGTCTACGGCATCATCGGCATGATCAATTTCGCGCACGGCGACATTTTCATGGTCGGCGCGTTCACGGCGCTCATCGCCTTCCTCATCCTCGTCGCCGTCGGGGTCACCGCCGTGCCGCTTGCCTTGTTTCTGGTGCTGCTCATCGCCATGGCGTTGACCGCGCTCTATGGCTGGACCGTCGAGCGCATCGCCTACCGGCCGCTGCGGCATTCGTTCCGCCTGGCGCCGCTCATCTCCGCGATCGGCATGTCGATCGTGCTGCAGAACTACGTGCAGGTGGCGCAGGGCGCGCGGGTCAAGCCGCTGCCGCCGCTGGTGCAGGGCGGCTACACCCTGCTCGAGGGCCACGACTTTGCCGTGCGATTGTCCAACATCCAGATCATCGTGATCGTCACCATGCTCGTCGTGATGTTCGGCTTCTCGTTCCTGGTCGCACGCACCCGGCTCGGCCGCAACATGCGCGCCTGCGAGCAAGATCTGAAAATGGCGGCGCTCATCGGCATCGACGTCGACCGCACGATCTCGACCACCTTCGTGCTTGGCGCCGCGCTCGCCGCGGTCGCCGGCCTGATGTTCCTCCTCTACTACGGCGTCATCGATTTCTTCATCGGCTTCCTCGCCGGCGTGAAAGCGTTCACCGCCGCCGTCCTCGGCGGCATCGGTTCGCTCCCCGGCGCGATGATCGGCGGCATCCTGATCGGCCTGATCGAGACGCTGTGGTCGGCTTATTTCTCCATCGAGTATAAGGACGTCGCCGCGTTCTCCATTCTCATCATCGTGCTCATTTTCCTGCCGACCGGCATTCTCGGCCGGCCGGAAGTTGAGAAGGTGTGAGGAAGCGGAGGCGGCGTGACGCGCGAGGGGGAAACCGATCACTAGGCGCATCGATGTCCTCGCCGCGCTGAAGGAAGCCGCGATCGCGGCGCTGGTGGCGTTCGGCCTGTTCGTCCTCCTGATCGGTTTTCGCACCGATCCCGGGCCGACCGGCGCGCTCGTCATCTCGACGCGGTTCAGCGCGCTCGCCGCCATCGTCGCGGCGATCTTCCTGATTGCGTTCGTGCGCGCGCTCTTCTGGCACCGGATCGCCGTGACCATCGCCGGCTTGGTGCCTCCCTCGCTCAAAGCCGCCGCTTCCGGCGTCGCGCCCTACGCCACCGCCGCCTTCGTCGGCTTCGCGCTCATCGTGCCGGTCATCTTCTACAACGACCGCTATCTGCTCGATCTCGGCATCGTCATTGTCACCTATGCGATGCTCGGTTTCGGCCTCAATATCGTGGTCGGCCTCGCCGGCCTGCTCAACCTCGGCTATGCCGCCTTCTACGCGATCGGCGCCTATTCCTACGCGCTGATCGCCCTGACCTTCGCGCTTTCGTTCTGGATCTGCCTGCCGCTCGGCGGCGCGCTCGCCGCCTTGACCGGCATCCTCCTCGGCTTTCCGGTGCTGCGGTTGCGCGGCGACTATCTGGCCATTGTCACGCTCGGCTTCGGCGAGATCATCCGCCTCATTCTGCTCAACTGGCAGAACCTGACCGGCGGGCCGAACGGGATTTCCGGAATTCCCCGCCCCTCCTTCTTCGGCCTGCCGTTTAATTCCGCCGACAACGGATTTGCCGCGACCTTCGGTCTTCAATATTCACCGACCCACCGGGTCGTATTCCTCTATTACGTCATTCTCGCGCTGGCGCTGCTCACCAATTGGGTCACGGTGCGGCTGCGCCGGCTGCCGATCGGCCGCGCCTGGGAAGCCCTGCGCGAGGACGAGATCGCCTGCCGCGCGCTCGGCATCAACACCACGACGACGAAGCTCACCGCCTTTGCCATCGGCGCGATGTTCGGCGGCTTTGCCGGCGCCTTCTTCGCCACGCGCCAGGGCTTCATCAGCCCGGAATCCTTCACCTTCGGCGAGTCGGCGCTCGTCTTGGCGATCGTGGTGCTCGGCGGCATGGGCTCGCAGGTCGGCGTCGCCGTCGCCGCCGCGGTGATGCTCGGCGGTTTCGAGTTCTTCCGCGAGTTCGCGCAATACCGCATGCTGGTGTTCGGCGCCGCCATGGTCGCGGTGGTGATCTTTCGCCCGCGCGGCCTCGTTTCGACGCGCGTCCCGTCGGTGTCGCTCGCGAAGCGCAAGGTCATTCCGGCGAGCATTGTCGGCGAAGCGCGGGCGGAGAGCCCGACATGAGCGCGCATGTGCTTACGGTCGAGCACCTAACCATGCGCTTCGGCGGTCTCCTCGCCGTCAGCGACCTTTCCTTCATTGCGCAGGCGCGCGAGATCACCGCGCTGATCGGGCCGAACGGCGCCGGCAAGACCACGTTGTT
The DNA here is from genome assembly GCA_963850855.1 of uncultured Alphaproteobacteria bacterium. GTDB lineage: Bacteria > Pseudomonadota > Alphaproteobacteria > Rhizobiales > Xanthobacteraceae > BOG-931. Next base: position 277,117 of record CAWKNH010000009.1, read on the forward strand.
CAACTGCATCACCGGCTTCTACAAGCCGACGGTCGGCCGGTTGCAGCTCGCGCACCCTGACGGCGCTTCATTCCTGCTCGAGCGGATCCCCGAATTCCGCATTGCCCGCGAGGCGCGGGTCGCACGCACGTTTCAGAATGTGCGGCTGTTCGCCGGCATGACGCTCTTGGAAAATCTCCTCGTCGCCCAGCACAACGCGCTAATGGTGGCGTCCGGCTTCACCGTGCTCGGCCTGTTCGGCTCGCGCACCTATGCGCGCGCCGAAGCCGCCGCGATCGACAAGGCGCGCTATTGGCTCGAGCGTGTGGGCTTGGCCGAGCGCGCCGACGATCCGGCCGGCGCGCTTCCCTATGGCGCGCAACGCCGGCTCGAAATCGTGCGCGCGATGTGCACCGACCCGGTGCTGCTCTGCCTCGACGAGCCGGCCGCCGGCCTCAACGGCCGCGAGAGCGCCGAGCTCAACGCGTTCTTGCAGGCGATCCGCAACGAGCACGGCATCTCGATCCTCTTGATCGAGCACGACATGGGCGTGGTGATGGAGATTTCCGACCACATCATCGTGCTCGATTACGGCGTCAAGATCGCCGACGGCACGCCGGAGGACGTGCGCAACGATCCCAAGGTGATCGCCGCTTATCTCGGCGTCGCCGACGACGAGGTGGAGACCGTAGAAGCCGAGGTGGCCCGGTGAGCGCGGGAGCGCGGCGATGAGCGAACCGCTGCTCGCGCTGCGCGGGGTGAAGACCTATTACGGCAACGTCATCGCGCTTAAAGGCGTCGACGTCGACGTCAATGAAGGCGAGATCGTCGCCCTCATCGGCGCCAACGGCGCCGGCAAATCGACGCTGATGATGACCGTGTTCGGCAATCCCCGCGCGCGCGAAGGCGCGATCCATTTCGCCGGCCGCGACATCACCGCGCTGCCGACCCACGAGATCGCCAAGCTGCGCATCGCGCAGTCGCCGGAAGGAAGGCGCATCTTTCCGCGCATGACGGTGATGGAGAACTTGCAGATCGGCGCCACCGTGGCCGACGCAACCGACTTCGAAACCGATCTCGCGCGCGTCTTCGCGCTGTTCCCGCGGCTGCGCGACCGGGCCGGCCAGCGCGGCGGCACGCTCTCGGGCGGCGAGCAGCAGATGCTGGCGATCGGCCGCGCGCTGATGAGCCGGCCGCGGCTCATCCTGCTCGATGAGCCCTCGCTCGGCCTGGCGCCGCTCCTGGTGCAGCAGATCTTCGCCGCGATCCGCGCGCTCAATGAGCGCGACAAGCTCACCGTGTTTCTGGTCGAGCAGAACGCCTATCACGCGCTCAAGCTTGCGCATCGCGGCTATGTCATGGTCAATGGCGAGATCATGCTCGCCGGCAGCGGCCGCGAGCTTCTACAGCGGCCGGAAATCCGCGCCGCCTATCTCGAAGGCGGCGCGCGCTGAGGGAAATGGGCTGACGGGATAGGCTGACAGACATGGACAGCCTCTACGCCGGCGAAAGCATCGCCCACATCATTCTGGTGACGGGCATCCTCGGTGGCGGCGCGGCGTGGCTCTCCGGCCGCGCCATGGCCGGCGACTGGCGCCCGCAATGGCAGGTCGCGATCGCGGCGGTGCTGATCGGCGCCGCCACGCGCTTCATCGCCTTCGCCTTGTTCGAGGGCGAGCTGCTCGCAGCGCCGTCATTTTGCTGCGACACGCTGATCTTCCTCGTCGTCGGGCTCGTTGGCTGGCGCGTCACGCGGGCGGCGCAGATGGTGCGGCAATATCCCTGGCTCTACGCCCGCGCCGGGCCGCTCGGCTGGCGTGAAATCGGGCAGGAAAACGCTGCGCGGAAGTGATAGTTTTCGCCAAGCGAAACCTCGCTTCAGGGAACCTGAGACATGAGCAAGCTGCGGCGTAGCGCGTCGGCGCTCCTTTTCGGCCTCCTCGCCGGTCCGGCTTTAGCGCAGAACGTCACCACCATCGGCGTCCCCGGCCCGATGACCGGCGGCCAGGCGACCTTCGGCCGGCAGATGAAAAGCGGCGCCGAGCAGGCGGTCGCCGACATCAACGCCGCCGGCGGCGTGCTCGGGCACAAGCTCGCGATCGACATCGAGGACGATGCCTGCGATCCGAAGCAGGCACGCTCGGTCGCGGAAAAACTCGCCGGCATGCGCGTGCCGGTGGCGATCGGTCATTATTGTTCGTCGTCCTCGATCCCCGCCTCGGACGCCTATCTCGACGGCGGCGTTCTCCAGATCACGCCGGCCTCGACCAATCCGCTGTTTACCGACCGCGGCCTGTGGAACACGTTCCGCACCTGCGGCCGCGACGATCAGCAGGGCGGATTCGCCGCCGCCTATCTCGCCAAGAACTTCAAGGGCAAGAACATCGCCATCATCAACGACAAGACGACTTACGGCAAAGGCCTCGCCGACGAGGTGAAGAAAGCGCTCAACGGCATGGGCGTGAAGGAGAAGCTCAACGAATCCTACAATCAGGGCGACAAGGATTTCACCGCGCTCGTCTCCAAGCTCAAGCTCAACGGCATCGATATCGTCTATGACGGCGGCTACCACCAGGAAGCCGGACTGATCGTGCGGCAGATGCGCGATCAGGGGCTGAAAACGATCCTGATGGCCGGCGACGCGCTCGCCTCGCACGAGTTTTCCTCGATCACCGGGCCGGCGGGCGAAGGCGTTCTCTTCACCTTCCCGCCCGATCCGCGCAAGCGTCCGACCGCGGCGGCCGTGGCCAAGGAGTTCACGGACAAGGGCGTCGATCCGGAAGGCTACATCCTCTACACCTACGCGGCGATCCAGATCTGGGCGCAGGCCGCGGCCAAGGCCGGCACCATCGATCCGCAAAAAGTCGCCGCCGCCATGCGTGCCGCCACTTGGGAGACGGTGCTTGGTCCGGTCTCCTTCGACAAGAAGGGCGACATCACCGCCAATGGCTGGGCGGTCTATCGCTGGAATAAGGACGGCAACTACGAAGAGATCACCGACGGCGGGCGGAGCTGAGCGCCGGCTTTGTCATTCCGGGGGCGCGGCCGCAGGCCGCGAGCCCGGAATCCATACTCACAATTTGCGCCGAACAGCGCTCTGCCGCGCGATCCCTCCTGATTGGTGGTTATGGATTCCGGGCTCGCCGCTTTCGCGGCGCTCCGCAATGACATCACCCGATCTTCCCGAGCAGCGGGAACGTATCGAGGAGCCAGAAGCTCGCCTGGGTCACCCCGCCGGTGAGGAAGGCGATCCCGGTGAGCACCAGGAGCCCGCCCATCGCCTTCTCGACCAGCCCGAGATACGCGCGGAACCGCGCGAGGAAAGCGGCGAACGGTTCGATGGCGAAGGCCGCGAGCAGGAACGGAATGCCGAGGCCGAGCGAATAGACCGCGAGCAGGCCGGCGCCGTGCGCCACCGTCTCCTCGGATGCGGCGACCGCCAGGATCGCGGCGAGGATCGGGCCGATGCATGGCGTCCAGCCGAGCGCAAACGCAAGCCCCATCAGATAAGCGCCCCACAGCCCGACGGGCCTCGCCACCTCGAGCCGCTTCTCGCGCATCAACAAACCGATCGGGGTCAAGCCGAGGAAATGCAGCCCCATGATGATGATGCCGATGCCGGCGAGGAACGCGAGCTCGCCCGAATAGGCGCGCACCACCGCGCCGACCGCGCTGGCGCTGGCGCCGAGCGCGACGAACACCGTGGAAAATCCGAGCACGAAGAGAAGCGCGGCGGCAAGCGTCGCGCGCCCGGCGCGCGGTCTCGTTTCCGCGTCGGCGAAGCGCTCGAGCGAGGTGCCGGCGAGATAGATGAGATAGGGCGGCACCAGCGGCAGCACGCAGGGCGACAGAAAGCTCAAGGTGCCGGCGATGAGGGCTGCGGCCATGCTGACGTTCGGCATGGCGCACTCATGCCCCCGCGCGTTCCGCCGTGCAAGCGTGAGCGCGTCGCTCCCGCGAGGATGTGATGAAATGTCATTGCGGGGCGCCGCGCGGCGGCGGGCTCGGAATCCATGGCCACTTGCCGCAAAACAACAATACGCAGTGGCAGACTTTCGAGTCCTGTGGTTATGGATTCCAGCCCTCGCGCCCTTTGGCGCGCCCCGGAATGACGGAGAGCCCGCTTGCGCAACCTCATCACCGACGTCCCCGGCGTGAAGATCGGCCAGGCCGGCGATGTCCGCCTCGGCTCCGGCGTCACCGTGATCCTGTTCGACGAGCCCGCGGTCGGCTCGATCGACGTGCGCGGCGGCGGGCCGGGCACGCGCGAGACCGCGCTCCTCGATCCGGCGCAGACGGTCGAGGGCATCGACGCGATCGCGCTCGCCGGCGGCTCGGCCTTCGGTCTCGACGCCGCATCCGGCGTGCAGGCTTGGCTGAAAGAACAGAACCGCGGCTTTGCCGTGCGCACCGCGCGGGTGCCAATCGTGCCGGCCGCGATCCTGTTCGATCTCCTCAATAGCGGCGACAAGGATTGGGGCCGCTTCCCGCCCTATCGCGAGCTCGGCTATGCGGCGACCGCCGCCGCCGGTGTCGATTTCGCGCTCGGCACCGTCGGCGCCGGCACCGGCGCGATGACGGTCAATTGCAAGGGCGGCATCGGCTCCGCCTCGGCGCCAACCGCCAGTGGGCACGTCGTCGGCGCCATCGCCGCCGTGAATGCCACCGGCAGCGTGCTGATCGACCGCGGCCCGTGGTTCTGGGCGGCGCCCTTCGAACGCGACGGCGAGTTCGGCGGACTCGGGCTGCCGGCATCGTTTCCGCCAGCGGCCTTCGAGGTGCGCACCAAAGGCCATGCGCGCGAGGCGACCACGCTCGTCGTTGTGGCGACCGATGCCGCATTAACCAAGGCGCAGGGCAAGCGGCTCGCGGTCATGGCGCAATCCGGCCTGTCGCGCGCGATCTATCCGGTGCACACCCCGCTCGACGGCGACGCGGTGTTTGCGGTCTCCACCGGTCGCAAACCGCTCGCCGACCCGCTGCTGGCTTTGACCGAACTCGGGGCGGTCGCCGCCAACGTCGTGGCGCGCGCCATCGCGCGCGGCGTGTACGCGGCGGCGGCGCTTCCTTTCCCCGGCGCCATGCCGAGCTGGAAGGATCAATTCGACCGGTGAGACAAACGTTTAGGGTATCGCGGCACCGCGAAGTGCCGCGGAAACCACAATCTTGATCTTTCGCCCGCCGCAGCCCCGTTTTCGTTGACTTGCCGGCCGATTGCGCCTTCACTTGCCCGCCCCAGCGGTGCTCAAGGGAGAGTTGCCATGAAGGTGGTGGTGATCGTCGTCGCCGCACTGATGACCTTGGGTCTCGCGGCATTCGGCATCGTCGCGGCGCAGAAAGCGACGAATTCGCCGCTTGCATTCGCGCCCGCCGCCCGCCCTGCCCCGGCTCCGGCCATTGCCGCGCATGAAGCAGAAACGCGTGCGCCGGTGCGCCTCACCGACGTCTCGGAATCATCGCCGATCGTCGCCGCGCCGGTCGTGCCCAGCCAACCCGCTGCGGCGCCGACACGCGTGGCGCAGAACACCGCCGACGCCACCGCGGCGCCGGCAACTCCGTCACCCGGAAAGGCGAGCCCTGCGGCGAGCGTCGCGGCTTGCGACAAGCCAGGCGGCATGGGCCTCTCGCGCACCGTCGAGATCGACACCACCGGCGGGCCCGGCTTCGGCTTCGAGCACTTCAAGCAGTATGACTTCCTGCGCGACCACGAAGTCGTGCTCACCTTCGACGACGGCCCGTGGCCGGAGAACACGGCGGCGGTGCTCAGGGCGCTGGCCGACAATTGCCTCAAGGCGACGTTCTTCGAGATCGGCGAGCACGCGATGTGGCATCCGGAGATCGCCAAGCAGGTCGCCGCCGCCGGCAATACCATCGGCAGCCACACCTGGTCGCACAAGGATTTGGCGAAGAACCCCTATGCGAGCGACCTCGAACAGGCCAAGCAAGAGATCGAGATGGGGGTGAGCGCCGTGCACATGGCGGTCGCCGGACCGATCGCGCCGTTCTTCCGCTTCCCCGACCTGCAGCATCCGCCGCAGCTCCTGAGCTATCTCGCCGAGCGCAACATCGCGACCTTCTCGACCGACATCGACTCCTTCGACTTCAAGATTCACAAGCCGGAGCTGGTCATCAAATCGGTCATGAGCAAGCTGGAGAAGCACGGCAAGGGCATCATCCTGATGCACGATTTCCAGCGCGGGACCGGCGAAGCGATGCCGGAGCTCATCCGCCAGCTCAAGGCCGGCGGCTACAAGGTCGTGCACGTCGTCGCGCGCGAAGCCGTGACCGCACTGCCGAAATACGACGACATGATCACCCAGCAGGACAAGCTGTCGGTCAACAACAGCCGGCCGGTGTCGAGCGTCGTGCGCACAATCGGCGAATAGCCGCGCCCTCTGCGTCATCCCGCGGCGGCGCAAGGGCCGAGCCCGCGACCCACATCGCCGACGCCGTTTGATCGTCCTGCCGGGACCCAAGCTCGCGCGCGCGGTTAAAAGGTCACCACGACAACGTGAAACGGGCCCAATTGCCCGACGCGTGGCGCGCACCCTATAGAGTGTCGCCATCCGCAAACCGAGCGACACCGATCATCGCATGGGCGGTAAGCCACCAGGATTCTTCGCGGGCACGGAAATGCCGAGCGCCGGTTGGTGGGAGGCGTTGTGGCCCGATCCCGCGAGCGTGCTCACCAAGGTCGGGATCACATCGGGAATGGACGTGATCGACCTTTGCTCGGGCGACGGCTGGTTCACGCTGCAGATCGCCGAGCTCGCGCGGCACGTCGTGGCGATCGACATCGACCCGGCACTGTTGGAAGTGACCCGCCACCGGTTGACGGAAGCCGGACTGCACAATTGCGATTTCGTCGCCGGCGATGCGTACGATATCGCCCGGCTCTGGACGCGGCCGGTTGATTTCGTGTTCCTGGCAAACGCCTTCCACGGCGTGCCGGATCAGCCGCGCCTCGCCCGTTCGGTGAGGGACGCCTTGAAACCCTCGGGACGGTTCGCCATCGTCAATTGGCATCCGCGGGCGCGCGAGGAAACAACCGTGTTGGGCGAGCCGCGCGGGCCGCGAACGGAATTGCGAATGCCGCCGGAACGGACCATTAAGGCCGCAGAGACTGACGGCCTCAAATTCCATGAGTTGGTTGACGTGCCGCCCTACCACTACGCCGTCGTGCTCGAGCGCGTCTGATGGCCACGATCCTCGACAACAAAAATCCGTCTTCGCCGTCGGTGTTCCGTCCCGCCGCGCTGCTGCGGGAAGCGAGGCGGCAAAAGGCGTTGCCCGCCGTCGACGTGCCCACCATCTGCATCCTCGACCCGGACGGCGACATTGTGCGGCGGTTGCGTCAGGATAGCCGGTCAAAGCCGTTCACCGGATGGCCCTGCTACCATACCCAACTCGACGCCTTCGAACTCGGCGGACAAACCGCCGGCATCGTCGGTTGCGCGGTCGGCGCGCCCTTCGCGGTTCTCATCGCGGAGGAACTGTTCGCGAGCGGCTGTCGTTTTCTGATCAGCGTGACATCCGCCGGGCAAATCGTTGCCGCCGGGCCAACGCCGTATTTCGTCATCATCGATCGCGCCCTGCGGGACGAGGGGACGAGCTATCACTACGCCGCAGCTTCCGAATACGCTAAAGCCGATCCGGATTTGGTTCGCCTCGCCGCCGACGCTCTCAAGAGCGCCGGCTTGCCGGCGATCGTTGGGGCGACATGGACGACCGATGCACCGTTCCGGGAAACCGCCGAGGCGATCGAGGCGGCGAAGCGGCGGGGCATGCTGGCCGTCGAAATGGAAGCGGCTGCGCTCTACGCCTTCGCCGCGGCAAACAAGCGCCGCGTGCTTTGCCTCGCGCATGTGACCAACACGATGGGGCAGACGAAACACGATTTCGAAAAAGGCGAAGCGGACGGGACGGCGGACGCGCTCGCCGTCCTCGATGCCATCGCCCGGTGTCTGGCAAAGCTTCCGCGCGCCCCGGAATAACTCACTGCAAGAACCGCTCGGCGGCGTAGGGCTTCGGGTCGCAGAACGGCGTCGCTCCGGTCATCAACTCGGCGATGAGGCGCCCGGTCGCCGGGCCGAGCGTCAGGCCCCAATGGCCGTGGCCGCAGGCGAGCCAGACGCCGCGCTGGCGCGGGGCGGGCGCGATCACCGGCCGCGAGTCGGGAAAGCAGGGCCGCGCGCCGAGCCAGGGCTGCGCCTCGACCGGCTCGCCGAGCGGAAACAATTCGCGCGCTGCCGGGATGACGCGGGCCAGCTGAACCGGGGTCGGCCGTGCATCGCGGGCCGCGAACTCGGCGCCGGTGGTGAGGCGGATCCCCTGCTCCATCGGCGCCAGGCAGTAGCCGCCTTCGGCGTCCAGGAGCGGGCGGCCGAGCATGGCGTTCCCCTGCGGGCGGAAATGCCGATGGTAGCCGCGCTTGACCGCGAGCGGCAGCTTGATGCCGAGCGGCGCGAGCACGTCCGGCGTCCACGGCCCGAGCGCGATCACCACGTCGCCGGCGTCGAGCGGCCCGGCGGTGGTATCGACGCGCCAATGCGTCGCGGCGCGATGCAGCGAGCGCGCGTCGCCGGTCAGCGCAATCCCGCCGAGCGCGGCGAAGCGCGCCGCATAGGCGCGCGTCAGCGCCAAGGGATTGGTGACGCTCACCGCCCCGCTCCAGTGCACGGCGTGACGGAACACCGGCGCCAGCGAAGGCTCGAGCGCGCGCGCCGCCTCCCCATCCAGCGGGACGTTGGCGATGCCGAGGCTCGCCGCCAGTTCAAGCTCCCGCGCCTGCGCGGCGAAGGCGCGGGAGCTGCGGTAAAGCTTGAGCCAGCCGCGGCGCCGCAGATAGCGCTCGCCGTCGGCCTCGGCGCTGAGTGCATCGTGCTCGGCGACCGCGCGGGCAAAGAGCGGCCGCATCAGCTGCGCGGTCTCGATCAACCGCGCCGGCCGCGAGGCGGCGCGAAACGCCGCGAGCCAGGGCACGATCCGCGGCAGGAATGCGAGATGGTAGTTGGCTTCCGGCGCGCGCTTGAGCGCGATGCGGATCAGTGCCGACCAGTCGCCGGGAAAGGCCTGCGGGAAGATCGTATTGCCTTCGATGATTCCGGTATTGCCGTACGAGGTCCCCTCGCCCGCGCCACGGCGATCGACGAGCGCAACCGAAACGCCGCGCTTGGCGAGATGCACCGCGATGGACGTGCCGACGATGCCCGCTCCGAGCACCACGACATCGGTATGCGCCACGAAGACCTCCGCTGCGGCTGCCGGCTAGCTATGCGCATGCCGATGCCGGGCCACAAGAGGCCGCCGCCAAATGCCGACGCGATCCCGCTAGACCGTGGCCAAGCTCTGCGGTGCCGCCGGAGTCAGCAATTGCGCCTGCATCTGGATCAATTGCTCGAGGAAATTGTTCGCGGCGACATTGGCGCCACCCGCCGGTGGGCTCGTGGCTGCAGAGGAGGTTGAGCTGCCGGACGGCGGCGCCGTGGTCATCGACACGGTCGAGCCGTCGGCGAAGGTGATGGTGGTCGTGTCCGAGCCATTGGCGTTGGCGCTGGCCTGGCTGGTGGCGCCGTTATCGGCCGCGGCCAGGAGCTGGAACGGACTCTGACCGCCGGCGCCCGCGCCGTTGGCGCCGTCCATATGATGATGGTGGTGATGATGGCCGGACTGGCCCTGCGTCTGCTGCGAGTCCGACGTCGCGCCGCCGGTGTCCGGCGAACCGTCGGCGCCGGGCTGCGAGGACGGCGACTGCGCGGGAGAGCCGCTGCCCGATGTCTGCTGCAGAGCGAGCAACGCTTGCAGCATCTGCGAGCCGAACTGCGGAAACGTGTTGCCCGACGGGGACGAGGCGACGGCCGGCGAACCAGTGCCGGCCGGGGATGTCCCGGAAGGACCTTGCTGGTTGAAAGCCGCGAACAGCGCCGAGAGTGGATCGGACTGCCCCGTCGTGGCGCCGCCCTGCGATTGTTCCTGCTGCAGCAGCGCTTGAATATAGGCATAAGGATTGTTGGTACTCGATGATCCAACGGACAAAGACATAGCACGCTCCTTGGAGACCCTCGGCACAGCCGACGGATACAGTTCGCCCCATCGGTCGCGATGCAAGACCGGGGCCGTCGTTCAAGTCGCGGCGAAACAAGGCCTTTCCGGCGCGTCGGGGCGGAGATTGCCGAAGGAAATCTGCCGCTCACTCAGAACAGCCGGCAAATCTTGCCGGGCCACGACGCCGCGCGTTGCCGGCTCAAGCCCGGCGTGTTAGGCGAACCGCGCAGTATCGGAGAGCCCGCGTGCATCGGCCGCTCATCATCGCCCCATCGATCCTCGCCGCCGATTTTGCCAAGCTCGGCGAGGAGGTGCGCGCGGTCGACCAAGCCGGCGCCGACTGGATCCATGTCGATGTCATGGACGGGCATTTCGTGCCCAACATTTCCATCGGGCCCGACATGGTGAAGGCGATCAGGCCGCTGACCAAAAAGACGCTCGACGTGCATCTGATGATCGCGCCGTGCGATCCCTATCTCGAAGCCTTCGCCAAGGCCGGCGCCGACATCATCACCGTGCACGTCGAGGCCGGCCCGCACGTGCATCGCTCGCTGCAGGCGATCCGCGCGCTCGGCAAGAAAGCGGGCGTCACGCTCAACCCCGGAACGTCGGAGACGACCATCGCCCACGTCGTCGACATCGTCGATCTGATCCTGGTGATGTCGGTCAATCCCGGCTTCGGCGGGCAAAAATTCATCCCCGGCTCGCTCGACAAGGTGCGCAATCTGCGCGCCATGGCCGGCGGCCGGCCGATCGACATCGAGATCGACGGCGGCATCACGCCGGAGATCGCGCCGGAGGCGGCGCGCGCCGGCGCCAATGCGTTCGTCGCCGGCTCCGCCGTGTTCAAGGACCGCACGCCGCAATCCTACCGCACCAACATCGCCGCGATCCGCAATGCGGCGGCGCTCGCCCGCGGCGAGGCCGCGTGATGGGCATCCTGCTCGACGGCCAATGGCGTGACGAGGAGCTGCCGCAGGAGACCGGCGAGGCCGGCAATTTCCAGCGCATCGCCAGCGTGTTCCGCGACCGCATCACCGCCGACGGCTCCTCCGGCTTTCCGGCAGAACCCGGCCGCTATCACCTCTACGTCGCCTACACCTGCCCGTGGGCGCACCGCACGCAGATTTTTCGCGCGCTCAAGAAGCTCGCCGGCGCGATCAGCATCGCCTACGCCGTTCCCGGCTTGCGCCAGCAAGGCTGGACGTTCGAGGACAATGCCGCGTTTCCCGACTGCACGCCGGACCGGGTCAATGGCTTCCGCTACATGCACGAGGCCTATACGGCGAGCGACCCGCGTTATACCGGCAAGGTCACGGTGCCGACCTTGTGGGACAAGAAGACCCGGCGGATCGTGAACAACGAATCCTCCGAGATCATCCGCATGCTCAACAGCGAGTTCGCCGGCATCGGCGCCGAGGCGACCGACTTTTATCCGAAGCATTTGCGCAGCGAGATCGACCGGATCAACGCCGAGATCTATGCCAACGTCAACAACGGCGTCTATCGCTGCGGCTTTGCCCGCTCGCAGGCCGCGTATGAGGCGGCCTACGACGCGCTGTTCGCCACGCTCGACGAGATCGAAGCCCGGCTCGGACGGCAGCGCTATCTGGTCGGCCGGCAGCTCACCGAGGCGGACTGGCGGCTGTTCCCGACCCTGGTGCGCTTCGACGTGGCGTATTTCTCATTGTTCAAGTGCAACAGGAACCGGATCGCCGACTATCCGAATCTGTTGAACTATATGCGCGAGCTTTATCAGGTGCCCGGTGTCGCCGAGACGGTGAAGCCGCGCTACTACGTGATCGGCTATTACTCGATCACCCGGGTCAATCCGACCGGCATTATCCCCAAGGGCACGCCGGTCGACTATCGGCAGCCGCACGATCGCGCGCGCTTCGCGGCGTGAGCCGGCCGCAAGGCAAGCTCAATTTCGGCCGGCGCGGCGATATTCGATTTTGACCGACGACAGCTCGTCGCCGAAATGCCGATCGAGCCAGCCGAGGAACGAGGAGAGGAGCCGCGCCTCGTCGCCACGCTCGGGCGACTTGATCGCGACCTCGATCGCGTCGGCCGCGCCGGGCTCAAGCTGGATCGACCCCTTGTAGCGCACATGCGTCCAGCGCGCGGCATTGCGCTTCCTCGCCCCGGCCCGAAGGAAGGTCCCGCGCCCGCTTTTGCGGATCTCGGCCTGTTTCTTGATCATCGCGCCGTAGAGGCGCGTGCGGCTACGCGGCACGATCTGGAGCATTTTCATCGCCGTTTCCCCTGATTCGCTCCGGTTTGCCAGCATCGCACAGTGCGGCACAATTGTTGAGCACCGCCCGATCTGCTACAGCGCAGGCTTTCCGAGGTCACGATGATCCCCCGCTACTCACGCCCCGAAATGGCAGCGATTTGGTCGCCGGAAACGCGCGTTCGCATCTGGTTCGAGATCGAGGCGCATGCCGCCGATGCCATGGCCGAGCTCGGGACCATCCCGAAGGAAGCGGCGGCGACGATCCGGGCCAAGGGCAAGAAGGCGAAATTCGACATCGCTCGCATCGAGGAGATCGAGCGCGAGGTCAAGCACGATTTCGTCGCCTTCACCACCCATTTGGCCGAGATCGTCGGGCCGCAGGCGCGGTTCGTGCACCAAGGGATGACCTCCTCCGACGTGCTCGACACCTGCTTCAACGTGCAGCTCATGCGCGCAGCCGACATCCTCATCGCCGACCTCGAACAGCTCAACGCCGTCCTCGAGCGCCGCGCGCGCGAGCACAAGCTCACGCCGACCATCGGCCGCTCGCACGGCATGCACGCCGAGCCGACCACCTTCGGGCTCAAGCTCGCCTACGCCTATGCCGAGTTCGCCCGCGCCCGCGAGCGCCTGCAGTCGGCGCGCCGCGAGGTCGCGACCTGCGCGATCTCCGGCGCGGTCGGCACTTTCGCGCAGGTCGATCCGCGCGTCGAAGCCTATGTGGCGAAGAAGATGGGCCTCGCGGTCGAGCCGATCTCGACCCAGATCATCCCGCGCGACCGTCACGCCATGTATTTCGCCACGCTCGGCGTCGTCGCCGCCTCGATCGAGCGGCTGGCGACCGAGATCCGCCACCTGCAGCGCAGCGAAATACTCGAGGTGGAGGAGTATTTTTCGCCGGGACAGAAGGGCTCCTCGGCGATGCCGCACAAGCGCAATCCGGTGCTGTCGGAGAATCTGGTCGGGCTCGCGCGCGTGGTGCGCGCCTATGTGACGCCGGCGCTGGAAGACGTCACCATCTGGCACGAACGCGACATCTCGCACTCCTCGGTCGAGCGTGTGATCGGGCCCGACGCGACGGTGACGCTCGACTTCGCGCTCGCCCGCCTCAGCGACATCGTCGACAAGCTGATCGTCTATCCGGACAGCATGCGCCGCAACATCGACCGCCTCGGCGGCCTTATTCACTCGCAGCGCGTCCTCCTCGCGCTCACGCAAAAAGGCGCCACCCGCGAGGACGCCTATGCTCTGGTCCAGCGCAACGCCATGAAGACCTGGCGCGGCGAAGGCGATTTCCTCGCGCTGCTCAAGGCCGATGCCGGGGTGCGCAAATATCTGAGCGAGCGCGAGCTCGCCGCCAATTTCGAGCTCGATTTTCACTTCGCCCAGGTCGATACGATCTTCCGCCGCGTTTTCGGCCGCGCCTGAGCGCCATTGCCGGCGACCGATTCCTCGTGTTTTCTCACGTCCAAATGACCACGCCGGAAACCATTCTGGTCTTCGATTCCGGGCTCGGCGGGCTCACCGTCTACCGCGAGATCGCGGCGGCGCGGCCGGGCGCGGATTTCCTCTATGTCGCCGACGATGCCGCCTTCCCCTATGGCGGCATCGAGGAGCAGGCGCTGGTCCGCCGCGTCACCGATCTCATCGGCGAACTGATCGAGACGCATCGGCCCGATCTCATCGTCGTCGCCTGCAACACCGCCTCGACCATCGTGCTGCCCGACCTGCGTAAGAAATTCGCGCTGCCCTTCGTCGGCACCGTGCCGGCGATCAAGCCGGCTTGCGCGAATTCCGCGACGCGCCGCGTTTCCGTCCTCGGCACCGAGGCGACGGTGGCGCGCGAATATACCCGCGCGCTGATCCGCGATTATGCCGGCGATTGCCGCGTCACGCTGGTCGGATCGAAGAGGCTGGCCGGCTATGCCGAGGCGGAGCTTAACGGCGCGCCGGTCGGCGATGACGCGCTTCGCGCCGAGATCGCGCCGTGCTTTCGTGACGACGGCGCGCGCACCGATACCGTCGTTCTCGCCTGCACCCATTATCCGCTGCTGCTCGAGCGCCTGCGGCGGCTCGCGCCCTGGCCGGTCAACTTCCTCGATCCGGCGCCGGCGATCGCGCGGCGCGTCGGCGACCTGCTCGGCCCCGCTTCCGCGCCGGCGCACACCGGCACGACCCGCGCGATTTTTACGTCCGGCCGCGCTCCCGCGGCGGTGCTCTCGCGTTTCGGCATCGGCGCGGCCGCGGCAGTTGGGACCGACACCACCGAGATGCGGTTATGACCTCCGCGGTCGCGACGGCGCATGCGGCGCCGGCATTTTTCGCATGCGTTAGCCGTCTGCCGGCCGGCCGGGTCGGTGGTTTGACACCAGGCGGGTTTCCCCCTAGATACCGCCCGCGGCGCGGGCCCGAGTGGGCCCGCGCGGTGTTTCGCGACCCGCGGTTTTGTTTGGCCGGCGCTTCGGCGCAAAACCTGTCGGTTCCGGAAAAATCCGGGACAGAGGAGGGCGCGATCCTCAGCCATTTTCTTCTAGAGCGAGGACGCGAATGACCAAGCGCCACCAGGCGAAGTACAAGATCGACCGCCGGATGGGACAAAACATCTGGGGTCGCCCGAAATCTCCGATCAACAAGCGCGAATACGGCCCCGGCCAGCACGGCCAGCGCCGCAAGGGCAAGCTCTCGGATTACGGCGTGCAATTGCGCGCCAAGCAAAAGCTCAAGGGCTACTACGCCAACATGTCGGAGCGGCACTTCCACGGCATCTATGACGAGGCGCGGCGGCTCAAGGGCGATACCGGCGCGCACATGATCGGCCTCCTCGAGCGCCGGCTCGACACCGTGATCTACCGCGCGAAGTTCGTGCCCACGGTGTTCGCGGCACGCCAGTTCGTCAGCCACGGCCATGTCAAGGTGAACGGCCGGCGGGTGACCGTTTCGAGCTTCCGGGTGAAGGTCGGCGATCTGGTCGAGGTCAAAGAGAAGTCGAAGCAGCTCGCGCTGGTGCTCGAGGCGACCGCGCTCGCCGAGCGCGATGTGCCCGACTACATCGAAGTCGACCACTCAAAGATGACGGCGAAGCTCAGCCGCATTCCGCTCATTGGCGACGTACCCTACCCGGTGGTGATGGAGCCGCACCTGGTGGTCGAGTACTACTCGCGCTGACGCGGCCGCGGACTTCCCGATTTCCTCTGTTTTCCAGCGGCTTGCGCCGTTCGGGTGAGATTTTGCCTGCAAAAGCGGCGTATCACCCCGGTTTTGCACCTAATTGTAGCAGGTCTCCTTGAAATACCGCCCCATATCTAGTAGTGATTGAGGCGCAAGGGGTTACCGTTGCGTATCTCGTCGGGTCTTCTTCGGACAAGCTGGGAAACGGGAGAACGCACACATGGATGCGTTGAATAGGATCAAGCACTGGATCGGATCGTTGACTGAAATCGGCCTGATGCTGCTGGCACTGGCAATCGTGGCGGCGCTTCTGGTCGGGACCAACCTGCCCTTCTTCGGCGCTGTACCCGCAAATATCATGGGTCTGGTCAAGAGCCTCGGTGACGGCGGCTTGGTGGGTCTGATCACGCTCGGCATCATCGTCTGGCTGTTTTCCGAACGGAAAATGGCCTGATCCGTCGGGCGTAGCGCAAAACTACAAAACGCGATCGCAATGACGTTGGGTGGCGAGTCCGCTCCCCACCCAACGTTCCCGAGGGCGCGCCGATGCTCGACTACCTGCAAAAGGCCAAGGAATATCTTTGGGCGTTCGTTGAGATCGGATTTCTCGCGGTCCTGACCGTCATCCTGATCTACCTGATCCTCGGCCAGAACTCCGGTGTGTTCGTCTCCGGGGTGGCGGACAATGTGTTGAAATTCGCCAATGCCATTCCCACCCAGAGCCTGGTGGGAATAGCGATCGTCCTGGCGCTGGTCTTCCTGGTCGCCAGACGCGTGCGCTGAGGCGGCGCGGCCGCGCCGGGGGCCGGAAACGCTAAGCCTGCGCGGTCTCCTTCACCGCAATGCCCTTCTCCTTCAAAAGCGACTGCAGCTCGCCGGCCTGGAACATCTCGCGGATGATGTCGCAGCCGCCGACGAATTCGCCCTTGACATAGAGCTGCGGGATCGTCGGCCAATTCGAGTAGGCCTTGATGCCCTGGCGCAGTTCGTCATTCTCGAGGACGTTCAATCCCTTATATTGCACGCCGAGATAATCGAGGATCTGCACGGTCTGCCCCGAGAACCCGCACATCGGGAATTGCGGCGTGCCCTTCATGAACAGGACGACGTCGCTGCCCTTCACCTCATTGTCTATCAACTTTTCGACCGACATCGCGATTTTCCTTGTTGGCGGCGCGGAAGGCCCCGCGTCGATTCTCGTCTCACCTGCAGTGGATATATGTAGCGCAAACCGGCAGCAAAGCCTATGCCGCCAGCGCATCCCGGCCGCCCGATTTCGTTTGGAAGGGATCAGTCGCTGCGGGCTTGCTCGGCAGCACAGAATTCCAGGAATAGCCCGTTCCAGGAACAGCCCGCGGCCAAGCGGGCCGCGGCATCCCCGACGCTGCGGCGTTAACTCCCCGGCGTACCGGTCTGCAGCGCTAGGGCATGGAGCTTGCCGCCCATTTCGCCCCGCAGCGCCTCGTAAACGATCTGATGCTGCTGCACCCGCGATTTGCCGCGGAAGGATTCGGCGATGACGGTCGCGGCATAGTGATCGCCGTCGCCGGCGAGATCGCGGATGGTGACTTCGGCGTCCGGAATGCGCGCCCGGATCAGCCGTTCGATATCGTTCGCTGCCATGGCCATGGCGCGTGTACCCTTTCATTTCGCCCCGGCGCAGCGCGCAGCCAGAATGGGCCGCTCGGGCGCGAGGGTCAATGCGCGCTGGGTCACACCCGCCCCGCCATGTAAGCCGGAAGCCAATTCTCGAAGCGCTCGCGCAAATCCTCGACGCGCAGCAGCCGTTCGCCGGCAAGCGCGAGCACGGAGCCCCCGGTCGCGCCCAGCCGGCGAATCGGGACGTGCGCCAATTCGGCCGCGCCAATAACCTCATTGACGTTCGCGGCAGGTACGGTGAGCACATAGCGGGCCTGGTCCTCACCGAACCAGAATCCGTGGGCGGCGAGGCCGGCCGGCGCCTCGAGCACGGCGCCGATGCGCCCGGCGATCGCCATTTCGGCGAGCGCCAGCAAGAGGCCGCCATCGGAAAGGTCATGCACGGCGCTGATGCGGCGCTCGCCGATCAGGCGGCGGACAAATTCGCCGTTGCGGCGCTCGGCGGCAAGATCGACCGGCGGCGGTGCGCCCTCCTCCCGTCCGCAGATCTCGCGCAGATAGAGCGACTGGCCGAGCCAGCCTTGCGTGTCGCCGACAAGCAAGATCGCCTCGCCCTCGGCTTTGAAGGCGAGCGTCATCGACCCGGTGAAATCCTCGATGAGGCCGACGCCGCCGATCGTCGGTGTCGGCAGGATCGCCTGTCCGTTGGTCTCGTTGTAGAGCGACACATTGCCGGAGACGATCGGGAAGTCGAGCGCGCGCGAGGCCTCGCCGATGCCGCGGATGCAGCCGACCAACTGGCCCATGATCTGCGGCCGTTCCGGATTGCCGAAATTGAGGTTGTCGGTGAGCGCGAGCGGGCGCGCGCCGACCGCGCTGAGATTGCGCCAGGCTTCCGCTACCGCCTGCTTGCCGCCCTCGAACGGATCGGCCTCGCAATAGCGCGGCGTCACGTCGGAGGTGAGCGCCAGGGCCTTCGGGCCGTCGTTGATCCGCACCACCGCCGCATCGCCGCCCGGCCGCTGCACGGTGTTGCCGAGAATGACGTGGTCGTATTGCTGGAACACCCAGCGCTTGGAGCAAAGATCGGGCGAGCCGATCAGCCGTTCCAGCGCATCGGCGATCGCCATCGGCGGCTTGACCGAACCGGCCTCGATAACCGGCTGTTTCTGCGTCTCGATGAACGGGCGGTCGTAGACCGGCGCCTCGTCGCCCAATTCCTTGATCGGCAGATCGGCCATGACGGCGCCGCCGTGCCTAACCAGGAAGCGCCTGGTCGGCGTCGTCTCGCCGACGACGGCGAAATCGAGCCCCCATTTGCGGAACACCGCCTCCGCTTCCTTCTCCTTCTCCGGCTTGAGCACCATGAGCATGCGCTCCTGGCTCTCCGAGAGCATCATCTCGTAGGCGCTCATGCCGGTCTCGCGGCACGGCACCTTGCCGAGATCGAGCGTGACGCCGAGATCGCCCTTGGCGCCCATCTCGACCGCCGAGCAGGTGAGCCCGGCCGCGCCCATGTCCTGGATGGCGATGACGCAGCCCTTGGCCATGATCTCGAGGCAAGCCTCGAGCAGCAGCTTTTCCGAGAACGGATCGCCGACCTGCACGGTCGGGCGCTTCTCTTCGGCGTCGGCGCCGAATTCGGCCGAGGCCATGGTGGCGCCGTGAATGCCGTCGCGGCCGGTCTTCGATCCGAGATAGACGATCGGCATGCCGACGCCGGAGGCCGCGGAGTAGAAGATCTTGTCCTTCTCGGCGATGCCGATCGCCATGGCGTTGACCAGGCAATTGCCGTCATAGCGGCGATGGAAGCGCACCTCGCCGCCGACCGTCGGCACGCCGAACGAATTGCCGTAGCCGCCGATGCCGGCGACCACGCCGGAGACGAGCGCCCGGGTCTTCGGGTTTCTCGGATCGCCGAAGGAAAGCGCGTTGAGGCAGGCGATCGGCCGCGCC
The DNA here is from genome assembly GCA_963850855.1 of uncultured Alphaproteobacteria bacterium. Classification (GTDB taxonomy): domain Bacteria; phylum Pseudomonadota; class Alphaproteobacteria; order Rhizobiales; family Xanthobacteraceae; genus BOG-931. Next base: position 296,099 of record CAWKNH010000009.1, read on the forward strand.
CCCATGGTGAACACGTCGCGCAGGATGCCGCCGACGCCGGTTGTCGCCCCCTGATAGGGCTCGATGTAGCTCGGGTGGTTGTGGCTCTCCATCTTGAAGACCGCCGCGAGCCCGTCGCCGATGTCGATCACGCCGGCATTCTCGCCCGGGCCCTGGATCACCCAGGGCGCCCTGGTCGGCAGGGTGCGCAGATGGATCTTCGAGGATTTGTACGAGCAGTGCTCGTTCCACATCGCCGAGAAAATGCCGAGCTCGGTGAAGCTCGGCACCCGGCCGATCAGCTTGAGGATGCGCTCGTACTCGTCGGGCTTGAGCCCGTGCCGGGCAATGAGCTCGGGGGTAATGGCGGGCTCGTTGGCAATCACAGGGGAGATTTAACCTGCGCCGCCGCCGATTTCACCTCCCCCGCCGTCGTTATCCCGGCGATCCTGCCGGCTATGGCCGCGAACGACCGGCGGCGGCACGCCCTTCAGGCGGCAGTTCCGCGAATTGCGGCAGGTCATCGGTGATGGTGAACCAGGGAGCCTTGCTCGCGACGTGGACATGCGCCCGCGGACGGACGCCCGGATCGTCGTCGAGCGCGCCGAGCGGCAGGCCGAAGGCGGACGGGTCGGCGTCGAACCAGGTCAAGATCGGCGAGCCGCAAACGCGGCAGAAGCCGCGATGATTGCCGGGCGACGACGCAAAGAAGGTCAGCAACTCCTCGCCGGAAACAAAACGAAAATCGGACGCTCGCACTTTCGCCCGGCTGCGAAACGCCGCGCCCTGGGCCTTCCGGCACATCGAGCAGTGGCAATTGATCGCCTCGGACAGGTTTCCGCTGATCTCGTAGCGAACGCCTCCGCACAGGCAACTTCCGCGCAGCATCGCGACCTCCGTCCCGCATCTGATAATGGGTAAAACCAGGTCACGCCGCGTGGGCGAAATGCAGCACCAACCCGGCGAACAGCCCGCGGCCGTCGGTACGGCCCATCGCGGCTTCAACGTGGTTCTCCGGATGCGGCATCATGCCGAGCACGTTGCCGCGCTCGTTGACGATGCCGGCGATGGCGTTCATGGCGCCATTGTGGTTCCAATCCGGATCGACGATGCCGTCCGGCGAGGAATAGCGGAACAGCACCCGGCCCTCGCCTTCGAGCCGGGCGATGGTCTCGCCGTCGGCGATGTAATTGCCCTCGCCGTGAGCGACCGGCACGCGGATCACCTGGCCGGCATTATAGCCGCGGGTAAACGCGGTATCCGAGCGCTCGACGCGGAGATAAACGTCACGGCAGATGAAGCGCAGCTGGGCATTGCGCATGAGCACGCCGGGCAAGAGCCCCGCCTCGCAGACGATCTGGAAACCGTTGCAGACCGCGAGCACGAGGCCGCCTTTTTGCGCGAAGCTGCGCACCGCCTCCATGATCGGCGCGCGCGCCGCAATCGCGCCGCAGCGCAGATAATCGCCATAGGAAAAGCCGCCGGGAATGACGACCAGGTCGGTGCCGGCCGGCAGCTCCCGCTCGGCGTGCCAGACCATCGCCGGCTCGCGCCCGGAGATGAGCCGCAGCGCACGCGCCATGTCGCGCTCGCGATTGATGCCTGGAAAGACCAGCACGGCGGATTTCATTGCGGCTCCGCCGCGCTGTGGCTCTCGGCCGTCGAGCGCATTATTTCGCCTCCGCCTTCTTGACCAGGGGACATCCGCCCTGATCGAGTGGACGGAACGCCTCGTCGCCCGGCACCGTCTGCACGATCTTGAGGTAGTCCCATGGCTCCTTCAACTCTTCCGGCTTCTTCACCTCGAACAGATACATATCGCGCAGCACCCGGCCGTCAATGCGCAGATGCCCGTTCTTGGTCATGAAATCGTTGATCGGCATCTCGCGCATCTTCGCCATTACCTGGTCCGGGTCCTTGTTGCCCAGCGCCTTGACCGCCTCAAGATAGTGATGCGTGGCGCTGTAGACGCCGGCCTGCACCATGGTCGGCATGTGGTGGATGCGCTCGAAGAAGCGGCGCGAGAAGGCGCGGGTAGCGTCGTCCTGATCCCAGTAGAAGGCGCCGGTGAATTGCAGCCCCTGCGCCACCTTGAGGCCGAGGCTGTGCACGTCGGTGATGAACAGAAGGAGCGCGGCGAATTTCTGCCCGCCCTGGACGACGCCGAACTCGGCGCCCTGCTTGATCGAGTTGATGGTGTCGCCGCCGGCATTGGCGAGCCCGATGATCTGCGCCTTGGAGGTCTGCGCCTGCAGCAGGAAGGAGGAAAAGTCCGCAGTGTTGATCGGGTGGTAGACGGCGCCGAGGACCTTGCCGCCGGTTTGCTCGACGACCGCCGCGGTATCGCGCTCGAGCGCATGGCCGAACGCATAATCGGAGCCGATGAAGAACCAATTCTTGCCGCCGGACTTGACGATCGCCGAGCCGGTGACATGGGCGAGCGCGTAGGTGTCGTAGTTCCAGTGCGCGGCGTAAGGCGAACAATGCGTGCCGGTGATGTCGGAACTCGCCGGGCCGTTGAACAGCACCAGCTTGTGCTTCTCGCGCGAGACCTCCTCGACCGCGAGCGCCACCGCCGAGGAGCCGCCGTCGGTCACCATGTCGACGCCGCCGGTGTCGTACCATTGGCGCACGATGCCGGCGCCGATGTCGGCCTTGTTCTGATGATCGGCGGCGACCACCTGCACCGGCTGGCCGAGCACCGGGCCTGCGTCCTCGGCCGCCATGCGCGCGGCAGCGCCGGTGCCTTCGCCGGTGATGTCGGCATAGAGCGAGGACATGTCGCTGAGCACGCCGATCTTGACCGGCGCATTCTGCGCGGCGGCGGTGCCGGCGGCGAGCGCGAGCAGAGCAACGGACGCGGCAAATTTCCTGAGCATGGCATTCCTCCCGTTTCTGGCGCGCCTTCGGCGCTTGTTCAGCCTGTCACCTCGATCCGGTAATTCTCGATCACGGTATTGGCGAGAAGCTTTTCGGCCGCGTTCCGCAGCGCGGTCTCGGCGCCGGCGCGGTCGGCGCCTTCGATCTCGATGTCGAACACCTTGCCCTGGCGCACGCTCGCCACCCCGCTCACGCCGAGCGAGCGCAACGCGCCCTCGATGGCCTTGCCCTGCGGGTCGAGGATGCCGGATTTCAGCGTAACCGTGACGCGGGCTTTCATGGCAGGCGCTTCTTCAACGCGGCAACCCGTGGCCCGGATCGAGCAAGGCGAAATCCGGGAACAACCGACCGGCGCAACCGCCGAGCCCGGATGCCGCGTGGCTCCATCCGGACGCGAACTCAGCCCTTGACGAGAATCGGACCGGCTCCCTGCGGCCGCTCGCCTTCGGCCATGATGCCGAGACGCTTGGCGACTTCGGTGTAGGCCTCAAGGAGGCCGCCGAGATCGCGGCGGAAGCGGTCCTTGTCCAGCTTCTCGTTCGACTTGATGTCCCATAGCCGGCAGGAGTCGGGCGAGATCTCGTCGGCGACGACGATCCGCATCAAATCGTTCTCCCACAGCCGGCCGGTTTCCATCTTGAAATCGACGAGGCGGATGCCGACGCCGAGGAACAGCCCGGAGAGGAAGTCGTTGACGCGGATGGCGAGCGACATCACGTCGTCGATCTCCTGCGGCGTCGCCCAGCCGAAGGCGGTGATGTGCTCCTCCGACACCATCGGGTCGTTGAGCTGATCGTTCTTGTAATAGAACTCGATGATCGAGCGCGGCAGCTGCGTGCCTTCCTCGATGCCGAGCCGCTGCGACAGCGAACCGGCGGCGACGTTGCGCACCACCACTTCGAGCGGAATGATCTCGACCTCGCGAATGAGCTGCTCGCGCATGTTGAGACGGCGGATGAAGTGCGTGGGAACTCCGATGTCGTTCAAGTGCTGGAAAACGTATTCGGAGATCCTGTTGTTAAGGACGCCCTTGCCTTCGATCACCTGATGCTTTTTTGCATTGAAGGCGGTCGCGTCGTCCTTGAAGTGTTGGATCAGGGTGCCTGGCTCGGGTCCTTCATAGAGGACCTTCGCCTTGCCTTCATAGATGCGGCGACGGCGGCTCATTGGAGTGTACCGTGGCTTGGTGAAATCCATGGGATGCCGGGGCTCCAGTTTTGGTTCGAGGTCCGCGGCGGCGGTGGGTGGCGACTCAACGCAGCGACCCCTCCGCATCGGAAAGCTAGCTGAACGCGACGCGGAGCACAATCGACATAGACCCGCGCGGCGCTCGCCGCAACGGCGATGTTGGACCCGCGTGGGAGGTTGCCTTGACGAGGCACCCTCGATATGCAAGGCGGCAGGCGATTTGCGGTTCCGCACACACGATTGGGCAAACGGCGATGACCAGCTTCGACAAGCGCGAGGAAGCCTTCGAGCAGCAATTCGCTCATGACGAAGAATTGAGATTCAAGGCGACCGCGCGCCGCAACAAGCTCATCGGCTTGTGGGCGGCGGAAAAGCTCGGCCTTAGCGGCGCCGAAGCCGAGAGCTACGCCAAGTCCGTCGTCATGGTCGCGTTCGAAGATGCCCGCGAGCCGGGCGTGGTACGCAAGATCCAGGCGGACTTCGCCGCCAAGAACGTCGTCCAGTCGGATCACCAGATCGATCGCGCCATGAACGAGTTGATGGCGAAAGCCGTCGCCGACATCAAGGCCGGCATCTAGCGGCGATTCCAGTGACGATTTTATTTCGCGAGAGCCGATGAGCATTCCCGCCTTCACCCTCGCCCGCCGGCTGCGCGCGCGGGAAACCGTGTTCGCCGGCTGGTGCAGCCTGCCGTATCCGCTCGTTGCCGAAACGATCGGCCGCGAGGGCTTTGTCGCGGTGACGCTCGAAGCGCAGCACGGACTCTGGGACATGAGCGCGCTGCTCACCGGCGTCGCCGCGGTGCGCCAGGGCGGCGCCGCTCCGCTGGTGCGCGTGCCGGTCGGCGACTTCGCCATGGTCTCGCGCGTGCTCGACTTCGGCGCCGAAGGCATCATCGCGCCGATGATCAACAGCGCGGCCGACGCGCGCGCTTTCGTCGCAGCCGCCAAATACCCGCCGGTCGGCGAACGTAGCTGGGGACCGCACCGGGTGACGACGCTCGCCGGCATCGCCGACCAATCGGTCTATCTGCGCGAGGCCAACGACCACGTCGTGACGCTGGCGATGATCGAGACCCGCGCCGCGCTCGACAATCTCGACGCGATCGCGCAAACGCCAGGCATCGACGGCCTTTTCCTCGGGCCCTCGGATCTCTCGATCGCGCTCTCCGGCGGCAAGACCCTCGATCCGCTGTCGAAGGAGGTCGAGCGTGAGCTCGACCGCATCATCGCCAGCGCCGAGCGCGCCGGAAAAATCGCCGGCGCCTTCTGCCACACCGCCGAGCGCGCCGTGGCGCTCGCCAAGCGCGGCGCGCGCTTCCTTGCGGTGATGAGCGACATCGCCATGCTGCGCGCCGGTACCGCGGCGGCGCTCAAGGTGCTCAAGAGCGGCTGAGAGGTCGCGGCCGCAGCGGCCGCGGCCGGTCACTTCGGCGCGATGCGAAAGCCGATATTGCCGTTGAGATTGAATCCCTCGGCCTTGTCGCGGCCGCCGAATTGATTGCCCGGCGCGTGCTGCATATTGAGGTTGATCGTTTCGAGCCGGCAGTCGCTGGCGAGCACGTCGCGCAGGATGTCGCATTCGTGCGCGGCGAGATCATAGACTTTGCGCCGCGCCGCCTCCTGCGCCTTGAGCGCCTCCTCGCTGCCATCATCGCGCGCCGGCACGAACATGTTGATGCCGAGCGAGATGCGAATGAGCTCGGCGCCGGCAGGCGTCACCAGCCGATCGTTCTGTTTGAGGATGACGGTCTGCGCCGACGCCGCGGTGACGAAGGCGATGGCGAGCGCAGGCAGCAGATAGGCGCGGCGCATGGCGAATATCCCCTGGTTGAGCGGCGGCATAATGCCCGCGGGGCGTTGGCAATGCGGTAAGAAATTATCTCAATTCGTCGGCAACGCCGGTCGCGGCCGGCTTCGCCGCTGCGAGGACGCCGGCGAGCGCGTCGAGCACGGCACCGATATCGGCCTCGACATCGCTCGCCTTGACCTCGATCACCTCATAGCCGCGCGCAGCGACCCAGGCGCGCTTTTGCGCGCGCGCGCCGGCGGCGGCGTCCTCCTCCGCATTCGGCACCAGGTCGATGACCGCACGCAGCGGGAACGAGACGAAATCGCAGATATGCGGCCCGATCGGCGTCTGCCGCTTGAAGCCGCGGCCGGCGAAACGCCGGTCGTTGACCAGCGCCTGCCACAGGACGCGCTCGGCCTCGGTCGGATTGCGGCGCAGGAGCCGGGACAGGCCGCGCACCGGGCCGCGCTCCGAAGGCACGCGGCCGCCGCCGTGCTCGGCAAGGAGCGCGCGCAGCATCTGCGCCTCTTCGCCGTCGAGCACCCCGCCGCGCGCCGGCCCCTTGCGGCCCTCGGCGATCGCCATGATCACGCCGTGGAGCGTCTGGATGTCCTGCTGCGTCGGCTGCATGCGGGTGAAGATGTTGCGCAAATTGATCTGCATGGTCTCGCGCTTGTCGGGCGGCCGAAAGAACTCGACCTTCTCCAGCTCGCGCTCGAGCGAAGCGAAGAAGGCGAGAAGCTGCTCCTTCGGCGCCGGCGCGGATTTCTCCGGCATGGTGAAAGGGAGTTTTCCGCCGCCCGCCGATTTGAACCATTCATAGCCGACCACCACCACCGCCTGCGCCAGATTGAGCGAAGCGAAAGCCGGATTGACCGGGAGCGTCAGGATGCGGTCGGCGAGCGCGACCTCCTCGTTCTCGAGCCCGTTGCGCTCGCGGCCGAAGACGAGGGCGACGTTCTCGCCGGCGGCGACGCGCGGCGCCATCAGCGCCGCCGCCTCCGCGGCGCCGACCACGGGCTTCGCCTGGTCGTGCGCGCGCGCCGTGGCGGCGAAAACGAACGTGCAGTCGGCGATCGCGGCGGGCAGGCTGTCGTACAGCGCGGCGCCGTCGAGAACGCGGTCGGCGCCGGCCGCCATCACCCGCGCCTTCGCGTTCGGCCAGGACTGGACCGGCGCGACGAGGCGCAGCCGCGACAGGCCGAAATTGGCCATGGCGCGCGCCGCCGCGCCGATATTCTCACCGAGCTGCGGCTCGACCAGGATGACGATCGGAGCAGGCTCCTGCGCCCAGCGTTTGGTCTTGTCGGTTCCGGCGCCTGGCATTGGTGTGGTCGCAGCTCGAACGTCGCCGCGATCATCGCTCTTTGCAAGCGTCGACCGCAATGGCGTCGTACTCGAAGCCGCCGGCACGATCCGGCCGGCGTCGTCGGTCGCAAGCGCGTGCCGCTGCGCCGTGCTCGCTCCCGGTCGCCTCAGCGCGCGGCGGTGGATGCCGCAGCATTCCGCTTTCTCGGCCGCGCCCGCGATGCTATAGGCTCGCCGCCTGACGACGCTTGCCGGGATGCGGCGCCGCTCCCCCCGCTGATCATTGCCCTGCGCAGAAAGCTTCAAATCCATGGCCAAGATCAAAGTAGCGAATCCGGTGGTCGAGCTCGACGGCGACGAGATGACCCGGATCATCTGGCAGCAGATCAAAGACAAGCTCATCCACCCCTATCTCGACATCGATCTTCGCTACTTCGACCTCGGCATCGAGAAGCGGGATGAGACCCGCGACCAGATCACCATCGATGCGGCGGAAGCGATCAAGAAATTCGGCGTCGGCGTCAAATGCGCGACCATCACCCCCGACGAGGCGCGGGTGAAGGAGTTCGGCCTGCACGAGATGTACCGCTCGCCGAACGGCACCATCCGCAATATCCTCGGCGGCGTCATCTTCCGCGAGCCGATCATCTGCAAGAACGTGCCGCGGCTCGTCCCCGGCTGGACCAAGCCGATCATCATCGGCCGCCACGCCTATGGCGATCAGTACCGCGCCACCGATTTCAAGGTGCCGGGCAAGGGCAAGCTGACGCTCAACTTCGTCGGCGAGGACGGCACCAAGATCGAGCGCGAGGTGTTCCAGTTCCCCGGCGCCGGCGTCGCCATGGCGATGTACAATCTCGACCAGTCGATCCGCGACTTCGCCCGCGCCTCGATGAACTTCGCGCTCGACCGCGGCTATCCGCTCTATCTCTCGACCAAGAACACCATCATCAAAGTCTATGACGGCCGCTTCAAGGACATCTTCCAGGAGATCTACGACAATGAGTTCAAGGCCGCGTTCGAAGCAAAGAAGCTCACCTACGAGCACCGGCTGATCGACGACATGGTGGCGGCGGCGCTGAAATGGTCGGGCGGCTATGTCTGGGCGTGCAAGAACTATGACGGCGACGTGCAGTCGGACACGGTGGCGCAAGGCTACGGCTCGCTTGGGCTGATGACCTCGGTCCTGACCTCGCCCGACGGCAAGATCGTCGAGGCCGAGGCGGCGCACGGCACGGTGACCCGGCACTACCGCGAGCACCAGAAGGGCCGCGAGACCTCGACCAACTCGATCGCCTCGATCTACGCCTGGACGCGCGGGCTCGCCCACCGCGCCAAGCTCGACGACAACGCCGCGCTCGCGCGTTTCGCGACCACGCTGGAGAAGGTCACCGTGGCCACGGTCGAATCGGGCTTCATGACCAAGGACCTGGCGCTCCTCATCGGCCCCGAGCAGAAATGGCTCACCACCACTGGCTTTCTCGATAAGGTGGGCGAGAACCTGCAAAAGGCGATGGCCTGACCCGGCGGCATGGCGATGGCAATCCGCGGCACCGCAATCCTGCTGTCTGTCGCGGCGCTGTTGCTCATCGCCGGCGGCGCGCGCGCGCAAATGCCGGCGGCGATCGCGGCGCCGGAGGAAACGCCGGTCGTCACCTTCCATGCCGAGGGCGCGCAGATCTACGAGTGCAAGCCGGGCGAGGACGGCAAGCTCGCTTGGGCCTTCCGCGAGCCGATCGCGACGCTCATCTTCGACGGCAAGACGGTCGGGCGCCACTATGCCGGTCCGACCTGGGAGCATACCGACGGCAGCGCGGTGACCGCGAAGGCCGCCGGCAATGCGCCCGGCGCGACGGCAAACGACGTGCCTTGGCTCAAGCTCACCGTCACCGGCCGGCACGGCAGCGGAACGCTCGCGGCGGTGACGACCGTGCAGCGGATCAACACCAAGGGCGGCGCCCTGCGCGGCCCCTGCGCACCGGCCGGCGCGCTCAATAGCGCGCCCTATTCGGCCGACTACGTCTTCCTGCGCAAAGGCGGCTGAGCGGCGCCTCGCCGCAGGACCTGATCCGGCAATCGACGCAGCGCCGAACGCGCGCTAGACAGCGCTTCCCTGCTGGCCGCGGACGGCGCGAAGGCCTATCTCTGAGCCATGCAAAAACACAGCACGCTGGGAACGATTGTGCTCGTGGTCGCGCTCTTCGCCATCCTGATCGCGGCTGGGTGGTTTGCCTCCCGCGCCTGGCTTTCGGTGCAAGGTCCGCCGATGCCGGCCGACGGCTATATCGCCATGACGCTCGGCATCGTGTTCTCGCTCATCGTCGGCTGCGGGCTGATGGCGCTCTTGTTTTACTCGAGCCGGCATGGTTACGACGAGCCGCATCGGGCCGACGACGAGCGCGAATAGGCCGCCCCCTCCCCCGCCCCTGTCTCCCCCAAAAATCCTGCCTGGCCAATAGCTTGCACCCAGCCGCGGCGCGCCGCCCGTTTGCGGCAATTTTACGGCGAGTGTCAACCGGATTTGAACGTTTCTCCATTAGAACGGGGCGCATGCGGGCGGGGCCGAATGCCCTGCCCGCGCGTGCAACAGGCCGGCGCGGGCGCTCGGCCCGTGTGATAATCGGGGGGCTAAATGACTCTGCTGCGCAATTGCATCGGCTGGATCGCCGCCGCGTTGGTCGCCATTTCCGCCACGTTCTCCACGACCACGAGCTTCGCCATGCCGCGCTATGACGGCGTCTGGAGCGTGTCGCTGGTCACCACCAGGGGCGACTGCATCGCCAGCTATCGCTATCCGATCCAGATCACCAACGGCGTCGTCGCCAATGGCGGGGCGCTGGCGATCGACGTGCGCGGCCGGGTCGGCGGCAACGGCGCCGTCACCGTCCTCGTCAGCCATGGCGACCAGCGCGCGACCGGCGCCGGCCGGCTGTCATCGACCGTCGGCAGCGGCTCCTGGCACGGCGGCGGCTGCGCGGGCTCCTGGACCGCCGAACGCCGCGGCTGATAACGCCGCCGCCAAGCTGATCCAAAAACGGATTTCCAAACGCGTCATGCCTGGCCTTCGTGCCGGGCATGCTTTGCGCACGTCAGCCCTTGCGCACATCAGGCGTCTTTCCGCATTTTTGTGACGGCCAACAACCTCGTTTGCCTTCCTCGCTGCTAGGAAGAATGCACAGCGGGATTACACCGCAGAACGAGGGATAGCTGTCATGACCAATTTCAAGAAAAGTGTCGGGCTGAGCACCCCGGCAGCGCTGGTTGCCGCCACCATTTTCGCGTCACCGGCCGTCGCCCTGCCGCGCTATGACGGCGTCTGGAGCGTGGCGCTCGTGACCACGCGCGGCGACTGCATGGCGAGCTACCGCTATCCGATCCAGATCACCAACGGCGTCGTCGCCAATGGCGGAGCGCTGGCGATCGACGTGCGCGGCAAGGTCGCGGCCAATGGCGCGGTTGTCGTCATGGTCAGCCACGGCGACACGCACGCAACCGGCGCCGGCCGGCTTTCCTCGACGCTCGGCAGGGGCTCCTGGCATGGCGCCGGATGCGCCGGCTCCTGGACCGCCGAACGCCGCGGCTGATGGCGGCGTAGCGAACTCAAACTCTCCCCGGAATCTTCTCCCCCTGGAATGGCGATGCCCGGCCTTAAGGCCGGGCATCTGCGTTTTTTGGTTGTCGCGATGAGGCGAGCGTATTCCCCTCGCCGGCAAGGGAGAGGAAAACTCACCCCTCCGCGGCGTCGTCGTCATCGCCGCCGCGCTCGCCGTCTTCGCCGGCGAGGATCTTCTCGGCGATGAGGCCGGAGTTCTGCCGGATCGCCGCCTCGATCTTGGCGGCAATATCGGGATTGGCCTTGAGGAAGGTCTTGGCGTTCTCGCGCCCCTGGCCGATTCGCTGGCTGTCATAGGAGAACCAGGCGCCGGATTTCTCCACCACGCCGGCCTTGACGCCGAGATCGATCAACTCGCCGGCCTTGGACACGCCCTCGCCATACATGATGTCGAACTCGACCTGCTTGAACGGCGGCGCGAGCTTGTTCTTGACCACTTTGACGCGGGTCTGGTTGCCGACCACCTCGTCGCGCTCCTTGATGGCGCCGATGCGGCGGATGTCGAGGCGCACCGAGGCGTAGAATTTGAGCGCGTGGCCGCCGGTCGTCGTCTCCGGCGAGCCGTACATGACGCCGATCTTCATGCGCATCTGATTGATGAAGATCACCATGGTGTTGGAGCGGTTGATCGAGGCGGTGAGCTTGCGCAGCGCCTGGCTCATCAGCCGCGCCTGCAGGCCGGGCTGGCTGTCGCCCATCTCGCCTTCGAGCTCGGCGCGCGGCACCAGCGCCGCGACCGAATCGATGACCAGGACGTCGACCGCGCCGGAGCGCACCAGCGTGTCGGCGATCTCCAGCGCCTGCTCGCCGGCGTCCGGCTGCGAGATCAGGAGATCGTCGACGTTGACCCCGAGCTTTCGGGCATAGATCGGGTCGAGCGCGTGCTCGGCGTCGATGAAGGCGCAGATGCCGCCCTTCTTCTGCGCCTCGGCGAGTGTATGCAGCGCCAGCGTGGTTTTGCCTGAGGATTCCGGGCCGTAGATCTCGACGACGCGGCCGCGCGGCAGGCCGCCGATGCCGAGCGCGATGTCGAGGCCGAGCGAGCCGGTGGACACCGTGTCCACGTCCATGGCCTGCATGTTCTTGCCGAGCCGCATGATCGAGCCCTTGCCGAAGCTGCGCTCGATCTGCGAGAGCGCGGCATCGAGGGCCTTCGATTTGTCCATGGACGATCCTTCGACGAGACGAAGCGCTGCACTCATGATGTGGCTCCTTATGGCCGGGAATCGGAGGACCGGCAACGAACGCTAAAACCAGCCGCCGCCGGTCCCCGCTTGGCATTGGCGATGGTCGGAGTGTACACTGTTTGTTCTAGGTTCGCAATATGTTCTTTTTTGGGGGTCGGTACTGTCCTAACTCCGAGCCCTTTGTCCTAATTCGATTTTTCGCCTGTCCTAATTTGCTGGCGGTGAGCTGGAACGGAAACGACGATCCGGCGTTGAGGCAACAGTCTAGGGAGGATTGTTGCGTGGCGTACGGCGCCAACGCAGTTCCGGATTAACCCCCAGCCCCTCACCCCGATTCGGAGCCGCGTTGGCCGCCTTAGTTGGCGGCCTCTTCTATTCGAATAACGATGCTTGTTTCGGGGCCGCAGGTGGCGACGGATCGGTCGGATAGTCAGCCATCAGAGGAAGTTGCAATGTATCCCCGCGTTTAGGATGGGCGACGTCGAGCATTCCTTTGAACTGATTCCAATTCCGTGAGACCCGCATCAGCGTAATCACGGCATGTAGATGCTGCGCCAAGGCCGGATGCCCGACGTCATCTGTCAGCCACTGATGGTGCTTTGACTTACGTCGACCGCCTTCAATCGGATTTCGTTTTTCAAGTTCATCCAAAATCTGAGGAGCGAGCCGTGCATAGACAATATCTTTGGTATATCCGGCGACGGCTTGTGGTGGATTTTTTCCTCGCCCTTTCCATTCCCATCCGCGCAAACGGAAAATGTGCTCATAAAATTCATCAGGAAAACGCTTCGCCCAAGCCGCAAGTTCTTTGCGCAGATACTCATCAAGCAATGCTTGCAATGCCTGCTTGTCCCGAACCTCCTGATAACCTGTGGCCTCATCGATCAGCGCGGCGATGCCGAGCCGTTGCAGCCCTTTCGCAATGATACGGGCGCGATCGGCAATGTGCTGTTGGTTCGGCTTGAGGACACGAGCCCGTTCAGCATCGATAAAGACGTCGCACACCTCGGGAAGCAGTTCGTCAGCGTAGCCGAAAGCTCGCGCGCCCTTTATTGTGCGAAATTCAATCTGACTAGACGTCACTTCTAACTTACTAGAAATAAACGGTTTTAGGTTCTGTGCGGTCAAAAATGCGGGCAGATTGACGTCACCCTTATAGTATTGACGTCCCTTGGCCTGTCGCGCTCGGCCAAGACCGATCATGAAGCCGCTTTGGGTAATGACCCGCTGACCAGTATCTAGCACAGCAACGTCAATTTCGACGTCGCCGAGCCGGATAACGCCTTCGTGAGTTGCCTGCGGCAGATGCTTAGACCAGCGTGCCTCCGCCGCCCTCTGCGCAATTTCCTTGCGTTCGGTCTTGGTTAGAGCCGCCGCCCTCGCAACGCCGCCAGCGGCGCGCGCTGGGACTTGCTTGCCGTTATCTTCTGGGAGCACCGCTTATCCCCATGCTTGCATCGCGATTGCAAGAATATGCTTGCAATCCAGAAATGCAAGCATACAATGCAAACCATGCACAGGGAAGCGCAAAAGCATAGACGCCCCACGCGCTCGACGGCGGATGGGGCGTTTTTTTGTGCCTAGCGGGGATCGTCTAGCGGTAAGGACGCGGGGGGTAGGGTACTGGCCCCGGCCAGTACCTGCGGGTAGGTGCTGTCCTAATTCCGAGCCTTCTGTCCTAATTTGATTTTTGGATTGTCCTAATTTCCCAGCGCGAGCGTCATTTTAATTCTTACAATCGACGATTAGTCACAACGAACCTGGGGAGACGCCACAATGAAATTGCTCACACTTCCTCTGATTATCTCTGTGACAGCCCTCGCATTGCCAGCCGAAGCGGCTGACATCAAGCTCTGCAAAATTAGTGGGGTAGCCGACCTTGCCGTGCCAGTGCCAACGAGCTGGTCTCTCGAAGATTGCCAAAATTTTGCAAAACGCAACGGAGGAAGCGTTGCGCAAGCGCTCTGCCTTTATGAGAATCCGATCGGCAATGCTATATTCTTGGCAGGCCACATAATTCAGTTTGGCGCCACACCTACTACCGACGACCTTCCAAGCAGAAATTGTGGCTGGAAGGTCAAATAAAGACGAAACTTGATCATAGTAGGCCGCCTCAGTTGGCGGCCTCTTTCATTATCAGACACCCCTCCCGGTATCGCTTTTGCTATCGTAATCAAAAGAAATGTCCTAATTACATCCTTACGTTGGGGACGGCGTGCCAGCCAGCTTGCTATACTGGGCACTGGTATATTTACTAATGGTGCCAATGGGAGCGTTTTTTGAGTGGTTAGTTGGCAGGCATACCTGCGAGTGCGGAACTGTCTACCAAGTCACGACCACTAGAACACCAGTGCCGACGACCGATGTCGCCGTCTGTGAGCATTGCGGCGGCGTAATGGATACGTGGTGGCAGTCGAAAGTCGTTCGCGCTTATGACGTTGTAAAGCCATCCGATTGGTAAAGGCCGCCCAAGTTGGCGGCCTCGTCTTTTTGGGGGCGCGGTCCTCGCCCCTTTCCGAAGCCCCGCGTCCCTCTTGAAATTCACGGTGGCCCCCGGCGCGACGCCGGATGATTCGTCATCCGGAATCGTTTATAGTGCCCGTTGTCGCGCGTTTTCCACCTTGCCAATCCCGCAAACAAGAGGAGCCGTTTGATGCGAAAGTTCACCATGACCTTGACGGCAGTGGCGCTCGTGCTCGGCACCATGGCGCTACCGGCCGGCGCGCAACAGCAGCAGTGCGGAGCCGCCAGCCTTCATGCGCTCAAGAACGCAACTCCGATCATCAAACACGTGAATTGCAGCGGAGGAACCGGCTATTGCGGGTGTGGCCCGGGTTGGATCAGTGCGTGCGCTCCCCGTTGTTGCAGGTGCGTTCCCTGCTAGTGACCGACACGATCGAAATGAATGCAGCGGAGGCCGCCGCAGTTGGCGGCCTCGTCGTCACATAGACGTCACATAGAGATGCCTGCTTTGACGAGACCCGCTGCGGATCGGCCGGAAAATCCGCTCTCCCTCAGCCAGCAGCGCTGAAGATCGCTGTTAGCCGCGGGGCTTTGTGCTCGTTCAAATGTCGGAAGCTCTTAATTTACCTTCTTAATCTAGATTGAATAACTGGACTGTCGTCAGCTTCGCGACAGGCCGGCAGGTTATCTCTGGTTACCCTTGTATCGGCCCCGGCGTCCCAACGCTGGGGCCTCTTCTTTCGGCCGCATCGGTCGGCGGCCTCGTCACTGTAGACCCTTGCCGGTGTCGTCGGCTTTTTCGCGCTCTTGGTCCGAATTTTGATTTTCCGGCTGTCCCAATTCGCTTGCGCGGCGTTGTCACGAGAGCCCAATCACCAACCCCTCCCCCCGACATCGAGGCGCATTCAATGCCGGCACCATTTCTGTCCCCGTATCTGCTGCCGATCCTGCTGCTGCTCGGCTCTAACGTCTTCATGACCACGGCTTGGTACTGGCATCTGCGCTTCAAGGAAGTGCCGCTCTTCACGGTGATCCTGATCAGCTGGGGACTGGCCTTCATCGAATATTGCCTGGCGGTTCCCGCCAATCGTTACGGCAATGCCGTTTACACGTCGGCCCAGCTCAAGACCATGCAGGAGGTCATTACGCTCCTGGTCTTCGCCGGATTCTCGGCGTTCTACTTGCGCGAGCCGATGACTTGGAACTACGCCGTCGGTTTTGCCTTGATCGCCGCGGGCGCTTTTTTCGTCTTTCGCGGTCCGCTGCACTAGCGACTGCGGCGCCTAACCGCGGAGGGCTGCCGCGCTTGGCGGTCTCCTCAGCAACGAGCGAGGCTTGCTTTGGCGAAACCCGCTGCGAGATGATGTGCGGCCATCAAAGGACTGGATGGAGGAAGCACCGATGACCAAATACCACGATCACAAGCCCGACTTTCTATCCTTGCAGGCGAACATCATCTGCGTGCTCCTCTTTCTCATCGGCGTCGCCATGATCGTTCAGCATCCGGCGTGGTTTCGCTAGCGGGCCGGCCGGCGCAGCGGGCGGCGCCCCGGGAATCCCGCAGCGTCACGCGCCTGTTACATCAGCCCGGCAAACTGCCGGCTTCTACCCAGAATATCCCCATGACTCTTCGTATAGACCCCGGCCTGCGGCGGCTGGGGCTTTTTCTTCGGCGGCGTTCGTTTGCTGGCCTCGTCATTCGTCAGTCTCTCGTCCACGCTTTCCCCGGAAACGTTCTTGGACGTTGCTTGTGAGTTTTCTGGGCCTCGGCTTGGGTTCGAGCCTGCTGCAAAAACGGATTGCTATGAAGAGGTGCCTCGTGCTTCCGGTCCGTCGTTACCTCTCCGGGCGGTCAATACGGTTTGCCCGGCATGTCCTGCTGCGAATGCTTTGCCCGATTTTTTTGGCTCTTCCGCAGGTCGGTCTATGGCCGCAAGCGGGCGCAACCGCACCGCTGGCCGCTTGGGTGGAGCTGATCGGACCGGGCTCTGAAGCCAGTATTCGAGCCGTCGTCCCGGCAGAGGCTGACTGTCCGGCGGTCATTGCCGATGGCGCCTCGATACCCATGCAAGTGCGCGCGGATCCGGGCCCGTTGTTCCCGCCCGGAAAAACGCCTCGCGCCCAGTTTCCGGTGCGCGTTTGTGAATTGATCGCTCCGCGCGGGAAGACAAGCATGACTTTGGAAGGCCAACCCCTGCCTTTGCCCGTCGCCGATCCGCAGCGCATCGTGGTTTTCGGCGACACCGGTTGTCGCATGAAGTACACGCGTCTCCAGGATTGCGGCGAACGCTGGGACTATCCCGAGATCGCAAAGCACGCGGCCGAATCCCGTCCCGACCTGGTCATCCATCTTGGCGACTATCTTTATCGGGAATCTTGTACCGGCAGCCCGGTTTGTCAGCAGCGGCCGACGGGCTACGATTGGAAAATCTGGAATGGCGATTTTTTCGAACCATCAAGAGCCCTCTTCGCGGCGGCGCCCTGGATCATGGTGCGCGGCAACCACGAGATTTGCGATCGCGCCGGCGAAGGCTGGTTCCGCTTCCTCGACCATGCGCCTGTGCCGCCCGAGTGCGTCCCCATGAGCGCATTCTTCGTTGTTGAACAAGGTAACCTCGGGTTCGTTGTCGTTGACAGTGCACAAATCGCGCGCGACGGCGGCAGAGCACCTGACAAACCGCCGGACGATCCCGTCGGCAAACTTCAGGCCTTCTATGCCGGGGTGGAAGCCACGGTCCCTTCGCCGGCCTGGATGCTGACGCATGTGCCCTTTAATGCGGTGGTTCGCACATTCGCAGGCACTATCGTTTCGGACACGATCCAGCATCGAGCGATTGGCGAGCGGCTGTCGCGCAATATCAAGATGATCCTGTCCGGTCACGTCCATATGTTTGAAGCGCTTAGTTTCGGCGGCGATTCGCCTCCTCCGTCGCAGCTTGTCGTCGGCACGGGAGGCACCGAGCTTGACGCGCCGCCGGACGAATTATCGAAAATAAACGGATCATCGGTTCGCAATGCGTTCATCCTCGGGCACTTTGGTTACATGGTATGGAATCGAGAGGGACTGAATTGGAAAGGAGACCTGCATACCGAATTGGGGCAGCCCATAGCGCACTGCCGATTGATGGAGCGGGAGCTGAGTTGCCGAGAAAACTAGTCGCTCGGCAGCAGGATGCGCCGGTCTTTTTAATGACTGTCTACCAAGGATGACTGTCTACCAAGGGCCTTCGGCAAGCCACCGCTCGACCATCGCGAGCCGATCACTCCCCCAAAACGGCTCGCCGTCGACGAAGATCCAGGGCGAACCAAATACACCGCGGCTGATCGCATCTTCACTATGACGGCGCGCAATGGCCTTGACCTCGGGATCGGGGATGCCGGCAAGGATCAGATCGGGATCGATGCCCAGCGTCGCGCCGAGCATGGCGATTGCTTGCGGATTGTCGGTGTCGAGACCGCCCTGGAAATATCTGACGATGATAGTCTTTGCCAGCCTGGCCGCTGCCCGCGCGTCTTCGCGCTCGAGGTGATAGAAGGCGCGAATGGCGGGCAGGCCGACCTTCGGATGGTCGGCGGGCGGATTGAACGGCACATTTTTCAACCGCGCCAGACGCTGCCAATCATGTCGCGCGTATTCGCGCTTCAAAGGCGTTCGGCTGAGGCCTTGCGCGCCGGTGACCTTGAAGGCGGCGCCCAGCGTAAAGGGGCGCCACAATACGGTTCGACCGTGGCGCTCGGCCAGCGCCTCGATCTCGAGTGCCGCGAAGTAAGCATAGCCCGACGCAAAGTCGAACCAAAATTCGAGCGGCGCGCGGCTCGGCTCCGGCGACGCGATCATTGGCCGTCCGCGCGCGTACTTAATCTCACCATGACGATTGCCAAGCCGCACAGTCTCGCGATCATCGCGCCCACCCTATTGCGTGCACCCCGGGGCCGTCGCCGCGACGATAGTTGATAAATATCCGACCGGCTATCGCCCTCGCCGGTGGAATGACGGAAAAGCTTAGGAGCGCGGCGGGATTTGATCAAGACAATGACGGCTCGTAGAACCTCAGGCGACAATGGCGAGCCAACTTAATCTCCGGCGAAATAGACAGCGGCTTAGACGGAAAGGGATGAGATGCCAAATTCGGGCGAGCTCTTGGAGACACGGCGTCTTGAGACGTTGAGCAACACGATTTTTGGCGTTGCGATGACGCTGCTCGCGTACCGTGTTCCTACGGCGCAGTTTGCGAACGGTGTGCCAGTTTGGTCAACCATGTGGGCCGCCTACCACGAGCAAATCGTCGCGCTTCTGGTTAGCTTCGGGGTGGCGGGGATATTCTGGTTCAGCCATCAGCGCCGGTTGGCCTACGAGCCGCTCGCGACCCGGTCGGTGGTCTTCCTCAACCTGCTCTTTCTCCTGTCGATCATCGGACTACCCATCACCAGCGGCCTCCTTGGCGCGTATGGCGACGCGCGCGATGTTGTCGTGCTCTATTCCGGCCATTTGGCGGTGATGAGCGGGCTGAACGCCATCCTGTGGCTTCGCGCATGCCTGCCGCACGGCCAACCGGGCAGAGCCGGCGGCCCGATCTTCGCGACCGTCCTCTTCATCGTCGCGACCCTCGTCGCACTGGTCGCATCGAAAACCTACATCGCGCAGTTCATCTTGTTGGGCGCCCTGGCGGCGCCGGTCTTCGAGACAATCCGGGAAGCGCGCAGACGAGATTAGACTACGACCGGGGCAGAGAATGCTCGTACGAGCAACGGTCACGCACACAGGCAGATAGAGAACGAGCGATGTGGCAGCCGAAATGGCGGTGCTTGCCCTCGTTCGGACCGTACCGGAGTACGGCGATGCGGGCGCCGTCCTCCTTCCGAGCCCTCTGTCCGATTTGCTCAAGGGCTTATCGCAATTAAATGATTCGCTATTTATTCGATTAGCGCGCACGCTCTCATGACGCTTAACCAAACATGGGCAGAACATGAGAAATGTGCGCCGCAATGGCGTGGCGATGGGCCTGGTCTTGGGTTTTGCCTTGGCCGGGTTATTCGCCGGCGCGCCGGGCGCGTTCGCCTTTGGTCTTCTCGATGAGGACTATGCCTATCTTAAGGCGCAAAACATCGACAGAAACAAGCCGCCGATGCTCGATCTCAGCCCGAAGGAACGCACGCGGGTGCACGATCTGATCAACGATCCGCGAACCGCCGACGATCCGGCCAAGCGTGACAAGAATGTCAGGGACGAGCTCGCCCTGTTCCTCGGTCACCAGGTGTGGGAAAAGGAGCATCCGGGTCAATTGTGGGATGCGCCGGCGCGTTGATGATCGAGAAAGTGTGGCCCGGATGAGCGGAGCGAAATCCGCGAGCCACCTTCGCCGTTTGCGGTCCCGCATATCGCTGCGCTGATGCGGGCGACCCTCGGCGGCAATTCCCTGCGCGTTTATCCTTGATCCGGTGCGTCAACTAACGATTCGCTTTTTGCGCGCTTTTTTCACCGCCGGACCACCGTGAAGCCGGTCACTGACCTGCCGGGGCGTGATATCGTTCCCGACCCGCACGCTCTTACGCGAGCATCGTCAAGTCCGTCCGACGTTTCACCGACATAAGCAGTGAGGTTATGTTCAACGCCGTATCGCGACTGCGACGATCGGACTGGCTGGCAATCGCTTTCGTTGCCGCGCTTGCGCTTGGTTTTCTTCCCATCGCGTTTCGGAAAACCGTTTTGTTTGGGCAGGGCGACGTACAGGTTCTGTTTCGAGCGGGCTGGGCTATCTGGACGGGTTATCCGCTCTACCAAGTCGTCGATGACCACGGCTGGACCTACCACTACCCGCCGACCTTTGCGCTGTTCATGGCGCCGTTTGCCAATCCGATTCCGGGCTATCCTCAGCCGGTATGGGCACTGCCTTACGCGGCGTCGGTTGTGATTTGGTACCTGCTCAATACCTTGTGCCTGATCCTCGTCGGTTCATATGTGGGCCGACGCCTTGGAGCGCTTTCAGCCTCGCCAGGCGCTAACCGGACCGTTTCGCGGCCCCTCACTGCTCCGGCTCGGTCCGGTTCTGGCGCTGCTGCCGTTCGTCGGTGACGGATTGGGGCGCGGCCAGGTGACGCCGATACTGCTTCTGCTCATCGTCGCGTTTTTTGTTCTGTACGTCGAGAACCGTGCGGCGTCGGCCGCGCTGGCGCTGGCAATCGCCATCACGATCAAGGTGTTTCCGCTTGCGCTCGGAATTATTCCGGCGCTGCGCCGCGATTGGCGATTCATGTTCTGGGCGGCGGCTTGGTGTGGTGTTCTATTGATCGCTTTGCCGATCATCTGCGTTGGGCCATCCGAAACGCTCGATTTGTATCGCGCAATGTGGACGAAGCATCTTTCCGGCATCATCAGCGGATCGATGTCTCACAAAATCGCCAGCGAAGTTTCTCCAGGAGCGTATTCGAATGTGAGCGTCGGAGCGCTCGTGGCGCGGATCGTCGCGGGCGAGGCATTTTCCCAAGCCCCGTTGCCGGTTTGGGCAAATGCGCTGCAATATCTCTTCGATGCGATTGTCATTGCCGCGGTCGCCTTCCTTGGACGTGGCGGCTTCTGGAATTTGCGCGGCGTACAGCCCAATAAGGGCTATCCGCTGCTCGTCGCCGGCGCGGTTTTGTCCGCTGCCATCCCGCTCATGATTTCGGCGGCGAAACCGAACTATGTCACTTTCGCCCTGCCACTGATGGCGGTGCTGATGATCGAGACTTGGCGGCGCGACGGCCGGCAAGTCGTCACCGGCACGATGATCGGCTGGGCGATTATGGCGTGGCTGTCGATGATCTTGCTCGAAGTGCCGTGGAACTGGCTCAAACTTGTCGGGCTGATGACGTGGGCGTTGCTGCTGCTGGCGCCGGCGAGCCTCCGGTTGATCAGAACGGTATCGGTCACGCCGGGTGACGCCCCTTTCGATTTCAGATTGCGTCAAAATACGATAGAGTAGCTATATTGGAGACTGCACATTCGGGCAAAGGATCGCCGCCATGAACAACGAAGTGAGTAATCTCGACCACGCCGACGACGATACCCTTATCCACGACATCTCCGATGACGCGTTGGAGAGCGCCGGAGATCCGGGTGCCGGCCGGCCCTGCTTTTCATTCGCCGGCGGCGACTGCACGACGATCCCCGCCTGCTTCCCGCGCTGAGGCGCATGGCCGGCGGCGGACCCGGCCTTGGTGTCGTGGCGCCGACCGCCGACCGTTCGCCGCCCGACCATTCAATCGCGGCGCAGCAGCGCCGGAATCCGGGTGATCGCCCGGGCGATGCGCCAGGCGTCGTCCTTGCCGAGGCGCTGCAATATGCCCTGGCGGATCGGCTCGTCCTCGAAATAGAGGTGGGCGAGCTTCTGCCCCGCGCCATCGACCACGATGTAGCACTCGTTGCGCTCCTCGATGGTCCAGGGCGGCGGAAATCGGCGGGGATAGGTCATGGCCCGACTAGAACATAACGAGAACATTAGTCCACAGCCCCGCAGTTGCGCGGCGGCATGCACCGGCACCAGGGGTATAGGGGCGCGACTTGGCGCTTTGGCCGCCCGGCTGGGTACGGCCCTGCCCTTTCCCGTCGTCCCGATTTAAATCGGCCTTCGCCTCCATTACATCTTTGCCGACACATCTTGGGCGCGGCTCCGGGCCGTCGCCCGATAGAGGATGCAGTCATGGCCAAAATAGACCGCGACACCGTCCTGCAGCATCTGGCGAGAGCCCAGGAGCAGGTCGAGCTCGGCGCCCAGAATGTCGTGCGCCAGCGCGAGATCGTCGCCCAGCTCGAGCGCGACGGATTCGACAATAGCGGCGCGCGCACCCTGCTGATCGAATTCGAGGAGGCGCAGGCCGTTTACATCGCCGCGCGCGACCGGCTGCAGAAGGAAGCCCAGTTCTAAAAACCGCGCCGGGCGCGCTCATGGCGCCCGAGTATGGCGCCCGAGTGCCGATTTCACCGGAACGCATCGCGAGTTCCCGACTTATTCCTGAAGCTGCACTCGAATTGGGGACGCCAACCCCATGGGGAAAGTAGACGACTACCGCGGCTTCGCCGCCGCCTGTCTCGACCTCGCCAAAGGAACCGCCGATCGCGCCGTCAAGACCCACCTCTTTCTCATGGCCGAGGCCTGGCTCGACCTTGCCGACCGCACTGCGCGACTGGTCATGCGCCCGATCCGCGGGATCGCAGAACATCCGCTGGTGCGCAGGACGCTCGGCCCGGCACGGCCGGACGCAGAGCAACCGGACGCAGAATAGACGATACCCGGACGGTTCCGGTCCACGGAACTTTAGGTCCCCTTTCGCATTGCCTCCGCGGTTAGCCGACGGGGGCCCGCATGCTGCAAAACCTCAGCCGGGAAGTCCGCGCGTGTTACCAGCGCGCAGAAGTCTGCGCGCGCAGAGCGCAGACCGCCTTCGACGAGAAGGCGCGCCAGGATTTCCGCGCGCTCGAGAAGAGCTGGCTGAAGCTCGCCCACAGCTACGAGTTTGCCGAGCAAATTCTGGCTTTCACCAACAAGAGCAAGAGGAAGCGCGAGAAGTGGTGGGGATTGCGTCGCCAGCATTGAGGCGGCCGGCCGCCGCGCATTTTGTCGCTCCGGCGACAAAACCTCCCGTTGCGCGGCGCGACTCAGTTATAAGCGCGACGCTCCAACAGGGCGTTTGCTGATGCTGCTCGTCCCTGCGGCCTTCATGCTCGGCCTCGGCTGGTACAAAACCGCCGCTTTGCTTCTCTTTCTCTTCGTGCTCAGGCGCGCGGTGGTCGGCCTCCTCTACGACAATCTTTTGCCGGACTGATCGGGCTCGACTCCGTCTCGGCGGGGCGCAAGCCGCGGGGGATTCCGGCTGCAAGCACGGCCTTCCCGTCCTTCGGCATCATGCGTCGGCGCGGCGCCGCACGCGGTTCCATGGCGATCGCGGTGGAACCAGTCCGGGTGTGCCGGCATTGTCACGCTCAACAGCGACTGGGGCCGTGCCATGCACGTCACCGCCCAATATCTCCGCGAGCAGGCGCATCATTGCGTCGCGCTCGCCCGTACCTGTCCCGACCGCTCCACGTCGCAGGCGCTTGAAGCACTCGGCGTCGAATTGATGGAAAAAGCAGCCGAGGTCGAACAAGCCGTCGCCATACCCTGCCCCAGGCTCGCCGACGAGCGGTGACTGGGCAAACCCCGGCTTGCGGCGGCGGGAACTTATGCGGTGCCTGGAACTTTACCGGCAAAGGGGGACAGCCGGCATCGCCCGCATGAGCGCAGAAAAACTGCTGTTCGGCTCGCGATCAGGGCCCGCGATCGCGTCCTGTGGCGCCGGTGATTTTTGCAATCGCTATCGTCACTGTTCGGGCGTACCATCCTACCGCCTATCGCGAGGGCGCCGCGGGTGCCGACGGTTTCATGATGACGTCGGCGCAGCCTGCGCTCGCGCATCGTGAGGAGTGGCGTCATTGTCCATCATTCCGCTGTTAGGCAACTCCTCTTCCTTCGATCCCGAGGCCGTGGAGATTTTGAGCGCGGCCTTCGACGACGCCTGGGAGGAGATCAAGCGCTCGGGCAGCACCCTGGCGCGGCCGGCCTATGAGCGCGGCGCCCGCGAGGTGCTGGCCAAATGCATCATCGAGATGGCGCAGCGCGGCGAGCGCGACCGGCGTTTGCTCAGCGACGCCGCGGTGAAATACCTGGCGAAGAACTACAAGGAGTAAGCCGGCTCACGGCCGCCGCGCCAGAAATTCCAGCACGCCTTGCTTGAACGCCCGGTCGCCGACCGCGAGCATGTGATCGCGGCCGGGAATCCCAAGAGCGCGCGCGCCGGGAATGAGCGCGGCGAGCGCTTGCGGCGAACCGGCGATGCGATCCTTGCTGCCGACGGCGACGAGGAGCGGAACCGCGATGCGGCCGACCTCGGCGGCGCTCAGCGTCTGGCGCGAGCCGCGCATGCAGGCGGCCAGCGCCCGCAGATCCGATTTGGTCTGCTCGGCGAAGCTGCGGAACATGAAGCCGGTCGGGTCGGTGACGTCCGCGCGCGCCGGCGCCTCGAGGGCGAGCGCGATCGTCTCTGGCAAGCCGACGCCCTCGACGAGGTGAATGCCGAGCCCGCCGAGCACCGCGGCGCGCACGCGCCGCGGATCGGCGAGCGCCAGGAACGCGGCGATCCGCGAGCCCATCGAGTAGCCCATAATGTCGGCGCGCGGCAGCGCCAGATGATCGAGGAGCGCGCGTACGTCCTGCGCCATGATCGCGCTGTGATAGGCGGCCGGCTCATAGAGCTTGGTCGACTGGCCGTGCCCGCGATTGTCGAGCGCGATGACGCGGCGTCCGGCACGGGTGAGCGTCGTCACCCAGCCGGGAGCGACCCAGTTCACCTCCTTGTTGGAGGCAAAGCCGTGGATGAGCACGATCGGCTCGCCCTCGCCTTCGTCGAGAAAGGCGATCTCTACGTCCTCATGCGCGAACCGCGGCATGCCGCGACCATAGTCCATCCGCGCGATCGCACGAACGAGGCCAAGGCCGAAACTAACAAGATTGTCAGGATTGCCGCGGCGTCAATCTTACGAAGATTTGTATTCTTGACCCCACGGCTAAGGGCACGTAACGTCAACAAAAAATTGCCCGCAGCCAATGCCGGGATGTTGTTTTCCAACGCAAGAGGCTTCCAAAACACATGGCGTGATCGCAGGCCCCCTGGCCGGGCATGCGCACGCCCTCATCAGGGAGGAGACCGATGACACTCACTCGTCGCTCGTTTGGACTTGCCGCACTTGGCGGCGCCGTGCTTCCGGCTTTGCCGGCCGCCGCCAAGGCGCCGCTCGATAGCGCGCAGGCTACCAGCATCTACCGCATGAAAATCGGCACGCTCGAATTGACCGTCCTCAACGACGGCACCGGGGCGATCCCGACGAAATTTTACTCGGGCGACCCTGCGGGCGCCGGCAAATTGCTGGAAGCGGCGTTTACGCCCGGAGAGATGGCCCCGACCACGTTCAACGCCTGGCTGGTCAACACCGGCGACAAGCTGGTGCTCGTGGACACCGGATATTCCGATGCCATCGGCCCCCTCGCCGGTCACCTGCAGCAAGCCCTCGCTGCCGCGGGCGTCAATGCCGCGGCGATTGATGCGGTCGTCATCACGCACGTGCATCCGGATCACTGCAACGGGTTGCTGACGACCGACAAGAAGCCCGCGTTCCCGAACGCGACGGTGCACGTCAACGGCGACGAAGCTAAATGGTGGCTGGAGGGCGACGTCAAAGTGCCCGAAGGAAAGCCCTTCTTTAAGGATCTCTTCGCAGGTGGCCGCGCGGCGTTCAAGCCTTATTTGGACGCGGGCAAGGTGCAGATGTTCAAGGACGACACCGAACTGGCGCCGGGCGTCACCGCGGTCACTGCGGCCGGACACACGGTCGGCCATACGATGGTGCGGCTGGCGAGCGGCAACGCCCAATTGCTGATGTGGACCGACATCGTCCACAGCACGGCGCTGCAATTCCCCGAGCCCGAACGGTCGATCGCCTATGATCTCGACCCGGCGCAGGCGGTTGCGACGCGCAAGAAGGTGATGGACATGGCGGCGACCGACAAGCTGACGATCGCCGGCACCCATATCGGGTTCCCCGGTATCGGCCACGTGGCGAAAGCCGGGTCCGGCTATGCGTTCGTACCGCTGCCCTGGAGCGCCGTTCTTTAAGAGCGCAGCTACGCCCTGTCAGCGACGGCGCGGGAGCGGTCATTCCGCTTCCGCGCCGTTTGCTTTAAAGTCGGTGTTTTCACACCGGCGCCGGCCGGTCCCGCGGCTGGCGTCCAGGGAGGAAGCGATGCGACGCAGCTGGCTCGTTCCGTGCACAGCACTGTTGGTCTGTTGGAGCGGCCTCGCCGCGGCGCAGGTCTCCGACGATGTGGTCAAGATCGGCGTCCTCACCGACCTCTCCGGGCCGGCGGAGACGCCGACCGGCGCCGGGTCGGTCGCGGCCGCGCAGATGGCGGTCGAGGATTTCGGCGGCACCGTTCTCGGCAAGCCGATCGCGGTCGTCTCCGCCAATCACCAGATCAAGCCCGATATCGCCGCCGGCATTGCCAGGGAATGGTACGACCGCGACCAGGTCGACCTGATCGTCGACGTGCCGGTCTCGGCCGTGGGGCTGGCGGTGCAGAACGTCGCCAACGAGAAGAAGAAGCTGTTCATCACCCAATCGACCGGCACGGCGGATTTCCACGGCAAGTTCTGCTCGCCCTACGCCATGCAATGGGTGTTCGACACGCGTGCGCTCGCGGTCGGCACCGCGCAGGAGGTCACCAAGCGCGGCGGCAACACCTGGTTCTTCCTCACCGCCGATTATGCGTTCGGCCATGCGCTGGAACGCGACGCCTCGGCGGTGATCACGCAGAATGGCGGCAAAGTGCTCGGCTCGGTGGCGCATCCTTTCGCCACGCCGGATCTCTCCTCATTCATTCTCCAGGCGCAGGCGTCGAAGGCGAAGATCATCGGCATCGCCAGCGGCCCGCCCGACAACATCAATGCGATCAAGCTCGGCGGTGAGTTCGGCGTGTTCAAAGCCGGCCAGCAGATGGCCGGCCTCCTGGTGGTGATCACCGACGTCAACGCGCTCGGCCTGCCAGCCGCGCAGGGCTTGGTGCTCACCACTTCGTTCTATTGGGACATGGACGACAAGACCCGCGCCTGGTCGAAGCGCTTCTTCGCCAAGATGAACCGGATGCCGACCATGTGGCAGGCCGGGACCTATTCGGCGGTGATGAACTACCTCAACGCCGTCAAGGCGAGCGGCACCGACGACCCGCTCAAGGTCGCCGCCAAGATGCGCGAAACGCCAGTCGAGGACTTCTTCTCCCGCAACGGACGGCTGCGCGAAGACAATTTGATGATCCACGATCTCTTGTTGGTGCAGGTGAAGAAGCCGGAGGATTCGAAATACCCGTGGGACTACTACCAGATCCTGGCGCATATCCCGGGCGACCAGGCGTTCGGGCCGCCCAATCCGGCTTGCTCCCTGGTCAAGCAGTGATCGGCACTGTCTCGGCCGTGGCCGAGCCCGCCCCGCGCGCCGCGGCGGCCGGCTTCGATCTGCGCAAGCTGAGCGCGGAATTCCTCGAGGATCCCTATCCGACCTATCGGGCGCTGCGCCAATTCGACCCGATCCACGTGATGGGCGACGGATCGTATTTCCTGACCCGGTATGACGACTGCCTCGCCGTCTATCGCGACACCGAAACCTGGAGCTCGGACAAGAAGCTCGACTTCCGGCCGAATTTTTCCGACAGCCTCCTTTACGAGCATCACACTACGAGCCTTGTCTTCAACGACCCGCCCTATCACACGCGGGTGCGCAAGCTGCTGGCGCCGGCGTTCACGCCGCGCGCGCTGCGCGCGCTGCAGCCGCGCATCGAGGCGCTGGTCGATCGCCTGCTCGCGGCCGCCGCCGAGCGCGGCGAGATCGATCTCATCGCCGATTTCGCCGCCGCCATTCCGGTCGCGCTCATCGGCGACATGCTCGGTATCCCGCCGGACGAGCGCGCGCCGCTGCGCGGCTGGTCGCTCGCCATTCTCGGCGCGCTCGAGCCGGTGCTGAGCCGGGAGAAGTTTGCCGCCGGCGTCACCGCGGTCGCGGATTTCAAGGATTATCTGAGCACCATCATTGCCGGCCGGCTGGACAACGCGGATCACGATCCGGCGGAAATCCTCTCTAAGCTGACCGACGCCAGCGAATTTTCCGCGGCGAGCGCGCCAGGCGAGCGGCTTTCCAAGCTCGAGCTCCTGCACAACTGCATCTTTCTCCTCAATGCCGGGCACGAGACGACGACCAATCTCATCGGCAATGCGGTCGATCTTCTCATCCGCCATCCCGACGCGATGCGCGATCTGCGCGAGCATCCGCAAGCGATCGAGACCGCGGTCGAGGAATTCCTGCGCATGGAGAGCTCGAACCAGCTCGGCAACCGGCGCGCCGTCAAGGATACGCGGCTCGGCGGCGTCGCGATTCCAGCCGGCGCCTATGTGCATATCTGCATCGGCGCCGCCAATCGCGATCCCGGCCAGTTCGCCGAGCCCGATCGCCTCGACATCAGGCGCGAGCCGAACCGCCATCTCGCCTTCGGCACCGGCATCCACGCCTGCGCCGGAATGTCGCTCGCGCGCATGGAGGCGCAGGTTGCCATCGGCCGCTTGCTGCAGCGCTTCGCGCACATCGCGCCCGCGGGCGCGCCGGCGCGCACCGGCCGCGCCCGCTTCCGCGGATTTGGTTCTTATCCGATCCGGCTGAGCTAGGGCGCGTCCTTATAAATTCAGCTTGTTGAACGCTGTTCGCCCGGTGCTCGCGGCCGGCGCCGCCAAACTCGGCTACTGCGGCGGGGTTGCTTGAGGATCTTCCGGCCGCGCCTGCCGCCGGTAACGGCGGCCATACGCGTCGAAGACATTGGCCGGTGCGAAATCGTCGGTGAGAATCTCACCCTTCGCCGCCTTCGGAGTTTCAATCCGACTGGCGCTCACGAGCTTTGAAACGTCGAATTGGAACTTGTAACGATCCTGGGCGGCAATGGCTCTTTGCAGCGTTTCCGCTTCAGTAGATGGATCAAGCCGCCCGAGGACGATCACATTCGACAGCGAATTGATCCGATCGCCCGAGTTGAAGAAATCGAGGTTGTCGAAAGCGAGCTTCAACGTGCGAACGTTGCTGTCGAAGAGCTTTTCAACGGGAAGGATATTGATAGCGGCCACGCCGTGCGGCGTGAGACGGTTGCGCACAAGCTGGTAAAACTCCTTCGTCATCAGATGAAAAGGAATGTAGCTGCCGGTGTAGGCATCGACCATGATGAGGTCATATGGCTCGGTGTGCCGGTTCAAGAACACGCGGGCGTCGCTCTCAATGAGATTAAACTTTTTCGTTTCGCGAAGCCCGAAATATTTCTTGGCGACGTCGATCACGCCCGGATCGAGCTCGACGGTATCGATCGTGGCGTCCGGGAGAAAGCGGTCCAGATAGACCGGGATCGATCCGGCGCCGAGACCGAGGACGAGCACGCGCTTGATGTCCTGCGGATAGATTGCCGCAGTGCTCATGACCCGGGCGTACAGCATCGGCAAGTCGTCGGGATCCGCAAGATTTACTTGGGATTCGTGGAAGTACCAGCCCTTCCACTGGAAGGACAATTTGAGAATGTTCGCGTCCTTGCTGACGAAGATGTCGTTGTACACGGTTTCGAGGTGGGCGATCTGGCCGTTTTTCCGCGTCAACATCTCGGCGCGTATGGTCGAATCGAACGGGTCTTCGGCGTTGACCGGCGAGATCGGCAACAACAGTCCGCAGCAGACCAGCAATACCGCGAACACACCGAGCCGCGCCTGACGCGCCTCGGACCAAGCGGCGCCGACGAGCAGCGCCCCCGCGAAAACTCCCAAAATTCCCAGCGTAAAGGTGATCGCGCGCGACCCGATCAGAGGGATGAGGAAGAACGTCGTCCCCAGCGTGCCGAGGATGCTGCCGGCCGTGGAGACGCCGTAGACGGTCCCCGAGACGACCCCGGAATTGTGCTCCGAGCGCAGCAGCAGGCGAATGGCGAAGGGCGAATACATCCCGAGCAACGTGACCGGGAACAACATGATTGCCAGCGCCGAGACGATGCTGCCGAGCCTGATATCATCGATGTGCCAAACGAAGAACTGCAGCACCGGGTCGGCAAACGCAGGCAATAGCAACAGATAGACCGACCCGATCGTCACCGTCGTGCCAAGGACGCGAGGCGACGGATGGCGGTCAGCGAGCAACCCGCCGAGAAAATAGCCGACACATAACGCGGCCAACACCGTCGAAATCAACGCGGCCCATGTATAGATGCCGCTTCCGAAATACGGACCCAGATAACGCGATCCCAGCATTTCGAAACTCATCACGATCGCGCCGGTGAGGAAGGCGACGATGTAGATGCAGAGAGCGAGACGGGCAAACGGCCCACGTCCTCGGCTCTCTGTGACCCCGGGCCGCCGGTTCTCCTCCGCTGCGTCGATCTCCATCCGCGCCTTCTCCCCCTTGCCCTCACCCTTCCTTCGGCTTTTCGGAGAAGGTTGGATCAGGAGTGGTTAAGCTCTATCATCCACGGCATCAACTGAATATCCACAAATTCCGCGCGCCGTTCGGCCTCATTGAGATCCGGCAAAGCTGGATACCGTTTAAGCGCGAGAGCGTCTCGGTCGAGGAGTTCATTTCGGGCGCGTCAGGCTGTAGCTGCGCGCTCGTCCCAGTCACGCCGCTTGCAGTTGGGCGGTGCGGGCGCGCTGCGCCTTGCGGCGATCGAGATAATGCAGCGTCATCCGCTCGACCGCGGCTTTGCTGGAGGAGACAAAGCCGAACAGCATGAGCGCCGCCCAAAGGAGCCAGGTCGCGAGATCGAAGGCGCCGACGGAGAGCACGATGGCGGCGCGGCCGACGAGCTTGACGATGGCGCGGGTCTTGCCGCCTTTCGCCGCCGCGAGCCGGGCGAGCCGCGACACGTCGCGCGGCTCCTCGGCAATCTGCAGCGTGTCGAGCGCCGCCTGCGCGCCGGCCTTGCTCTCGATGCGGCCGACATCGCCGACGAGCGCGGCAAGGCCGCCGGCTTCTTCCACCTTCACCACCTCGCGCGCGGCGCGCACCGCCAGGACCGGGTTGAGTTGGCCGGTGCGGCGCGCCGCCTTGACGAGGGTGAGACCGATCCGCGCCGGCGCGCCGGCGCCGAGCGTCGCATAGGTGCCGGCGGTGATGGCGATGCCGACCCCGGCGAGGCCGAGGATCCACGGGTCGGCCGGCTGGCCGGCCAGATAGCGCGTGCCTTCGCGCGTGGCGTCGCGGATGTCGCCGAACACGAACAGATCGCCGAACGCGGTGCCGGCGAGGCTCGCGAGATCGACCGGCTCGCCGGTCCACAATCCGTGCAAGAACCGCCCGGCGGTGCCGGTGAGCGTGGCGGCCTTGGCTCGCGCTTCCTCGATCCTGCCGGCGAGCAGCGGATCGACGGCGACGCCGCGATCGGCGGCGAGATCAAGGAAACTTTGCGCCAGATCGATATCGCCGGCGGCGAGCGCGGAGCGGATTTCGCGCTCGGCAACGCCGCGATCGAAGGCGACGCGATCGAGCGCCCGGTCGCTCACCGCGACCGGATCGTCGGCCGCCGCCAATTGCTGCGCGGTATCGAGGGCGCCGCGCGTGAGCGGCAATGCCGCAATCCCGAAGATTGCGGCGCCGAGGAGCGCGCATAGCGGATGGCGCACCGATCGGATCAACTCGGTTTTGCCCCGCGCCCTCCCGGTCCGTTCGTTGCACGCCTTCTTGCCGCATCGCCGTCATTCTAACACCCTAACATCCGATTTGCGGCCTTTTGACAACGAGCCGCCGGAGCGCGATCCGATCGCGCCCTAGGAATTGGCGGCACGGACCGATATGGTGCGCCGGCAAGGCGGACGCGAGCATGGCGGAGACGATCGTTCCCCATTTCCACAACGACCTCGGCGTGGCGGTCATCGAGATCGGCGCCCGGGAGTTCATGTGCGTGGGCGCCACGCCGCCCTTCGACCACCCGCATGTCTATTGCGACATGGGCGACGATGCCGAGTACATCTGCCCGTATTGCTCGACCCTGTACCGCCACGACCCGACGCTCGCGGCCGATGCCGCGCGGCCGGCCGAATGCGCCTTGCACGATATCCGCGTCTAGGCGGCCGCACTCAGCCGGCGTGCTGATGTCCCCGCGCTCGATCATTGTTGCCGGAGCCGGTATCGGCGGTTTGACCGCGGCGCTGGCGCTCGCGCGCAACGGCTTTCGCGTCATCGTGCTGGAACAGGCGGAGCGGCTCGAGGAAACCGGCGCCGGCATCCAGCTCTCGCCCAATGCCGCGCGCATCTTGATCGATCTCGGCCTGGAGAGCCGGCTGCGGCCTTCCGCCGTCGCGCCGGCGGCGTTGCGCGTTCTTGATGGCGTGACCGGGCGCGAGATCGTGCGCATGCCGCTCGGCGAATACGCCGAGCAGCGCTACGGCGCGCCCTTTTGGACGATCCACCGCGGCGATCTGCAGGCCGCGCTCGCCGCCGCCGCCGCGAGCCAACCCGACATCACCGTCAAGCTCGGCATGCAGGTCGAGGATTTCGTCGCTCATCCCAATGGGCTCACGGTTTCGGCGCGCGGGCGCGGCGGCGTTTCCGACGCGCACGGCGTCGCGCTCATCGGCGCCGACGGATTGTGGTCGCTGGTGCGCAAACGGATCGGGCATCGCGCGCCGCCGCGCTTTGCCGGGCGCACGGCGTGGCGTGCCTTGGTGCCGGCAAGGGCGGTCGCGCCCGAATTCCGCGAGCCGCTGATCCATCTCTGGCTCGGGCGCGACGCGCATCTCGTCCATTATCCGGTCAAGGCCGGCCGCGTGATCAACATCGTCGTCATCACCGCCGACGCCTGGAACGCCCCGGGCTGGAGCGAGCCCGCCGGCCGCGCCGATCTCATTCCGCGCCTGGCCGCCGCCGGCTGGACGCCGCAGGCGCGAACGCTCGTCAACCTGCCGGAGGCGTGGCTCAAATGGGCGCTGTTCGATCGCCGTTCGATCTGGCGCTGGTCGCGCGGACGCGTGGCGCTCCTCGGCGACGCCGCCCACCCGGTGCTGCCCTTTCTGGCGCAGGGGGCCGCAATGGCGATCGAGGACGCGGCGGTGGCGGCGCAGTGTCTCGCGCGCATGCCGAATGACGCGGAGGCGGCGCTGCGAACCTATGCTGCGCTTCGCCGCGCCCGCGCCTGGAAGGTGCAACAGGCGGCGGCGCGCAACGGCACGCGCTATCATCGGAGCGGCGCCGCAAGTGCGCTGCGCGACACCGCGATGCGGATGATCGGCGGCGCACGGCTGCTGCACCACTATGATTGGCTCTACGATTGGCGCCCGCCTGCGGCTTTTTCGATCAATTGATCGGAACGCGAGCACTGGATAACGCGACCCTGGATAACGCGAGCCCTGGATTAAGGCAGACGCGCCGCATTTTCGGCAACCTCTCTACCCCGCCGGCCGGCAGGAACATTTGGTCAACCCGGATGTTCAGCCTGAAGAACGGCCACCCTGAACATCCCGATGGCTGTGATGGTTCGCTGGAGAGGAGTAACTTCCCATGTGCGATTACAGTCTGCATCTCGTGGCTTCGCGGCCGGCCCAGGTCGGCGATACGCTGATCGCGACCGACTTCGTGAGGACGATCACCCGCGGATTCTCCGCCGTGGGCGAGCCCGACGTCGCCGTGTGCCTGTTGCCCGGGACGGAATTGGCTTTCGAGAACCCGGTCGACTATGAGCGCGCCCTGAGCCTATTCGGCCGCGCCCGCGTCGAGCACAAGGTGGCGCGCTTCCGCCAGGTCAACATGGAGGACCCGCACGTCCACCACGATGCGCTTGAATTTCCCGGCGGGCAGATCGTGATGCTCACCCGCCTCGTTCCGGGCCAGCGCGCAAGCGTGCTGCAACTGCCGGCGTCGCCGCAAGAACACGGCCACGCCGTCGAAAGCGCGCCGCATCGCTCGTATGAGATGATCGACGTCTGAGCGCCGAGCGGCGAAGCTGCGCGATCCCGCGATACTACGCTGGCTCGTCGGCCGAGGCGTGCTCGACCTTCTCCGCGAATACCGCCTGAATCTTGGCCAGCATTGTCAGCGCCGAGAAAGGCTTGACGATGTGATTGTTCACGCCCGCTTTTTTCGCCGAGATCACGCTCGCCGTGTGCGATTCTGCGGTCACCATGATGAACGGTATTTGGCCCAGTTCGGGATCGGCGCGCACCTGCTGCAACAGGTCGTAGCCGGTCATCGGCTCCATGTTCCAATCGGAAATCACTAGGCCGTAACGCTTGGCGCGCATCATTTCGAGCGCCGTGCTGCCACCGTGAGACCCGTCAACGTCCTCGAAGCCGCGTTGCTGCAGCATATTGCGGGTGATGCGAACCATGGTCGAGACATCGTCGACCACGAGGATTGACATCGAAGGATCGATCGCCATGCCTCTGCTCCTGGCGCACTCAGCGTGCGGGCCGACACGGAATTGGCTAGGCATATCGGGCGGGCGCCCCAGGCTTACTTCCCGGGCGCGATGCAAAACCTAGCAACGCGAATTGAACATTGGGTTAATCCTGGCCAAGAAAAGCCCTCCCTTGATGTCCGCTGTCCCTTCCACCGCGCCGCAGTGGCGCGGACTAACCCGCATTGAGTCATCGTCGACGGAAACCTCACCGCGGGACGCGGTTAGTCGCGAACACCGGGGAAATATCGGTGCCCTCGGCCAAATTCCGCCAAGATCCGTGACGTGATTTTCGGCTGCGGGCCGGCGCCGCCGTCGCGCACAAAACGACACAACGCCGTTGTTATCTTGCGTCGGTGAGGTTACCTTGGATCGCCAACAGCGCGGAGATCGAGAATGGCACGGGGCACTGTGAAGTGGTTCAATTCGCAAAAAGGCTACGGATTTATTCAGCCGCAGGGTGGCGGAAAGGACGTGTTTGTCCACATCTCCGCTGTCGAGAAGGCCGGCCTCAGCGGCCTCAATGAAGGGCAGGTCGTCGAGTACGAGGAGGTCTCCAATCGCGGCAAATCGTCGGCGGAAAATCTCAAGGTCCAACGCTGAACGGTCCGGTCCGCGCTTTCTGCGGACCGCTACCCAGCGCCATTCGACCGCGGCCAATGGGTTGAGCGACCATGACAGTCGACGAATCCAAGCTTCTCAAGAAGGGCGCCCGCGTCTATTGGCGAGGCGATGCCGCTGACAGCGGCGTTATCACCGAGACAAGCTGGAATGCGGTCACGATCGCCTGGAACAATGGGCAGGTGGCGAGCGTGCACCACGGCGACATGCGCGAGGTTCAGCAGACGCCTATAAAGCCCCGCACCGTGTAACGGGTGCCCAACCAATCCACTCCGGAGGCATTGCTCCGGTTTTGATTTGGGTCCAAACTCGTTGCCGTGGAACACAGAGGCATCCGATATACCATCCGCACTCGGATCGAGCGCGAGCAATGGTACGTCGCCATTCATCCTGCGGGCATTGAAGTGGCCGGAAAAGTCATTTCCGGACCGCGTGAGAACGCGGAATTACGGGCTCACGCCATGATAAATAGCTGGCTGGAAAAGCACCCGGCGCAGAGCGCGTAAAGCCAATCAAAATTCGACTGGACCACCGGACCCCGCCGCCGCTTCCTTCCAGTCCGTGACGCCACTCCTTCCTCTCAACGCACGCGCCAGCCAATGACTGTCGCTTCGATGCGCTGGCTTGTACTTACGCTTTGCCAGATGCCGTCGTTCCATCGACACAGGAATGGAATGACATACGTGCCGACGTGATCCTCGCACAGGATCTCAAGCGGCTGGTCCGTAGGCGGTACGCCTTCATGCATGAAGGCATCGATGCGTTCTTGCCGTGTTGCCATGTCCGTTCTTAACGCCACCCTGTAAGTTCGTCGCGCGGTCGAGCTGCCGGTCTCGAAGTGGGTCAAGTTCGCGGGCGCCCGGTGACCACCCAGGCCTGATTGATCCGGTTTCGTCAACGAAACATTAACCGACTCAGAGGCACGCTTCCGCCCGGCCAGTCACCATCCGGTCGCTTGCGGGAGACTGCCGATGCCCGTCGAGATGCTGAACTACCAGGAACTTGGCGCTCGCCTTGGAGCCTCGGCTGAGGCCGCTCGGGCGGTGACAAAACGGCTGCGCTTGCCGCGACAGCGAGGAAACGACGGCAAGACGTTGGTCGCCGTCGACCTCGCTGAGATTCGGCACAAGCCCATGCCCGCCCGGTCACCGGCCGGTCACCGATGGCTACGCCACCTACCTCGAGGCGAAGATCACCGAACTGGAGGACCACATCACCCAGCTCGAGATCGCCGCGAGCGGTCACCGGGCGGACTTCGACCGGGAACGCGAGCGTGGCGATTCCCTCATGACCGAGATTCTGAAGTTTATGGCGGCCGCCATGTCAGCTCGCGAGGCGGCAGCGCGACTGGAGGGCGAAGTGGCTGCGTTACGGTCGCGTCCGTGGTGGCAACGTCTCGTGGGGTAGCCGACGCACCCCATCGCCCACGGCGCTGCGATCGAAAGGCCCCTGGCGTTTTTGCGCGGATAACGGAGAAATCTACGTCCCCGTGTTCAGGTTGTCATGGTACGGGCAACCGGTTAGTCCCGGCGACGAAAATCTCGACAGCACGGGCGGATTACCAAACTTTCCGCAGAGGTGAGCAAAATTGCAATTTCTCATTTGATCGGCTGGCGGCAGGCCGGCCTGTGCGCCCGTTAGAACGGCGACTGTGACCGGCTGATTCAGCACCGAGCATTCATAATCATCGCGGCGAATATAGCGCGTCATTGCCTTATACCCTGGCCACCCTGTCGGCCCTTCCGGAGCCTCACAGTCATGCGGACACAACGGCGAACCACTCGGCAGCACGTTATGGAATCTTCTGCAAGATACCGTCACTGCGCACTTTTTGGCGCGCTCGGAGGGATTCGAACCCCCGACCCCCAGATTCGAAGTCTGGTGCTCTATCCAGCTGAGCTACGAGCGCCAATAGCCGGCGCGGCGCGCGCACAATAACGGCTTTGCGTGGCTGTTCAAGAATCGCGTCGATTGCCCGCACCACGACACGATAGCCGCCGGAGCAGTCGCGCACGGAGAGGTTTAGGGAACTTCCGCCATGCGTGCCGGGCAAGGCGGCTATTCAGCCACGCCGGGCGGTGGGCGGAACGCACGCAGATGGGGCCGGTTATCGGGGGGACCATGAAAGACGGGAGATTTCATCATGTCTGACTATCGCGATCCCAATGATCCGATGTGGCGCAACACGCCCTATACTGCGGATCAGCGCGGCTACAATGCCACCTGGGGGTGGATTGCCGGAGCGGTGTTCCTGGTCATCGTGCTGGCGATCGCCTTCGGCGTGAGAAACGAGCCGACCCATACGGCATCGAACGACACGGCGCCGTCTGCGCACATGGCCCCGCCGCCGGCGATGAATCCGGCAAGCCCGGCCAACCCATCGATGGCGCGTCCGGCGCCGGTGCCGGCCCCTACTCCGGGCGCCAACCCCGCGCCGCAGGGAAGCCAGTGATCCTGATCGCGTAATCCTGATCGCGTAACTGTCACAAGCTTCGCGAACGGCCCCGGTCGCAAAACCGGGGCCTTTTCGGTGCGGCCGTACTAGGCGTCGAAGGCCGGATCGATCGGCACGCGGTAGCCATTGGCCAGCCGGTTGGTTTCGTTGGCCATACCGACGACGGCCATGAGCTCACCGAACATCGCCTCGCTCATGCCGGCCTTGCGCGCCGCGGCGCCATGGCTGGCGATGCAATAGCCGCAACCATTGGTGACGCTGACCGCGAGGTAGAGCATCTCCTTGGTCAGCGCATCGAGCGCGCCCGGCGCCATGACCTCCTTGATGCTCTCCCAGGTGCGCGCCAGCGTTGCCGGATCGTGGGCGAGATATTTCCAGAAATTGTTCACGTCCTCGACCTTGCGCGTGCGCTTGATGTCGTCGAACACGGCGCGCACCTTTGGCGCGGCGTCGCGATATTCGATCGGCCGGTGGACGGTCATGGCCTCTGCTCCTGGTGAATGAATGCGCCTCGGCAGGAACGTTAACGCGCATCAGGCCCGTGCACCACCGGC
The DNA here is from genome assembly GCA_963850855.1 of uncultured Alphaproteobacteria bacterium. Lineage (GTDB taxonomy): Bacteria > Pseudomonadota > Alphaproteobacteria > Rhizobiales > Xanthobacteraceae > BOG-931. Next base: position 334,159 of record CAWKNH010000009.1, read on the forward strand.
GCGCCAGTTCACCAGGAACACCCCGGCGACGCAGACCGCCATGCCGGCAAGCGCCGGCAGCGCCAGGTGCTCGCCGAACAGCGCCCAGGCCATCAGCGCCGTCACCGGCGGCGTCAGATAGAACAGGCTGACCACGCGCGTGGCCGCCGCGCGCCGGATCAGGAAGTAGAACAGCCAGATGCCGCCGAGCGAGAGCACGAACACCAGCCATCCGAGGGCGAACAGGAACGCGGCGGTCGGCCGCACATACCCGGCCTCGAACGTCGCCGCGCCGAGGAAGAACAGGATTCCGGCCGCCGCATACTGGATGCCCATGGCGGGCCGCCAGTCGATGCCGCCGCCGAAGCGCTTCTGGTAAAGCGTGCCGACGGTAATGCCGATGAGCGCCACCGCGGAGGCGGCCCAGGCGAACGGCGTTGCTTCGCCCGCCGAGGCGCGGTCGCGCACGACCAGATAGACGCCGAGGAGACCGAGCGCGAGCCCGAGCCATTGCCGCGGCATCACCCGCTCGCCAAGCCAGCGATTGGCGATGGTCGAAGTGAGCAGCGGCTGCAGGCCGACGACCAGCGCGGACAGCGCCGCGGGTAGGCCGTTCCAAATCGAGACATAGACGCCGCCGAGATAAAGGCCGTGCACCAGAAGACCGGTCGCGGCGCTGTGCAGCGTCTCGGCGCGGCTCGGCATCGGCGGCCGGGTGAGGAGAATGATGATGCCGAGGAGCAGCACCGCCCCCATCATCCGCAGCCACAGGAAAGTCAGCGGCTCGGCATAAGGCAGCCCGAGCTTGGCGCCGATGAAGCCCGAGGCCCAGAGCACGACGAAAATTCCCGGTGCGGCGAAGACCGCGAGATCCTCGGCCGCGCGCGGCGCTTTCTTCTGTTCAACGGCCAGTCCCGGCATGGCTGCGGCGACACTAGCGCGATCCGTTAGCCGATAAGCAACCATGATTGCGAACGCCGCAGAACCAATCCGACCTTGGCCGATTGAACATCCGCTGGAGTGCAATCGGACGAAGCGCGAACGGAGCGCGCGGGCCGCATGGCTCCAATTGCGGTCCGCGCACCTCCTCGCTGTGTAAAAATCGCCGTCGTGTCTGAGTGGAAGTCTGAGTGGAAGCGCTAGTGTAAATCCGGGGCCGGCTCCGCCCCGGATTTCGCTACGCTTCATCGGTGCCGCGGTCCCGGTCTTCTTGCCGCGCCGCCATTTGCCGGAGCACCGCGTCGAAGCGCGCGCCTTCGGCGTAGGCCGCGACACTGGCCGGTGGCGCCGGCTCGACGTTGAGCCGCGTGTCGGCCGTCGTCGCCCCGGTGACGCTGTGGATCGGAATGACGCCCGCCCAAACGGCGGCCGCGTAGTCGGCTTCCTTGTCGATGACGCCGATGCCGCCGCCGCGCGCCTGCGGCGAAGAGATTTTCGCGGTCGCCTCCTCGATGGTCATCGCCATGACCGACGTGGCGGCGAGCTCCTCGTCGCTGATCGCGCGCAGCTCGCGCGCGCGGCCGGCGTAGAGCCGGTCGATGAAGCGGTCGAGCACGCGGCGCTTCTCTTCGGCCTCGGTTATTTGCTCGGCATGGCCGAAGGCCATGACCGAGCGGTAGAGGAGCGTGTGCTTGAAGCCGCAGCGCGCCAGCACCAGGCCGTCGACGTGGCTGACGGAGAGGCAGACCGCAAGCGGCGCGGACGCGTCGCGAAAGAGGCGGCTCGCACCGGCGCCATGCCAATAGAGCCGGTCGTCCTCCCGCCAATAGGCGGTCGGCGTGACATAGGGCGCGCCATCGACGACATAGCCGACATGCGCGAGCAGGCCGGAATCGAGAATGGCATCGACGGTCGCGCGGTCGTAGTTCGCATAGGCCTGGCGGCGGATATGCGTGCGGGCGCTGGCCGGCGGCTTGAACATCTGGGTCATCGTCGAATCTCGGCGCTTGTCCTTCAGGGAGCGGGAGACTAGCCTGCAAAGTGGTCCTATCCGAAATCCACTTTGTCGCGATGAGACAGACCACTTCCCGCAAGCGTCCCGCGCGCATCCAGGCCAGAGCCGGATGGGCGACGCTTTACGCCTGGCAGGTCGAGCGCGCCACGGCCACGCCGATCTTCCGCCAGGTCTATCTGCAGATGCGCAGCGCCATCCTCGGCCAGCGGCTGTCCCCCGGAGCAAAACTTCCCTCGACGCGCGCGCTCGCGGCCGAGCTCGGCGTCGCCCGCACTTCGGTCATCTCCGCTTACGAGCAGCTTCTCGCCGAAGGCTATCTGTCCGGCCGCGTCGGCTCCGGCACTTACATCAGCGCCGACCTGCCGGAGCCGGTCGAGCGGCTGCGGCCGGGGCGAGGCAAGGTCGCGCGCGCGCCGGCGCCGCTTTCAACGCAAGCGCGCGCCTTCGCCGCGCTCGGCGCCATCGCCGTCGAAGACGAGGACCGCCCGTTCACCAATGCGCGCGTGCTCATCGACGCGCGCACCATCGAGGTCTGGCGCCGGCTCACCCAGCAGATGTTTCGCGGCTTCGATCCGATCCACCGCGGCTATGCGGACGCGCGCGGACTGCCGGAGCTGCGCCGCGCCATCTGCGATTATCTCGGCGCCGCGCGCGGCGTGCGCGCGAGCCCGGAGCAGATCATCATTACCTCGGGCACCCAGCATGCGATCGACATCGCCATACGGGTGCTCCTTTCGCCGGGCGACGAGGTCTGGGTCGAGGATCCGGGCTACCCGATGACGCGCCGGGCGCTGGCGGCGGCTGGCGTCGCGCTTCGCCCGGTCGCCGTCGACGCGCAGGGCCTCGACGTGCGCGCCGGCCTGCGTTCCGGGCCAAAAGCTCGCGCCGCCTTCATCACCCCATCGCACCAATATCCGCTCGGCATCATGCTGGCGATGACCCGGCGGCTCGAGCTCCTCGCCTGGGCGCGCGAGGCGGGCGCCTGGATCATCGAGGACGACTACCACAGCGAATACCGCTACGCCGGCCGGCCGCTCGCCGCGCTGCAAGGCCTCGATGATGCCGAGCGCGTGATCTATGTCGGCACCTTCAACAAGGTGCTCTTCCCCGGCTTGCGGCTCGGCTACGCCGTGGTACCGCCGCCGCTGATCGAAAGTTTCGCCGGCGCGCGTTTCCTCATCGACCGCCAGGCGCCGACGCTGTCGCAAGCTCTGGTCGCCGAGTTCATGCGGCAAGGCTATTTCGCCGCGCATATCCGCCGCATGCGCCTTCTCTATCGCGACCAGCGCGACCTCGTGGTCGGCGAATTGCAGCGCCGGCTCGGCGCGCGCATCGCAGTGACCGCGCCCGAGCAGGGCATGCATCTCGTCGCCTTTCTGCGCGACAGGCTCTCCGACATTGCGCTTGAGGCGGCGCTGCGCGAGCACGGCGTCGTCGTGCGCGCGCTCTCGCGCATGTATCTCAAGGCGCCGCCGCGCCAGGGCTTCCTCCTCGGCTTCACCGGTTTTCCGCGCCAAGCCATCGTGCCCGCCGTGGCGCGGCTCGCTCGCGTCGTCGCGGCGGCCAAGGCGTGATTGTGGCCGCTCGAGCGGCCGGGCAAACTATCCCGGCGGGAAAGGACGAACAGCAATGCCGAAGACCCCGGACTATTTCGCCGGCAAGACCATCATCATTACCGGCGCCGCGAGCGGCATCGGCCGCGCCACGGCGCTCATTTTCGCGCGCGAAGGCGCTAATGTCGTCTGCGCCGACTTGAACGAAACCGGCGCGCGCGAGACCGCAGCGGAGGTCAACGGTAAGGGCGCGCAGGCGCTGGGGCTCAAGGTCGACGTGACCCGGCGCGAGGAGGTGGGCGAGATGGCGGCGCGCGCGATCGCCGCGTTCGGCAGCGTGCAGTTCCTGTTCAACTCCGCCGGCGCCGCGATCCGCCGCGCCAAATTCCTCGAAATCGACGATGCGCTGATGGAGAAGACCTTCGCGCTCAACGTCAACGGCACGCTCTACGCCATGCAGGCGATCCTGCCGCACATGCTCGCCAACAAGGCTGGCGTCATCGTCAACATGGGCAGCATGGCGCACCGCCGCGGCGGCCCCGGCTCCTCGATCCACTACGCCGCGGCCAAGGGCGCGGTGGTGACCATGACCATGGGCGTGGCGCGGGAATTCGCGACGCAAGGCATCCGCGCGGTGTCGATCTCGCCGGGCCCGATCAAGACGCCGTTCCAGGACGCGGCGCAGTCTTCGCCCGAGCTCATCCAGCGCTTCCTCGAGGACGTGCCGATGAAGCGCTTCGGCACGCCGGAGGAGATCGGCGAACTGGTGCTGTTTCTATGCTCCGACGCCTGCGAGTTCCTGACCGCGGATACGGTTTACGTGAACGGCGGCGGCGGGTGGCGGTGACTTCGTAGCCCGGATGGAGCGTCAGCGTAGTCCGGGGTTCGCGAGGTGATCGTTCCCGGATTTCGCTTGGCTCCATCCGGGCTACGCTCGGATACGGTTCACGTGAGCGGCGGCGCGTGGCCGTAACCCGCGAACGTCCGCAAAACCTTCACAGCAACGACCAGGTCTTGGTCAAGGAGCGGACCTTGAGGATGCCGGTGGCGTAGCTCGGATTGTGCTGGCGCACGGTCGCCAGATACGAGCCATACATAAAGAAAATCTGATTGGCCGGATCCTTGAGCAGGGCAAAGGCGGCGTTGCCGTCGCACAACGCCTTATCGACGCACGAATAGGTTTCGTCGAAGAACAGGATGAGCTGCGCCAGCGCCGTCTGCGCTTCGTCGCCTTGCAACAGCGACGCGACCAATTGGCCAAGGCCGGCTTCATCGTTTTTCTCGAGCAAAGCCTCGACCTCGGCGGACTTGGCATTCCACTGCTCGACCAGCAGGCTGAAATCCTTCTGCAACGTGTCGCTGCGGAAGTCCTTGTAGAAATCGAAGGTCCGGTTCACGCGGTTGGCCTGTTGCGACGAATAATAGCCGTACAGCCCGACCGGAATTCCGAGAATCGTCGTGATCGCGACCAGATAGGACAATATCCGCGACAGGACGTCGCTGCGGGACGTGTGCGAAGGGTGCTCAGTCTTTGGCATTGCAATAGGACGGTGCGTGCTGGCTCTTGCAGGGGTCGATGAGCGGAATGTCCTTGGGAGCGCGGCCGAGCGTCGTTTTGAGGTCGGGGGCCGGCGGCGGCGTACCGCCGGCGCTCGGCGGCGCATCGCCCGGCTTGGGTGCTTCCGGCTGCTGCGCGCCGGCGGCGGAAATCGAGATCAGCGACGCTGCGAGCAACGCGCCACAGACCATCCGGAAAACGCTACGGCCCGACATGTGCATCGCTCCGGAAGCACGCAAAACCTTAGCGCGATAATATCACACCCGCAACGGCGGCAATGAGACAGGAGGTTTGAGGTCCGCCGAGGCGGATACGAACGACGGCGGCGCGGAGCGGGCTCACGGATTGCCAAGCTGGCTCGGCGACATCCGCTCATAGATTCCCCGCTTGGTCACAATGAAATCCACGCGCCCGTCGGACAACGCCTGAATGCACTCCGACGGTTTGTTCACGATCGGCTCTTCGTGGACGTTGAAGCTCGTGTTCACCAGCACGGGAAGACCGCTTGCTCGCTCGAATGCGGTCAGAATGTCGTAGTAGAGTGGGTTTGTCTCGCGCTCGATCGATTGCGGACGCGCCGAGCCATCGGCATGGACGACCGCCGCAATGCGGTCGCGCCATTGCGGCTTCACGTTGCACGTCATGGTCATGAAGCGGCACGCGTAGGCGTTGACGGAATGGACGTCAAACACCGTTGCCGCCTTCTCGGCGGCGATCACCGGCGCAAATGGCATGAATTCGGAACGCTCAAGGCGTCGGTTGAGCAGATCGTGCGTTTCCCTTCGCGACGGATTGGCGAGAATCGAGCGCGCACCCAACGCGCGCGGCCCATATTCCATGCGTCCGGTGTAGATTGCGCCAATCTGGCCGGCGTTGAGCCGCCGCGCTGCGCCGTCGACCGGCGGTTCCCCGGTAAGCCGAATGCGAGCAGAGGCCGCGAGCGCGTCGTCGATCGCGTTGGTGTAGTCGCGGCCGAAATACATATCGCGCAGTCGGTGCCGCTGCGCGAGCCAATGGGGCAGGCCGTCGCGCTGCAGCAGGTAACAAAGCGCGCCGCCGGCCGGAAGTCCTTCGTCGCCCATCGCCGGAAATATGAAGATTTCGTCGACCGGGAGCTGCTCCGCCAGAACACGGTTGAGCCGCACGTTCGCGAATACGCCGCCGGCGAGACCGAGATGGCGGGCCTTGTGCCGCTGCAAGAGCCGCCCGATCGAGCCTAGCACGACGTTCTCCAGCACTTTTTGAATCGAGGCCGCTGCGTCCTCCCGCCTCACATTCGCGGCGAGGCCGCGGATGAAGCTGTGCATTTCGTGGTAGTCACGGAAATCCGAGAAGATCCGACCGGTGTCGCCGACGAAAAATCTCTTTTCAATCTGGTCGGCCAGGACCGGTTGACCAAACGCGGCAAGCCCGGTCAGCTTGCCTTCGTGGCGGCCTCTGATGAAGCCCAGCGCCACCGTCATCATCTCGTAGGCATTGCCCAAACTGTCGATCGGCCGCCGCGTAAGCGAACACTCTTCGCCGCCGTAGATCGTGGTTATCGTCCCGTCGGCAAAGTGCCGGTGGCTGTAGTTGACCGTATCCCCGCCTCCGTCCGCGGTGACAATGAGCGCTCGGTCCCACTGTGTAAAAAACAGCGGCGCCAGGGCATGAGCTTCGTGGTGGTTGTAGAAGTAAAAATGGGCGTCGTCACGGAAGCCGCTGGCTCGCTGGAATTCGTGGACTTTGAAGATGTCGTCAATCTGGGCGGTTTTGTAGCGCAGAATCTCATGAATCATGGAGCGGCGCGTACGCTTCTTCAGATACTCGCGGGATTTCTCGCGAATCCAGCGTAGGCCGCGGACGTTCCGGTAAAATTTGGTCGGAAATTCTCCGCGACTGAAGCCGATAACGTCGACATCCTTGCGCGTCGCACCGCAGATCGACAGCACCTCGTCGATACTCGGGTCTGGATTGCTCCCGTCGCCCTTTCGGCGAGTCAAACGCTCGAGTTGAACGGCAGCGCGTAGTGTATAGTCCTCGAACAGCGCGGCGGCGGTGTCATGAAAGCCGGTATGTACGGTGAGAATGAGCTGGGACATCTACAGGAGGGTGCCGGCAAGCAATACAGTTGTCCGTCTTGTAAAACTTTACTACGGCACTAAAAGCGCATCCAGACCATGAAAGCGGTTTACGGAAAGGAAGACGAGCAGGCGCTTGTATCGTCATACCTGCCGGCAAAGGGATTTTTTGTCGAAGTTGGGGCCTACCGGCCTGTCGAATTGTCTTAGACTTGCGAACTTGAGCAACGTGGCTGGGACGGATTTCTGATCGAGCCGATTCCGAAACACGCGGAAAGTCTGCGGCGCCAAAGGCGCGCGCGTGTGTTTGAAGTTGCTTGCGGGCCGCCCGAGCAACACGGCCAAAAGCTGCCAATCTATGTGGCGGGCGGGCTAAGCTCGCTTAAGTTCCGTCACGGCCCACCCATGGACGTGCACGTCGTCACACTCGATTCCGTGCTCACGGAAGGAAGCGCGCACCACGTGGATTTTCTGTCAGTTGATACGGAGGGGACCGAACTGGATGTGCTTCGAGGCTTTACATTTGAGCGCTATCGCCCGGTTTTGATCCTGCTTGAGGATTTTGCCGAGGGGCTTGCGAAGCACAACTTCATGCGCGCGCGTGGCTATAAGCGGGTGAGGCGTACAGGAGACAACAGCTGGTACGTTCCGCACGAAGTTCCGTTCCGAATATCGTGGTTCGGAAGGTGGCAATTGCTGCGCAAATACTATCCGTCGATACTGGTTCGTTGGCTGAAGCGTTTGCTTCGGCGCCAAACGGAACGCGGCACGAGACGATCAAGCCCAGCGCGCTGACGAGACCCAATCGGCACATCGCTAGACCGGCAAATTGTCGTGCTTCCTGCCCGGCATCTCCACCGTCTTGCCGCGCAGTTCGTAGCCGCATGTTCCTACCGCGCAGCGGTTTACGGCAATGTCGGTTGTTACACGTATCAAGAACCGCTCTACTGAGCCATATTCTCTATTCGTCCGACATCTCCGCTCGCGCATGAAACGCATTCCCCGCCCGCTTGGAACGGCCATTTACCTGCTGGCCTGGCTCGTGCCGTGGCGTCCGGCGTTCCGCATCCGAGCCAAGCAATCGAAGCTATCGTTCTTTGTGCATCGGCGCGACCTCCTGGGCCGTCACCTCGCTAAGTACGGCACCCATGAGTGGCCCCTGACGCAGTGGATGTCCGACTACCTCGCTGCGTCGCCTCATAGCGGCATCTTCATCGACGTCGGCGCCAATCTCGGGTGGCATACCATTAACGCCGCGCAGCACGACTCGGTGGAGACCGTGATCGCCTTCGAACCCGACGCGTTCAATGTGTCGCTGCTCGATCGCAACCTGACCTTGAACGGTATCGACAAGGTGGTCATCAACGCCTGCGCCGTCGGCGCGCAGCGCGGCACCGCCCGCATTCACCGCTACAAGAGCTCCAATTACGGCCGCCACTCTCTCCTCGCCGACTACGGGTACGGCTCGCGCACCGTTCCGATCACTGATCTCGATACGGCGCTCGATGCTCTCGGGCTGCGCGACCGCCGCGTGCTGATTATGAAGATCGATGTGGAGGGCTATGAGCCGGCGGTCATCGCCGGCGCAAAGCAGACGCTGGCGCGGACCGAAGTCATGATCATCGAGCACTCGCCGGGCTTGAGCCGATCAGGCGGCTTGTCGGCGAACGATATGCTCGATCGACTGCACGCCGCCGGTTTTACGCCGCATACGCTTGCCGTCGACGGCCAGATCGGAGCGATCACGGTCGACGACTTGCGGCAGGTCGAGGGTCAAATCGACGTCATTTGGATCAGAGCGCCAACGTAGGTCATCGTCGAATCCTCACACCGATTCTTGCGTACGCCCTACACCGGCAGATTGTCGTGCTTCCTGCCCGGCATCTCCACAGTCTTGCCGCGCAGCATCGCCAGCGCCCGGGCGATGCGCGGGCGGGTGGCGTGCGGCATGATCACGTCGTCGATATAGCCGCGCTCGGCGGCGATGAACGGGGAGAGGAAGCGCTCCTCATATTCGCGGGTGCGCGCGGCGATCTTGTCCGGGTCGCCGATGTCGGAGCGGAAGATGATCTCGACCGCGCCCTTCGCGCCCATCACCGCGATCTGCGCCGTCGGCCAAGCGTAGTTCACGTCGCCGCCGATGTGCTTTGACGCCATCACGTCATAGGCGCCGCCGAAGGCCTTGCGGGTGATCACGGTGACCAGCGGCACGGTCGCCTGCGAATAGGCGAACAGAAGCTTGGCGCCGTGCTTGATCAGGCCGCCATATTCCTGCGCGGTGCCGGGCAAAAATCCGGGCACGTCGACGAAGGTGACGATCGGGATGTTGAAGGCGTCGCAGAAGCGCACGAAGCGCGCCGCCTTGCGGCTCGCGTCGCTGTCGAGCACGCCGGCGAGCACCATCGGCTGGTTGGCGACGAAGCCGACGGTGCGGCCGGCGATCCGGCCGAAGCCGATGACGATGTTGCGGGCGAAAGTCTCCGAGAGCTCGAAGAAGTCGCCCTCGTCGGCGACTTTGAGGATCAGCTCCTTGATGTCGTAGGGCTTGTTCGGATGGTCCGGCACCAGCGTGTCGAGCGAAGGCTCCTCGCGATCGATCGTGTCGAAGGACGGCCATTCCGGCGCGCCGGCGGAAAAATTCGCCGGCAGGAAATCGAGCAGCCGGCGCATCTGCAGGAGGCACTCGACGTCGTTGTCGTAGGCGCCGTCGGCGATCGAGGATTTGGTCGCGTGCACCGAGGCGCCGCCAAGCTCCTCGGCGGTGACGATCTCGTTGGTCACCGTCTTCACCACGTCGGGCCCGGTGACGAACATGTAGCTCGTGTCGCGCACCATGAAGATGAAATCGGTCATCGCCGGCGAATAGACGTCGCCGCCGGCGCACGGCCCCATGATCACGGAAATCTGCGGAATGACGCCCGAGGCGATGACGTTGCGCTTGAACACCTCGCCGTAACCGCCTAGCGCCGCCACGCCTTCCTGGATGCGGGCGCCGCCGGCGTCGAACAGGCCGACGATCGGGGCGCGCGCGCGCATCGCCATGTCCTGGATCTTGATGATCTTCTGCGCATGCGTCTCCGAGAGCGAGCCGCCAAACACGGTGAAATCCTTGGCGAAGACGAACACGGTGCGGCCGTTCACCGTGCCCCAGCCGGTGACCACGCCGTCGCCGGCGATCTTCGATTTCTCCATGCCGAAATCGCTCGAACGGTGCTCGACGAACATGTCGAACTCCTCGAACGAGTCGCGGTCCATCAGGAGCTCGACGCGCTCGCGCGCGGTGAGCTTGCCGCGCTTGTGCTGCGCCTCGACGCGCTTCTCGCCGCCGCCGCCGCGCGCATTGGCGCGGCGCTCGTCGAGCTTTTCAACGATTTCCTTCATGCCGGCTCCGTTCAGGGATCAGTAATCGTTAGTCAGTAGTCAGGAATCGGGCTGCCTGACATCCAACATCTCATCCCTGATTACTGACTACTGATTACCGATACCTGATCCTGATACCTGATCCGGCGCATGGCGTCACGGTTGCCGGACGCGCGGGGGCGCCGAAGCCGCCGTCCCGCGGGTCGCCAGCCACAGCTTCATGTGGCGATAATAGCTGCCTTCGGCGTTGGCGACCGCGAGCAAGAAGCCCTCGGCGCCGTCGAGGAAGCCGGCGCGCAGCACATAAGTGCGCAGGAACGAAAACAGGCCGTGGCCGATGCCGGTCAGGAACGACACGCGGCGCCCGGACGCGGCGAGCGCCTGCGCGCTTGCGGTCGAGTAGCGGTCCATGCGCGACAGCGCGTCCTCGAGCCGATGCACCGGATAATGGATGAGCGGCTGCGGGAGCCGCTTCACCGGCCCGGCGCAGATCACGCTTTCATGCACGACGGCGTCCTCGAAGCTCGCTCGGCCGCGGCGAAACGAGCCGCAGCACATAGTCGGGATACCAGCCGGAATGCCGCATCTGCCGCCCGCAGAAGCTGGAAAGGCGCGGAAACTCCCAGCCGTCTGCGCTTGCATCGGCGAGAGCGGACTTGATCGCCGCGGCAAGCTCGGGCGAAACGCGCTCGTCGGCGTCGATCGACAGCACCCAGTCGCCGGTCGCGAGCGAAAGCGCGTAGTTTTTTTGCGGCCCGTAGCCGCGCCACTCATGAAACTCGACGCGCGCGCCTTTTTGCTGGGCGATCTCCACGGTCGCATCGGTCGAGCCGCTGTCGACCACGATGCGCTCGGCGCAGAAGGCGAGGCTGTCGAGGCAGGCGCCGATATTCGCCGCTTCGTCGCGGGTGATCACGATGGCGCTGAGCTGCGGCATGATTTCGGGTCCTTGTGACTATCGGCTGCCGGCTGCGCGCTTGACGCCGCCGGCCGCGATCACGCCGGCCGCTCGCGCGCGGCGAAGATCGCGAGCAACAGATAGACGCCGAGCAATCCGAGCACGCCGAGCGCCATCGAGAGGCTGCCGCCATAGACCTGCGGAAAGAACAGATCGACCGCGGCCATGGAGACGACGGAGGTGAGCCACACCACCGCGCCCCAAGGCGCCGCCAGCCACAGCCCGACCGCGGCGACGAGATCGAGGATGGCGAAGAGCACCGTCGCCGTCTGCCAGGCGAGCGTATGCGCTTCGAACCCGCCATCCGCGTCCGCGCCGACGCCGCACACCGCGGCCCAATGATAGAGGCCCTTGACCAGCCAGATCGCGGCCATGACGCGCAGAAACAGAATGAGATAGCGGGTCCAAGTTCCCACCGGATCGGGGCTTTTGCCGGAAGCCTGCACCGGTTCGAGCATCTCGCCGGGCCGCCGGGGTCGCCGCTGGGTCTGATCGGTCATGGCAGGCGCGTTTGGCATTCGAGGCCGACACAGTCAATCGGCCGGCCGCCAGCGCCGGCTCGTTCCGCGCTCCGACAAGGTGGCGGGGCAAGGCTGGAACGGGTAAAAAGAGCCGCTGCCAACAAGGAGCCGCCAATGGCGATCAAGTTCGGCCGGCCGCTGGAACACGGCCGCCTCGCGCCCGCCTCTGCCCCGCTGCCGCATGCGCCCGAGGCTCCGGCCGAGCGTCTCGACCTCGCCATCCGCCCGCGCCGCAACCGCCGCGCCGAATGGGCGCGGCGCATGGTGCGCGAGGTCGTGCTCACCGCCGATGATCTGATTTGGCCGTTGTTCCTCCTCGACGGGACCAAGGTCCGCGCGCCGGTCGACTCGATGCCCGACGTGGAGCGCCTTTCGGTCGACCAGGCGGTGCGCGCCGCCGAGCGGGCAGCCAAGCTCGCCATCCCCTGCATCGCGCTTTTTCCCCATACCGACCTGAAACAGCGCGACGAGGCCGGCTCGGAAGCGCTCAACGCCGACAATCTCGTCTGCCGCGCGATCCGCGCCATCAAGAAAGAGGTGCCGGAAATCGGCGTCCTCTGCGACGTTGCGCTCGATCCCTATACCAGCCACGGCCATGACGGCCTGATGCGCGACGGCGTCATCCTCAACGACGAGACCGTCGCAGTGCTGGTGCGTCAGGCCCTGGTACAGGCCGAAGCCGGCTGCGACATCATCGCGCCGTCGGACATGATGGACGGGCGCGTCGGCGCGATCCGCGGCGGGCTCGACGCCGCCGGCTTCGGCGACGTGCAGATCATGGCCTATGCGGCCAAATACGCCTCGGCTTTTTACACCCCGTTCCGCGACGCGGTCGGCTCGAACGCGACCCTCATCGGCGACAAGCGCACCTATCAGATGGACCCGGCAAACACCGACGAGGCGCTGCGCGAGGTGGAGCTCGACATCGCCGAAGGCGCCGACATGGTCATGGTCAAGCCGGGGCTTCCTTATTTGGACGTTCTCTACCGGGTCAAGGAGGCCTTCGGGATGCCCACCTTTGCCTACCAAGTCTCCGGCGAATATGCGATGATCATGGCCGCCGCCGGCAATGGCTGGCTCGATGGGGAGAAGGCCATGACCGAGAGCCTGATCGCCTTCAAGCGCGCCGGAGCCGACGGAGTGCTGACTTATTTTGCGGCGAGGATAGCGGAGAAATTGAAGAAGGGCGGCGTGTACGCGTGATCGGAACCAAGGCCGGCGCGGATTTTGGTCCGCGGTGGCTACCGATTTTCGGCAAGATCATGCGCAAGTAACAGAGACCGCCCCCGCCTGCGAGATCTAGAACGAGGCGGAAATCATGCGTGAGGACGAAGACCAGTTTCGGTACTACGTGCCGTTGTTACGGCGGATTATCATCCTCGTGGCGGTCATCACCGCGATTCCGGTGATCTTGTGGACCATCACCGCCTTCGTGCGCACTTACGTCGCGCCGCCAAAAGTCCCGACCTTCCGGCCGATGACTGCGACCGCCTCGATCGCGGTCCCGCCGGTGCCGGATAACATCGGCAAGGCGCCGGCGCAGGGCGCGATGGCGCAGCCGCCTTCCCCGATGCCTGAGGCGCAAGCGGCGGCAAATGACGCGCGCGACGCCGCGCCTGGCCCAAAGGGGGCGCTCCTCGCCGATCGTATGGCCGATGTTACCGGGAACGCCGGCGCGCCGAGGATCGCCGAGCTCACGCCCGCAGCGCCAGCGGACGCAACTCCGCGGGCGGCGGACGGCATGACGCCGGGTGCACCCAATGCATCGGCGCCGGGAGGCCCGGCGATCAGCGCGCAGATGCCGCCGCCACCGATGGACGCGGCGGCGGATACGCTTCCCGCCGCCGCCCCGCTGAGCGGTCCGGTCCCGCTCCCGCGCCATCGGCCGCGCAATCTCGACGTGGCGCAACTGAGCGTCCCGGTGCCGCGGCCGCGGCCGGGCGCTGCCGGCGAAGGCGGTTCGGACACGAGCGGCGCAAGCCCGCTCGAATGGATCCGCAGCATCTTCCAGCAGCAACCGTCGCAGCAGCAGTCCGAGCAACAATAACCGCCCGCGTCGGACCCGCTCTATTCGAGCGCCTTGCCGCTCGGCATGCGCACCGGGCGGTAGCCGTCCTCGGCCAGCGCCGCAAAAATCTCTTCCGCGTGCGCGGCGTCGCGCGTCTCGATCGTCACGTCGAGCTTGGCGCCCTTGGCGGGAACGTCGAGGAACAGCCGGTGATGATCGACGGCGAGGATATTGGCGTTGAACCGGCCGAGCCGGGTCGCGATCTGGCCCAGGATCCCCGGACGATCGGGAATGGTGAGGCGGAACGAGACGATGCGATCGGCGCGCTCCAGTTCGCGCACCATGATCGAGGCGAGGATGCGCGGGTCGATATTGCCGCCGCACAGGATCAATCCGACCTTGCGGCCGCGAAAACGATCCGGCGCGGCGAGCATGGCGGCGAGTCCGGCGGCGCCGGCCCCTTCCGCCATCGCCTTCTGCAGGGTGAGGAACGCGTTGACCGCGCGCTCGATCAGCGTCTCGTCGACGAGGATGATGTCGCTGACGCATTCGCGCACTACCGGCAGCGTCAGCGTGCCGACATTCTTGACCGCGATGCCTTCGGCGAGCGTGGCGCCGCCGCACGGGCGGCTGCCCTGATGCAGCGCGTTCCACATCGAAGGATAGAGCGCAGCCTCGACGCCGACGATCTCGATCGACGGTTTGACGGCGCGCGCGGCGATCGCACAGCCGGCGATCAGGCCGCCGCCGCCGATCGGAACCACCAGCACCTCGAGATCCGGCGCATCCTCCAGCATCTCGAGCGCGATCGTGCCCTGCCCGGCGATAACGTGCGGATCGTCGTAAGGGTGCACCCAAACGAGATTACGCTCGAGCGCGATCGCTTCGGCACGCGTCTGCGCCTCGGCCAGCGTTTCGCCTTCGAGGATGATGGCGGCGCCGCGCGCTTCGGTCGCTTTCACCTTCACGTAGGGCGTCGTTGCCGGCATCACGATCGTCGCCGGAATGCCGAGGCGGCGGGCGTGATAGGCGACCGCCTGGGCGTGGTTGCCGGCCGACATGGCGATCACGCCGCGCCGGCGCTCGTCGGCGCTGAGCGCGGCGAGCTTGACCCGCGCGCCGCGCTCCTTGAACGAGTTGGTAACCTGCAAATTCTCGTATTTGACGTAGACCTCGGCGCCGGTCAGCGCCGAGAGCGGCGGGGCCGGCAGGATCGGCGTGCGCAACACCTCGCCGGCGAGCGTCTTCCTCGCAGCCTCGATATCGGCAAGTGTCACCATGCTCGCTCTCGTCGATGCGCTGAAGAGACCCGTGCGGCCGGCGCCTGCGCCATCATCGCCATCGGCAGCCGGAGCCCACTTGCACCGCCGGCCTTTTTCCCTATTTCCGGCGGGCGTTACAATGCGCTTCGACGAGGCGAACCGCCATGTATTCCGGACCTACGTCGCACCCCGACTCCGAGCCGAACACCGGGCGCTATCCGACCGGCCTCAGGCCGCACGCCTATGATCCGGCGGCCCAGCCCGAGCTGTTCGAGGGCGTGCTGGCGCGGCGCATGGCGGCATTCTTCATCGACCTGATCGTCATCGCGGTGCCGCTCATTGCCGCTGGCACCTTCATTTTCTTCCTCGGCCTCGTGACCTTCGGCCTGGGCTGGGCGCTCTACTGGCTCCTGTCGCCGGTTTCGGTGATCTGGGCGCTGTTCTACTATGGTCTAACGCTCGGCAGCCCGGCCTCGGCCACGCTCGGCATGCGCGTCATGGAGATCGAGATGCGCACCTGGTACGGCGCACCGGCCTATTTCGTGCTCGGGGCCGTGCATGCGGTGGTTTACTGGATCAGCGTAAGCGTGCTGACGCCTTTTGTTCTCCTGGTCGGCTTCTTCGATACCCGCAAGCGGCTCCTGCACGACATGCTGGTCGGCACCGTCCTCATCAACAATGCCGGGAGGGCAAATTCGCTGCATATGCGCGCGGCCGGCCATGGCAGATTTGGCCTTTGACGCGCCGCCGTTCTTGGGCATTCTAGGCGGCGGCCGGGGACTGATCCGGCTGCAGGGATATTTGAGTAGCCACCTCGCCCCGTGACCCAGCACTCGCGCGATACGCCGCAATTCTACCTGACGGCGCCCTCCCCTTGCCCGTACCTCGCCGGCAAGGAAGAGCGCAAGGTATTCACCCATCTCGTCGGCGAGCGCGCGGGCGAACTCAACAACATCCTCACCCAGGGCGGATTTCGCCGCAGCCAATCGATCGCCTACCGGCCGGCCTGCGAGGGCTGCCGCAGCTGCGTCTCGGTGCGCGTGATCGCCGAGGAATTCCGCCCGACGCGCAGCATGCGGCGCATCGCCAACCGCAACGCCGATGTCGTCAGCGAGATGAAGATCGCCGTGCCGACGTCAGAGCAATACGCGATCTTCCGCGGCTATCTCAATTCGCGCCACCGCGACGGCGGCATGGCCGACATGACGGTGCTCGACTATGCGATGATGGTCGAGGACAGCCACATCGAAACGCGGATCATCGAGTATCGGCGGCGCGACGGCGGCCGCGCCGACGACCTTCTTGCCGTCGCGCTCACCGACGTGCTCGGCGACGGCCTATCCATGGTTTATTCGTTCTTCGAGCCGGACGAAGCACCGCGCTCGCTCGGCACCCTCATGGTCCTCGACCATATCGAGCGGGCGCAGCGCATGGGCCTCGCCTATGTCTATCTCGGCTATTGGGTGCGCGGCTCGCGCAAGATGGACTACAAAGGCCGCTTCCTGCCGCAGGAGCGCCTCACGCCCGATGGGTGGGCGCGGGTGGAATAGCGGTTCGCCGATCTTGACGCGGGAGGCTGGCCGCCAGCGGGCGGCGGCGCCGGGCACGCGCCGACATCAAAACCGGAGGTTCAGGTGAAGACTGCGATTACCGAAATGTTCGGCATCCGCCATCCGATCATCCAGGGCGGCATGCACTATGTCGGCTTCGCCGAGCTCGCCGCCGCCGTTTCCAATGCCGGCGGCCTCGGCATCATCACCGGATTGACGCAGAAGACGCCGGAATTGCTGGCCAGAGAGATCGCGCGCTGCCGCGACATGACCGACAAGCCGTTCGGCGTGAACCTCACCTTCCTGCCGTCTTTCGCCGCGCCGCCTTACCCGGAATACATCCACTCGATCGTCGAAGGCGGCATCAAGATCGTCGAGACCGCGGGACGGAGCCCCGAGCAATACCTGCCGGCGCTCAAAGCGGCCGGGATCAAGATCATTCACAAATGCACCTCGGTGCGCCATTCGCTCAAGGCCGAACGGATCGGTTGCGACGCGGTCAGCGTCGATGGCTTCGAATGCGGCGGCCATCCCGGCGAAGACGATGTGCCGAACATGATTCTCCTGCCGCGCGCCGCCGACGAGCTGAAGATTCCGTTCGTCGCCTCGGGCGGCATGGCCGACGCACGCAGCCTGGTGGCGGCGCTGGCCATGGGCGCCGCCGGCATGAACATGGGCACACGCTTCATCGCCACGAAAGAGGCGCCGGTGCACGAGAACGTCAAGAAGGCGATCGTCGCCGCCTCCGAGCTCGACACCCGGCTGATCATGCGCGCGCTGCGCAACACCGAGCGCGTCCTCAAGAACAAGGGCGTCGAGCACATCATCGAGATCGAGCGCGAGAAGGGCGCCGCGCTGACCATTGCCGACATCAAGGAAGAGGTCGGCGGGCTTTATCCGCGGATCATGATCGAGGGCGACGTCGACGCCGGCGCGTGGAGCTGCGGCATGGTCGCCGGCCTGATCTACGACATCCCGACCGTCGCCGAGCTGATCGACCGAATCATGGCCGAGGCCGAGCAGCTGATCCGCGATCGCCTGGTCGGTTTCCTCGATGGCGCGGCGGCGCCGGCGATGAAGGTCGCCTGAGCGGGCGCTACCCACCCTCAGGCTTCTGTGCCCTTCCCGTTCGCGGCCGGTCGGCTGTCGAACTTGTTGGTCTTGGGGAATCCCTTCGGCGCCAGGCGCCCGGCATCGGCGCGGTTGCCGCGCCAGTCGGCGAGTTCCTTGAGCGAGAGAGTGAACACCCGGCCGGCGGAATCGGTCCAGGTCAGCCCCTTCTCCACCTCGAAAGTCTTGATGTCGGAAAGGCCGCCGTCCTTGTGGCGCTGCAGGCGCACGCCGCGGCCGCGCGCCATCTCCGGCACCTGGTCGAGCGGGAAAACGAGCATCTTGCGGTTTTCGCCGATCGCGGCCGCCAGTTCGCCCTCGACCGGCGCCAGCGCGCGGGCTTCGTCGGGCGGCTTCACATTGAGCACCAGCTTGCCTTTGCGCGTGTTGGCGAGGCATTCGTCCTCGGGCACGATAAATCCCCTGCCCTGCGCGCTGGCGACGATGAATTTGCGGCCGCCCTGGTGGCGGAACACGGAAACGATTTCCGTTTCCTGCTCGAAGTCGATGAACAGCCGGATCGGCTCGCCATGGCCGCGGCCGCCCGGCAGCTTCGCCGCCTCGATGGTGTAGCAGCGCCCATTGGTGGCGAAGACCAGAAGCTTCGAGGTGGTCTCGGCGAAGAAGGCGAGCTTGAGCGCGTCGTCGGCCTTGAAGGCGAGGCCGGAAAGATCGGCGACCTGGCCGCGCAGCGCGCGGATCCAGCCCTTCTCCGAGACCACGATGGTAACCGGCTCGCGCTCGACCAGCGCCTCCTCGATCGCCGCTTCGTCATGCGCGGGGGCCTTGGCAAAGCCGGTGCGGCGCTTGCCGAGCGGCGTCTTCGGTCCGTATTTGTCGCGTACCTCGCAGATCTGGCCGGCGATCGTCTTCCATTGCGCCTTCTCCGAGCGCAACAAATCCTCGATCGATTTCTTCTCGACGCGCAGCTCTTTTTCCTCGGTGCGGATCGCGATCTCTTCCAGCCGGCGCAAATTGCGCAGCCGCATATTGAGGATCGCGTCCGCCTGGACGTCGGAGAGCTTGAAGGTCTTCATCAGCACCGGCTTCGGCTCGTCCTCCTGGCGGATGATCTTGATGACCTTGTCGATGTTGAGATAGGCGACGAGATAGCCGCCGAGGACTTCGAGCCGGTGCTCGATCTGCGCCAGCCGGTACCGCGAGCGGCGCAGCAACACGTCGCGCCGATGCGTGAGCCACTCCGTCAGCACCTCGGCGAGGCCGACGACCTTGGGGACGCGGCCGCGGATGAGCACGTTCATGTTGAGCGGCACGCGGCTTTCGAGCTCGGTGAGCTTGAACAGGCTCTCCATCATCAGCGCCGGATCGACGCTGCGCGAGCGCGGCTCGAACACGAGGCGCACGTCCTCGGCGGATTCATCGCGCATGTCGGCGACGAGCGGCAGCTTCTTCTCGTTGATCAGCTCGGCGATGCGCTCGACGAGCCGCATCTTCTGCACCTGCCAGGGGATCTCCGTGACCACGATCAGATAGGTGCCGCGCCCGGTATCTTCGGTCTTCCAGCGCGCGCGCAGGCGGAACGAGCCGCGGCCGGTCGCGTAGGCCTCGGCGATCGTCTCCGGCGGATCGACGACGAGACCGCCAGTCGGGAAATCCGGACCGGGCACGAATTTGAGCAGCGTGCGGCTTCGCGCCTTCGGCTGCTCGATCAGGTGCAGCGCCGCCTCGCATAGCTCGGCGACGTTATGCGGCGGGATCGCGGTCGCCATGCCGACCGCGATCCCTTGCGAGCCGTTGGCGAGGAGGTTCGGGAACGCCGCCGGCAGGACCACCGGCTCCTGCGAGACGCCGTCATAGTTGGGGCGGAAGTCGACCGCGTCTTCGTCGATGCCGTCGAGCAGCAGACCGGCGACTTCGGTCAGCCGCGCCTCGGTATAGCGGTAAGCTGCGGCGTTATCGCCGTCGATATTGCCGAAATTGCCCTGGCCGTCGACCAGCGGATAGCGCGAGGAGAAGTCCTGCGCCAGCCGCACCAGCGCGTCGTAGATCGCCTGGTCGCCGTGCGGATGGAAATTGCCCATCACGTCGCCGACGATCTTCGCCGATTTCTTGAACGTCGCGCCGGGATCGAGCCGTAAAAGCCGCATGCCGTAGAGGATGCGCCGATGCACCGGCTTGAGCCCGTCGCGCGCGTCCGGCAGCGCCCGATGCATGATGGTCGAGAGCGCGTAGGCGAGATAACGCTCCTCGAGCGCCTCGCGCAGCGCGATCTCCTGCACGTTGCCGGGGTCGGGGGGAATCACTTTCTTGTTCATCGCAGGCAGGAGGTAGCGCGGTCATGGCCCGTGAACAAGGAGCACTTTCAGGTCGCCCAGCTTGTCGCTCGGCTGCTGGTCACCGCCCGTAGCTCCTGAACAAGAGATGAACGCCGGTTGCAGCCGCCGTTGCGCGTTCCGACCTGATAGCGCCGCCGTCACGCCACACTAAGTTCACTGCGGCCTGTTGGTTTCGGTGCATCGGTGAGGTCCGCTTGCATAAGGAGGAAACGGACATGCTTCTGAAGTCGATCATGACAAGTTCGGCCGCGCTGGCGGTCGTCGTCGCTTGTACTATTCCCTCGACCATTCCGGCGCGCGCGCAGGAGGTCCAGGCGGAGCTTTTGGGCTTTCACCAGCTCTGCGACCACGGCGACCGCAAGGCCTGCGTCAGATTCGGCATGATCCTCGGCCGGATGCAGGAGCGGCACGCCGAATGGCGGCGCGTGCATCCGGAGTGGTTCTGGTGGGAGCGCTGAGCCGCAGTCTTGCGGCCGGCCGGCGTGCGCCGGTTCACATCGAGCGGCTGATCGCCGCGACGAAGCGCGCGCGGGCTTCCGGCAACGCCAGGCTGCGCGGCGCGAAAGCGTGCCGCTCGAGGAAGAATCCGGTCAGCACGAACGCATCGGCGAGATCGGCGGCGGATGCCGGCTCGCCGTCGGTCCGCAGGAAGCCCGGAAGCCGCATCAGCTTGTCGCGATAGGCTTCTCCGGCCGTGCGCGAAACCGCGCGGCCGGAGCGCGGCGAGACATAGATGAGATCGGCGGTCTCGCCGGTCGCGGCGCAGGACGACAGATCAAGGCCGAAGCCGAGCTCGGCCAGGAACGCGAGCTCGAAGCGCGCGATCATCGGCGCCACCGCCGAGCGATCGTCGAGCGCGTCGAGGATCGCTTCCAGCGCACCGTGGATGCGCGCATGCGGCTCGCGCTCGGCAAGGAGCCGGCACAACGCGGCGAGATGGGTGACGCCGTGCACCGCGTGCGCGGCGTCGAGAAATCCGGCGGCGCGCAGGTTCGTCCCCTCAACCGCATAGTTGCCGAGATGGTCGTCGAGCCGCGCCCGCCAGGTGGCACGCAACGAATTTCCCGGCTGCAGCACCCCGCGCAGCCGCGTGCCGGTACCGCCGCGCACGAGCCCGAGATGGCGGCCGCGCTCATGCGTCATCAGTTCGAGAATGACGCTGGTCTCGCCGTGGCGCTTGACGCCGAGCACGATGCCTTCGTCGGTCCATTGCATGGGCGGTATGTAGCGTCATTCCGCGGCCGAGCGAAGCGAGGCGCGCGGCAACGACGTCATTCCTTCGGAAACTCCAGCCCCATCTCGCGGTAGCGCTCCGGATCGTCGCTCCACCCTTCCCGGACCTTGACGAACAGGAAGAGATGCACGGGCTGCCCGATCGCCGCGGCGATGTCGGGCCGCGCCGCGGCGCCGATCGCCTTGATGGTCGCCCCGGCCTTGCCGAGCACGATCTTGCGCTGGCTTTCGCGCTCGACATAGATCGTCTGCTCGATGCGCACCGAGCCGTCTCTCAGCTCCTTCCAGATTTCGGTCTCGACCGTCGAGTGGTAGGGCAATTCCTGGTGCAGCCGCAGATACAGTTTCTCGCGGGTGATCTCGGCGGCAAGCTGGCGCAGCGGCGCGTCCGAGATTTGATCCGCAGGATAAAGCCACGGCCCCGGCGGGACGTGAGCGGCGAACCAGGCCTTGAGGTCGGCGACGCCGTCGCCGGACAAGGCCGAGACCATGAAAGTCGCGGCAAACGCGGCGCGCGCATTGAGCGCCTGCGTCAGGCCGAGCAGCGCCGGCTTGGCCGCGAGATCGACCTTGTTGAGCACCAGCACCTTCGGCGCCCGGATTTCGGCCAGGCGGCCGAGCACCGCCTCGTCGCCCTCCTGCGCGCCTTTTCGCGAATCGACGAGGAGCGCGACGACATCGGCGTCCCGGGTGCTGCCCCAGGCGGTGCCCACCATCGCCCGGTCGAGCCTTCGCCGCGGCGCGAAGATGCCCGGCGTGTCGACGAAGATGAGTTGCGCCGCGCCGACGAGCGCAATGCCGCGGATGAGCGCGCGCGTCGTTTGCACCTTGGGCGTGACGATCGAGACCTTGGCGCCGACCAGCGCGTTGGTGAGCGTCGATTTGCCGACATTCGGCGCCCCGATCAGCGCCACGAAGCCGCAGCGGGTCGCCTCGCCGGCCGGTGCGGCTGCTTCAGCCATTGGCCCGTTCGGGCTTGACGCCCTCGCGCGCCATCATCGCGGCGGCGGCGGCCTGCTCGGCGGCGCGCTTCGAGCGGCCCGAGCCTTCCGCCGGGGTCAAATTCGGAAGCTGCACGGCGACGCGAAAATGCGGATCGTGATCGGGCCCCGAGCGCGCGATCTCGCGATAGGCCGGCGTCGGCAGGCCCCGCGCCTGCGCCCATTCCTGCAGCACCGTTTTTGGATCGCGCAGCGGCTGCGCCTTGGTCTGCAGGCGCGTCTGCCACAGCCTGCCGACCAGGCCGGAGGCGGCGGTGAAACCACCGTCGAGATAGGCGGCGCCAATCAGCGCCTCGCACACGTCGGCAAGGATCGCGGGCCGGGTGCGGCCGCCGGCATTGGCCTCCGAGGCGCCGAGCCGGATCGCCGCGCCGAGGTCGATGGCGCGGGCCATCTCCGCGCAAGTCTCCTTGCGCACCAGATCGGCGAGCCGGCGCGACAGCTCGCCCTCGTCGGCCTTGGGAAATGCGCGGAACAGCATGTCGGAAATCACCAAGCCGAGCACATGGTCGCCAAGGAATTCGAGCCGCTGGTAGCTCGCCGCGCGGTTGCGTGCGCCTTTGAGCGCGGAGATATGCGACAGCGCGCTGTCGAGGAGCGCGGCGTCGGTGAACTTGTAGCCGATGCGCGTTTCGAGCGAGCCATCGCCGCGACGGCGGCGCCGGCGTGGATCCTTCTGCCCGTCGGCGGCGGCGGCCGGAGCGGAGGCGGGCTCACCGGCAGGCGGACTTTGCGGCGGCGTTGCAACCGATGCGGCTTTGCGCCGGCGGCTCATCTCACGAGCTTGAACAGGCGGTCCCAGCGTACCGTCCACGGCCAGCGCCACACCTCCCAGGCGTGGGCGCCATTGCCGATCGAGAAGAAGATGATCTGCGCCTTGCCGATGATGTTCTCATACGGCACATAGCCGACTTGGCTGAGCACGCGGCTGTCGGTCGAGTTGTCGCGGTTGTCGCCCATCATGAAATAATCGCCGGCTGGCACGGTGTAGACCGGGGTATTGTCGTAGAAGCCGTTATCGGTGAGATCGAGCGTCGTGTAGGTGACGCCGTTCGGCAAGGTCTCGCGGTATTGCTTGACGCGCTGGACGACGCCGTCATCGTCGGTCACGTAATCGTCGATGTGCTCGCGCTTGACCTGCTGGCCATTGACGTTGAGCACACCGTCGATCACCTGGATGCGGTCGCCGGGCAGGCCGACCACGCGCTTGATGTAGTCGATCGAGTCGTCCTTCGGCAGGCGGAAGACGACCACGTCGCCGCGATGGACCTCGCCGCCGAGAATGCGGCCGGGGAACAGCGGCGGCGAGAACGGCAGCGAATAGTGGGTGTAGCCGTAGGAATATTTGGAGACGAACAGATAGTCGCCAACGAGCAGCGTCGGGATCATCGACCCGGACGGGATATTGAACGGCTGAAACAGAAAGGTGCGGATGACCAGCGCTATGATCAGGGCGTGGAATATCACGCGTAGGGTCTCGGCGAATCCGCCTTCTCGGCGTTTGGCTCCGGTTTGCACGCTCATCGGCCCATGGTTCCGCTTGTCTTGATCGCGCCCTGCGACCTTGTAGCCTTTGGGGCAAACGCACGCAATTGCACGCGAGGTTTGGTCGCAGCTTTCGCCGCGCGGATTTATCTAGCTACGCCATGAGCTTGCCGCTAAGACGCCGCCGGCATGACGAATTTATCATGGGCGGTCTGCAGCTTGAGCGTGCGCAGGAGCCGACGCCGCGGCGCGGTCAAGCGGCCGAAACCGCGACCGCCGAGATGATCACCAGCGCCTGTGCGGTCGGACCCTCGTCGGTGATGGTGAGGTCGATGCGCGCCTCGTACCCGGCAGGCGTGAGCGCCTGCAGGCGCCGTTTGGCCCCTCCGGTCAGCTCCATGGTCGGCCGCCCTGACGGCAGATTGACCACCCCCATGTCGCGCCACCAGACCCCAGCGCGCAGCCCAGTGCCGAGCGCCTTGGCGCAGGCTTCCTTGGCGGCAAAGCGCTTGGCGTAGGTCTCTATGCGGTTGCGCCTCTTGTCGGCCTTTGCCCGTTCGGTCGGCGTGAATACGCGGTCGAGGAAACGCTCGCCGTGGCGCTCGATCACCTTGGCGATGCGGCGGACGTCGGTGATATCGGAGCCGATGCCGAGGATCATGCCCTTGACCTGCCCCGGTCCATGGCGGCGCGCATCGTCCTTACCGCTTCGGCAAGTCCGACCGAAATTGCCTCTCCGATTAAGAAATGGCCGATGTTTACCTCAACCACTTCGGCGAGCCCCGCGACCGTCTCCGCCGTCTGATAGCTAAGTCCGTGGCCGGCGTGAACTTCGAGACCGGCGCGGCGGCCAATCTCGACCCCGGCGCGGATGCGGTCCCATTCCGCCGCCGAGCGCGCGGTGTCGCCTTCGGCCAGCGCATGACACCACGCTCCGGTGTGAATTTCGATCACCGGAGCGCGCAGCCGTGCCGCGGCCTCGATTTGGCGAGGATCGGCGTCGATGAACAGCGAGACGCGAATGCCGCCTTCGGTGAGCCTGGCGATCGCCGGCGCGAGCGTATTGTGCTGTCCCGCGACATCAAGGCCGCCCTCGGTCGTGACCTCGGCCCGCCGCTCTGGCACCAGACAGGCGGCATGCGGTTTGGTGCGGCGCGCGATCTCCACCATTTCGGGCGTCGCCGCCATCTCGAAGTTCAGCGGCTTGTCGATCTCGGCTTTCAGCCGGGCCATGTCCTCGTCGCGAATATGCCGGCGATCCTCGCGCAGATGCGCGGTGATGCCGTCGGCGCCGGCGGTAATGGCGATCCGCGCGGCGGTGACCGGATCGGGATGCCGCCCGCCGCGCGCGTTGCGCAGGGTGGCGACGTGATCGACGTTGACGCCGAGACGTATGGGACGAGGAGCCGACATGACGCTCTTTGTGCCGCGCTACCCGCTCACCCGCTCGGCATTGGCGACCACCTTCTTCGCCCGCAGCTGCGAGATGATCGAGGTCAGGTGCTTGAGGTTATAGACCTCGAGGTCGATGGTGAGATCGGTGAAATCCGGCGACTGCCGGGTCATGCGAATATTGTCGATGTTGCCGTCATGTTCGGCAATCACCTGGGCGATCTGCGCCAGCGAGCCCGGCTCGTTCACCGATTGCACCGCAAGTTGCGCCGGAAAACGTTGCGGCGTCTTCTCGTCCACGTCCCAGCGCACATCGAGCCAGCGTTCCGGCTCATCCTCGAACTCGGTCAGCGCCGGCGAGTGGATCGGATAGATGGTGATCCCCTCCCCCGGCGTCATGATGCCGACGATGCGGTCGCCGGGAACGGCGCCGCCACGCGGAGCGAAACGCACCGGCAGGTCGGTGTTGATGCCGCGGATCGGAATCGGCGCCCCGTTCTCGCCATCGCCGGGGAGCTTGAACTTTACCGCCTTGGCGCGCTTGAGGCCGAACCAGCCGCTGTCCGCCTTCGGCGCGACGGTAACGCGCTCGTCCTTGTAGTCGGGATACATCGCCCGCACGACGTCGGAGGCCTTCATCTCGCCGCGGCCGACCGCCGACATCACGTCCTCGATTGAGGCGCGGGCGAGCCGCGGCAAGGCGCCTTCGAGCTTCTCGTCGCTGTAGGCGATCTTGGCGCGCTGGCACAGGCGCTCGAGGATGCGGCGGCCGAGGCCGGAATACTGGTTGCGCACCGCGGCGCGGGTGGCGCGGCGGATCGCGGCGCGCGCCTTGCCGGTCGCCACGATCGATTCCCAGGCCGTGGGCGGAGCGGTCTGCGCCTTCGAGGTGAGGATTTGCACCTCGTCGCCATTCTCCAGCGGCGCGCTCAACGGGCCGATCTTGCCGTTGATCTTGGCGCCGACCGCCATGTTGCCGACATCGGTGTGCACCGCGTAGGCGAAATCGATCGGCGTTGCGCCGCGCGGCAGCGCGATCAGCTTGCCCTTGGGCGTGAAGCAGAACACCTGGTCGTGGAACAGCTCGAGCTTGGTGTGCTCGAGGAATTCTTCCGGGTTGGAGCCCTCGGCCAGGAGCTCGATGGTCCGGCGCAGCCAGGCGTAGGCGTTCGACTCGCGCGAGAGCAATTCCGTCGGCGAGCCGAGCCCGTCCTTGTAGAGCGCGTGGGCGGCAATGCCGTATTCGGCGATCTGGTGCATGCCGCGGGTGCGGATCTGCAGCTCGACGCGCTGCCGGCCCGGGCCGATCACGGTCGAATGCAGCGAGCGGTAGTCGTTCTGCTTGGGCGTCGAGATGTAGTCCTTGAAGCGCCCCGGAACCACCGGCCAGGTGGTGTGCACGATGCCGAGCGCCTGGTAGCACTCGGCGAGGTTACCGACGAGCACGCGGAAGCCGAACACGTCGGAGAGCTGCTCGAAGCCGACCGCCTTTCTTTCCATCTTGCGCCAGATCGAATAGGCGCGCTTGCGCCGCCCGGAAACCTCGGCCGCGATGCCGCTGTCGGCGAGCTTCCTGGCGAGCTGCTGCTCGATCTCGGTGATCCAGCCGCTCGAGCGCACGGCCAGCGCCTCGAGCCGCTCGCTGATGACCTTGTAGGCGTCGGGATTGAGCTCGCGGAAGGACAGATCCTCGAGCTCCTCGCGCATCTCATGCATGCCCATCCGGCCGGCAAGCGGCGCGTAGATGTCGAGCGTCTCCTCCGCGGTACGCCGGCGCGCCTCGGGCGGCCGATGCGCCAGCGTGCGCATATTGTGCAGCCGGTCGGCGAGCTTGATCAGGAGCACGCGGACATCGTCGGCGATGGCGAGCAGAAGCTTGCGCAGGTTCTCGGCCTGCTTCGCCTCCTTGGAGACGAGATCGAGCTTCTTCAGCTTGGTCAGCCCCTCGACCAGGGCGCCGATGTCGGGACCGAACAGGCGGTCGATCTCGGCGCGGGTGGCGTCGGTATCCTCGATGGTGTCGTGCAGGAGCGCGGCGGCGATGGTGGCGTCATCGAGCTTGAGATCGGTCAGGATCGCGGCGACCTGGAGCGGGTGCGAGAAGTAAGGATCGCCGGAGGCGCGCCGCTGCGCGCCGTGGGCGCGCATGGCGTAGACATAGGCGCGGTTGAGCAGGTCCTCGTTGGTCGCGGGATTGTACTGTTTGACCCGGTCGATCAGCTCGAATTGCCGCATCATCCGCGGCCGGCGCGGCTTCGGCGGCACCCCCTCGCGGGGCTGCGGGACGAGGTTGGGGCCGCGCGCCACCGCTGCCCGCGGCCGGGGCTGGTTCTGCATCCGCGGCAGATCGATCGGCGAACGCGCCATGGGAATCCTCGGCTCTGCCGCCGAGGCCGGCGAGAGCTGACGATAACGATATCATGACGTGAGGTCCGCGCCACAAGCGACGCCGGCCCCACCCCGGCTCCCGAAGGTCGCCGCCGCCGGCAAACTTAGCGTTAAGAACGCGCCCCGCGCACGAGGAAAAGGTGCGGATGGCCAGGCGGGCAAGGCACCGCGCCGGGCGTAGACGTAGCCGTTCGCTCTTTCAGCTCGGCAGCGCCGAGAGCAGCACCGCGTCGTCGAACGGATCGATGACGCCGGCAAGCGAGGCTGCACATTCGCTGCATACGAGCCGGCAGGTCTCGAACCCGCAGGCGTCAATCTCCGGCGTGCGGCTGCGGTGGAACAGCAACTGCGCGTCGCATTGCGGGCAGATGACGACGCGAGCGGCCCGGACCGGAACCGCGCTTTCGTTCGTTTCAGCGCGCAGTTTCGTTTCAACGCGTAGTGCGGAATTCGCCATAATGTCGACGATCGCTGTGTGGGCCATGAGCGGCCCGTGGCGATGTCTCTATAGCCGCCGTTCGGAAACACTCCTTGCCGGCGATCCGTCGAATTTCAGCGATCGTGTTGAGCTTCGGCTAACCGTTTCGGTCGGCCGGGCCGGGCGACGGCAATGGCGGAATGGGAAGGGTCAGGGATGGCGGGGGGCCGCAACCCCGATTGGCCTGGCCGACAGTTCATGCGCCGGGTTGCGTTCGAACAGTCTTCGCCGCTCCGAACTCGTGGAGCGGAAGCAGGGATAGCGCCGGTACATGTTGTCTTTGGTGGCAGGGAAATCGAGCATCATCAGGGCGATCGGCTTGCTCAACAACGGGTAAGGCCGCGCTCCGCAGGCCAGATGAAAATAGTTCCGCCGATAGAACGCCTGATGCTCCACCCTCACTGCCGCAAGAACATCCTCGGCGCCGAAATATTCGGCCGCCAACAAGGCAAACCGCAGGGTGATGTAGGGCAGTCCGCGATAAACCCGGGCAAGCTTCCAGTTGGCGACAAAGCGCGTCACATCGACGATCACCTTGCCGGCGTCGATTTCCGGCAGCAGATAATCGGGGAAGACCTCGCCGGTCGGGAACTCGGGCTGCTTGGCCGAGGCAATATGCAGGCGGATCGCGCCGGCCAGCTCACCATCGACGTGCAATCCGAAAATGTAGACGTTGCCGATCTCGTCAAACGAGTCGGTAAAAGTGCCGGATGGATTTGGATCAATAGCGCCTTCGCGCAAGTACGCTTGATAGCGCAACCGAAAGATTGCCGCCTTCTGTTCGGCGGAATCCGCGCGACGGCAATCGGTCCTGGCCAGGAGCAGCGCGAGGCGATCGGTGAAGCTGGTCTCAGCGGCTTGATCCGTAACGCTCAAACGCAACGGGTAGGAAGACGTCGCTACCGGAGCCATTCAACCCACTTCCTCGTTGGCGCCCGCCCTCGCCAGCAGCAGGAGGTTAACAGATCGTTAATAGAGATACAACTTCAACGGTAGCTTACGGTTAACGCCGCCGGCCGCCGCTATGACGAAATAACGGCAGGCGACCGTCCCTTGCCGCCCGCAGCGAGGGTTAGGCGACGTCCTTGTGCTCGAGCGCCGGCCAGGAGGTTTCCGGCGGCGCAACGTACGACGCATAAAGGAGTTTTCGTAAATCGGCGGCCGGCATCGGCCGGCCGAGCAGGTAGCCCTGGACTTCGTCGACACTGTCCTCGGCGGCCAGCAATTCGAGCTGCTCCTGGGTCTCCACCCCCTCAACCACCACGTGCAGCCCCAGCTGCGCGCTCAATCGCGTCATGCCGCGCAGCAGGGTCACCCGGCGCTCGTCCTCACCGAGACCGCGCAGGAAGGACTGGTCGATCTTGACTTTATGCAGCGGGAAGCTGTGCAAGTAGCTCAAGCTCGAATAGGCGGTGCCGAAATCATCGAGCGAGATCTTCACGCCGAGATCAGCTAGCTGGTGCAGATCGGCGCGGATGCGCTTCGTGTCCTGCAGTAATGTCGACTCGGTTATTTCCAGCTCGAGCCGGTGCGGCGCCAGATTGGTGGCGGCAAGCGTCTCGCGAACAAGCGCGGGAACGTTGGAGCGGTCGAACTGGATCGACGACAGGTTGACGGCGACCGCGGTGTCGCCCGGCCAGCGCCGGCATTCCAGGCAGGCCTTGTACAGGACCTGATTGCCGAGCTCGACGATCAGTCCCATTTCCTCGGCAACGGGGATGAACTCCGCCGGCGAGACCATGCCGCGTTCGCGATGCGGCCAGCGCAGCAGCGCCTCGCAAGCGGCGATGCGCTTGGTCTTCAGATTGAATATCGGCTGATAGTGGAGATCGAACTCCTCGCCCTGGACGGCGTTGCGCAGGTCAAGCTCGAGATTGCGCCGCGCCTGGGCGTTCGCCTCCATCTTGGCCTCGAACCAGCGCCAGGTGCCGCGGCCCTCCGCTTTCGCCCAATAGAGCGCCATGTCGGCATTGCGCAGGAACTGATCCGGATCGAGCCGGTTCTTGGCGACC
The DNA here is from genome assembly GCA_963850855.1 of uncultured Alphaproteobacteria bacterium. Classification (GTDB taxonomy): domain Bacteria; phylum Pseudomonadota; class Alphaproteobacteria; order Rhizobiales; family Xanthobacteraceae; genus BOG-931. The sequence continues at coordinate 364,318 of CAWKNH010000009.1, forward strand.
GCAATGCCGATGCTGGCGGTGACCACGACCTTGTGTCCGTCGAGATCGTAAATGCCGCCGACCGCGTCGAGCGCGCGCGTCGCCAGCGACTCCGCCTGATCGAGCGATTTGATCGGCGCCTGCAGGATCACGAATTCGTCGCCGCCGAATCGCGCGATCACGTCGACGTCGCGAACCGTGCCGCGCAGTCGCTCGGCGACAGCCTCCAGGAGCATATCGCCCCTTGTATGCCCCAGGGTGTCGTTGACCTGCTTGAACTGATCGAGATCGATGAAATGGATGGCGCACATATTGTCGGGCCGCCATTCGCTCAACGCGCGTTCCATGCGGTCGCGCAAGATGTTGCGGTTGGGAAGGCCGGTCAGGGCATCGAACCGCGCCAGATGGCTGATCTTCGCCTCGGCGATCCTTCGCTCGGTGATATCCTCGACCAGCACCACCATGCCGCCTTTTTCCATCGGCTGTACGGTGAACTCGAGCGTACGCCCGCTGCGCATCTCGACGTCGAAGGCGGCGTCATCGCTGCCAGAGAGCCGGGCCTCGAGGCGACCGACCAGGCTCTCCGCGTTGACGTCGGAAATCAGGTCGGCCTTGGCAACGCTGTCGACCAGGTAGCGCAGACTCGCGCCTTTCAGCTCGAAATCCGCCGCCAATCCCATTTGCTCGTTGAGCTTCTGGTTGGAAACAACGATGTGACGCTTGGCATCGAACATGCACAGGCCGTGCGGCATGTTGTTGAGCGCGGTGTCGAAGCGCTGGGCAAGGAGCGACATGTCGCGCGAGGTGGTCACGGCGTCGAGCAAGGTATGGCGCAATCTGTCCGCCATGAATTTCGACGCGACAAAAGCCGGGGCGAGAAGGCCGGCAAACAACCAATGATAAAGATTGCCGTAGATGAGGAGCGCCGCCGTCATCGGCGCCCATACGCAGAAGACTTGTACGATGACAAAGCGATCATTGCCGAAGTTTCGACCGAAGATGCCCACCGCATACACGATCGCCATGGTAAAGCTGACGAGATTGGCGAATGGATCGGAGGTCTGCGCGAAGGAGACGAAGCACCAGACTCCGAGCAACGCAACGGACGCGGACGCGCCGATGACATACCGATGCTCCCATCGCCTCGCGGCTTCCACGTTCGTGACCTGCGCGCGCGCGCGTGCGTAGGCGCGCATCAGCATTCCGCGCGCGCAAGCGACAAGAAAAAACGCCGCCGCGCACCAAAGAAGAGAGATTTCGCTGGTCTTCAGATACGTGACCAGAATGGCGGCGGTAAGAAACAAGCTTCCGGTCAGGAGCGTCCGGCCGTCCTTGTAAAGCGAATCGACCAGCGGGATGTAGATCTCCGCCGGGAGCGCTTCATGCCCCTTCACAGGTCGATGAGGTTGCACCACGGCACTCATTACGTACACCGGCAGCAATCGTGCGGGCCTGCAAAATCGCAGTATTGAATATGGGCCAAAGGTCTATCTATCGAGTAAATGTGTGTACGGGCCCTTGCTTACCGTGCGGCATCCCTCGGCCAAACTTTTCGGGCCGCGTTAGCAGACAATTATCCATGCCGCCGTACTTCTTCGCCTCGGAACTTCGCCTTGGAACACGCCAACGGCCGGCGCCGCCGCGGGCCTCTTACCTTAGGTTGTCATCGTGCCCGCCACAGCCGGGCAGGCGGCGGCATGCGCGCAAGCGAAGCATCGGCGGGCGATAATCGGGGGATGAGGTCCGGCTGGGCCTCAGCTTCGGTGCGCGCCGCTCTTCGCCTGGGCCGCGCGGATCAGCGCCCGCAACCGCGCCGGCGTCACTGGCACGGTGTCGATGCGCACGCCCAGCGGGCGCAGCGCGTCCTCGATCGCCGCGATGACCGCCGGCGGGGCCACCATGCGGCCGCCCTCGCCCGCGCCTTTGACGCCGTATTCGGTGTAGGGCGAGGGCGTGACCAGGTGGCCGATGCGCACCGCTGGCGGCAGATTGCCGATCTTCGGCAGCAGATAGTCCTGAAACGACGTGTTCAGCAGCTGGCCTTTGCCGTCATACTGAAACTCTTCCAGCAAGGCCGTGCCGATGCCCTGCGCGGTGCCGCCGCGCACATGACCGTCGACGGTCATCGGGTTGATCATGGTGCCGCAATCGTGCACCGCGACGTAATCGAGGAAGCTCACCTGCCCGGTCTCCACGTCGACCTCGACGACCGGCATGTGACACATATGGCCCATGATCGGATAGAAGATGCCGAAGTCGCTGTCGTTCCTGGGCAATGTCGCCAGCGGATGGTCGTAGGTGTAGCTCGCTTCGAGACCGCTGGTCAGCGTGGGGTCGTCCGGCAGCGACAGCCGGAAGAAATGCGCTTGCATCGCGACCTCGGCGATCGCCACTTCCATGCCCGGCGCGCCCTTGACCCCGATCTTGCCGCTGCGGAACTCCAGATCCTCGGGGCCGGCTTCGAGCATATGGCCGGCTACGCGCTTGAGCTTGCCTTTGATGATCGCGGCGGCGCCGGTGATCGCGCCGGTCACCATGACGGTGTAGCGGCTGCCGCCCGGGCCGGTGCCCGGCAGGCCGTGGTCGGTGTCCGAATAGGCGACGCTGATGTCGGCCGGATCCATGGCAAGCTGTTCGGCAAGCACCATCGCCGCCACCGTCTCCGGGCTGTTGCCCCAGCACGGCGCGTGCAGCGAGATCACCGCCTTGCCGGTCGGATCGATCTTGATCGAGGCGCTTTCCGGCGAGCTGGTCAGCGCGAAGCCGGGATTGCGGTTGAGCATCCAGAATTCGGTGGCGCTGAACACGCCCTTCTCCTGGCAACTGGCGACGCCGATGCCGACGTAACGGCCCTGCGTCCGCGCCGCCTGCTGTTTCTGCCGCCAGCCTTCGTAGTCGAGCATCTCCAGCGCCATGTCGAGCGCGCCGGGATAGTTGCCGCTGTCGTACAGGTTGCCGGTCGGAATCTGATAGGGAAACTCGTCGGGGCGGATGAAATTGTCGCGGCGGAACGCGATCGGGTCGAGGTTGAGCTCCTCGACCGCCGCGTCGACGATCCGCTCGATCATGAAATTGGTGACCTCGGAGCCGAAGCCGCGACAGGCGCCCTGCTGGCATTTGTTGGTGAACACCGCATAGAGCTCGGCGCCGACGGCGCGGATCTTGTAAGGCCCGACGGTCTGCGAAAAGCCGTTGCCATGCGTGCCGAGGCCGTATTGGAAATAAGCGCCGTAATCGTCCACGACCTTGTAGCGCAGCGCCGTCATCCGATGATCGGCGTCGATCGCCAGCTCGACGTCGTAGATGCGGTCGGAGCCGTGATTGTCACTGGCGGTAATGTTGTCGATGCGGTCTTCGATATACTTGACCGGGCGGCCGGCGACGCGCGAGGCCAACGCGGCGAGGACCGATACCTTGTGCAGAAAAAGCTTGCTGCCGAAGCTGCCGCCGGCGTCCACCGGCACGATGTTGACCAGGTGGCTCGGGACCTTGAGCGCCGTGGCGATGGTGAAGCCGACGTAATTGTACATCGAGCCGTTCACATAGATCACGAACTTGCCCGAGCCTTCGTCGAAACTCGCGACCGCGCCCGCGGTCTCGATCGGCTGGCCGCCGGAGCGCGACCAGCGCAGCCGGCGCTTGACCCGGTGAGCGGCGCGGGCGAACTCCTCCTCGACCGGGCCGAAGACATAGTTGCGGTGTTCGGCGACATTGTCCGGGCCGCGCTCAGGATGGAGCACCGCCTCGCCGCGCGAATTGATCGCCTCCATCATGTCGGAGACCGCCGGCAATGGCTGGTAGTCGACCTTGATGAGCGCGACCGCGTCTTCGGCGATGTAGCGCGTGTCGGCGACGACCAGCGCCACCGGCTCGCCGACATGGCGGACTTTTCCGAGCGCGATCGCGCGCTGCTCGACCGGCGGATTGGCGAAGCAGGGAAGGAGCCCGGTCTCCTTCGCCGCCTCCTCGCCGCTGATCACGGCGACGACGCCGGGTAGCGCCTCGGCCGCGCTTTTGTCGATCGACCTGATGCGCGCGTGCGCGTGCGGGCTACGCAGCGCCGCCGCATGCGCCATATTGGGCAGTACGATGTCGTCGATGAAGCGGCCGCGCCCGGTCAGGAAGCGCGGATCCTCCTTGCGCAGCATGCGCGTGCCGATGACGTTGAGTCGCTGGTCCGGCCGTTCCTGCTGGCGGCCGCGCGGCGGCGAATGGATCTTGCCGGTTTCGGCCATCAGCGCGCCGCCTTCCCGTCGCGCATCAGCTCGACCGCGCGCTCGACCGAATTCACGATGTCCTCGTAACCGGTGCAGCGGCAGATATTGTCGTTGAGCCGCTGCCGGATCGCGTCCCGGTCGGGCTGGGGATTTTCGCGCAACAGCTCGGTCATCAGCATGAGCATGCCCGGCGTGCAGTAGCCGCACTGCAGGCCGTGCATCTCCCAGAAGCCGCGCTGCAGGGGATTGAGATTGTTGGCGCGGCCGAGCGACTCGACCGTCTCGATGCTGCGGCCGTCCGCCTGCACCGCAAGCGTACAGCAGGAGCGGGTCGCGAGCCCGTCGAGCAGAATCGTGCAGGCGCCGCAGACGCCGTTCTCGCAACCCACATGCGTGCCGGTGAGGCCGATGCCGTGGCGGATGAAGTCGGAAAGGAGGAGCCGCGGCTCAACCCGCCGCTTCAGAGCCTTGCCGTTGACGGTGATGTTGACTTCGAGCTCGTCCATTGCGGCTTCTTTTTTGCTGCGCTAGCCGTCGATGGCCTGGCCGGCCCGCGCGCAGGCGGTGCGCAGCATCCGGCGCGTCAGCGTCGCAGTCACGTCGCGCCGGTAGGCGGCGTCGGCATGCAGATCCTCGGCCGGCATGACGTTGCTCGCCGCGGCCTGTGCGGCCGCCTCGATCACCGCGGCCGACGCCGGCTTGCCCTCGATCGCCGCTTCGGCGGCCGCGATCCGAAACACACTGTCGACCGCATTGCGAAAGCCGATGCGGACGTCGCGGCACGTTCCATAACGGAGCGTCAGCAGGCAGCCGGCGGCGACCAGGGCGCGGTCGCCATAGCGTTGGCTTACCTCGAGGAAGCAATAGCCGTGGCCTGCCGGCATGCGCGGTACACGGATTTCGACCAGCATCTCGTCGGCGGCGAGATCGGTCGCGAACGGCGCCTTGAAGAATTTTGCCGCCGCGATCGTGCGTGTGGAGCGCGCGCTGCGCGCCATCATCGTCGCCCCGAGGAGACTCATCACCAGCGGCAGCTCGAAGGCGGGGTCGTTGTGGCAGAGATTGCCGCCGAGCGTGCCGTGGTTGCGGATCGAATGGTTGGCGACGTGCTGGCACGCCTCGGTGACGATCGGGCAGCTCGCCGCCACGATCGGCGAGCGCAGAACGGTATTGTGGGTGGTCAGCGCGCCGATCCGCAGCTGGCCGAACTCCTCGACGATATATTGAAGCTCGGACAGCCGGCTCACGTCGATCAGGCGGCCGGGCGCGATGAGCCGCAGATTGAGCATCGGGACGAGGCTGTGTCCGCCGGCCAGCAGCTTGGCTTTGCCGCCATGCTTCGACAAAGCCTCGAGCGCCGCGCGTAAATTGTTCGGCCTCTCGTACTCGAATACGGGAGGCTTCATCGGCCTTCCCTCCCCAATCGGATTCCGGCTGGTGATCGCTGCAAATCCGCGGCCGCGATTGTTTCCGATCGGTCAGTATGTGGCAAGCGCGGCCGGCATACCGAGGAAAGCGCGATAACCGCCGCCGCTGCGACCCGCAGTTGCCGCGGCGCAGTGCGGTTGAGCGCTCCGATCGCCTGTGATCCAGTCGTGCGCGGATCACCGGTTCGCCGCGATCGAGGAGAAAGCCGATGCCGTTCTCGCTGCCCGAGCTTCCTTATGCCTACGACGCGCTCGCGCCGCACATGTCGCGCGAGACGCTCGAGTTTCACCACGACAAGCACCACCTCGCCTATGTGAACAACGGCAACAATCTGATGAAGGGCACCGAGTTCGAAGGAAGGTCGGTCGAGGACGTGGTCAAGGGCTCGTTTTTCGCCAATCCGGCGCTCTTCAACAATGCCGGGCAACACTACAATCACCTGCATTTCTGGAAATGGATGAAGCCGGGCGGCGGTGGCCGCATGCCGGGCGCGCTGGAGAAGAAGATCGTCGACGATCTCGGCTCGGTGGCGAAGATGAAGGAGGATTTCGTCCAGGCGGGGACGAGCCAGTTCGGCTCCGGCTGGTGCTGGCTCGCGGTCAAATACGGCCGGATCGAGGTGATGAAGACTGCGAACGGCGAGAGCCCTCTCGTTCACGGCGCGCGGCCGATCCTCGGCTGCGACGTCTGGGAGCATGCCTACTACATCGACTATCGCAACCGGCGCGCCGATTACGTGAAGGCTTTCGTCGATAGTCTGGTCAACTGGGAATACGTCGCCGAGATGCTCGCCGCCGCGAGCAAGTAGCTCGCGGATCAGCTAACGGGCCACTGCCACTCGCGCGGGGTTTATTCCTCTTCGTCGCCGACGTCCGAGTCGGGCTCCGGCTGACTCTCGGGCGGGGTCAGTCCCTCGAGGCCCTTGAGCAGCTCTTCCTCGCTCATCCGGTCGGTCGTGACCTCAGTATCGTCGGCGTCGACCCCGGTTCCCGGCGCGCCGATGAGCGGAATCCCCTCCGGCTCGGGCTCGTCGACCTCGACGTATTTCTGCAGGGAATGGACGAGCTCCTCTTTGAGGTCCTCGGGCGAAACCGCCTTCTCGGCGATCTCGCGCAACGCCACTACCGGATTCTTGTCGTTGTCGCGCTCGACCGCGATCTGCCCGCCGGAGGAGATCATGCGCGCGCGATGGCTCGCGAGCAGGACGAGATCGAACCGGTTCTCGACCTTGTCGATGCAGTCTTCGACGGTGACGCGGGCCATTCGGAAGCTCCTGGCGCGGGATTGTCCCCGGCGGGCGTGAGATATCGCCACAAACCGCGGAGCGCAAGGGCGTTCTGCGCCTTAAGCCTCCCGAATCTGTCAGATTTTTTAGTTGGCGGCGGCAGCAGGCCCTGTTACCCAAATTTTGGGGAACCCGACCAGGCCCCCTGCGATTTTACGTTTGGCGCGACGGCGTGCCGCAGTGCTTGCATCGGGCTCCTCGCGGCATATGGCTTCTGCCCGGGTTGTTAGGCACAATATGCGCGCCATGGGCGTCAGGCCCGTGCTATTGCCAATGCGAGAGTAGTTCGCCTGTCGAAGTGTTCCCGATGGCGGTAAAGCAGTTTTAAGAACGCCGGAAACGCCAAAGCCATTCGCGGCTGATCCGGTTTCACGATAAGAAACATCGCGAGAGATCCAATGTCGGCACAGATCGAGAAAATTGCGCTATTCATTGACGGCGCCAATCTTTATGCCACCGCCAAATCGCTCGGCTTCGATATCGATTACAAGCGTCTGCTGCGCGAATTCCAGACCCGCGGCTATCTGGTGCGGGCGTTCTACTACACCGCGGTGATCGAAGATCAGGAATATTCGTCGATCCGCCCGTTGATCGATTGGCTCGACTACAACGGCTACACCGTCGTCACCAAGGCGACGAAGGAGTTCGTCGACCAGACCGGCCGGCGCAAGGTTAAGGGCAACATGGACATCGAGCTCGCGGTCGACGCCATGGAGATCGCGCCGCATATCGACCAGATGGTGCTGTTCTCCGGCGACGGCGATTTCCGCTCGCTGGTCGAGGCGGTGCAGCGGCGCGGCGTGCGCGTGATCGTGGTGTCGACGATCTCCACCCAGCCGCCGATGGTCGCCGACGAGTTGCGCCGCCAGGCCGACCAGTTCGTCGACATTATCGAGTTGCAAAGCAAGATCGGCCGCGATCCATCCGAGCGGCCGATGCGCGAGCCGCGGGACATGCGCGAGCCGCGGGAGCAGCGCCACACCCCGCAATTCCTCCAGCGCAGCGCCTCGCCGCGCACCGATGTCGAGGTCGAGGACGAGTTCGACGAAGAATAGCCGCCCTCGATGGCCGCCATGGCGCGCCCGAGCGGCAAGCCCGGCCGCGACTGTCCACGCTGTCCGCGCCTCGTCGCCTTCCGCCAGGACTGGCGCGCGCGCGAACCCGACTGGTTCAACGCTCCGGTCCCCTCCTTTGGCCCGATCGACGCGCGGCTCCTGATCGTCGGCCTCGCACCGGGGCTACGCGGCGCCAACCGCACCGGCCGGCCGTTCACCGGCGATTATGCCGGCGATCTCCTCTACGCTACGCTCAAGGAATTCGGATTTGCCGAGGGCAGCTACGAGGCCCGTCCTGATGACGGCCTCGCCCTCATCGATTGCCGCATCACCAATGCGGTGCGCTGCGTGCCGCCGGAGAACAAGCCCACGCCGCCGGAGATCGCCACCTGCCGCGATTTCCTCGCCGCGACTATCGGCGAAATGACCGCGCTCTCCGCCGTCGTCGCGCTCGGGCGCGTGGCGCATGACACCTTCATCGCCGCGCAAAACGCGAAGCGGAACGCCTACCCGTTCACCCATGGCGGCGCGCATGCATTGGGCGCGATCACGCTGTTCGACAGCTACCATTGCTCGCGGCTGAACACCTCGACCGGCGTGCTCACGCCGAAAATGTTCCGCGCGGTGTTCACCCAGGTGCGCAAGCACCTCGACGGCCCGCCGCGCTGACATCGCCGTTGCCGGCGTGCCTTAGGCGAAAATCGCGTTTTCGTATTTGCCGCTGCCCATTTCGCCGCGCGGAAAAATGCCGTGCTGCTCGATCCACGCGAACGATTGATCGAAGGTCTGCTTCGAATACGGCTCGAACACCAGCCGTTCGCCCGGCCCCCAGCGCCGCGTGTCCATCTGATCGTGGAAGCGCGCCGGGAATTCCTTCTTGTAGTAGTGGGTATAGAGCTCGGGCCGCAAATCGATGTCGCGCTGCGCGCGGCGGAGCGCGGCGAAATACTTGCGTACGTCCGCCGGCTCCGGCGTGCCGGTGATCATCGACGCCATCATGAACGTGGTGTCGATGACTTTGCGGAAACCGAGCTGCTCGGCGAAGTAATACGGCCCGCTGAACAGCGACGCCGCCGGCACCTTGCCGTCGATCAAAAGCTCCATGCGGCTGAACAACATGCCGTCGTTGAACGACAGCTTGATCTGGTCGGACTTGAGATACTGATCGAGCCCCTGGATGGTCGCGTAGTGGCTGCCGGATTGATAGCCGACGGAGATCGGCACGCCGGCGAGATCGGCCGGCGTCTGCACCGCCGAGTCCGCCGGCACGAACACGCCGCAGGGCGCGACCGAATAGCAATCGGCGTAAAGCTTGCCGTGGCCGTTCGAGGCGGCGACGTTCATGGTCCAGTGGCAGGCGCCGCTGACATTGCAGGTGCGCCCGGCTTCCAGCGTCTGATAAGCGCCGACCTTGCTGCCGAGCTGATGGCCGCCGCCGGTCGTTGAGTCCATCGTTTCGCGGAACTCGTAGTCGAGACCCTCGGCGGCGAAATAAGCTTTTTCTTCGGCGACCCATTCCTGCAGCCGGAAATGCGGAGCGACGACGAATTTGGTCATGATTGCCTGCCTTTCCGCCCGTTGGTTTCTTAGTCGAATTCTCACCGTTCGACTGCGAATATACGCCACTCGCCGGGAACGCCCTTGAGCAATTGGCTGCCGCGATCGCCGAAGCGCAGCCCGGAGCCTGCCACCAAATCCTTGACGGTGCTCGACACCAGGACTTCGCCAGCGCCGGCCAGCGCCGCAACGCGCGCGCCGATATGAACGGCAATACCGCCTACGTCTTCGCCGATCATCTCACACTCCCCGGTATGGAGCCCGGCACGGACCTCGATGCCGAGCGGCTGCATCTCCTCGGCAATGGCGCAGGCGCAGCGTACGCCGCGGGCTGGGCCGTCGAAAGTGGCAAGAATGCCGTCTCCCGTGGTTTTGACCTCATGGCCGCGAAACCGCGCGAGGTTGCGCCGGATGGTGGCATGATGTTGGTCGAGAAGATCGTGCCAGCGGCGGTCACCGAGCACCGCTGCCTTCTCGGTCGAGCCGACGATGTCGGTAAAGAGCACCGTGGCGAGCACCCTGTCGACCGCCACCGCCGCCGGCGCGCCGGTCAGAAACTCCTCGATCGCGTCGGCGATTTCGTTGGCGTTGTCACCGATATAGAAAATATGGTCGATCCCAGGAAGCTCGACAAACCGGGCGCCGGGAATATGCCTAGCCACATCGCGTCCGCCCTCCACGTCGACGGCCTTGTCTCCGGTTCGATGGATCACAAGAGTAGGCACGCGAACCGTCGGCAGAACACCGCTGATGTTGATCTGGCTGTTCATTCGCATCAGTGCCGCTACGGCTGCGGGACTGGCGCCGAGCCGCTCGTTGCGCCCCCACCAGCGCTGGAACGTCGGATCATTTGCGCGTGAGGGTGCGAACCGCTGCACGCTGGCGCCGGTGCCCCATGCCGTCTCGACGTAACCGAAGAACGCCTCAAGCGCCTCCGCGGTCGGGAACCAGTACGCGAAACGCGAAAAGCTGCCGTAGAGCACCAGCGCGCGGCAGCGGTCGGGGTAGGTTGCAGCGAAGAGAATACTCAGCGGAGCGCCTTCGGATATGCCGAGCAGCGCCGCCTGCGCCATGCCCGCGGCGTCCATGACGGCTCGCAGATCGTCCATGCGCTGATCGAGGCCAGGAAGCTCGGCGACCCGATCTGACAAGCCGGTGCCGCGCTTGTCGAATGTCACGACGCGAGCATAGCTGCCCAGGCGACGCAGAGAGCGAGCCAGATCCGGTTCGTCCCAGTAGTTTTCAATGTTCGAAACAAAACCCGGAACCATCACCAGATTGATCGGGCCGTCGCCAAAAGCTTGGTAGGCGATATGGACGTCGCCACTCTTTGCGTACTGGGTCACGGGCTGCATCTACGCCCCCTGTCGTGCGTTCCCTGTCGCGGCTTTAAGCTACCTGCGCAGCCACGCAATCACTTCCGCGGCATTCTTGTCGGGCGGGAATACCGGATAGAAAATCTTGGCGATGACGCCATCGTCGACGACGAGCGCCATGCGCTTGAGCAGCGTCATGCCCGAGGTCGTGAATGTCGGCAGCTTGAGCGCGCGGGTTAGTGCGAGCTTGGCGTCGGACAGGATGGCGAACGGCAGGTGCAGCCGCTCGGTGACCTCGCGCTGGTAGCCGGTATCCTGGGTCGAGAGGCCGAACAGGTGGGCGACGCCCAGCCCCTTGAGCTCGGCAAAATGGTCGCGGAAGCCGCAGGATTGCGGCGTGCAGCCGCGCGCACCGGGGATGTCGTCCCATCCCGGCGGCGCGTCGACCCCCGGCACACCGGTACGCGGATAAATGTAGAGGACGGTGCGGCCGGCAAGCCGCGCCAGATTGACGTCGCTGCCGCTCGTCGCCGGCAGCGCAATGTCGGGCAGCTTCATGCCGGCGAGATGCCGCGCGGCACCGTCATCCTGCGGCACTGGAATATCAGGCGGAAGAAAGGTCGGATCATGCGCGCCCGGCGCTTCTCTCATCTTTGCGCTCCGATTGTTGGTTTCGGGATCATGCGTAAGAAATGAATTCCATCAGCGAGCCGTCGGGATCGCGGAAGTAGACGCTGGTCCCCTGCCCTTTGGCGCCGAAACGCTGCAGCGGGCCGCGCTCGACCTCAATACCGCAGCGCTCGAGATGGCGCATGGTGTCGGCGATCGGCCCGCTCCACTCGAAACACAAATCGCTGTTGCCGGGCGCGACCGGAAGCCGCGCCACTTCGGCGGGCTTAACGCCCGGCCCGTGCACGTTGAGCTGCCGGTCGCCGAAGCGATAGGCGTAGCCGACCGGGCGCTCGATCAGCTCGGCGCCCATCACCGTCGTGTAGAACGCGTTCGAGCGCTGCCAATCGGTGACGTGAATGACGCAATGGTCGAGCAGCACCGGGAGCATTGTCTTTATCCCTTCTGCCGTAGCAGTCGCCCGCGCTCGCGCTCCCATGAGCGCTTCTTCTCGGTCTCGCGCTTGTCGTAAAGCTTCTTGCCCCGCGCCAGGGCAAGCTCGATCTTGGCGCGGCCCCTCTCGTTGAAATAGAGCTTGAGCGGCACGAGCGTCATCCCCTCGCGCTCGACCGCGCCGATCAGCTTTTCGATCTGCCGGCGGTGCAGCAGCAATTTGCGCGGCCGCTTCGGTGCGTGGTTGAAGCGGTTAGCTTGCTGATATTCCGGAATGTTCGCGTTGATCAGCCAGATCTCGCCGCCGCGGGAATCGGCATAGGATTCGCCGATCGTCGCCTTGCCCTGGCGCAGCGATTTGACCTCGGTGCCGGTCAGCGCGACGCCGACCTCGAGCGTCTCGTCGATGAAATAGTTGAAGCGCGCCTTGCGGTTGTCGGCGATGACGCGGAGCTTTCTTTCAACCTTCGCCGCCATGCCGCGCCGATCCCGCGCTCAGCGCGCTTTCAGCGCGTCGCGGATCTCGGTCAGCAACTGCACTTCCTTGGACGGCCCGGCCGGCGCCGGCGGAGCGTCCGGCGGCTTCATCCGGTTAATGCCCTTGATGCACAGAAACAGCACCCAGGCGATGATCAGAAAGTTGATGAGGATGGTGAGGAAACTGCCCCAGGCAAAAACCGCACCTTGCTTTTTCGCCTCGGCCAGAGACGCCGCCGTAACTTTCGACGATAGCGGTATGAAATAATTGGAGAAATCGAGACCGCCCGTGGCTGCGCCGATGAGCGGCATGATGATGTCGCCGACGAGCGAATTGACGATCGCGCCGAACGCCGCACCGATGATCACGCCGACGGCGAGATCGACGACATTGCCGCGCATCGCGAATTTTTTGAATTCCTCGAGCATCGGGATCCTCCTCCGGCAATTCTATCCTCCCCCGCGAAACCGGGGAGGTGGCGCGGCCCCCCCTCCCGCTGCGTTCCACTTCGCGGGGGAGGATTAAGAAAGATCAATTGATCAGCCCGGCATGCACCATGGCGCCGCGCACCGCCCGGCGCGTCGCCTCGGCGACCGGCACCATCGGCAGCCGCACGGTCTCGGCGCACTTGCCGAGGAGCGAGAGCGCATATTTGGCCGGCGCCGGATTGGTCTCGATGAACAGCGCCGTGTGCAGCGGCATCAACTGGTCCTGCAGCTTGAGCGCGCCGGCATAGTCGCCCTTGAGGCACGAGGCCTGGAATTCGGCGCATAGCCGCGGCGCCACGTTCGAGGTCACCGAGATGCAGCCATGGCCGCCATGCGCCATGAAGCCGAGCGCGGTCGCGTCTTCGCCGGAGAGCTGGTTGAAGCCTTCGCCCATCGCCGCGCGCTGTTGCGACACCCGCACCACGTTCGCGGTCGCATCCTTCACGCCGGCGATGTTCTCAAGCTCGTAAAGCCGCTGCATCGTGTCGACCGACATGTCGATCACCGAGCGCGGCGGGATATTATAGATGATGATCGGAATGCCGATCGCATCGTTGATCGCCTTGAAGTGCTGATAGAGGCCTTCCTGCGTCGGCTTGTTGTAGTAGGGCGTGACCACGAGCACCGCGTCGGCGCCGGCCTCCTCGGCATGCTCGGCAAGCGCAATCGCCTCCTCGGTCGAGTTCGAGCCGGCGCCGGCGACAACCGGTACGCGTCCGCTGGCTTGGTCGACGCACCACTCGACCACCTCGTGGTGCTCGGCGTGCGAGAGCGTCGGGCTTTCGCCGGTGGTGCCGACCGGAACGAGCCCGCTCGTGCCCTCGGCGATCTGCCAGTCGATGAAGCTGCGAAAGGCTTTCTCGTCCAGGGACCCGTTCTTGAACGGCGTGACCAGCGCAGTGAATGAGCCGCGGAAGCTCGTCTTGGCGCTCATGATACGATCCCTGAGAATGGCGGTCCCGGTCGCAGCGGATCGCCGGTGCGCGATCACGTTGCCGTCACGCATAGATACCGGGTCGCCGCGGGCCTTTAAAGCCCCTTGCTCCAGCAATCTGCCAAGTGGCGACGCGCAAATCGCGCGATCGGCTCGATCGCGGGAACCGCCAATCCACAGGCCCTGATGGACAGCGCCGCCCTTTTGCCGTGAAATTCGTCAATAAGGACGCCGCCTTGCCGGCATTAGCATTTCTTCAATCTTGCCGGCCGAAGAGGGTTTGCGCCATTGCCGGCCGTGGGCGCGGCGGAAGGGAAGGATCAGTGCCGATGACGGCCGTTCGGCTCATTTTCGCCATTGCCGCCGCCGGCCTCCTGGCGGGCGGCGCCTTTGCTGCGCCGTCCTCGGACAAGATTCCGCTCCCGCGTGCGCGCCACGCGGCCAAATCAGAGACAAGCAAGAAAACTGCGCAAGACAAGAAAGCCACGGCGCATGGCCACGCGCACAAGGGCGCGAAAACGCCGGCGCCGCTCGGGCTGCGGCGGTCACAGGATTCTACCGCCGCGATCCATGGCGCTGCCTCCGCGCCGGTTCCACCGCGCCGGGCTCCGCCGCCGGCGCGTCCGGCGCCGGCTTTGGCGCTGGCGGCGAGCGCGAACACCTCACCGCTCGATCTCGGCGCGGTCAGGCAGGCGATCGATCTCTCGCACAAGGGCCGGCAGGACGACGCGACCAATGTCGAAGCGACGATCTCCGATCCGCTGGCCGGCAAGCTCGTCGAATGGGTGATCCTGCACGGCGACGACAGCGTCGACTTCTCGCGCTACGCCGCATTCCTCGCCGCCAATCCAAGCTGGCCGAGTGTCGTGACTTTGCGGCGGCATGCCGAAGCGGCGCTGTGGCAGCAGCGCGCCGATCCGCGCACGACCATCGCCTTTTTCGGCAGCGAGCCGCCGCACAGCGCCAAGGGGCGATTTGCGCTCGCGCGCGCGCTCCTCGCCGTCGGCGATCAGGCCGGCGCGCAGGCCGCGGTGCGCGAAGCCTGGCGCAGCGACAGCTTCTCCGCCGACCTCGAAACGCAGGCGCGCGCCGCGTTTGCCGCGCTGCTTACCGCCGCCGACGACAAAGCGCGCATGGACGCGCGGCTCTACGCCGAGGACGACGACGCCGGCCTGCGCGCCGCGCACTATCTCGACGCCACCGAGCTTACGATCGCCAGGGCGCGCGCCGCGGTCATCAACAAATCCGCCAACGCCAAGACGCTGCTTGAGGCGGTGCCGCCGGCCGCCCGCCACGATCCGGGCTACATGTTCAGCCGCATCCAATGGCTGCGCCGCGGCGATAAGGCCGCGGAGGCCGCACAGTGGCTCGTCGCCGCGCCGCGCGAGCCGGAGAAGCTCGGCGATCCCGATCAGTGGTGGGTCGAGCGCCGGCTCGTCGCCCGCAAGCTTCTCGATCTCGGTGATTCCAAGCTCGCCTACGAGATCGCCGGCAACGCCGCCGCGCCGACGACCGAGAATTATCGCGCCGAGCAGCAATTCACCGCCGGCTGGATCGCGCTGCGCTTCCTGCGCGATCCGGCGGCGGCGCTCGCCCATTTCGCCCGCATCGGCGATGGCATTTCCAATCCGATCACGCTCGCGCGCGGCTATTACTGGCAGGCGCGCGCTTTGGAGGTGCTCGGGCGCGGCGAGGACGCGCGCGCCTACTACGAGGAAGCGGCGCGCCAGCCGACTGCCTATTACGGGCAACTCTCGCGGGCGCGACTCGGCCTCGATGCGCTGACGCTGCGGCAGCTTCCGGAGCCGCCGCCGGAACATCGCCGGCTGGAGATCTCGCGCGCCTTCGAAATCCTCTACGCCATCGACGAGCGCGATCTCGTCGCCGCCATGGCGGCCGACCTCGGCGACAAGGCCACCGACACCGGCGCGCTCACCACGTTCGCCGAGATCACCACGCACCACAACGATGCACGCGCGACGCTCCTTCTCGGCAAGGCGGCGCTCGGCCGCGGCATGCCGTTCGAGCAATACGCGTTTCCGGCCTTCGGCATGCCGAGCTATCGGCCGATCGGGCCGGAGGTCGAGCCCTGCGTCGTCTACTCGATTGCGCGCCAGGAGAGCGCGTTCAACGCCCGCGTCGTCTCCAGCGCCCACGCGCTCGGGCTGATGCAGGTGACGCCGGACGCCGGCCGCTTCGTCGCCAAGAAGTTCAACGTCACCTTCGATCAACGCCGACTGCTCAACGACCCGGTCTACAACACCCAGATCGGAACGGCGGAGCTTGGCGACGTCATCGCCCAGTTCGGCGGTTCTTACATTCTGGCCTTCGCCGCCTACAATGCCGGCCCGCATCGGGCGCGGGAGTGGATCGAGCAATATGGCGACCCGCGCAACCCGAAGGTGGACCCGATCGACTGGATCGAGCGCATCCCGTTCGCGGAGACCCGCAACTATGTGCAGCGCGTGATCGAGAACATGCAGATCTATCGCGCCCGCATCGGCAACAATTCGCGGTTGCTGATCGAGGCCGATCTGCGGCGCGGCGGTTAGCCGTGACCGCCGCGCCGACCGCAGCGAACGCGGCGGCAACGCCGGGAGAGCGCGCGACCGATCCGGGCGCGAGTCATTTCGTGACGGTGCAGGACGGGCTGAGACTGCACGTGCGCGAATACGGCGCGCGCAGCGCGCCCGGCACGCCAGTCGTCTGCCTGCCGGGCTTTACCCGCACCGTCGCCGATTTCGATGACCTCGCTCCGGCGCTGGCGCATGGCGGCCCGCAGCGGCGCGTCATCGCCATCGATTCGCGCGGGCGCGGCCGATCCGAATACGACCCCAACCCCGAGAACTACAATCTCGCGGTCGAGCTTGCCGACATCGTCAGCGTCATGATCGCGCGCGCGATTGGCCCGGCGGTGTTCGTCGGCAGCTCGCGCGGCGGCCTTCTCACCATGCTGATGAGCGCCGCGCATCCGATCCTGATCGCCGGCGTGGTGCTGCACGATATCGGCCCGGTGATCGAGCCCAAAGGACTTGCGCGCATCAAGAGCTATGTCGGCAAGGTGCCGCAACCGCGCAGCTTCGCGGAGGGCGCCGACATCCTGCGCCGGCTGATGAGCGCCCAGTTTCCGAAGTTGACCGCCGATCAGTGGCTCGCGGCCGCGCGGCGCGGCTGGGAGGAAAAGAACGGCAGGCTGACGCCGACCTACGATCCCCGCCTCGCGCGCACGCTCGCGGCCATCGACATCGAACGCCCGCTGCCGCCCTTGTGGAACGAATTCGACGGACTGGCGCGGGTGCCGATGCTGGTCATTCACGGCGCCAATTCCGACGTTCTTACCGCGGCGACGGTCAAGGCGATGCGCGAGCGGCGCGCGGACCTGCAGGCGATCGAGGTCGCCGACCAGGGCCACACGCCGCTGCTCGAGGGCGACGACCTCCTGCAGCAGGTAGTCCGCTTCGTGGCGGCCTGCGACGGCAAGGAGCGCACGCGGGCGGCGGCAAAAACCGAAGCCGAATAAGCGCGCGCACGGCGGCGTCCGCCACGAAGCATTGATTGGCGCAAGGCCGAAGTGCAGAAGAAATACGACGGCTATTTTTCGTGGTTCATTCAGCGCCGCATCGATGCGGCGAAGCAGGCCTGACTACCAGCCGGCCTTGTAGTTGAGCCGGCCGAGCAGGCTCTGGCTCTTCACCGCCGTCGTGTACACTTCCGGCGCGCCGCCGGCGCCGATCGAGTTCGGAGCGCCGCTGCCGGAGCCGTTGTTGAGGTCGGTATAGAGATATTCAAGCCCGAGCGACCATTTCGACGACAGCTGATATTCGAGGCCGACGCCGGCGGTCCAGCCGGTCTGGGTCTGCCCCGAGGAGGCCTGGGTAAACCCGCCGATTGGTCCGTCCTGCAACGGCGACGCAACACTCGCCGCCGCGAAGCCGCCCTTGACGTAAGGAAGCCACTGGCCGAACGAATAGCCGAAGCGCCCGGTCACGGTGCCGAGCCAATTCATGTTCGGCGACCATGCGCCTGCCGCGGTGAAATTCGGGCTGGTGAATCGGCCGTCGAAGTTCGCCGCAGAAAACGAGCCTTCGACGCCGAACACGAAATTGCCCTTCTGGAGGTTGTAGCCAAAACTGTCGCTCGTCGTCGCCGGGCGGGATGCCGCGCCCGGGGACGAGAACGAAGTCGAATTCATCCCAGTCGAATTCATCCAGGAAGGACCGGGACCGTCGCTCGAGCCGGATCTGGAATAGAATCCGGACCAGTCCTTGTTTTGCGGCGACGGCGGCGTGAGCGAAAAAACGCCCATATCGGTCGCGGAGGCGACCTGCGTCATGCAGGCACCGAAGCAGGCAATCAGGACCAGTCTATGTACCCTGCCGACCAGCACGAGCATTCACCTCGTTCGCCCCGTCTCGCTCACCGACGATGCAGCAAAGGGATCAGCGCCCACGCTTGGGCACCCCCCGATTCCGCTCGCCTTCCCCCATGCGGATAATACATCCGTCGGCTATCCCGGGTCGATCCCTTACGGCAATCTGACAGGTCACCGAAGCTATTCTTTTCATTATGTTTTTTCTCTCGCACCACACTTTAGCGCCAAGTGTTGCAAATATGGCTCAGGGTCAGCCACCCGTATTTCGCCCGGCGCAAGCCGGCGAAATCGCCTCGCGCGGACGCGAACTTCAAGCTCGCCAAGACGCGGACCGGCGGATGACAAAGGCGCCGCCGGCTGAGCCGACGGCGCCTCCGTCAGAAGTCGCACCTGTTGCTAGAAGGGATAGTAGCGGATCGACGTGAAGAAGATGTTGTTGTTGGGGCTCAGACCTTGGTTGGGAGTTGCCCCGGCGGTCGGGGATCCGGCGAACGCCGTCAACCGCACATACTCATACTGCGCGCCGAAAGTGAACCGGCCGATGTCGCCCTTGTAAATGTTCTGCCAGAAGCCAATGGTGAACTCCTGCGTCCGCTGAACGTTGGCTGTGCAGCTGCCGGCGACAATCGGATCGTTGAAGCCGGCAACGCCGGAAGCCAGGTTCTGGTTAAGACAGCCGCCGTTGTTGAACGCAGGATTGCCATAACCGCCGTGCGTCGCACCAATGTTCCAGAAATTGGCATTGACCTGTTCCTGGCCGTAATAGGCGTAGACATCGAGGCCTTGCCATGGGTGGGCTACGCCGCCGACCAGGAACTGCAGTGTCTGCAGCGGCGAGAGAGAGCCATCCGGTCCGATGGTGACGTCGGCCAACTGGCTCGACCCGTAACGGCCGGTGCCCTGGCCGGTCATCACGCTGCCTTGCAGGTCGAGATATTTCGGAATCACCGGGAGCAGCGCCGAGCCGCCGACTCCCCAGCCGAAGTTCACTTTTTGAGTCCAGCTGTTGGGCACTGCGAGGGTAGACACATGATCGGCGAAGAAGCGCTCAAGACCGAAAAGTTCGTAGTGGCCCCAACCCGGATCGGCCGCGATTTTCTCGACGAAATCGGGTGCGACGTCGTTTGAGCAGGCGGTGGCGCTGTCTAACAATCCGGAGTTATTGCAGGCGTTATAAGCATTGACGCCGAGGCCAGGCGGTGTTGTCGAGCCGCCGACGCTCCCGCCGGGTTGCGAGGGGCCTCCGACGGCGCCGATGCTGTTCGAGGGCATGTTGACCTGCGGGCCTTCGACCGACAAGCCGAACCACCACGTCTTATCCCAATCCTCGACGAAGCGCAGTTGTTCCTGCCGCGCCCAGTTGAAGCCCGCCACGTATTGCGCGTCGATCGAGAGCGGCGTGTTCTCGGTCTGCGGCAGCATTCCGACCTTGTTCTGGGTCAACAGGCTCCAGGCCTGACCACCGACCACGTGGAAGTGGTAGTTGTCGTTGTCATACTCGAGGAAAGCCTGGCGCATTCTCATGTTATAGCTGTTGCTTTCCCGCGAATTCGCGGTCACGCCAGCGCCGAGAAAGTCCGTCTCGAAATAGGCCTTCAGATGTTGGGTCGGATCGATATCGCCGCTCATCTTAAGGGCGATGCGGCTCTGCTGCGCGCTCGCCCGCCATTCGTTCTCGGTATACAGCGGCGAATTCGAGAACGGCAATGAGCTGAAGGGCGGATCGCTGGCGCCCGAGGAAACTTCGTTGCGCTGGCGCCACACCGTCGCGCCTTCGATGAAGCTCCCGGCGAACGAAATCTTGATCCCGGACACCCACGAGGGCGCTTTGCCGATCATCGGGCTCGGGCCGGGCGGCGGCGCTGCATCGTAGAGACCGGCCGGCGCGCTCGGTGGCGGAGCGCTCTCCGCCCGCTGTTGCGCGGCCTTGGCTTCTTTCTTGGTCTCGGTCACCTGCGATTGCAGGCTTTGAAGTTGCTTCTGCAAGGCGTTGATTTGCTTCTGCAACTGCTCCGTTTGAGCATCGTCGGCGAGCGCCGGGGCGGCCAGTAGAAAGGACGCTCCCAGCATGGTGCCGGACAACAGAATACTTGCTCTACGTTTGAACACGATCACCCCCTCCGCCCGTTGGCCCGTGGAAGACACTTAAGGAACGGTTAACCCCGCTCCCCGTCTAATTTTCGTGCATGACGGTGGGATGACAGCAAGTTCCATTGCCGCGATTTGGGCGATCTTCACAGTAGTTTCGCTGTGCCCCGTGGCAAAAATGCCACGGGGAAAGCGGCCAATGGATCGTTCGAAGAACGACTTGCGGTCCGAAGAACAACAATGAGGCGCCGGACCCGCTCGCCACGCGATCGTCTGATCGGCTAAAGGCCAATCCTAATTATTGCACGTCGCGATATTCGTTGGTGCAGGTGCTCGTCGGCATGTTGCACGATTCATTGAGGATTCCGCGCCCTGGAACGAAGACATAGCCCGGGCCGCCGGCGGATTCGTCGGGATGGTTGTAGTCGTAGTCCGACATTGGCTGGCGGCGAACGACGTAAGGTGGATAGTGCCCGCGTTGCGCGCTGCGAACGCCGTGCGCGGCCGCGGCGGCGTGCCGGTCGCGCTTTGCCGCCGCGGCGGTGCCGGCTTCGAGCGAGAGCGCGACGGAAACGACGAGAAGAGCCGTAAGCGGCCGACTGATCCTGGGCGACATGGTGTGCTCACTTCCGTTCTTGTCCGCTGCGTCATTCCTGTTCGGCACAGGACTTGTTTCGACGCTAGCCCCCAAAATCGAACTTTTGTCGGCGGCCGAGGTTTCTCCGTTGGAAATTAAATTTCCGCAAGCTTGTCGTGGACTGAAACCGATGAAGCTCAAGGCGCGGCCTGCGGCGCCCACAGCCGCTTGAACGCGGCCGCGATCGCCGGAAGCGGTGGCGGAATCGGCGGCAGAGATTGATAGCCCTCCCAACCGCCGCCGAGCGATCGATAGAGCGCCACGAATTGCTCGGCCGCGGTCGCTTGCGCCGCGACGTATTCCTGCTCCAGCACGTATTCCTGCCGCTGGGCGTCGATCACGT
Organism: uncultured Alphaproteobacteria bacterium; assembly: GCA_963850855.1. Lineage (GTDB taxonomy): Bacteria > Pseudomonadota > Alphaproteobacteria > Rhizobiales > Xanthobacteraceae > BOG-931. The sequence continues at coordinate 385,557 of CAWKNH010000009.1, forward strand.
TGAGTGAATCGGTAACTCCGCGCTCGAACCGCTGCTGGGCAAGGCTTACCGCCCGCCGCGCCGCGATCAACGCGTCGTTGAGGTGGCGCAGCCGCTCTTCTTGCGCGGCGTAACCGGCAACGGCGGTATCGACCTCGCGCACCGCGTTGAGCACGGTCTGCTTGTAGTTGAAGAGAAGCTCGCGGGCGCGGAAGTCGGCCCTTTCCACCAGGGCGTCGAGCTGGCCGAAATCGAGGAGCGGCACGCCGATCGCCGGCCCGACCGACCAGATCGGGTTGATCGGGACGCCGCCAATCGCCGCCTGGTGACCAACCCCGGAGGTCACCGCCACCGCGGGAAACAAATTGGCGGTGGCGACGCCGATGAGCGCGGTCGCTCCTGCCAATTGCCGCTCGGCTTCGACAATGTCGGGCCGCCGGCGCAGGAGATCGATCGGCAAACCGGGCCGGATGCGGCCGGGAAACGCCGGCAGCGTGCCCGGTCGCGCCAGCTCCTTGCCCAGATTTTCTGGAAACTCTCCGATCAGGGCGGCAATGACGTAGCGCGCGGCATCGATCTGCGCGGCAAGCGGCGCCACCTGCGCCTGCAATCGCGCCAGTTCGCGCCGCGCCAACGTCACGTCGAGTTCGTTGGTGATGCCGCGATCGAAGCGCTCCTGGACGAAATTCATGTATTGCTCGGCGACCTGGATGTTCTTGCGCACCACCGCGAGCTGCATCTGCAGCGCGCGCAGGTCGAGATAGGCGCGGGTGACGTCGGCGATGACCGAAACCAGCACCATGTTGCGGGCGGCGACCGCCGCTTGCACGTCGTATCCCGCCGCCTCGATCGCGCGGCGGAATTTGCCGAAAACGTCGATCTCCCATCCGGCATCGAAACCGACAATGTTGGCGATCTGCGATACGCCGACGCCGTTCTCGGCGGAAACGAGCGGCGCCGAGGCGCGGCCACGCGCGAGATCGCTGCCGGTTCCCCAGCCGCCGCCGGCGCTTGCTTCGAGCGACGGCAGCGCCGCGCCGATGAGAACGGCCTCCTGCGCCCGCGCCTGCTGCAGGCGATCGAGCGCGATCTCCAAAGTGGGGCTCGCGGCAATGGCGCGCTCGATCAGCGAATTGAGCTCGCCGTCATGCAGCGCGCGCCACCATCTGGCCGGATCGACGGCGCGGCCGTCGCCCTTTGCGAGCGGTGCCGCGGCAAAAGTTTGCGGCATCGGCGGTTCCGGCGGCTGATAGTCGGGGCCGACGGCACAGCCGGCAAGGCCGCCGCAAACCGCGATCGAGATGAGAACCGCGCATAGTCGCGGCAGACCGCCCTCGCGGCAGCGGTCATGACGATACACGAAATCGGCGCCGGCACGAGACGGATGCACTCCAACCACCGAAAGCGATGACGTGCGTACTGACTACGCTCCCACCATGCGGGCGCCGACGCAAAACTCACTTCCGCCTGCGGATGGCATTCCCCCGCGCGCAGAATGGTCGCTTTTTGTGGGGGGTGCAAGTTGCCGCTCGCCGCTGTCCCCGCGCGAAAAGGCGCGCCGGCGGACCGATCGCAACTACACTGCCGGCAGCGCTGGCACGCCACGCAACGACGAGGAGCGGCCGGAAAAGAAGCGGGACCCGGCAAGACCGCGGTGGCGATCTTTGTCGAGTCCCGCCCGCGGGGGGTTGTTAGAATCTGAAGCGGAGGCCGACCGTCGGATCGATGTTGTTGCGGGCGAGGTAGCCGTTCGCCAAGCCGCCATTGAACTGCGAGTACATGAAGCCGGCATAGGCGTCGAACTTCGCAGCAAACTTCCAGTCGATCAGGAAGGAGACCGCGTCCATCGTACCCTGACAGAAATTCTTATTCGTGCTGGCGACCTTACATGCCGCCACGTTCGCCGCGCTGAGCGCAAAGTTGTTCTGATCGTAGTGATAATAGGCGCCGACCACGTCGACCTGCTCGGTCACCGAGTATCGGGCGCCGACCCAGACCGCCTGCAGGATCTTGTCGCTGTTACCCGGAGCGCTGTAGGCTGTGTTGTTGATGTTGGTCATGTTGAAGGCGGCGCAGCCTAAGCAGACAAAGTTTCCGGCGATGTCGGTAAACGAGGTCTGCTTATCGGTGGGCGGCGCGAATTGCATCCACTCATAGCCGGCGTAGAGCTTGAGCGGTCCGTTGGTATATTTGGCCAGCGCCATGACGTTGGTGTTGTCGGAAATCGTCGCGGTCATGGTCTGCGGCAGGAACGGCGCTATGGGAAAGCCCGCGGCGTTCGTGGGAGCGCCGGAAAGACTGAGGTTCACCGCGTCTTGACTGTAGCCACCGATAACGTCGAGCGACAACACCCCGTTGGCCAGATTGCGGATGTCGCCGCCGACTTCGGCTTCCCATGCGCCTCGCGAGCCGTTGTCCAACTCATAGCCGCCGAACTGGCCGAGCGCGGCGGCGTGGAAATCGCCGATCTCGTAGCGATATTTCACCGACGTGCTGTATCTGGAGTTTTCAGTGTCGCCGCCGCCGGCGACCACGCCGGAGAAGCCGATCGGCGAGAACGCATAGGAAGCTTGCATCGGATCGAAAGCGCCGACGCCGTCCGCCATCAGAGAGGTGTTGCGAAAAACAGTCAGAGTGCCGTAAGTCGCCGAATTGACGCCGATATAGCCGATGTTATTGAAAAACTGGCCCGCGCGAGCCGAATCGCCGTTGGTGGTCTGCTGGTTGACCGGTATGCCCCTGTTGTTCCACTCCGAGCCGGGTGAATTGGCGAATTGCAGAGAATAAGGATCGAAGCCGGCCTCAAGCCGGAAAATGAAATTGAAGTCGCCCCCGATCGGCTCGACGCCTTTGATGCCGATGGTCGACTGGCTCAACCCGCTGGGCGCGAGGCCCCACATCGGGCTTCTGTTCATCTTCTGCAAGAAATAGGAGGCCCCGGTGACGAACAGCGGATCAAATGGCGCGCCATGGCTTTGCCAGCCGACGCCGGTATCGATCGCGCCGTACACAGTGATGCCGTACCAGGTCAGCGGACATGGCGTGGCGATGAAATCCCAAAAGCTGGCGCAGGTGGCCGGCGCGGCGGGCGCCTTGGCTACCGGAGCTTTCGTCACCATCACGTCGCTATCGGCCGCGTACCCGGCGCCGGCGCACACGAACAGTAACGCTGCGGAACAAGCCGCAGCCCCAGCAAACCTTTTCATCGGACTCCCCCTGCCCCGTTGTTTGCGGCGGCGCCGCAATATACAGGGCAATACAGCGCAAACTTCGGACTCCGTTATATTCTTGTCAATATCTCGCCATGGGAATGGCCAATCAGTGTTGGGGTATGTGACATCTCGGCAACACACCGCGGCGGCAAGAAAATGGGCCGTTTTGGGCGGTCGGATATAGCGGGCACCGGTCGAGAGCGCCGTCTTAAGGCCCGCTACCGCCTTCCGGCGCCAGCGCCGGCATATAGTTTGGCGGCGCCTTGAACAGCTCGGGATTTTGCCGGCCGTAGCTGACCGAGCGCGCTTCCATCACCGTCTTGCCGCCGACCACAAGGCGCAGCACCACGCCGTCCGCCGTGGCGCACAGGGTGCGCGCCTCGGTGTCCTCGATCCACGACCAGTCGACGCAGCGCTGCCCGGCGACCGCCAATTCGCCGCCGCGGGTGAGGACCGCGTCCGCCTCCGGCTCCATCGGCCGGCGCGGCGCGCTCTCCAGTTTCCGATAGGTGCGGGTTGCGGGGATCAGCAGCGTGATCTCATTGCCCTTGCGATCGAAGATCGTGACCGACTTGTCGGGGCCGTCGATGCGCTCCAGATGCTCGGCGGCAAGCCAGCGCACGCGCTCGCGGATTCTCGCCTGGTGCGGCCGGGTCACCTCGTAAGTGATGTCCACGTCGCGGGTCGGCGCGAGCACCGGCTGCGCTTGCGCCCGGGCCGGCAGCCCGAGCAGCAGCAGGGCCAGGGCAGCTCCCGGCAGCAGACTGCGACAGTTAAGCGGCATGCTCGACAATGCGGCGCCGGCGGTTTGGTTCGCTCCGAGGGAGGTTAACGCACGGCAAAGGCTGCGTCAGCGGCGCCGGTTACACCGCCCTGTCATTTCAGCTAAATTGCGCCGGCGGCGCGGTTGGTCCGATTCTTCGACGGTTCCGCCGTCCCGCCCGGAGACATTCGACGTGTGGATCGTTCAAATCGCGCTGCGGCGGCCCTATACTTTCGTGGTCTTCGCCCTCCTCATCGCGATTTTCGGCGGCCTGGCGGCGCGGCGCACGCCGACCGACATCCTTCCGAACATCAACATCCCGGTGGTCAGCGTCGTCTGGACCTATAACGGGCTGTTGCCCAACGACATGTCGAGCCGCGTCATCTATTTCTACGAACGCTACCTGACGGCGCAGGTCGGCGACATCGAGCATCTCGAATCGCAGTCGCTCTCCGGCTACGGCGTGGTCAAGATCTTCTTCCAGAAGAACGTCAATATCTCCATGGCGGTGGCGCAGGTGACGGCCGCCTCGCAGACGGTGCTCAAGCTCCTGCCGCCGGGCATCACGCCGCCCTATGTGCTGAGCTACAACGCCTCGAGCGTGCCGATCCTGCAGCTCGCGCTGTCGAGCAAGAAGCTGCCGCAGATGCAGCTCTTCGATCTCGGCCAGAACTTCATCCGTCCGCAGCTGGCGACGGTGGCCGGCGCTGCCGTCCCCTCACCCTATGGCGGCAAAGTCCTCCAGGTCCAGGTCGATCTCGATCAGCAGGCGATGCAGTCCCATAACGTCTCCGCCGACGACGTCGTCAACACCATCACGGTGCAGAACCTGATCCTGCCGGCCGGCGACGAGAAGCTCGGCAAATTCGACTGGAACGTCGCGCTCAACGCCAGCCCCGTGGTGCTGGAGAAGATCAACGACCTGCCGGTGAAGAAGGTCAACGGCACGATCATCTACATGCACGATGTCGCCTATGTGCATCAGGGCTCACCGCCGCAGACCAACCTCGTTCGCGTCAACGGCTCGCGGGCGGTGCTGATGACCATCCTCAAGGCCGGCGCCGCCTCGACGCTCAGCGTCATCGACGGGGTCAAGTCGCTGCTGCCGCGGGTCGAGGAGAGCCTGCCGGCGAGCCTCAACCTGCACGCCGTCGGCGACCAGTCGATCTTCGTCAAGGCGGCGGTGGTCGGCGTCATCCGCGAGGCGGCGCTTGCCGCCCTCCTCGTCGGCGTGATGATCCTCATCTTTCTCGGCAGCTGGCGCTCGACGGTCATCATCCTGATCGAGATTCCGCTCGCCATCCTGTTCTCGTTGACCGCGCTGTCGTGGCTCGGCGAGACCATCAATGTGATGACGCTCGGCGGGCTCGCTCTTGCCGTCGGCATCCTGGTCGATGACGGCACCGTCACCATCGAGAATATCAATTACCATCTCGAACAGGGCAAACCGATCGAGCCGGCGATCATGGACGGCGCCCAGCAGATCGTCATCCCGGCGTTCGTCACGCTGCTTTGCCTGTGCATCGTATTCGTGCCGATGTTCCAGCTCGGTGGTGTCGCCGGTTATCTGTTCCGGCCGCTGGGCGAGGCCGTGGTCTTTGCGCTGATCGGCTCGTTCCTGCTCTCGCGCACGCTGGTCCCAACCATGGCCAATTATCTGATGCGCGGCCATCATGGCGGGCGCGGCCACGCGCACAGCGACGCCGCCACAGCGTCGCAGCGCTCGCGCAATCCGCTGCGGCGCTTTCAGCGGCTGTTCGACGACCGCTTCGCCCGCGTGCGCGCGCGTTATCGTGACCTGCTGTCGCTGGCTTTGGCCTCGCCGCGATTGTTCATTGCCGGATTCCTCGCCTGCGTCCTCGTCTCCTTCGGGCTCTGGCCGTTCCTCGGCGAGAACTTTTTCCCGGCGGTCGATTCGGGGCAGATCCTGATGCATCTGCGCGCCCAGCCCGGCACTCGCATCGAGGAAACGGCGCGCCTGTTCGATCTCGTCGAGCAGACCGTCCGGCAGACGATCCCGCCCAGCGCGCTCGACAACATCGTCGACAATATCGGCCTGCCGTTTTCCGGCATCAACATGGCCTATCAGAACACCGGCACGATCGGCCCGGCCGATGGCGACGCTTTGATTACGCTCAAGGAGGATCACGCCCCGACCGACACCTACATCAAAGAGCTGCGCAGCATCCTGCCGCAGAAATATCCGGGCACGACATTCTCGTTCCTGCCAGCCGACATCGTCTCGCAGATCCTCAATTTCGGGCTGCCGGCGCCGATCGACGTGCAGGTCGTCGGCAACAACCAGCTGGCCAACTACGCCCACGCCACCGACCTGCTCAAGCGCATCCGCACCGTGCCCGGCATCGCCGACCTGCGCATCCAGCAGGTGTTCAACTATCCGCAGATCAATGTCGACGTCGACCGCACCCTCGCCGGCGAGGTCGGGCTGACGCAGCGCGACGTCGCCAACAGCCTCCTGGTCACGCTGTCGGGAAGCGCCCAGGTGCACCCGAATTTCTGGCTGAACACCGAGAACGGCGTTTCCTATCCGATCGTCGCGCAGATGCCGCAATACCGGATCGACACGATGTCGGATCTCGCCAACGTGCCGGTCACGTCGGCGGAAACCAAGGTGCCGCAATATCTGGGCGGCCTGGCGCGAATCACGCCGGGGCCGAGCCCCGGTGTGGTCTCTCATTATAATGTACAACCGGTGATCGACATCTATGGCTCGGTGCAGGAGCGCGACCTCGGCGCCGTTTCCGAAGATATCGATCGCATCCTCGAGCAAACCCGCAAGGACTTGCCGCGCGGCTCGCATGTGGCCTTGAGCGGCCAGGTCCGCACCATGGCCAGCGCCTATAGCCAGCTCTATTTCGGGCTCGCCGGCGCGATCGTGCTGATCTATCTGGTGATCGTGGTGAACTTCCAGTCCTGGCTCGATCCGTTCATCATCGTCACCGCATTGCCCGCGGCGCTGGCCGGCATCGTGTGGATGCTGTTCGTCACCGGTACCACGCTATCGGTCCCGGCGCTGACCGGGGCGGTGATGTGCATGGGCATCGCAACGGCCAACAGCATCCTCTTGGTCAGTTTCGCGCGCGAAGGCCTGGCGCGGGGGCTCGATGCCGGCGCCGCGGCGCTCGAGGCCGGCTTCACCCGCTTCCGCCCGGTCCTTATGACCGCGCTGGCCATGATCATCGGCATGCTGCCGATGGCGTTTGCGCTCGGCGAAGGCGGCGAGCAGAATGCGCCGCTCGGCCGCGCGGTGGTCGGCGGCCTCTTGGTCGCCACCGTGGCGACGCTGTTCTTCGTCCCCACTGTGTTCAGCGTGCTGCATTCCCGGCGCGACCGCATGCACGCGATGCCGCAACCCCCGCAGCCCGAACCGATTGCCTGACCGGAGAACGAATGGCCGCGGGAGATAAGAGGCACAAGCCCGCGACGGCGTCGCCGCCGGCCGCGCCGTCACGCAGCCTGCGCCGTCTCGGGGCTGCGGCTGCCGCCGCGGCGGTCGTCATCGCGTTGCTCGGTATCTTGCAACGGCGCGGCCATGAAGCGGAGGTCGCGCAATGGACGCGCGACCAGGCCGTTCCGACCGTCGCCGTCATCTCGCCGCAGCCCGGCGCCACCAAACAGGCGATGGTGCTGCCGGGTACCGTGCAGGCCTGGTACGAGACGCCGATCTACGCTCGCGTCAATGGCTATGTGAAAGACTGGTATTTCGACTACGGCGCACATGTGAAGAAGGGCGACCTCCTTGCCGAGCTCGACGCGCCGGACATCGATGCGCAACTCGCCGCGACACAGGCGAAGCTGAATTCGGCGCGCGCAACGGTCAAGGTCAGGGAGGCGGAAAAACAATTCGCCGAGACCACTTTCGAACGGTGGCGGGACTCGCCCAAGGGCGTTGTCTCGCAGCAGGAGCAGGAGTCGAAACAAGCCGATTACAACAGCGCGGTCGCGCGGCTCAACGCCGCCATGGCCGAGGTCGCCGCCGATCAGGGCGAGGTCGACCGCCTGCAGGCGCTGGAGGGTTTCAAACGGATCACCGCGCCGTTCGACGGCGTGGTGACCGCGCGCGAGACCGACGTCGGCGCGCTGATCAATGCCGGCAGCGGCACCGGCGGCGGCAGCGGACCGGAGCTGTTCCGCGTCGCCGACATTCACGAGATGCGGATCTACGTGCAGGTGCCGCAGCAATTATCCGCCGACATCCGCCAGGGGCTGACTGCCGACCTGCATCTGCCGCAATATCCGGACAAGACCTTCAAGGCGAAGGTCGCCACCACCTCGAGCGCAATCAACACCACCGCGCGCACCTTGCTGGTCGAGCTCCACGCCGACAATCCGGACGGCCAGCTGCAGCCCGGCGCCTATGCCCAGGTCGACTTCGCGCTGCCGGGCAACCCCGACGTCGTGCGCGTGCCGACCAGCGCGCTTTTGTTCCGCCAGCAGGGTCTGGAAGTGGCGGTGATCGGCCCGGGCGACAAGATCGAGCTCAGGCCGGTGACGCTCGGCCGCAATCTCGGCACCGAGGTCGAGGTGCTCAAGGGGCTGACGGTCTCCGACCGGGTGGTGAATAGCCCGCCGGATTCGCTTGCCGCCGGCGACCTGGTGCGCCTCGTCGCGCAGCCGCCCGGACCGCGCGCTGGCGGCGGCCAGTCGGCCAATCCGTCCGGCGAAGATCTGGCCGCAGCACCAGGCGCCAAACAACCTTGACCCGGGTGACGGCGCTGGAATGGCGCGGCGCGGTTCGATCGACGCCAGACGCTGACGCGGCGTTGCGGCCATCGAGCCTTGTCCGGCGCCTGCCATGCCCGCAAAAACACGAGGGCGCCGCGAAGCGACGCCCTCTTCACTCCCGAACTCTGGCCTGAACCCAGGAGTGTGCTCGGCGCGGGCGGAGGAGGTGCCCGGCCGAGAGCAGGGTCATTTCTGACCCTACTCCGGTCGATTCAAGTTCAGCCCCTACTCGGCTTCTCGGCCTTCCAGGACTTGATGAGCTCGTCGTAGTCGACGGTCACTCCGTCGTTGGCTGCGTTTGCGTATGAGCGCATTCGCTGGCTTTTCTCTTGCGGTGTTGCCAGCTCACCGAACCGGCAACACCGCAATCACGGCTACCTTAGAGCGGCAGCTTTCCTGACAACATTTCCTTCATGATCTCGTCATACGGCATTGTCTTGCCGGGCGGCTTCTCGTTGGCGAGTTTTTTCCACGGAGCGTGCTGGTCGCTTAGCCACTCCGCAGCGGGCTTCTCCGGATTGAGCTTCGGGCCGCATTCGCCCTGCAGCCCGGAGCGCGCGATGCGTTCCATGGTTTCGTCCTGCGCTTTCGCGAGGTTGTTGAGAGCCGTTTCCGGCGTGACTTCGCCGGCGACGGCCTCGCCGATGTTCTGCCACCAGAGCTGGGCGAGCTTCGCATAGTCGGGAACGTTCAGGCCGGTGGGGGTCCAATACTTGATTCCGGGCCCCCGGAAGAACTGGATCAGGCCACCGTACTTCGAGCCATCCGGATCGTCGAACGACTTGTCAGTGACGGAGCTCTTGCGGATGAACGTCCAGCCGACATGGGACTTCTTGAGGTCCACCGTTTTCGAAGTGATGAACTGCGCGTAAAGCCAGGCAGCCTTGGTACGATCCAACGGAACGTCCTTGAGGAGGGTCCAAGAGCCTTCGTCCCGATAGCCGGCCTTCATGCCCGGCTTCCAGTATGGCCCATGAGGCGTCGGGGCCATCCGCCACAGCGGCTTGTCGTTCGCGTCCACCGTGTTGTTGCCCTTGGCACGTCCTTCGAGCATGCTGGCGGCAAACGCCGAGTACCAGAAGACTTGCTGGGCGACGTTGCCTTTAGCGAGACTGGGCAGGGACTGATAGAAATCCATGCCGAGCGCGCCGGGCGGTGCGAATTCGCGCAACCACTCGATGTACTTGCGAAGCGCGTATTGCGCGGCCGGGCCATTGACGTCCCCGCCTCGGGTTATGCTGGAGCCAACCGGCCGGCAGCCTTCCATGCGGATGCCCCACTCGTCGACCGGATAGCCGTTGGGTATGCCGACGTCACCCTCGCCGGCCATTCCGAGCCAGTCGTCGGTGAAGCGCCAGCCGAGATCGGGGGCCTTCTTGCCGTAGTCCATGTGGCCGAACACGGCCTTGCCGTCGATCTCCTTGACGTCGTCCTTGAAGAACTGAGCGATGTCCTCGTAGGCCGACCAGTTGATCGGAACGCCCAATTCATAGCCGAACTTTTTCTTGAATGCCTCTTTCAGGTCTGCTCGATCGAACCAGTCCTTGCGGAACCAGTACACGTTGATGAAGGACTGATCCGGCAGCTGCCAGAGCTTGCCGTCAAAGCCGCGCGACTTCAGCCCGGTCGCATCGGCCAAGCCGAGAAAGTCATCCAGATCCAAGTGAGGATCGGTGACATCCTTGCCTTCACCCGCCATCCAGTCCGTCAAGTTTCGCGTGTAGGGATAGCGGGCATGAAAACCGATGAAGTCGTCATCGTTGATGTAGGCGTCGTAGATCGGCTTCCCCGTCTGCACTTGGGTCTGCAGCTTCTCGACGACGTCGCCCTCCTGAATCACGTCATGGGTGACGTGAATCCCGGTGATCTCCTCGAAGGCCTGAGTGAGCGTCTTCGATTCGTAGGCGTGGGTCGGGATGGTCTCGGACACGACCTTGATGCTCATGCCCTTGAAGGGCTCGGCCGCGTGGATAAACCACTCCATTTCCTTCATCTGCTCTTCTTTGCTGATCGTCGAGGGCTGAAACTCCTCGTCGACCCACTTCTTCGCCGCAGCCATGTCCGCGCTCGCCGTGCCCGCGTAAAGCACGAAAGAAGCGGAAACCGCGCCGCAGAGAAGCATTCGCCGTAGCGCCTTCTCCCTTGGCTTACTCATGTTCCGTATCTCCTCGTTCGGCCTCCGATTTGTTTCTCCGGCTTGACCCGGTTCCTGCCATCGGTGTGAAGGCCGAAACACCGATGGACAGGGTCGTCCTTGATTCATGCTTGCTCAGCCCAGGATCATGACCACCGCCAACCAGATCAGGGATGCGATGGACGCGATCCACAAGCTGGACCCGACCAACCCAATCCACGCTAGATGCACGTAGGCGCTCACCGTCAGGCCGACGAACAGTCGATCGCCCGGCGTCGTGGGAATCGGCAGGAAGCCGCGGCGTTCCGGGCTCGGTGCAACGATCTGCCAGACGGTCATACCCACCAGAACGAGGACAATGACGACGAAGAAGATCGCCGTCGGCACGGTCCACACCATCCATCCAAGGTTCATGCGACTCTCTCCCTCACACGCGACCGAGCGCGAAGCCCTTGGCGATGTAGTTGCGTACAAAATAGATCACGAGCGCGCCGGGAACGATGGTGAGCATGCCGGCGGCGGCCAACAGGCCCCAATCGAGGCCGGACGCGCTGACCGTACGCGTCATCACGACGGCGATGGGCTTGGCGTTGGTGACCGTGAGCGTCCGCGCGAACAGCAGCTCGACCCAGGAAAACATAAAGCAGAAGAACGCGGTCACGCCGACCCCGGCGCGGATCAGTGGAATGAACACGGTCAAGAAGAAGCGAGGCAGCGAGTAGCCGTCGATGAAGGCGGTCTCGTCGATTTCCCTGGGCACAGCCGACATGAAGCCCTCGAGGATCCAGACCGCTAACGGCACGTTGAAAAGCGTGTGCGCGAGAGCGACGGCAATGTAAGTGTCGAGAAGCCCCAAAGCCGAGTAGAGCTGAAAGATCGGAAGCAGAAACACCGCCGCCGGCGCCATGCGGTTTGTCAGCAGCCAGAAAAACAGATGCTTGTCGCCGAGGAAGCGGTAGCGCGAGAACGCATACGCCGCCGGCAGCGCTACCGCGAGGCTGATGACCGTATTGATGCTGACATACGCGAACGAATTGATATAGCCCCAATACCAGGACGGCTCGGTCAATATCTCCACGTAGTTGTGGATGACAGGATGGTCCGGAAAGAACGCCAGGCGGGACATGATGTCGTTGTTGTCGCGCAACGACATGTTGAACATCCAGTAGATCGGCAGCAGCAAGACGAGCAAATAGATGAGGAGCCCGATCAAGCGGAAGCTGATGATGCTTTTCGATATCTGCCTGTTGGTCTGCACCGGCAAGTCACGAGTCCGAGCTGCAACCGCAAGATCGTCCATCCGAACTTCGGGAAGATATGTCATCGAACCTCTCCCCTTTGGGCTCGCAGCAGCACTTGATAAAAGACGTAGCTGAACACCAGCACGATTAGAAAATAGATGATCGAGAAGGCGGCGGCTTTGCCGACGTCAAATTCTCCCACGGCCAGCTTGACAAGATAAATCGAGAGGAAGGTCGTCGTGTCACCGGGTCCGCCGCCGGTCAGCACAAACGGCTCGGTGTAGATCAGGAAGCTGTCCATGAACCGCAGCAGCACTGCGATGGTCAGCACGCCGCGCATCTTCGGCAGCTGGATGTACCAAAAGACGGCCCATCGCGAGGCGGCATCGATGCTTGCCGCCTGGTAGTAGGCGTCCGGAATCGATCGCAAGCCGGCATAGGCAAGCAGGACGACCAACGGGGTCCAGTGCCAGACCTCCATCATCATCACCGAGATCCAGGCCTGCATCGGCAAGGTCGGATAGTCGAAGTGGATGCCCAGGGTGTGGTCGATGAAATGTCCGAGCAATCCGACATCCGGCCGTAGAAAGATCACCCAGATCGTGCCGATGACGTTCCAGGGAATGAGCAGCGGCAGCGCGACGATAACCAACGTCGCGGAGAGTCCCCATCCGCTCTTGCGCGGCATGGTCAGGGCGATCGCGACGCCCAGCGGCAGCTCGATCAGCAGCACCAGCCCCGAGAACACTAACTGGCGCACCAGCGCATTCTGCAGCCGCGTGTTCAGCAGCATGTCCCGGTACCATTCGGTGCCGACGAAGATCCGGTGCGTATTATCGAAAATGTCCTGGACCGAGTAATTCACCACCGTCATCAGCGGGATGAGCGCATTGAAGGCAACCAGCAGCACGACTGGAATGACCAGGAACCAGGCTCGTTGGTTTTGCCACTTTTGCATCGCGCGGCCCCCTACCCGACCAATCGGCCGTCGGCATAGAGGCGGGTCATCGCCGGGTTAAATTTCAGAATGCCGCGCTCGGAAACAATCGGCTGCTCCGGCGGGACCACGACTTTGATCTCGTGCTCGCCAAGCCGGCAGGTCGCAATCTTGCGGGTGCCCAAATGCTCGACATCGCCAATCGCAACGGCAAGGCCGCTCCCGCTGCTGCTAAGACCGATTGCTTCCGGCCGTATCCCGATCTCCAGCCCGGTAGCTTGCCTCGCCTTGGTCAGCAGCGCCGCCGCCAGCGGGACAAACTGACCCGCCACCTCGGCGCCCTCGCCTGACAACAGGCAGGGCAAAAAGTTCATTCCCGGGCTGCCGATGAAATAGCCGACGAAACGGTCGGACGGCGTCTCGAACAACTCCTGGGGCGTGCCCTGCTGCAGCACGCTCCCCTCATGCATCACTACGACGCGGTCGGCGAAGGTCAGCGCCTCGCCCTGGTCGTGAGTCACGTAGATAAGGGTCACGCTGTAACGTTTGTGAATCTCTTTGAGCTTGCGGCGCAGTCGCCATTTGAGGTTCGGATCGACGACAGTCAGAGGCTCATCGAACAGGATCGCGCTGACATCGGAGCGCACCAGACCGCGACCGAGGGATACCTTCTGCTTTTGGTCCGTCGCCAGGCCGCTGGCACGCCGCCGCAGGTCGTTGGTGAGCTCCAGCAGCTCCGCGACCTCGGAGACGCGGCTGCGAACTTCCGCGGCCGCGATGCCGCGATTGCGCAGCGGAAAGGCGAGATTATCGAACACCGTCATGGTGTCGTAGACCACCGGGAACTGGAACACCTGGGCGATATTGCGCTGAACGGTCGAGGAGTCAGTGACGTCGCGGCCGTCGAACAGCACACGGCCGGCGCTCGGGCGCAGCAGCCCCGAGATGATGTTGAGCAGCGTCGTCTTGCCAGAACCCGACGGCCCGAGCAGCGCATAAGCGCCTCCGTGCTGCCAAGCGAGATTCATCGGGCGCAATGCGTAGTCTTCCATTCGCGCCGGCGAGCGCAGGTAGCTGTGCGCGACGTTTTCGAAGGCGATCAGCGCCATTAGTGCGCCCCCGTGCCGCCGGCATTCTCTGCGGGAGCCGCCACCAGCTTGCCGGCGCCGTCAAACACGAACAAGCGGCGGGGATCGAGATAGAGGTTGATCTCATTCCCCAATCCGAATTCGTGCACACCCTGCAGCAAGGCAATCATCTTAAAGTCGCCATGCCCGCCGTGAACGTAGGTTTCCGAGCCGTTGATCTCGGCAAGTTCGACCTTCGCCGGGATCAAGCAGCTGTACTCGGCGTGACCCGTGAGGCCGATGTGGTCGGCCCGCACGCCCACGCGATAGTCGCCCGGTGCCAGCGCGCGCATGTGCTGCGGCAACGGAAAGGCAACGCTAGGCGACAAGCGGCAACCCTGAGGGCCGATGACCGCACGGATGAGGTTGATCGGCGGATCGCTGAATACCTCGCTCGCTCGAATAGTCGCGGGGCGGCGATAGATTTCGAGGGCTGGCCCAGACTGCAGCACGCGTCCGGCATCGAGCACGATGGTATTGCCGCCAAACAGCAGGGCCTCCTGCGGTTCAGTCGTCGCATAAACGACTGTCGTGGTGCCGCCGTGGAAGATTTCGCGGATCTCACTGCGCAGTTCTTCACGCAGCTTGTAGTCAAGATTGTGCAGCGGCTCATCGAGCAGCAAGAGCGGCGCTTCCTTGACCAGTGCGCGGGCTAGCGCGACGCGTTGCTGCTGCCCTCCAGAAAGCTCCGACGGCAGGCGGTGCAGCAGATGATCGATATGCATCATCTGCGCTATTGCTCTGACCTTGGCATCGATCTGCGGCGCGGACAGCCGCCGCTTCGCGCGCCGCAGCGGCGCCGCGATGTTTTCGTAGACCGTGAAGGAGGGGTAATTCACGAACTCCTGATAGACCATCGCCACCGACCGCTCGCGCACGGGAACTCCGGTCACGTCCTTGCCGTCAATGAGGATGCGGCCCGAGGTCGGCTTATCGAGGCCGGCCATCAGCCGCATGAGTGTCGTCTTGCCGGCGAGCGTTGGGCCGAGCAGGACGTTCATGGTTCCTCGTTCGATGGTGAGCGAGACTTCGCTGATAACGCTCTCCCCCATCGAAACCACGTTGACGCTTTCAAGACGGATGCTCATGCGCTCGAGGCCGCCAGGCAGGGCGTCTGGACAAAAAGTTGAAATTCTGTCGCGAGATAGGGGTAGCGGCTGTTGTTACATTCGATCGCGGCCGGCAAAGGGCGCACTGCGCGGGGCGGCGGCGCATGGCGGTCTACTCGGCAGCCCTCAACAGACACCGCGGTCCCCCCTGTGCAGCGTTCGCTCGTCCGGCGAACTGGTTTGCATTCGAACCTGATATTGATCATAAACGGTCAAAACGAAAATTCAAAGAGAAATTGCGTCTAGCCTCTTGGCCGTCGCTGAGCAATAAGGAGGTACCCGCATTTGACCAGGATGCCGGCCCATGCAGCCACTCAATGAGCGGCAAAACACCATTGTCACCCTTGCCCGATCGATCGGTCGGGTCACGGTCGAAGACCTCGCGGCGCGCTTCGACGTCACACCGCAAACCATCCGCCGCGACCTGAACGAACTCTGCGATCTTCGCGTCCTTGCGCGCACCCATGGCGGGGCGGTGATCGCGTCGTCGGTCGAGAACCTGTCCTACGAGGCGCGGCGCTTCATCGCCGCGACCGAGAAACGGGAAATCGGCATTGCCGCAGCGGCCTTGATCCCGAACCAATGCTCGCTCTTCATCAATATCGGCACGACCACCGAGGAGGTCGCTACCGCCCTGAAAAACCATCAAAATCTCCTGGTCATCACCAATAACCTCAACGTCGCCATGGCGCTCTACCGGCATCCGACGATCGAAGTTATCGTTGCCGGTGGGCTGGTGCGGCGCTCCGACGGCGCGGTCATCGGCTCCTCGGCGGTCGACCTCATCCGGCAATTCAAGGTCGATATGGCGGTCATCGGCGCCTCGGCGCTCGACGAGGACGGATCGCTGCTCGACTATGATCCGCGCGAGGTGAATGTCTCCCGCGCCATTATCGACAATGCCCGCAGCGTGCTGCTGGTTTGCGACCGCACCAAGCTGGACCGGGCAGCCCCGGTGCGCATTGGCCACATGTCCGAGATCCATGCCTTCGTCACCGACCAGCTCAATTCGGCCAAGCTGCGCGAAGTCTGCAACACGCATGGGGTCAAAGTGGTCGAGGCGGCCAAAGCCGACGACATCGCGAAAGTGGGCGAGACCGTGGGCTCGAATGGAACCCTGGATTCGGCACGCCTGACCGATCACGCAAGCTGATATTTTGGGCTTGTTCCCGCGCGCGCCGCGGCGCAACGCCGCGCGTCTTACAATCTTTCGTTTCAAATTTCGAAATGCGCGCTTGTACGTCTAATGCTATTCACTTACCGTCGCGGCGATCAGAAAGCGAATGCCGCATCTCGCCGGCGGGGGGAAAACCTTGGTTGACGGGACCTACGATGTCGCCATCATCGGAGGGGGGATAAACGGTTGCGGCATCGCAAGGGATGCCGCCGGGCGCGGTCTGTCGGTCTATCTTTGCGAGCAATCAGACCTTGCCAGCGGCACCTCCTCGGCGGCAACAAAGCTCATCCATGGCGGGCTGCGTTACCTCGAATACCTCGAATTCCGCCTGGTGCGCGAAGCGCTTTTGGAGCGCGAAGTGCTGTGGCGGATGGCGCCGCACATCATCTGGCCGCTGCGCTTCGTGCTCCCCTATCATGAGGGATTGCGCCCGGCCTGGCTGTTGCGGCTCGGTCTCTTTCTCTATGACCATCTCGGCGGGCGCCAGCTGCTGCCGCCCACCACCACGCTCGATCTGACCAAGGACGTCGCCGGCCGCCCGCTCAAGCCCGGCCAGTACTCGCTGGCCTTCGAATATTCGGACTGCTGGGTCGACGATGCCCGCCTGGTCGCGCTCAACGCCCGCGACGCGGCCGATCGCGGCGCCACCATCCGCACGCGCACCAAGGCCATTGCGGCGGAGCGCGACACCGGCGTGTGGCGCCTCACCACCGTTGACCGCCGCTCGGCGGGCCCCCCGGAGCAAGTCCGCGCCAAGATCCTGATCAACGCCGCGGGACCGTGGGTCGGCGACGTGCTCGCCGCCACGCAACGGCGCAATGTCCCCGCCAGCATCCGGCTGGTGCAGGGATCGCACATCGTAGTCCCCAGGCTCTACACGCATGATCGCTGCTACATTTTTCAGAACACCGACAAGCGCATCATCTTCGCCATCCCCTATGAGAACGATTTCACGCTGATCGGCACCACGGAGCGCGATTATGTCGGCGATCCCGGCGCGGCGAAAACGAGCGCCGAGGAGATCGACTATTTGTGCCAGGCGGCGAACCGATATTTCAGCACTGCGGTCACCAGCAACGAGGTGATCTGGACCTATTCCGGCGTGCGCCCGCTCTACGACGACGGCGCGAGCGAAGCGCAGGCGGCAACGCGCGACTACGTGTTCGATCTCGACGAGGCCGGCGCGCCGATGCTCTCGATATTCGGCGGCAAGATCACCACCTACCGGCGTCTCGCCCAGCATGCGCTCGACAAGCTCGACCGGCATCTGCCGGCAACGACGCGCGCGCAGCGCAATTGGTCCGGGGAGGTGCCGCTGCCGGGCGGCGACTTTCCGGTCCTGGGCTTCGAGGCTTTGGTCAAGGATGTCGGCCGCGAGTATCCCTGGCTCGGTGCGCAGCAATCCCGGCGCCTCGCCCGTACCTACGGCACCAAAGCGCGCGCGGTTCTCGATGGCGCGACCAGCTGGAGCGCGCTTGGCCGCGAGTTCGGCGGCGGCCTGACCGAGGCGGAGGTGATTTATCTGATGCGCGAGGAATGGGCCGAAGAAGCCGCCGACGTGATCTGGCGGCGCTCGAAGCTTGGCCTTCGCCTGTCGCCGGAGCAGATCACGGCCCTGGAAGGCTTCATGAGCCAGAAGCGCGGGCAAATCGTCGTGCGCTAGCGCACCGGACCGGGCTCCACCAAGATATCAAAGCGACGACCGATCCGCTTGGTAGTAATTGCGCAATGTCGCGCATCGAAATTCAAATCAAGGGCCTGTTCGCGACGCCGGTTGCGGCCGGGTTGCACCGCCCGCTCCGCCAAGCAGTCAGATACCCTGTCCGCCGCCGGGATTGGCGGAGACATTCACCCGAAAATGCTGGCGCTGCTTGCGGCCGCCGGCAAGGCTGATTTCCAGCTCGAACTCATCGAGGCCGCTGAAGCCCTCGGCCGGACGATAGACGGCGACGAAGACCGGCACCTCGGTGGCCAGACACTGCTTGATGTTGGTGGCCTTGAGCACACCGCGCTTGACGGTGACCGCGCCGTGCGCCGGCGCAGCAACAAGCCTGATCGCCGGCAGCGGCCCGGAGGTGCAATCCGGCTGAATGTTGGTGTAGACGGCAACGCGGTTGTCACGCCCCGCCGCCGCCTTGACCTGACGTTCGGTCGCGTCCTGCGCGCCCGCGGCGAGCACGGACGCGCACAACAGCGCGACAGCGGCGAGCCATCCTCGGCTCATGCTCGTTTGCCTTTTCAGCGGCGCGCCACCCGAAGCCCGTCAGCGGCGAAGGGTGGCGGAGAGGATGGGATTCGAACCCATGATACGGCTTTAGACCGTATAACGGTTTAGCAAACCGCCGCCTTCAGCCACTCGGCCACCTCTCCGATGTGAAAAAGCCCTATGTGCGCGGGCTTTTGTCGTCAAGCACCAAACGCACGGGACGCCTAAAACGCCGCAAAAGTGGGGCGGCGGTATCACTAAAAATATCACAAGCCGACGCCGGGTCCGCGGGCATGGTTCGAGCTCCGTTCCCGTTTCGAGCGGAGCGATTCGGCCGGCGATCTTGACCGCCGACAGCAACATCATCCGCATCTATTCCGAGGTGGCGCCATGAACCGCGCCGCCCGCCAAGCCGTCGCCCGCGCGGCGCTGGTCACCGACGCCTTCTGCCAGCTTTGGCCCCGTGCATTCATCCGTACGCGCCGGCGCCCGCCGCTCGCCGCTCGCTGTCGGCATTGGCAACCAGATCATCGCCAGCGAAGTCCGCAGCTTCGACATTCCTCGGCGGCGTCCCGACATCCGCTTTGGGCCAACTCCGGACTCGTGCATCGCAGCAAAGTCAGGAAGATTAAACGCGGCAATTCTGTCGCACGCGACATGACGGGCGGTTAGCCAATAGGAGCTATTACGACATGCCCGTGTCGATCGGCTTTTCAACCGCACCGCCGCCCTCGGCCCAATCTTTGAAAGCGCCCATATTATAGACTTGGCCATAGCCCATATCTTTGAGCACCTTGCCAGCGAGAGCAGAGCGACCGCCGGAAGCGCAATAGACGATGATGGTCTTGTCCCGGGCGAAACTCTTGTCGTAGTAAGGCAACTCAGGATCGGCTCGGAATTCCAGCATGCCGCGCGAGTGATGCACGGCGCCAGCAACCTTGCCACTCTTCGCTAGCTCCGGCGCATCCCGCACATCGACTACCAGCGTGTTGCCCTTCGCCATCATCTCGCGCGCCTGAACCGGTGTGACCTTCGGCACCACGGCGTTGGCTGCCTCCAACAATTGCTTGACACTCGTTGCCATTCACGACTCCTGCACGAGCTGCGCATCGCGCGACGCGACACTTGTCGGCGCCAATCAACACGAAAAGCATCGTGGCTACAAGAAGCATGTTGGTTACTCTGATGCGTATCACTGCAAAAATACAAAGCCAGCGTTTGGCCAAACGCTACAGATCGACATACCTGCGCGATGTCGGCTTTGCCCCAACTCCGGTAGAATCGATGCACCGCCGCGAACGGTAGAAACGGGCCAATAGGCGACAAAACCGCTATTCGATTAGCTCGTCGGCAAGCGCAAGTAACTTATCCGGAACTTGAAGGCCGAGTCAGGCGGCGAGCGCGCCGCATTCCCGCGCACTGAGCCAGGCGCGCGCCGCGCGCTGCGCGGTCGCGATCTCGGCTTCCGACATCTGCTCGGCGATCTCGCGCCGCAGCCGGATCGCGTCGGCGTTGCCCTTCATCGCCGCGAGGTTGAACCATTTGTGCGCGGAGACGAGATCGACCGGCACATCGCGGCCGATCGAGTACATCATCCCGAGCTCGTACAGCATTTCGCCGGCCGCCGGCCCTTCGCCGAGCGGCGCCGCGATACTGTCGAGAATTTCAAAACGAGCCATTGTGGACTCCCCTGTCTGCGCCTTGTCACTGTCCCGCTTGCGCGTGTTAGCCGGCTTTTCGTTCCCCGCCGGCGCACCGATAATCGTCAGAAGATTTGAATGGTGGTTTAAGCAATGCGATGAATCAAAGCTGAACCGCGCCGTCCGGGCTGCGCGTTCCCGACAACGCCGCGTTAAGCAATGCGGCGCGCCGGACGGCGGCGATGCGGCCCAAGCCCGGCCGGAAACCAGCTTGCAATGCCGGTTTCGGCGGCTATCCTTCCGGCCTCGCGCTCAGGGAAAGCAACGGGGGAAAACAATGAGAACCTTTCGCATAGCGGCAGCCGTCCTCCTTTCCGCGATCGCAGTGGCGCTGATCGCGCCGGCGCCCGCGCACGCCGCCGATCCGCTCGGCACCTGGCTCACCGGTGACAAGAAGGGCAAGGTCCACATCACCAATTGCGGCGGGGCGATCTGCGGCAATCTCATCTGGCTGCAGGAGCCGATCGACCCGGACACCAACAAGCCGAAGCTCGACAAGAACAATGCCGAAGCGGCCAAGAAGACCCGTCCGCTGCTCGGCATCCCGATCGTGCTCAACATGAAGCCGAACGGCGACGGCAGCAAATGGGAAGGCCAAGTCTACAACGCCGAGGACGGCAGCACCTATTCCGGTTCGTTCACCATGACCAGCGCGACATCGGCGCAGCTCAAGGGCTGCGTCATGGGCGGGCTCATCTGCAAGGCGCAGACCTGGACGAAGACGAATTGATCGCTTCCATTCCGCTCATTCCCGCGAACGCGGGAAGCCAGGATCGGCTTTGCGCACAAAAGCTGGGTCCCCGCTTTCGCGGGGACGAGCGGGCCTGAAGCCGCCGTCTGCTCGCTCCTCAGCGCGCCCGCTGCCCGAAAAGGACCGCGCGAACCTTCGGGTCCTTGATGTCGATGGCGGAGGCCGCCTCGACGCGGATGCCGATGCCGCGCTTGACCGCTTCGCGCGCGCACACCGCGTCCAGCCAGCGCTTGAGATGGGGAAACTCGCCGCCAAGCTCCTGCCCGCCGCGTTCGACCACCCTGACCCAGCCGACGCAGGCCATGTCGGCGATCGAATAGCGGCCGGCGAGGTAGTCGCGGTCGGCGAGGCGCTTGTTCATGATGCCGAGCAGCCGATGCACCTCGTCGGTGTAGCGCGCAACCGCGTAGGGGATGGTCTCCGGCGCGTAACGGCGGAAGTGGTTGGCTTGCCCGGCCATCGGGCCGAGCCCGCCCATCTGCCAGAACAGCCATTCATCGACGGCGACGCGTGCGCGCTCCTCGCGCGGATAGAATTTTCCGGTCTTGCGGCCGAGATATTGCAGGATGGCGCCGGACTCGAAGATCGAGATCGGCCGGCCGCCCGGGCCTGCGGGATCGACGATCGCCGGGATGCGGTTGTTCGGCGAGATCGCCAGAAAGTGCGGGGTGAACTGATCGCCTTTGGAGATGTCGACCGGATGCACCACGTAGGGCAGGCCGCACTCTTCGAGCATGATCGAAACCTTCCAGCCGTTCGGGGTCGGCCAGTAGTAAAGCTCGATCGGCTTGGGGCTCGGCACCTGCCGTCGCCGCGCCGCCGGCTGCTTCACCGCGGCGACGGGCTTCGTCTTCGACTTCGTGCGTGCGCGTTTCATGGTGTTTCGCCACGGGGCGTGAGGATCAACCGGTATCGCCCTGTAGCATAAAATGAAACGGCGCCGCGGTTAAGTGACCGCAGCGCCGCTGAAACCATCGCGGCGAGACTGCCGACATACCGAGGGCGTCGGCGAGAGTCCCGAGGCTTGCATCCGTCGGCGATTGGCCGCGGCGAGGTTCGGATCGTCCGTTCCTCCTCTTCACCACCGCGCCCATGAGCACGATCGTGAAGCTCAAGCCTCCGTCCCGCCGACGCCCCCTGTCGTCCACCTGAGCCGGCGCGTCTCGGGGGATCATCGATCCACCCTCGATCGCCGCCGGCCCGTGTGACGCGATCTTCGACTCTACGCGATGTCGAAGACCGACTGCGGCGTCGACTACTTCTTCTTCCGGCGCTTTGTCTTTTTCGCCGTCTTCTTTGCCGCTGCCTTCGTCTTTCTCTTCTTCGCCATTGCTGCCCTCCTAGCTTGAGTGGATGGCGACATCGGTGCAGTGCAGTCGCGAATCGATCTGCACTACCATCCGATTACTACAGCGGAAAAAAAATAACAGTGACTCCGCTTAATTTTGTGTGTAAGTGCCGCGCCCCGCCTTGCCGCCGCCGGCGCGGCTTGATCGCCGAGCGAAGATCGGGCGGAAAAGATTTTTCCGCGCGTGATTTTGGGCGATTATTTGTTCGCGGCGCAGAAGCGCCGATGTCATACGGGTTTCTGCGACAGAAGATTTTCAGGTTTTGCCGCGATCGCGCTCACGTCGCGCGCCTCTTGCACGCGTTTTCGCGCCCGCAACGCCGCCGGTATGGCGGGATTCACCAAGCGAAAAAAATTTTGCGCCAGGCGGCACTTCGGGCGCGTTGGCGGCCTCGACGAGGCGAAAAACGCGCGAATCGGTGCCCGACCGATTCGCGCGCGGCACCGCTGGCGGCCGCTCGGGGCGCCGGGCGACGCCCTCGCGAGGAAGATTCCCGCGTCCGTTTTGCTCGCGCGCGGCGGCCGCGACGGCTCCGGCGCGGAGCGCAGCGGCGCCGCAGAACCGCCGCGCTCAGACGCCGAGCTTGGTCTTGAGGAGATCGTTGACCGCTTGCGGGTTGGCCTTGCCGCCGGACGCTTTCATCACCTGGCCGACGAACCAGCCGATCGCTTTCGGGTTCGTCTTGGCGTCGGCAAGCTTGTCCGGGTTCTTGGCGAGGATGTCGGCGACGAGCTTTTCGAGTGCGCCGAGGTCGGTCACCTGCTTTAAGCCGCGCTCCTCGACGATCGCGCGCGGCTCGCCGCCCTCGTTCCACGCGATTTCGAACACGTCCTTGGCGATTTTGCCGGAAATCGTGCCCTCGGCGATGAGATCGAGGATGGTTCCAAGCTGCGCTGCGCTCAGCGGCGAGGCAGCGATGTCGTTGCCTTCCTTGTTCAGCCGCCCAGCGAGCTCGTTGATCACCCAGTTGGCGGCGAGTTTCGGATCGCGCTTCGTCTCGCCCGCGCCGACCACCGCCTCGAAGAATTCCGCCGTCGCGCGCTCCGCCACCAGCACGCCGGCATCGTAACCGGAGAGCGCGTAGTCGTGCATGAAGCGCGCCTTCTTGGCGTCGGGCAGTTCCGGCAGGTGCGCCTTGAGATCGGCAACGAGCGACGGCGCGAGCTCGAGCGGCAGAAGGTCCGGATCGGGAAAATAGCGGTAGTCGTGCGCCTCCTCCTTGCTGCGCATCGAGCGCGTCTCGCCCTTTGCCGGATCGAACAGCCGCGTCTCCTGCTCGATCGCGCCGCCGTCCTCGATGACGCCGATCTGGCGCCAGGCTTCGTGCTCGATCGCCTGGCCGATGAAGCGGATCGAGTTGAGGTTCTTGATCTCGCAGCGCGTGCCCAAAGCGGCGCCCGGCTTGCGCACCGAGACGTTCACGTCGGCGCGCAAATGACCCTTCTCCATGTCGCCGTCGCAAGTGCCGAGGTAACGCAGGATGATGCGCAGCTTGCTAAGGAAGGCCTTCGCCTCCTCGGCCGAGCGCAGATCCGGCCTGCTGACGATCTCCATCAGCGCCACGCCGGAGCGGTTGAGGTCGACGAGCGACATGGTGGCGTGCTGGTCGTGCAGCGATTTGCCGGCGTCCTGCTCGAGATGGAGCCGCTCGATGCCGACGCGCACCGTCTCGCCGTCGGCCATGTCGACCAGGACCTCGGCCTCGCCCACGATCGGCGATTTGTACTGGCTGATCTGGTAGCCCTGCGGCAGATCGGGAAAGAAGTAATTCTTCCGGTCGAACACCGATTTGGGGTTGATCTTGGCGTTCAGGCCGAGCCCGGTGCGCACCGCCTGGCGCACGCATTCCTCGTTGATCACCGGCAGCATGCCGGGCATCGCGGCATCGACGAGCGAAACGTGCGCGTTCGGCGCGCCGCCGAATGCGGTCGCAGCGCCGGAGAATAATTTCGCCTGCGCGGTCACCTGGGCATGCACCTCCATGCCGATGACCACTTCCCAGTCGCCGGTCGCGCCCTTGATCAGCTTCGATTTCTTTTGCGCCGGTGCGTCCATCGGTGCGGCCGAGCCGTGTGTTGGTGCGGCTCCGGGTACGCGCTTACCGCGCGACCCGCAAGCCCTGCCCGCTGACGCCTAGTCGGAAAAGCCTAGCCGCACCGCGAGGAACAGAAAGGCTCGATGCAGCCGAGCCGCTGTATCCATTGGCCGTCCCAGCAGGATTGCTGCTCGCACGCGGTGCCGGCACGATCGCAACGGTACGAGCACCACCGCCCGTTGGCCAACACCTTTCCGTGGAAGCCGCAGTCGAGCGACGGCGCTCGCATCCCGCGCGCCCATGCCCCATCGGAACAACTCAGGATCAGTCCGGCCGCAACCACCGGCAGAACCACTTTCCACCATGAAATCGAACGCACGCTTGTTCCCCGTTCGTTGCACACAAGGCCACTTTATAATGGCGCCGCATAGGCGCCACGCAATGATGGCTTCTTTGCGCCGGCGCGGCCGATTGCGGCGTTCACTTTTCCTCGCGCCAGATGCCGAGCGCTTCCTGCGCCGGACGATCGGAAATCGAGAACAGCACCGACTGCTTTGCCGCGCTGTGCACATAGCGTTTCCACGGCGGCACCACGAAGATGTCGTTCGACCCCCATGCGAGCACCTGACCGTCCACCTCGGTCGTGCCCTGGCCCTCGGCGCAGACGAAGATGGCGCCGTCGGTCGAGCGATAGGGCTCACCGCGGAATCCCTTAGGCAGCATCGCCAGATTGGCGCCCATGGTCGGCAGCACCGCGCCGCCGGTGATCGGATTAGCGTAGCGCACGCGCGCACCGTGGCGCTTGTCGATCTCGCCGGCGTAGAGCATGCGCGCGACGATCGGCCGCGTCCGCGCATAGGTGTAGTTGATGACTGGGGTGCGGTTCATGGCCGGCGTGCCGTCGGGCAGCACGCCCGAGCCGTAGAAGCTCAGCGAGTCGCCGTCCCGGCGCGTGGTCTCCTGCACCGGATCGTCGAAATCCTCGGCGAACGAGGTCTCGAAGAAATTGACCGTCGGCACGTCGAGCACGTCGAGCCAGAGCATCGGCTTCTTCGAGCTGTTGCCGTGATCGTGCGGCGCCCAGCTCGCGGTGATGACGAAGTCGCCGGGGGACATGAGGGCCTTCTCGCCCTCGACCGCCGTGTAGGCCCCCTCCCCGTCGAGCACGAAGCGGATCGCCGAAGGGGCGTGGCGGTGCGCCGGCGCGACCTCGCCGGGCAGGATCATCTGAATGCCGGCGAAGAGCGTGTTGGTGACCCGCAATTCTCCCGGCAAAGCCGGGTTCTCCAGGATCAGCACCCGGCGCTTTGCCTCCTCGGCGCTGATCAGGCCGCCGGATTCCATCACCAGCGACTTCACGTCGCCGTAGTGCCAGATCGCGGGCGCGCAGCGCGTCGCCGGCTCGTCGGTGATGAGCGAGCTCATCACCTTCCAGAGCGGCGTCATATGGTGCTTGGCGATGCGCTGGTAGTAGGCTTGCCGCATCGCCTCGATGTTGTGTTTCGGGTCCGGCTTGCCGTTGCTCGGTCTTTTTGCGGTCGTAACCGTCATGAAGGCCTCCGCGGAGCTGCAAGGGTGTTCGTGCGAGGGACTATAAAGAAAGCGCCAGACCACGGAAATGGCGCCCGCTCAGCGCTTTGCCGCGTGCTGCTCGACGAATTTGGCAAAGGCGGCCAGCTGCTGGCGGATGAGTTCTACGGTCTGCGGGTCGGTGATCTCGCCGGTCTTGGCGTCGATGCGCGTCGAGCAATTGCCGATAAAGATTTCCGGCCGGCCGAAGGTCGTGGCGTTGAGGAAAAGGAGCACCTGACGCAGGCTGTATTGCATGCGGCCGCCGCCGAGCGGTCCGGCCGACGCCGACTGGATCGCGACCGGCTTGCCGACGAACGGCTGGTTGGGCACGCGCGACACCCAGTCGATTGCGTTCTTCAGCGCACCGGGAATGGAGAAGTTGTATTCCGGCGTGACGATGATCACGCCGTCGGCTGCGCGCACCGCCTCGGCGAGCTTTTGCACCGCCGCCGGGAAGCCGGCCGAGGTCTCGACGTCGGCGTTGTAGAGCGGAAACTCGGAAAAGGGCGGCGCTTCCGTGAAGCTGAGAGTGGCCGGCGCCAGGCCGGGAAGCGCGTTCATGACCATGCGGTTGTAGGAGCCTTTGCGCAGGCTGCCGCAAATGCTGATGATGTTGAATATTGTCTCGGCCATGCGGCCCTCCCTTTGCTCAATGGGTTACGTGCTCGGCGAATCGAGAAGCGCAGGCGCCACGATCTCCTTCCAGCTGCGCGGCGGCGCCTTGAGCTCGCCGTGCCGGCCCATGAAATCGGCAAACGCCTCGACGCCATAGACGGCGCTGCCGAACTCGTCCTTGATCTCCTCGAGCACCGCTTCGACCGCGGCGACGTCGAGCGCCCTTGAAGGCTCGTGCGCGAGATAGATTTGCGCGGCGCGATGCGGATCGTCGTGGATGATGTGCGCGGCTTCGGTCATGGCGCCGGCGACCGCCGCGGCGGCTTTCGCATGGGCGTCGACGTAGCCCCGGGTCGCGCCCATGATTAGGAACGAGCTCTTGCCGCCGATCACGTCGGCGGAGGTAAGCACTTTGTGCACGCGTCCATCCGCGAGCGCGATCTGCGTATAGGGCGCGGAGGAGAAATAGCCGGTGACCGGGCCGCCGGCGGCGACGAGCGCGGTCGCGGCCTCCGGGTGCGGCATGACCACGGTTTGGCTCATCAGTCGGTCATATTGGCCGAAAATCTTCTCCGACTGCATCTGCAGCAGATATTTCTGCGGCGAGGTCGCCGTCGGCAACGCGATACGGTCGGCCGGCCGGAAATCGCTAAGCGCGTGAACGTTGGCCTGGTTGGTCAACAGCACCAGCGGCAGCGAGGTGATGCCGGACACCGCCAGGATCTCCCGCGCCGTGCCCTTGTCCTTCTCCCACGCGGCGAGAAGCGGCGCCGTGCCGAACGGTCCCATGTCGATCGTGCCGGCGCGGATCGCGTCCTGCAACGCCCCTGCCGCCGGAAAGCGCTCGAAGCTCGGCCGCAGGTCGAGATGCGCGTCCTTGCCGTGCTTCTCGATCAGCTTGAGGTCTTCGCAGACATAGTCGGGCAGGAACGCCAGGCCGAAGCCGATGCCGATGCGCACCGGCTCCGCCCGCGCTGGTATCGCCGCCAGCGCAACCAGCACGGCGACGCCAGGCAATGCGCGCCTGCGGGCGAGGAAGTCGCACAACATTCGCCGCACCTTATGCGGTGATCAACCGGCCTTCTCGTCGACGACCGGATTGCGCAAGACGCCGATGCCTTGGATTTCGATCTCGCAGGTGTCGCCGTTCTTCATAAAGACCGGCGGCTGGCGCGCGTGACCGACACCGGACGGCGTGCCGGTGAAGATGATGTCGCCGGGCTCGAGCGTCATGCCCTGGGTGACGTAGACGAGCAGATCGACGATCGGAAACATCATGTTGTCGGTATTGTCCGACTGCATCACCTTGCCGTTGAGCCGGCTTTCGATCTTGAGGCCCTTGGCCGCCGGCGGCAACTCGTCGGCGGTGACCAGCCACGGGCCGAAGCCGCCGGTGCGGTCGAAATTCTTGCCCATGTCCCATTGCGTGGTCTTGCGCTGAAATTCGCGCACCGAGCCTTCATTGCCGCAGGAGTAGCCGGCGATGCAGGAGGTCGCGTTGGCGGCGGTGAGATGCTTGGCGCGCTTGCCGACGACGAGGATCAGCTCGGCTTCGTAGTCGAGCGTCTCGGTGACCTGCGGGCGTAGGATCGGCTGGCCGTGCGGCACGAGCGAGGTACGGCTGCGCATGAAGATGGTCGGGAATTTCGGGATGTTGTCGCGATTGGGGCCTTCCTTGACGTGATCGAGGTAATTCAATCCGAGGCAGAGGATTTTTCCCGGCCGGCCAACCGGCAGCGCGTAGGTCAGGCCCGCGAGCGGTTTGCGCGCGCCCTGCGGCGCCCGCTTGGCAATGTCGGCGAGCGGCTTCGTATCGCCGTTGTTCTTCGCCAGCCACGCGCCGAGATCGGTCGGCGCGTTGCTGTCGGCGGCCGTGAGGTCCACGACCTCACTGCCCTCGACAACGCCGAGCCGCGGGCCCCCCTGCCCCTCGAACGCAACGATTTTCATGATTTGCCTTCCCTCGCTGAGGCCGGCCGCCTCGCCGGGCCGCGACTATAACGAGGGGGCCGAGCCAATCAAAGCGGTGGGCGCAGCCGACATCGGTGATCCGCGCGCCGCCCGCTCGCGTAGAAGTTCGGCAACACCCGCTCCGGGGAACTCATGCCGATTGCCGCCGCCTACATCACCTCACTTGTCGTCTTCGTGTTGATCGATGCGACCTGGCTGAGCACGATGGCAAGCGTGCTCTATCGTCCGGTCCTCGGCGATATCGTGTTGCCGGTCTTACGCGTCGGGCCGGCTATCGCGTTCTACGCAATGTTCCCCGTCGGCATCGTCGTGTTCGCGGTCATGCCCGCGCTCAGATCGAGCGCCATCGGCACGGCGGTGATCTACGGCCTTCTCTTTGGCGCCATCGCCTACGGCACCTACGACCTGACCAATTACGCCACGCTGCGGAATTGGAACCTGCAGATCACCGTCATCGACATCGTCTACGGCGGCATCGCCTCGGCGATCGCCGGCGCTGTGGCGACGTTCGCCGCGCGGGCCGTGGCGTCTTGGATGGGCTGACAATCGCGCGCTAGCGCGCCGGCCGCAGCCGGTAGTGGCTGACGCCCCATTCCTCGCCATTGCTGTGGCCGAACAGGCCCGCGGTCGCGTGTAGGAACAGACGCCAGCGGCGGTGCCAAAGCGCCGCGTCGGCGCCGTAGAAGCCGCGCAGCACCTCATCGATAGCTTGCGCGTTGCGGTCGAAGTTCTCCAGCCAATGATCGGCGGTGCGCCGGTAATGCGTGCCGTCCCACCACCATTCCTGCTCGATCGCGACGAGATCGTTGAATTGACGAATGAGGCCGTGGCTCGGCATGATGCCGCCGGTGAAGAAGTGCTGCGCGATCCAGTCGGCGCGGTCGCCAGCATCGAAGCGATAGGGCGCGCGCCGGTGGCTGAAGATATGCAGAAAGAGCGCGCCCTGCGGCGTCAGCCAGGAAACAACCCGCTTGAGGAGCTCGCGCCAGTTCGACATATGCTCGAACATCTCGACCGATACGACGCGATCGAATTGGCCCGGCGGCGTGAACGCGTTGATGTCGGCGGCGACGACCGTGAGGTTGCGCAGGCCTTCGGCCTCCGCCCGCCCCGCTATCGAGGCGCGCTGCGAGTGGGAATTGGAGACCGAGACGATGCGCGCAGCTGGATAATGGCGCGCCATCCACAGCGACAGCGAGCCCCAGCCGCAGCCGAGCTCGAGGATGCGCTGGCCGTCGGCGAGCGCCGCGTGCTGCGCCGTCTCGGCGAGAGCGCGCTCCTCCGCCTGCGCGAGCGTCGCCGCCGGGTGCTCGTAATAGCAGCATGAATATTTGCGCTGCGGGCCGAGCATCAGCGCGAAGAATTTGGCGGGCACTTCATAGTGCTGGTCGTTGGCCTCGCTGGTGTTGATCGCGATCGGATACTCCGCCATGCGGCGGGCGAACTCGCATTCGGCCGATGCGCCTTGGCCGTGGAGCCGGCGCCTGGTGCGGCCGACGAGCATCCTGATCGCGGCGCGCAGCAGAGGATCCGGCCACGCCACGCGTTCGCCCGCGCCGATGGCTGCGGCTGTGATGTTCATCGCGGCACCGCCTGGGCAATCCGCCGCGCCGGCCAGGGGAAGAATGCGCTGGTGCGCGCCTGGTAGGCGCGGAACGCCTCGCCGCGCGTGCGCAGCATGTGCTCTTCGAGCGGTGGAATGCCGGAGACATAGACGAGGAGCCAGTACATGCACGCCGGTCCGGCAAGCGCGAGCCACCCCCACGGATAGGCGCCGGCGAGATCGATGGCGATGACTGCATAGCCGAGCCAGCCGAACCATTCGAAGAAATAGTTCGGATGCCGCGACCAGCGCCACAGTCCGGCGTCGCAGATCGCGGTGCGGGCGGGCGCGGTCCGGCGAAACTCCCGCAACTGCCGGTCGGCGACCGCCTCACCGGCGATGGCGACGATAAAGATGAGCACGGCGATGAAGTCCTGCAGCCGCAGACCCGGCGTTGGGTTACGGGCGGCGAGGAAGATGGAGAGCGCCAGCGGGATGCTCACCAGCGCCTGCTTCTGCGCCAGGAGCCACATCTGCCACGACGCATGCTGCGGGCCCCAGCCCCGGCGCAGCGCCGCGTAGCGCGGGTCATCGACAATGCCGGCGGTGCGCGAGGCGATATGCAGGCCAAGACGCATCGCCCAGGCGAGCACGGCAATCGCTACCAGCCAGCGCCGCGGCGCGCTCGCGGACGGCGCGGCGGCGAACGGCACGAGCGCGCAGAGAACGCCGACGACGCCGAGCCCGAAGGTCCACACCGTGTCGATCCAGCCGGAATTGCCGGTGGTCTGCTCGGCGACCCAGCCGAGCGACATGATCAGCGAGAGGCCCGCGGATATAGCGACGAGCGCCAGCACGAATTGCATCACCGTCATGGCGCAGCCACCTCAGCAGCAACGGACGCACTGCGTCGTGCGTCGGGACGGATACGGCGGGCGAACGCATCCAGATCAGCCAACGGGGAAAGAAATGACCCGAGCATCGGCACAAATGCAGCCATGATCATGAGATGGCCGAGACGCGGGTAGATACGGTCGGTCGCGTCATTGCCGCTGAGCCGCAGCTTGGCGGCAAGCCGCGTCGAATTCCCGGGCTTGACGGTGTCGTCGGCATCGCCGGTCAGGAGCAGCGCCGGCGGCTTGCGGCCCTCGGCATACGAGATCGGCTGCGTGACCGGGCGATTATTGCCGCCGAAGATGACGGTCAGGATCGGATCGCGCAGCGGCAGGAAATCATAGGGGCCGGACACGCCGATGAGGCCCGCTATGTCGCTTGGATCGAGCCCGACGCCGCGCAGCCATTCGCCGTCGAGGGCGAGCATGGCGGCGATATAGGCGCCGGCCGAGTGGCCCATGACGAACAACCGGCTCGCGTCGCCGTGAAAGGCCGCGATATTGTCGTGCGTCCAGCGCAGCGCCATGGCGCCGTCGGCGAGGAAATCGGGGAATTTGACCTCGGGATAAAGCCGGTAGTCCGGCACGACCACGACGTAGCCGCGGCCGGCGAGCGTCGCGGCGAGAAAGCGGTAAGTGGCTTTGTCGCCGGTCTGCCAGCTCCCGCCATAGAAGAAGACGATGACCGGGGCGCCGGCGGCGCGGCGCGGCTCATAAACATCGAGCTTGCGGCGCTCGCCGTCGGCATAGGCAATGTCGAACGTGGCCTCGTAACGAAGAAGCCCGGCGACGCCGCCCAGGAGCTTGGCTATCACCGCGCCTAAAGCGAGCACCAGCATCAGTGCGCCGGCACGGAAAGCCGAGCGCCGCCAGGCGCGCGCGGGTTTTGGCGCCTTGCCCTCTTGCATGCAAGCGGCCCGTCAGATGCGCACGAACGGTTGCACCAGGCGCCCGATCCAGCTCTTGAATCGGATCTGGCCCTGCAAGGCGACCAAGCAAATGCACTCGACGCCGTCTTCGACGACCGGCAGGTGCTCGATCGAGTCGTCCGCCTCGTCGAAATCGCCGGCGCCGTAGCGGCCATTCTGGTGGCGAAACGCCCCCTGCAGCACGCAGGTCCATTCCAGGCCAACGTGCTCATGATGCGGAATCCGGGTGCCGGGCGCGGCCTTGAGCATGAACACGCGCGTGCCCTCGCCCACCGGCACGCCGACCGAACGCCATTGCACGCCGCCGCCGAGCCGCCGCCAATTCCCGAGCGGATAGGACGACAGCGGCCCCGGCCATTCCTGTTGCGCGTGGTCGCGCTTTGCCGCCGGCCGCGGCTCGGAGGAAACGGCCGCGAGCGCGCGCTGCAACGCATCCGGCCTGAGCGGCGCACCTTCGCCGTCTTGCAACGCCACGCCGCGCAGATGTTCGAATGAGCGCACCGCCCGGCGGCAGGCCGGACAGGTGGAAAGATGCGTCGAGACCACCAGCGCGCGGCCTTCGTCGAGCGTCGCGGCGGCGAACGCGGCGAGCGTCATGTCGGAGGGGTGGCGGGCGATCGTCATGACAATTCATCCAGACGTTCGCGCAGCTTGGCCATAGCCAAACGCAGCCGCGATTTCACGGTTCCGAGCGGGATGCCGAGGATGCGGGCGATATCGCCATGCGGCTTGTCCTCGAAGAACGACAGCCGCACGACAGTCATCTGTTCGTCCGGGAGTTCGCGCATGGCGAGGCGGACGCGGTCGTCGCGCTCAGCCCATTCCAAACTGTCGTCGGGCCGCTCGGGCTCGTCGCTTCTGAGCGCCTCATAGAAGACATCGGCCCTGACGCCCCGTTCATGACGCAGCCGATCGATCCGCAGATTGCGGGCGATGGCATAGATCCAGGTGGAGACGCTGGCGCGCGAGGCGTCGAAGGTGGCGGCCTTGCGCCAGACCGACAACATCGCCTCCTGCGCGATCTCCTCTGCGATCTCGGCCGCGCTGCCGGTGCGCATCAGAAATCCTTTGATGCGCGGCGCGTAGAAGCCAAACAGCGAGGCGAAGGCGGTCCGGTCGCCTCGCGCCGCTATGGCCGCGAGCAGATGCGCGGGATCGGTGTCATCGCGGTCAGACAGCATCGACGTCCTGAACCAGCCGGCGGCCGGCCAATGGGTCCGCCCGAGCGGAAGCAGTCCCACAGGTAAGCGCGGCCGAACCGCTGCGAGCGCGAAGGTCTCCATAGCACCCCCATACGGAGCCCGGAACAGCCTGGATCAATGCCCGGCAGCGTAAATCGCGATGATCCAAGCGGCTGCCGCCTCCGTAGGAGAAGCACAGAGGAACCGAAGGATCGCTTGTTGGCAGGCTGGAGGCGGGCGGTGAGCGACGAGCAAAGAGAGCGGCTGAGGATCGCCGTCATCGGCACCGGGATTTCCGGCATGTCGGCGGCCTGGCTCCTCAGCCAGCGGCACGACGTGACCGTGTACGAGCGGGCCGAGCGCATCGGCGGCCATTCGCACACCGTCGATGTCGCCAACGGCAAGAGCACGACCCCGGTCGATACCGGCTTCATCGTCTATAACGAGACGACCTACCCCAATCTCGTCGCCCTGTTTGCGCACTTTCAGGTGCCGACCGAGCGCTCGGACATGTCGTTTGCGGTGTCGCTCGACCGCGGACGCCTCGAATATTCCGGCAATAATCTCGGCGGGCTGTTTGCGCAGAAGCGCAATATTTTCAGCCCGCGCTTCTGGTCGATGCTGACCGATATCCAACGCTTCTATCGCGAGGCGCCGACCGACGTGACCGCGCTCGACGAATTGCACACGACGCTCGGCGACTATCTCGACATGCGCAGCTACAGCCGCGCGTTCCGCGACGATCACCTGCTGCCGATGGCCGGCGCGATCTGGTCGGCTCCGCCCGACACCATGCTGCGCTATCCCGCGGCGTCGTTCATCCGCTTCCACGACAATCACGGCCTGTTGCGCATCTCCAACCGGCCGCAATGGCGCACGGTGAGCGGCGGCAGCCGCTCCTATGTCGAGCGGTTGACCGCTTCCTATCTCGACCGGATCGAGCTCGGCATCGGCGCCAAGCGCATTCGCCGCCTCGGCGATCGCGTCAGCGTGCGCGACGCCGCCAGCCGGATCGAAGCGTTCGATCACGTGGTGATCGCCGCCCATGCCGACGAAGCGCTCGGGCTTCTGGAAGATGCGACCGCCGAGGAGCGCGCGCTTCTCGGCGCATTCCGCTACAGCCAAAACCTCGCCATCCTGCACGGCGACGCCTCGCTGATGCCGAAGCGGCGCGCGGTGTGGTCGAGCTGGAACTACATCGGGCCGCCTGCCGGCGCGGAGGCGGCGAACGGCTGCACCGTCACCTACTGGATGAACCGGCTGCAAAACATCGCCGCGCCGGAATCGCTGTTCGTGACGCTCAATCCGCAGCGCGCGCCCGATCCCCGCACCGTGCTGCAGACGCAGACCTACGATCATCCGATCTTCGACGCCGCCGCGATCCGCGCGCAACGCCGGCTCTGGTCGCTGCAAGGCCGGCAGAACACCTGGTTCTGCGGTTCCTATTTCGGCGCCGGCTTTCACGAGGACGGGCTGCAATCGGGCCTGGCCGCTGCCGAGGCGCTCGGCGGCATGCGGCGTCCGTGGAACGTCGAAAACCAATCCGGCCGCATCTTCATCGAGCCGGGCGAGCCGGCACGCATCCGGTCCGAGGCTGCGGCATGAGCGGAAACTCCGCCCTTTATCTCGGCTCGGTCATCCACCGCCGGCTGCGGCCGAAGCGGCATTATCTGCGCTATGCCGCGTTCTGGATGCTCATCGATCTCGACGAGCTCGGCGAGCTCGACCGCCGCCTGCGGCTATTCTCACGCGGCCGCTTCAACGCCATGAGCTTCTTCGACACCGATCACGGCGAACAGACGCGCGAGCCGCTACGCCAACAGGTCGAACGGCATCTCGCCGCCGCCGGCATCGACCTCGCCGGCGGCGCCGTCAAACTCCTGTGCATGCCGCGCATTTTCGGCTACGGCTTCAATCCGCTGAGCATTTATTTCTGCTACCGTCGCGACGGTGCGCTCGCCGCGCTGCTCTACGAAGTGCGCAATACGTTCGGGGAGCGGCACACCTATCTTATTCCGGTCGAGCAAGCCGGGGGCACGGTCCGGCAAAGTTGCGACAAGTGTTTCTACGTGTCCCCATTCATGGATATGAGGATGCGCTACGAATTTCGCGTCGTGCCGCCGCAGCGGAATGTCTCCGTCGTCGTGTCTGCCGGCGACACGCAGGGGCCGACGATCGTCGCCTCTCTCGCAGGCCGGCGCGAGGCGTTGACCGACGCCGCGCTGTTGCGGCTTCTCCTGCGCATGCCGTTCCTGACCTTGAAGGTCATGGCCGCGATCCATTGGCACGCGCTCAAAATGTGGTTGAAGGGTTTCGCGCTGCAGCCGCGTCCGCCCAAGCCGGCGCGGCCGGTCACCGCGGTCCACGCCAAGGAACAGACGCCGTGAGCTCGCCGGGGACCACACTGCCCGGTCCGGCCGTTGGCGCCTCGCCGCCTCGGCGCGCGCGCAGGGCGCCTCGCCTGCTGCAGCGCTATTTGCAGAATCTCGAAGTCGGCGCGCTGCGGCTTGCGCTGCCCTCGGGCGTCACGATCGAGCACAAGGGCGCCCGCCCCGGTCCCGAGGCTGTCCTTGTGCTGCGCCGCTGGCGCGCGCTTTGGCGGATTATGATCGAGGGCGACCTCGGGCTTGCCCGCGCCTACATGGACGACGATTGCCGCAGTCCGGACATCAAGACGCTCCTCGATTTCGGTACGCAGAACGAGACGGCGCTGGCGAATGCGACATCCGGCGCCTTCCTCTCGCGCCTCCTCGACCGGCTTCGGCACGCGCGCCGTGCCAATACCAAGCGCGGAAGCCGCCGCAACATCGCCGCGCATTACGATCTCGGCAACGCGTTCTATGCGCACTGGCTCGATGCCGGCATGAATTACTCCTCCGCCTACTACGCGCGCGAAGGGCAGACGCTGGAGGAGGCGCAGGACGCCAAGCTCGACCACATCGCCGCGCTTCTCGACCTCAGGCCGGAGCACCGCGTCCTCGAGATCGGCTGTGGGTGGGGGCCGCTGGTCGAACGGCTGATCGAGCGCCACGGCTGTCACGTGACCGGGCTGACATTGTCCGCCGAGCAGCTGGCCTTCGCGCGGGCGCGGCTGCGCCGCCGGAACTTTGAGCAGTGCGCGGATCTGCGCTTGCAGGACTATCGCGACGTCGGCGGCCGTTTCGACCGCATCGTATCCGTTGAGATGCTCGAAGCGGTCGGCGAGCGCTTCTGGCCGGCTTATTTCGGCAAGCTGCGGCAGGCGCTGACCGACACCGGCATTGCCGTACTGCAAGCCATCACCATTGCAGAGCACCGTTTCGCCAATTATCGGCGGCAGCCGGACTTCATCCAGCGCTGCATCTTCCCGGGCGGCATGCTGCCGACGATGGACATCATCCGCCGCGAGGCGGCGCGCGCCGGATTGCGCCTGGTGGCGCATGAATCGTTCGGCTCGAGCTATGCGCAGACATTGGCCGAATGGCGCCGGCGCTTCCTGCAGATGTGGCCCGATATCGAAGCCCTGAGCTTCGATCTGCGCTTCAAGCGCATGTGGGAATATTATTTGTCCTATTGCGAAGTCGGATTTGCCGCCGGCGCTGTTGATGTCAACCTGCTCGAGCTGGCGCCAAGCCACTGAACAACCGCCTTACGACCCGCACAACTCCGGCGAGGACGCCAAATAACCTCGAAAGCAGCCGGTCGGCTACGGTCAGAACGGCGAACATCAATGCGCCGACGACCGAGAGCGCTATTGCCGTGAATTTGACGCGGGTCAGCGCATTCGCTGCGGCGGCCTCAGCCGGGTCGACGATCGCACGCCCGTCGCCGAGAATGGCCATCAGCTTGACGTCCTCGGCGACGTCGGCAAAGCCGTAGAGGACGCCCATGCACTCGGCGAGAATCGCCAGCCGCGCAAGCCACAGCGGCGCCCAAGTCGCGGTCGCGACGTCGAGCCAGAACAGAACGATGAACGCCGTCATGCTGACGGCGAAGGCGATGTCCCAGCGCAGCACGGTGTCGCGATAGGCTTCGAGCGCCGTCCGGCTCCCGACAGAAGCAGCCCCGCTTTGCTTCACGAAATGATCGAGGTATTCCTCGTCATAAGTCCACAGCCGTTCGGGCGCGACCGCGATTTTATCGACCATAGCACGCTCGGCATCGCCATGACTGAGATCAAAAAGACGCAACGGCCGGCCGCCCTGCCGTAAACTCAACGCTTTATCGACGGCCTCGCGCGCACCGGCGGTAATGAAAAACAGCACCGCGGTCACCAGGGCCGCGAGCCCCAGCCAAGGCCCGAACGGCGATGCGGTCATGGCGTCAAAAAGGTCCCGCAATCTGTCCAAGACTTGCACCGCTCGACCTCAACCGCTGCCGCCGACGAACTGCAAGAGCTTACCACAGAAGCCGATATTGTTCGGCACCCGCCGCGGCGGCGGAAGCGCCGGCCCGCGCGCCGCAACCGCATTCCGCTCCTCGAACGGCTCACGCCCCTCGCGGCGCGAGGGATTGGCGGCTCGCATTGCCTCCAGCCATCGCCGCCGGCCGCGCCGCAGATAGGTGTCGTTTCGCGGAACCGGATATGTGGCGTTTGTGACGCGGTCCCAAGCGCTGGCGTAGATGCGCTCGGCGGAGCTGATGAGGCACACCGGGCGCGGCACCGGACAGCTGATCAGGCGCCAGCCGATAGTTCGGGGATTCTGCAAAGTGCCAGTCGGGTATGGTTCGGCTCGATCGAGCGCGCCCGTCGCACAATCGATGTCGAGGGCAAGCAGGCGACCCTCCCGGCGCGGATTGAGGGCCAGCAAGCCATGGTCGTGGAGCTGCGCCAGCATCCACAAGAACGTGGTGTCGGACAGGCCGTGCCGCTCGTAACCGCCACCGATATTTGAGTGCGCGCCGGGAAACCACACCTGTTTGAGGACTTGCGGGACGCCCTCCGCGGCGGGTTGCCGAGCTACGGTTGCGGGTTGCTCCGGCGGTGCGGCCTGCGCCGCAGCGCGATGTGCGTATCGCTGCGTACTGAAGGGCACCCAGACCGCGGCTTGGAAATTTGCGCGCCGTTCGTCGATGGCGAGCGCCTGGAAAGCGTGCCGGACCTTAGTGCCAAGCTCGGTCTCATAGAACGCGAATGCCTGCGTGCAAAACCGCGTACCCGGAATGCCGAGGGCGCCGACGGTGTCCCAGACGCCGATGCATTCAATCTCCACATCGGTGTGGCGTAAGGGCGCAAGCGCGGCGAGGTCGTCCGGGTTGCGCGCCTCCCTCGGCTGCGAATACCAGTCCCACACCTCGATGAACCGCTCCATCTCCGATTTGCGCAACACGCCGACGGTGCCGATGAGGCCAGCGACGCTGCGGGCGATGAAGGCGCCGCGCGAGAAGCCGAACAGGAGAATCTCATCGCCGGCAACGTAGTTGTCGGTGATGAAGCCGTAACAGGCTTTGACGCTGAGCGAGAGCCCGACTCCGGCGCCGCCGCCGACGATGCGGTCGAGGATATTCCCGGTCCCGACCCCTTGATGATAATAGACCATTTGCGCGACGGTGCCGTCGACCGGTGCGATCGCGCGCACCAGGCGGATGACGTTGGTCTCGCGTTTGCCGTCCGGCCAATTCCAGGTCCCGTCACAGCAAACGATCAGCCGCCGGCGCGCGGCATTGCGGTTGATGACCGGCAGGACCACCGGCGTCGGCTCCGCCGCGAGAACGCGCCGGCGCTGCGCCGGATCGGGCTGGATCACGAGCCCGAGATGCCAGACCAACTCCACCAGGAGATGGACGACGGCGGCACCGCTCCCAACTCCGAGCACGAATCTCGTGATCTGCGGCGCAGTTCCGGCGCAATCGGAAAAGAACGCGCCGATACCCCAAAGGTCGAGCGTTGCAAGCACGCCCCAGCCGCGCAAAACCCCGACGAGCAATCAATGTCGGTTTGCTGGAGCTGGCGCCAAGCCGCTGAGGAACCGGCCTTATCCTTATGCAGACCGTTATACGCGCCGTTAAGCGGCGTGTGATTTCTTATCTCTCCGAATTCTCCCCGGACTTCGCGTCCGGTTGCGTAAGCTCATCAAGCGAGCAAACTCGATGGCCGTTCTGCGCGTAAAATCCGTCCGACTGCCGCAAATTCGGCTGGCGGAACTTCTTGGCGCGCTCAGCCACGCGCTCGACCTGGTGGAAGGGCAACCCGCCGGGCACTGCGTGCGTTGCTGCTGGATCGGAATCCATATCGGCTCCGAGATCGGCCTCGATGCGGCGCAAATCTGGGAGCTCTATTACACGCTGCTGCTCAAGGATCTCGGCTGCAGCAGCAATGCGGCGCGCATTTGCCAGCTTTATCTGACCGACGACCTCACCTTCAAGCGCGACTTCCACGCCGTCAACGGCAGCCTGCCGCAGGTCCTTCGCTTCGTCCTGTCGCATACCGGAATGCAGGCTGGATTGGCGGAGCGATTTCGCGCGCTGGTCAACATCTTCCAGAACGGCGGCCAGATCGCCCAGGAGTTGATGGAAACGCGCTGCGATCGCGGTGCGGAGATCGCGCGGAAAATGCGGTTCTCCGAAGCCGTCATTCAGGCGATTCGCTGCTTCGACGAACACTGGGACGGCGGCGGCATGCCGTCCGGTAAGCGCGGCGAGGAAATCCCGGTCTATTCGCGGATCTCGCTGCTCGCGCAGATCGCCGATGTGTTCCAGACCGCAAACGGCATCGAAGCCGCCAAGCGCGAAATCGCGCACCGGACCGGGACTTGGTTCGATCCGCGCCTGGCGGCGGCGTTCGAGCGCATCGCGGCAGCGCCGGAATTCTGGGAAACGCTCCTTTCCGAGGATTTGCGCTACGCTATCTTTGCGCTGGAGCCGGCGCAAAAGACCACGATCGTCGACGAAGACTATCTCGACGATATTGCCGCGGCCTTCGCGCAAGTGGTCGACTCCAAGAGCCCGTTCACCAGCGGACACAGCGAGCGCGTCACGCTGTTCGCCGACCTGATCGCGCGGGAGATCGGACTTGCGGACGACGAGCGCCGGTGGCTCAAACGCGCGGCGCTGCTGCACGACATCGGCAAACTAGGCGTGAGCAACTCCATCCTCGACAAGCCGGGCAAGCTCGAACCGGAAGAACGGGCGGCCATGGAAAAGCACGCGGCGCTGACCGAGACAATCCTGTCGCGGATCTCGGCGTTCAGCGAACTGGCCGCAATCGCCGCGGCGCATCACGAGCGGCTTGACGGCAAAGGCTACCCGAAGGGTCTAAAAGGCGATGAGATCGCGCTCGAAACACGCATCATCACCACGGCGGATATTTTCGACGCACTGACGGCCGACCGGCCCTATCGATCGGCCATGCCGGTCGCCAAGGCATTGGCCATCATGGCCGAGCTGGTTGGTTCGGCGATCGACCCCGATTGCTTTGCCGCGCTCCGGCGGGCCATCGGAAACATCGAAGCGTCCTTGGCCGCGTGAGGGCTCGCGTCAGACGCGAAAGTGCTCCTTGAGCCGCTCGCGCGCGGCGAGCGCGCCGGGAAGATCGACGCCATTGACGATGGCGAGCCGAAAGCCGCCCGGCGGCATCGCGTGGCGGTCCGGCGCCCAATCCTCGCGGAAGGTGATCTGCACGCTCGACACGCCGCGCATGCGTCCAACCTCCTCGACCAACGCCGACGGCGGATGGCGATAGCTGCCGCCCGAGGGCCCGAACAGCACCACGCTATAGCCGTCACGCCGATCCGCATCGGCGAAATCCCACACCCCCGCCTCGTAGAGGCGCACCAGCGCCGCGACCCACCCGGCGCCGTAAAGATCCGGCCATTGGTCCGCGAAGCGCAGATGCGCCTCGATGATCGTGCCGTCGATGGTCTCGAGGTTGAGCATGCCGGTATAGCCGGCAAGATGCGCCCGCACCCAGGCGCCGCAGCACGCCTCGATTTCGGCATCGGGCGCGGCATGCACGGTCCAGTAATCGAAGGTGCCCTCGCCTGCCGGCTTGCCGGTGGCGTGACGCCACCAGCGCGGTTCGCCGCCGACCACCGCGACGTCGGAGGAAACATGACGGCCCGCAAGCAGCGTCATCCAGAAATGGCCCGGCGCATAGTGCCGCTCGTAGTCCGCCGGCGAAGAGAGCATGCGGCTGCCGACGCCCATGCCCCTGAGATTGACGATCGGCTTGGAAAATACCGGAAAGCGCGGCGGCGCCGTGCCATGCGGCCCAGCCGCAAGCTTCTGGCTCAACGCAACCGCGAGCTTGTCATAGACCCAGCGATGCGCCGGGTACCATTGCCACGCGTCGCTGTCCTCGGTCGGGATGTTCGCGGCGGTTTCGACCTGCGAAAAATATTGCAGGCGCCAGGGATCGGCTTCGCAGATCGGCATGGATCAGATGATAGAGGACGGATGACCGACGCCGGAAGGATAAAGCGTCAATCCATCGTCTGTCATCTGTCGTCCGTCATCCGCAACGCGTGCACGCTGAACAGGCCGTCGGTCCAGACCTTGAGCGGCGACCAGCCGCTGCCATGGGCGAGCGCCTGGAATGATTCGACCGTATATTTGTAGCTGTTCTCGGTGTGGATGGTTTCGCCGGCGCGGAAATCGATGGTGGCGCCGCAGACTCTCACCTTCTGCCGCCGGGTGCTGGCCAGGTGCATCTCGATGCGGTTGCGCTCGGCATTGTAGAAGGCGTGGTGCTCGAAGGCGGCGAGATCGATATCGGCGCCGAGTTCGCGGTTGATGCGCGCCAGCAGGTTGAGATTGAATTTCGCGGTGACGCCTTCGGCGTCGTTATAAGCGCGATAGAGAATGTCGGCGGCCTTGGCCAGATCGACCCCGATCACGAACACCGACCCGGCGCCGAGCATGCGGCCGGCGTGGCGCAGAAACACCGCCGCCTCGTGCGGCTCGAAATTGCCGATGGTCGAGCCGGGAAAGAAGCCGACGCGCGGCAGCGAGGCGATCTCTGCCGGCAGCTTGGTCAGCGTGGTAAAATCCGCGACCACCGGATGGATGGCGAGGTGGGGAAAATCGCGGCGGACTTGCGC
Organism: uncultured Alphaproteobacteria bacterium; assembly: GCA_963850855.1. GTDB lineage: Bacteria > Pseudomonadota > Alphaproteobacteria > Rhizobiales > Xanthobacteraceae > BOG-931. The sequence goes on from CAWKNH010000009.1 coordinate 427,744, forward strand.
TACGTCCTGCTGCAAATACTCCCCGGAAATATCGACCGGGACATAGGCCGCGACGCTCGCCGCCGCGCCGAGCAGAATGCGCGCCTTGCGGCTCGACCCGCTGCCGAATTCGATCATCGCGCAGCCGGGAGGAAACTGCGCGGCGATCGCCGGCGCGTATTTGCCGAGAAGCTCAAGCTCGCTGCGGGTCGGATAATATTCGGGCAATTGGGTGATGCGCTCGAACAGAGCCGAGCCCGCCGCATCGTAGAAATATTTCGGCGGCAGCCGTTTCGGCTTGGTGGAGAGGCCGGCGACGACATCGGCCGCGAATGCGCCCACCGTCTCGACCGACGGCGCAGCACGCAATGCTGTGCGGGCACTACCCATGGGACGGCTCAGCGCTCGAACTCCGCCAGGCGCAATCCGCTGAACTGCCAGCGCGCCGACGGATAGAAGAAGTTGCGATAGGTGGCGCGCGAGTGGCCGGCGGGCGTCGCCAGCGAGGAGCCGCGCAGCACCATCTGATTGACCATGAACTTGCCGTTGTACTCGCCGAGCGCGCCGGGCATCGTCTCATAGCCGGGATAGGGAGAATAGGCGCTGCGCGTCCATTGCCAAACCACGCCGAAAGCATCCTCGAGGCCGCCGGCCTTCGCCGCCACTTCCCATTCCGTTTCGCTCGGCAGATGCTTGCCAGCCCAGCGCGCAAACGCATCGGCCTCGTAATAGCTGACGTGGCAGACCGGCAATGCGGGATCGACCGGGCGCAAGCCGCCGAGCGTCATCGAGAACCAGGCGCCGTCGACCTTTCGCCAATAGCCCGGCGCGTTCCAGCCCTCCGCTTCGGCCATCGCCCAGCCATCGGACAGCCAAAGGCCCGGCGTCGCGTAGCCGCCTTCGGCCATGAATTCGAGCCACTCGCCATTGGTGACCAGCGCACGCGAGAGCCGCACCGGCTGCAGCAGCACCTGATGCGCCGGGCGCTCATTGTCGAAGCAGAAGCCCTCGCCATCATGGCCGATCATGTGAATGCCGGCGACGAGCGGATCCGCCGCAGCCGCGGAACGCTCGCCGCGCGGCCATTGCCAATCCGCGGCATAGGCCGGATGCGTCGCATTTTGCGCGAAGGCGTGCAGGATGTCGGTCAGCAAGAGCTCCTGGTGCTGCTGTTCGTGATGCAGCCCGATCTCGACCGTCGCGAGAATCGATTCGACGTTTTGCACCGGGGCGGTCTCGATCAGCGCTGCCACGGCGGCATCGACATGCGCGCGATAGGCCGCCGTTTCGGCGACGCCGGGGCGGGTGATCAGGCCGCGCTGCGGCCGCGCCTGCCGCGGCCCGGCCGCCACGTAATACGAATTAAAGAGAAAGGCGAAGCGCGCATCGAACTCGCGGTAGGCGGGATCGAAGGGCCGCAACAGAAACTGCTCGAAGAACCAGGTGACGTGGGCCCGATGCCATTTGGTCGGGCTGGCGTCCGGCATCGATTGAACGACCTGGTCCTCGGCGGATAGCGCAGCCGCGCGGCATTCGGTCTCGGCGCGCACGGCGCGAAACGCATTGAGCCAGAAGCCGCGCGCGTCGCCGGCCCGCGCGGGCGGCTCCACCAGCGCGGTGTCAGGATCATGCAAGCGAACCAGCGGGACGGCGGCGGGCGGCATCTTGGGTCCGGAAAACCGGCGGGATGAAAGGCTCAGCGTCAATGGCTAGGAAGCTAATCGGTGCGTGGCTCGATAGTTCCATACCAATTCAGCCGCCGGGACGGAATGCTTGACATGTGTGCTAACGGGGTTGTGATCAAGGAAATTAATTTGCGCCGGAGGGGATTGACCTTATTGCAAAAGTACTTACCGACGTTGCTGCGCCGGGGCCAGGGAGCGCAGGATGGCAAAGGGGATGCTGCCGCGCGAGCGCTGTGACTTTTCGGCCATCGTCGATCGGCCGCCGCTCACGCTTCCCGACGGCGCGCGTATCGCGTTCTGGACCACCGTCAATCTCGAAGCCTGGGATATCGGCAAGCCTATGGCGCGGCAGGTGCTGCCGCCGCCGACCGGGCAGACGCGGCTACCCGACGTGCCGAACTGGAGCTGGCATGAATACGGCATGCGGGTCGGGGTCTGGCGCTTCTTCGATCTGTTCAGACGCCTCAAAATCCGCCCAACGCTCGCGATCAACGCCCGCGTCTGCGAGGATTATGCGCGCGTCGCGCAGGAGGCGCGGGCGCAGGCGTGGGAATTCATCGGCCATTCCTACGAGCAGGGACCGATCCACAACGAACCCGATATCGCGGCGATGGTCGCGCGCTCGCTCGACATCCTCGAGCGCTTTTGCGGCAAACGGCCGCTCGGCTGGCTCGGACCCGGCCTCACCGAGACGCTCGACACGCCCGAAATCCTCGCCGCCGCCGGCATCAAATATATCGGCGACTGGGTCTATGACGATGAACCGACCACGATCCGCACCGCCGCCGGGGAGTTGGTGACGCTCCCCTACTCGGTCGAGCTCAACGACATCCCGATGATGATCATCCAGCACCACGAGGGCGAGCATCTTCTGCGCCGCGCCATCGACCAGTTCGACCGGCTCTATGCCGAGGGAGAAAAGCGCGCGAAAATCTTCGCGCTCGCCATTCATCCCTATATCAGCGGGCAACCGCACCGGATCAAATATCTCGAAGCGATCTACGAGCACGCCCGCCGCTTCGAGGGCGTCGTCTACTGGACCGGCGCGGAGATCCTGGATTGGTATTTGAAGTCGCGCTCATCGTCACCCTAAGGTGCGAGAGGAAGCCAACTCGCTAAATCGTCACCCCGGGGCCCGACCCGGCAATGACGCCAAGAAACTGACGACGCCAAGCAAAGGGAAACATCATGCGGGGAAGCGCATTTTCGATCGCGGCATTGCTGCTGACGGGCCTCGCCGCCTCCGGCGCCGCGCAGGCCGCTCCCTGCCGCACCTCAGGGACTTACGACGCCTGGCTTGCCGGCTTCGAGCGCGAAGCGATGGCCGCGGGCGTTTCCCAGCGCACCATCGCCGCCGCCGCGCCGGCGCTGACCTACGACCAGCACATCGTCAATATCGACCGCGGCCAGCGGGTGTTCACCCAGACTTTCCTGCAATTCTCCGACCGCATGGCCGCCGCCTACCGCATCCAGCGCGGGCAGGCGCTGATCAAGTCGAACGCAGCGGTGTTTTCGCGGATCGAGCAGCAATACGGCGTGCCACCGCCGGTGATCGTCGCCTTCTGGGCGCTGGAGAGCGATTTCGGCGCCAATATGGGCAAGGAGCATTCGCTCAGCGCCATCGCCTCGCTCGCCTATGATTGCCGGCGCAGTGACAAATTCCGCGCCCAGCTTCTCGACGCGCTGCGCCTCATCGAGCGCGGCGACCTGGTGCCCGAGGAGATGGTCGGCTCATGGGCCGGCGAGCTCGGCCAGACGCAGATGATGCCGTCGGAATATTACCAATACGCCGTCGACTATGATGGCGACGGCAGGCGCAACCTCATCCGCAGCGTGCCCGACGTGCTCGCCTCGACCGCGAACTATCTCGTCGGCCTGGGCTGGAAGCGCGGCCAGCCATGGCTGACCGAAGTGCGCGTGCCGGCAAATCTGCCTTGGGACCAGGCCGACCTCGCCATCGAGCTGCCGCGGGCGAAATGGGCCGCGTTCGGCGTCGCGCTCGCCGACGGTCGCCCGCTTCCCGCCGACAATCTCCCCGCTTCGCTGCTGCTGCCGATGGGACGCTCGGGGCCGGCCTTCCTGGTCTACAAGAATTTCCAGATCTATCTGCAGTGGAACAATTCGCTCGTTTATTCGACGACCGCCGCCTATCTGGCGACGCGCATCGCCGGCGGACCGCCGCTCAAGCGCGGCACGCCGCCGCCGGCGCTCGCGTTCAACGACATGAAGACATTGCAGGGCCTGTTGGCTCGCGCCGGCTATGATGTCGGAACGATCGACGGATTCCTCGGGCTGAAAACCCGGCAAGCGGTCAAGGCGATGCAAGCGAAGTACGGCCTTCCCGCCGATTCCTACCCGACGGCGGAATTGCTCGCGCGCATGCGCGGCGGCGGATAAAAGACCGCGACCGATCAATCATGCTACGTTTGGCCTCGGCTTGGTTGCTTGACCGCACACCATGCCGTGACCCAAGATACTGAAGAGGCCCAAGTTTTTCCTTATTCGAATTCCAAAGAGTGTCGCCTCTGCACCGCGCGACGAGCGGCCGAGAGAGTGAGTGCGGAAAAGCCGGATATGCAGAGCAATCGAAGCAGCGGGCGATCGACTTCATTTCGCGATTGGCGGCGTTCGCGCGCCCTCGCCGTGCTCGCGATCGCCATGCTCATGGTTCCCTGCGCTCGTCCGGTGCTCGCTCAGGGCAACGCCGCGCCTGCGGCGCAGCCGGCAGCGCCGATCGCCGCTCCACCCGCCCCAGCCGCGAACGCGCAAGCTCCGGCGGCGGCGGTGCCTGCCGCCGCATCCCCAGCGCCGCAATCGCCCGCCGCCCAATCGCCTGCCGCCCAATCGCCTGCTCCGAATGCGTCGCCGCCGCCCTTTGCCGAACACACGGTGAGCACCGCGGAGCTGCCGCAGGACCTCTCGCCCTGGGGCATGTTCCTGCACGCCGACATCATCGTGAAGGCGGTGATGATCGGGCTCGCCTTTGCCTCGCTGGTAACCTGGACGATCTGGATCGCCAAATCGCTCGAATTGCGCAGCGCCCGCGTCGCCGTGCGCCGCGGCTTGCGCGTCCTCGCCGAGTGCACCACGCTCGCCCAGGCCTACGAGATGCTCCGCCAGGGCACGAGCCCGATGGCGCAACTGATCAATGCGACTGCGGCCGAGATCCGCGTCTCCGCCAATCTGCGCGGCGACGGCCTGAAGGAGCGCATCGCCTGGCAGCTCGAGCGCATCGAGATGGCGGCGAGCCGCAAGATTTCGCGCGGCACCGGCGTCCTCGCCACCATCGGCTCGACCGCGCCGTTCGTCGGCCTGTTCGGCACGGTCTGGGGCATCATGGACAGCTTCATCGGCATCTCCAAGGCGCACACCACCAATCTCGCCGTGGTGGCGCCGGGGATCGCCGAGGCGCTGCTCGCGACCGCGCTCGGGCTCGTCGCCGCCATCCCCGCGGTCATGATCTATAATGTGCTGGCGCGCTCGACCACGCATTACCGCGCGCTGCTCGGCGACGCCTCGGCACAGGTGATGAAACTGGTGAGCCGCGATCTCGATCGCGCCAGGCTGCCGAAGCCCGACGCGTTGTCGCAGGCCGCCGAGTAAGGCCGTCGAGCAAAAATCATGGCGATCCGTCTCGATCATGGCGAGGACGAGCTCAACGACGTGCACGAAATCAACGTCACGCCGTTCATCGACGTAATGCTGGTGCTGTTGATCATCTTCATGGTGGCGGCGCCGCTGGCGACCGTCGATATCGGCGTCGATCTGCCTTCCTCCAATGCCGAGCCGCAGCAAAAGCCGGACAAGCCGATCTACCTCACCGTGAAGGCCGACCTCGGGCTCGCCATCGGCGACGATATGATCGCGCGCGATAATCTTGCCGGCGCGCTCGACACCGCGAGCGGCGGCAACAAGGACGAACGCATCTTCCTGCGCGCCGACCGCACGGTGCCTTACGGCGAGATCATGCGGGTGATGAACGAGCTGCGCGCCGCGCGCTATCTCAAGGTCGCGCTGGTCGGGCTCGAGATGCGGGAAGCGAAATGAGCGTGCTGGCGCTGTCTTGGTTTGAGGACGAGGACCCGCGCGACCTGATCCGCTGGGCGGTGGCCGGCGCCTTGGTGCTCGGCATCCATGCCGGCGCCATCGCCTTTTACCTGCAATGGCATGAGCCGGACGAGATCGGCGATGACGCCTCGATCGTGACCTTCGAGCTTGCGCCGATCGAGTCGACGCCCGACGCCGTCGAGCGCGACGTTGCGCCGGCGCCGGAGACGATGATCGAATCAAAGCCCCTCCCCGAGGTGAAAAAGGAAGAGAAGCCGCCGGAAGAGGTGAAGCTCGAGCAGCCGCCCGACGAGACGCCGGCAATCGTTCCCGAGCCGGTGGTCAAGCCGCCGGAGAAAATCGAAGAAGCGAGGCCGCCGGCGCCGGTGACCGCGCAGAAGGCCAAAGGCGGCGCGCCGCGCATCGAGCCGTCATGGCAGTCGAGCCTGGTGCGCCATTTGCAGCGCTACAAGCGCTATCCGGGCGACGCGCAGGCGCGCAGCGAGCAGGGCGTGGTGGTGCTGAGCTTCAGCGTCGACCGCACCGGCCACGTGCTGACGCACCGGATCGCGCACAGCTCCGGCTTTGCCGACCTCGACGCGGAGGTGATGGCGATGATCCAGCGCGCCGAGCCGCTGCCGGCGTTTCCGGCGAGCATGACCGAGCCGCAGCTCGACCTCACCGTGCCGATCCGCTTTTCGTTGCGTTGAGGGAAAGCGCAGTTGTTCCCCCGCCCCTGCGGGCGGACGGCGCATCAGGCGCAATCGAACGTCAGTCGTTGTTGCCCAGTGAATGTGGCCCGTACGGATCGGGCGGGCGCGGGCCTGAAGAGAAACCCTGCAACGGGCTCATCCGCCCCGAGGGGCCGACGAGGCTCGGGCCGGCGTTCAACTCCACCGTCGGACCGTTCTCCCCGAACAGCGAGACGCCGTTGCCGGAATTCTTGACCGCGCCGTCCGGATCGGCAAACCTCGCGCCGCCGCTCGAACTGCCGTCGAGCGACTGGAAAGTGAATGCCCGCGCGGAACCGGCCGGCGAGATTGCAATCGCCAAAGCCGCCGCCGCGAAGCCAAGATGCGTCAAGCGGAGCATGATCATCCCCCTCATTCCGACATCGGCTGAATCGAAGCACACAGGGTACGGGTGCGCGGCCCCCCGCGTCAACCCGCGCCGCCGCCTATATAAGGAGTAATCATGCGCAGCAAGCCGTGCCTGACCTCGGCCGACGTGAAGACGATGCTGGCGGCGAGCGAAGCCGAGGCAAAGAAGAACAATTGGGCGGTCTCGATCGCGATTGTCGATGACGGCGGCTTCCTGCTCGGCTTTACACGCATGGACGGCGCGCCGAATGTTTCCGCGGAAGTGTCGCACGGCAAGGCACGCACCTCGGCGACGACGGGACGGCCGAGCAAGGTTTTCGAGGATCGGGTCAAGGAGCGGCCGGGCTTCGTGACTTTTCCCGCCGGCCTTCTGATTCAGGGCGCCGTGCCGATCATGCACCAGAACGAATGCGTCGGCGCGATCGGAGTCTCGGGCGTGCAATCGCATGAGGACGAGCAGGTCGCCACCGCCGGCGTGAAGGCGCTCGGCTAGCGCCGGCGAGGCGCGGCGCGCTGTCCGTCGGCGACGATCACCAACTACGTCATCCGCCGAAGCATTCGGGTGCCGTTTGCGGATACGATTGTCGGCGACCAACGCAACAGGTGGAATAAGATGACCATCACCGTTTTCATCCGCTACCAGGTCGATCCGCATAAGCGCGACGACTTCGAAAAATACGCCCGCAATTGGCTCAAGATCATTCCGAAATGCGGCGGCGACCTGGTCGGTTACTGGATGCCGCACGAGGGAACCAACACCGTCGCCTATGGGCTGATCTCGTTTCCGAGCCTCGCCGCCTACGAGGCCTATCGCACGCGCATCAAGGCCGACAGCGAGGGTGAGGCGAACTTCGCTTTCGCGCAAAAGGAACGTTTCATCCATTCCGAGGAACGCGCCTTCCTGCGGCAGGTCGAGTGAACCGGATTTATCCGCCGGCTATCGGCCGCGCATCGCCGGCGTTATAGAAGATCGATGCCGCGGGAATTGACAGCCGATCTGGCGTCGCGGTTCGCCGGGATCGCGCTTGGCAATGTCGCGCGCGAGTTTCCCAACAAACTCGATCACGTAATGACCGGCGCCGCGGACGCAAAAAGCCCGCGGGAGCTGCACCCGATCTTCTACGGCAGCTTCGACTGGCATTCCTGCGTCCACGGCTATTGGCTGCTGGCGCGCCTCCTGCGCCGCTTCCCGGCGCTGCCGGAAGCGCCGGACATTCGCCGCGCGATCGACGCACATTTCACCCCCGGCAACGCGCAGGCGGAACTGGATTACCTCAAGCGGCCGGAAAGCCGGGGGTTCGAGCGGCCCTACGGGCTGGCGTGGCTCCTCATGCTTGCCGCCGAGTTCCGGCGGCACGACAGCGCGCAAGGCCGGCGGTGGAGCGAGGCCCTTTCGCCGCTGACCGGCGAATGCGCGGCGCGCTCGCGCGACTATCTGCTCGCGGCGAACTACCCGGTGCGCGCCGGCACTCACGGCAACAGCGCGTTCGCGCTCGTCCTGGCGATGGACTACGCCGCTACCTGCGGCGAGGACCCGATGCGCGCGGCGTTGCGGCAGAAATCCTGCTCCTGGTACGCCGACGATGCCGATTGCCCGGCGTGGGAGCCCGACGGCGAGGATTTTCTCTCCTCGGCGCTGACCGAAGCGTTGTGCATGGCGCGCTCACTTGCGCCCGGCGATTTCACGGGGTGGCTGCAACGCTTTCTGCCCGGGCTCGCGGCGCGCAAGCCGGCAACGCTGTTCCGGCCGGCCGCGGTCAGCGACCGCACCGACGGCAAGATCGTCCACCTCGACGGCCTCAATCTCAGCCGCTCCTGGTGCTGGCGCTCGTTGGGCGATGGTCTCGCGGCCGGCGACCCGCGCCGCGAGATCGCGCTCGCTGCCGCCGCGGCCCACCTCGACGCGAGCCTGCCGCATGTCGCCGACCACTATGCCGGCAGCCACTGGCTGGCGACATTCGCCTTGCTGGCGCTCGACCCTTGAACGAGCTTATGCGTCCAGCTCCTTGAAATAGCGGTAGATACCCCACTGGCTGAACGGGACGCGCCGCTTCGAGGCGAGATAGGCCTTGAGCCGCGGCCGCCGCGCCACGTGCTCGTGCAGCGCGACCAGTCCCGGTACCTTCCTTTCGAAGCGCTTCATGCGCTTGGGAAAGGCGTAGCGCAGCCCCTCGACGATCTGGAAAAGCGAGAGATCGACATAGCTCAGCCGCCGGCCGACGAGATATTTGCCGCCGTTCTTCTGCAGCACCCGCTCGAAATAGCCGAGGAATTTCGGCACGCGATAGCGCCAGAAATCTTTGGTGCGCCGCCGCGCCGCCGGCCGCTGCTCCTCGAAATAAAGCCAGCCGGTGATCGGATGATGGGTGTCGTGGATCTCGACGACGAGGTCGGAGATCGTGAGCTGCAATTGATGCGCCCAGAACCGCCCGGCCTCATCGCGCGGCGCGAGGCCGAGATGCGGGCCGAGATAGAGGAGGATATTCGCGGTCTGCGCGACGATGAGCTTGCCGGCCTTGAGGAACGGCGGCGCGTAGGGCGGGTGCGCGACGCGCTTGCCGTCGATGAGCTTCATCATCGCCGGCACGCCGCCCTTGCCGCGGCGGGCGACGTCGACATAGTCGGCGCCGGCCTCTTCGAGCGCCAGCCGAATGAATTCGCCGCGGCCTTGGATGGTCGGCCAGTAATAGAGCTCGTAGCGCATGGCTCAGGCCGTGGCGGCTCGGTTGTATTGCTCGTCGGACACCGCCTCCAGCCATTCGACATGCTTGCCGTCGAGCGCCTCATGGATGGCGATGTGCACCATGGTCGTGGTCGGGCCGGCGCCATGCCAGTGCTTCTCGTTAGGCGGGAACCACACTACGTCGCCGGCGCGCACGTCGTGCCGCTGGCCGCCCCAGCTCTGCACGCGGCCGCAGCCGGAGACGATATAGAGCGTCTGCCCGAGCGGATGCCGGTGCCAGTTGGTGCGCGCACCCGGCTCGAAGCGCACGACGGAGGATCGGACGCGCGCCGGCGCCGGCGCCTGATCGACGATCGGGTCCTGCCAGACGGTGCCGGTGAACCACTCCGCCGAGACGCGGCGCGAGGGCACTGAGCCGCAGGGGCGGATATCCATGCCTTCTCTCCCTTTGCTGCAAGCTGCGGTTTGGTATCAGAGCGGTAAGATAATGGAAATCCGCGCGCGATAGGCTCAGCCTCGGCATCGCCCGCGGCCGCTGGAAGGGTCGCAGTCGGTCATTATTGGGGTATGATGCCGGCGGGCGGCGAAGGGGCTTGGACGGGCGTCATGCCGAAGAACGCGCATATCGCGGCCGGCCGCATCCTGCGGCTTCTCGTGCTCGCGACGTTCGGTCTCGCGCTCGGCGCCTGCTCCAAATGCGACGTGCCGAATTGGCTGCCGGGGCATTCGCCGGCGGCGCCGGCCTCCTGCCACGACGGCCCATCGCCGCAGCAATAACAGCCGCCATCCTTCCCCGCTCGGCGGGTGAGAACGGTTAAGCCGCCAGCGTTTCCTTCACCGCGGCGACCAGCTCCTTGAGCGAAAACGGCTTGGGCAGGAAGGCGAACTGGCCGTGCTCGGGCAGATGCTTCTGGAAAGCGTCCTCGGCATAGCCGGAGACGAAGATGATCTTCAGCTCCGGATTGCGGCTGCGCAGCTCGCGGGCGAGCGTCGGGCCGTCCATCTCCGGCATGACCACGTCGGAGACGACGAGATCGACCTGTCCGTTCGAGCGCTCCAGCACGTCGATCGCCTCGATGCCATTGCCGGCTTCGAGCACGGTATAGCCGCGCGAGGCGAGGCCGCGGGCGTTGAGCGCGCGCAGGCCCTCCTCGTCCTCGACCAGGAGGATCGTACCCTCGCCGGTGAGGTCGGCGCTCGCAGCCCGCTTGACCTCTTCGGTCGCGGCCAGCGCGTCGGCGACGGCCGGCGCCGCGCTTTCCTTGAGCCGCTCCGCCGCCGCCTCCTCGGCGCCGGCGACGTGGCGCGGCAGGAAGATGCGGAAGGTCGTGCCCTGCTGCTCGGCGGACTCCACATAGATGAAACCGCCGGTCTGTTTGATGATGCCGTAGACCGTGGAGAGACCGAGCCCGGTGCCCTTGCCGACTTCTTTGGTCGAAAAGAACGGCTCGAAAATCTTGTCGACGATCGCGGGCGGAATGCCGGTGCCGCTATCGGCCACCTCGACCAGCACATAGTCGGCCGCCGGCATGCCCTTGGCGTGGAAGCGCTGGCATTCGTCGGCGGTCACATTGGCGGTGCGCAGCGTGAGCCGGCCGCCATCGGCCATGGCGTCGCGCGCATTGACCGCGAGATTCACGATCACCTGCTCGAACTGCGAGATGTCGACCTTGACCGGCCAGAGATCGCGCCCGTGCACCACCTCGAGCGTGACCTTCTCGCCGATCAGACGGCGCAGCAGCATGTTGAGATCGCCGAGGATCTCGCCGACGTCGAGCACCTGCGGGCGCAAAGTCTGCTTGCGCGAGAAGGCAAGGAGCTGGCGCACCAGGCTCGCGGCCCGGTTGGCGTTCTGCTTGATCTGGATGATGTCCTGGAACGACGGGTCGGTCGGCTTGTGGGCGTTGAGCAGAAAATCGCCCGCCATCATGATGGCGGAGAGCACATTGTTGAAGTCATGCGCGATGCCGCCGGCGAGCTGGCCGACGAGCTCCATCTTCTGCTGCTGGGTGACTTTGGTCTCCAGCTCGCGCTGCGCGGTGGTCTCGAGCGCATAGACGATGGCGGTTTCCTGGTCGCGCTCGGCCTCTTCGACCGCAGTGACGTAGAAGCGCGCGAAACGCTCGTTGCCGGGCTCGCCGGCGAGCGCCGCATCGACCGGCGCGATGTCGCCCTTGCCGAGCGCCGCCTGCGCGATCGCGGCATCGAGCGCCGCGCGGTCGCGCGCGGCGACAACCGCGCCGATCGAGCGATCGCCCTCCCCGCTCAGCACGGTATGGAACAGCCGCGCGAACAGCGAATTGGTGCGCACGATGCCGCCGTCGCGATCGACGGTCGCGATCGCCATCGGCGTGTGGTGGAAGAAGCGCATGAAGCGGATCTCGGCGGCGCGCTGCGGATCGGTGCCGTCGTCGCGGGCGCGATTGAGCACCAGGGTGCGCGAGGCGCCGGGGCGGCCGTCGGCGCCGAAGGCGAGCCGGTGGAACAGGCGAACCGGCAGCGTGCGGCCGTTGCGGGTCTTCAGATCGAGGTCGAGCACCTCGGTCCTGATCTCGCCGGCTGCGGCGCGCAGCGTGGTCAACAGCGCCGCGCCGTCGCCGGCGACGAGGTCGGTCAGTTTGAGGCCGCCGGAGCCGACCTGGGCGAGGTCCTGGTCGAGCCAATTGGCGAGCGTGGCGTTGAGGTAGACGACGTCGCCTTTGCCATCGACGGAAAAGAACCCGGCCGGCGCATGATCGAGATAGTCGATCGCGTGCTGCAATTCCTGAAAGACATTCTCCTGCCGCTCGCGCTCGCGGGTGACGTCGGTCAGCGACCAGACCGTGAGGCGGCTCTCGCGCCGGCCTTCGGCGAGCGGCCGCACCCGCAGCCGCAGCCAGCGCGCCGGCCGGCCATGCATCCCGGCGACCCGCACCTCCTCCTGCAGGCGCTTGCCTTCACGCGCCGCCTTGAGGAGCCGGTAGATCGCTTCGGACGCGTCGGCGTCGCCGATGAACACGCGCTCGACCGGGCGCATGTCCCGCGCGTCCGAGGCGCCGATCAGATCGAGATAGGCGGCATTGGCGTAGATGACGCCGCCGCCGCGATCGGTGACGGCAACGCCGTCGAACGAATCGTCGACCAGCGCCTTGATCAGCGGGCTGCCGGAGTCCGCCGTCGGCAGCCGCAGGATGCCGCAGGCGAGCGCGAACAGCGAGAATACGCCGACCGTCGCCAGCACCGCGAGGAAGACGAGGATGTACGGCTCGGCGCTGCCGCGGCCGAGCACCACGATCGCGGTCGCGGCGGCGACCAGCATGGCGGCGACGACGAGCACCAGGATCACGCTGCCGCCGCGGCCGCCGGCGCTGCGGTCGACCGCCTTGCGTGCAGGCGCCGTGCTGGCGGAGTTCTCGGTCATGCCTTGCGTGGTCATCCCCTACCCCGCCGCCTGTTTCCTCCCCCGCTTCGCGGGGTGGACGGACCCTCGTGCCTCTTGCGCGCGCCGTAAGCAAGAGGCTTGGCGAACCGGCTCATGGCGCCCTGCCCACCGCGTGACGCAGCCGCATGATGTAGCCGATGATTTCGGCCACCGCGCGATAATGCTCCGGCGGGATCTCCTGGTCGATCTCGACGGTGCCGTGCAAGGCGCGGGCCAGGGGCGGGTTCTCGACTACGGGAATCTCGTGCCGCTCGGCCACCTCGCGGATCTTGCGCGCGATCAGATCGACGCCCTTGGCGACGCAGACCGGCGCATTCATGCCGCGCTCATATTGCAGCGCGACGGCAAAGTGCGTCGGGTTGGTGATGACGACGGAGGCTTTCGGCACCGCCGCCATCATGCGCTTGCGCATGCGCGCCTGACGCAATTGCCGCAGCTTGCCCTTGATGGCCGGATCGCCTTCGGTCTGGCGGAACTCCTCCTTCATTTCCCGCACCGACATTTTCTGCCGCTCAAACCACTGCCGGTATTGGAACAGGAAGTCGACCGCCGCGACGATGACGAGAATCGCGACGACCGTGCCGAGCATCTGCATCGCCACCGTCAGTGTGAAGGGCATGATCGCCGCCGGATCGGTGGCGACGAGGCCGATCAGACGGTAGCGCTGCGGCCAGACCTGCGCCGTCATCACCGTGCCGATGAGCGCGAGCTTGGCGAGGCCCTTGGCGAAATTGGCCAGCGCCTGGCGCGAGAACAGCCGCTTCAGGCCGGCAGCCGGCGAAATGCGCGAGGCCTGCGGCAGGATCGTCTCGACCGAGAACAACAAGCGGTGCTGGATGATGCTGCCGGCCAATGCGGCAAAGCAAAGGATCAGAATCGGGATGCCGAGCGCGCTGAGGAGCGCTATCGCCAGCTGCTTCGTCAGTATCGCGAGGCCCGGACCGTCGGCGGCGATCTGCCAGGAGTGGGCGAGGAGGCCGCGGAACGTCGCCTGCAGACTTGTGGCCATCGGCGGCGCGAACACCATGAGCATGAAGGTGCCACCGGCAATCATGAACCAGGTGTTGACCTCGGCGCTCTTGACGACGTCGCCGCGCTTGATCGCTTCCTCGAGCCGTTTCGGCGTCGGGTCTTCTGTGCGTTCGGTGTCGTCGCGTTCGTCGGCCATTGCCGGCGCTCACCCGTGCGGCGCCAGCGCGCTGAGCACGCCGCCGGCATAGTCGAGGAACAGACCCATCATCGCGCCGAGCACCAGCGCCAACAGGATGAAGCCGACCAGGATCGAGAGCGGCAGCGCGACGAAGAACACCTGCATCTGCGGCATCAGCCGCGAAAGGACGCCAAGCGCGATATTGAACAGCAGGCCGAAGACCAGGAACGGCGCCGACAATTGGATGCCGATGCGGAAGGCGCCGGAGAAGGTCCTGGTGACAAGCGCGGCGACATCGCCGGCCGCGGGCACATCGCCCGGCTCGAACAACGCGTAGCTGTCGTTCAACGCGGCGATGACGAGGTGATGCATGTTGGTGGCGAAGATCAGCGTCAGCCCGAGCATGGTGAGGAAATTGCCGACAATGGCGCCTTGCTCGCCCTGGGTCGCGTCGAAGCCGGTGACGAAGCCGAGACCGAGCTGCTGGGCGATGACCGCGCCCGCGACCTCGAGCGCGGAGATGGTCAGCCGGGCGGTGAGCCCGAGCACCGCGCCGACCAGAATTTCCTCGACCAGCAGCACCAGCGCCGGTCCGAGCGCGCCCGGGTCGATATGGTAGGCGCTGCGATGCAGCGGCAGCAGCACCGCGGCGAGCACCAGCGCGAAGGTGAGCCGCATGCGCGGCGATATGTTCTGCTCGCCGAGCGCCGGCAGCAGCATCAGCATGGTGCCGATGCGGGCGAACACCAGGAGGAAAGCGGCGGCGAGCGCCGGCAGGAATGACACGTCGATATGCACGGCGCCGAGCCTTGCTCAGCCGTTGGTGATATGCGCGGTGAGCCGCAGGAAGTTCGAGTACAGCGCGTCGGCCATGAACGGCAGCGCGATCAGCATGGCGAGGAAGATGGCGAGGATCTTCGGCACGAAGACCAGCGTCGTCTCCTGGATCTGGGTGAGTGCCTGAAGGAGCGACACGGCGACGCCGACGATCAAACCGACCAGCATCAACGGCGCGGCAACGAGCACCAGTGTCACGATCGCGTCGCGCCCTACGTCCAAGACTTCCGGTCCGGTCATGTTCTCCCCTGCCCCGGCCTCAAATCGGCATCTTCAAGATGTCCTCATAGGCGGCGATCACCTTGTCGCGCACCGCGACGAGCGCCTGGACGGCGGTCTCGCTTTCCGCCACCGCGGTGACGACGTCGATCATGTTGGCCTTGCCCGTGGCTACTGCCTGCGCCTGCGCGTCCGATTTGTGTCCGGCCTGCGAAACGGCATCGATGACGTTCTTGAGAACGGAGCCGAAATTGGGTCCGCCCTCCGCGGCAGCCGGATCGCGGCCGAGATTTGCGGTCTGCTCGCCCATGCGCGCGAGGGCGGCATAGGCATTGGCGGCGGCGGCCGGTGTCGGCATCGGATTACCTCGCTTGGAAGCTCACACCGCTCATTCCCGCGCAAGCGGGAATCCAGATAGCGATTTCCAATCGTGTGGAACCATCTGGGTCCCCGTTTCGCGGGGACGAGCGGATGACGGAAGCTGGTTCGCGCGCTGCAAATTTCACCTTCAAGTCTTGAGGATATCGAGCGTGCGCTGAAGCATGCGGCGGGTCGCGGTGATGACGTTGAGATTGGCTTCGTAGGAACGCTGCGCGTCGCGCAGATCGGTTATCTCCACGAGCGAATTTACGTTCGGATATTTGACGTCGCCCTTGGCGTCGGCCAGCGGATTGCCGGGCTCGTGCCTGACGCGGAAATCCGAATTGTCGGTGCCGATCTGGCCGAGCGCGACCACTTTCGCGCCGAGCTCGCGATCGAGTTCGGTGCGGAAGGTCACGATCCGGCGGCGGTAGGGATCGCCGCCGCGCGTCTGCGCGGTCGAATCGGAGTTGGCGATGTTCTCGGAGATGACGCGCATGCGCCCGGCCTGCGCGCGCATTCCGGTGGCGGCGATCGCGATCGATTTGATGAAGTCCATCATGGCGAATCACCGCGCGCGATCACCGCTGGCCTGCGAACGCGATTTTCATTTACCGAGCGCCGTCTTGATCAGCGTGAGACTGTGCGTGTAGATCGAGGTCACCGCGTCGTAATCCATCTGGTTGCCGGCGAGCTTGAGCATCTCGTCCTCGTGGCTGACCGCATTGCCGCGCGGGCGCACTTCGTAGTGCGGGTCGCCATCCTCGGTGAACTGCGAGCCGCCGGCGCTGGCGCCGAGGTGGCTGGGATCGGTGCGCGCAAGCGTGAGCGAAGCGGCCTGCAGCGCGTGGTCGAAAGTCGGCGGCGCAAGGTCACGGGCGTGGTAGTTCGGCGTGTCGGCGTTGGCGACGTTTTCGGCGAGAACGCGCTGGCGTTCCTGATGCCACTGCATGCGCGTGCGCAGCATCGAAAGGATCGGAATATCGGAGATCGGCATCGGCGGCCCACCCTTTGGCTGGGCAGACTTTGCCGGGGCTATGGTTAATAGGCGGTTAAACCTGCGTTCCGGTCGATTTTGCCATTAAACCGCCGTTTACCATGAGAATGCTGATCTGGTCGGCAATCGGGGCCAAGATCGCCCATTGCCTTTAATTATTTGTTAGTATTCGGGGCGGCAAATGTTACCGGCGCCGTTAACCATTGGGGACCAATGGGCGGCCGCCGAAGACGCGGGGAGAACGGCGGATGTTTGAGAGTTTGTTTGGTGCGGAAATGCCGCTCGCCATACGCTTCTTCTTGGCGTTCCTGATCGTGCTCGGTCTGATCGGCGCGACCGCATGGGCGGTGCGCCGCTTCGGTTCCGGCCGGCTCGGCGGCGCCGGCGCGCGCGGCCGCCAGCCGCGGCTCGCGGTGATCGACCACGCCAGCGTCGATGCGCGCCGGCGCCTGATCCTGGTGCGCCGCGACAATATCGAGCACCTCATCATGATCGGCGGGCCGACCGACGTGGTGGTGGAATCAAACATCGTGCGCGGGGCGCCGGCGACGCGCGAGGTGACGCCGCCGCGTCCGCCGGCAATGCCCGAATCGCTGCCGCGCGCCATTCCTTTGCCGGACAGCGTCTCCAACGGCTCCTGGCCGCTGCAGCCGGAACCGATGACGCCGTCGCGTCCGGTGCCGCGCATCGAAGCGATCCCGGAAGAGCCGCCGCAACGCCCCGAGCCGCCGCGGCCGCAGCGTGAAACGCTCGCTTCGCTGGCCGACGAAATAGCGACCCGCCCGGTTCCGCCCCCGCCCCCGCGCGGCCGCCCCGCAGGAGCCGTCCGTTCGCGTCCGCTTGAGCCGCGTGCTGAACCCCGCGCTGAGCCGCGCGAACCGCGCGCCGAACCCCGCGAGCCTCGCGCCGAACCGCGCATGCCGACCGAGCCGGAGCCGCTCGCGGCCGCAGACCAAAGCCTTGCGGAAATGGCGCACCGCCTGGAAGCGGCGTTGCGCAAGCCGAAGAGCGGTGCCCCGCCCGCGCCGGGCGCTCGCCCCGCGCCGGCCGAGGACGCTGCACCCGCACAGACCCGTCCGGCGCCCGGCGCCGCCAAACCGGGCCAGGGCAAGGCGCTCTACGACAGCCTCGAACAGGAGATGGCGAGTTTGTTGGGCCGTCCGGCAGGCAAGACCTGATGCAGCAAGCTTGGGGCCGCCGCGTCCGTGTACAAACGGTGGCGGCCTCAGTAGCGGCTCTCCTTGTTTCGGCGACGCCGCTCGCCGCCCAGGATATCAGCATCAATTTCGGCCAGGGCGCCGCCGGCGGTGGCGGCCTCAACGAGCGGATCATCCAGCTGGTCGCGGTGCTGACGGTGCTCTCGCTCGCGCCGTCGATCCTAGTAATGATGACCTCGTTCACACGCATCGTGGTGGTGCTGTCGCTGCTGCGCACCGCGCTCGGCACTGCGACCTCGCCGCCCAACTCGGTCGTGATCTCGCTCGCTCTGTTCCTCACCGCCTTCGTCATGGGGCCGGTGATCACCCGCGTCTACGACGTCGGCGTCAAGCCGCTCGTCGCCAACGAGATCAGCGTCAACGAAGCGTTCGAGCGGGCCAGCGGCCCGTTGCGCGGCTTCATGGAGAAGAATGTCCGCGACAAAGACTTGCAGCTGTTCGTGGACATGTCGGGGGAGAAGCGGCCGGACAAGCCGGAAGACTTGTCCATGCGCATCCTGGTCCCGGCCTTCATGATCTCCGAGCTCAAGCGCGCCTTCGAGATCGGCTTCTTGTTGTTTCTTCCCTTCCTCATCATCGATCTCGTCGTCGCCTCGGTGCTGATGTCGATGGGCATGATGATGCTGCCGCCGGTCGTGGTGTCGCTGCCGTTCAAGCTCATCTTCTTCGTGCTGGTCGACGGCTGGACGCTCGTCGCCGGCTCGCTCATCCAAAGCTACGGGACCTGACGGCGGACGCGCGAAGTCGCGTCCGATCCGTCCTCTGTCGTCCGTTTATCTGTCGTGCGAACGGAACCCGCACGACCTTGCGGCGTTAGCCCCCGACATCATCGCTGAGGAGATTCGTCATGGGATTCGGACGGGGATTGCTGTTTTGGCTGCTGGGCATCCCGCTGCCAATCATCATCCTGCTGGCAATCTTCTGGCATCACTAGTGGAGCATGACCTTCCGGAAAAGCGCTTTCCATTTTTCCGGATCATGTTCTGAGCTGCCAGACAATCATAAAGCCCCGGCTGCAGAGCCGGGGCTTTAGCATGCGGTGAGGAAAAACAAATCAGCGCTGCGCGGTGCGATCCGACGTGCGCTGCGGCTTTCCCGGCGGCGCGGTCGCGGGTGGCGCGGATGGGCGGGTTGCCGGGGCGGCGGATGTCGTCTGTCCTGTGCTTCCGTCGACAGGAGTTTTGGCTGCAGGAGAGTTGGCTCCTACAGCCGCGGCTGTAGGAGCCGCGGCTGTAGGAGCCGTGGCGGCAGGAGCCGCGGCTGCAGGAACCGCGGCTATAGGAGCCTTGGCTGTAGGAGTCTTGGCTGTGGGGGTCTTGGCTGTGGGGGTCTTGGCTGTTGCCGGCGGCGCCGCCCCCGGTTTCGGCGGAATGGCGCTCGCTTCCGGATAACGCGCCTGCATGTCGCGCAGGAATGCTTCGAGCGTGTCGACCGACGCCGCGGCGCGGGCGATCTCGCGGAATTCGGTTCCGGCAGTGCCGATCGGGGCGGAGACCACCTCGAAGGCGCGCGCGTCCGCGGTTTGCGCCATCTTCGCCGCGTATTTCTCGCGGAAGCGGCCCAACCCGAGCGCGTCGTCGCCGAGCGCATAGCCGATCGCGGCGCGCAGGATGTCGGTGCGTTCGACATCGCTCAGCGGCTGCCAGTCCTTCCAGCGATCGCCGTGGAGAAGCTCGATCTGCTCGGCCGATTCGCGCCAGCGCCGCGCCGTCCACAGGATGTCGGAACGCAGCCGGATCGCCTCGCGGCCGTCGACATGCGTCGCCACTTCGAGGGCGAGATCATGACGGCCGATGTCGGAGAGCGCGCGCGCTTCCAGCAGCAGGCGCTGGTTGCGCAGCTCGGTGGAAACTTCCGCCGTGCGCGTCACCTGCAGCGTCGCCAGTGCGCGATCGGCCTTGTGGTTCATCAGATAAATGACCGCAAGCCGGGTCGCCACTTGCGCCCGCGCGGCGCCCTGCAGGCGGTGATCGACCTGGTATTGCAACAATTCCGCCGCCTGGTCGAGCAAATCCACCGAGACGAGCCGGTCGGCGAGCCGCCTGATCATCTCGTCGCCGCGGCGGCCGGCCGGCGTGAGCTCGCGAAAATCGTAGAACAGAGCGAGCGCGTCGATCGCCGGCAGCGTGTCGCCCTTGCCGGAGAGAAACAGCGCCTCGAACGTCGTCGCCGCCTCCTCCTGGATGCGCCGGGTCATGTCCCAATTCGGATGCACCGACATGGCGCTGCGCATGACATAGAAGGCGTCGCGGTAGCGGCCCTCCTCGGTGTAGAGCCGCGCCAGGATTTTCAGCGCCTCAATCTCGGTTTCGTCGCCGCGCCACACGGTGGTCAGCGATTCGAGTTCGGTGACGACGTCCTTGCGTTTGAGATCGCCGAGCGTGAAACGCAGCGCGGTCTCGCGCAGCCGCCCCTGCGCCGCGGCCGGACGATCCCATGAATCCGCCGCCGTCCGGTAGGCCGCGAGCGCATCCTCGCTGTGGCCCATGCCCTCGGCCAGGCGGCCGATGAGCACGGAAATTCCCGGCTGCATCTCCCGCGGCACGCCGATGGTCTCGAAGTCGTTGAGCTCGTCGGCGGCGGTGGCGAAATCGCCGGTTTCGATCGCTGCGCGCATCTCGTCCCGAAGCGTGACGCGCTGCAGCTCGACCGGCAGGGTGGCGATCGCGGCTTCGACGTTCTTGAAGCGGTCGCGCGCCTGCGCCCATTTGCCCTGGCGCGCATAGGCGAGCGCCCGCCAAAGCGGCGCGTCGTGCTGGTCGCCGACGCTCGGGCTGGCGAGATCGCGCAGCGCATCGTCCGGCCGGTTCATCATCACCTCGGCGACGGCCCGCAGCACGTTGGCGGAGACTTGCTCCTCGGGCGGACGATCCTCGGTCAGCGCCACGTCGAGCACGCCCTTGGCCTCGGGATACATGTCGCGGGCGATGTAGAACCGCGCCAGATCAAGCCGCGTCGGCATACGCTTGCTCGCCGGCGCGGACGCCGCGGCGGCGACGAGCACGGATTGCCGTTCGGTGTAGGTCGCCTGCTGGTCGAGCCCCCACAGCTGCGAGTCGAACGTCACCGGGCGGAGCGCATTGCCGCGCAGCACGCGCTGCAGCGAGCTCGATAGCGTCAAGCCGCCGGGCCGGCTGATCACGACCTTGTCGGGGGCCAGTTCGACATTGACGTCATCGGCGAGCGGCTCGACCACGACGCCCTGGGTCGAGGCAAGCGCGCGGAATTCCACGAAATCCTGCGCGTTGATGAAGCCGCGCGCCGGCGCGAAGGCGGTGACGACAAAGAGCTGGTCGCCCACATCGGCGTCGTCGATCCGGTGCAGCTGATGCGGCTCCTGGAACGGAATGGTCACGCTCGAACGGTTGGGCCCGATCATGTTGCGGTCGATCTCGAGCGCGTGGGTCGGCTCGGGCACGCTGTCGCCGACGATCACGGTCCATACCGGCCCTTCGCTCACGACGCCGGCGAGATGCGGACGGTCGAGCCGGATACGCACGATGTCGGCGTCAGGCGCGTGGGTGAACGTGGCGCCGCGGATGGTGCGGCTCGCTTCGCCATCGAGCGCGGAAAGGTCGATCGCGGCTTTCGAATCGAACACGATCCAGAGCGAGTCGGCGCGCTGGAAGACGGCGGCGGCCGTAGGCGCCAAAAACGAAAACGACAAGGTGAGGTTGGCGCCCTGGCGCGCGAGTTCGACGGCGACCTTGTCGCCTGCCTCGCGCCCACGTTGCGCGCCGGGCGGGGCGGCGCCGCCAGCGGGCGCGGCGGCAACCGGCGGCGGCGCGACGGGTTGCGCCGCCATCGCCGGCGGTTCGGTTTTCGGCGGCTGCACGCTTAAAGGCTCGGCCTTCGGCGATTCGGCCTTTGGTGGTTCGGCCTTCGATGGCTCCGCCTTCGACAATTCGTCTTGCAGCGGGTCTATCTTCGGCAGCTCGACTTTCGGCAGCTCGGCCTTCCGCGGCTCGCTCTTCGGCGGCTCAGCCTTTGCCGCCTCGGCTTTGGGCGGCTCGGCTTTGGGCGGGTCCGCCTTCGCGAGCTTCGCGTCCGGCGTCTCGATCTTCGCTGCCTCGGCCGGATGCTCGGCGGCCTTTGCCGGAGGAGCCGCGGGAGGCGCGGTTGCTGCGGCGGCTTGTGCCGCAGGCATTTGCGGTACGGCGTTGGCAGCGGCAGCCTTGGACTCCGCGCCGTCGGCCGCCGGCGCTGCGGCGGGCATGGCTGGCGCGAGCATCGCTCCCGGCGCTGCAGACTTTGGCTTGTCCATTCCTACCGCCGGAGCGTCGGCGGGGCCGGCTGCTGCACCCTCGCCTGCCGGCTTTTCCGCCGGCGTCGCTGCGGACGGCGCCCCCTGCGGCGCGCTTTGGTTCTCGACGGCGCCGTTTTCAGCCGGCTTGTTGTCGGCGCCGACCACATCGACGACGTAACTCTTGCCGTCATGGAAGCTGCGCACATCGACCTTGGCCTGGAAGCTGAAGCGCACCAGGGACGATGCGTCCTCCGCCTCGGCGTTGATGGCCGTGATCGCCGGCGGCAGCGCCGCCAGCGCATCGACCAGATCGAACGTGATCGGCGTGTCGAAGGTGAGCGTCAGCCGCTCTTTGGCGCGATCGGCGGCGACATTGGTGCGATCCGGCAGATCGAACACGTAGCGCATGAAAGTCGGCTGGTGCGCGACGCGCACGCGCACCAGCGCCGGCTCGATTTTGGGCTGCGGCGCCACCTGCCGCTGGTGTTGGAGCCGGGCGGCCTCGCGGGCGCGGCGCGCCAGATCCTCGATCACTTCCGACGGCAGGCTCGGCGGCGGCGCACTCCAGGTGTCGGGCATCAGATCGACGAAGAACTTCTCGGCGGCACCGGTCGCATTGACCGTCACTTTGCGGGCGAGCGCCATGCGAATGGACTTGCCGTCGGGATCGCGCCGCGCGGCGCTGACGTAATCCGGCGCCAGCGCGGCAAGGCGCTCGACGGAGACGAAGACCGGCTTAGTGAAGTTGACGATCAGGACGCCGCCGGCGAGGTGCACGCTAGCGTCGACCTCGTCGCCGATCGTGAACACGAACCGGGCATAGCCGTCGTCGACCTTGACCTCGAGGCTTCCCTTGATCTGATCGGAGGCCACCGCCGCTGGCGGGGCGAAGGCGGCGGCTAGGAAGAGGAGGCCGAGCGCGGAGGCCTTTCGAATGGTGCTACCGCACGCCATGACTGTACTCGACCGACGCCAAAGAGAGGAAACGCGCGCCTTCGCCGCCGCGATGCCGGCGTCAAATGCCCGGCAAGGCATGAACGTAAGGCCGTGCGTTTAATGTCCGATTAACTCGATGATCGCGGCAGGTAACGAGGGCCTACGACAAAACCCCTGAACAAGTTCCGCCCTTGCCTGGGGGGAGACCGGAAGTGGCGCAGTACGGAAATCTTCATAAGCTGCGCCCCAATGGTTCTTCACCCCAATAATACCTTCTCGAAACGTTCGGCGTGTTCGGCCCAGGAGATACCCTGTTGCAGGCGGAGCGCGGCTTCATGCTGGCGTCGCCACAGGCTGTCCTCGGTCAGAAGCGACACCGCCGCATCGGCAAAGCCCTCGGGCTCGGCGCGATGAAAGCCGGTTACGCCGTCAACGACACGTTCAGGCAATACCGTTACTGGCGCGATGACAGCCGGCACGCCCAAGGCCTGGGCCTCGGCAAGTGCGAGACAGAAGGCTTCGGATTTGTCTCCCAGATAGAGCATGACCCGCGAATTTCGCATCGCATCGATGAGCTCTTGCCTACTGCCGGACGGATGCACGCGGACGGAACGTTGGACATGGTCCGGCATGCCCGGCGGCAGCACCCCTCCTTCCCACGATTTCCACGGGTTCTCGCCGGCCTGCAGCGCATTGACGCCATAGACATCCAGGATTGCTTCCGGCACGCGGGGCAGGATCGACGCCGCCCAAATTTCAACTAAGCGCCGGAGATTGCGCTGCGGATTTGAGGCGAAGATCGCGCGAGGGGCCGGAGGCGTCGCGCGAATGGCGCGGCCCCTCACGTCGTCTGGCAAGCCGTGCGGAATGACGATGTGGGGATCGCGTCGGGGCAGAAACGGCGAATAGGTATCCGCTTGGTATCGGCTTAAGAGAATAGGGATCGGGCGGTAGAGCCACATCCGCCAGATTTTCTTGTAGTGCTTCAGCTGACTGACCGGCCAAAGCACCCAAATTGCTCTTCGCTTCGGTTTGCGGACAAAGCCGATCAGCTCGGGCTGATGAGCGGCCACATAAGCATCGCAACTTTCAGGCGGAGTAGAACCGAGCGGCAGCCAAGAAACACCCTCATGTTCGACAGGTGCGTCGCAATTCGTATAGACGCTGACCGCATGCCCACGGCGAGCGAGCTCGCGGGCGCAACGAATGACACTCGTCTCCGTGCCGCCCAATGGCCGGATCTCTAGGTCGCGGCCATCGTAATGTTTCGTCTTGTCAGCAAAAATGATTGTAGCCATTGACTTCCTGCGCAATGCGACCCGGGACGTCGATCGACATTACGGGTTAGCTCGGGACTCCACTACTGGCGCGGGTTCGGGGCATTTCCACGACGGAGTGACATTCTCGCCGCGCTCGCGCAGCAGGCGGACATCGACCAACCGCTGATGTTAAGAGTACACACCCGACGCCAATCAGGAAGTGGACTATTGTTGAGCTCCATACCTCCGCAAGCAACAGTCGAAACCGGTCCCCGTCCGATTGCCGTAATCGTCGACCGCGAAGGGCTCGGCGACGTGCTCCTCAAGCTGCCGATGCTCCGTGCGATCGCACACCGTTTTCCTGACCGTCCGCTCTGGTGGATCGCTGCGCATCAGACCTCCGTGGCGGATGACCTGTGGCCCTATCTCCGTGAACTAGTGACCGAGGTGCGGTCGCGGACCGGCATTTCGTCCGGGCGCAAACAAATGTTATTGCGACTACGGGAATTTCCCGCCTTCTCGCTCGTGTTTGATACCCGCACGCGCTGGTCGAGCATCTGGTATGCGCGCCGTGTGCTGCGCCGAGACCGATACTATTGCTGCACGCCGGGCTACCTGCTGAGCGATTCCCGGCCGCGCCAGCTCATGCGACCACGCCATATCGGCGAGCGGGCCATGAGTCTCGCGCAGGCCGCGCTCGGCGACGCGGCCGATGGCGGCGGCACGCTCCCCTGCAGTGCAGCGGCCCGACAGATGGCGCAGACGCTGCTGCCAGCGGGGCCGGTCTATGTGGGGCTAGCCGTGGGTAGCCGGGAGGCGCGCAAGAACTGGCCCCTCGAGCGTTTCAACGAACTCGCGCGCGCGCTGAGCGCACGCGGTCACACGCCGGTGCTGCTGCTGGGTCCGCAGGAAGCGGCAGCTCGCGAGGAGGCTCGCCGGCAGATCCCGCAAGCCATCGCGCTCGATTTCACGCAAATCACTCCGAAGCCTGCGATCGGGGTGTTTGATGCCGTGATCGCGATCGTCGAACGGCTGGCGGCGGTCGTCGCCAACGACAGCGGGCTCGGACATCTCGCCGGTGCGGTCGGGCGCCCCGTGGTCAGCCTTTTTGGTCCGACCGATCCGCGCCGCTGGGCGCCGATGGCTCCGGTTCGGCGCGTCGTGCGCGCGCAAAACTACGGAGGCGATGACATGAATGCCATCCCGGTTCCGCCCGTGCTGAGCGCGGTAGAAATGGTTCGGAGCGCCGCGATCGGAAATACCAGCGACGCTCCGCATTTGAGCTGAGGCTCAAGCCGGCTAGGTTATCGGCTGGGCTGCGCCTATGCTCCTCATCCACCCGCTTTCCACGCGTTTTCGCGGCGGATGAAGGACAGCGGATGAGGGACATTGGCATGCACGGCACCTACCCTACGGACCAAACCGGCGGCACTTCGCTTGCGAAGGCCGTGTGGGTCGATCTCCTCGATCCAAGCGAGGCGGAAAGGTCCGCATTCGAGCGGGCCTTCGGCCTGCGCGTGCCGACCCAGGCGGAGCTTGCCGAGATCGAGACCACGAGCCGGCTGCGCGCCATCAAGGACGCGCTCTATCTGACCGCCCCGCTCATTTTCGCCGCCGAGGGCGAACCCTGGATCCCGGCGCCGACCGGCTTCGTACTTTCCAAGAAAGTCCTGCTCACGGTGCGCTTTGCCAAATCCGGAGCCTTCGACGCGGTGGCCAAGGAGCTCTCCGGCGAAAGCTTCGAACCGGCACTTGCGTTCGTGCGCCTCCTCGAAGTGCTGGTCGACCGCACAGCCGACCTTCTCGAGACGAGCAGCCACGACCTCGACGAGGCTTCGCACGTCATCTTCCGGCCGGACAGCGCCACCCGCTCGCGGCTCTCGCACGAGACCGTGATGCTGCGCCGGCTGATGATCCGCACCGGCCGCACCAGCGAACGGATGGCGCGCATTCAATATGCCTTGGTCTGTCTCGACCGGATGGCGAAGTTCGCGGTCGACCGGGGCCGCGATTGGGTCGCGCCCGAGCTCGCCACGCGGCTGCAGACGGTTTCGTCCGACATCGCCTCGCTGACGCAATTCGCCGACGGGCTGATCAGCCGCGTGCAGCTCTTGCAGGACGCCGCCAGCGGCATCATCAATATCGACCAGAACGACGTGATGAAGGTGTTGACCATCGCCTCGGTGGTGGGGATTCCGCCGGTGCTGGTGGTCGGCATCTACGGCATGAATTTCAAGGACATGCCGGAGCTCAATTGGTCCTGGGGCTACCCCTACGCGCTGGCGATGATCGCCATTACCGCGCTCTTGCCGCTGATCTGGTTCAAGTGGAAGGACTGGATCTGAGCGACGGCGGCATCATCGCGCCTAGCGCATCAGCGCGCCGCCATCGACGCTGATGGTCTGCCCGGTGACGAAATTGCTGTCGTCCGAGCAGAGATAGATGAGCGTGGAAATGAGATCGGCCGGAACTTCTTCGCGCTGGATGGCGCGGGCGGCGATGCCGGCGGTGCTGGGTCCGCCGGTCCAATCCGGATTGACCGC
The DNA here is from genome assembly GCA_963850855.1 of uncultured Alphaproteobacteria bacterium. GTDB lineage: Bacteria > Pseudomonadota > Alphaproteobacteria > Rhizobiales > Xanthobacteraceae > BOG-931. The sequence goes on from CAWKNH010000009.1 coordinate 454,423, forward strand.
CACCGCTTCGCTCATGGTCAGCCCGGGGGCGATGGCGTTGACGCAGATATTGTGCGGCCCGAGCTCGCGGGCGAGCGAACGGGTCATTGAGACGACGGCGCCCTTCGACGCCACGTAATGCAGAAAGTTCGGCGTGCCCTTGAACGCCGTGCCGGACGCCATGTTGACGATGCGGCCTTTCTTCTTCCCGATCATGACCGGAGCGACCGCCTTGGCGCATTGAAAGGTGCCGCGCACGTTCACCGTCATCACCCGGTCCCACTCGTCCTCGGAGATCTCCTGGAACGGCTTGGTGTGGAGGTCGGCGAACAGCGCCGCGTTGTTGACCAGGATATCGACCGTGCCGAATTCCCGCACGGTGTCCGCGACGAGGCTCTCGACCGACGCCTTCGCGGTGACGTCGGCGCGCAGGTAGATCGACGGCGACTGCTTTTCCGTCAGCCGTGCCGCGACCGGGCCGCCGTCCAATATGTCGGCGACGACGATTTTTGCTCCGGCGGCCGCCAACCCCGCGCAGAAGGCGGCGCCAATCCCGCGCGCGCCGCCGGTCACGATCGCCACTTTGTCCTTGAGCCGGGTATCCATGCTGTCCTTCCCTGACTTACGCCGCCGGATACCAAGCTATATCATGCGGAAATCCTTCCCGCTCGAGCTGCTGCGCAGCACGGCCTCACTCGCTCGACGATTGGGCTGACTCGCGGAACGCGCTCGGAGACCCGGGCCGCCAGGGCCGCTCTTGGCAAAGCCGGCAAAGGGTCTATCCTTGATGCCCGCGCCGGGGCAGCGAAGTCGAAGCGCGAAATCATTGCCGAATGCCGCCGCCGGCTGGTCGCGATTGCGAGCGACACTGATCGGTTTGAACCGGGGCACGACGTTGCGCAAACGCAGCCCGCCCGTAAAGCGATTGAACGCGATTCCGAGCTGCTCCGGGCTGCTGACGCGCCTGGCCTGCGCGCGTGCGCGAACGGCCGGCGTTGATCTGCCGCCTTTGCTGCGCCGCGCCGGCCACACGCTGCGCGACATCGAGGATGAGAGCGTTCCGCTCACCGTCACGGCGCAAATCAGCTGCCTCAACCTCATCGCCGAAGCGCTCGACGACCGGCTCCTCGGCTTCCACCTCGCCCAGACCCTGGACCTGCGGCGGACCGGATTTCTGTATTACCTCGCCGCTTCCTCCGATTCCCTCGGCCAGGCCTTGCAGCGGATCGCGCGCTACTGCGCGATTTTCAACGAAGGCATCCAGCTGCAAACCGACATCGGCGAGAAGCTGCGCGTCGGCTTTGAATATGCCGGCGTCTCCCGGCGGTCGGATCGGCATCAGATTGAAGGTTGGACTACCGCGATCCTGCGCTGCTGCCGCGAGATCACCGGACGCGATCTGCAGCCCGTCGCGGTGCGGCTCATGCACCAGCGCATCCCCGAGAGCAGCGAGATCGACAGCTTCTTCGGTCGAACCATCACGTTCGGAGACGACAAGGACGAAGTGTCGTTCGCCGGCGAGGCGGCGAAATTGCCGGTCGTCAACGCCGATCCGTTTCTCAGCAAACTGCTGATCCGAATTTGCGATCAGGTCCTTGCCCGGCGCAAGACGCACGCGGGGGTGCTGCGCGCCGATGTCGAGAACGCGATCGCCGCGCTCCTGCCGCACGGCCAGGCGCGGCTTGAAAACGTCGCGCAGCGGCTTGGCGTCACGCCGCGGACGCTGCGCCGCAAGCTCGGCGCCGAGGACACCACTTTTGCCGGTCTCCTGGAGGAGCTGCGGCTCGCACTCGCCAGGCATTATCTGGCCGAGCATCAGCTTTCGATCTCGCGCATCGCCTGGCTCCTCGGCTACACCGAAGTGAGCGCGTTCTCGCACGCGTTCCGGCGCTGGACCGGCCGTACGCCGCGCGCCGACCGCAGCCGGAAACGGCGGTTGGCGCCGCGATCGGCCGGGAGCCGCCCGCATGCGCGGCGGGCCGATCGCCGCTAGCCGGCGAGATCGGCCGCGCATTGGCGCGGCAACGCAAGTTTTTGTCCGCAGATCGCAAGTTTTTCCGCGGCGCGTCGCTTATGTGACGGTCAAATGAATTTGCAATCCGGTCAGCGGGCATGATGGCGGACACGATCAAATACCTTCGGGAAACCGCGCAGACGTGTACGCGTCTCGCGCGTGCATGTCCGCACTTGGCGACGGCGCACGGGCTTGAGGAAGTCGCGGTCGATCTGATGGCCAAGGCGCACGAATTGGAGCGTGAGGGGCAATGACCCTCCCCTAGGGAGTGGTCGGCCGGCCCTCGATCTTCGGCAGCTCGGCATTGCCGCCTTTGGCCGCGCCTTGCGCGCGGCTTGCGAGTTCCACGGTCAGCCGCTCGGCGGCGTCGGCCGACATCTGCGCCAGGATATCCGACATTTTCCGCGGATTGATCCGCGCGGCCACCTCCAGCAGCACGCCCATCTCGAGGTGATCGAAGATCTTGGCCGCATCGCGCGGCTTCATGTTCTCGTACATGGTGATGAGGCCCTTGAGGCGCGCCGCTTCGGCCTCGTCCTTTTTCTCCTCGGCGGTGCCGATCTGCGCCTCCACCTGCTTGAGCTCGGTGATCTTGCCTTCCACGCGCTTCTCGGCCGCCGCAATGAGTCCTTCCCGGATGTCGAGCTCGCGGGCGCGCGTATCGAGTTCCTGGCGGCGCTCCTGCAACCGTTCGAGGATCGCGCGTTCGGCGCCGGAGGGAAGCGGCGCGCCATTGGCTTGGATCACGGTGCCGTTCGGCGGCGGCGCGTCCTTGGCCCCATCCTTGGCCGCGTCCTTTGCGCCATGCTTGGCCGCGTCCTTTGCCCCGTCCTTGGCCCCGTCCTTGGCTTTGGCATCCTTGCCGCCCTCTTTATCCTTGGCTTTGCCCTCCTTGGCTTTGCCCTCCTTGGCTTCTTTGGCTTCTTTGGCTTCCTTGCCCTCTTTGCTTTCCTTGTCGGCGGCGGCGCCTTCGCCTTTCGGCTTCGCCTCGTCCTTGTCTTCGCCAGCAACAGTGCCGGTGATTTCGGCATCGGGCCGGTCGGCAGCGAGCGGCGCGAGCGAGGGGAGCCGCGTCGGTCCGACCCGCGCGGGCGGAGCGGCGCCGCCACCGGGAAAATTGAACATCTGCTGCGCCCAGGATCGCGGCGAGCCGCCGGCCTGCGATCCATCCGGCATCGCGCGCGTAACGCCGGTTTCGGCATCGCTCGCCGGCGCGTTCTCCGCTCCGATCAGATAGCCGCCTTCCAAGACGAGGTCGGCGGTCTTCAAGGCGAGCAGGCAGGCACTCGCGATCAGCGCGATCGGAATAAAGCGCAAATCGCGAATAAAGCGCATCATGCCGCGCGACCGGTCACCTTGGCCCGCAAGCGGTCGGCGAAGGCTTGCGCGGCGGCCGCGACCGCTTGCGCATCCTGGCGCGGCGGCGCGGTCAGCGCGCGCTGCCATTGCGAGATCGTCCCGGCGGCGCCGGCGATACGATCCGCCACCGGCGTCCCCCCGGCAGCGCCCCCTGCCCCAGCGGCGACGATCTGCGCCAGGCGCTCGAGCACCTCCTTGCCGGCGCCAATGTTGCGCTCAAGATCGGCGGATAAGCGCTCGGCGTTGCCAAGTCGCCCGCCGAGGCCGAGCTCGCATTCCTTTACCGTGAGCTTGAGGCCGCCGATCGCGCGCTCGGCGATCCCGGTCGCGGTCACGAGCTCGGAGATGGTCGCTCGCAGCGAGTGCTCATCGGACTTGAGCCGTTTGAGCCGGCGGTTGAGCAGCATGCAATAAGCGATGGTCACCATGAGCAGAAACGTGACCAGGATCTCGATGATCATTCCCAGGCCGTTGGTCACTGTGCCTCCATCCGGTTGCCGGAGCCGCCGGCCAATTCGAACAGCGCGAGCGTCATGGTGGGTTTGCGCAGATGCTTGCCCACGCGCACGGCGACGCGGTCGCCGACGCGGCCCATGCGGCCTTCGGTCAGCATCACGTCGCCGCAGCGCACTAGCACGGCCGCGTCGGTCTTGAGCTCGAGCATCAGCGTATCGCCGACTTCAAGCTTCATGATCTGCTTTAACGGCAATTGCGCCTCGTAAAGCACGGCGTCGACGGCGATTTCCGCCAACCCGATTTCGGTGGCGAGATGGCCTTCCCAGGTCGGGTCGCGGCCGAATTTCTCGCCCATGAACATCTGCAACAGGACATCGCGGATCGGCTCGATGGTGGCGTAGGGCAGCAACAGCTCCATCAGGCCGCCGCGGTCTTCCATGTCGATGCGCAGCCGCACCAGGATGGCGGCGTTCGCCGGTCGCGAGATCGCGGCAAAGCGCGGATTGGTCTCCAGACGGTCGATGTTGAGCTTGACCGGCGACAGCGGCTTGAAGGCGAGCTCGGCGTCGGCGAGCACGACCTCGATCATGCGCTTGACCAGGTTGGTTTCGATCGTGGTGTAGGGACGGCCTTCGACACGGATCGCGGTCTGGCCACGGCGGCCGCCGAGCAGGACATCGATGATCGAATAGATCAGACTCGAATTGACCGTGATCAGCCCGGAATTTTCCCACTCCTCGGCTTTGAACACGCCGAGGATCGCAGGGAGCGGGATCGAATTGAGATAGTCGCCGAAGCGCACCGAGGTGATGCGGTCGAGCGAGACCTCGACGTTGTCCGAGGTGAAGTTGCGCAGCGACGTGGTCATCAGCCGGACCAGCCGGTCGAAGATGATCTCCAGCATCGGCAAGCGCTCGTAGGAGACCATCGCCGAATCGATGATCGCGCGGATGCCGGAATTGTCGTTGAGCGAGACGTCGGCCAGGCTGAAGCCGAGCAGCGAGTCGATTTCCTCTTGGGTGAGAATGCGTTCGGCGCCGCCCTTGGCCGCCTGGATGAAGTGGCCGTCGTCGACCATGGCGGCCCAGTGCGCCGCCATCGCCTCGGAGCCGTTCTCGGGCTCGGCGGGCGCGGCGGCCTGGGCGTCCGCCTCGGCGGCGGTCTGCTCGGCCTCGAGCGCCACGCCCCATTCGGCGGCAAGTGCGTCCTGGTCTACTTGGTCCTTGGCCATTCCCTCAGCCCGTCATTCCCCACGCATTTCCGGAGCGCCGCGAAGCGCGTCGAGCCCGAACGACGGGCGTTCGAAGACTCCGCTTCACTGAATCACGATTTCCTTGAACAGCACGGCGGTGACCCGGTTCGGCGCGATCGAGGCGTTGACGCGGCGCGTCAGCTCCTCCTTGAGCCGGTAAAGTCCGGCCGAGCCTTCGAGATCGGTGGGCCGCAACTCGCGCAGATAAGTCTGGAAGGCGTCCATCAGCCGCGGCATCACCGGCTGGATCTGCGCCGACATCGCCTGGTCCGGCAATTCGAGCGTGACCTTCACCTTGAGATATTGGGTGCGGTCGCCGGCGGCGCTCGCGGAGAGGTTGACGAGCACGTCGGGCATGTCGAGGAAGGTCGGCGGCTTGACCTGAGCGGCGGCGTTCGCCTGCGCCTCCTCTTTGCCGTGGCCGCCGAGGAAGAAATAAGCGCCGCCGCCGGCGCCGACGAGCAGGAGAAACGCGCCGCCGGCGATGATCATCAGCTTGAGCGAGAGCTTGGGAAGCTTCGGGATCCAGCTTTTGCCGGCTTTCTTGCCCTCTTCGCCTTCGCCCTCGGCTTCGGCGTTTTCGGCGTCGGCCTGCGCTTCGGTTGTCTTTGCCATCACCGCTCCGCTCGCGAGGAAAAATGCGCACGCAGCCGGCAGGAAAGAACGCAACACCAACGCCGCGAGCGCTAGCCGGCGCGACGCTTGCGCCGTTGCCGCGAAGCTAGGGCACGAATGGTTAACGGATACTTGCTCGCCGGCCGCGGACGGGAAATTTTTGCCGGGTGCAAGGTAAACAATGGCCGTTTCTGCCCGCCCGGCGGCCCGCCGGGAAAAGCCCAAGTATCTGTCGCAACGATACTTTCGTCATTGGCACGGCTTCTGCAATCCCCTTGCCTGCCGTGGCTTGGGAGAGGACGCGGCATGCGCGCGGAGGTGCCGGGGGACGGCGCCCTCCAAGCTCTGAGGGGGAGTGTACCGATGGAGAATGCTCTTCTCGTCGGCTTGTCGCGGCAGATGGTGCTCGGACGCGAGCTCGACATCGTCGCCAACAACATCGCCAACATCGAAACCACCGGCTACAAGGCCGACAACGCGGCGTTCACGCAATTTCTGATGCCGGGCGCGCGCGACAACGAATTCACCGGCAATGACCGGCGCATCAGCTTCGTGCAGGACCGCGCGAGCTGGATCGATCTCAGCCCCGGCGCCGTCCAGCACACCGGCAATCCGCTCGATGTCGCCATCGACGGCCAAGGCTACCTCGTGGTGCAGACGCCGAGCGGGCAGCGCTATACGCGCAACGGCGCGCTCTCGATCAACGGCAGCGGCCAGCTCGTCACCAGCGACGGCAATCCGGTGCTCGGCAATTCCGGGCCGATCACCTTCCAGCTCACCGACCACGACGTGACCATCAGCCCGAGCGGCATCATCACCGTGCGCGAAGGCGCCGGCACGGCCGACGCGCCACGCGGGCAATTGCAGATCGCGGGCTTCGACCGGCCGCAGCTCCTGCAGAAGGACGGCGGCTCGACCTTCCTGGCGCCCGCCGGCGTCAATGCCCAGCCGGCGCCGGCAGGAACGCGCGTGGTGCAGGGCGCGATCGAGAAATCCAACGTGCGCGCGGTGGTCGAGATGGCGCGGATGATCCAGATCACCCGCAACTACGCCGATATCGCCGCCATCCTCCAGCAGCAGGGCGACCTGCGGCGCAGTTCGCTGCAGCAGCTGGCGCAGGCACCGAGTTCGACGAGTTGAGGTTGAGGGAAAGCCAGCATGCGCGCGCTTGATACTGCGGCGACCGGAATGGCGGCCATGGACCTCCAGGTCCAGGTCATTGCCGGCAACCTGGCCAACATGACGACCACCGGCTTCAAGAGCCAGCGCGCCGAGTTCCAGGATCTGATCTACGAGCACGTGCAGAGGATCGGCGCGCAGGCCTCGGAGAACGGCAACATCCTGCCGGTCGGCATCGAGCTCGGCTCCGGCGTGAAGACCGTCGGCACGCCGCGGCTGATGACGCAAGGCACGCTGTCGCCGACCGGCAATTCGCTCGACGTCGCCATCCAGGGCACGGGCTGGTTCAAGATCCTCCTGCCCGACGGCACCTTCAACTACACGCGCGACGGCTCGTTCCAGATGGACAATCAGGGCCGCGTCGTCACCGCCGAGGGCAATCTCGTTCAGCCGACCATCACCATCCCGGCGAACTCGAGCGGGATCACCATCAACCAGCAAGGCCAGGTTTCGGTGACGCCGGCTGGAAGCAACACCTCGAGCATCCTCGGCCAGTTCACGCTGACGACCTTCATCAACGACGCCGGCTTGCAGGCGAACGGCGACAATCTGTTCTCGGCCACGCCGGCCTCGGGCACGCCGCAGGACGGCGTCCCGGGGACGAACGGCGCCGGCACGCTGCTGCAAGGCAGCCTCGAGCAATCGAACGTCTCGCCGGTGACCGAGATCTCCAATCTGATCGCGGCGCAACGCGCCTACGAGATGAATTCCAAGGTCATCACCGCGGCCGACGAGATGCTGCAAACCACCGCGCAATTAATGCGGTGAGAAAGGCCCGCCCGATGAGACGCCTCGTCATCTGCGCTTTCGCCCTCACGCTCGCGGTCGCCTTCGCCACCACTGCCGCGGCGGAGAGCGCGGTGCCGGCGCTGCGCGCCAACGTCACCGTGACCGGGGACGTCGTGCGCATCGGCGATCTGATCGAGAATGCCGGGCCGGCTGCCGACGTGCCGATCTTCCGCGCGCCCGACCTCGGCACCAGGGGTGTGGTCGCGGCCGACCGTGTCATCGAGGCGGCCGAGTCGCATCAGCTCATCGGCATCGACACCCGCGGGCTTTCCGAAGTGGTCGTCGCCCGGGCGAGCCGCGCCATCACCGCGCAGGAGATTTCGGCGCGCATCGCGCAGGCGCTGGAAGGACAATATGGTTTCGGCGAGGCGCGCAACATCCTCATCACTTTCGACCGCAGCGTACACACGCTCAATGTCGAGTCGGGCGCCAGCGGCGAGCTGCAGGTGCTCACGCTTGTCTATGACACGCGCACCGCGCGCTTCGACGCGACCCTCGACCTGCCGTCGAGCGCGGCGTTGCGCCGGCAGTCGACGCACTTCTTCGGCACCGCCGTCGAGACGATCAACGCCGTCACCATCGAGCGCCCGCTCGAACGCGGCGAGGTGATCAAGGCCTCCGACCTCGCCATCCAGCGCCGGCCGAAGGCGGAAGGCCCGGCAATCACCGCGATCGATGCCGTGGCCGGAATGGCCGCCCGCCATCCGCTGCGCCCCGGCCAGGCCTTGTACGAGGCCGACCTGATGAAGCCGATGATCGTGCAGCGCAACGATACGGTGAGCATCATCTACGAAGCGCCCGGGCTGACGCTGACGCTGCGCGGCCAGGCGCAGGACGCCGGCGCGCTCGGCGACACGATCGGCGTCCTCAATGTGCAATCGAAGCGCGTCGTGCAGGGCATCATCACCGGTCCGGGCCGGGTACAGATCCTCGGCATGGCGACGCGCGTCGTCGAAAACGCGCCGCAGCAGCCGCCGCAATCCGATTCCCCCCGCCTCTCCGCGCAGGATCCGTCGCAAGAGCCGCGCGGGAGCGCCACCGAGTAGCAAGTAAGCGAGCACCGTGTAACGAGCAACGAGTTTGTAGCAGCGAGTGACGTAAATGGTGAAATCCACAGTGCGTTATCGGCATGTGCGTCGTCTGATTGGTACCGCCGCGTTGGTGTCGCTGTTGAGCGGTTGCACCGCCATCGACCGCTTCAAGACGCTCACTGAGGACCCGAAGCTGTCGTCGATCGACAACCCGACCACCAAGCCGGGATACAAGCCGGTGCAAATGCCGATGCCGAACCCGCAGCCGGCCTCCTACAATCCCAATTCGCTTTGGCGCAACGGCTCGCGGGCGTTCTTCAACGACCAGCGGGCGCATCAAATCGGCGACATCCTGACCGTCAAGGTCAACATCAACGACACCGCGCAATTCCAGGACCAGACCCAGCTCAGCCGCACCACCACCGAGGATTCCGGCATCACCAATTTCATCGGCGCCAACACGATCAACAATCCGGCCAAGGCCGTATTGCCCGGCCGCATCCTGACCGCCGACAGCAACTCGCAGAGCAACGGCACCGGCTCGATCAACCGGCAGGATCAGTTGCTCACCAACGTCGCCGCGGTGGTCACGCAGGTGCTGCCGAACGGCAACATGGTCATCGAAGGCAAGCAGGAAATTCGCCTGAACACCGAACTTCGCGAGCTTATCGTCGCCGGCGTGGTGCGCCCGGAAGACATCGAGAGCGACAACACCATCGATCTGCCAAAGGTCGCCGAGGCGAGGGTCGCCTATGGCGGGCGCGGCGCCGTCACCAACATCCAACGGGAGCGCTACGGCCAGCAGGCAGCGGACATTATCTTGCCGTTCTAGTCAGGAAGCAGGAAGCAGAAATCAGGAAACGGGAGCCCACCATCGTGACCCAATTGTTGGAGACACCTGTTTCCTGATTTCTGATCCCAGATTCCTGGCTCCCCGGGGTCCGCTGGCGCAAAACGCAACGGAGGCCCCGATACGGCGCGGCCTCCGGAAGCTCCCCTCCGGAGGCCGCAATTTTTTCACATCGTCATCGCCGGGAGCGCGGCGACGAAGCAATCCAGTACTCGCTCACCGGTCTGGATCGCTTCGCCGGGCCGGTCATCGCCGGCCGCTTCGGGCCGGACCTTTCGGTTGACGATGACGCGCTAAATTATTCGCCGTGCTCCTCGGCGTGCATCTTCGATGCGTGCTCGTGGTGCTCGGTGGCGTGCAAATGATGTCCATGCGCCACTTTCGAGTGATGCGCCGCCTTTTCGTGGTGTCCGGCCTTGTGGTGCTTGGCCGCTTCGCGATGGTGCTTGGCTGCGTGCTCGTGGTGGTGCGCGGCCTTGTCATGATGCTCGTGAATGTCGTGATCGTGCATCGCTCTCTCCCTGGTGCAGCTTCGCGGTGAACGCGAAGCATCGCCGGGATCGATGACGCATTTGCGACCTTTCGGTTGCGCTTTTCCGTCAGCCGGAAATACACGCCAAGCCCGCGGTCATCTCGCGGTCACGACAAAAGCCGGCTAGCTCGCGCGCAAGAATCCCGACGGCGCTATTCCAATCGCCGAATGCCGGCTGCCGGTAGAGACGCGCGCTCGGGTACCAGGGGCTATCGCGCCGTTCGCGCAGCCAGCGGAAATCCGCGGCGAAAGGCAGCATGAGGAAGAGCGGCTTGCCCATCGCGCCGGCAAGATGCGCCACCGCGGTATCGACCGAAATCACCGCATCAAGCGCGGCAACGACGGCCGCCGTATCGGCGAAATCGCGCAACGCCGGCGCAAGCCGCACGATGTTCGCGCGGCTCACGAGGTAGGCCATGTCCTCCTCGCGCACCTCGTGCTGCAGGCTGACGAAGGTCACGTCCGGCAGGTCGAGCAACGGCGCCAGTGTCGCCAGCCGCAGCGAGCGGTTGAGGTCGTTATCGTGCGAGCGCGTACCGGACCAGGCGAGCCCGATCAGCGGCCGCCGCCGCGGCAGCCGCGCTCGCCACAAGGCGATGTCGTCGTCGGCCGGCGCGACATAAGGGATTTCGGCGGGGATGGTGGTCAATTCGGTCGTGCAGGCGAGCGGCAGGCTCATGAGCGGGCAATGAAAATCGAAATGCGGCAGCGTCGCGTTGCGCGCCACCACCGTCCCGACTGCGCCCGCGCCCGATAGGAGCCGCACCAGCTCGGGCTGAACCTCGAGCACGATTTTCGCATCTCGCGCGGCGAGAAGCGGCGCGTAGCGCACGAACTGGATGGCGTCGCCGAGCCCCTGCTCGGCGTGCAGGAGAATGGTCTTGCCGGCGAGCGGCTCCTTGCCGAGCCATGGCGGCGCGGTGAACCTCTGGCGCTGCGACGCGAGCCAGCCGACCTGCCAGCGCGCCTCATAGCCCCGCCAGCCGGCGCCGAAATCACCCAATGTCAACAGCGCGACGCTCTCGACGAAGCGTGCCTGCGCTTGATCCGGCCGCGAGCGCAGCGCCCTCCTCGCGCTCATGGCCGCTTCCTGCGGCCGATCGAGCCGGCGCAACGCAACGGCGCGGTTGGTCAAGAGCGCAGCGTTACCGGGCGCGAGGCGCAGAACGCAGTCATAGGCGGCAAGCGCTTCCGCGACACGATTGAGCTTGAGCAGCGCATTGCCGCGATTGCCGAGTGCATCGCAGATGGGCGGGATCGGCGGCGAGCGCACGGTCGAAACTTGCAAGCGCCTCGTGCGCTCGGCCCAGCTCCAGAAGTGCCACGCCGCGCCGGTTGAGAAGTTCCGCATCGTCGGCTTCGATGCGAAGCCCTTCGTCGTAGCTTGTGAGCGCCCGCTCATGTTGAGCAAGAGAATGAAAAACTAGCCCTAAGCTTGCAAAACCGTCGGCGCGGGAGAGGTCGGCCTTCAGCGCCGCCTGGATCAGCGACAGCGCAACGTCGAGCCGGCCGCGCTGATGGTTGATCTGCCCCAGCCCATGCAGCGCGTCGAAATTGGCGGGATGACGCTGCAGGCACTCGGTGTAGAGCCGCTCGGCCTTGGCGAGCTCGCCATGTTCGTGCGCGCGCAGCGCGCGCTGCAGCGCCTGCGAGGAATCCGGTTGCAAATTTGACGACGGCCCGGGCATGCGCGCGGATCTTTGTTCGTTAACGAGCCGTAACCAAGGATGGTAAACAAAAGGTTTAGAAGGACGACAGACGGGAGACGAATAATGACCGCGGAACAGATGCCCGAACGCACATCGCAGGATTTGCGCGGCAAGCCTCAGATCAGCTTGGCGTCCAAAGTGATCGCGGCGTTGAGAACCTTGGACACCGGACAGTTCTTCTCGGCATCGCCGGCCATTCGAGCAAACGCAGCTTCGTCCAAGTTCGGTACTTGGGCGCGCAAGGTCAGAGCCGATCGGCTGATGCGGAATCCCTGGCCTTCAGGTTCAAGCGTGACCGCAGCCTCGGTGGTGAGCTCAGTTGGGGTATAGCCGCCGGCCTGCAGCCCAAACGCCAGCGCCATGGTGAAGCAACCGGCATGCGCCGCGGCGATGAGCTCTTCCGGGTTGGTGCCCTTCTCGTTTTCGAACCGGGTCTTAAAAGAATAGGGAGTCTGCGCGAGCACGCCGGAATCGGTGGAAAGATCGCCGCTGCCGGCCCGACCGGTCCCGCGCCAAACCGCTTTCGCCTTGCGAATCATTCAAGCCTCCGTTGGGTAAATCAATTCGTTCATCACCGCCTCGGTCACGCCGACTGCTTCAACGTGCGATCAACCGGCTTTCGTGAGTTCGACGACTGCGCCCGCAAGCACCTTTCGGCGTAGGTTGTGACCCGATACAGTATCTAGTGCGCCGAGGGCGAAGCGCATCGGGAACGTCGGGCGGATTCTGCCGCTTGAACGCCTCGCGGCTTTCGCTGTTCCAACGCGCCCCGCAAATTATTTTACTGCGCGGGGAACCGGCTGGGACCGGTGACGTTCCCGCTACAATATTCCGATGTCGGCGCAACCGGAAAATGCTGAAATAAGCAGCAAATGCCGAAATAAGAAACTTGGCTATCCAGACTTCGTTGAACTGAATATTCGAACAATTCGATCCGGTTTGAAAACGGGGCCGAGAAGGGTCTCGGCCTCGGATGGAGGCTAGTCATGTCGCGTATTTCGACAATCCGTGTACTGAACAGCAAAAACATCCCGGCAATCGCGATCATTTTAGTATCGGTCGCCGTCTTGGGCGGCAGGGCGATTTCCGCGCAGGACAAGTACACCGTGCAAGTGCCGAATGGGCTCGCGTTGTCTGAGTTCAGAGGATACGAAAGCTGGCCGGTCATCGCGATCAGTGAGAACGGCGGCAAGATCGCTATGATCCTGGGGAATTCCGTCATGATCGACGCCTATAAGGCAGGCTTGCCCGGCAACGGCCAGCCTTTCCCAGACGGCGCCAAGATGGTGAAAGTCCATTGGAACCCGAAAAAACAAGAGACCTACCCCGGCGGGCCAACGGTGCCAGGTACCCAGCATGACGTTGATGGCATGGTGAAGGACAGCAAGAGGTTTGCGGACAGCGGCGGATGGGGGTGGGGCGCGTTCGAGTATGACGCAGCGTCCGATACGTTTAGCCCCGCCACTGAGGCGAACAGTCCGCCGCAGGGAAACGACGCGAAGTGCGGGTTCGCGTGCCACACGATAGTGAAGGCAAGAGATTACGTTTTCACCGATTACGCGCAGACGGTGAACGGATTTGTTACCAAGGCCGTCCGCTCCGACGATACCTCCTTCGACCACAAGCATCGAACTCGTCGTTGCGATGGCATTATGCCTGATGGGAGTCGATCATGACTAACGGCAGGAACGATTGCCGACGCATCTCGCGCCGCGTGGTGCTCACCGGCACGGCGCTTGCGCTTGGCGCGGCGGCAGCCGCTACGGCGGTGTCGCAAGCGGCGGCGCAGGAGAAGCTCAGCCAGGCGGACGCCAAATATCAGGGTACGCCGAAGGGCGAGCAGCACTGCGACGGCTGCGTCAACTTCCAACCGCCGAATGCCTGCAAGTTCGTCCAAGGCGACATCAGCCCGAGCGGCTGGTGCCAGCTGTTTGCCGCGAAGACTTAATCCGAGCCGCACCAGCATTTTCACGCGGGGCCGCGCGCCGGCCGCAAATCTCCTGCAAATCGGACCGCTGCTCTCGTTGGGGGTGAAACATCCACGCCGAGGATCGCGCCAGGGGGTGAAGAACCGAAAGGGAGTGAACAACATGCGTCGTCTCATCGGCTTCGTGTCTCGATTTCCCGGTGGTCTGCTGAAGCAGAGCCTCCTCGCCACCGGGCTTGGGCTGTGCATGATGTGCGGCGTGTTGGCGGACGACATCACCGTTTCCGAGCAGACTTTCAGCTGCATCCTCGACTGGCCAAAAATCAGAGGCACCTACATCAAGAACGCCGATCCGCAGAAGCTGCAGGAGGCGATGCGTATCTTCCGGGACAACGTGCCGGACACCGAGTATCCAGTCGGCACGATCTTGCAGGTCATTCCCTTTGAAGCGATGGTCAAACATCAACACGGTACGTTTGCGAAAACACACGACTGGGAGTTTTTCGCCCTGGATGCTTCTGCGGCCGGGACCAAGATCACCGATCGAGGCGAAAACGTCCTCGAGATATTCGACATGGATGCCGCCGCGGCTGGGGTCGCGATGAGCGATCATCCGCGGGGGGTGACGTGCCTGAGCTGTCATCAAGGCGGCGCGAAGTACGACCTGGTGTGCGAAAAGGGGCACGGGTGTGCTCCGATCCCGTTGAATGACCAACAGATCGCCAAGCTTCAGGCAGCAGACCCCCGTTGCGCCAAAAAGTAGGTACCTGAGGCAGCGATGGCAACCACAATTTCAGAACCGATGTCGAACAAATCGATCATCGAGACAAGACGCGACCAAATATTTCCGATACTGGAGGCGTCGGAAATCGAGCGTGTTAGACATTTCGGGACAGTGCACTGCTATTCAACTGGCGAGGCGTTGCAAAAGGTCGGCAACGTCGGCTACGGGCTGAGCATCATCCTTGCGGGACGGGTCGAAGCCGTCCGCTATGACGCTGCGGGACATCAGACACCCATTATCACTGAAGGTCCGGTGCATTCCTCGGCGAGCTGGCGCAGCTAGCCGGCCGGCCGGCTTTGATAGACCTCTATGCGCGCGAATCCGTAAAAGTCCTCATCGTACCGCCGGACCAGCTACGGGCTTTGCTGATCGCGGAAGCGGAGCTGGGCGAGCGGATTATGCGCGCTCTGATACTGCGCCGGGTTGCGCTCATTGAGACCGGAGCCGGGGGACCGGTGATCGTAGGCCGATCCGATGACGGCGACGTACTCCGCCTGGAGAACTTTCTTCGGCGCAATTCGCATCCACGCCAAACGCTCGATCCCGATACCGACTCGGAGGCGAAGGCATTGATCGAGCGTTTCCGTGTCGACCCCGGCCAGTTGCCGATCGTTCTGTGCCCGCAGGGGCAGCTGCTGCGCAACCCGAGCGAGGACGAGCTTGCACGCTGCCTTGGGTTGGTTGGTCCGATCGATGCGGTGCGCGATACCGGCGGCTTGCACTTCCGAACCTGGACGCTTTCGAGTCCTCGAGCGTGCATTATTGGGCCTCGCCTCTGGAGGCAAAGCTTTGTGGCGGACAGGAGGTAGCCTTGGTCGGCGCCGGCAATTCAGCCGGTCAAGCGACCGTTTATCTAGCCAGTCAGGCGGCTAAGGTTTGGCTTATTGTTCGCGGTGCTGATTTGGCGGCGAGCATGTCGCGGTATCTCGTCGACCGGATCGGCGGACTCGCGAACGTGGAAGTCCTGACGGATACGCAGATTGCGGGCCTCGAAGGCAGCGATGGCATGTTGCAAGCGATCCGCTGGCGTCGAGGTCCTTCAGGTGAGGAAGTGCGGCGCGAGATACACCACTTGTTCCTTTTCATTGGTGCCGATCCAAATACGGATTGGCTTGCCGGATCCGGCGTCGCCCTCGATCCCAAGGGATTTGTCCTGACCGGCCCGGACGCCGGCGGCAATCGGCGGCAGCTAGAAACGACACGCCCAGGCGTCTTTGCTATCGGCGATGTTCGCTCCGCTTCGATCAAGCGGGTCGCAGCGGCAGTCGGCGAAGGTGCTCAGGTGATGGCGGCGCTGCATCGCTATTTGACCCCCGGCCAGGAGATGCCCGCCAGGCTTTCTTAGGCGAATGTTCGACGGTGACAAGGTAAAGGCCTATCCGCCGGGCAGCGGCATCGTCCTGTCCGGAACACGCCCTACTCCCATTGGGCGAAATCCGGCGAGTACGACACGCAAGTGAGGCAATCGCTCTGCTCGGCCGGCCGGCGGCTTCATGACGCCCGCGGCACCGCAGAGCCGGCCCGCGGCAGGATGAAACGCTCGATCGCCTTGGCGAAACCCTCATTGTCATACGAGTCGGTCACCAGATCGGCCTTGGCCTGAACGTCGCCGCTGGCATTGCCCATTGCGATGCTCAGGCCGCTGTTGCGAAACATCAGAACGTCGTTCGGCATGTCGCCCATTGTCGCGATCTCGCCGGTCGGGACTGAAAGCAGCTTCGACAGCGTCGTAACCACAGTTCCCTTGTTGGCGTCCGGGTGGGTGACGTCGAGATAATAGGGTTGCGAACGCGCCGCCGACGCTGTTGCGCCGAGTGCCGCCTGAGCATCCTTTTCGCAGCGCGCGACCAGGTCGCGATCGTCGCTCACGCCGACGATCTTGACCAGGCGACCGAGCACCCCGTCGAAATTCTTCACCACGGTCGGGCCGAACTTGACGGTCCATTGCTCACGCGCGACATGCGGCGCATTGGGGTCACGGACAAACCAATCCTGGCCGCTGTAGACCCACGCATCCATGCCATTGTGGAGAATAATTTCGAGCGCGCGCTTTGCGGCATCGAGCGCAAGCAGGTGTTCTTCCATGATGGTCATGTCGGGCTTGACGAAGATCCCGCCGTTGAACCCGGCAATCGGAGTGCGCAGCGCCAGCGGATCGATCAACATCGCCATGCCGCGCGGCGGCCGGCCGCTGGTGATGGCAAAGCCAATTCCCGCATTGTGCAGAGCCTTCACGGCGGCTTGCGCGCGCGGCGTCAGCACTTTCTCCGCCGTGACCAGCGTGCCGTCGACGTCGGCCAGGACCAGCGAGATTTTCGATGCCGCGTCGGCGGTTGTTCCCATGCGCGATCGCCGTTTTCGCCACCAATCTGCCAATGCAGCGAGAAAGTCCCTGCACGCTAATCCCACGATGACTGGAACGGTTCCAGCCCCGAGGAGGAATGCTCATCCACACCCAGGCGATCGAGACGGCGTATCGAAAGATCTGGACAAATTACTACCGGACCGCGGCCTGACAGCTTCCGGCATTTTGCCAGAGCATGCCTTTATAAGTGGGCCTATCCGGTTCCGGCTGAGATATCCTGAGCGCGGTCGCTGCCCTACCCGCACGCGGTGCAGGCGATTGGCAGCGCGCGACGAACGGGGCCCCCGCGCCGCGCTCGCTTATTCCTCGCGATAAACCCGCTCGCGGCGTTCGTGGCGTTCCTGGGCCTCGATCGAAAGCGTGGCGATCGGGCGCGCTTCCAGGCGCTTGAGCGAGATCGGCTCGCCGGTCTCCTCGCAATAGCCGTAGGTGCCGTCTTCGATGCGCTGCAGGGCGGCGTCGATCTTGGAGATCAACTTGCGCTGGCGGTCGCGGGCGCGCAGCTCGATCGCGCGGTCGGTCTCGGAGGAGGCGCGGTCGGCGAGGTCGGGATGATTCTGATTGTCGTCCTGGAGATGCTGCAGCGTCTCCTTGGCTTCCTTGAGGATGTCCTCGCGCCAGTCGAGGAGCTTCACGCGGAAATACTCTCGCTGGCGCTCATTCATGAACGGTTCCTTGTCCGACGGACGGTAGATCTTGTCGAGAAGCTTGATGGTCTTGCCGTTCCTGGCGGAAGCGTCGTCGAACCGACCGTTTTTGCTCTTGACCGACTGCATTGTCCCTCTACTCCGCGCACGCGGCCGCGAAACCCTCCCCGCGAGGCTGGCCTATATATCGAGGGTCTGTGACGGTGACAATAACGATGATGGCGCTTGGAGCCGGCGCCGGCAGGGCTGCCCTCGGGGTGCCAGCACACCCCGCTAAGCGCTTGCAGGGCCTTGGATTTAGTTCATTCCCGCCTTGGCCAATTCGACCGCGACGCGCAAATCGATCTCGCTGAGGACGCCGTCGAGCCGCTCGTCGCCCGAGCCGTTCTTGAGGTCGGCGGAGGCCGATTTCAGGCGCAGCAAAGTCGCCTGGTCGAGCGTGCCCGACAGAATACCGAGCTTGAGCTCGTCGAGCGCATCGAGGGCGCGCCGGCCATGCTTGACCGCGCGGCTGCGGCGTTCGACCGGGTCTTCGATGCCTTGCAGCGCGATCAGCGCGTCGATGCCGCCGAGCGTGCGCAAAGCGACCGCCGGCGTCTGCGCTTGCGGCGCGCCCGCCTCCGAGACCGTGAAGGTGCCGCTCGGCGCTTGCCGCGCCGCCGCCGGCCCCGGCGCCGAGGAGATGGCCGTTCCGTTTGGTCCCTGGACGCGCATGCGGCAAAGGTGGGCCGTTATGGTTAATGGGCGGTAAAAACGCACTGGCTGGGCCGGCAAGTATTGCCGCCACCGGCAAGGCCGCGCGCCGCACCGGCTCCCCCTCCCCGCCCATTCCGCTTTTCTCTCAGAGGCTTAGCTAAACGCACGCGTTGGCACGCAAATGGCAAGCGTTCCTTCGTCCAACCTCTTGGGGAGCAGGAGATGGAAGGGACGTCTCGGATCGCGCTTGCCGCGCTGGCGATACTCGCCTGCGCCGTCACTACGGCGGCGGCGACGTCGCGCATCAAAGACCTCGCCAGCATCGAAGGCATCCGCCAGAACCAGCTCATCGGTTACGGCCTCGTCGTCGGCCTCAACGGCACCGGCGACACGCTCAACAATGCGCCGTTCACCAAGCAGTCGCTGCAGGGCATGCTGGAGCGGCTCGGCGTCAACATCCGCGGCCAGCAATTGCGCACCGGCAACGTCGCCGCGGTCATGGTCACCGCCAATCTGCCGCCCTTCGCGACGCAAGGCACCCGCATCGACGTCACCGCCTCGGCGCTGGGCGACGCCAAGAGCCTTCTCGGCGGCACTTTGCTGGTCACGCCGCTGCTCGGCGCCGACGGCAATGTCTACGCGGTGGCGCAGGGCTCGCTGGCCATCGGCGGCTTTCAGGTCGAGGGCGAAGCGGCGAAGATCACGCGCGGCGTTCCGACCGTGGGCCGGCTGCCGAACGGCGCCATCATCGAGCGCGAAATCGAATTCTCGCTGGCCAAGCTCGGCCAGTTGCGCCTGGCTCTGCGCAACGCCGATTTCACCACGGCGAAGCGCATCGCCATCGCCGTCAACGATTATATCGGCTCGCCGGTCGCCGAGCCGCTCGACCCTTCGACCGTCGAGCTCACGCTGCCGAAGAAATTCCCGCAGAACCTGGTGGCGATGCTCACCGAGATCGAGCAGCTGCAGGTCGAACCGGATCTGGCGGCGAAAATCGTCATCGACGAGCGCTCCGGCGTGATCGTGATCGGCCGCGACGTGCGCGTGTCGACGGTGGCGGTGGCGCAGGGCAATCTCACCGTCACGATCTCGGAAACGCCGCAGGTCAGCCAGCCGGCGCCGTTCTCGCGCGGCAAGACGGTAGTGGTGCCGCGCACCCATGTCGGCGTGGTCGAGGAGGGAAAGAAGCTCGCTCTGGTGCACGAGGGCGTCTCGCTGCAGCAGATCGTCGATGGGCTCAACGCGCTCGGCATCGGACCGCGCGATCTCATCTCCATCCTGCAGGCGATCAAGGCCGCGGGCGCGATCCAGGCCGATATCGAGGTGATGTGATGACCAACATTGCCGCAAGCCAGCTCGGCCTGTCGATCGCCACGCTCGGCACCACGCAAAGTACGCAGGCGCAGGCCGCGCTCGGGGTCAAAGGCAAGGCCAAGGCGGCCGCGGGAAATTTCGAGGCGATGTTCATCAACTCGATGTTCCAGCAGATGTTCACCGGCATCGACGGCGATGGTCCGTTCGGCGGCAAGGGCGCGCTCAAGGTGTGGCGGTCGTTCCTCACCGATCAATACGCCAAGACCTTCGCCAAGAGCGGCGGCTTCGGCATTGCCGCCCATGTGTACGACCAATTGCTCAAGCAGCAGGGAGCGAGCTCCTCATGAGCCCCGACACGAGCGCGGTGACGACGCCGGCGGCGGCGGAACAGACGATCGAGACTGTGGCCGGCGTGATCGGCCGGCTCTACGACCTCATCGAGCGGGAAACGGCGTTGGTGCAGAAGGGCGAGGTGCGCAACGCCGCCGCGCTCGGCCCGGCCAAGGCTGAGCTCGCCGGGCTGCTCTTCGGCTGCAGCGAAACGCTGAAGGCGAACGCGGCGTTCCTGTTGCAGGCCGCACCAGATAGCTGCGCCGCGCTCAAGCGCGCGGAAGAGGCATTCCGCGCCGTGCTGCAGCGGAACCTGGTCGCGATCGCGACCGCGCATGCGGTATCGGAGGGAATCGTGCGCCGACTCTCCGGCGACCTCGCCAAAAAGGCGTCGCCGCAGGTGTATGGGTCGTCCGGCCGCGCCGTCGCGCCCAATCCCAAGCGCGCCCTCCCCTTGGCGGTGTGCCGCACTCTGTAGCCTCGCTCGCAGTTTGACGGCGGTGCGGAGCAGAATGCAATGTTGAAAAAATCGAGTTTTCATCTCCAGCGCGCGCCAACGGCTCGCATGTCGCGGCTGACGGCTCTGTTTGCCGAAGGTCTGTCGCGCAGAAGGTCGCGGGTTCGAGCCCCGTCGCTCCCGCCACAAATCAATGACTTAGCTACCACCGTTCCGACTTTTCGGGCCGACGTGTTCCGACTTTTGCTCACTTTCCGTTCCCGATCATCTCAGCTTGGCGCGGCCGCGATTTCGGGCATCTAATACGGTTCGCAGCGTCGCGAATTGACGGCACGTAGGTTGCAAAAGAGGGCACTTCGCGTCGCTTTGTTCGCCCCGTCGATAAGGCGCTTTAATGAAAAATTAGCGTCATAGATTCCTAATGAAGCGGCGGGGCGGAAAGATCGAGTCGACGCAGGATCGAGTAGCCGAGCCGCGCCGATCAAGTTTTAAACGCGGATAATTCGGTGTCGATGCGTATGGCCGAGGTCGCCTGACGGCCGGACGCCGTCAAATCGGCGATTCGCAAGTCAGACCGGCACGCATGGTTCAGGCGCGATGGGCGATATGAGGAAGAACTCGAATACTCATTTTGCGCCGATACCGGCTGGGCTCGAGCTGCCGCGGCCGGAGTCGGTCGCATCGTCGTTAGCCGAAGCGCTCAAGCTGCACCAAGCCGGCCGATTGGCGGATGCGGAACGGATTTATCGCCGCGTCCTGGCAACGCGGCCCGATAATTTCGACAGCCTGCATTTGCTCGGCGTCATTTTCTATCAGCGCGGCCATTATGCCGAAGCGGTCGCCCAGATCGATGCCGCGTTGCAGAGAAATCCAAATAACGCCGCTGCCTTGAACAATCGCGGCAACGCGCTCATGGGGCTCAAGCGATTCGAGGAAGCGCTAGCGAGCTATGAGCGCGCCATTGCGGTGCAGCGCGACTTTGCCGATGCGCACTCGAACCGGGGCAACGCGCTCAGCCAGCTTGAGCGGTTCGAGGAGGCGCTGGCGAGCTATGACCGCGCACTCAGGCTGCGGCGGGATTTCGCTGAGGCGCACTCCAATCGCGGCGACGTCCTGCACAAGCTCAATCGGTTCGACGACGCGCTGGCCAGCTGCGACCGTGCGTTGGCGCTGTGCCCGGGCTACGCCGAAGCGCATTGCAATCGCGGCAACGCGCTCCACGCGCTCGGCCGTCTCGACGAAGCGCTAGCAAGTCACAACAGGGCGCTGGCGTTGCGGCCGGATTATGCCGAAGCGCATTCCGGTCGCGGAAATGCGCTGCGCGAGCTCAAGCGCTTTTTGCAGGCGCTGGCGAGCTACGACCGCGCGCTCGTGCTGCGGCGCGACTTTGCCGAGGCGCATTGCAATCGAGGCAGCGTGCTTTCGGATCTGAAGCGGTATGACGAAGCCCTGGCGAGCTACGACCGCGCGCTCACGGTGCGCCAAAACCTGGCCCAGGTCCACTCCAATCGCGGAAATGCCCTCAAAGAGCTGGATCGCTTCGACGACGCGCTGGCGAGCTACGACCGCGCGCTCGTGATACGCCCGGACTTTGCCGACGCCCATTTCAACGAGGCGCTGTGCCGGTTGCTGCTGGGCGACTTCGCACGCGGCTGGGACAAGAACGAATGGCGATGGGGAACCGCGCAGCTCGCAAACGCCAAGCGGGTTTTCGCGCAACCGTTGTGGCTCGGATCGGACGAGATTGCCGGCAAGACCGTTCTGTTGCATGCCGAACAAGGCCTCGGCGACACGATCCAGTTCTGCCGCTATTTGCCGCTCGTCATGGCGCGCGGCGCGCAGGTCGTCTTGGAAGTGCAAAGCCCGCTGTGCGCGCTGATGAGCGCTTTGCCCGGAGCGCCGCGCATCGTGGCCGGGGGGGATCCGCTGCCGGATTTTGACCTGCATTGTCCGTTGCTCAGCTTGCCGCTGGCGTTTTCGACGCGAACTCGAGACGATACCGTCGCAGGTGCCCTATCTCGCCGCGCCGCACAGCAAGACGGGCGCCTGGCGCGATCGTCTCGGCGATCGCCGACGGCCGCGGGTCGGACTTGTGTGGGCCGGAAATCCCCGGAAGGAACTGCCCAACGCCAATCGGATCGACGCCGAGCGCAGCATGGCGTTCGCCCGGCTCGCCCCGCTCTTCCAGGTCGCAGCGTGCGAGTTCTATAGCCTGCAAAAGGGCGACGATGCGGTGCGACAGTTGCGCGAGAGCGACTTGCGTCAAGCCGTGATCGACTGGACCGACGATCTACATGACTTTTCCGACACCGCCGCACTGATCGAGAATTTGGACCTTGTGATTTCCGTCGACACGTCGGTTGCGCACCTTGCCGGCGCGCTAGGCAAGCCGTTTTGGCTGCTCAACCGCTACAACAGCTGTTGGCGATGGCTGCGCGAGCGCGACGACAGCCCCTGGTATCCGACCGCCCGACTGTTCCGGCAAGACGCGGCGCGCGACTGGGATCACGTTATCGCCCGCGTTCGGGCCGCATTGGACGACTACGTTTCCGCTTGCTCAATCGCCAATCAGGCGCCGACGGGCTTGCGCAGCCACGACGCGCAGTGCCAGAGCTGATCAAGCTTGTCCGAGCGGCGGATATAGTCGCTGCGCATAGCCAGCTTAACCCGGTCGATCAAACGCGCGCGTTCGTTCCGCCTCGCCGCGCCGCCAACATCGCCCCCATTTCGCGGCAATGCTGCGATCCTAGGACGTAGCCGGTGGCGCGGACAACCCGCGCCTCGATCTGTGCGTCGGTAAGTACGTAGGGCCAGTTGAACATGCCGTGAAAACCGAACGAGCGAGCGCCTGGGCCAGCGCGCGTGCGCTCGAACGAAAATTCGTGGGCCAGCGCCTCATCAGCCCAATTAAATTGCGGGAGCTGCGGCCGATAGTGCCGGCACAGAACGTGATCCTCAGGCGCGGCTAACGGAAACTCCGCCGGATGCGCGGCCAGAAAATCAATCAGGGCCTTCGAGCGAATGCAGAAGCCGCTGTTGCCAACATTAAGGCCATCGCGATACCACCAAGGCGCTCCGATGTAATCGCAATCGAGAAACTGCGGGCGCCACATCGAGGGATCGATGACCCAGCTGTCCCAGTGAATGAACAGGGCGTGGCTGGTCCTGATATAGCGTGGCACCTCATAGGTCGTGAATGCGCCCGCCTGCATCAGATCGCTGAAGGGTTCGATCTGGATCGCGTCGCTCTGCGATCGGAGCGGCCGGTCGGTGAAGAGCTTCACGTCGCCGAAGCGGACATGCCGGGTGCACTCGGCGACCGCCATCTCCGTCAGTTCGTGGGCAGACGGTGTAAACCGCGACCAGAGTGAGGTCCGGGAGATCAAGCATATTGCCTCACCACGCCGCCGCGTTCCGCGATTAGACCGGCCCATAACTGCGACGAAAGCGTCAGCAGAGCGCGCCGGTGAGTTTGTTTGCGCCTCGCGCGCAGCGCTCGCTCCCATCTCCTCGCGGAGCGAGGGTGCCAGCGCGAGTCGCCTCAGATACGATACGCATTCGTCGATTGTGTGCGCGACAAAACCGGACTTGCCGTGGGCGACGATTTTCGTCTCCACTGGATTATCGAGCACGACCGGGACAAGGCCCATCGACATCGCCTCGACGAGCGCATTCTCGGCGCTGCCGTAGTGGTTGCGCCGCAACGGATAAAGGAAAATATCAGCTTCGGCGAGCGCCGACACAGGGTCGAGCGTGTGGCCCCGCAGCTCAATTCGCTCGGGATGGCGCATTGCGGCCGCGCAGGTTGCCACTTCCGGGCTGATGTGGCCCCACAATGATACCGGCGCCATGTCCATCATCGAGGGCGTCGACGGCGTCGAAAGATTCCGCGATGCAGTTTTTTGAAGTCGACCGTGCCGAGATAGGCGATCAAAGGCTTCTCGCGGTGAATGCGTTGCGGCGCTGTTATTAAAACCGAAGCCGCTGTTGATGACGGAAGTTTTGTGCAGGAGCTGCCGCAGGTAGTAATGGCCGGGAAATCGGACTGGTGAACGCCACGCGCTCGACCGCGTGCAGAAGTGGCAGCGGCAGCGACGGCTTGCTGAAAGCCCGGAGATATGCACCCAGCACACGGCTCGACCTGCGGCAGATCGATCTGAGCAATGAGTTCGTCAAGCGCCGGATGGCCCCAGTATTCGAACTGAACCACGTCGGCATCGACGATGAGCCTGCGGATTATCGGCGTATCGGCGCTCGACGATGATCTCGACCGCCGTGGCGCATGATGGTATGCGACGTGGCGGTTGTCGATCGGCTCCTGCAATAGCACGAAGCGCTGTCGGACATCGGCGCGGCAGATGCGGCGCCAGCGCGGCGTGCGCCTTGCCGATTCCGCCGCCCAGATGGCACTGCGAGAATGCTCATGCGGACCTGTCACGCGCCCGGCAGGCCCCCGGTGCAACGCGAAGGTCCAGGAAACGCTGCTTGACGGCGAACAGCTTCGCGGTGCGCGTCGATGTTGTCGGGCAGGCAGTGGGAGAGCTGGCCGCACTTGCCACAGACGGAATGATCGCAGCGCTTGCCCTGCAGATGCTTGATGCGGAGCTCATTCATCAGCCCGCGAATTCCAGATCGCGCGCATGGACTCCTTGCGAACGTCGCCGACGATGAGTTTCCGGCCCCAGTCAAGAAAGCACGAACTCACCAGCCCGTCGGCGTTGACCGAATAGCCGTAGAAGATATACGGGCACATGTCGGTCGCGCCGATATCCTGCTGGTAGATGCCTCTGGCTGATTTCCACGCCGGTATGCTGTGGCGATGTCGAACTGCGGCCAGCACGGAGCGAAGTTCTCGACGAAGATGCGATCACAATGGTCGCCGAAGGTGTCGAAGAATGCTTGACGTTCGGCGTCGTCGACGAGCTCTGCCGGGATCTTGACCACAACCTCGCAGCGGCCCCGATTGACGTAGAGCCATTTGACATTTTCAACGAAGCGTCCGAAGTCGAACTTGAATCCGGTGAATTTCCGATAGGTGTCGGCAGTCATCCCGTCGACCGAGATGTTGATCTTGTCGAGTCCAGCGGCGAGTACGGGGCCCATGCGCTCCGGCGAGATCAAAGAGCCGTTGGTGGTGGTGTCCACATAGTCGACGCGGCCCGACCGCTTGGCGTAGGCGACCATATCGGCCAGCCGCCGGTTGAGAAACGGCTCGCCGTCTTTGTAGAGGCGCAGCACCTTGAGCGGCCGGTCGAACTCCGCAAGATCGTCGATGATCTTTTGGAACAGTTCGAACTTCATCGCGCCCTGGAAGCGGCCCGTCCCGGCGATCAGGTCGTGGTGACCCGTAGGGCAAAACGTGCATTTGAAGTTGCAGGCGCTTGCCGGATCGACGAACACAATGAACGGCGTGGCGAGCGGAATAACCGTCTCGAGGGGAGTGCGTCCCTGCAGGTTAATGCGTGGCTCCAATCTCGCTTTCATTAGCGGCGCTCCCGCGGGATCGCATAGACGACGGCGCCGGCAGCACACCAGCAATGATTGCGGAACAAGAACTGATAGTCGTCGAGTTCGCGCATGAGCCAGCCGGCAGTGCGCCATATCCCGTCGGCATTATGGTAGACGGTCGCGGTCACGATCGGCCGGTTCGCACGCAGTGTCTCGCGGGCGCCCGCGCAAAGCGTCGAGCTCGCCGCCCTCGAGATGCAGCTTGATGAAGGTCGGCTCGACGTCGAGGCTGTCGATCGAGCGGGCGCTGACTTGCGCTTGGCCGAACGCGGACAGTTTCGATGCAAAGCCGTAGCCTTCGCTGAAGGCGACGCTGCCATCCTGAGCCGCGAGTGCGCAATCGAGAACGGCTGACCGGGGCAGCCCGCGCAGCCTTTCACGCAGCATCGCCCGATTGGCGGCTGTCCGGTTCAACGGCGATGATCCGGGGGCTGCCGGTCATCGCTGCGAACGCGAGCGACACGGCGCCATGGTGAGCACCGCCGTCGAGGAGGGTCTCGCGGTCGCGCAGCCCCGCCGCGACTTCCGGGATGAAGTAGCGCTCGGGCGAGATCGGGGCGCCCTCAAACGTCCATTCTTCGCGCAACCGGCGCCAGGCAATGAACTGCAGGTGGTGGGCCCGCGACACGTGATCGTCCCAACCCGCGAGCACGCCTTCGATCTCACGCTGATCGGCCGCCGTGAGTGGTTCAGCAAACCAGCCATTCGACAGCGGGTGCTGACCCCGCAGGCTTTCGGCGAGATCGTAGAACGGGACGACATCGACGCAACCGCGAGCCGCCAATGAGCGCTCGATCGCCACGTAGGGCGACGTGACCACGCTTACCGCGACGCGGGCAGACCGCCTCCGGAGATCGGGTCATCGCGTTCGAAGATGCCGGCTGGTTCATACCCCACGGCTGTTAAAAACTCGCGTGCTAGCCTGCCGAGATTGCCGGCCCCGTAAAGGTATAACGGTCGCTCCGTTGGCGACGGCGGCGCTAAACAAGACGTCGTCGCGAATGTGCTCATTGCCTCGTCCAGAGACGGCAGCCGATTGAACGATCGTGCGCTGTGCATCGAGATGCTCTTTTAGCAGCGTTGCCTTGATGGCCGACGTCGAGACGCCGCAGAAGCGCCGCGAGAAACGAACGCGGCCGCCTTTTTGTTTCATAAAGGCGATCTCGACGGCCTTAGTTTGCTCCCATTCGCGGCTGAGCACGTAAACGTCGACCCGATATCGCTTCAGAAGCTTCAGCGGCGAGAACTCGCGCGCCGGCACCACCTTATCGACATAACGGCAGGCCTCGATGATGCGCCGCTTCTGGGACCACGGCATCACTGGCTCGCGGCCCTTATAGTCGCGGATCAGGTCGTTGGTGTTCAACGCCACGATCAAATAGTCACCTTGCGCCTTGGCAAACTTAAACGCCCTGATGTGCCCGTAATTCAGGATGTCGAAAGCCCCCTGCAGCAGCACGATCCGAGGCCGCGGTGTCGTCATGCTCCATCTCCAGTCCAAATCGCTCGGCCGCCTTGCGCCAGACCGGGGACTACGACGACTATTTGCTCATAGCGCCGATAGCTTGCGCTGCCGTCGCCCGCGAGCAGGTCGTCGCATCGCGCCAGGAAATAGTGCGCGAACGCCTGACCGGGATACCGTTCGACAAGTTCCTTGAATGCGCGACGGGCAACCTCAAAATTGCCAATGCGCATGTTGCGGTTGTGTACGAAGTTCACGTCGAGATTGACGTTGAACACGAAATTTTCGATCTCCGCGGGGTCGATGCCGGGAGCCCGAATCACGTATTTCGTCATATCGATGGCGCCGATCGGCAGGTATTTCTCGTCGATCCAGCCGTTAGCTTTGCATTGGCGGAACAACTCGCTGCCGCGCAGCGGCGTCGCATAATTGAACGAGGCCCAGTCGAGACCCCAGTCCAGGATCGCGTCGCGCGTTTCCTCGCGCTCGGCGCGAGTCTCGCCCGGCAGCCCGATCACAAAAAACCCTTGGCAGTAGATGCCGGCCGCCTGCAAAAGCTCAATGGTCGGCTTGATGCGGTTATAGGCGATCGGCTTCCGGATAACATCTTTCAGTACCCGCTTCGATCCGTGCTCAATCGCGAGAAACAGCGTATCGACGCCGCCGGCTTTCATGAGCGCCGCCATCTCCTCATCGATGTAAGAGAGCGTGACGCCATTCGGCATCTCGACCCTGATCCTCAGCGGCGCGAGCTTGGCAAAGAACTCTTTCGCCCGCGGCTTGTTCATCAGGATCTGGTCGTCGTAGATGGTGAGGACACTCAGCCCATAGCGGTCTTTGAGGCCGGCAATGTGCGCGACGGCGCGATCGACCGAGACGTAGCGCATATTGGCGCCGTGGAATGACGGCTCGGCGCAAAACACGCATTTGAAGGGACAGCCCCGCGACGTGACGATGAAGAACTGCTTAGATGACGTGGTGAACTTGGTGAATGGCGAAAATGCTTCCTTCATGCTGTAGGCGCCGACATCGACCATCCCGTAATCGACATCGACGATGCGGTCGAGATCGTCGTAGACCGGCTTCGCCGAATGCTTGTCTTTTTTCACCCACGGATCGCGGGCCAGCGCCGCTTGCATATCTTCCGCTTCGACCAACTCCTTGAGCGCGACTTCGCCTTCGGAATAGCAGCACGCATCGAGATCGCAGTCGGCGAGGATTTCTGCGTAAGCCGTGGTTACCGCAGGACCGCCGGCGACGATGCAGGTTTCCGCGTTATGATCTCGCACGACGGCCGATCAGCGCCTTGAGCCACGGGTAGGACACGTCGTAGGACATCGAGAAGCCGACGATGTCGGGCGTCATCGCCGCAAGCTCACGAGCGAGCAGCGCCTCCGGCGGATCGTCGCTGGGCAAATTCAGGTCGAGAATTTCGACTTGGCCGAGAGTCGCCGCAAATCGTTTGAGGTACGAGGCGATAGTCAGCACGCCGTAGGGAAACGCCAGATAAGTTCTGTGCGTTTTTTTGGATGCGTCGAGTTGTGGCGCACCCAAATTGGAGGGCAGCACGATAAGTAAGACTGACCTTGCCATGATTGCAGGCGCGTTCGTGCTTTGCGAGCTTGCCGGCGCAAAAGACTGCGAGGCTGCGTCGCCCTGGACGGCGCTGCTCCGCTGTCCCCACTTCCGCAGCGCCTGAACCTGTTCGTGTGGGTCGTTGCTGCTGGATGCGCTCAATCGTAGACACGGCACTCTCGTTCGTGCTGTTCGCCCTGACGATCAGTGCGCCTGCGCGAGAGCGGCAATGCAAAACCAGGACCACAACGCAAGTGGCGGCAAAACAAGGATTTTCGTGCAGGAGCCTTCTTGACCGGCCGGCATAGGCGCCGCTTTTCTTGCCGTCGCGGGCAAATATTGCCGAGCGAGTGCGGTGCGTCGCTAATTGGAAGTCCGGCCTTGTTAGGCGAAGCCTGACTTTTCGGAGCAATCGAGGGCGGTTAGCCGGATGAGCTCGTTGCCAAGTGTGGGCGCGAAAATCATACCGCCGCGGATCGATCGCGGCGGCGCGCCACTTCGGCAAGTTCGCGCCGGAGGCGCTCGATCAACTCGTCCCAATCCCCGATCGCCCGCTGCCGGAAAATGCGCATGGTCGGATACCACGGGCTGTCGGCGCGATCGAGCAGCCAGCGCCAATCCGGCGAGAATGCCACCAAAAGAGCCGTCGCCTTGCCCATCGCTCCGGCGAGATGCGCTACTGAGGTGTCGACCGCGACGACAAGGTCGAGCATCGCCAGGACCGCGGCGGTATCGGCGAAATCTGCGAATTGCTGACCAAGCTGTAATATCGCATGTTGCTCCAACAGCGCGCCCTCTGCCGGGCTCACGTCCTTTTGCAAGCTGACGAAATCTATTCCAGGGACGCTAAACAGCCTGGCGAAGCGTTCGAGCGCAATCGAGCGGTGGCGGTCGTTCCCAAAATCCGGATTTCCGGCCCAGCACACGCCGACACGCACCCTTCCGCTATCCGGCAGGCGCGGCCGCCAAGCAGCGAGGCGGTCCGCAAAAGGCCACATATAGGGAACGTCGGCCGGCACTGTATCGAAGGTCGGTACCAAATATTAGCGGCAGGCTCATCAGCGGACAATACAGATCGAAGTCGGGCAGCGCATCGCCGTTCGCCACCACGAGCGAAACGCGGGGCACGGTTGCCGCCAGCGCTTTGAGCGCGCGCGGCACCGCAAGGATGACTTCGGCACCGCGTGATGCAACCAGCGGCGCATAGCGCACGAACTGGATGACGTCGCCCATCCCCTGCTCAGCGTTCAGCACGATCCTTTTGCCGGCTATACCCTCGCCGCGCCACATCGGCTGCGGATAGTTGGGGCGATGCCCCGCGAAGTGCTTCGTCTCCCAGCGGTGTTCGTATTGCTTCCAGCCCTCGCGATAATCGCCCAGACACAGACGTGTGATCGCCGCGTTGAAATTGGCCTCAGCGTTTGCCGGTTCGCGCGCCAGCGCCTCAGTGTAGGCCTCCAGCGCTTCCTGCAGCCGCGACAGCTTGAGCATTGCGTTGCCGCGATTGACGTGGGCGCCGACGATATGCGGCCCGATGCGGAGCGCGTCCTCATGGCTGGCGACCGCCTCCTCGAACCGATCCAGCAAGCTCAGCGCTACACCGCGGTCTGTGAGCACGACTGGATTGTCGGGATCGATCGCCAGCGCTTGCTCATAGGTCGTCAATGCCTCGTCGAAGCGCTTGTCCTTTATGAATGCGTTGCCACGGTAGATGTGAGCGGCGATGTTGCCAGGCTGCCGGGCGATCACCGCGTCGAAGCAGGAGAGTGCTTCGTCAACGCGATCGAGATTGAGCAGTGCAGCGCCGCGATTAATTTCGATGTCGGGGCGAACCGTGACCTCCAGTGCCGCGTCGTGGCTTGCCAGAGCCTCTGCATGGCGGCCGAGCTTGCCGAGCACGACCCCACGGGTATTGAGTACGTCTGGCTGCCCCGGCTCTTGGCCGAGACATTTATCGCAGGCAGCGAGGGCTTCCTCGAAGCGATCGAGCCACAAAAGTGCGTTGGCGTGATTATGCAGTGTTTCGAGATGGTCGATATCGACCAGGAGCGCGGCTTCGAATTTCTCCAGCGCCTCCTCAGGCTTCTTCAGACCAAGCAACACCAATCCGAGATTGTTCAGCGCATCGATCCGCCTCGGCTCAAGCGCAAGCGCCGCTCGATAGTTTACGCCCGCCTCCTCAAGGCGCCCGAGCCCGAGCAGCGCGTTGCCCTTGTTATAGAGCGCATCGGCGTAGTCGGGCCGGACTGCAAGTGCATGCTCACAGCTCTGCAGGGCCTCTTCGCAACGCCCAAGGTTGGTAAGCGCCACACTGCGATTGTTGAGTGCCTCGACGTCACTCGGCACGAGGGTGAGCACCGCGTCATAGGCGGCCAGCGCTTCCTGGTGCCGCTTCAAGGCAATCAGCGCGTTGCCCCGCCAATTCAGCGCCGGCGCGTGATCCAGTCGTGACGCCAGCACAACGTCATAGTCGGCAAGCGCCTCTTTGTGACGTCCCAGCGAAGCGAGGACATTGCCGTGATTGAGCCTTGCGTCGATGTGTCCAGGCGAAAGCGCCAGCGCCTGATCGTAGCTTGCCAACGCTTCCGCGTGGCGGCCGAGGCTCGCCAATGTTCGACCGCGGTTATAGTAGAGAGAGGCGCTTTCCGCGCGCGCCGCCAGGGCTTTGTCGAACGCAGCGAGCGCCTCCTGGTGGCATTTGAGCGCATCGAGGATAACTCCGTAGTTGATCAGCGCGTCGGCTGCTCCGGGCTGCGCCTTAAGCGCGGCGGCGACTAGGCGCAGACCTTCGACCGAACGACCTTGCTGGTGCTTGAGAAGGCCGCCAAGGTGCAATGCGTCAAAATTGTCCAGCTCGATGTCAAGCACCGATTGGTAGATTCGCTCTGCTTCCTCGAGACGTCCCTGCCGGTGGAGCGCCAGGGCTTGCTCGACGAGGGGCACAGTCTGCAGGCGTAGTGCGGTTGCATGCTGGGTCATGCGGTCATTCACAGTGAAAGACCTGCGCGCGGAACGTGGCGCATCTCTTCTGCGCGGCGCTTTCGCGTGGATCGCCGCCGCCAATTGGACTTAACGCGAATAACGTCGGACAAGATGGTTAACCAAGCGTAAGTCCGGACGTGAGAAAGTCAAAATTAACCGCGCTCGGGTACAACCGGCCCGGGCCTCATCGCGCCAGGAATCCGCGGAATGGGCATTGGAGCTATCGGGAGCACGCCTTCGTTCTGGCAGCAGGACCAGAGCTACTGGCAGCAAGCCCAGGCGAACGACAATTCCATCTCGGCCACCAATTCAGTGATCAATGCCATCGGCGCGGCCCAGACCAATTTGGGCAAGGGCCTCGCCAGCATTGCCAACCAGACCGCTCTAAGCCGCGTCCATTCCCAATTGTCCGCGGCAATCCAGGACATCTTGAACGGCAACACCGGCTCGTCATCGTCGAGTTCCTCCGGTGCGTCCTCTTCATCCTCTTCCAACTCGTCCCCGTCTCCTGCCACCGGAACCGGAACGGCGGCACTTTCGATAAGCACCCCCCTATCACTTCTCGGGATTCTCGCCGGCGGCACGATTACGATCGGTGCCGGCGCCAAGGCGACGACGTATAGGTCGACCGGAACCGATACGGTCGGCGATCTGATGAACGCGATCAATGCGAACGACTTTGGCAACGCGGCGGTGACCGCATCGCTGAGTCGCGACGGCAGGCTGGTGCTCACCAGCAAGAACGACACCGACACGATTACGGTCGGAGGCATTTACGCCTCCAACATCGGCTTCGCCGTAGGCAATAAAACCTTCACGCCAACCAAAGGCACGTCCTCTTCTTCGACCGCATCGAGCGGAACGGGAACATCGGCCCCCACCGCAAACGCTGCGAGCAGCAGCTCCAATGGTAACTCGACCAGCGGGGCCACCAGCAAAAAGAGCTATTCGACGGTGGCTTTTGAAACGCTCAGCAGCGCCTCATCGCTGTTGTCTGATTCCGGCGCCGGCGGTACTCTTGTTGATATGCTGGCCTGATCGGCAAGTTTCAGAGACGCCAAACGCGCAAATCGTCAAGCCGCTAAGTTAGGCCGCGGCGAACTGCGACGACAGGTCGCCGCAGAACGCTATCTGGCCCACGTGTTTGAGCCTGGAATTAAGATCGGCCCAGATTTCGCCTCCGATATCGCTCCAGCGCTTGCAGAAGGCGAAATCCTCGCTCAGATACGTGCCGTCCTCGGTGATCATGCTCTCAAAAAGGGCAAATCGCTTTTCGCTCTCGACCGCTGCGTCGAGCGAATGGTCACGCTTGTATCGCAGGCGCGGGTAGCTCGCGCACATTCGTTCTAATGCTGCCCGCCGGATCATCAAAAAACCAGTGCCGGCATAACGTACCTTGACGAATCCGGATTGCGCTGTGACGGCATTCGGATCGTCGACTTCGAAGACGTATTGCAGCGCCGCAGCCGCCGGATTGGGACGCGCCGCCTCGATGGTTGATTTGACTTTGGCCCAATCGATCCGCTTGACCGGATAGACCGCAGCACACACCTCGGCCCCGCACTGGACTAGGCGCAGGACCTGCTCCGGCTCGAAGCCGATATCCGCGTCCACGAACAGCAGGTGGGTCGCGTCCGCGTCGTCGAGGAATTGCGAAATCAGGCTCGCGCGCGCGCGAGTGATCAAGGCATCACCCTCCTTGAACCGCACCTTCAGATTGACCCCGGAACAGGATCGCAGCTGAGTTTGCAGCTTCAACAGCGAAGCGGCGTATTGGACGGAAATCTGCCCGCCGAAGCACGGAGTCGCAATGACGAGGCTTATGCCGATGGATGCATGGGAATTGGACATTGGGGGGAACCGTCAGGGGGGAACCGTTTGAAGTTACGGTTTCCAAATTATAACTAGCAGCTAGCCAGTTATTGGTTAACGCCGGCTTAAGGAAGCACAAAAGCCACCAAACGTGCCGAAATTCCTGTGTCGCGAGCGTGGCAGCCGGTCAATTCTAACGCCTGTATTAACAGCAACAGTTCGCGAGCATCCGGCAAATCCCGGGCGAACTCACCCGATTTACGCGTCTTTAAGCGAAATAAGGCAAACGTCTGATAACCGATCATGCGATCGGAACATGCACTCGCCGGTACGGCACGTACAGCAAGTGCAAGCCAGTACGGCCTGTAACCAGTAGAGGTACCACGATGTCTGACATTACCCTTTCCACGGGCATTCGGCAGAACCTGCTGTCGCTGCAGCAGACTGCCGCCGACCTGACCACGACCCAGGAAGCGCTGGCTACGGGCAAGGCGGTCAACTCCGCCGCCGACAACCCGAGCGCCTATTTCACCTCGCAGAATCTCACTAACGAGGCCCACTCCCTGAGTTCCCTGCTCGATCAGATCGGGCAAGGCCTGCAGACGATCAATGCCGCCACCAACGGGCTCCAGGGCATCACCAGCCTGCTGCAGCAGGCGCTGTCGACCGTGCAGCAGGCGCAGTCAGACCCGTTTACGACGGCGGCGGCCACGACCGGAACGGTCAGACCTGTCCACCGGCGCTCCCAGTGCCGCGGCCGGCAATCTGCTGCTCAGCGTCGGGTCCACGACCGCCACGATCGCTATTACCTCGGGTGAGGCCCTGAGCGCTATCGAATCCGCGATCAACAGCGCCAGCACGAGCACCCTCGGCGGCGCCGTGACCGCGAGCGACAACGGCAGCGGAGATTTAGTGCTGAGCTCCACCTCGACCGTTTTCACGGTTGGCAATAATGCCACCGCGACGGGGCTCGGCCTCACCACTGGACTCGCTACCGGCACCAGCACCACGCGCTCGTCGCTGCAGACGAACTACAACACGCTGCTGACGCAGATCAATCAGTTGGCCGCGGACTCCGGCTACAACGGCGTCAATCTGATCGGCGGCAACAATCTGCAGATCAATTTCAACGAGACCGCCACCAGCTCGCTGACTATTGACGGCGTGAACTTTAATGCTGCGGGTCTCGGCCTGTCGTCACTCAGCGGCTCGGGGGCCGGCTCTTTCTTCGACAGCAGCGAACTGTCGAGCCTGGTCAATAACATCAACACCGCCATCTCGAACGTGCAGACCCAGACCGAGACCTTCGGTACCAACTCGTCGACGATCACGACCCGGCAGACGTTCACCACCGCCACGATCAACACCCTGCAGACCGGCGCCAGCAACTTGGTGGCGGCGGATCAGAACCAGGAAAGCGCCAACCTGCTCACCGAGCAGACCCAGCAGCAGCTGGAAATCTCGGCCCTATCGATCGCCAACCAGGCGAACCAGTCGGTGCTCAAACTGTTCGGCTAAAGCTTCTGGTACAGGCCTGCTTGCAGGCGGCGGGGCAGAAATGCCCCGCCGTTTTTACTGGCGGTGCTTTGGTTCCGCCGATTTGGCGGCTCGGCCACGGCCTCAATGGTCGATTAACAGGTTTTGTACAATGTCTTTTAGCCAACTTGCCGCCAATCGGTAGCCAAAAGGAGCGCCTTGCGGTGCATTACGCGAGCAAAGCCTATGCGAAAACCGCCAACGAGATCGCCGCGCCCCGTGAGCTCGAGGCCAGTCTGCTGCTGCAAGCCGCCGCGAAACTGCAGGCGGTGCGCGATTCCTGGAAGCACAAGCCCGAGGGCCTCAGCGACGCGCTTATGTACAATCGCCGTCTTTGGACGGTGTTCCTCAACTCGCTGATTAAAGATGACGGCAGACTGCCGGCGCCGTTGCATGAGAATCTCAAGAACTCTCGGCGCATTCGTCATGTGTGAGACGTTTTCGCTGATGACCAAGCCGAAACTGAAGCATCTGGAATCTCTCATCAAGATCAATTGCCGGATTGCTGCCGGACTGAGCGGTCGCCACTAGCAGCCGCGACGGGCAAACCGCTTCCTCGCGACGTGTTCGGTCAGGCATCTCCGCCAGCTCACAACCTGCAGTGATCTGCTGCGGCTATTCCTCGACCGCGGGCGGCAGGGCTAATGCCTCAGTTTGTTAACTGAGAGGTTCCTGGCCGGCGGGCTCCCTCTTGGACGGAATGCCGGGACCGATCCACGCCCGGACAACGCCGGACTCGCTCGGCGAGAACCTCCCCGCGAGAGCTGCAACAATGCATTAACCTTATTACGGTAAATATTGGGTCACCGTTCTGGATCGAGCCGGTACGGCACGTACAGCAAGTGCAAGCCAGTACGGCCTGTAACCAGTAGAGGTACCACGATGTCTGACATTACCCTTTCCACGGGCATTCGGCAGAACCTGCTGTCGCTGCAGCAGACTGCCGCCGACCTGACCACGACCCAGGAAGCGCTGGCTACGGGCAAGGCGGTCAACTCCGCCGCCGACAACCCGAGCGCCTATTTCACCTCGCAGAATCTCACTAATGAGGCCCACTCCCTGAGTTCCCTGCTCGATCAGATCGGGCAAGGCCTGCAGACGATCAATGCCGCCACCAACGGGCTCCAGGGCATCACCAGCCTGCTGCAGCAGGCGCTGTCGACCGTGCAGCAGGCGCAGTCAAACCCGTTTACGACGGCGGCGGCCACAACCGGAACGGTCAGCCTGTCCACTGGCGCTCCCAGTGCCGCGGCCGGCAATCTGCTGCTCAGCGTCGGGTCCACGACCGCCACGATCGCTATTACCTCGGGTGAGGCCCTGAGCGCTATCGAATCCGCGATCAACAGCGCCAGCACGAGCACCCTCGACGGCGCCGTGACCGCGAGCGACAACGGCAGCGGAGATTTAGTGCTGAGCTCCACCTCGACCGTTTTCACGGTTGGCAATAATGCCACCGCGACGGGGCTCGGCCTCACCACTGGACTCGCTACCGGCACCAGCACCACGCGCTCGTCGCTGCAGACGAACTACAACGCGCTGCTGACGCAGATCAATCAGTTGGCCGCGGACTCCGGCTACAACGGCGTCAATCTGATCGGCGGCAACAATCTGCAGATCAATTTCAACGAGACCGCCACCAGTTCGCTGGCTATTGACGGCGTGAACTTTAATGCTGCGGGTCTCGGCCTGTCGTCACTCAGCGGCTCGGGGGCCGGCTCTTTCTTCGACAGCAGCGAACTGTCGAGCCTGGTCACTAACATCAACACCGCCATCTCGAACGTGCAGACCCAGACCGAAACCTTCGGTACCAACTCGTCGACGATCTTGACCCGGCAGACGTTCACCACCGCCATGATCAACACCCTGCAGACCGGCGCCAGCAACTTGGTGGCGGCGGATCAGAACCAGGAAAGCGCCAACCTGCTCACCGAGCAGACCCAGCAGCAGCTGGAAATCTCGGCCCTTTCGATCGCCAACCAGGCGAACCAGTCGGTGCTCAAACTGTTCGGCTAAAGCTTCTGGTACAGGCCTGCTTGCAGGCGGCGGGGCAGAAATGCTCCGCCGTTTTTCTATTCTGTCGGCACCTGCACTCGCTTACCTCCGAAACGATCAGGCGGCGCGAGGAAAATTCAAGCGCAGTCGATCGCGCAGATGAGGAATGCGCTTCACATCCATCTTGCTCGCCAGCATCCGCAAATACAGCAGCTCTTCCTTCGTGGCGACGGCAAACTCACCGAATTCGCGTTGCCCGTCGCGCAAGTCGGCTTCCGAAAGAGCGTCTTCGAACAGATCCAGCCAACCCGATCTCTCAAAATCAGCCACCGCGCCTTCGTGAAATGCCACTTTTTGGCGGTCGCGAATGAACACCGGCAGCTCGGAGGGATAGAGGTCGTACAGCGCCCGCAGCGGGGCCTTGCCGATCCGCGCATTGTCAACCTGTTTCACCAGCGCCGCCCTGTCGAGCTCAATAGAATATTTGACCACAGATTGGTCCAGGAAGGGCTCGCGCATTTCGAGGCAGAACTGCATGGAGCAACGATCGACCCTCTGAAGATTCGCGCGGTGCATCATCCCCAGACATTGCTTCTGCGCATAACGGCCCATCCCGTTCGAGTGCGTGAACGCATATTCGAGTGGCGAATAACCGGCGAACAGTTCGTCGGCACCTTCGCCGCACAGCGCAACGCGAAAGCCATCCTGACTGATGCGCTTGGAAACCAGATAGGTGTGGAGACCGGGGCGGATAATCGCGGGTTCGAACGCTTCCACGGCTTCGACTACCGATTCGAGGAGAGACAGAGTTCCGGTCCCGTATCTTTCGACCGAGACCTCGCGGAGATCAAAACCACTGTCATCAGCATAGCGCTTGGCGTAATCGTAGTCCTTTGCGCCGCTTCCAACGGCTATGTAACCCGGCATCTCCGGGCGAAATCGCCGCGCGTAATGCGTGACGAGCGTGCTGTCGATGCCGCCGCTAAACAGCGCCGCGACCGGCAGGTCCATCGGCAGGCGCACGCGCACGGCCTCCGACAGAATGTTGTCGAGCTCCCGCGGCGACGCAGTCCCAAGGACGCTTGAAGACGGCAGGTTATAATGGCGTTTGCAGAACGCGCGGGTCAACGTGTGGCCTGGAGGCAGCAGTACGACTTCATCGGATTCGGTCGCGTCGAGCAGCGGCCGCATCTCCGAGCAGAATAAAATGCCCTTTGGCGACAGCGTCAGATAGAGTGGCTTTACCCCAAAAGGGTCGCGCGCTGCAACGAAATCGCCGACCGCCGTATCGACCGCCACGAAGGCGTACATGCCCGACAGGCGCCTAACCCCTTCCGCTCCCCACGCCGCCAGGACGTTCGCGATCACCTCGGTGTCGCACTGGGTGCGGAAACGGACGCCGAGGGTCTCTAATTCATCGCGCAACGCGACATGGTTGTAAATTTCACCGTTGAAAGAGACGAGAAAGCGCCCATCGAACGATGTCTGCGGTTGCATGCCATTGGACGCATCCACAATGCGCAGCCGGCGCGTGCACATTGCCACGGTGTTGCCTATCGTCACGAGCGGATCGGTTACGTCGCCCCGATGCAACAAACCCGCGATTAGACGGCGGACAGCCGCCTCGGCGCCGTCCCAATTAATGGCAACTGCGATACCGCACATCCGGCGCCCCCCCGCGCGAGCATCGAAATCCGCGGTTTCGGTCAAAGACGACCGAAACCACGTCAGTTCGAGTGCAACGGTAGTTCGTTAACTTTAACAGCCGGTTAGCGGAGCGCTTCGCCGAGCGGCCGGGAGTCATTGCGTAACCGGGATGGCCATCTTCTGTTTTATCAATAACAGGATATTAACGGGGAATCCGTACAAAGCAGCAAGGCAAACACACAGACCAAGGTCCGCGAGAATCTCACGCGGCTTGGCATGTGGATTATGGCGGAAACTTTTTCGCTGATGAGCAAGCCTATGCCCGATCATTTGAGGAACATCATTAAGATCAATCGCGGCATCGCCACGGGCTTGCGCGCCAAATCTTAGTGGCCGAGATGATCGATGAGGCCGAGATGATCGATGAGGCCGATCTGATTTCGGGCGACCTCTTGAAGGCGGCCACCGTCAAGTTTCTGAGCGAGACCAAAGCTAGGGTTAAGCAGGAGCAAAAAGGCCTGCTGGGCATCTTCGACAGCTGGTTCGCGCGCGTGATCAAAGCGCTCATTTCCTTGGATCGGGGCCGCCCGTGGGAAGAAAGCGTAAGGGAGCTAGCTTCACGGTCGCCCGCTCAGGGCCAAGGCCTGCAATGGGATTTGCAGCGACTCCGGCTGTTTCTTGATCGCCGGCAGCAGGGCCGGTTTGTCGAGTTCGCCGAACGCGAGCGGTCGGCCGCTCATTATCATCCGCGCTACGGCACCGAGTTTGGCATCGATGTGCTGCTGACCTGCCAGGGCGCTCCTTCGCTGATGCGTTGGCGCGGCCGGCCGCTGATGAAAACGGTGTTCGATTTCGCCATGTACCCGGCGCTGATCGAGGAGTTGCGACCGCGAACGGTGTTCGAAATCGGCTCCGGCTTGGGCGCGAGCGCCATCTGGTTCGCCGACAATCTGGCGCTCTGCGGGATCGACGGCCGGGTCCATTCGGTCGATCGGGTGAAGGTCGAGGCGCAGCATCCGGGCGTCGTCTTCCACCAGGGCGATTGCTCCGACCCGCAACGGCTGTTTGATCCCGACCTGCTGCGCTCGGAACCGCATCCATGGCTCGTGGTGGAGGACGCCCACCACAATGTGGCCGCCGTAATCGAGCGGATGCACCAATGCCTCTTGCCCGGCGATTATCTGGTGATCGAAGACAGCGAAGTGAAACGGGAGGCGCTGCGGAAATTCATTGGCGACCATCCCGGCCACTACCTGGTGGACACGCGGTTCACCGATTATTTCGGCCGCAACGCCACCTGCGCGGGCAATTCGATATTGGTCAGGACCAAAGCGGAAGGCGATTAGCGCGCAACCGCGGCAACCGACCGTTTTCAGCTTACCCGGTCACAGGCGCGAGAAAATTCACCAGGCTCAACTGCGCGAGCCGCGCCGTCACCGACATCGACGCTGATAGGTTGTTCTGCAAAGCCAAGATCTGCTCGCCGATCTGATTCTGATTGATGCCTTCCATGCCCTGCAGCATGCCGGTCAGCGTGTTCTGCGTCTGCGTGTTCAGATCGCTGGCGTTCTTCACGGTGGTTTGCGCATTGGCGAGGTCGGCCTCGAT
This sequence comes from uncultured Alphaproteobacteria bacterium, assembly GCA_963850855.1. Lineage (GTDB taxonomy): Bacteria > Pseudomonadota > Alphaproteobacteria > Rhizobiales > Xanthobacteraceae > BOG-931. The sequence continues at coordinate 494,830 of CAWKNH010000009.1, forward strand.
ATCGGCGACCGATTGCGTGCCCGATTGCGGGGTGAGGTTGGTTATGACCTTCTGACTCAACGCATCGTAGCTCGCCTGGGCGTTCGGATCGTTCGCCGAAAACGTCGTCGCCGCGAGCGCGCCGATGTTGGCCAGGAGGTTGGCGAATGCCGGCTCGTTGGCGCGCATGCCGTAGGCGACGGTGGTCGACGGGCCGACCTGCGCCAGCGCGGTCTGCAGCGCCGGCGTACCGCCGTTTTCCCCGGTGTACCAGAACACGGTATTCGCCGGAGTGCCGCTCACCAGCGACATGGAGGCGTCATAGGGCGCAGGCCCGGCGACGATCTGCGGCGGGTCGGAGTTGAAGAAGTCGTTGGCGGCGGCGATGGCGGAGGCCGCCGGCAGCGCGGTCTGCGCGAGATTGCTCAGCGCACCGGTCAGCGCCGTTTGCAAATTGGTCGCCGTAGCGCCCGCGGTCGCGCCGATGGTGAATTGATTGGCGCCGGGCGGCGATGCGTTGGTCGCCGTGAGCGTGATGGTCTGGCTGCTGCCGTCGGGCAGGGTGAGGTCGAACTGGATCGTATCGCCGGCATTCGGCGGCGTGGCGCCGATATCGACCGAGACCGAGGGCGGGCTCCCGGTCGGACCGGTGACGGTCGCGCCGGTCAGGCTCGAGTTCACGCTGCCCAGCGTGAAACCGAATGGCGAGCCATCCTGGCTGACCGTCATGGTCGAAGTCGCCGTCGCCAGGCTGAGGCGCCCGAGATTGCCGACGCCGAGATCGGCCTGCTGACGTTCGGAGATCAACTGTTTGAGGCCGGCCTGCGCGCCATTGCCATTGAGGATGACATCGGTGCTCGCGACCGCAGGCTGATTCACCGCGCTGCCCGAGAAGATGTAGTTGTTGCCCACCTGGGTATTGAGCAGCGAGACGATCTGATCGAGCGCGCTCGCGGCGCTCTGCTGCGCCGGCGTCTGCCCGTTGCTGTCGAGGTTGAACGCCCCCGGCTGTTCCAGCGATTGCTGGACCGTGTTGGCGGTGCTGTCGATGCCGGTCAGCGCCGCCTGGGCGATGCTCAGCGTGGTGCCGACTGTCGTGGCGGTGCTGCTGTAGCCGTTGAGCGCGGCGAGCTGCGCGCTCAGCGACAGCGCCAGGCCGGCCTGCGAGCCGAGGCCCGAATAGGTCTGCGTCGCCTGCCCAGTGCCCAGCTCCGCGCTGAGCTTGTCGAGCTGATTGTTCATGTTGGTCACCGCCTGGATGTTGGCGGCGGTGATCGATCCCGGTCCGGTGATGCTCATTACGCCACCATCTGCAGGAGCGCTGACATCATTTGTTGGACCGTCGCCATCACCCGCGCATTGGCGCCATAGGCGTTCTGCAGCGCGATGAGGTTCGACAGCTCGGTATTGATATTGACGCCCGATTGTTGGTTGAAACGCTGCTGCAACGCGGTCACGACCGCATCCTGGCCTTGCTGGAGATTGGTCGCCGCGTTCGCCGCCTGGCTCTGCTGGCTGGCGATCTGGCTCATGAAGTTGGCGAGGTTGCCGCTGAACGGCGCCTGTGCGGTGCCGATTCCGGTGGTCGGCGAATAGGTCAGGTTGGCGCTGGTCATCTGGTTGAGAATGAAATTCGGGCGGGTCGGGTCACCGGCCGAGGTATTCGCCGCGTAGGCGACGAGATCCCCGGGGGAAGCCAGCAGGGCGCTGTTGACAGTGATGCGGCCGGCAAGGCCGGTGGTCTGCGAGCCGCCGGACGTGAGCGCGCCGGTGATCGGCTGGATGCCGTCGAGAAACAGCGGAAGCTGCGGGTTGCCGCTGGTAAGCGAGGTCAGCGTCGCCGTCGCCGACAGCGAGTTGACGACGTTACCGCTGGCGTTGGCGTTGACCACCTGCAATGTCCCGGCCGACGGCGTCGAGAACTGCAGGTTGGATCCGAATACCGCGTTGAGCTGGGTGACGACCGAGCCGAGGCCGCCGGAAAAATCGACGCCGATGATCTGGCCGTTCGGATTGGACGGCGCGGTCTGCAGCGGCAGCGACCCGCCCTGGCCGAGCGACACGATGGTGATCGTATGCTGGGTATTGCCGGAATCGGTGTAGGTGAGCTGCACCGAGTTTCCCGGCAGCACGCCGCCGACGCCGACGCTGAATCCGGTCTGCGGCCCGGCCCCGGCCGGCGTACCGCTCGTGGTCTGGTTCGACAACGCCTGCGACATCTGATTGGCTAAATCGTCGAGCTGGTTCTGCGCCTGCGGCAGGATGCTGTCGCGCATCTGCAGGAAGCCGGCAATCTCGCCCGATTGGATGGCGCCATTGGCAATCAGATCGGTGGCGGCGCCGCCCGGAGAGGTGAGCGTGATCGTCCCAGCATTGTCCTGGCTTGGATTGGCGCTCCATAGCGCCGTCGCCGAGAGCGTTCCGACATTGTTGAACGCGAGCTGGGAAGCCTGCACGCTGCTGACAAGCTGCAAGCCGGTCCCGGTGAAGATCGAGATCTGGTCGCCCGGATTCTGCACCACGCGCACGTTCATCAGCTGGGCGAGCTGAGTGACGTCGCGGTCGCGCTGGTCCTGGAGCGCCGCGGCGGCGCTATCGGTTTGCGATCCGCCCGCAAGCTGACCGTTGATCTGCGCAATCTGCTGCAACGTGTTGTTCGCCGTTTGCACGTCGGCGGCGATTCCCTGCTCCGCCTGGGTGCGCAATTGCTGAATGCCCGTCGTCATCGAACTGAGATTCTGCGCCATGGCCTGGGCAGAACTGAGCACCGCGGCTTGATTGGAATACGAGCTGGGACCGGTCGACAGCGACTGCAGCGCGGTAGTGAAATTGTTGAAGATTGCGTCGAAAGAGCTCTGCGATCCCGGCGTTCCGTAGATCTGCTGGAGCTGCTGGTAAAGTCGCGAAGTCGTGTCGGCGTATGAACCGCCGGCGGTCTCGGTCCACAATTGATCCTGCAGCAGCGTGTCGAGATTGCGGTTGATGCCGGTGGTATCGACGCTCGTCCCACCTTCGCCGGCCGTGCCGACCTCGACGTTGCTGATGCTCTCGTCGACGTAGCCGGGCGTGTTAGCGTTGGCCACGTTCCCGGCGATCACCGAGAGGCCCTGCTGGGTCGTGTTCACGCCCGCCAAAGCGGCGGATAACGCCTGGGAGAGGCCCATCGTTCTAGCCGTCCACGCGGCTTACCAGTCGCCGACCCGAAGCGGCCGCGATCCTCACTGGATGACCTGGAGCAAGCTTTGGATCATCTGGTTGGCGGTCGTCATCACGCGCGCATTAGCGGAATAGGCTTGCTGCGCCACGATCAAATGGCTGAACTGAGTGGCAATATCGACGTTCGACGATTCCAGCGAGCTGCCGACGATCTTGCCGGTGGCCGAGAAATTCGGCGGACCGGAGTCCGGCGTGGCCGCAAAGGCGTCGCCGTTGAGCGCCTGCAGCGAATCCTCGCCGTTGAAGGTCGCCAAGGTGACCTCGGCGAGCGGGATCGTCTGGCCGTTGGTGAAGGTGCCGACCACGCGATTTTGACTGTCGACCGATACCGATTGAAGCTGGCCGGCGGCGAAGCCGTTTTGCTGCAGCTGGCTCACCTGCGCCGTGGTGCTCGAGGACGCAAATTCCGTAAGACCGTTGTTGCCGAACTGAAGCTGGACGTTGCCCAGCGAGTCGCCGTTCACGGTCAGGTTTTGCAATGTCACACCGGAAAGTGGCGGCGTCAGTTCGCCGGCCGCATTGAACGTAAACGTCGTGCCGGCGTTCTGCCACGCTACTTGCGTGCCGGTGGCGGCGGCGTTGGTCTGGTAATAGAGTTGCCACGCGTTGGCGCCGCCACTCGCGGCGCTGCTGACCTTCGCCCAGCGGAAGTCGACGTTCACCGGGTTGCCGCCAACATCGTAGGCGGTGATCGAGCCGCCGTCGATCGATTCGCTGTTAAAGGTCGTAAGGTCGTTGCCGATCACCGTACCGTTGTACGGGAAGGCAGTCGTATTCTGGATGCCGAAATTGGCAGCTGTGGCGGTGCCTCCGACGACGATGTTGTTGGTCGAGTTGGTCGCCGTCAGGTTGATGTCGCCGGTGGCGTCGACCGTCCCCAGCACGCCGGTCAGATTTTGCACCGCCGTCTTCAACTCAGCAAGAGTCGCGACCTGGCCGGCTCCGGTTCCGAACGTGATGGTCTGCGGGGTGCCGCCGCCGACGCTGACGGTCAAGGTTTGATTCTGCGATGCGGCGCCCTGCGTCAACAGATCGGTTGGCGGGAAAGCCTGGTGTCCGGCGCCGAACCCGATCGCCGCGATGGCGGCGGCGGTGCCGCCGACTGTGATCGATGCGGTGGGCGTTGTGCCGGTGAGGACGAGCGCCCCGCCGACCAAAGCGGCGCTCACATTCGCCGAGCCAGTATTGATCGCATTCATCAGATCGGCCAGCGTAGAGGCTGCCCCCGCCGTGAAGCTCGTCGTATTGGTGCCGTCGCTCACCGTATAAACGTCACCGTTAATTAACGCCGTGCCGCTGCTCAGCCCCGCGACCGTGCCCGTCCCGGTCGCGAGCGCGTCCGGCAGGAGCGTCGCCCCGCTACCGCTGATTTGCGCGCCGGCGACCGGATTCGTCTGGAAACTGGCTTGATTGAGCAACGCGGCCGGTGCGCTTGGAAGGTTCGCCTGATATTGAATTTGCGTCGTTTCTTGCGCCGGCACGAAATTGTTCTGGAACTGCAGAACCTGGGGGACGCTGCCTTCGGGATTTCCGGTTGTCGCGTTGACCGGGATGCCCATGAGGTAATACCCGGCGCCGTTGACCAGATTGCCATTGGCGTTCAATTGAAAATTGCCGGCCCGGGTATAATCGCTGACCCCGTTGAAGACCGGCTGATTGTCGGTAAATCCTGTGGGCTTTGACACCACGAAGAAGCCGTCGCCGTTGATGGCCATATCAGTGGAGACGCTCGTGCTCTGGATGGCGCCCTGAACCGTATTCGTGGCGACCGAGCCCGCGATCACGCCGCCGGCGATCTGCTCTCCCGCGGCAGCCGCGGAGACCAGATCCTGGAAGCTTGTGTCGGTTTCCTTGTAGCCGGTGGTTTGCGAGTTCGCGATATTGCCGGAAATATTCTGCAACGCGAACGACTGTGCCTGCAGACCAGTCACCGCACTGGTCAATGCATCGAAGATACCCATGACATTTTCTCCAACTCGATCTTCAACTCGACAAGCGGGCCGCGCGCGAGGGGGCGGTCCTACTCCTGGCCGGTGTGCAGCAAGCTCCGTGCCGGAAAATTATCCCCGTCAATTCAAATAGATGACGGTTGCCGGTGGGTCCTGCCTGGTACGGATGTGCCGGCCTCCGGGCAGAAATTGCCGAGTTGCGGCCCCGGCCGCGAAGCCGCCGCCGCGTCGGCGCCTTGTGACCGGCAAGGACGGCGTGCTTAATTCCGATCAGGATCAACCGAGCGAGAACTCATGCGTTTCGAAGGAACAAGCGCCTATGTCGCCACCGACGACCTCAAGGTCGCGGTCAACGCCGCCATCGCCCTCGAGCGGCCTTTACTGGTCAAGGGCGAACCCGGGACCGGCAAGACCGTGCTCGCGATCGAGATCGCCAAGGCGCTCGCCGCGCCGCTCATCGAGTGGCATGTCAAGTCGACCACCAAGGCGCTGCAGGGGCTTTACGAATACGATGCGGTGGCGCGGCTGCGTGACAGCCAATTGGGCGACGCCCGCGTCAAGGACATCCGCAACTACATCAAGCGCGGCAAGCTGTGGGACGCCTTCGTCTCCGACGAACGGCCGGTGCTGCTGATCGACGAGGTCGACAAGGCCGATATCGAGTTTCCCAACGACCTGCTGCAAGAGCTCGATCGCATGGAGTTCTTCGTCTACGAGACCGGCGAGACGATCCACGCGCGGCGCCGGCCGATCGTGGTGGTGACCTCCAACAACGAGAAAGAGCTGCCCGACGCGTTCCTGCGCCGCTGCTTCTTTCATTATATCCGCTTCCCCGATCCGGACACGATGCGCGCGATCGTCGAGGTGCACTTCCCCGGGGTGAAGCATCGCCTGGTGGCGGAGGCGCTCAAGCTCTTCTATGAGATCCGCGACGTCCCCGGCATGAAGAAGAAGCCCTCGACCTCCGAGCTGCTCGATTGGCTCAAGCTCCTGATGGTCGAGGACATTTCCGCGGAGACGTTGCGCGAGCGCGACCCGAAGAAGCTCATTCCGCCGCTGCATGGCGCGCTGATCAAGAACGAGCAGGATGTGCACCTGTTCGAGCGGCTCGCCTTCATGGCGCGGCGCGAGGGGCGCTAGGCGCTTACCACAGCGGGCGCATGTTGAAAGAGTAGGTGGCGCCGAGCCCGAAGGTGAGCTGGTTCGGCGATCCGCGCTGGGTCACCAGCGGGGAATTGGCGGCGGAGCCGGTAAGCCGTTCATACTCGATGAAGGCGTGCGCCGCCCATTGCGGGTTCCAGAAATACTCCAGCTGGCTGCCGGCGCCATATGAATAGAGGCCGCCGCCGGCGTTGTAGACCGGCAGCATCGGCAGGCCAGCGATCGTCGAGGCCGCCGATTGGGCGGCATTGATGCTGAAATAGGGGGAGACCGCGGCAGCCGACTGCGCGGTTACCCGCGGTCCGCCGGAAAGCCGGAATTGTCCGACCGGAACCACCGCGTCGAGGAACGCGTCGCCGGTCACGCCGGTCTCGCCGCCGAAACCCTGGCGAAGCTCGGTACGCAGCCGCAGCCAAGGTACCGGCCAGTACTCGGCAAAGGCGCCAGCTTGCACGGCGAAATCCACATTCCCGAGGCCATTGAGCTCGGTGTATTGCGACGCCGAGCGCTCCCAGACCAATCGCACGGCCGGCCCGATCTTAAGCCCCCCCAAATCAAGGACACTAACGCCGAAGCTGTCGCGCGGCCCAAAATAGGCCGGCGGCGTGCCGGCCTCGCGAATGCTGAGCAGCGGAAGCCCGGTCAAGGCAAATTTGCTTTCGGGAGCGCCCGGCCAGGCCGGAACCAACCGCGCCTCCGCTCCCAACGTCACGATCCAGTCGGGAGCAGGCGGGAGGTAGGTGGCTGAAGGCGCCGGAACCGACGCCGGCGGCGCGACCGGCATATCCGCCGCCACAGCCAGACCCGGCATTGCGGCGACGAAAGCCGCAAGCGCAATACGCGACCCCCTCAATGCCACGGATACGCCCCCTTACCCGCCGCGCACTCAGTTTTCCATTATAGAACGACTTCGCTCCGTGCGCGACAGCGAACAGTTACGCTGGCGGCGTTATGCAACAGTGGTTAGCAATTTGTTGCCTGCCGGGGACCGAGGGGAGCCGAGCTGCCTTCCCCCGCGCCGGCTCAGGCTTTGGCCCCTTGCGGCCGCCTGCCGCGCGACGCCGGCTGCGTCGAAGCGATGGGCTGTTGCGCCCGTGTCGCCGATTGACCCATTGTCTCGATCGCGGCGGCCGGTGGAATGATCGATTTCAGGCCGTCCTTTGACGATCCGCGCGGCTGCGGCGCTGCGGCCGTCGCGCGCATGTCCGTCTCTCCCGTCGATGGCCGCGCTTGCTCGACCTGCGGCGCCATCTCGGCGGCGAGCGTGCGGTGCGCGATGTCGCCGATTCGGGCGCGGCGTTCGGCGATGGCATCGCCTGCGCGCCTGATCCAATAATACATCTGCGTGGCCGCCCGACCGAGCAGGCCGCCCGCCCAGACGAGCTCGAACGGCGTGAATTGCTTCCAGGTGTGATCGCCTTCGACGATAGCCCGGGCGATGAGGTTGCCGGCGAGCGCGGTCGTATTGAGACCATGGCCGCCGAAGCCGCTCGCGAGCCACACATGCGCGCCAAGCTCGCCGATCTGCGGCATGCGGTGGATCGTGTTGCCGAGGGTGCCGGACCAGGCGTAATCGACGGTGACGTCGCCGAGTTGCGGATAGGTCTTCTTGATGTCCGCTGTTAGCGAACGCAGGTAACGGCGCGGATTTCCTCGCCATGTCGTCGCCCGCCCCGACCACATCAGCCGGTCGCCGTCGACAATGCGATAGTGATTGTCGGCGAGATCGCTGTCGCTGACGGCGCCGCCATAGCGGACGGCTTCGCCGAGCCGCGGCCCGAGCGGGCCGGTGGTGATCACATAGGTCGTGATCGGTATCAGCGCGGCGGCGACCTGCGGCACCAGCGCGGCGATCTGCACGTTGCCGCAGAGCACCACGTGATTGGCGCGCAGCCGCGCGGCCGGCGTGACGATGCGCTTGCGCACGCCAGCAGGATCGATCGACAGCGCCGGCGTCTGCTCGAAGATGCGCGCGCCGGCGCGCTCGGCGGCGGCCGCGAGGCCCAGCGCATAGTTGAGCGGATGGATATGGATCGCGCGCGGATAATGGACGGCATGAAAGTAGCGCTCGCTGCGCAGCACCACGCGCACGCGATCGGTCGGCCAGCCCTCGATCTCGCAGCCGAGCTCGCCGAGGAGCTGGACGAGATGCATCAAGGCATCGCCGTCATCGGTCTTGGAAGCGTAAAGCCAGCCTTCCTGCGCAGCGACCCCACTCATGGCGCCGTCGCGGATGGCGTCGCGGACATAGTCGAGGCCGGTCTGCGCCAGCGCCCACAGGTCCTTGGTCCGCGCCAGACCGACGCGAGCGATGAGACTGTCCGGGGCCGCGGCGAAGCCCGGCAGGACAAATCCAGTGTTGCGGCCGGAAGCGTTCGCCGCAATCCGCTCGGCTTCGATGAGTGCAACCGACCAGCCGCGCCGCGCCACCTCGCGTGCCGTGGTGAGACCGGCGAGCCCGCCGCCGATCACGCACACATCGACGTCGAGGTCGACGCCAAGCTGCGGCCGCCGTGGCGCGTCGGCCATCGTCGCGGCGTACCAGCTTCGGCCATAGGCTTTGGTATCGGCTTGGTCCATCGCTCTGGTTATGCGCGGCCGCCTATTGGCGCGCGGCTGCGGCCGCGCAGCCGCACATGCTAGACTGACCGTACCGAGAAAGCGACATTGCGCAATGCGCCGTTTGCTGCTGCTACGCCACGCCAAGACCGAGCGCCCCGGCCCCGGCCAGCGCGACCGCGACCGCAAGCTCATCAAGCGCGGGCGCGCGGACGCGCCGGTGATCGGCGCCTACATGGCCCGTCACGGGCTCGTTCCCGACCTCGCCCTCGTTTCGCCGGCAACGCGGGCGGCGGAAACCTGGACGCTCGTGGCCGCAGCGCTCGGCCGGGAGCCGCGGGTCATAAAGGACGAGCGCATCTACAACGCCGTGGTCGAGACGCTCATCGGCATCATCCGCGAGACCCGCGACGCCCAGATGCTGCTCGTCGTCGGCCACAATCCGGGCCTGCACGACCTGGCGGTACGGCTGATCGCTGCGGGCGACGTCGAGACGCGCGAGCGCGTCGCCGAAAAGCTGCCCACCTCGGGCCTGGTGGTGATCGACCTTGCCTTCGACGACTGGTCGAAGCTGCATCCCAGTTCAGGCCGGCTGGAGCGTTTCGTCACTCCGCGACTGATCGAAGCGGCGACCGATTGATCGATCGCGTTCGCGGTGCGCTCATCCCGGCTTATTCGTAGAACTCCGGCGGCTTCTTCTGCGCGTCGGTCTGCGGCTTGTCGTGATTGATCCAGAGCTGCGCATGCTCCTTCGCCATGATGTCGGCGATGCGCTGCAGCGAAGCCAGGCTCTGCTCCTTGTTGACGTTGAACGGCGGCACGCGGCGTTTGTCCCAGTTGTCCTTGAAGTGGACGGCATCGCCCGAGAGCACGACCGCGCCGGTCTTCGGCAATCTGACCAGCAGCGACTGATGTCCCGGCGTGTGCCCGGGCGTTGAAATGATCGTCACCGAGCCGTCGCCGAACACATCCCGGTCGCCTTCGAGCAGGGTCACCGGATGCTTCGGATCAAAGCGCGGCCCGCCGCCTTCGGCCGGCCATTCGTACTCGGCCTTCTGCACGTAGAGCATGGCCTGCGGGAACTCTTCGACATTGCCGATATGGTCGGGATGGGTGTGCGAGATTGCGATCGCCTTGATTTCCCCTGGCTTGACGCCAAGCTCGGCAAGCTGGCCGGCCAGCGTCTTGGTCCGGGTCAATGTCAGCGCGCCGTTCGCACCCTTCACGCCGTCCGGCAGTGCGGCGAGCTCATCTTTAAGGCCCGTGTCCCAGAGGAACCAGCCCTGCGCGTGGTGGATCAGGTAGCAATTGTCCGACAGCTGGATCGGCACCCCGACATTGACGCCGGGCGACCAGCGCGACTGGTCGGCGGCGGCGATATGGCCGCAGTCGAGGACGTAGAGCTTGTCGACGCCCGCAGCCACGGCCGGCAGCGCGCTCAATGTCGCCGCCAAGACAGCAGCGGCAAGAGAAGTGAGTTTCATGATTTCCTCCCTGCTTGCCCGCTGGCGGGTAGCCTCATCCGGCCAGCGCCGCCAGGATCCGCGCCCAACTGCGGATCCCCTTATGGAAGCATTTGAGATCGAACTTCTCGTTCGGCGAGTGCACGCGGTCGTCGTCGAGCGCGAAGCCGACCATCAGCGTATCCATGCCGAGCACGCTCTTGAAATCGCCGACGATCGGGATCGAGCCGCCGGCGCCGACCGTCACCGCCTTCTTGCCCCACTCGTCGGCGAGCGCCGCGCGCGCCTTGGTGAGCGCCGGGTTGTCGAACGCCACGTCGAAGGCCGGCGCGCTGGTGAAATTGCCGAACTCGACCGAGCAGTCGGACGGAACGCGGGCGCGGACGAAATCGCGGAAGGCGGCGCGGATTTTCTCCGGGTCCTGCGCGCCGACAAGGCGGAATGACACCTTGGCCATGGCCTTGCCGGGAATGACGGTCTTCGCGCCCTCCCCGGTATAGCCGGCGATGATGCCGTTGACCTCGGCGGTCGGCCGCGTGGAAATCTGCTCGATCAGCATGCGGTCTTTTTCGCCGGCCGGGATTTTCAGTCCGATCGGGCCGAGGAACTTTTCCGCTGTCAGCCCAAGGCCTGAGAGGTCGGCCTTGATGTCGGCCGGGAGCTCACGGACGCCCTCGTAAAAACCGGGAATGGCGACCGAGCCATCCGGCCGGTGCATTGCCGCGAGCACCGCGGCGAGGACGTGGATCGGGTTGCGCGCGGCGCCGCCGAACAGTCCGGAGTGAAGGTCGCGGTCGGCGCAGGTGAGCCTGACCTCCTCGTAGACGAGGCCGCGCAGCGACGTGGTGATCGACGGCGTCTGCGCATCCCACATGCCGGTGTCGCAGACGAGCGCCAGGTCGCGCTTGAACTCGGCGGCATTCTCGCGCACGAAGCCGAACAGGTTTTTCGAGCCGCACTCCTCTTCGCCCTCGATCATCATGGTGATGTCGAGCGGCAGCTTGCCGGTGACGGCCTTGAACGCACGACAGGCCTCGACGAAGGTCATCGCCTGGCCTTTGTCGTCGCAGGCGCCGCGCGCGACAATGATCTTGCGTCCGCCGTCGAGCGTCTCGATGCGCGGCTCGAATGGCGGCGTCTGCCACAGATCGAGCGGATCGACCGGCTGTACGTCGTAATGGCCGTAGAACAGCACGCGCGGGGCCTTGCCCGCTTGGCCGTTGCCGCTTTTTCCGATCACCACCGGATGACCGGCGGTCGGACGCACGCTGGTTTCGAATCCGAGGCTGCGGAGGTCGCCGGCAACATGCTCGGCCGCGGTACGGCAGTGCGCGGCGTAGGCCGGATCGGTCGACACCGATTGGATGCGCAGCAGCGCGAACAGCCGATCGAGGCTCGAGTCGAGGTCACGGTCGATGCGGTCGAGGACCGCCGGCAAAGTCTGCGATGCTGTCATTGGGTCACCGTTTCATTACGCCGCCGAGCGTGCCACGCAGGACGGCCTTACCGATCGTCCCCGCGCTTTTGCTGCCCGTCTTTTTGGTGAGTTCAGCCGCGACCTGGGTGGCGACACCGGCCACGACCGCGCGCGCAACATTGCGGGCGACTTGTTGCGAGGTCGTCAGCGCCGCGCCGTGCGGCCGGCCGATCCCGAAGACATTGCCGAACCATTGGCCGATCCGGTGGAAAAAGCCAACATGCTCCGGCGCCTGACCGGGAGCCGCCGGGCGCATCGGGCGCACCGGGCGCACCCACGGGCGGGAGCGCGCCGCCTCCGGCGACGCGCTTTTGCAGGATTTCATAGGCGGATTGCGGGTCGACGGTCTGATCGTATTTTCCCTTGAGCGGGCTCTTGGCGATGATCGCCTTGCGTTCCTCGGGGGTGACCGGACCGATCCGCGCCGAAGGCGGCCGGATGAGGGTGCGATCGACCATCGCCGGCGTGCCGTTGCCTTCGAGGAACGACACCAGCGCCTCGCCCTTGCCGAGCTGGGTGATGACCTGCGCGGTGTTGAGCTTCGGGTTCGGCCGGAATGTCTCCGCTGCTGCCGCCACTGCTTTCTGATCGCGCGGGGTGAACGCCCGCAGCGCGTGCTGCACGCGGTTGCTGAGCTGGCCCAGGACCTTGTCCGGCACGTCGAGCGGGCTCTGGGTGACGAAATAGACGCCGACGCCCTTCGAGCGGATCAGCCGCACCACCTGCTCGACCTTGTCGAGCAGCTCCTTGGGCGCCTCGTTGAACAAGAGATGCGCCTCGTCGAAGAAGAACACGAGCTTCGGCTTCTCCGGATCGCCGACCTCGGGCAGCTTCTCGAACAGCTCGGAGAGGAGCCACAGCAGGAAGGTCGCATAGAGCCGCGGGCTCGCCATCAGCTTGTCGGCGGAGAGCACGTTGATGACACCGCGCCCGCCTTCGGTCCGCATCAGATCGGTCACCGCGAGCGCCGGCTCGCCGAAGAATTTGGTGCCGCCCTGGTTCTCCAGCACCAGGAGCTGGCGCTGCACGGCGCCGACCGCGGTCACCGCCACGTTCCCGTATCGGGCGCTGATCTCTTTCGCGTTCTTGGAAAGATAGGACAGCAGCTCGCGCAGATCCTTGAGATCGACCAGTCCGCTGCCGTCGGCCGCCTTCAATTCCGGATCGTCATCGGCGAAGCGGAACGCGATGTTGACGATGCCCTCCTGCACGTCGTTGAGGTCGAGCATGCGCGAGACCAGGAGCGGGCCCATCTCGAACACGGTGGCACGGATCGGATGGCCCTGTTCGCCGAACAGGTCCCAGAACAGGACGGGGAACTCGTCGGGCTCGTAGTCGAAGCCCAGATCTTTGGCCCGCTTGACGAAATCGGGCTTCGCCTCGCCGCGCGCGGCGATGCCGGAGAGATCGCCCTTGATGTCGGCGGCGAACACCGGAACGCCGGCGCGGGAAAAGCCTTCCGCGAGCACCTGTAGTGAGACGGTCTTGCCGGTGCCGGTCGCGCCGGTGGCGAGACCGTGACGGTTGGCGAGCGCAAGTGCGAGATACTCGTCGCTCTCGCCCTTGCCGACGAAAATCTTCCCGTCTCGATCGGGGTTCGCCATCAGCCGCCCTCCTTCACCCCGCGCAATGCAGCACGAATCCGCGCCAGAAGCCCCATTCGCGCGCAAAATTTTATAGTGCGCTGCGATTTTCATTTCCACCGGCACGCTTTGTTCCGCTGTTTGCGTTGCACGTTTGCAACGGTCGGCGCGCTTCATTGCGACGCGGTCGAGTAGCGCTTGTCACCCCGCACGGCAGTGTACATTATGGCGGAAACCTGTCGCGGGTGGGGCTGGCGGCGATCATGGACGCATTCATCAAGCGCGTCGTCGCGGATTTCGGCGTCGATCAGCCGACGGTCGAGAAAGCGCTAGGCATTATCCTCGACTTCCTGGCCAAGGAAGGACCGGCTGACAAAGTGCAACCGCTTCTTGCCAAGCTTCCTGGTGCTCAGGCGTTGATGCAAAAGGCCGCGAGCGACGGCGATGCCGGCATGGGCGGCGTGATGGGCGCGGGCATGCGCATGATGGCCGCCGGGCTCAGCATGGGACAAGTGCAGGACATCACCCGGCAATTCATCGCCTACGCGCGCGAGAAAGTCGGTGAGGACGAGATCGGCGGACTGGTCGGCGCTATTCCCGGCCTGGCGCAGTTTGTTTGAGCAGGAACGTGCGTAACGCGCCGCAACTGCGGGGCTGAGGGGACATCGATTGGGCTATCCCATCACCGATATTCGAGGCATCGGCGCGGATATTGCCGTGCTCCTGAGGTCGGGGGGCATTCGCACGACCGTGAGCTTGTTGCGCTCGGCGAAGACGCCGATGCAGCGGATCAGGATCGCGGAGAAGACCGGGACCGACGAGAAGCGCGTGCTCGATTGGGTGACCGCCGCCGACCGCATGCGGGTGAAAGGCGTCGGCTGGGAATATGCCGAGCTCTTGCGCGCCGCCGGCGTCAAAACCGCCAACGAGCTCAAATACCGCAATCCGCAGAAGCTCGTCGAAAAGATGAAGGAGGCCAACGACCGGCGCAAATTGGTGCGCCTGTTGCCGTCGGAGAGTACGGTCCGGCGCTGGATCGAGAGCGCCAAGAAGCTGCCGGCCGCCATCCGCTATTGATCGGCCCCCGCTAGTCTGTTCACCGCGCCGCGGCGGCGGCGGCCGCTTGAACTCATCGCAAGTGACCGCGCAAGGCGAAGCAATGGCCGCAAGGCTCAACCCCCGCACTGTTTCTAGCCCGCGCCCGGCGGCCGAAAACGGAATACTGGCGCGGCTCCTGGCCAACGCGCGGCCGGTGGTTATGGGCGTCCTCAACGTCACCCCGGATTCGTTTTCCGATGGCGGCCGCTTTCTCGATCCGCAGGCGGCGCTCGCCCACGCCCGCCGCCTCGTTGCCGAGGGCGCCGATATCCTCGACATCGGCGCTGAATCGACGCGCCCCTATGGCGGCGCCGTTCGCGTGCCGCTGGCGCAGGAGCAGGCCCGGCTGGCGCCGGTGTTGCCGGAACTCGTCGCGCTCGGCGTCCCGGTCTCGATCGATACCCTCAAGGCCGCCGTCGCCGCCTGGGCGCTCGATCAAGGAGCAGCGATCGTCAACGACGTGTGGGGGCTGCAAGGCGATCCCGACATGGCGCACCTCGTCGCCGAGCGTGGCGTGCCGGTCATTATCATGCACAACCGCGAGGCCGCGGATCCGGCCATCGACATCATTGCCGACGTGACGGCGTTCTTCCACCGCTCGCTCGATATTGCGGCGCATGCCGGCATCGCCCGCGAGCGCATCGTCCTCGATCCCGGCATCGGCTTCGGCAAGACGCCGGAACAGAGCATCGCCTGCATCGCCCGTCTCGATGCCTGGCGCGAATTCGGCCTGCCCCTCCTCATCGGTGCGTCGCGCAAGCGCTTCATCGATACGGTCGCACCGTCCGATCCGACCGAGCGCATCGGCGGGTCGCTCGCCGCGCATCTGTTCGCGGTCGAGAACGGCGCGGCGATCATTCGCGCGCATGATGTCGCACCGACAGTCCAGGCGCTGGCCGTCGCCGCCGCGATCAGGCGCGCACGATGAGCGACGCGACTCGTCGGGATCCTCGACCGCGCAGGGCGTAGCCGGGACCAAGACCGCAAAAATGGCTGAGGCGTTCATTGCGCTCGGCGGCAATGTCGGCGACGTGCGCTCGACCTTCGACCGGGCCATCGCGATGCTGTGCGACGGCGCTGCGGTGCGGCTTACGGCGCGCTCATCCGACTACCGCACGCCCCCCTGGGGCATGACCGAGCAGCCGGCATTCGTGAACGCCGTCATCGCCGTCGCGACGTCCCTGCCGCCGCGCGATCTCCTTGCCCGCGCCCAAGCCTGCGAGCATGCGCTCGGGCGTGACCGGCAGACGGAGCAGCGCTGGGGCCCACGCGCCATCGACCTCGATATCCTCGCCTATGGCGATCTTGTCATCCGCGATCCCGACCTGATGCTCCCGCACCCGCATATGTTCGCGCGCGCCTTCGTTCTCGTGCCGCTCGCCGAGATCGCGCCCGAGCGCGTGATCGGCGGCCTTAAGGTGCGCGAGGCACTCAAACGCATAGACGCAAGCGGCATCGAGAAGCTGCCGCCGCGGGCTTAAGGCTCGTCCCGGCACGCCCCTTGCCCGATGGCGCCGGTTGGCCGGCGCGCGCCGGCATGGCATTTTGCAGCATGACCAATCCCGAAAAACCGGCCCTCGCCGGCGATTTTCCTCAAGCAACGCGCGAGGATTGGCGCAAGCTCGTCGATGCCGCGCTCAAAGGCGTTCCTTTCGAACGGCTTAAGAGCAAGACCTACGACAATCTCTCATTCGAGCCATTGTACGGACGCGCCGCCGCTGCGAAGCCGATCACCGGCCGTCCGCCGGGTGCGGCCTGGACCTTGATGCAGCGGGTCGACCATCCCGAGGCGGCCGCCGCCAACGCGCAGGCGCTTGCGGACCTGGAGAATGGCGCGACCGGATTGGTTTTGGTCTTCGCCGGTTCGCCGAGCGCCAACGGTTTCGGCCTTGACCCGTCGCCGGAAACGCTGGCCCGCGTGCTCGAGGGCGTGCACCTCGACGCCGGTGTCGCGATCGACCTCGATCTGTCGGCGGCATCGCGCGACGTCACAAGCGAGCTTGCCGATCTGATAAAACGCCGCGGGGCGGCTCCGTCGGCGGTCGACCTGCGCACCGGCTTCAACCCGATCGGCCATTTCGCCGCCTCCGGCTCGCGCGCGCGATCCTGGAATGACATCTCGCCGGACTTCGCCGGCGCCGTCGGTAAGGTCGCCGACGCCGGTTTCCGTGGACCATTCGTCGTCGCCGATGGGCGCGTCATCCACAATGCCGGCGGCTCGGAGGCGCAGGAGCTCGCCTTCGCGCTCGCCAGCGCCGTTGCCTATCTGCGGGCGCTCGAAGCAAGCGGCATGGCGCTCGACGCCGCGCGCCACACCATCTATTTCCGGCTTTCCGCGGATGCCGAGCAGTTTTTGACCACGGCCAAATTTCGCGCACTGCGCAAACTCTGGGCGCGGGTCGAAGAGGCCTGCGGACTGACGCCGAAGCCGGTGATGGTCGCCGCCGAGACGGCGTGGCGGATGATGACCCGCCGCGATCCGTACGCGAACACGCTGCGCACGACCATCGCCGTCGCCGCGGCCGGTCTCGGCGGGGCCGACAGCATCGCCGTGCTGCCGCACACGGCCGCCCTCGGCCTGCCGGATGCGTTTGCCCGCCGGCTCGCGCGCAACACCCAGCTTCTCTTGCTGGAAGAAGCGAATTTGGCGCGCGTCGCCGATCCGGCCGCCGGCTCCGGCGCGCTGGAAGCCATGACGCAGGCGCTCTGCACTGCGGCGTGGGCGCTGCTGCAGGAGATCGAAGGAGCCGGCGGCATCTGGCCGGCGCTGGAATCCGGGATGCTGCAGCAGAAAGTCGCCGCGGTTCGCGCCGAGCGGCAAACGGCGGTCGCCCGGCGCAAGGACAGCCTGACCGGCACCAACGAATTCCCGAATATCGCCGAGACCGTGCCCGCGGTTCTTGCGGTCGCGCCGGCAGCCTCGCCGGTCGAAGACCAGGCGGCGACGAGCGCCGAGGCCCTGCCGCGCATCCGCCTCGCCGAGCCGTTCGAGCGGCTGCGCGACGCCTCCGATGCGATTCTTGCCAAGACCGGTGCGCGGCCGAGAATCTTCCTGGCCAATCTCGGCACGCCGGCCGAGTTCGCCGCCCGCGCAACCTTCGCCAGGAATTTCTTCGAGGCGGGCGGCATCGAGGCAGTGGGCGATGAAAGCCCCGACCGCCCCGCTCTCGCCGGCGCTTACAAAGCCTCCGGCGCCGGCCTGGCCTGTCTTTGCTCATCCGACAGAGATCTACGAAAGAGAGGCGCCGGCCGCGGCTGAAATGCTCAAGGCGGCCGGCGCGACGCATGTTTATCTAGCCGGTCGGCCCGGCGACCGGGAGGCCGCTTTGCGGGCGGCCGGCGTGCAATCCTTCGTTTACGACGGTTGCGACGCCCTGGCGACACTCAAGGGCGCCTACGATATTCTCGATAGCAAGAACGGATGACCGGATGAGCCGTATCCCGGATTTCGCGCGGATCGATTTTGCCGAGGCGCCGCTTGCCGGCGCGCCGCCGGCCGCGCCCTGGCTCACGCCGGAAGAGATTGCGGTGAAAAGCGGCTACGGCGCCGGCGATCTCAAGGGGCTCGACTGTCTCGACACCTATCCCGGCATCGCGCCCTATCTGCGCGGGCCCTACCCGACCATGTACGTCACCCAGCCATGGACGATCCGGCAATATGCCGGCTTCTCCACCGCCGAGGATTCGAACGCCTTCTACCGGCGCAACCTGGCCGCCGGCCAGAAGGGCCTCTCCATCGCCTTCGACCTCGCCACCCATCGCGGCTATGACAGCGATCATCCGCGCGTCGCCGGCGACGTCGGCATGGCCGGCGTGGCGATCGACTCGATCTACGACATGCGCACGCTGTTTAGCGGCATCCCGCTCGACCGGATGTCGGTGTCGATGACCATGAACGGCGCCGTACTGCCGGTGCTCGCGCTCTATATCGTCGCCGCCGAGGAACAGGGCGTGCCGCCGGAAAAGCTCGCCGGCACGATCCAGAACGACATCCTCAAGGAATTCATGGTGCGCAACACCTACATCTATCCGCCGAAGCCCTCGCTGCGCATCATCTCCGACATCTTCGCCTATACCTCGGCGCATATGCCGAAATTCAACTCGATCTCGATCTCCGGCTACCACATGCAGGAGGCCGGAGCGACGGCCGACCTCGAGCTCGCCTACACGCTCGCCGACGGCGTCGAATATGTCCGCGCCGGGCTTGCCGCCAACCTTGATATCGACCGTTTCGCGCCGCGGCTTTCGTTCTTCTTCGGCATCGGCATGAATTTCTTCATGGAGGTGGCCAAGCTGCGCGCCGCGCGGGTGCTGTGGGCGAAGCTGATGCAGCAATTCAAGCCGCAGGACGCGCGCTCGCTCTCGCTGCGCACCCATTGCCAGACCTCCGGCTGGTCGCTGGCCGCGCAGGACGTATTCAACAATGTGACCCGCACCTGCATCGAGGCGATGGCGGCGACGCAGGGCGGCACCCAGTCGCTGCATACCAACGCACTCGACGAGGCGCTGGCGCTGCCGACCGATTTCTCCGCCCGCATCGCCCGCAACACCCAGATCGTGCTGCAACGGGAGAGCGGCACCACGCGGATCATCGATCCGTGGGGCGGTTCGTTCTATGTCGAGCGGCTCACGCACGATCTCGCGGCGCGGACCTGGGGCCACATCAACGAGGTCGAGGAGCTCGGCGGCATGGCGCGCGCGATCGAGGCGTCGCTGCCGAAGCTGCGCATCGAGGAGGCCGCCGCGCGCACCCAGGCGCGCATCGATTCCGGCACCCAGGCGGTGATCGGCGTCAACAAATATCGGCCGCGGGACGAGGCGCAGATCGAGATCCTCAAGGTCGACAACGGCGCCGTGCGGCAATTGCAGATCGACAAGCTCGGCCGGCTCAAGCGCGAGCGCGATCCGCGGGCGGTGGCCGAGGCGCTCGACGCGCTCACCCGCAACGCCCAAGGCGGCAACGCCAACCTCCTCGCGCTCGCCATCGATGCCGCGCGCGCCAAGGCGACCGTCGGCGAGATATCATTGGCGCTGGAGCAGGTCTTCGGGCGCCACCGGGCGGAGATCAAGGCGATCTCCGGCGTCTACAGGCGGGAGGTCGGCATGTCGGATGCCGTCGCACGAGTACAGAAGCGCGTCGCCGAGTTCGAGGAGAATGAAGGCCGCCGTCCGCGCATCCTCGTCGCCAAGATCGGCCAGGACGGCCACGACCGCGGGCAGAAGGTGATCGCCTCGGCGTTCGCCGATCTCGGCTTCGACGTCGATATCGGTCCGCTGTTTGCGACGCCGGCGGAAGCCGCGCGCCAGGCGGTCGAGAACGACGTGCACATCCTCGGCATCTCATCGCTCGCCGGCGCGCATCTGACGCTGGTGCCCGAGCTCAAGGCCGAGCTCGACCGCCACGGCCGCTCCGACATTATGGTGGTCGTCGGCGGTGTGGTGCCGCCGCAGGACTATGCAGCGCTCAAGGCCGCCGGCGCCGAAGCGATCTTCCCGCCGGGGACGGTGATTGCCGAAGCCGCCGAAGGACTTTTGCAGACGCTCAACCGCCGGCTCGGCCACTCGAAGGCGGCGGCGGAGTAGTCGCCGACGTCACTGCGCCTGGGCTTCCGCTTCCTGCGCGCCATTGCCGGGAGACGCAACGGGCGTTGCGGCCGGCGGCGGCGCGCCGAGCGATTTCAGGAACGAGCGGAACACCGGATTGACCTTGAGCGCATCGCGCCCGGCATCGATCAGCATGTCGACCTGCTCCGGCGGCAGCTTGAAGCGGGTCTCGACGGCATTGAGCGCGTTCGCCCGCTCCGGCGAGAGCTGATCGAACGAGACGCGGGCGAGGTACAGGCGCACGTCCCGGCAGTTCCATGCCGCCGGCGCGCCGAACTTGTGGCGTTCGGCCGGTGAAAGATGGCAGCGCCATTTGATCAGCATGTCCTGCCAGCGGTTCATCGTGTCCGCGAACGCCGAATAGCTTCCGACCGCGCCGGACTCGGTCGCGGTATCCGAGGCCGCGGTGACCAGGTTGACGCCGCTCGGACCCTCCACGGTCTGCGCCCAGGCGCCGGAAGGCGCGCGGCCGGAATCGACCACGAGGAACAGCATCCGCCGCAGCTTGACCGCCTCCTCCGGCTCGAAGGGCCCATAGGGCACATCGGCGACGAGGCGGGCGATGGTGAAGGCGGCGAGGCCGTAATTGTCGACTAGCCCGCCGTCGAGCAGCTTGACGTAGCGGACGTCGCCGCTGTGGTAACGCTCGAGCGCGTCGGCGTAGAGCTTGAGAAGCGGCGGCGCGCTCACCGAATGGCGCACCTGCCCCACCCAAGTCGGCAGCGGGATCGGACAACCGCCGGGATAATTTTGGATCACCACCGGCGCGAACACGACCGGCACCGCGGCGGACGCCGCGACCGCGAGCGACACCGGATAGGTCGATAGATCGCTGCACAGGGCGGCGAACGCGGTGCGGCCGAACACGAAAGGCGTGCGGTTGTAGATGTCGGACGCGTTGATCCAGACCATCGGCCGGCGCTCGAACAAGAGGCTCTTGAAGGTCGCGTGATCGAACAGATTGTCGTCGAGCCAGCGCGGGAACTGGGTATCGTTGATGCCGCCCTGCAGCCCGCGCGCGATGTTCATCAGGCTGAGCTCGGTCTGCAGCCCCTCCTCGGCGTTGCGCAGGAGGAAGCGCTGCTTGAAGTCGGCGAGCGCCTTGCGCTTCTTCAGCCCGTAATAGGCGGCAAGGACCGAACCGCCGGAGACGCCGGTGACGAAGTCGACGCGGTCGAGGAGCGACACCGAGCGGGCCGCGGTGGGCACATGCGTCTCGTCGAAACCGGTGAGCACGCCGTAGGAGAACGCCGCCGCGCGCGTACCGCCGCCGGAGAACGACAGCGCAATGACGGTGTCGTCAAAATAAGTGTCGACGTCGCGGCCGAGCTCGGCAGCCGGTTTGACCCCGGCAGCAAGCGGCAGATTGACCGGCTCGTTGTGGATGGCCGAGGAACAGCCGGCGAGAAGGGCTGCACACGCAACAATGCGCCCCGCGCGGACAGCACGCTGGAACAGACCCCACACCATTAACAAAAGCTTATCGACGTGCCCCTCCTGCCCCGTCAAGCGAAGGGAGCCGATGCGAAAAGTAAGACTTCTTTAAGGTTAATGGCATGTGCGCCGGAAGGCGGTGCGAGCGGCGCCGAGGAGGCCGAGGGGTACCGGGCGCGCCAATGCCGGCAAGTGACTGACCGCGACGCGGCAAATGGGATTCGAAACGACCGGATTCTCTCGTTGAACCAGCGAGTTACCGCCGATCTTGCGGCCCGATCGTGGCAAAAGCCCTGATTTTTCGCGTTATCTCACTCGGAATCAGCAAGAAAGCCGCGTGGTTGCGTGACAGAAAGGTGACCGGCTTACGCGGCAACCGGTCGCGAGCGTCCGCCGCAACACCTTGGCCGGCCTAGCGGAAAGCGGAACTTGGGCTGGGCGGCACGCGCGCTGTGGTGGAAATGAACAGTCGCGCGCCGGGAACTCTTCCGGATTCGGCCCGGATATCCGATACTTGCGAAATCCTTCCCGATTCGTCCCCGCAATCCCCACATTTAGTGGTTGATTCAGATTTTCATACTAATGCTTGACGGGCGCGGCGGGCTTGGCCTAGCCTCCTCAAGTTCGGCGCGGAAGTAACGGAGTCCGCCGGGCTCTCCAAAAAGAGTTTGCGGAACAGCTCCGCGCCGACGTCGGCGCGAGGCGTGGGGTCGGCTTTGCCCGGCGAAAACCGGGCCGGGTGGCGTGGGAGCGAGCGGGTTTTGCGGTCGAAGAGCGGGGGCGAATTCACGCATCCGCGTCGCGGGGAAACAGTCGGCGGCTTATATAAAGCGGGTATTCCCGCACAGCCATCGGCGCAAGAAACTGAAAGGGGCAGAGAAAATGCGGATCGAGCGGCGCTACACCAAAGCGGGACAATCGCCCTACGCGGACATCGTCTTCCACCTGACCACGAGCGAAATCCGCAATCCCGACGGCTCGATCGTCTTCCATGCCGACGACGTCGAAGTGCCGGAGGCCTGGTCGCAGGTCGCCTCCGACGTGCTGGCGCAGAAATATTTCCGCAAGGCCGGCGTGCCCGCGCGCCTGAAGAAGATCGAGGAGGAGAGCATTCCCTCCTGGCTGTGGCGCAGCACCGCCGACGAGACGGCGCTCGCCGAACTGCCGGAGAAGGATCGGCTCGTCGGCGAAGTCTCCTGCAAGCAGGTGTTCGACCGCCTCGCCGGCACCTGGACCTATTGGGGTTTCAAGGGCGGCTATTTCAATTCCGAGGGCGACGCGCAGGCCTTCTTCGACGAACTGCGCTGCATGCTGGCGATGCAGATGGTGGCGCCGAACTCGCCGCAATGGTTCAACACGGGCCTGCATTGGGCCTACGGCATCGACGGGCCGAGCCAGGGCCACTTCTATGTCGACTACAAGACCGGCGAGCTGGTGACCTCGGCCACCGCCTATGAGCATCCGCAGCCGCACGCCTGCTTTATCCAGTCGATCGCCGACGATCTCGTCAACGAGGGCGGGATCATGGACCTGTGGGTACGCGAGGCGCGCCTGTTCAAATACGGCTCCGGCACCGGCTCGAATTTCTCCAAGCTGCGCGGCGCGGGCGAGAAGCTCTCGGGCGGCGGCAAATCATCCGGGCTGATGAGCTTCCTCAAGATCGGCGACCGCGCCGCGGGCGCGATCAAGTCGGGCGGCACCACGCGCCGGGCGGCGAAGATGGTGATCCTCGACGCCGACCACCCGGATATCGAGCAATTCATCGATTGGAAGGTGATCGAGGAACAGAAGGTCGCCAATTTGGTCACCGGCTCGAAGGTGAACCAGCGGCACCTGCGCGCGATCCTCAAGGCCTGCGTGAATTGCGAAGGCTCGGGCGACGATTGCTTCGATCCGGAAAAGAATCCCGTGCTCCGCCGCGAGATCAAGGCGGCGCGGAAAAACCACGTCCCGGACAATTACGTCCGCCGCGTGATCCAGTTCGCCAAGCAGGGCTACAAAGATATCGAATTCCCGATCTACGACACCGATTGGGATTCGGAAGCCTACCTCACGGTCTCCGGCCAGAACTCCAACAATTCGGTGCGCATCACCGACGAGTTCCTCAAAGCGGTCGAAGCGGATCGCGATTGGGACCTCACCTGGCGCACCAAGCCGGGGAGGATCTCCAAGACCGTGAAGGCGCGCGCGCTGTGGGAGAAGATCGGCCACGCCGCCTGGGCGAGCGCCGATCCCGGCCTGCAATATCACACGACGGTCAATGACTGGCACACCTGCCCGGCCTCTGGCCCGATCGTCGCCTCGAATCCGTGCTCGGAATACATGTTCCTCGACGACACGGCGTGCAATTTGGCGTCGCTCAATCTGCTCGCGTTCAGTCCGCCCTCTCCTGTCGACGCAGGCATGGCGTTCGACGTCGAGGGTTACGAGCACGCGGTGCGGCTGTGGACCATCGTGCTCGAAATCTCGGTGCTGATGGCGCAGTTCCCCTCGCGCGAGATCGCGCGGCGTTCCTACGAATTCCGCACGCTCGGTCTCGGCTACGCCAATCTCGGCGGGCTCTTGATGTCGTCCGGCATTGCCTACGATTCGAATGCCGGCCGCGCGATCGGCGGCGCGCTCGCGGCGATCATGACCGGGGTGAGCTACGCCGCCTCGGCGGAAATGGCGGCGCAGCTCGGCCCCTTCCCCGGCTTTGCCGAGAACCGCGAGGCGATGCTGCGGGTGATGCGCAATCACCGCCGCGCCGCCCATGGCGAGCGCAGCGGTTATGAGAAGGTGGCGACGCCGCCGGTGCCGCTCGACCACAAGGCCTGCCCGGACGCGCGGCTCTCCGAGCATGCCAAGCGCGCCTGGGACCGCGCGCTTGACGCTCGGCGAGGCGCATGGCTACCGCAACGCGCAATCGAGCGTGATCGCGCCGACCGGCACGATCGGCCTCGTGATGGATTGCGACACCACCGGCATCGAGCCCGATTTCGCGCTGGTGAAATTCAAGAAGCTCGCCGGCGGCGGCTATTTCAAGATCATCAACCGCGCGGTGCCGGCGGCGCTGCGCGCGCTCGGCTACGGCGAAAGCGAGATTGCCGAGATCGTCGTCTATGCCGTCGGCCATGGTTCAATGGGTAATGGCTCGCTCGGCCAGGCGCCGGCCGTCAATCACGGAACGCTCAAGGCCAAAGGCTTCACGCCGGAGGCGATCGAGAAGGTGGAGAAGGCGCTGCCGACCGCCTTCGACATCAAATTCGCCTTCAACAAATGGACGCTGGGCGCCGACTTCCTGCGCGACGAGCTCGGCGTCGAGCCCGAGGATCTCGCCGCGCCGAGCTTCGACCTCCTCGCCCATCTCGGCTTCTCCAAGCGCGAGATCGAGGCGGCCAACATCCATGTCTGCGGCGCGATGACGGTCGAGGGCGCGCCGCATCTCAAACCCGAGCATTACGGCGTGTTCGACTGCGCCAATCCGTGCGGGCGCACCGGCAAGCGCTATCTCTCGGTCGAGAGCCACATCCGCATGATGGCGGCGGCCCAGCCGTTCATTTCCGGCGCCATTTCCAAGACCATCAACATGCCGAACGAGGCGACGGTCGAGGATTGCAAGGCGGCCTATCTCCTCTCCTGGAAGCTCGCGCTCAAGGCGAACGCGCTCTACCGCGACGGCTCCAAGCTCTCGCAGCCGCTGCAGAGCCAGCTCATCGCCGACGAGGAAGAGGACGACGACGTCATCGAGGCGTTCATCGAGAAACCCGCTGCGGCGCGCGCTGCCGGCCTCGCCGAGAAGATCGTCGAGAAAGTCGTCGAGCGCATCGTGGTGATGCGCGAGCGCGAGCGCATGCCCGACCGGCGCAAGGGCTACACGCAAAAGGCCGTGGTCGGCGGCCACAAGGTCTATCTGCGCACCGGCGAATATGACGACGGCAGGCTGGGCGAGATCTTCATCGACATGCACAAGGAAGGCGCGGCGCTGCGCTCGCTCCTCAACAACTTTGCCATCGCGGTCTCGCTCGGCCTGCAATATGGCGTGCCGCTCGAGGAATATGTCGACGCCTTCACCTTCACCCGCTTCGAGCCGTCCGGCCCGGTGCAAGGCAACAATTCGATCAAATACGCGACCTCGATCCTCGACTATGTGTTCCGCGAGCTTGCGGTCTCCTACATGGAGCGCTTCGACCTCGCCCATGTCGACCCGAGCGGCGAAGGCTTTGACGCGCTCGGCAAGGGCGTCGAGGAAGGCCGCCCGTCACCCGAGGGACGCTATGTCTCCAAGGGGCTGACCCGCTCGCGCACCGACCGGCTCAAAGTGATGCAGGGCGGCCAAGGGGTCCTCGACCGCGGCGACGCTACTTCACCCTCCCCTGCAGGGGGAGGGTCGGCGAGCGAAGCAAGCCGGGGTGGGGCCATGAGTAACGTAACCGCGCTCACCTCCTCCGGCCCGCGCGCGGAAACCTCCGGCAGCGCCGCGCTCAAAAGCGAGCCCGAGCAAAAACTCTCGCCGACGCAAGCGCTGGAGCTGATGAACCAAACCGACGCCCGCGCCCACGCCCGCCACGCCGCCGCCGAAAAACGCGCCGAAGCCCGCGCCAAGGGCTACGAGGGCGAGGCGTGCGGTGAGTGCGGGAATTTCACGCTGGTGCGGAACGGCACGTGTCTCAAGTGCGATACGTGCGGGAGTACGACGGGGTGTTCGTGAGAGTATGATCGAGAAAAAGAAACATCATTTCATAGCACAGACCTATCTACGAGGTTTTGGTAATCAGCACGGCAAGGTCTGTGTGTACTCCAAGGACAAACCGGCGGAGCCTTGGTGGGCCGCACCGGAGACTGTTGCATTTGAGAAATACTACTACTCGCAGCCGACACCTGACGGCGGGCAAGATAACAATCGACTGGAGGACTTTTTTTGTTCCATTGAAACTGGCTGGCCGGAACTAGTTTCAAAAATCAACCGGCGCGAACCACACCACGGTTGGCTCGATCAGCTATTGGTATTCGCGCTAATGCACCGTGTACGAGTCCCTACCGTCCGCGACGCCGTCGAAAAGATGTTGGCAGAGTCGGTACGGATGTTTTCTCGACATCTCAATGATCTCGGGGAGACACCCCCTCCCTCGCCTGGGTATACGTTTGAGTTCCTTGACAAAAATTTGGCCATTAGCATCGATCCCCACAGGTCAATCCATGCGATGGCCGATTTTGCGAAAGGGGTGACTGAAATTATCAGCGCGGTCGGCTTTCGTATTGTCGAAAATAAGACGGCGGAAGGCTTCATCACTAGCGACAACCCTGTTGTTTATTTCGACCCTACCGTGCCACAAAACTTGATGCAGCCCTACACCATCAGCCGAGATCGAATGGATATCGATGTTTCCGATAACTCCGAGGCTTATGTTGTGGGGACACTCGCAGCTAAGGCCGATGTCAGGCCATCATGCTGCGCCCCATCACGAATTGACAGACAAACAGTTTGTCAGACGTGCGAACGTATGCGCGGCACGCTTCGCCAATCGAATGATTTTTTCCAACGAGTTGCGTCATCAATCACTAATCGAAAAGTATGCGGATAGATCTCCTGTGCTCGCGGTCACACATTTGGACTCTAATGGGAGGCGCGGTATTTTTGCTCAATCGGTATTCGGAAAACGCGCACCAAAGCCAAAGTGGAATAGCGAGCGTAGGGTGGGCTAAGGCGCGGAACGCGCCGAGCCCACGCATTCAGTTAAAACGCCACCATGTTGTTGGTGGGCACGCTTCGCTTGCCCACCCTACTGTTTTAAGGGAGCGGATAACCGGCAACCCCGGCCCCGGCGCGGATGTAACCGGTGCCGATGGCGCCCAGCAACCCCTCGATCCCGTCGAGGGCCTTGTCGATCAGGCCCCGCGGCTCGCCGGTCTCAAGCATGATCTTCAGTTGCAGAAGCCCGTGGTTGGCGGCGTCGATCCGGCGCGCCAGCACCATGGTCACGTAGAGCAGCGCCGTCGGGTCTTGCAGCAACGTCGCGGCGTCGGCGACATGAAACTCCGACTTTTCCAGTGCGCGCACATCCGCACTATGCGGCGCATCGAGCAGCGCCGAGAGCTCGCCGAACACCGCGCCAGCCTCGGCCACCTGGGCGAACTCGATGTCGCCCTTGAAAATGCTGACCGCGCCGCTTTTGAGAATCAAAAGCCGCCCGGTTTTGGTGCCCTCGGCGAATAAGGTCTCGCCGGCGTCGTAGCTGGCGACCGGCAGCGCGGCGAGCTTGCTTTGCCAAGCCTCGCGATCGTGGATCAGAGCCATTTTCGGGCACCCCCAAATTGCCGCATCGATCGAGGCCGGTCGCAGGCCATCTGAAAAGAATACTACGGCGTCGCCCGGATCGTGTGAAGCAAGCGCAACCGGGATGTCGCCGCTATCAATTCCGGCTAAAATGCCCAATCGAGCCGTCTTGCCCGATCAATCCCAAGGAGACAAAGGGATGCCAGTCTTTCCGCGCGCCGGGGCCTTGCTTGCGGCCGCCATCATCGTCACCATGGCCGGCGCCTTCACCGCCGCCCCACCCGCCATCGCCCAAAACGTCATGACCACGCCATCGGGCTTGAAGATCATCGACATCAGTGTCGGCACCGGCGCGACGCCGAAGGCCGGGCAGACTTGCGTCATGCACTATACCGGCTGGATCTACGAGAACGGCGCCAAGGGCAAGAAATTCAACTCTTCGGTCGATCGCGGCAAGCCGTTCGAGTTTCCGATCGGCGCGCACCAGGTCATCGCCGGCTGGGACGAGGGCGTCGCCACGATGAAGGTCGGCGGCAAGCGCACGCTGATCATCCCGCCCGAGCTCGGCTACGGCGCGCGCGGCGCCGGCGGCGGCCTCATTCCGCCGAACGCGACGCTCCTTTTCGACGTCGAGCTGCTCGCGATCAAGTGACATAGCGCCGGCGCTTCCCCGCCGGTCACCGCCGGGCTTGACCCGGCGGTCCATGCTGCCCCGCGAATGTCGGAATGATTGCCGGGTCAAGCCCGGCAATGACGATGCGGAGCGATCGCCGTCACTCACTCCTCCGCCGGCGGTGGAATGCGCACCTCGTGGAATCCGCGCGCGTGCATCGCATAAACCTCGCGCACCAAAATGTGGGTCGCGACCTCGTTCTCGGTGCGGCCAAGTTTGCCGAGCGTGGCGAGGAGAGCGAGATAATTGAAGGTCTCGATCGGCAGCGTCAGGCTCAGCGCCCTCGCCTCCGAGCGGTTTTCGGGTCGCGCCATGGTGGGGGTTACGCCTCGCGGTTATAACTTAGTTATAATACCGTTAAAACCCTTGGCAGGCGACTCGAATCGTGCAAGCTTGGCATCCGGTGAGGGTTTTCGCCCAACACGCTTAAGAGCGGCCCGTCGCGGCCGCGCGTTCTGAAAACCGGCGGGCTGGCAATCGCTTAGGCGCGGATGCGGCTCGGTGATCGCGGCGGCGCGCCCGCCGTCGAGCACCGAATTTGCGCCTTTGGGGGAAGTGCGGCTCTGCCGGCGCCAGTTGGGCGCGGCGCTCGCCCTGTCGGCGGCCCAGACGGCCGCGGCATTCACGAGGCCGTTCTCCCATGACCGACCCATCGATCACCGCAACCTGGAATCCAGAGCGCGTCGAGCAACTCCGCAATTTCCTCAGCGCGGGCCTGACCTGCAGCCAGATCGCCGCCGAGATCGGCGTCACCCGCAACGCCGTCATCGGTAAAATCCACCGTCTCGGTCTCGGGCCGGGACGGCCTGCGGCGGCGCCGGGGCGTCCCTGCCCTCCGCGCACCCGGCGCCAGCCATTCTCGCCGCAACGGCAGTTCCTGCGCCTGATCGAAGCGCAAGCGCCCGGCGCCGCCGCCGGCGCAGCGCTCGTCGCCGCGCCGGTCGACAGCGCCCATAGCTGCTCGCTCCTCGAACTGGCGCAGGGCAAGTGCCGCTGGCCGGTCGGCGATCCGGGCGCAGCGGATTTTGCCTTTTGCGGGAACGCCGCAGTGGCCGGCTTTTCCTACTGCGCCGGCCACGCCCGCATGGCGTATCGGTCGCCGGCGCGGCGGCGCGCCTCGTAAGCCGCGCGGGGCAGCGGCCGTAGCTCAGCTCGGCCCGGCAGCCTGGTTCGCGTGCGTGTGCGTGCCGAGCTGCGCATGAATGTTGGCGCGCTCGAGGCCGCCATCGGCGATCCATGCGTCGGTGACTTTGACGGCGCGCTCGATCAGCACGCCGGTCTGCGAAAAATCGTACGGCGACCCGCCGAGCGGACAGAGCGGCGGCAGGACAAAATACTCGATGTCGGTGCCGTCAAGTTCGCGCAGCTCGCTGGTCAATTGCCTAGCGATCAACAGCGTCAGCGCGTGCAAGGCGTTGGCGACCGCGCCGAGCGGCGGCTTCTCGAGCGCGCAGGCATAACCGGTAGGCAGCACGATCAGACGGCGCGCACCGCGCGCGACCGCGGCGCTGACCGGCGTGTTGGAGGATACCGCGCCGTCGGCGAGATAAAGATCGTTGAACCGAACCGGCGGGAATACGACCGGTATCGCGGCGCTGGCGACGATCGCCTGCGCGGCGGAGCCTTCCGAGAGTACGACGGTGCCTCCGGTCAGAATATTCGTGGCGACGATGTGGATCGGAATTTTCGCGTCTTCCAGGTTGCGGTAGGTGAGATTGTTCTCGACCAGATCGCGCAGCCGGTCGGATGCGACAAGAAAATCGCGCCGGTAGAGGAAGCCGAGCATCGCTCGCCAGCCGACCGGAAACACGTCGCCCCGGCGCAATCGGCGCCAGATCGCCTCCAGCCGTTTGACGCCGTCGAGCGTGGGATTGCCGGCATAGTAGGCGCCGTTGAGCGCGCCGACGCTGGAGCCGACGACAATATCGGCGTGGATGCCGCGGCGCGCGAGCGCGTCGAGCATGCCGACCTGAACGGCGCCAAAGCTGCCGCCGCCGGCAAAGACAAACGCTGTTTTAGGTTTGGCGTCGGCGGTGGCCACCGCAGAAGACTCCCTCACGCCCGTCCATGGCCGACGTAAGCCGCGCCGGCGTTGATCTTTGGCTTTGATCTTTCCTGGCGGTTAGATGGCAAAGCGCCGCAAAGGTTCCGGCGTTTAGTCGTAACGCGGACGGATCGGTGGCGGAAGGGCTCCGCACCGGCCTCCCCATCCTGCAAAACTTTCACGGGCCGTGGGCAGGGGGACCCCGGAACACCGGCCGTTTTCGCGCGTTATTTTGGGAGCATTCCCGTTGCGCGGATTTGAAAATGGACCAACGCGATCAGGAACTTTTGGACAGGCAAATAGGGCGACTCACTCCCGCCCCGCGAAACGACGGCGTCATGATCCTGGCGATCCTCGCAATGTTTTTCGGCGGGATGGCGCTCGGCGGTTTCCTGGTTGGATACAAAAGCGGGCCGACGCAAATCGCCGCGAACAATCCGGTCCCTGCCATGGCCTTCCCGAGTGCGCTGCTGACCATGCGGCAGTAGGCCGCCGGCGAGATCGGCGTCGTGACTTGATGATGGAGGCCGCCATGAATGCGACCAACAAAACGAGCGATATCGGCGAGGATGCAAAGCGGCCAGTGACGGGCCGTTTGCACCCGCGCGTCTACGCCGCGGTCGTCGGACTGACGGCGTGGCTGGTGCTGTCCGTGTGGTTTTTCGCTGGCGCGGGCGTGACCGACTATCTGCTTTTCATCGTGAGCGGCTTTTTCTTCGTGGCGGTGGCGCTGCCGATCATCTTGTCGCGCGTCGGGCGCACCGACAGCGCCGAGGGCGATGACGGTCAACCGCCATTTCGCGATTGGGCAAAGTCGAGCTTCGACACCTGCTACGGCCGGCTCAGCGGCGCTCAGGCAGCGACGCAAATCCTGCTGCCGATCGCCGCCGCGGCGTTCGGCATGACGGCGTTCGGGATCGCATTGCACATCGTCGAGCACGGCGGGGCATAGGCTGCGCCCTACTCCTCCGGTTCGGTCGTGAAGAACAGCGGAAAGCCGTTCTGCTTGCCGAGGTCGGTGGCTTCCTTGGCTTTGGTCTCGGCGACGTCCCTGACGTAAACGGCGATGACGCAGGCGCCCTTCTGATGCGCGGTCATCATCACCCGATAAGCCTGGTCGGCATTCATGCGAAATACCGCCTTGAGCACCTGCACCACGAACTCGCGCGGCGTGTAGTCGTCGTTGAGCAGGATCACCTTGTAGAGCGGCGGCCGCTGCGTCTTCGTGCGCGTTTTGGTGCGCGGCTTGACCAGTGTTTTGCTCATTGCCGGCCCTTTCGCCCAGCGTGATGGCAAGCACGGGAAGTATAACTCAAGTCGCTCGGGTGTCCCAACGCGGCGCGGGTGCGAAGGCCGCATGCGCTGTGGCGTTGACTTTGCTCTTGTGCGAAGATTGCCGCGCGAAATCATTGCGGGGCGTTGGTCATGCACATTCTGTGGATCGTCATCATCGGCTTCGTCGCTGGCATCATCGCGCGCTTCCTGGCGCCGGGTGCGAACAATCCGGCGGGCTTCATTCTCACCACGCTTCTCGGCATCGCCGGCGCGTTCATCGCGACTTTGATCGGCCAGACGATCGGCTGGTACGGGCCGAACCAGGGCGCCGGCCTCATCGGCGCCGTGGTCGGCGCCATCGTCGTGCTTTTCGTCTGGCACCGACTGGTGACGAACCGCTCCATCCCGGATCCCGGCCGGCGCTGGCTCTAGCGAGCGCGCCGCGAACGCGGCTTAGCGGCCGACCAAGCGCCGCTGCACCACCGCGTGACGGGGCGTGCGCCGTTCGACCACGACGGCGCGCGCCGCCCCGGCGCCGCGGCCGGCAATGGTCACGCGGCTTACGCCTTTGCCTTGGCCCATGCGCAGCACGGCGCCTCTCGCCTCATCGACCGGCACTTCCATGAGTGAGGCAACGATCTCGATCTGCTCTTTGAGCTCGTCGGTGAGGCCCTGTGCCGCGAGCACGGCTTCCTCGACCGTCGGCGGATCGCGCCTGACCCGACGCCGACCATCCTTCGTGTCCCAAATGTCGTTCATAGCCGCACCTGCATTCTTGTTCTTGGACCGGTTTCTTGGAGTGGAATTATCCGCCATTTGCCGCGCTGCAGCAAGGAAAATTGTGCAATGCACCTTTGCGGTTAATAACCCGGTGAAGGGCATCCCTGTGGCGGGATATCGTGCCGGCATCGGACACCGTCGGGTGGGCGGCGGCGCGTGCGCCGCGTTGTTGCGCCACGGCCTCAGCTGTCTGAGAACTCACGGCGAAACTTGATCCGGGCTTGCCTCCGGTTCGACGCCGTACTATCGGAAACTTGTGGGGTCGTCATAGGGAGCTGGACAATGAAGCGATTGGCTTTCGCAATCGGCATAGTGGCGCTCGGTCTTTCCGCATCGACCGCGGCGCGCGCCGATTACGCCGTGGTGATGTTCAAGGACGGCTATTGCCGGGTGTGGAACGACAGCAGCGCAACGCCGATGGCGCCCGGTTGGAAGTATCACTGGGTCGGCCTGAAGAGCTGGGAATTCGCCTCGACTAAGAAGCACTACGCGATCAGGCACCATTGGTGCAAAGAGTTCATGTAAAGCATGGCTTCTCTGTTGCCGCCATCAATCGCGGGCGGCGTGGCTTGGGCACAATGAGGGTACCGACAATGAAGCGACTAGCTTTTGCAGTTGGCGTTCTGGCGCTTGGTTTCGCCGCCGCAACGCCGGCGCGCGCCGATTTCGGCGTGATCAGATTCGAACGCGGCGTGTGCACCGTGTGGGCCGAGAGTCATGCCAGGCCGGCCGGGACCGGTTGGCAGGTCCTCTGGTATCACCAGCCTTCGCGGGAAGTCGCCGAGGGCAAGATCAAATGGGGCATGGCGCACGGCTGGTGCCACAATCAGTGGTAACCGGTACGCGTTCTGCTTTCCTGATGGGCTGACGCGCGCGACGTAACGCGGCTGCGCGCGTTCCGCTTTTTGCATGCGCTTCGATAGGTCGACTTGCTCAGCGCGCCCAGCGCGCGCCGGAGGTCTGGGGCTTTGCCTGCGCCTCCGCTCAGTGTTATCCGGTCGGCCGGTCCGGGCGGGATAATGCAAGGAGTGAGCGATGAGGCGATTGGCATTTGCTGTCGGATTGCTCGCGCTTGGTTCGGTTGCCGCTACGCCGGCACGCGCCGATTTCACGGTGGTCAGATTCGAGACCGGCCATTGCCAGATCTGGTGGGACAGCGCCGACAATCCCTGGGGCGTCGGCTGGACGAAAATCGCCCTCGGCCTGCCCGACTATCCGGCGGCTTGGGCGGCGCTCGCCAATGCGGTGGCGCAGCGGGTCTGCCTGTAGCGCGCTTTTCATTTATCGCCGCACGCGCTGGCTCGCGCCGGCGCGCTGCGCGCCTCGAGGCTGGCGCTCCGGCCGCGTGAAGACGCCGGCTCAGCGGTAGCGAGGGCTTTCGGGGGAGTAGCCGCCCCACCCCGCATCGCGGTCGGCCCAGCGAGACGTGCCGCTGAGGGAGTACTCGCTCGGCAGGATGGCGAGCGGGCCGTCGCGCGCTCCCTCGCGCGCGGCATTGTGCCTGGTCTTGGCCTTCTTGTGCGCCGCCGCCGCGTCCGTGACGGGCGCAGCGAACGGCGCCTCGGCCAGCGCCGCAATATTCGCCGGCGCCGCTGCGGTTGTTACGCTTGTCGATCCGCTGGCGATCGAAGCGCCGGCGCTGGCCGGTATCGGCTTTGCGGCCTGAGCCTGGACAACGGGTGGCGCCGCCGCCTGCACCAGCGCCGCCTGAGACGCACGATCAACGTTCGCTGCGGCCGCTTCGACCGGCCGCACCAGCGTGCGCGCGGCGACCGAGGTCTCCACGGGCCGATCCGTCAGCGACACGACCACGCCGGCGCCTGCCGTCGCGCCCACTGCCGCGGCCACGAGCGCCACGCGGGCGGTGCGCAGAAAGCTCGGAGCGGGAGCGAGATAACCCCATTCTGGATGGAAATTCCCGGCAAAGCGCATGGCATGACCTCCGCGACAGACAACCGTCGTCCGAGACCCCCATCTGGAGCTGTTACTGAGACGCAACGCCGCGACGCGACGCCAGTTCCTGACGCGGCCAAATGTCGGCCGCGCGTCAACCAAGCGGAAAGCATAAGCGGGAGCGCCCGGTTTGCCGCCGGCCGCTCCCAGCCGTCAGATCATCGCCGAGGCCGTTTCCTGCCGAGCGCTTCGGCGCAGCGAGCGGCCTATTCGACCAGAGACAGCGGCCGCTCGTGTTCGGCTCGAGCGGCGTTCCCCGCGGTCGCCGCGGTTGCCGGCATCTGCAGCACGCTGGCGCGCTGGCCTTCGCACAGGCGTGTCACCAGCACGATCTTGCCGTCCGGGAACTCGAGCGCGTCGTGATGCACGCAAGGCTGGTCAAGATTGACCTGGCGGAAGCGCGCCAGGCGTTGACCGAGCTTGCGGCTCGGAAGAATGCCGAGCGCCGGTTCGCACTCCACATCCTGCTCGAATGCAATCTCGGTGCCCGGGAGCAGGCACACGGCAACGTCCGGGTTCTCAACCGCCGAAAAGCCTCCGGTCGGCGTGTTGACGAACTTGGTGGTGACGATTTTGTCGCCGACCTTGGCGGGGCGGCTCGCGACATGGTGCAAACTATAGTCGCACATAGAAGGCTCCTCTTCGCTGTGAACAGCCAGGTTGGTTGTCCTTCCGCGCGCAGAGCCGAACAGTCCACGGTGGCGATCTTTTGTCGGGTGCCCCTGCCCTCGCTCACAATGCCGCGATGTCGCGTTACCGCCGGAGCGCTCCCGCTGCGGCTAGCCGGGCTCGCCGACCAATCGGCCGGTGGGCGAAGAATTCGCACCCTGCCCGCTGATCCGTCCGCCAAGCGCAATGATCCAGGACGGAATGCCTCCGATCACGGCGAAGGCGTGTTGCGTGGTGGCGACCACGTGATCCTTGACGTTGATCGTCGCCGCGAGAAGCGGATTCGGGTTGTCCGCCGGCGGCAGAGCGCCGTCGCCCGGCTCGGCCTGCGCAATGACCAGCGGCGTTTGCGGCGACGGCGTGGCGGGCGCCGCGGCGACCTGAACATGGGCCGGCTCCTGCACCGGCGGCACGAGCGGCTTGCTCTCGACTGCGGCGACGGTCGCCCCGCCCGGCGTCATGACCGCGGCCGTCGTCGCCGGATGGCCGGCAGCTTCCGCCGCGGCGGCGTCCTCGGCGTCGAGCCGGTCTTTTTCCGCCGTCACCTGGGCCTTGAGGTAGCTGGCCATGGCGGCGTGCTCGTCGCGCACCAGCTGCATCATTTCCGGCGAAGCCGGAGCGGCCCGCTCGGCTACCGGCACCCGGGCACGGATCTGGCTCCAATCGTAGTGGGCGAACAGCAAGCCGCCGATCACGCTCGCCAGCGCCGCCGGCAGGATGTCGAGAAGGAGCTTGGAGAAAAAGCGAACCAGCAAAGGCATATGGGGCGACATGATCGAGGTTCCTCCGACAACGCATTTTTCAAACGGCCGGTTGAATTCTCACCACGCGTTGGTGGCGGCGAAAGGCCGGGAAAAAGGAATTTTTGCGGCGGCGCAGTGATTCTTGCGGGAACTCAGGCGGCCGCAGCTAATCCGCCGACCGCCCAGCGGCTGAGGAGCTCCGCAAGCCCTTCAACCGCCGCCTCGTCGAGCGACAGCCCGGCCGGCGGACCGGCGAGCTGCTCGCGGTTGCGCACGAATACGCTGCATTGGCCGATCAGCCAGACGGCCGCGATCATGCGCGTGCGCTGATCCGCATCGGGCAGAAACCGCCCGACGAGCTCGACCGCTAGGCCCATGAAGGGTGTTGCCTCCTCGCTCACGAGCTTGCGGAAAACCGCCGTCGGCTGCACCGCTTCCCAGTTGAAAATGCGGATGTGGCGGCTGAGTTCGTCCCGCGCCATCAGCGGCCGCAGCTGGCGGCGCACGAACTCGCTCAATGCCCGCTCGCGCGACATCCCCCTCGCCTCCTCGACGTGGGCGATATGATCCTCGGTAAGCGCCCGGAACGCGGCGCGCAAAACTTCGCGGTAGAGCCCGTCCTTGCCGGCGAAATGGTAATTGATGGCGGCCTGGTTCACGCGCGCCTTGGCGACAATGGCGCGAATGCTGGTGCCCTCGTAGCCGCGCTCGGCGAACAGCCGCTCGGCCGCCTTCAGGATCCGTTCGCGGGTGATTTCAGACGGTCGCGTCATGGCCTGGCCCGTTTTCAAACTGTCGTTCGGATTCAAGTAAGCCTTCGCGGCGGGCAACGCAAATGCCGCTGTGCGGCCGCGGCCCGGTCACTGCCTGATGTTGCGCGGGAGGAGAAGACGCCAAGCGTCAGTAGGCCATACCGAAAACGTAGAGAATGACGCCGGCGACCAGCAAAAGATGCTGCGGCAGCAGCACGGCTTTGAGCCCCGACCGGCGCCGTCCGAGGAACGAGAACTGCACCGCGACGTCGAAATTCGACTGACCGGGCCGCCGCGCCTCCTGCACCAAGGGGACGAGCGCCAGCGTCGCAACGCCGAAGACGAACGACAGGGTCAGGCATGCCATGGCGGCAAGGTGCAGCGCCTCGGTGGAAAATTCCACGCCGGAAGCGACCCAAGCGAGCAGCGCGATGGTGGCGAGCAGCACGTAGCCGTTGGCGTTGCTCACGAACTCGAGCGCCTTGGTTTGCGGGTCGGTCCCTGGCCCGTTCATGGGCGGCTCTCCTCGAGGAGCCGTGCGCAATGCGGCTCGGTTAGAGTCATGCGAGGAACGGCCTCGCAATGACTTGCAGCGCCTGTCCGGCTATCGTCCAAGCATGATCGGGCCGAACCGCGTCGAAGGCTACGCCATTGTCTCCGCCGACGGAATGATCGCCGACGCGGCCGGCAAGATGCCGGACACGATCCGCAATCCGGCCGACCAGAGTTTCCTGCAAGCCGAGCTCGACCGGGCCGCCATGGTCGTGCACGGACGCCACTCGCATGAGGGCGGGCCGCGTTCGGCGCGGCGCAAACGGCTGATCGTGACCCGGGGCATCGCTGCGCTCAGCCCCGATCCTTCCCACCCCAACACGCTGTTGTGGAACCCGGCCGGCGCCACGCTCGAAGCGGCGATCAAGGCGCTCGGCGCCGGGGATGGCTCGATCGCGATCATCGGCGGCACGCAAGTGTTCGGCCTTTTTCTGCCGCGCTACGACGCCTTTCATCTCACGCGCGCCGAGAACGCCAGGATTCCGGGCGGCCGGCCGGTATTTCCCGAAGTCGGGCCGAATGCCACGCCAGAAGACGTGCTCGCCGGCCATGGCCTAAAGGCCGGTCCGCAACGCGCCCTCGACGCCGGCGCCGGCATCACTTTGACGACTTGGCAGCGCTAGCGAGCTTTCCACGCGCGCCGCAAGCGGCCTGCGTCGCGCGTTCAACCTTCCTTAACCATGGCGCCCAATCTGCAACAGGAGGCTGCAAGCCTTTCTTCACCCTTCCCGCGCCATTCTTGTCGAGCTTTCAACGGCGTCGCGGCACCCGGCATGACTCGAACCCTGCCCCTCATCGACGAGCTCGAAGCCGCGGTCACCTCCGGCACCAATGCGCGCCGGATTGAAATGCTGATGCGCGTCACCGACCTCTTCGTGGGCGGCGCACCGCGCTATTCCAGCGAGCAGATCGGCGTGTTCGATGACGTCATGGTGCGCCTGGTCAGCACCATCGAAGCCAAGGCGCGCGCGCGACTGGCGCATCGTCTGGCGCCGATCGCAAACGCGCCGGCGCAGGTGATCCGCATGCTGGCGGTCGACGACGACATTGAAATCGCCCGCCCGGTCCTCAGCCATTCGGAACGGCTCGACGACGGCATCCTGGTGGCGAGCGCCAGCACGAAGAGCCAGCAGCATTTGTTCGCGATAGCGCAGCGAAAATCGCTGAGCGAGGCGGTGACCGACTTGCTGGTCGAGCGCGGCGACCGCGACGTGGTTCATTCGGTGGTCAAGAACACCGGCGCCCGTTTTTCCGACGCCGGCTTCCGCTTGCTGGTCAGGCGCTCGGCCGGCGACGACGACCTCGCGCTCGTGGTCGGCATGCGCAGCGACATCCCGCGTCCGCATTTCCTGGTGCTGCTGGAGAAGGCCTCGAGCGCCGTGCGCTCGCGGCTTTCCGCCGAGAACCCGCAGGCGAGCAGCGCCATCGAAGGCGTCGTCGCCGAGGTGGTCGGCGGGATTCGCAATGAGGCGCGCAACGCCTCGCCCGATTTTGCCGCGGCGCAGGCCGCGGTCGAGCGGCAAAACCGCATCCGTCGCCTAGGCGAGACGGAAATCTACCAATACGCCCGCGACCGCAAATTCGAGGAAACGGCGATCGCGCTGTCGATCTTGTGCGATACGCCGATCGACGTGGTCGAGCGCGCGCTCCTCGATCCCGGCGCCGAGATCGTGCTCATCCTCGCCAAAGTCGCCGGCCTGTCGTCGACGACGACCAAGGCCATCCTGCTGCTGCGCGCGGCCGACCGCGGCATGTCGGCAAAAGATCTCGACACGGCGCTGGCGAGCTTCAACCGCTTGCAGCCCGACACCGCGCGGCGCGTGCTCGGCTTCTTCCGCACCCGGGTGAAAAAGCCTGCGGCGGCCATGGTCCCGCCGGCGGTCGCGATCTACGGCTAGGCCGTGTTCGCCCGCCCAAGCAGCGAACGCATCACTCTGACTACTTGTTGGCCGCGTACAGCGCGGCGATCGTACCCTTGAACGTCGCCAGCATATTGGTAGCGGTATCGGGACCCTTGTAGACCGTCATCCGATACACGAAGATATTTTTGTTTTTGACTACCGCGATGGCGATCAGGACGATCTGCGTCTTTTCCGTGCCGGTTTCGGTTTGCAGTTTTTGCAACTGGCCCGCATAGCAGGCGTTCGCATCCTCGGCGAGCACGCCGATGAAGCTCACCTCATTCATCTTGACCTTCTTGAGGGTCTCCTCGATGCGCGCCTTCAGGTCCGGGGCCTGTTGCGCCACGATCTGGCTGCCTTGCTTGCGAAGGGTCTCGCAGGTCTCCTTGATCATCGCCTCGGGCGCAGCCACCAGTTGGTCGATCTGGGCGGCCGGTGTCTGGTACTGGCCGTAGTCGTCGAGGTAGTTCCGCTTATGCGCGCGCCAGTCGGCAAGCTGCTGGCAATCGGCGGACATGTTGAGCATCTTGTTGCCGGACTTGGCCACGAGCCCGCCGATCGTCGTGATCATGTGGTTGTCCGCCGGATTGCTCGCCGACAGCTCGCAGAAGCCCGTGGGCACCGGCAGCTTCATGGATACGCCGCCAATAGTCGTGTCCGACGCCATTGCGGCGGTTGCCGCGCCCGCAAGCGCAGCGACGAAAGCAAGACGGCTCAGCATTGCGCGCTCCCCGTGAAGAAGAACTCCGGCACTCCTTCTGTGGCCGAAGCTCCCTCGCACCCGTTGTCGTTAGGTCGTTCATGGTAGCGGAGCAAGCCAGTTCGGTCGAGCCAATGGCCATCCGCCACGGCGATCGCAACCCGCCGCGTCGAACAGCACGCGCGCTTGCCGGCGCGCGGTACTGCGGCGCGACGTGACGAAGCGTTAAAGTCTTTGCCGCAGAATCCGCTTAACTCATGGGTGTTTGCATTTATGTGGGGACTTGCCGCTATTGATCAGTCCAAATGGACACGATCGGGCGGCTTTCGCATTCCGCGGCGCCGGTTCGCCGGAGTCTCGGGTTCTCATCTCTGGTTGGGGAGGACGGCATGAGCCAGAGCGCCCTCTTGCGATCGGGGAAGGGCTTGGGGATCCCAGGTACCGCCCGAAAGGCAGACAGGAAGACCAAACTCAAAGTAGCGGCCCGGCGCGGCGGAGGATCGTTACGATGAGCGCAACGACCATTTCGCGGTTCGCAACGGCGTCCGCTGCGCTGGCGTGCATCTAATCGTCGATCTGCACGGCGCCGAGCGGCTCGACGACATCGAACACATCGAGGCGACACTGCGCCGCTGCGTCGAGGCCGCGCGCGCGACGCTCCTGCACATCCATGTGCATCATTTCCAGCCGAACGGCGTATCCGGGGTGGCGGTGCTGGCGGAGAGCCACATCTCGATCCACACTTGGCCGGATGCCGGTTATGCCGCGCTCGACGTATTCATGTGCGGATCCGCCGATCCGGACGCGTGCGTTCCGGTGCTGCGCCAGGCGTTTGGCGCCAAGCGCGTGGCCGTCAACGAGCTGTTGCGCGGCCGCGGCGCCTGAACGGACGGCGCCGGAGGGTTGCTTGAGCGGCCGGGCCCCAAGTCCCGGCCGTTTCCTTATCCGGGCCGCGAAAGGCCCAAAGACAAGCCGAGGACGTGTCATGGCCGAAAAGCGCTGGATCGCCGAGACCCTGTTCGACGACCTCGGCTTTCGCATGAGCTATCAGATGGAGAAGGTGCTCTACGAGACGCAGACCGAGCATCAGCACCTGGTGCTGTTCGAGCACAGGTTCTTCGGCAAGATGCTTATGCTCGACGGCGCCACCCAGATCACCAAGCGGGACGAGTTTATCTACCAGGAGATGATGTCACATGTGCCGTTGTTCGCGCACGGCAACGCACGCGAGGTGCTGATCATCGGCGGCGGCGATTGCGGCATCGCCGAGGAGGTGCTCAAGCACAAGACGGTCCGGCATCTCACCCAGGTCGAGATCGACCCGGCGGTCGTCGAATTCGCCAGGGAGCACTTCCCTGAATTCACCAAGCCGGTATTCGCCGACAAGCGCTTCGCGAGCATCATCGACGACGGCATGAAATATGTCGCGCGGACCGAGCGGCGCTTCGACGTCATCATCGTCGACTCGACCGATCCGCAAGGGCCGGGCAAGGTCCTGTTCAGCCAAAAATTCTACGCCGCCTGCAAAGGCTGCATGCAGAAGGGCGGCGTCATGGTGACGCAAAACGGCGTGCCGATCTTCCAGCCCGCCGAGCTCGCATCGAGCGTCGGAAAATTCCGGCGCCTGTTCGCCGACGCCGCCTGCTACGTCGCCGCGATCCCGACCTATGTCGGCGGTCATATGGCGATGGGCTGGGCGAGCGACGACCGGCGGCTGCGGCAAACCCCAGCGAAGACGCTGGCGGCGCGCTATCGCCAGGCCGGCAGCTTCTCAACCAAATATTGGACGCCGGAGGTTCACGCCGCCGCCTTCGCGCTTCCGCGCTTTATTGCCGAGGTGGTGGCGAAGGCAAAAGCGTAGCGACGGGTGGCGCCGCGCCACGATCGGCGGCCCACGCAATCACCGTCCGGCGTCAAACGGTTGGCAGCTGCCCATCGCCATTTGCTTGCGATTTTCGGACGCGCAGAGCCCGTATTCCACCCGCCGGAGAAATGCTCTAGAACACCCCCACGCTTTAGCGTGATTGGGAGGAAAATGTCATGAAACTCTACATGCATCCGGTATCGATGACGAGCCGGCCGGTGCGGCTGTTCATCGCCGAGAACAAGATTCCGGTCGACGAGGTGACCGTCGACTTGTTCACCGGCGAGCACTACAAGCCGGCCTACACGGCGGTAAATCCGAACAACCTCGTTCCGATGATCGAAGACGGCGACCTGCGCCTGACCGAAAGCTCGGCGATCCTCAAATACCTTGCCGACAAAATCGGCTCGCCGGCCTATCCGAAGGATCTCAAGCAGCGCGCCAAGGTCAACGAGATGATGGACTGGCTCAATACCAATTTCTATCGCGATTGGGCCTATAACCTTGCCTATCCGCAGCTGTTTCCCAATCAGA
Source organism: uncultured Alphaproteobacteria bacterium (assembly GCA_963850855.1). Taxonomy (GTDB): domain Bacteria; phylum Pseudomonadota; class Alphaproteobacteria; order Rhizobiales; family Xanthobacteraceae; genus BOG-931. Next base: position 537,049 of record CAWKNH010000009.1, read on the forward strand.
AGCGGCGCAGCGACGAGGCCCAGGCCGCAACCATCGAGATCGGCCAGCAGAACGCCAAGCGTTGGCTGAAAATCCTCAACGACCACTGGATCGGACCGAAGAACCAGTATCTGTGCGGCAACCAGATCACGATCGCCGACTATTTCGGCGCCGCCCTGGTGACGCTCGGCGAAGTCATCCGCTGCGACATGTCGGCCTATCCCAATGTGCAGCGCTGGCTCAACAACATGAAGAAGCTGCCAAGCTGGGGTCCGGTCAACGAGGTATTCCACGGCCTGGTCGACTCGGTGAAGCAGCAACAATTCCACGCCATCTGAAAGCAGAGGACAAACGACGGACGGCGGACGACGGACGCGACGGATAGGAGATTTCCTATCCGTCCCTGTCGTCCGTTTTCCGTCATCCGACACGCCAATGAGAATGAGCCGCGACCATATTCTGACGAGCCAGGCCGGGAGCCTGCCGCGTCCCGATGATTTAATCGAAGCCAACCGCGCGCGTGAATCCGGCGAGACGACGGACGAGCGAAAATTCCAGGACACGCTGCAGGCGGCTGTCGTCGACGTGGTGCGGCGGCAAAAGGAAATCGGCATCGACGTGCCCGGCGACGGCGAGTTCGGCAAGTCGATGGGGCACAAGGTCAACTATCGGGCGTGGTGGAGCTACTGCTTCAATCGTCTCGGCGGGCTCGATCTGGCCGGGCCGGGGCTCTACGAGTCTCAGCCCCGGCGCGCCAAACAGGGCGAGGTCGTGCTCACCAGCTTCGCCGACCGCCGCGACCGCAACAAATTCTTGCAGGTCTACAAGGACGAAGTGACGACCGGGCCGGGAATGACGAACTGGCCGGTGGTCGTCGGTCCAATCACCTACAAGGGACAGGAGGCGATCAAGGCCGACATCGCCCACTTCAAGGCGGCGCTCAAAGCCTCCGGCGTCGAAGAGGGCTTCATGACCTCGGTCGCGCCGGCGAGCGCGGCGCGCTTTACCAATAAATACTACAAGACCGACGAAGAATTCATCTTCGCCTGCGCTGAGGCGATGCGCGAGGAATACAAGGCGATCGTCGACGCCGGCCTGATCCTGCAGCTCGACGATCCAGCGATCGCCGAGAATTGGGACATGATCAATCCCGAGCCGTCGGTGAAGGATTATCAGAAGTTCACCATGGTGCGGATCGAGGCGCTCAACCACGCCCTCAAGGGCCTGCCCGAGGACCGCATCCGCTTTCACTTGTGCTGGGGCAGCTGGCACGGTCCGCACACGACCGATATTCCGATGCGCGACATCGTCGAGGTCATGCTGGCGGTCAAATGCCAAGGCTACTCGTTCGAGGCCGGCAATGTGCGCCACGAGCACGAATGGACGGTATGGCAGGACGTCAAGCTTCCCGACGGCAAAATCATTTTTCCCGGCGTGGTCAGTCACGCCACCAACGTGGTGGAGCACCCCGAGCTCGTCGCCCAGCGCATTCTGCGCTTCACCAAGAGCGTCGGCCGTGAACGGGTGATCGCCGCGACCGATTGCGGCCTCGGCGGCCGCGTGCATCCGATGATCGCATGGGCCAAGCTCGAGACGCTGGCGCAGGGGGCGGCTCTGGCAAGCCGTGAGCTTTGGCGCTAAGAATAGCGCCATGAGCTTCTTCCCCGGCCAGGATCCCGCGCTCGGCGATGCGCGCGCCAGCGACGCGATCGAGCAGATCATCGTGCCGCGCACGGTCGATCTCGGTGACTTCGAGGTGCATCGCGCCTTGCCCTCGGCGCGCGCCCGCATGGTCGGGCCGTTCATCCTGTTCGATCACATGGGGCCGGCGGTGTTGCGCGGCGGCAGCGGCGTCGACGTGCGCCCGCACCCGCATATCGGGCTCGCGACCGTCACCTATTTGTTCGACGGCGAGATCGTGCATCGCGACAGTCTCGGCACCGCGCTGCCGATCCGGCCGGGTGCGGTGAACTTGATGACCGCCGGGCGCGGCATCGTGCACTCCGAACGCAGCGGTCCCGATTGGCGCGTCACCGGCGGCACCATGCACGGCCTGCAATTGTGGGTCGCCTTGCCGGCGGCGGCCGAGGAGATGGCGCCGGCTTTCGCTCATACCGCCGCGGCCGACATTCCCGAACTCAAGGACAATGGCGCGGTGCTGAGCGTCGTCGCCGGCACGATGCACGGCCTCCGCTCCCCGGTCGTGACCGCATGGGAAACCTTGTTCGCCGACATTCGTCTCACGGCCGGTACGACATTTCCGCTCGACGCCGAGTACGAGGAGCGCGCGATCTACACGATCTCGGGCGAGATCGAGATCGGCGGCGACACGCATGGGCCGCAACGGCTCCTGGTGCTGCGGCCGGGCGACCGCCTCGCCGTGCGGGCGATCGGCGATGCGCATTTCGTCGTGGTCGGCGGCGCCGCCATGGACGGGCCGCGCCATATCTGGTGGAATTTCGTCTCCTCGCGGCAGGAGCGCATCGAAGCGGCCAAGGCCGATTGGAAGGCCGGCCGCTTCGATACTGTGCCTGGCGATACGGTGGAATTCATTCCACTTCCGGACCACTAGCGTCGTTCGCCGTCAGGCGGCGTGACGCTGCGTCTTCACCCATGCCTCGATCTCGCGCTCGGCTTCGTTCCTGCCGAAGCCGTAACGCGCCTGCAGGCGGCTGGCCAACTCCTTGCGGCGGCCGCCGATACGGGTGAGATCTTCGTCAGTGAGCTTGACCCAGTTGTTACGGATCTTGCCCTTGAACTGCATCCAGTCGACTTCAATCTGATCCCAGTTCATCGCCGTCTCCCGTGCCAACATTGGACGCGCGGCGGTTCCGCTGCGCTCCTCACGGACGCGATGTCAGCCATGCGATGCGGCCTGAATTCGACCATACGAGGGTCTTTCCGGGATGAATATTGGCACCACTCGGGCGAACTCGCATTGTCAAATTAAATCGCCGCCGACCGCCGCTTTCTGTTCGCGTTTTGCCGTCGACGTGGTTGCGAATCGCTAAATTGCGACGGCAAAAACCAGGGGCTCGGTGTAGGATGCGATAACTGGATGCCCGAGGACATTGCATGAGCGCACGCAACGAGCCGGAGGATGTTTCCCAACTCGCCCGCGCCATCCGCACGGGCGATCGCACCGTGTTGTCGCGGGCGATCACGCTCATCGAGAGCCGGCGCGCCGATCACCGCCGCACCGCCGCCGCGCTCACGCAGGCGCTCCTGCCGGCGACCGGCAAGGCGGTGCGCGTCGGCATCACCGGGGCGCCCGGCGTCGGCAAGTCGACGACCATCGATGCGCTCGGCAGCATGCTCACGCAAAAGGGGCACAAGCTCGCCGTGCTTGCCGTCGATCCGTCCTCGCGGCGCACCGGCGGATCAATCCTTGCCGACAAGACGCGCATGGCGCAGCTCGCCAACGACGCCAACGCCTTCATCCGCCCCTCGCCGGCTTCCGGCACGCTCGGCGGCGTCGCGGCAAAGACGCGGGAAACGATGCTGCTGTGCGAGGCCGCCGGCCACGACGTGGTGTTCGTCGAGACCGTCGGGGTCGGCCAGTCGGAGATCGCGGTCGCGGACATGACCGACTTCTTCCTCGTGCTCATGCTGCCCGGGGCCGGCGACGAACTGCAGGGATTGAAGAAGGGCGTCGTCGAGCTCGCCGACATGATCGCGGTCAACAAGGCGGACGGCGACAATATCGCCCGCGCCAAGGCGGCGGCCGCCGAATATCGCGCCGCGCTAAACATCCTCTCGCCGCGCTCAGCGACCTGGTCGCCGCCGGTCATCACCTATTCGGCCCTGGCCGGCGATGGGATCGCCGCGTTGTGGGCGCATATTCTCGAGCACCGGGAAAAACTCGGCGCATCGGGCGAGCTGGCCGCGCGGCGCGGCGAGCAACAGGTCAAATGGATGTGGGCGATGCTCGAGGAGCGCCTGTTTGCGCCGCTGCGCTCCGATCGGGCGCTCAAGGCGGCGCTGCCGCGGCTCGAGGCCGAGGTCGCCGCCGGACGCGTTGCGCCGGCGGCCGCGGTTGAAGAGATCGCCGCCATGCTCGGGCTCTGACGCCGGGAGCACCGTGCGGTTCGAGGACCGCGCGCCGCTTTCCAGCGGCAAGCCACCGTTAACCCTGCTCTTGTAAACGCCGCTTGTCTCGGGCCGGCACGCTGTTGTGGCACGCGGCTTGATGCGCTTTGCGTGAGGCCCAGGATTTGCGTCAGGCCCATTTGCGTCGGGCCCCAAGAGGAGCCGGTCCATGCCCATCAACCGCCGCGGCCTGTTCGCCGCCCTTGCCGGAGCGGCCACCGCCGCCACGGCAACGCCGGCGCTCGCGCGCCGCGCCGATGATGGTGAACGGGCGAGCGAGGCTAATCCCGCCCGCGACCTCGCACCGCGCGCGGCAATCGATGCGACGACACTCGGCCTTCGGCCCAACGCTCCCGAGGATCAGTCCGCGGCCTTCCAGCGCGCTATTGACCGCGCCGCGACCGCACATGCCGTTCTGCATCTCGCGCCCGGGTTCTATCGGGCCGGCTCGCTCAAGCTTCCGCCCTATTGCGCGATCGCCGGCGTGCCGGGCGCAAGCCGCATCCTCATGTCGGCGGCGCCGTTCATGATGACGGCGACCGGCAGCGACTACATCAGCCTTAGCGGCCTGATCCTCGACGGCAACGACATTCCGCTCCCCGCACGTCACGGCCTCGTACAGCTAGCGCAAGGCCGCGCCGTGCGCATCGCCGATTGCGACATCGTCAATGCCGGCGGCCACGGCATCGCACTCGAGACGATCGAGGGCGAGGTGACCGGGAATACCCTGAGCGCGGCCGACGCCGCGATCTTCTCGCTCGACGCGCGCGGGCTGCGCATTGCCGGCAACACGATACGCGGCGCCGGCAATGGCGGCATCCTCATCTGGCGCAGTAAAACCGGCGATGACGGCACGCTGGTCGTCGACAATCGGATCGCAGATGTGCAGAACCGCGCCGGCGGCTCCGGGCAGCACGGCAACGCCATCAATGTCTTTCGCGCCGACAACGTCATCGTGCGCGGCAACCGCATCCGCAACGCAACTTTCTCAGCCGTGCGCGGCAACCAGGCCTCGAACCTGCAGATTACCGGCAACACCTGCACCGGCCTCGGCGAGGTCGCGCTCTACGCCGAGTTCGGGTTCGAAGGCGCTTTGATTGCCAGCAACATCGTCGACGGGGCGGCGATCGGCGTTTCGGTGACGAACTTCAACGAGGGCGGGCGGCTCGCCGTCGTGCAAGGCAATCTGATCCGCAATCTCGTCGACCACCGCCCGCCCGGCACTGACCCGAACGACGGCGCCGGCATCGGCATCGGCGTCGAGGCCGACACGGCGGTAACCGGCAACGTGGTGGAAAACGCACCGAACATCGGCATCGCCGCCGGCTGGGGATCCTACCTGCGCGATGTGTCGGTCAATTCGAATGTGATCCGCGGCGCCGATTACGGCATTGCCGTTTCCGTCGCCCCGGGAGCGGGTGCGGCGGTGATCGCCGACAATCTCATGTCCGAGGTGCGCCGCAGCGCCATCGTCGGCATGGAACTGAAGAACGCGGTCACCGGCGATCTCAGCAAGGAGGGCGCCGCCCGCTACGCGCAATTCTCGATCGGCGGCAATCGCGTGCGCTGAGCGCGGCCGGCCGCGAAGAAGTCACCCCGTCGCGACGCTTGCCGCCGGCGAAACCCCGGCGATCCTTGCCCACTCGTCGCGGGCGCGAATCGCCTCGCGCACCGCTTCGTTGATCTCCGCCTGCTGGGTGTAATAATTCTGCCAGCGGCCGCTGTCGCGAAGATCGATGAAGTGCGCCATCCGACGCTCCGCCAAGGCGAGCCATCTGCGCGCGATATTGTCGTGCGGCCAAGTCTGCCGTGCCGACATAGAGAAGCCGAATGTCAGGGCGGAATCGGAGCTTCGGCATGATCCCTTGGGGAATCCGGTTTGCAACGAAAAAGCGAACTAAAGAGCGGATACGCCTGTGCACAAATCCCGAGCGCGATGCGCCATCCTGTGGATAAATCCGGGTCATCCGCGGCTTGATCTCAAAGCCTGATGCGCAGGCGACTCGCGAGCTCGCCGACGATGCCGCGCCGGAAAGCCAGCACGCAGGCGACGAATATCGCGCCCTGGATCACCAGCACCCACTGGCCGAACGGGGCCAGATAGTTCTGCATCGCGATGACGAGGAAGGCGCCGACGACGGGACCAAATATCGTGCCGAGGCCGCCGAGGAGCGTCATCAGCACCACGTCGCCGGACATGGTCCAGTGCACGTCGGTGAGCGAGGCGAGCTGGAACACCAGGGATTTCATCGATCCGGCGAGCCCGGCCAGCGTCGCCGACAGCACAAAGGCGACGAGCTTGTAGCGCTCGGTCTTGTAGCCCAGTGAGATCGCGCGCGGCTCGTTCTCGCGGATCGCCTTGAGCACTTCGCCGAACGGCGAGTTGATGATGCGGTAGACGAGCAGAAAGCCGGCGAGCACGACGACGAGAACGAAGACGTACATCGTCAACTCATGCGACAGGTCGAAAAACCCGAACAGCCGGCCGCGCGGCACGCCCTGGATGCCGTCCTCGCCGCCGGTGAATTTCGCGCGCAAGGCGAAGAAATACATCATCTGCGCCAGCGCCAGCGTAATCATCGCGAAGTAAATGCCCTGGCGGCGAATGGCGAGACCGCCAGCGACGAGGCCGAGCACGGCGGCGGTCGCCGTGCCGATGATGACGGCGAGCCCGGGCGGCAATGCCCACACCTTCGCGGCGTGCGCGGTCAGATAGCTCGCCCAGCCGAAGAACAGGGCATGCCCGAACGAGATCAGGCCGACATAACCGATCAACAGATTGAAGGCGCAGGCGAACAGCGCGAAGCACAGCGCCTGCATGAGAAAGACCGGATAGATCGCGAACGGCGCAGCGACCAAGAGCGCGACCATCACCGCGAACGCGGCGACGAGGCTCCAGGAGGTCTCGCGCTGCGGCCGCGCCGCCGGCTGGTCGAGGACGCGATCGATCATGCGTGCCGTCCGAACAGTCCGGCCGGCCGGATCAGCAGGACGACGGCCATGATGACGAAGATGACGGTGTTCGACGCCTCCGGGAAAAACACCTTGGTCAGCCCCTCGATGATCCCGAGCGCAAAGCCGGTGAGAATCGCGCCCAGGATCGAGCCCATGCCGCCGATCACCACGACCGCGAACACCACGATGATGAGATCGGAGCCCATCTGCGGCGAGACGTTGTAGATCGGCGCCGCCATGACGCCGGCCAGCGCCGCGAGCCCGACGCCGAAGCCGTAGGTCAGCGTCACCATGCGCGGCACGTTGATGCCGAAGGCGCGGACGAGGACCGGATTTTCCGTCGCCGCGCGCAAATAGGAGCCGAGCCGCGTGCGCTCGATGGCAAACCAGGTCGCCAGGCACACCGCCAGCGAAAGCACGATGACCCAGGCGCGATAATTTGGCAGGAACATGAAGCCGAGATTGCGGCCGCCGCGCAGCGCATCCGGCACCTCGTAGGGCAATCCGGAAGAGCCGTAAGTGTTGCGGAACAGGCCCTCGATCATCAGCGCCAGCCCGAACGTGAGCAACAGGCCGTAGAGCGGATCGAGCGTACGCAGATGCTGGAGAAAAAGCCGCTCGACGACGATGCCGGTCGCGCCGATCAGGATCGGCGCCACCACCAGCGCTTCCCAATAACCGATGCCGAGATATTGCAGCATCAGATAGGCGGCGAAGGCGCCCATCATGTACTGCGCCCCGTGGGCGAAGTTGATGATGTGAAGCATGCCGAAAATGACCGCGAGCCCGAGGCTCAGGAGCGCGTAGAACGAGCCGTTGATCAGGCCGAGCAGCAGCTGACCGAACAGCGCTTGCGAGGGGATACCGAAAATCTCGAACATCCTGGCGCTCTTTGCTCTCAGACTCCCAGATACTCGTGCAGCTTTCCGGTGTTGGCGTCGAGCTCCGCGGCGGAGAATTGGTCGACGATGCGTCCGTGCTCCATGACGTAATAGCGATCGGCTACGGTGGCGGCGAAACGGAAATTCTGCTCGACCAGGAGGATGGTGAAGCCCTCCGCCTTGAGGGCGCCGATGGTACGGCCGATCTGCTGCATGATGACCGGCGCCAAGCCTTCGGTCGGTTCGTCGAGCAGCAACAGCCGCGCGCCGGTGCGCAGGATTCGTGCGATCGCCAGCATCTGCTGCTCGCCGCCGGAGAGCTTGGTGCCTTGGCTGCCGAGCCGCTCACGCAAGTTCGGGAACAGCGCGAAAATGCCGTCGAGACCGAGACCGCCGGCGCGCACCTGCCGCGGCAGCAGCAGGTTCTCCTTGACGTCGAGCGTGGCGAAGATGCCGCGCTCCTCAGGACAGAACGCGATCCCCGACCGCGCAATCGCGTCGGAGGGAAGCCGGATCAGCTCCTTGCCTTCGAACTCCACCGACCCGGAACGCTTTTCGATGATCCCCATGATGGCTTTGAGCGTCGTGGTTTTGCCGACGCCGTTGCGTCCGAGGAGCGTGACCACTTCACCCGGCCGCACAGCGAAGGTGACGCCGTGCAGGACGTGCAACTCGCCGTACCAGGCATTGAGCTCGTTGACCGTCAGCAGGTCGCGCGTCTCAGGCATGACCGGTCCCGAGATAGGCTTCGCGCACCGCTGGATCGTTGGACACCGTTTCGTAGTCGCCCTCGGCCAGCACGTGGCCGCGGGTGAGCACCGTGATGCGGTCGCACAGATCGGCGACCACGCCGAGATTATGCTCGACCATCAGCACGGTGCGGTTGGCGGCCACCGCTTTGATCAGGGCGCTGATGCGCACGATGTCCTCGCGGTCCATGCCCGCGGTCGGCTCGTCGAGGAGCAGCAATTCCGGCTCGAGCGCCAGCGTGGTCGCGATCTCCAGCGCTCGCTTGCGACCATAGGGCAATTCGACCGAGAGCGCATCCGCGTAGGGCGTAAGCCCGACATCGGCGATCAGCGCCATGGCGCGGTCGTCGAGCTCGCGCAGCGCGCGCTTCGAACGCCAGAAATCGAACGAGTTGCCGCGCCGCCGTTGCAGCGCAATGCGGACGTTCTCGATCACGGTGAGATGCGGAAATACCGCCGAGATCTGGAACGAGCGCCCGATGCCGAGCCGGGCCACGTCCGCCGGCTTGAGCGCGGTGATGTCGCGCCCGTCGAACACAATGCGCCCGCGCGTGGGAGAAAGAAATTTGGTGAGGAGATTGAAGCAGGTGGTCTTGCCCGCCCCATTCGGCCCGATCAAAGCATGGATGCTGCCCCGCTCGACGCGCAGGTTCACCGCGCGCACCGCAACAAAGCCGGCGAACTCCTTGGTCAGCTCCTCGGTTACGAGGATCGGCCCCTCACCCACAACGCACCCCCAAAGGGCCATCTTCGACTTCGTCGCTGCGCGTCGCGATGGCCGCTGAGCCCCGGTTTTATCGCCCGCGCATCTTCATTTCGTGATTCGCTAAAGGCGCGCCCGCGCAGGGAACTTTCGGGCGCGGTCTACATTCTCGGCCGGCTAGTGCTTGAGCGTGTTGGCGACCTTGAAGCTCGCTTCGGTCTTGCTCTTGATCTCGTCGAGCGTCACCTCGGGCGCGAGCTCGACGAGGGTCATGCCGCCGCCCTGACGGTCGACGGTGAACACGCCGAGGTCGGTAATCACCATATCGACCACGCCGGCGCCGGTCAGCGGAAGCGTGCAGTGATGCAGGAGCTTTGGCTCGTCCTTGGCCGAGTGCTCCATGACGACGACGACTTTCTTGACGCCGCCGACGAGGTCCATGGCGCCGCCCATGCCCTTGATCATTTTTCCCGGAATCATCCAGTTGGCGAGGTCGCCATTCTCCGCCACCTGCATGGCGCCGAGGATCGCAATATCGATGTGACCGCCGCGGATCATGGCAAACGAGTCCGCCGAGTTGAAATAGCTCGTGGTCGGAAGCTCGGTCACCGTCTGCTTGCCGGCATTGATCAGGTCGGCGTCCTCCTCGCCCTCGAACGGGAACGGGCCGGTCCCGAGCATGCCGTTCTCCGATTGCAGCTGCACGCTCATGCCGTCGGGGATGAAGTTCGACACCAGCGTCGGGATGCCGATGCCGAGATTGACGTAGAAGCCGTCACGCAGCTCCTTGGCGGCGCGCGCCGCCATCTGATCGCGGGTCCAGGGCATTAGATTTCCACTCCCGTTCCGGCCGGAGCGGCCGATCGATCGCGCTTGCGCACAGTGCGTTGCTCGATGTGTTTGGTCGCGTTCGGCACATGAATGAGCCGCTGCACGTAGATGCCGGGGGTGACGATATGATCGGGATCGATGTCGCCCGGCTGCACCAGGTGCTCGACCTCGGCGACCGTCACCCGGCCGGCGGTCGCCATCGGCGGATTAAAATTGCGCGCCGTCTTGCGGTAGACCAGATTGCCTTCGGTGTCGGCCCGATAGGCGTGGACGATCGACAGATCGGCGACCAGCCCGCGCTCCATCACATAGCGCTCGCCGTCGAACTCGCGCTCATCCTTGCCTTGCGCGATCTGCGTGCCGGCGCCGGTCTTGGTGAAGAAGGCCGGAATGCCGGCGCCACCGGCGCGGATGCGCTCGGCGAGCGTGCCCTGCGGGTTGAACTCGATCTCAAGCTCGCCGGCGAGATATTGCTGCGCGAAAATCTTGTTCTCCCCGACATAGGAGGAGATCATCTTCTTGATCTGCCGGCTGTCGAGCAGGATGCCAAGGCCCTTTCCGTCAACCCCGCAATTGTTGGAGACCACGGTCAGGTTCTTCACCCCGGAGTCGCGGATCGCAAGAATCAGCGCCTCCGGAATGCCGCACAGGCCGAAGCCGCCGGCCATGATCGTCATGCCATCCTTGAGCAAACCGGCCAACGCGGAGCGCGCGTCCGCATAGACCTTTTTCATATCCGCTCCATTTGTCCCGGCAAAACTCGCTTTTACGCATAGCGGGACCGGCGGAAAGGTCAACCGCTCGGCGTTGCGTAGGTCGCGACGATTGGAAGCGGAATGGTGGGGTGCGGGTAGTGATTCCACGCTACGTACATGACGGCGAACAGAATCCCGGCAATAATGGCGCCAAAAAAGCGGCTTCGCAGTGCGATCAGGCTTCCCAGAAAAGCGGCGACGAACGCGAACACCGCCATCAATACAACGAAGTCCCATTTCACGGTCGATAAGTCTATGGGCATTGTGCGCTCCTGATAGGTGTGCTGCCGGCAACTAAGTTAGTCGAAAGAACGATCCGCGCATAGCTTAGCCTAGCTTCCAGCAACGCGCGACGGCTTGGTCGCTCTCCTTACAAGAAGCCATGCGGAGTATCGAGGCCGGTCCCGCGCCGCCGCTCGTCAGCTACGCCCGACGAAATCGCGAACGCCCTTGAGGGTTTCCGGATCGGACCAGATTTCGGCTACCCTCCTGTCGATTTCCGCGCCGCTGCGCGCCATACGCTCGGCGACCGGCAGGCGCATCTGGTTCTTGGTGTGAGCGAAGGCGAGCGGCGGCAGCAACGCCATTTTTTGCGCCACGCCCATCGCGTGCTCCATCAGCGTGTCCGCCTCCACCACCTCATCGACCAGGCCGCGCTCCAGCGCGGCCGCCGAGTCGTAGGTCGCGCCGCTGAACGTGACCTCGTGAAAATGCCGCGACGGCACCGCATAGCGGATGACTTCCAACGCCAGCGCCGGAAACGGCACGCCGACCACAAGTTCGATCACGCCGATGCGCCCGCGCCCGCGCGCCATGATCCGCCGATCGGCGCAACAGGCGAGCACGCATCCGCCGGCGATGGTATAGCCGTTGATCGCCGCTACCACCGGCTTGGGGTGGAAGAACACCGCCTCGCTGAGCCGGTGCAGAGCCGGTATGAACCGGCGCACATAGTCCACCCCCTCCGTTGTCACTCGCTTCAAGTCGACGCCGGCGCAAAAAATCCGGCTCTGTCCGGTAATCAGCACCGCACGCGCATCCGCCGTGCGAAGGTCGTCGAAGCACTTCGCCAGCGCGTCGCAAAGCTCGATATCAAGCGTATTGCCTCTGCCATGCCGGATGGTGACGAGTGCAACATTGTTTTGGATTTTCAGATCGAACATGGCCGGCTCATCACTCCCAATGATCGTCATACCAGTTAATTTACGCGAGTAGCGCCGCACAATATCGCGTAGGTTGTCCACTGGGCGAGCGCTCGAGGCCGATTCGGCTTATTTGACCCGATCACCTTTGGCGGATGGTTAAGCCGGCAGATTTTCGTCCGCTTTGAGCGAAAAAATCCCCAATTGCGTCACTGTGAAGTCACGGCGGCCTGTCCGGTATGCGCGCCGTACGGTCCAGCGAAATAAGGAAGGCATGATGCGGCGTATTCGTATCGTCACCGCTCTCGCGGCTTTATCGATCATGACGGTCGCAAGTGCGGCGACTAAGGCCGAAACAAATACCGCGCCCGGCAATCCGATACCGCTCCTCAAGATTCTCGCAAAGCCGGACAAAGCGGGGACCAAGATCCACGGCAGACGAGTGGGCAGGAGGATGGGCAAGACGCACATGGCCGCGAAAACCAGGGCGCTGCTGCATCGGTCGGCCAAAGCAAGGCCCGCGTTGCCGACGCCTGCCGACAATGACGCCCTGCCCACAAATGTCGCGGCGGCTGCTGCCGCCACGCCGCCGGCGCCACCCACGGCAGCATCGCCTCCTTCCGCGGCGGCGTCATTTGCCGAGCCGATGCCGAGCGAACTCGTGGTCCGCGGACGCACGGTGCAAGTTACGGCAGCGGATAATGTCAACGAGATCGACGAAGCGGCCGACCCGCAGCGTGTTGCCGCGCGCGCGGCGATATCGGCGGCGAGGCACAGTGATGGCGCTGAGGCGGAGCCGGCCTCCGAGACTGCGACGGTTGCCGTTGCGCAGGCGCAACCGGGACGGAGCTCGGTCGGCAGCGCCTCCTGGATCATGCAGATCCTGGCCGCGCTAGGCGGCGCCTTCGCCGCCGGCTCGGCCGCCTGGTTTCTGATCGGATCGGCGCCGCAACGGACATACGGGTGAGCGGCGCCTAATCAGCCCTTGGTCTTGAGCGAACCGAACAGCTCATAGGCCTCTTTGGGCTTGAGATTCTTGTGCACGACGGCGTTGATCGCGGCGATCATCGCCTTCGGCGCCGCCGATTGGAAAATATTACGCCCCATGTCGACGCCCGCCGCGCCCTGCTGCACCGCGTTGTAGGCCATGGTCAATGCGTCGAGCTCGGCGAGTTTCTTGCCGCCGGCCATGACGATCGGCACCGGGCATGACGCGGTCACGGTCTCGAAGCCCTCTTCGACATAATAGGTCTTCACATATTGCGCGCCGAGCTCGGCGATGATCCGGCAGGCGAGACGGAAATATTTGGCGTCGCGCACCATGTTCTTGCCGACCGCGGTGATGCCCATGACCGGAATGCCGACGCGCAATCCGGCGTCGACGAGCTTGGTCATGTTGTGGACCGAGCGCGTCTCGAATTCGCCGCCGATGAACACTTGGATGCCGACGCCGGCGGCGTTGAGCCGCACCGCGTCGTCCATATCCATCGCGATCTCTTCGTCCGACAGCTCCTCGCGCAGGATACTGGGGCCGCCGCTGGCGCGCAGCACCATCGGCTTGCCGGAATCGGCCGGAATGACCGAGCGCAGAATGCCGCGCGTGCAGAACAACGCGTCGCAGGACGGCAACAGCGGCACGATGGAGAGGTCGATCCGCTCGAGCCCGGAGGTCGGACCCTGGAAGTAGCCGTGATCGACCGCCAGCATCACGGTGCGGCCCGATGCCGGCGCAAAGACGCGGGCGAGACGGTTCTTCATGCCCCAATCGAGCTGATGCGAGCCCTTGAGATAAAAGCCGGGCGTCTGCTGCGGCTGACCGGCGACGTAGCGTTCGCCTTCCCTATCGGCTTCCGGCATGATGCTCCTCGCGCGGCCGCGTCTTCCGTCGCGCGGCAAGTTCGCGGCGAACCTATGCGGCATCGCCGTTGCGGCAGCAAGGTTCAATATTCTTCGCCGACGGAATTTGTCGCACGCCGGCCGAAGAGCATGCGCCCGAACAATCCGTCCTTGCGGACGAATTGATGATAGAGCGCGGCCAGCACATGTAGAGCGATAAGGCCCGCGAGGAGCGCCGCGGCGTAGCCGTGTGCGATGAAGCTCGGATAGATGGCGAAGCTTGCCGGCAGCGGGTCGCCCGAGCCCTGGAACACTGTCTTGTTGAGGCCGGCGATAATCGCCGTCGTATAGCCGCTCGCCACCATCAGCAGGACGATCAGATAGAAGCCGTAATGCACGACCCGGGCAATCCGATCGAGCAGCGGCGAGCCGGTCGTCGCATCCTTAGGTTTCGCGGTCAGCATTCGCGTGACGAAGCGGACGAGCATCAACGCGAGGATGAGCATGCCGACGGACATGTGCACGAGGAGAATTTGGATCTTTTGCGGCGCCGAGTTGGGCATCGGTGCCAGCACAAAGAATCCGACGAGCAGCATGGCGATGATCATGATGGCAAGGAGCCAATGCAGGACCACCAGCAGCGGGTGATATCGCGACACTTTCATATTCATCAATAACCATCCGGTTATGGATTGGTCAAGGCTGATGGGCGGAAAACCTCCCATCGTGCCTTGCATCGTGGAAACCGCCTTCGGAAGTATCCCCTTGACGCACGTATTGGCCGGGCATAAGGCATGCCCCGACAGGCCGACGCAGACGATTCAGAACTCACCGTTGAACAGCTTAAGCGCCTTGACCACTGCATCGCGGAGGCTCGAAAGGCCTTCGATGAGCGGTTCGTGATTTCGGACCCCAAATTTCTCGAACGCTATTTGCTGGGTCACGTTTGCATACATGCTCACATTAATCGGCCGGGTGAACCGCACGCGGAAAAGTTCTGCGCCACTTTCTTCGGCCCGGATCGAGCGTCGGCTCCAATTCTCGGGAACGAACTTGATTTCGTGGTGCTCGGCTCTATCACCGCTAAAGCTGATTGTATCGGGGACGTAGGCGTAGCAAGAAACGACCAACAGCAGTTTGTGTTTGTCGATATTGTTAAGGTCATGAAGAATGGCGAGCGCGTCCTCAGCGGGCTTCGTAGCGTGGTAAGGTTGCAACCGCTCGATAATTGCCTGTGCGCTACCGGAAACTCCCTTTATTATTCCCTTCAATATTATTCCCCCTTCAATGGCCTTTTCATATTTCGCAGCCGTGAGGCAGACGGGGAACTGGACTTTGAAAGTGGGAGACTTGTGCCGCTTCAATACAAGAGCCCAAATCAGGTGGCCTAGGCTCGCCCGCAGATGATTGACGATTTCGCCGGTTCGGACCGCAAAATTCAAAGGCGGCGGGGGTGGTCCGAAAACGCGGTGGATATGCTCCGTCTTGTCAGCATTAATCTCCGTTCGGAAATCGTGACTGTGCAGAGAAACAAAATTGGTAGTGAGCTGGTTGAGCCTATTGATGTTATGATTGGCCCGCTCGATCTTCGCCCAACACCCGTCGAGTGGATGTGACATGCCGCGCCTATCTGTGCTAAGATTCGGCGCGATGCTAACATTATCCAAAGCACTGAAAACCGGCCGCTTACGCGAATTTATCGCGCAAGAGGAAGCGCGCGGAATTGGACCTACTGACAGCGCAGATGTTGAAGCCGCTATCAAGCATTTGGCGACTACACCGACGCAATCAGGAGGTCGAACATCGCTTTCGACATCTGGCGGTGGTTCGAGCGGAAAGTGAATTCTTTCAGATAGCGGTCCATGTATTTCGACGACACATGAATGTGCGTCGAGCGGATTGAGTTTTTGAACAACCGCCAAAAAGATTCGACGCTGTTGGTATGGTGATATTCGTCGCGGCGGTAGTTGAATTTCCGCCACTGCTTTTTGGAATGGTTGACCGCTTTGTGGTCATAGCCCGCGCTCTTGAGTAATTCGTAGATTGCCGACTTATCGGTAGAGACAGCAGCACCCGCCTCGATATTTTCGTAAATGAATGGGCGAACGGATTCTGTTCTCAGGTTCGGCACTGACTTGGCAACGGTTCGCCCACCGCGTTCGACAATGCCGAGCACAATCGTCTTGTTGTCGCCCTTTCCAGGGCCACCATGCGGCCGGTACCCGCCGACATAAGCCTCGTCAATTTCGACGTGGCCTTTCATTCTCTCGAAGCCATCGGCCTTCGCCATGAGAATGCGGATTTGTTGGCCCATGCGCCAAGCGGTTTTGTAGGTCACGCCAAGCGAACGCTGCAGCTCTTTGCCGCTCACACCGTGGCGCGTCGTGACGAACAAATAGATCGCATAGAACCACACACGCAGCGGCGTCCGCGTGTCCTGGAATACGGTCTTGGCGGTCGGGTAAACGTGGTGCCCGCATGACGAACAAGAGAATGCACGGCGCTCTGTGAGCTTATGGAAAGTGCCTTCGACGCCGCACGCATGGCAGACATGCCGAGCGCCGTACCGGACCTCCATGATGTGGGTCAGGCAGGCATCGTCGGCCGGGAAACGGGCGAAAAACTCTCCCACCGTGAGCCTGCTAAGCTTTTGAAATTGCGCGTCTTTCGACATGGCGTCCTCCAATGACGCTATACTAGAACATCTAGACTACGTGTGTCAAGGGGATAATTACGAAACCGCCTTGGCATTGTTCTTGTTATGTTCTATATGTTGAGCCGACAAGAACATACCAAGAATATCCACACGCCTTTGCACCGCTATGACCCAATCGGCCGGCTTTTCCGTAATGCGAAACCGCGCTGCTGTCGCGCAGGAACTGCGCCGGCTGCTGCCCAAAATGGAGGGGTTTTCGGCCGGACAGACCCTCCCCTTCGGTCTTTCCGCCATCGATCGTTACCTGCCGCAAGGCGGCCTTCCCTGCGGCGCCCTGCATGAGGTCGTACCGGAAGAAAGCAGCACCCCTGCCGCCTTCGGCTTCATCCTAGCATTGCTTGCCCGCATTTCCTCCCCTTCGCCAACAAGCATGCATTCGGGCGGGCGCAAGCGCGGCCCGGGCGGGAGGAGGGAAAAGCTCTTCCTCATCATGCCGGCCTATGGATTGCGCGAATATGGCCGTCCGCATGGCCATGGCTGCAATGGTCTCGGCCTCGATCCGGGTCGTCTGATCCTGGCCGAGACCAGGCACCGCAACGAAACCCTCTGGGCCATGGAAGAGGCGTTGCGTTCGGGTGCGCCTGCCGCCGTCGCCGGCGTGATCGACAAGCTCGATCTGAAATTGAGCCAAAGGCTGCATCTCGCCGCCGTGGAGGCAGGCCTGCCTCTGTTCCTCCTGCGGCAGGCGCAGTTCCTGGAATTGAGCGCGGCGGCCACGCGCTGGCGCGTCGGTCCCGCCCCGGCTGCACGCGACCGCTTCGGCCTTTTCGCGCGCCCGCGCTGGCATCTCCGGCTGGACCGCTGCCGCAACGGACGCGCGGGCGAATGGATAGTGGAGTACGATCATGTCGCGCATCGTTTCAGTCTGGCTGCGGCGCTGGCCGATCCTGCGCATTCTCGCCGCGCAAACGGCGAAACCCTCAGACAAGCCGGTTGATCCTGACGAGCCGTTCGTCCTCGCCATTGCCGCCGGCGGAGGACCGCGCATCGCCGCCTTGAACGAGGCGGCGGAAGCGGGCGGGCTCGCGGTCGGCGAGCCATTGGCCGACGCGCGGGCGAAGGCCGGCATGCTGCAGGTGCGCCCCGTCGATCCCGCCGCCGATGACGCCGTATTGCGTCGCCTGACGTTGTGGGCGACGCGCTATACGCCGACCGCCTCCGCGTGGGGCGAGGAGAACGGCGCCGACGGTTTTTTCCTCGACGTCGAAGGCGCCGCGCATCTTTTCGGCGGCGAGGAAAGGCTCATCGCCGATCTTCATTCGCGGCTCAAATATTTCGGCCTGCCGGCGCGGCTTGCCGTCGCCGGCACGCCCGGCACCGCCTGGGCGCTGTCGCGCTTCCACCCCGCGCCTCTCACCGTGCTGCCGCCGGGTGAGGAAGCCGAAGCGCTGGTAGACCTCCCGATCGAAGCGTTGCGGCTTTCGCCGGAAATCTCAGCGACGTTGCGCCGGCTCGGCTTCAAATCCGTGGGCGCGCTCCTCGACAAGCCGCGCGCGCCCTTTGCCGCGCGTTTCCCGGCCGCGCTTCTTCGACGGATCGACCAGGCGCTCGGCCGCCTCGATGAGCCGCTCGTCCCCATCGTCGCCCCGCCGGTCTATCACTGCCTGCGTTATCTCATCGAGCCGATTTTCACCCAGGAGGCCGTCGTCGCGCTGGCCGGCCGCCTGATGCAGACCCTCGTGCATGTGCTCGTGCGCGACGACGTCGGAGCGCGCGCATTGCGGCTTTCCCTTTATCGCGTCGATGGCGCGGCCGAGACAGTCGACATCGGCCTGACCTTGCCGACGCGCGACGTCGCGCATGTGACGCGGCTCGTCGACCTCAAGCTCGAGGCCCTGGCGGCGACGCAGGATGCCGGCTTTGGCTTCGAGGCGCTCGGGCTTGCCGTCACCCGCGCCGAACCTTTGCACGCACGACAGACGGAACTCGCCTCCTTCGCCGGGGAAGACGACAGATCGCAAAATTGCGCGGCCTTGATCGATAAATTGCGCCAACGCCTCGGCCCGGCGAGCGTGCGACGCTTTGAGCCCGTGGCCAGTCACATCCCCGAACGCGCCGAGGTGCAGCCGCCGGTCATCGGCGAGCTTCCTGCCTCATGGCCGGCGCCGGAACAAACGCGTCCGCTTCTGCTGTTGCCGCAGGCGGAGCCGACCGAAGTCACCGCGCTCATCCCCGAGGGGCCGCCGCGACGTTTTTGCTGGCGCGGAGTGACTTACGAGGTCGCCGAAACGCAGGGCCCGGAACGCATCGCCAGCGAATGGTGGCGCCATCGCCAACCCGAGCCGACGCGCGACTATTACCTCGTCGAGGACGCGGACGGCCGCCGCTTCTGGCTTTTCCGCGAAGGACTTTACGGGCGCGAGACGGCATCGGCGCGCTGGTTCGTGCATGGGCTGTTTGCGTGAGTTTATGTGAGTTTGTGAGAAAAGCCGATGAGCGCCTATGCCGAACTGGCCGTCACCACCAGCTTCTCCTTCCTGCGCGGCGCTTCACACCCGCGGGAGATGGTCGCCACCGCCGGCGCACTCGGCCTTAGCGCCATCGGCATTGCCGACCGTAACTCTTTTGCCGGCGTGGTCCGCGCCTATGAAGAATGGAAAAAGAAAAAAAGCCTCAAGCTCATCGTCGGCACCCGCCTCCTCACCATCGATGGTTTCGAGACCCTGGCCTATCCCACGGATCGCCAAGCTTATGGCCGGCTCTGCCAGCTGCTGACCAAGGGTAATCTCAAAGCGGAGAAAGGCGAATGCCATCTGACCTTCGAGGAGATTCTCGGCGCCAGCGAAGGCCAGATTTTTATCGCCGTGCCGCCGCTGACGCTGTTTTCGGCTTCCGCCTTCACCGAACGCCTCACCGCTCTGGTTCGCGCAGCGCCGGGCCGCACGTTCCTTGCCGGGGTGCATTATCATCGCGGCGACGAGCCGCGTCGGCTACGGCTTCTCGGCGAGCTCGGCGCGCGCACCAGCGCGCCGCTCGTCGCCGTCAACGAGGTCTCCTATCACGCGCCGGAGCGCCGGCCGCTCGCCGACATGCTCACCTGCATCCGCGAGAAATGCACCATTGCCGAAGCGGGCCTGCGGCTTGCCGTCAATGCCGAACGGCATCTTAAGCCCGCGGCGGAGATGGCGCGGCTGTTCGCCGGATTTCCCGACGCCATCGCCCGCACCATCGACATCGCCAATACCTGCCACTTCTCGCTCGACGAGCTCCACTACGAATATCCCGACGAGCCGGTGCCGCCGGGCAAGACCGCCCAACAGCATCTTGAGGATCTCACCTGGGCAGGCGCCGCGGAGCGTTATCCGAAGGATCGATTTCCGAGTGGCGTTCCCCGTGAAGTCGAGCAGCGGCTGCAAGAGGAGCTGGCACTGATCGCGAAGCTCCAATACGCCCGCTATTTCCTCACCGTCCATGATGTCGTCGCCTACGCACGCAAAGAAAAAAATATTCTCTGTCAGGGCCGCGGCTCCGCGGCAAACAGCGCGGTGTGCTTTTGCCTGGGCATCACCGAAGTCAATCCGAACGAGACCAAACTGCTGTTCGCCCGCTTCATCTCGGAAAACCGTAACGAGCCGCCCGACATCGACGTCGATTTCGAACATGAGCGGCGCGAGGAAGTGATCCAATACATCTACGACCGCTACGGACGCGATCGCGCGGCGATCTGCGCGACCGTCGTGCATTACCGCTCGCGCCGGGCCATTCGCGAAATCGGCAAGGCTTTGGGATTGACCGAAGACATCACCGCCGCTCTGGCCAAAACGGTATGGGGTTATGGCGACGAATTGCCGGAGGATCACATTCGCCAAGCCGGCCTCGACCCCGCCAATCCGGCGATCAGGCAGGCGGTCACGCTTGCCAATGATCTGACCGGCTTCCCGCGCCATCTCTCGCAACATGTCGGCGGCTTCGTGCTCACCCGCGCGCCGCTCGATCAGACGGTGCCCATCGGCAATGCCGCCATGGATAAACGCACCTTCATCGAGTGGGACAAGGACGACATCGACACCCTCGGTCTGATGAAGGTCGATGTGCTGGCGCTCGGCATGCTGAGCTGCCTGCGGCGCGGCCTCGATCTCCTGAAAACGTACTATGGCAAGGATTTCTCGCTTGCGAGCATCCCCAATGACGGGACGCAAGACTCACGGGAGGTCTACCAGATGCTGCAGCGCGCCGACTCCGTCGGCGTATTCCAGGTCGAAAGCCGCGCGCAGATGTCGATGCTGCCGCGCCTGAAGCCGGAATGTTTTTACGATCTGGTCATCGAGGTTGCGATCGTGCGGCCGGGGCCGATCCAGGGCGACATGGTGCACCCCTATCTGCGCCGGCGCGAAGAGCGGAAAAGCGGCAAGGAGCCCGACTATCCGTCTCCGCGTCCCGGCGAGGGCGACCGCGACGAATTGAAAGAAGTGCTCAAAAGGACCTTGGGCGTGCCGCTATTCCAGGAGCAGGCGATGCAGATCGCCATCACCGCCGCGAAATTCACGCCCGATGAAGCGGACGGGCTGCGCCGCGCCATGGCGACCTTCCGCCACAACGGCACTGTCCATCTGTTCCGCGACAAGTTCATCAACGGCATGACCGCGCGCGGCTACGACCGCGATTTCGCCGAGCATTGTTTCGGCCAGATCGAAGGTTTCGGCGAATACGGCTTTCCCGAAAGTCACGCGGCGAGCTTCGCGCTGCTCGTCTATGCCTCGGCCTGGATCAAATGCCGCTATCCCGAGGTGTTCTGCGCCGCCATTCTCAACAGCCAGCCGATGGGCTTTTACCAGCCGGCGCAGCTCGTGCGCGACGCCCGCCAGCACCGCGTCGAGGTTCGCGCGACCGACGTCAACTTCAGCGATTGGGATTGCACGCTTGAACCGGGCGCCGACGGCAAGCATGCCGTCCGCCTCGGCTTTCGCCTCATTCACGGCCTCAACAAGGAAGAACTCGAGAAGCTCATCGCCGCACGCGGCAATGGCTATGCCAGCATCGAACGGCTCGCGGCGATCGCCGGCATTTCACGTTTCACCATCGAACGGCTCGCCGAGGCGGATGCGTTTCGCTCTTTCAAGCTCGATCGGCGCGCCGCTTTATGGGCATCGCGCCGGCTCGACGTGATCGGCCTTCGTCCGGCACGCCGGACGGCCACCGGCAAAGCGGATACCGCCAAAGCGGACGGAGAGCTCCCACTGCTTGCCCCGCATTTGGGCGACGAGCTTTTCCCGGAGCCTTCCGTCGCGCTCCCCGCCATGCCGCTCAGCGAGCACGTCGTCGAGGATTACGTGGCGACCGGCCTGTCGCTGAAAGCGCATCCCGTGAGCTTCTTCCGCGACCGCCTCACCACGCTCGGCGCCATGCGCAACGCGCAGCATCGCAGCGAAAACTTGCCGCAGGATTCGATCGTCACCGTCGCCGGCCTGGTGCTGATCCGGCAGCGGCCGGGCACAGCGAAGGGCGTCGTGTTCCTGACGCTGGAGGACGAGACCGATATCGCCAACATCATCGTCTGGCCGAAAGCTTTCGTGAAAAACCGCCGCACGGTGATGACGGCGCGGTTTCTCACCGTGCGCGGGCGCCTGCAACGCGCCGGCCTCGTGGTCCACGTGGTCGCGGAAAGCTTCGTCGATCTTTCCGCGGCACTGCCGTGGCTGCGCGACGGCGGCGATCTGTTTTCGCCCAAACTTTCCGGCGGGCCGTTTCCGCGGGAAGCTTCCCTTCCCCTCAAGAGTCGCGACTTCCATTGAGCCGGATTTCGTCAGCCGGCCTTGCCCAGAGATTT
Source organism: uncultured Alphaproteobacteria bacterium (assembly GCA_963850855.1). GTDB lineage: Bacteria > Pseudomonadota > Alphaproteobacteria > Rhizobiales > Xanthobacteraceae > BOG-931. The sequence goes on from CAWKNH010000009.1 coordinate 559,452, forward strand.
CCCCAGCACGCGCGCGAGCCGCTCGGAGAACAAACGCGCGTCCGCCGGACGGTCGCCCTCGAGCACCCTCGCCTCATCGAACAACAGATGCGCCGCGTCCTCCTTGAAAACTCGCTCGTCCTCGCCGAGGCCGGCGAGCCTGACGATCAGCTGGTGACGCGGATTGACCTCCAGGATCGGTTTCGACACGGCGTCCAGCCGGCCGGCGCCCGCGAGCAGCTTCTCCAGCGCCCGGTCGGGACCGGAATCGGGAGCCACTAGGCAGACCGCGCTGTCGGTCAGCCGCTCCGAAACGCGCACCTCCGTCACCGCGTCGCCGAGCGTGTTCTTCAGGAACGCAAGGAATTTCTTGACTGAATCTTCCAGCTCCGGCTTCGGCGCCTCCTGCGCGTCGGTGAGCGGAATGAGCGCCAGATCGGCGGTCCCCTGCGTAACCGATTTGAACGGCTTGCCGTCGAACGACACGCCCGGCATGACCCAAAAACTGTCCACCGGATCGGCCAGCAGCAGAACCTCGATACCGCGAGCGCGAAAGCCTTCGAGGTGCGGCGAAGACCGGAGGCGGGCGATATCGTCGCCGGCGAGATAGTAGATCGCCGTTTGATTGGTCTTGAGCGAAGCGGCGTAGTCCTTGAGGCTGCGCCAGCCGTCGGCCGGGCCGGTGGTCTTGAAGCGCGCCAGCGCCAAAAGCGCGTCGCGGCGCTCGAAATCCTCGTAGATACCTTCCTTGAGCACCGCGCCGAACATCTCCCAGATTTTCGTATAGGTCTGCGGCTCCTTGTCCGCGAGCCGCTCCAATTCCGCGAGCACGCGCCCGGTCGCGCTCTTTCTGATCGCCGCGAGCAGCGGGCTTTCCTGGATTTTTTCCCGCGAAACATTGAGCGGCAGGTCGGCGCTGTCCACCAAGCCGCGAACGAAGCGCAGATAGCGCGGCAGGACTTCCGCATCGTCGGTGATGAAGACGCGCTTCACATAAAGCTTGATCCGCCCCTTGCGGTCGGGATCGAAGAGATCGAACGGCCGCGAACCGGGAACGAAAAGCAGCGTCGTGTAGTCCTGCCGCCCCTCGGCGTGGAAATGGATGGTCAGCGCCGGCTCGTCGAACTGTCCGGCGATGCTGCGATAGAAGTCGGTATAGTCCGCGGCGTTGATCTCGGCCTTCGGCTTCGCCCACAGCGCCGCACCGTCGGTGATTTCGGACGGCTCGGCGCCCGGCTTCTCGACCAGCGCGATCGGCACCGGCACGTGACCGGATTGCGCCTTGACCAGCCGCTCGATGGTGAAGCGCTCGGTGTACGACTTCGCGTCCTCCATGAGATGCAGCACGACGCGAGTGCCGCGGCGCGGCGCAATCACCGCATCCGCCGGCGATACGGCGAAGGTGCCCTTGCCGTCCGAGGACCACACAAACGCCGCATCCGTACCCGCGCGGCGGGAAATAACCTCGACGCGTTCCGCGACCATGAAGGCGGAATAGAAGCCGACGCCGAAGCGGCCGATCAGCGCCGTTTCCTCGCCGCTTTGCGCCGCCTCGATGCGATCGAGGAAGGCTTTGGTGCCCGAGCGCGCGATGGTGCCGAGGGCCTCGACCATCTCATCGCGGCTCATGCCGATGCCGTTGTCCTCCACGGAGAGTTGCCGCCCGTCGGGGTCGAGCGCGAGCGTGATGCGCGGCTTGGCGTCCTCGCCGGCGAGCTCCGGGTTGGCGATCGCTTCGTAGCGCAGCCGCTCGCAGGCGTCGGCGGCGTTGGCAATGAGCTCGCGCAGAAATACCGATTTGTCGGAATAGACCGAGTGCACCATCAGGTGCAGCAATTTGGCGACGTCGGCTTGGAAGGGTTGCGCCTCGGACGCGCGGCTTTCCGGTCGGTTCTCCTCGGTCATCGTCATCGTCACCAGTTCCAAGCAAAAATTATCGCTCCCGAAATGGCGAGATAACGCCGCCAATTCAAGTCCGCAACGGGATAACGAAGGCGCCCCCGGGGCCGGCACGCGCCGCGCAACACGCCCCTGCCGCTGGATGAGACCGAAGATTGGCGGTTTGATGCACCGCCGCGAAGGCCGCAGCCGCTCGCACTATGATGCGGAAAGCACGTCGGGCGTATGCACGTGTTCGGGGCGGATTCCGACGGCCAAAAGACGCGCCGGAATGCGGCGCAGAACCGGAAACATGTCGAACAGCTTGAACAGCAGCGGCGGCTTCGGCCGCTGCGTGCTGGCGAGCGCCCGGCCGATGATCCGGTTCTGCATGATGAGCTGAAGCCGCTGCGTAAAACGCACCGGCAGCGTGCGCCGCGCCTCGATCGCGCGCAAATCCTCGTTGCTTACGGTGCGGGCCCTGAGCGGCGCCGCGAGCCGGTTGGCCGCGGCTACCGCGTCCTGGACCGCGAGGTTGATCCCGACGCCGCCGATCGGCGACATTGCATGCGCGGCATCGCCGATGCAGATCAGCCCCGGCCGCCACCACTGCCGCAAGCGGTCGACGGTGACGCTCAAGAGCTTGACGTCGTCCCAGCTCTTCAACTCGCCGACCCGGTCGGCGAGAAACGGCGACAGCTCCACGACCCGGCCGCGGAGCGCGTCGAGACCGGCCGCCTTGACCCGCTCGATGCCGCCTTTCGGAATGACGTACGCGCACTGCCAATAATCGCCGCGATCGAGCATGACCAGCATGCTGCCGGCCTCGATGTGACCGAACGTTTCGTTCTCGTCGGTCGGCTTTTGCGCCAGGCGAAACCACAGCACGTCCATCGGCGCGCCGTAATCATCGCTTTTCAATCCGGCTTGGTCGCGCACCGTCGAATGCCGGCCGTCGGCGCCGACAACGAGATCGGCGCGAATGACGAGTTCGCCATCCGGGTTCTTGGCGCGAAGCCCGACCACACGGCCGTCTTCCTCGACCAGGTCGGTCGCTTCCGTGCGCATGCGCAAATCGAACCCCGGGTAGCGTCGGCCTTGCGCGGCGATGAAGTTGAGAAAATCCCATTGCGGCATCAGCGCGATGTATTTGCAGTGGGTCGGCAGATGCGTCAGATCGATCATCCGCACGCGTTCTTCGCCGATCTGGGCGGTCAACCGCTCGACTTTCTGATGCGGCAGCTTAAGAAACTCGTCGAGCAAACCAAGTTCGTGCATCAGCTCAAGCGTCGAGGGATGGATCGTGTCGCCGCGGAAGTCGCGGAAAAAATCGGCGTGCTTCTCCAGGACGACGACATTGACGCCGGCGCGCGCGAGGAGAAAGCCGAGCATCATCCCGGCCGGCCCGCCGCCGGCGATGCAGCACGTGGTGGTGATCGTCGCATTCGGCATGACGACGTTCCTTCCCGCGCTAGGCGCTTGGGCGAGAACGCGAGCGCGTTCAGGCCGGCTGCGGCGCCACGCCGAGCTTCTTCTGCAGGCTCGTGGAGGAGGTGGTGTACTGGAACACCAGTCTCTTGTCCGGATAGACGTAGCGGTGCGCCTTCTGCGCCATCAGCGCGCCCTCGTGAAACCCGGACAGGATCAGCTTGAGCTTGCCGGGATACCAGTTGATGTCCCCGATGGCGAATATCCCGGGCACGCTGGTTTCGAAGGCCGCGGTCTCAACCGGGATCAATTCATTGTTCTTCAGCTCAAAGCCCCAATTGGCCACCGGGCCGAGCTTCATGGTCAGGCCGAAGAACGGCAGCATGACGTCGCAGGCGATTTCGTAGCTCGAGCCTTCGTTGGTCTTGACCACCGCTTTGCTGATCTGGCCTTGCTCGCCTTGCAGCGCGGTCACCTGGCCCACCACGAAATCGATCTTGCCCTCGCCGACCAGCGCCAACATCTTGTTGACACTGTCCGGCGCCGCGCGAAATTCGCTGCGGCGGTGCAGGAGCGTAAGGTGACTGGCAAGGGGCGCGAGGTTGAGCGTCCAGTCGAGCGCGCTGTCGCCGCCGCCGACGATGAGCACGCGTTTGCCGCGAAACGCGTCCATCTTGCGCACCGCGTAGAATATCGAGGTGCCTTCATAGGGCTCGACGCCGGGAATGGGCGGGCGCTTGGGCTGAAACGAGCCGCCGCCAGCAGCGATGACGAGGATCTTGCTCTCGAACACCTTGCCCTGGTCCGTGGTCACGCGGAACAACGGATCGCCGATCTTCTCGACCTTCTCTACCATCTCGTTCAAATGAAATTGCGGATTGAACGGCTTGATCTGCTGCATGAGCGCATCAACCAAACCCTGCGCGCTGGTGTAAGGAATGCCGGGAATGTCGTAGATCGGCTTCTCCGGATAAAGCTCGGCGCACTGGCCGCCGATCTTGTCCAGAATGTCGATGAGGTGCGCTTTCATGTCGAGCAGACCGAGCTCGAACACCGCGAACAGGCCGATCGGGCCGGCACCGATAATGACAACGTCGGTCTTGATGGGATCACTCATGTCGTATGCGTGCTCGTCCTTAGTGGATGGCCTCTGCTGAGGCGGGAGTGTCTAGCGCGCTCGTTGCGGCAGGGGAAGAGGACGACCGGCACCGGGTTTCGTTCCGGCTCAACGCGGATTCGTGCCAGCTAGGCTTGTCGCTCCGGCGTTCGCACGATAAGGCCGTCGAACGCCTCGCTCACTTTGATCTGACACGACAGCCGCGAGTTCGGCTGTACGCCATAGGCGAAATCGAGCATGTCAGCTTCCATCGGCGACGGCTCGCCGACCTTTTCCCGCCAAGCCTCGTCGATATAGACGTGGCAAGTCGAGCAGGCGCAGGCGCCGCCGCATTCGGCCTCGATGCCGGGAATGCCGTTTTTGATCGCGATTTCCATGACCGTCGATCCAACCTCGCCCTCGATCGTGCGAGCCGTTCCCGCGGTGTCGATGAAGGTGATTTTGACCATGGGCAAGGGAGGCGAAACTGAGCAGCGGCGAAGAGCGGCAATCGCGCCGTCGCCCGCCGACGTTCTATCGGCTCGCGGCGTTGCGCGCCAGTATGACCGGCTCAGATGGGATCAATCGTCGCGCGATCAAGGTCGGGCCGCGGTGTGACCGCCGCCCAACCGCGCATCGATCACCGCGCGTACCTCGAAACTTGCAGTCTCGAGTTCCGCGATCGCTGTCGTCATGGCCGCATCCCGGCCTTCACCGGCCGCCCGCTCGACCCGCTCGGCTGCCTGCGCGACCCGCCACGCTCCGACGCCACGCGCTGAGCCCTTTAGGGTGTGGGCGGCGATAGCCGCAAATGCCGGTTCCATGCTGGCCATGCGCTTGAGCATCAGGACGGTCTGCTGCGCGAAAATCGCCAGGACCTCGCGTTCGAGGCCGCGATCGCCAAGCGTCATTCGCTGCAGATGATCCTCGTCGAGGACTGCCGCCGCGGGCTCGCGAGAAGACGTTATCAACAGGCTCGCATTCATGCGGCTTATTCCCCGGCAAAGTCCCAACGCGTTGCAGCGCGGCGACACGATGCACCGCAAGCGACGAAACTGGGGTAAATCGCCCGTCTGCCAAGGGTTTCACGTCGTCTTCTTTCGCGACATTGGTAAACGGTTTTCCTACCGATCCGACCGTTCTGTCGTCGCATGGTTGGCCGTGCTGCAGCAGCCGCCTTGGCGTCGGCGCCTTCTCCCGGCCCCACGCCGGCCGCATTGTTGGCAACACAATGACGCGGTCGCGCCCGCAGCGGACCGGCTGAATAAAGATCATGGTGACCAATCCGTTAACGGTCATGGTGACCAATCCGTTAACGATGATTAAAAGGACGTTACCGTGCCCGGTTTTCTTCGATCCGCCAGACCGATAGGATGGGCTACGACACTATGACGTGAGGGCGGGGAACCCTTGCTCGATGTAAATTTGATCGATTACGCGCTCGTGGCGCGGTCCGGGGTTTCCTCCGGCCGCCCTGGTCCGGCGTAACAGGCGAGGCGACGACCGACATGGCGAACAACCCGAAGAAGATGCTGGACCCGACGGAAGCGGCGCTGTCGGCGATTCAGGACGCGCTCAATCTGCGGGAAGGCGACACCATGCCGGAGCTCGGGCAGGATGGCGGCGGCGAACCGCTCGCCAGCCCCGAGGAGACCGGCCGGCGCGACATGCAGGCCCCTCCCGCGTTCGCGGAGCCGGGGAACGGAGCCTCGGGCGGCCGCAAAGCGGAAACGCACGGGCTTCGCGTCGCCAATGACGACCAGCAATCGATCGGGCAAATCCTGCAATCGCTGCAGCGCCGGCCCGCGCGCGCATCCTATGTCGTGGCCGGGGTGTTTTCCGCCGCCTGGGTGATCGGCTGCCTCGCCCTCTCCTGGGCTTATCTGTCGGACCTCAACGCGGCGCTCGGCCCCAACCACTCCTCAGCCGCGGTCATGATCGGGCTCGGCGCCGCGGCGCTGTTACCGATCATCTTCTTCTTCGGCGTCGCCCACATGGCCTGGCGCGCGCAGGAGCTGCGCCTCATCGCCCAGTCGATGGCGAGCGTCGCCATCCGCTTAGCCGAGCCCGAAGGCGTGGCGCGGGATTCCATCGTCACGGTCGGACAAGCGATCCGGCGCGAAGTCTCGGCCATGGGCGACGGCGTCGAGCGCGCGCTCGCGCGCGCCGGCGAACTCGAGTCGCTGGTGCAGAACGAGATCGCGGCGCTCGAACGCACCTACAGCGACAACGAGGTCCGTATTCGCGGATTGATCCAGGAACTCGCCAATCAGCGCGACACGCTCGTCGCCCAGGCCGAGCAGGTGCGCTCCTCGATCAGCAATGTGCACATCGATCTCACCCAGGACCTTTCCACGATCAGCGATCTCGTCGGCCAGCAGGTCAGCGAGGCGGCGCAGACCATCACGCAATCGCTGGCGGAGAAGGGCGAGCATATCACCCTCACGCTCGGCCGGATCGGCGACAATATGATCCAGCAATTGAGCGACCGCGGCGGCGACATGATCGAGCGCCTGGAGACCACCAGCGACGAGACGACGCGCGCGATCGTTGCCGCCAGCGACCAGCTCACCTCGAGCCTCAACTTCAAGACCGATAACATCAACGAGGAATTCGCCGAAATCGCCAGCGGCCTCGAGGAAATGATGGCCGGGCGGCTCGATCGGGTCACCGAAGGCTTTTCCGAGAAATCGCTGGCCATCCTCGACGTCATGACCGGACGCTCGCAGGAACTGACCGACAGCTTCACCGGCCGCGCGCAGGATCTCACCGACACGATCATCGATACATCGAGCCGCCTAGCCGAGACGATCGCAACGCGGGCCGACGAGGTCAACAGCACGCTGAAGGCTTCCGGCAAGTCGCTCATCCTCGACCTAAATCTGCGCGGCGGCGACGTGGTGACCAAGCTCGAACAGACCGGCACCCGTATCACCGAGGCGATCGTTACCCGCGGCACCAAGGTCACCGACACGTTCCGCGAGAGCGCGGAGCAACTCGCCGAGGTCGTCGGCGTCCGCGGCGACGCCGTGAAGGAAATGCTGTCATCGCGGCTTGCCGCCTTCGAGGAGATGTTCAACCACTCCGGCGCCGAGTTGGCCGAGAAGATTTCCCGCGACTCCTCGACGCTCGGCAACCTGATCACCAGGCACCTCGTCGAATTCGACCGCACCGTGAAGACCTACGGGTCCGAACTTGTCGAGCGGCTCGGCGGACGCACGCAGGAAGTCACCGAGTCGATGCGCAACTATGTCGACAGCTTCGACAGCCGCGTGACCGCCAAGGCAAGCGAAGTCACCACCGGGCTTGAGCAGCGGCTCTCGCGCTTCCAGGAAGCGCTCGACAGCCGCGCGCAGGAAGTCACCGAGTCGATGCGTAATTACGTCGACAGCTTCGACACCCGGGTGACCGCCAAGGCAAGCGAAGTCGCCACCGGGCTCGAGCAGCGGCTCACGCGCTTCCAGGAAGCGCTCGACAGCCGGACCCAGACGCTCACCGAGGCGCTGTCAAGCCGCGTCCTGGATATCGCCAAGACGCTCGCGGACGGCGGCAAGGAAGTCGTCACCACGCTCGACAAGCGCATTACCGATGTCACCTCGGTGATCGACACCCGCGGGGCCAGGCTTGCGGAGAGCGTCGGCGAGCGCATCGCCGACATCGACCGGGCGCTCGGCGCGCAGACTCAGGAGTTTGCCAGCACGCTCGAGGCCCGCATCGACCGTCTGCAGCATCTGCTCGTCGAACGCTCCGAAACGGTGACGCAGCAGATCGAGATGCGCAGCCGCGCTGCCGCCGACCTCATCAGCTCGCGGGTCGAAGAGCTGTCGGTCTCGATCAAGGCCAATTCGGGCGACGCCGAGCGCGTGCTCAGCGAGCTTGCGGCCCGGACCACCGAGGCCTTGGGCAAGAGCACCGCCGCCAGCGCCGCGGCGACGGAGACGTTGAATCGCAGCGCCACGGAAGCAACCGCGACGCTCAACCAGACCGCCAGCGCGTTGAGCGCCTCGATCAACAAGAGCGCCACGGCCGCCAGCGAGACCATCGGCCGAGCGGCGGCGACCGCCAACGACACAATCGGCAGAAACGCCGCGGCGACCGGAGAGGCAATCGGCAAAGCCGCCGCGCTCGCCAGCGACATCATGGGCAAGAGCGCCGCGACCGCCAACGACGTCGTCGGCAAGAGTACGGTTGCTACGCGCGAGGCCGTCGCGCGCGGCGCCAGCGAGGCCGAGCGCACGCTGTTGGCGGTCTCGAACGAGGTGACAACCGCGCTCAAGCAAAACGTCGACAATGTCGAGCGTACGCTATTGGAGACCAGCGCCGAAATCGGGCGCAACCTCATCGGCAAGGCCGACGAGATCAACACCGGCGTGTCGCAGCGCATGGCGGACATGACGCGCCTGATCGACGAGAGATCGAGTGGTCTGATCGCGGCGCTATCAAACAAGGGCCAAGAGTTCGCCGGCGAGATCGGCCGGGCCACCGAACAAGCGGTAAAGGCGATCGAGTCGAAGAGCTTCTTGTTCACCCAGACGATGATGGACAACAGCGGCGAGATCGCGCGGCTGATCAACGACTCGAGCCAGACCGCGACCGGCTCGATGACGCGCACGCTCGGCCAATTGCAGGAGGGCGCGCAAGGCGTCACCGAGGCCGCAAAGACGACGATCAAGCGGGCGCTCGACGAATTGCAGACCGCGACCAAGAGTGCCATCGAACAGTCGAAGCAGACCGCCGCGGCGACGGTCGCCGACATGCTGGAGACGCACGGCATGTTGCGCTCCGACACCACCGTCCTGTTCGAGCGGCTGCGCGAGGCCAATATCCTGTTACAGGAAGTGCTCAGCGGCGCGCACGAGAACATGAGCGCGATCGAGCAAACCATGGTGACGCGCGTTTCCGAGTTCGTCGCCGCCATGAGCGACCTGACCACCAAGAGCGGCGCGACCACCACGGCGGTGGAACAGCATCTCGGCAGCTTCAACAATGTGACCGCAAGGGTGTTGGGCGATCTCAGCGAGATCGCGGTGCAGTTCGACAGCCACGGGCGTTCGCTTGCCGACGCCGTCGCGCTGCTCGACAAGAGCAACCGCCGCTCCGAGGAGACCGTCACCGAGCGCAAGGCCGCGATCGAGTCGCTGGTGTCGACGCTGGATGCGCGCACCGATGATTTCGAAGCGAGGCTGCGGCGCTTCTCCGGATTGCTCGAGGAATCGCTCGAACTCGGCGACGACGCGAGCGAGAGAGATCGCCAGCATCATCGCCGAAACCAGCAATGAGAGCGTGCACACCATCGAGCAGCAGTTCGAGCTGGTGCGCACGACTTCGGAGGAAGAGCGCAAGCGCACCAGCGAGACCTTCAACGCGGTCTATGACGAGGCCGCCGCGCAGGTGCATTCGATGTTCAGCCAATCGGCCGCCCGCTTCACCGAGGTCATGCAAGGCATGAAGCAGATGGCGGTGGAAATGCAGCAGGAGCTGGAGACGACACGCGCCGAGCTGCGGCGCGGCGTGCTCGAGCTGCCGCAGGAGACCGCCGACACCGCGGCGCAAATGCGCCGGGTCATCGTCGACCAGATCGAGGCCTTGGCCGAGCTCAACCGGATCGTCGCCCGGCATGGACGCTCGCTCGATACCGCCGAGCCGGCGCGACGCGAAGCCGAACCGGCCTATGCCGGCGGCGGAAGGGCGCAGCCGCAACCGCAACCGCAGCCGCCGCGGCAGCAACCGCAACCGCGCGGCGACATCACCGGCGCTCCGCCGCGGCGGCCCGAACCTGCGCATCAGGGCGGCAATCCCGGCAACCCCGGCGGTAATGGCCGCAATGGCGGTTGGCTCAGCGATCTGTTGACCCGCGCCTCGCGCGAGGACAGCCCGCCGATTGCTCCGCCCGGTCCGCGCGACGCCGCGCGCGGCGAAGAGCGTCCGCAGCGCGAAGGCTTGGAGTCGCTCGATTCGCTTGCCGTCGACATCGCCCGCATGATCGATCACGAAGCGGCCGTGGAGCTGTGGGAGCGCTATAAGCGCGGCGAACGCGGCTTGTTCACGCGCCGCCTGTACACGCCGCAGGGCCAGAAGGCGTTCGACGAGATTCGCCGCAAGTACCGCGCCGATCCCGAGTTCCGGCAGACCGTGGAGCAGTACATCCACGAATTCGAGCGGTTGCTCGACGACGTCTCGCGCGGCGACCGCGGCCCGACCGTGGCGCGCACCTACCTCACGTCGGACACCGGGAAGGTCTACACCATGCTGGCGCACGCCGCCGGCCGGTTCGACCAGTAGCGCGCCATCTCCTGCTGCCGGAAGCGGCAACGGACCGCACGGCGCGGATCGTCGTCGGACAATGCCGTCTGCAAGGCGCGTCGAAAAGCGTCGCTGACGCCCTTGCCCGCGTGGCGATGACGGCGCTACCGTCCGCAGCATGGAAGCTCCGGTTTCCTTACCGACCGCGGCAGACGTCGATGAAGCGGCCCGCCGGCTTGCCGGCGTCGCGCTGCATACGCCGCTCCTCACCTCGGCCGCACTCGATGCGATGACCGGCGGCCGCGTGTTCCTCAAGGCGGAGACCCTGCAGCACACCGGTTCGTTCAAATTTCGCGGCGCGTATAACAAGCTCGCGGCGATTCCGCCCGAGCAACGCGCCGGCGGCGTGGTGGCTTTCTCGTCCGGCAATCATGCCCAGGGCGTCGCGGCGGCGGCGCGGCTTCTCGGCATGCGCTGCGTCATCGTCATGCCGCATGATGCCCCGCGCGCGAAACGCGAGCGCACGGCGGCGCTCGGCGCCGAGATCGTGTTCTATGACCGCACGCGCGATGACCGCGAGGCGATCGCCAAGGAGATCGCGCAGCGGCGCGGCGCTGTTCTGGTCCCGCCCTATGACGACGCGCTGATCATCGCCGGCCAAGGCACCGCCGGCCGCGAAATCGTCGAGGATCTGCGCGCGCTCGGCCTGGTGCCCGACATCGTGGTGGTCACCGCCTCGGGCGGCGGGCTCACCGCCGGCATCGCGCTCGCGGTCAGGGCGCAAGTGCCGACCGCCGTTCTTTATACCGCCGAGCCGCAGGATTTCGACGACCACGCGCGCTCGTTTCGCAGTGGCCGGCGCGAGCAGAATGCGGCGCTGAGCGGCACCATTTGCGATGCGCTGATGGCCCGCATGCCGGGCAAGCTTACCTTCGCCATCAATCAATCGCTGGTCGGGGCCGGCGTCGTTGCCAGCGACCAGGAAGTCGCCGCCGCGGTCGCCTTCGCCTTTTCTGAATTGAAGCTCGTGGTCGAGCCGGGCGGAGCCGTCGCGCTCGCCGCGTTGATGACCGGTAAAGTGGATGTCACCGGCAAGGTCGCCGTGGCCGTTCTCTCCGGTGGCAATGTCGACCCGGACCTGTTCTTCCGGCTGGTCGCGTAGACCCGCGCGTCGCCATTCTACTCATTGGGGCCTGAGAAAAGCCCGGCCCCAGCAGCGGCCACTGCAGCAATCAATCCCTATCTCGCTCCCGCTTGCGCGGGAACCCGAACGAGCCTTACGCGCCGGCGCCGGGCAGGAAGCAACGGATTTGGGTCGCCCCGTCGGTATCCATGTACGGCCACACCACGGCCGGACCGAATTTATTCGGCTCGGTTACGACCGCCGATTCAGGCACGAGAACCCATTCGCCGTGGAGCCGCACGCGATAGCGGCCATTCTGCGTATCCCAGTCGACGTCCTGGACGCTGACGCCGTCGGCGAATGAGCAGCATAGGCCCTTCCCGCTCGCGAGTTGATCGAACCAGGTTTTGAGCGGCGAGTTCGCATATTTGCCCTCGGCATCGCGCGCCGACGCATTGCTCGCAACAAATCCAGTCATGCACAACGCTACAACCGCCAAACTAAGACCGGTAAGTCTGTGCATCGTGGCCTCCAGAAGTTCATGTTGTGCGGACCTCGCACGCAACGGTCCGGCAAACCTGGAGCACGCAACACATTCGCCTGCACGTGGTTGTCGATCCGCATCACCTCCTGGCAGGCAATTTTCGCGCCACCTACTGATTCGCGTAATGGGAGTCTATCGCACGTTAACAAACGATGAACGCGCGCCCGGCGGCGCAGGTCCGGTCACGGCCTATTCCGGCGATTGTCGGGTCCTAACTGAACAGCGCGATCAGCTCTTCCGCGCTGAGCGCGCGCAAGGCTGCGAGCGAATCGCTTGCCGCCCGCCGCGGAATTGCCGGCGGCCGCGCGGCGTCGTCGATTTCGGCTGTCGGTGGATTCGCCGCAATCGCGGCACCTTCGGCCGCAGTGATTCGCACGACGGATCCGCCAGCCGCTGCGGCGCCCGCGATCATCGCCTCGACGCGGTCGGTGAGAACACCGAGGAGCTTGAACCCGGCCTGTAGGCGTTGCGCGGCCGCCTCCCCGCGCGCGACCGCTTCGGCCACTTCGCGCGTGGCCGCCTCCAGGGCATCACACAGCGCCGCATCGACGGCGCACTCGCGCAAGGCAAAGGCGATATCCTGAATACGCTCGATCGCCGCAAGCGCATCGGCTGCCGGCGACCTGTTCGCCGCCGTCTCGCCGGCAACGCGTCGCATCGCAGCGCCGAGATCGCGGAGATCGCCGGCAAGTCCCACGTTCTTTTGGTCCGACCGGTTCTGCCGGTCGGCCCAGAGCTCATCAGATGACGGCGCAGGATCGTTGGACATTGTTTTACCGGTCCGTCCGAGTGAGACAGCACAGCCGCGAAAGGCGCGCAATCGCATCGAGCAAACGAGAGCCCACAATACCCACAGGCTCGATCACCCCCACAGCGCCGGCACCGGCGGATAGGCGAGGCTTCCTTCGTAACGCAGGCCGTCGGCACGATCCTCGGCGAGCAATAGAGGGCCGTCGAGATCGACCACGCGCGCGCGCTGCGCCACCAGCATCGCCGGCGCCATCGCCAACGAGGTCGCGACCATACAGCCGACCATAATGATAAAGCCGCGCCGCTCCGCCTCGGCCGCGAGCGCCAACGCCTCGGTCAGGCCGCCGGCTTTGTCGAGCTTGATGTTGACCGCGTCGTACTTGCCGGCGAGGCCGTCGAGCGAGGCGCGGTCGCGCACGCTCTCGTCGGCGCAAACCGGGATCGGGCGCTCGATGCGCGCCAATGCATCGTCGGCGCCCTCAGGCAAAGGCTGTTCGATGAGCGTGACGCCGGCGTCGGCGCAGGCGGCGAGGTTTTGCTTGAGATCGTCCGCCGCCCACCCCTCGTTCGCGTCGACGATGAGCTCGGCCCGCGGCGCCGCCTGCCGCACTGCAGCAATGCGCTTGCCGTCATCGCCCCCGCCGCCGAGCTTCACCTTCAGCAGCGGTCGCGCCGCAGCCCGCTCAGCCGCCTCCGCCATCGCCGCCGGCGACCCGAGAGAGATCGTATAGGCGGTCGTGAGGCGGGCGGGCGCACCAATTCCGGCCAATTCATGCACCCGGCGCCCGGTGGCCTTGGCGTTAACGTCCCAGTAAGCACAATCAAGTGCATTACGGGCAGCGCCTGGGGGCAAGGCGCGCTGGAGGGTGGCTCGGTCGAGGCCACGTCCCAGCGCCGGCCGCAAAGCCTCGATTGTTGCCACAATGCCGTCCGGAGTTTCGCCGTAGCGTGCGTAGGGGACGCATTCGCCGCGGCCGCGGTGGGCCCCATCGCTGAGTTCGGCCACCACCACGACCGCCTCGGTCTTGCTGCCGCGGCTGATCGTGAACGTGCCGGCCAACGGCCAGCGCTCGATCCGAACGGAGAGCTCCATGCCAGGGGCACTATGACCGGGGATATCTCGTGGGCTCAAGGGCCGCACGGCGCGTCTCGGTTTCGGTGGAGTGCTGATTCTTGAGCACCGCTACCCTGACCGGCCGGGTTTTCGGCGAACGCGTCGCGCTCGCCGCTTTCGGCGCCTGGACCGCCGCGGGCGCCGGCGACCTGGAGAAGATCGTCGAAGAAGCCGCACATCGCTACGCGCAAGCCCGCTTCGTCGAAATCGACCTGGCGCGGCTCGAACGGCTGGACACGTTCGGCGCCTGGCTCATCGAGCGCCTGGAGCGCGCCTTCACGGCACGCGGCTCGAGCGCACGCATCGTCGGCCTGTCCGACGCCGATCGCGGCCTCATCGAGGAGGTACGGCTGGTCAATCGAACGCCGCCGAAGGAGCGCGTGGCGGAGAACCGCATCCTGGTCGCGCTCGACCAGGTCGGCCGGGCAGTCGCGGAGATGGGATGGTCGCTCGTCCTCCTTGCCCAGCTTCTCGGCGCGCTGAGCCGAGCGGCGGCAGCCATCATCACCCACCCGGCGCGGCTGCGCCTCACCTCGACGGTCCATCATCTCGAGCGCGTCGGCTGGCGCGCGCTACCGATCATCCTTTTGAGCACGTTCATGATCGGGGCCATCCTTGCCCAACAGGGCATCTTCCGTTTCCGCGACTTCGGCGCGGACGTTTATGTCGTCGATATGGTCGCCATCCTGGTGTTGCGCGAGGTCGGCGTGCTCATTGTCTGCGTGATGGTGGCGGGCCGCTCGGGCAGCGCCTACACCGCCGAGCTCGGCTCGATGAAGATGCGCGAGGAGATCGACGCGCTGCGCACCATGGGGCTCGATCCCATCGAGGTGCTGGTCCTGCCGCGCATCATCGCGCTGGTCATCGCCGTGCCGTTGCTGACCTTTCTCGGCTCGATGGCGGCGCTCTACGGCGCCGGCCTGGTGTGCTGGCTCTATGGCGGCATGGCGCCCGAGATTTTCTTCGAACGGCTGCGTGCGGCGATCTGGCTGCCGACATTCGAAGTCGGGCTGATCAAGGCGCCGTTCATGGCGCTGATCATCGGGCTCGTCGCCTGCGTCGAAGGGTTCGAAGTGGAAGGCAGCGCCGCCTCGCTCGGGCTCAAGACCACCGCCTCGGTGGTCAAATCGATCTTTCTCGTCATCGCGCTTGACGGCTTGTTCGCCGTGTTCTTCGCCAGCGTCGGGATGTGAGCGATGAGCGGCAACGCAGCGGTGATCAGCGTGCGCGACCTGGTCGTCGATTTCGGCGGCGCGCCGGTGCTCGACCACGTGACGCTCGATGTCTTCCGCGGCGAGATTCTCGGCTTTGTCGGCGGCTCGGGAGCCGGCAAGTCGGTGCTGATGCGCACGATCATCGGCTTGTTGCCGAAGCGCAACGGCAGCATCGAGGTGTTCGGCGCCGACCTTGCCGCCCTCGGCGAGCGCGAGCGGCGCTCGATCGAGCGGCGCTGGGGCGTATTGTTCCAGCAAGGCGCGCTGTTCTCTTCGCTTACGGCGCTGCAAAACGTCCAGTTTCCGATCCGCGAATATCTCGATTTGTCGCCGCGGCTCATCGAGGAGATCGCGGTGGCCAAGCTGGAGATGGTCGGCCTTGCCGCCGACGTGCGCGGCAAATTTCCCGCCGAGCTGTCCGGCGGCATGGTCAAGCGCGTGGCGCTCGCCCGCGCGCTCGCGCTCGATCCCGACATCGTCTTCCTCGACGAGCCCACCTCCGGCCTCGATCCAATCGGCGCCGCCGAGTTCGACGAGCTCATTCGCACCTTGCAACGCACCCTGGGGCTGAGCGTATTCATGGTCACGCACGATCTCGACAGCCTGCACGCGGTCTGCGACCGCATCGCCGTCCTGTCGCAAGGCCGGGTGATCGCGGCCGGCACGATCGAGACGATGCTCGCCTCCGAGCATCCATGGCTCAAATCCTACTTCCAGGGTAAGAGAGGGCGCCGCGTTCACTGACGCCGCGCAAAGAGGCCGTTTTATGGAGACCAGGGCCAACTACATCATCACCGGCGCCTTCACGCTCGCCGTCATCTTCGGCGCGTTCGGCTTCGTCTATTGGTTCCAGAACAGCGGCGGCGTCGGCGCGCGCGCGGTCTATCGCCTGGTCTTCTCCGGCTCGGTTACGGGACTGCACACCGGCGGCGCGGTCCTGTTCAACGGCATTCGGGTCGGCGACGTGACCGCGCTTTCACTCGATCCGCACGACCCGCGCAAGGTCGTCGCGTTGGTCTCGCTCGATCGCAAAGTGCCGGTGCGCGCGGACACCAAAGTAGCGCTCGAGTTCCAGGGCCTGACCGGCCTCGCCGAGATCGCCCTCACCGGCGGATCGGCGGACGCGGCAGTCCTCGTCGCGGACAGCGGCCAGCCGCCGACCATCCTCGCCGCGCCGGGCTCCGGCGCCGACGTCACGCAGGCGGCGCGCGACGTGCTCTCCCACATCAACGGCCTCGTCGCCGAGAATGAAACGGCGCTGCGGGCTTCGTTGCACAATATCGAGACGGTCACCTCGACACTGGCGCAGAATTCGCAGCGCCTCGACAAGGTCATGGCCGGTCTCGAAAGCCTTACCGGCAACGGCGGCGACAATCATGGCGAAATCGCGCAAGCCGCCGAGGCGATCCGTCACCTCGCCGAGAACCTCGACAAGCGTACCGACGAGATCTCGACCGGGCTTACGCAGTTCTCCAATTCGGGCCTCAAACAATTCGAGGCGTTCGCCGTCGACGGCCGCCGCACGCTCGCCGAGCTGCAGAAGGTGATCAAGAACATCGATCAGCATCCTTCGCGACTGATCTTCGGGCAATAATGCCGCGGTCGGACCGATCGGGCGTTCGCGGAGCGAGGCGCTAGGCGGCGATTTCCGTTTCCTCGTCGGCCACCGCATCCGGCTCCTGGCCGAGCGGACGCAAGACGTCGGTGTCGGCCCAAGCGATGATCTCGAATCGCCCATCCTCGTGCTCGGCGACCGCGCTGCAGCTCTCGACCCAGTCGCCGCAATTGATATAGCGGATGCCGAAATCGTCGTGCATCGTGGCGTGGTGGATGTGGCCGCAGATGACGCCGTCGACATCGCGGCGGCGCGCCTCGGCGGCCAATGTCTGTTCGAACGCGCCGATATAGTTCACGGCGTTCTTGACCTTGTGCTTCGCCCATTGCGACAACGACCAATAGGAGAAGCCGAGGCGGCGGCGCACGGCATTGAAATAGCGGTTCGCCAGGATGGCGAAGTCGTAGGCGGTATCGCCGAGAAGCGCGAGCCAGCGCGCGTGCTTGACCACCATGTCGAAGACATCGCCATGGACGACGAGGTAACGGCGGCCGTCGGCGCCGTCGTGAATGGCCGTCTCCACCACTTCGATGCCGCCGAAATGGGTGCCGTAGTAGTCGCGCAGGAACTCGTCGTGATTGCCCGGCACATAGATGATGCGGGCGCCTTTGCGCGCCTTGCGCAAGAGCTTCTGCACCACGTCATTATGCGGTTGCGGCCAGTACCAGCCGGATTTCAATTGCCAGCCGTCGACAATATCGCCGACCAGGTAGATCGTGTCGGCATCGTGATAACGCAGGAAATCGAGAAGGCGGTCGGCCTGGCAGCCGCGCGCGCCGAGATGAACATCGGAAATAAACAGAGTACGGAACAAACGCGTGCCGTGCTCAACCGCCACGATGTTTGATCTCTTTTCTGTTCGCCACGACGCGTAGATAAGTGCGTCGCATTGCAGGACGATGACAGCAAACAACGGCACGCCTTAATAGTAAACATTGGTTAACGTTCCGAGTCACAGCACTGTCATGGCGCGCCAGTAGAGATTGCGGCGATGACAGCGCTGATTCTCATCGCAGCGACGTTCTGCATCGTCACCATCGCCATCCACGTCGTGAGCATCGCCATCGCGATCTTCCGGTTCCGGAGGAGCGCGTGGCGCAAGCCGCTGTCCGCGCAGAAATTCCCCCCGGTCAGCCTGGTGCGCCCGCTATGCGGAATAGACAACTATGCCGCCGATACGCTCCGTTCGACATTCGCGCTCGCTTATCCGCGCTGCGAAATCCTATTCTGCGTCGCGTCCGCAAACGATCCGGTCGTGCCGCTGATCGAGAACTTGCTGGCGGAGCACCGGCAGGCCGGCGCGAAGCTGCTCGTCGGCGACGAGCGCGTGAGCAACAATCCGAAGCTCAATAATGTGCTCAAAGGCTGGCGGGCAGCGAGCCATGACTGGATCGTGATCGCCGACTCTAACGTGCTCATGCCACCCGATTACATCGAGCTTCTGTTCGCCAATTGGCGCGCGGACACCGGCCTCGTCGCCTCGCCGCCGATCGGGTGTCGGCCGCAGGGCATCTGGGCCGAGCTCGAATGCGCTTTCCTCAACACCTATCAGGCCCGCTGGCAGTATCTCGCCGACACGCTCGGCTTCGGCTTCGCCCAGGGCAAGACCATGTTGTGGCGGCGCGCCGATCTCGAACACGCCGGCGGCATCGCCGCGCTGGCCAAGGAAGTCGCCGAAGATGCCGCTGCGACCAAGATCGTGCGCGGCGCCGGTCTCAAAGTGCGGCTCATCGACCGGCCGCTGGCGCAGCCGCTCGGCTATCGCAGCGCCATCGAGGTGTGGAACCGGCAGGTGCGTTGGGCGCGGCTGCGACGCGCGAGCTTCTTCGCCTATTTCCTGCCGGAAGCGCTGTCCGGCGGGGTGCTGCCGATGATCGCGCTGGCTTTCATCTGTGCGGCGACCGGCTTGCCACTGGCGGCGAGCATCGGCTCGCTCGCCGCGCTCTGGTATGGCGGCGAGATGCTGCTTGCGGCCGCGGCGGGATGGCATCTATCCATCGCCTATCCGCTCTACGGGCTGGCGCGCGACCTGCTCTTGCCTGCGCTGTTCGTCACCGCGTTGCGCGGCGACGATTTCGTTTGGCGCGGCAACGAAATGCAGGTCGAGCGCATGCGGCCGCGCCGCATGATGGCGCTGGTCCGTCCGCGCTTCGCCGAGGTCGCTCCGATCGCCCGGCGGCGGCTGCGTTCGCTGCGCGCGCGGATGTCGTGATCGCCGGCGTCACTCGAACGCGAACGTCGCCAACAAACCAAAGTGATCGGAGACGATCTCCAGCCCGTTGCGGCCATCAAACACGATTTCGCAACAGTCCAACTCCGGCTCGCCGCCGACAAAGATGTAATCGATCCGCCCTTCCTCCTCGGGCGGAGCGTCAACGTAGTGGTTCCGCGCAGAAAACGTGTGCCCCTGAGATTCCGGATTGCATGACGCGAATGCGTCAAAGAGCCGGAGGTTGCTGGCAAGTATCGTGCGGATGGCCGGTGAATCCGGGGCATCGTTGAAATCGCCGCAAATCACGACAGACAGCAGGCGGAACCGATCGCGATAATCCTCGATTGCCGCAACCACGCTCGCGGCCTGAGACGATCGCTCGCGCGTCATGTGCAAAGGAAAGGCCAAGTGCGTGTTGGCGACAAGAACGGTGCGCGATTCGATTTTCAGTTCGGAAATAAATACTTGCCGCGCCATGTCCCCCGGGAATTCAGGCAAGGCGACGCCGAGAGATCCAGCGATCGGATACCGGCTGAGGATCGCGAGCCCCTCCTCCCTCGTTCCCCAGCAACCTGAGAATGAATAGGCATGATGCGGGAAATCGCACTGCTCGGCGATAATCTCCGATTGCACGCGCAGAAGCCTTGGATGCGGAGAGACCTGCTGGAAACAGACGATGTCCGGCCGCAACTGCTTGAGCCCCGCGACCAGGGCCGACGATCTGGCCTCCAAGGGCTCACTGATGTTCCCCAGATTGAGAGTCAAGACGCGCACGGCCACGGCCTGTCAGTTTGATGCCCACCCTAACCGCCCGAGACGGCTTCCCGCTGCGCCTTCTTGGTAATCGCGTCCAATGCAGTGCGGTCGGCGGGAAAATCGGCGGCAATCCACGCTTCTTCCGCCGCGCGTAGCGCCGTGCCGAGCGGCGGGCCGGCGGCCACGCCACGGGCGATGAAGTCGGCGGCCTTGAGCGGAAAAACGGGCGCCGTCCAGCGCTGCGGAAACATCGCGAGGTCACGCCAGGCGGCGTCGGTCGCACCGGCCTGTGAGCGCGCCCAAGCAAGCAGCGCCCGATCGCGGAAGGCTTGCGGCCCGAGACGATAGAGGAGCGCACGCGCCGGCTGCCCGTCCGTCGCCGACGTCACGCGCCACCAGAGATCGAGCGCCGCGAGCCGCTCGGATTCGGCGTTGGCGAGCCGCAACCGCTCCCCGAGCCTTTCCGTGTCTTCGATCACCCACACGCCGAGCGCACCGAGACGGCGCAGCGCATCCGGCTCGGCGCCGAGCGCGGCTTCGACTTTGACCATATTCTCGAAGCTCGCGATGAACGGCACGCCGCCGAGGACCATGCCGAGGATACCGCTCTCCAGCATCGCCGCGAGCGACGGCGTCGCGCGCGGCGCGACGAGAAGCTTCAGGAGCTCCATGCGCACGCGCTCGCGCGACAGCGTTTCGAGGCCTGCACGCTCGCGGATGCAGGCAAGCAATCCGGCGGCATCCGGTGCGCCTTTGCCGAACTGCGCCTGAAAGCGAAAAAAGCGCAGGATGCGCAGATAGTCCTCCTCGATCCGCCGTTGCGGCTCGCCGATGAAGCGCACCCGGCTCGCGGCGATGTCGGCCAACCCGCCGACATAGTCGAAGACCTTGCCGTCGCGCGTCGTCGAGAGTGCATTGATGGTGAAATCGCGCCGCTCCGCGTCCCGGCTCCAGTCACGGCCGAAGGCGACGCGCGCCTTGCGGCCGAAGGTCTCGACGTCCTCGCGCAGCGTCGTGACTTCGAACGCATGGCCGTCGATCACCGCGGTGATGGTGCCGTGCTCGATGCCGGTCGGCACCGCTTTTCCGCCGGCCGCCTCGACGCGGCGCATGACCTCTTCAGGCGGGGCGCTCGTCGCCACATCGACCTCGCCGACCGGCAGCCGCATCAGCGCATTGCGCACCGCGCCGCCGACCACGCGCGCTTCCTCGCCGTCGCGGTCGAGCAACGCGATGAGCCGCGCCAGCGCGCCGTCTTTGAGCCAAGCGGCGTCGCCGAGATTCGTGCCGTCAGTCACCGCGTCGCCCCGGGCACGAACTTGCCGTTCTCGACATGCGCCGGCACATAAGTCGAACCCGGTGGCGCGCCGGAGAATTGCGCCAGAGCGAGGAAGCTTCCGACCATGAGCACGAGCGAGGCAATGACGAGGCTGGCAAGGCGCCGCGGCGTCCAGGCGGCGGCCTGAAGCAATCCGGCGCGCGTCGCCAGCAGAAACGCCGCATAAAGCACGAACGGAGTGACAAAGAGCCCGATCTCGGTGAGCACTGGCCGAATCATGGGCCGTAAATCCGTTCGTAGAGGTTGCGCACGATACCCGCAGTGATTCCCCAAATGTACCGGTTTTCGAACGGCATCGCGTAGAATTCGCGCGTGATCCCGCGCCAGTCGCGGCTGTGGCGCTGGTGGTTGGCCGGCGTCATTAAAAACGCGAGCGGCACCTCGAACGCCTCGGTGACCTCCCACGGATTGAGCGTAAGCTTGAAGTCCGGCTTGACGCGGGCGACCGTCGGCAGAATGCGGAAGCCGGTGAACGTCAGATAAAGATCGAGATAACCGAGCGGCTCGACGAGGGTCGGAGCCAGCCCGATCTCTTCCTTGGCCTCGCGCAGCGCCGCGGCAACCGGGCTTGCATCCGCGGGATCGATCTTGCCGCCGGGAAAGGCGACCTGTCCGGCGTGGTTGGTCAGCTCCTGCGTGCGCAGCGTGAGCAGCACCATCGGCTCGCTGCGGTCGACAATCGGAATGAGCACCGCCGCCGGCTTGGTGGCGGTCACCCCGGCTCGCTCCCACATCGCCGGATTGAGATCGAGATCGCCGCGCGCGCCCTGCGCCAGCGGATCGGCGAGCGCCCGCGGCACTGTAAGCGTGAGGCGCGAGCGCGCGCGGTCGAAGAAGCTCTCCGTTGCCGGATGCGCCAAGGACGCGCTCTGCTCGCTCACGCAAACTCCCTCACCTGCTCGGCCGGCGCCATGGGAAAGAACACGCCCATCGAGGCGACGCCGAACATCGCCCTCCCCTCGACCTCGCGCTCCTCGCCAAGCTCGACCAGATCGAAGAACAGCCTGCGCGTGACCTTCGCCCACAGATCACGGCGCACGTGAAGATAGGGTTTCAGCCCGCCGGTGCCGGTTTCCGGCTCGAAGCGCAGCCGATTGAGCGGCCCGCACTCGACCCAGTCGTCGACATTGGTGCGGAAGTTGAGGACCCTTCCGGCGGCCGATTGTTCGACGCCGAGCTCGACCGCAAGGAAGGGCGCATCATCGACCTGGATGCCGCATTTCTCCACCGGCGTGACCAGGAAGTACTTGTCGCCCTCGCGCTTGAGCACCGAGGCAAAGAGCTTGACCAAGGCAAGCCGGCCGATCGGCGTCTTCAGATAGAACCAGGTCCCGTCGGCCGCGATCCGCATATCGAGGTCGCCGCAGAATGGCGGATTCCAGCGCTCCACCGGCGGGGGACCCTTGGCGCCGGCGCGACGTAGCGCGCCTGTGATCGCTTCGAGCCCCGATTGCCCTTCCTTCGCCATGGTTTGCCTTGAACTTGAGATGGAACTTATCTCCGGGGGCGCGTCAATCGTGATATTGTGACCGCCACGCAGCACCATGCCGCGCTAAATCCAAGCAGTTCCCGGCGGATGAGCGAATCGGCGCAGGATCTGCTTGATGCGACTGGCGCATATATTGCACCGCTCAAAAGCAGTGCAAACCTCAATCCTTCCATTCGTGCGCGTGCCGCGAATTTGATTCGATGTGAAATGTCCTTGGACACAGGGAGTTAGCCATGCCCGCTGTCGGCGGAGAAGGGCTCGAGAAGCTTGAAGACATGATCGTGCGTACCGCCGAAACCACGGCGGCTCACGTGCGCGCCGCCAAGTCGGCGATCGGTATGGTGATCTTCGGCCAGGACAAGGTGATCGAGCAGGCGCTCGTCACCATCCTGTCCGGCGGCCACGGGCTCCTTCTCGGCCTGCCGGGTCTTGCCAAGACGAAGCTCGTCGACACCATGGGCACCGTCCTTGGCCTCGACGCGCGACGCATCCAGTTCACGCCCGATCTCATGCCCTCGGACATTCTCGGCACCGAGGTTTTGGAGGAAAGCCCGACCGGCAAGCGCAGCTTCCGGTTCCTCTCCGGTCCGGTCTTTGCTCAGCTATTGATGGCGGACGAGATCAACCGCGCCAGCCCGCGCACGCAATCAGCGCTGTTGCAGGCGATGCAGGAGCAGCACGTCACCGTCGCCGGCACCCGCCACGATTTGCCCAAGCCGTTCCACGTGCTCGCCACGCAAAATCCGCTGGAGCAGGAAGGCACCTATCCGCTGCCGGAGGCCCAACTCGATCGTTTTCTGATGCAGATCGATGTCGGCTATCCCGACCGCGATGCCGAACGCAAGATCGTGTTCGAGACCACGGGCTCGGAGGAGACGCGGGCCAAGCCGGCGATGACGGCCGAGGATTTGATGACCGCGCAGCGCCTGGTGCGGCGGCTTCCGGTCGGTGAATCGGTGGTCGAAGCGATCCTGGCGCTGGTGCGCTCGGCGCGGCCGGGACCCGAAGGCGGCGAAGCCGCCAAGCCCATTGCCTGGGGTCCAAGCCCGCGCGCCAGCCAAGCGCTCATGCTTGCGGTGCGCGCCCGTGCCTTGCTCGACGGGCGCCTCGCACCCTCGATCGACGATGTGATCGATCTCGCCGAGCCGGTGCTCAAGCACCGCATGGCGCTGACTTTCGCCGCGCGTGCCGAGGGTGAGAGCGTGGAAGCGGTCATTGCGCGGCTGAAGGCGCAGATCGGATAGTGGATGGCGGTCGAGCCCAGGCGCGCATCCCAGCATGATCGTCCGGCGGTCCAGCGTGCGGTCGGCGAAAGCCGCACGCTCGCCGCCGCGATCCCGCGGCTGATCCTGGAAGCGCGGCGCGTCGCGGCCACCGTGATCCACGGCCTGCACGGCCGCCGCCGCGCCGGGCCGGGCGAGAATTTCTGGCAATATCGCCGCTTCGTCTCCGGCGAGCCGGCCTCGCGCGTCGACTGGCGGCGCTCGGCGCGCGACGACCATCTCTATGTGCGCGAGCAGGAATGGGAGGCCGCGCACACGGTATGGATCTGGCCGGACCGTTCACCGTCGATGGCGTTTGCCTCTCCGCTGGTGCGCGACACCAAGCTCTATCGCACGCTGGTGGTGGCGCTGGCGCTTGCCGAAATTCTGGTCCAAGGCGGCGAGCGCGTCGGAATTCCCGGCCTGATGCAGCCGACGGGCAGCCGCAATGTCGTCGAACGCATGGCGCAGGCGATCGTGCACGACCGCGGCGAACGCACGAGCCTGCCGCCGACGTTCTCACCCTCCCCACTCGCCGAGATCGTGCTCCTGTCCGACCTTTGGAGCGAGATCGGCGAGGTGCGGCGCACGATGACCCAACTGTCCGGCAACGGCGCGCATGGCCATGTCGTGCAGATCGTCGATCCCGCCGAGGAGACGTTTCCGTACTGGGGCCGCATCGAGTTCGTGGAGCCTGAGGGTGGCGGCCGCATCACGGCCGGCCGCGCCGAGACCTGGCGGGCGGACTACGAGGCACGTGTGCGCCGGCATCGCGCCGAGATTCGCGCCGAGACCGACCGGCTCGGCTGGAGCTTTGCGATTCACCGCACCGACCGTCCGGCGAGCGAGCTGCTGCTGGCGCTGCACGCGCGCATCGGCGCGGTTACGGCGGATAGCTCGCGCCACTGGCAGCATCCGGCCGAACCGGGGGTCCTGGCATGATCGGCGGATTGTCGCTCGGCTTTGCCGAACCGCTCGTCCTCCTCGGCCTGCTGATGCTGCCGGTGCTGTGGTGGCTGCTGCGATTGATCCCACCCCGGCCGCGCCGTGTGGATTTTCCGGCGACGCGGCTTCTTCTCGAAATCGCGCCCAAGGAGGAGACGCCGGCGCGCACGCCCTGGTGGCTCACGCTGATGCGGCTTGCGCTGGCCGCGCTCATCATCGTCGCCGCGGCCGGTCCACTGTGGAATCCGCCGCTGGCGACCACAAAGACGCGCGGACCGATCGCGATCCTGATCGATGATGGCTGGACGGCCGCCGCCACTTGGGATGCGCGGCTGCGCACCGCGGACGACATCATCACCCGGGCGGAGAGCGACCATCGCGCAGTGGCGCTTATTCCGCTGTCGGAAGGCGCGCGCGACGTTTCGTTCGCCACCGCGGGCTCGGCGCGCGTGCGATTGCACCGGATCAAGCCCGCGCCGCATACCGTGGACCGCACCGAGGCGCGGCCGGCAATCGTGCAATTCCTCGCCGATGCGCGCGACGTCGAGCTCATCTGGCTGTCGGATTCCGTCGATCTCGGCAGCGGCGCCGACTTCGTCAAAAGTCTCGCGCAGCTGCTCGAGGATCGTCCGCTCACGATCGTGGCCGGCGGCATCCCGGGGGCGCGCGCGCTCACCGGCGCCGAAAATGCCGTCGGCGCGTTGAGCGTGAAAGTGCTGCGCGCCTCCCCCGGCGCGGCCGAGGCCGGCACGGTGCGCGCGCTCGATCTCAAGGGCCTGTCGCTCGGCGAAGCTTCGTTCGCGTTCAAGCCCGAGGATCGCGAGACCGAGGCGCGTTTCGATCTGCCGGTCGAAATCCGCAATGACATCGCTCGGATCGAGATGGCCGGCGAGCATTCGGCCGGCGCCGTGCAGTTACTCGACAAACGCTGGAGCCGCCGCACCGTCGGCATCGTCTCCGGCGCGACCGCCGACACGTCGCAGCCGCTGCTCTCGTCGAGCTACTATATCGGCCGGGCGCTCGGGCCGTTCGCCGATGTCAGGCTGGCGCAAGGCGAGTCGCCGGCGGCGGCGGTGACGCATTTCATCGACCAGAACCTGCCGATGCTAGTCCTCGCCGATGTCGGCAATGTCGCCGGCGAGGCGCATGATCGCCTGGCGCGCTGGGTCGAGGATGGCGGCATGCTCGTACGGTTCGCCGGCCCGCGCCTTGCCGCCTCCGACGACGATCTTGTTCCGGTCAAGCTGCGGCGCGGTGGGCGCACGCTCGGCGGCAGTTTGAGCTGGGACAAGCCGCAACCACTCGCCGCGTTTTCCCGCGAGAGTCCGTTCAACGGCATGCCCGTGCCCAATGACGTGACCGTCGGCCGGCAGGTGCTGGCCGAGCCGGATGCGGCGCTCAGCGAGAACACCTGGGCGACGCTCGCCGACGGCACTCCGCTCGTCACCGCGGCACGGCGCGGCAAGGGCCTGATCGTGCTGTTCCACGTCACCGGCGACACGCGCTGGTCCGACCTGCCGCTTTCCGGCGCCTTCGTCGATATGCTCAAGCGCATCGTCGCGCTCGCCGGTACGGCGAAGGTCGCCAACGCCGACGAGGCCAAGACGACGGCCGCGCACGAAGCGCTGGCGCCGAGCCGCGTGCTCGACGGCTTCGGCAGCTTCGTCCCGCCGCCGCCGACGGCGCGGCCGGTGCCGACTGATTTTTCCGCGAACGCCAGCGCCGATCACCCGCCGGGCTTCTACGGCCCGCCGGAAAATCTCCTGGCCGTCAACACGCTCGCCGCCGCCGATCGGCTGGCGGCGCTCGACTTTCAGTCCGCTCACCGGCGCTACCCGCGAGATCTATCGCAAGAGCGAACCGCGGGATTTACGCGGGCCGATCTTCCTCGCCGCGCTTTCGTTGTTCCTGATCGATGCGCTCGTCGTCCTCTACCTCGGCGGCGGCATTGGCCGTCTCATTGCCCGCCGCGCACGCGCGGCCACAGCGGCGACGGCGATCATGCTTTCAGCGCTGGCGCTGTCGCTCTCGCACGCGAGAGCCGAGGATTCGCCGACCACCGAGGCGCCGCGCTCGGCGCTGGAGACGAAACTCGCCTATGTCGTCACCGGCGACAGCGAGGTCGACTCGGTGAGCAAGGCCGGCCTCGGCGGGCTCACGCTCTTCCTCGCACAACGAACCGCGCTCGAGGCGGGAGAGCCGATCGGGCTCGACATCTCGCGCGACGAGCTCGCGTTCTATCCGCTGATCTACTGGCCGATCGTTCCCGGCGCGCCGCGGCCGTCCGACGCGGCGCTCAAGCGCATCGACGCGTATATGAAGGATGGCGGCACCGTGCTGTTCGATACGCGCGACGCGGTCGCGGCGCCGCCGGGCGCCGGCGGCGAGACCCGCAGCCCGGGCATGCTCGAATTGCGCAAGATTCTTTCCGCGCTCGACCTCCCGGAACTGGAGCCGGTTCCGCGCGATCACGTTCTGACTAAGACGTTCTACCTGTTGCGCGACTTCCCCGGCCGCTTCAATTCCGGCCAGCTTTGGGTGGAAGCCTTACCGGCCGCGAATGAGGAGGAAGAAGCGCCGCAACGTCCGGCCCGCGGCGGCGACGGCGTATCCTCGATCATCATTACCTCGAACGACCTTGCCGGCGCCTGGGCGACGCGGCCCGACGGCCAACCAATGCTGCCGATGGTCGAGGGCGAGCCGCGCCAGCGCGAGCTCGCCTTCCGCGCCGGGGTCAACATCGTGATGTACACGCTCACCGGCAACTACAAGGCCGACCAGGTGCACGTGCCGGCGCTGCTCGAACGGCTGGGCCAGTAGGAGGACGGACTTGAACCTCGGTGTCGCGTTCGGCCCGCTCGTGAGCGTCCAGATCTTGTGGGCCGCCGCTGTCGCGGCCTGCATCGTGTCACTGCTCCTCTTCGTAGCGCGCAGCCGCGGCGCCGCGGTGCGCGCGCTGGCGTTGGCGCTCATCGTCCTGGCGCTCGCCAATCCTTCGCTCACCCGCGAGGACCGCGATCCGCTTGCTTCGGTCGTCGCGCTCATCGTCGACAAGAGCCCGAGCCAGAATTTCGGCGACCGCGCCCGGCAGACCGAGCAAGCGCGCGCCGCAATCACCGAGCGGCTCAATCACATTCCCGGGCTCGACGTGCGCGTGGTCGAGGCCGGACAGTCGGACGGGGAAACCGACGGCACGCGCCTGTTCACGGCGCTCGGCGCGAGCCTTGCCGACGTGCCGCCGGATCGGGTCGCGGGCGTGATCATGATCACCGACGGCCGGGTCCACGATGTGCCGACCGACGCCGGCGCACTCGGCTTTGCCGCGCCGGTTCACGCGCTCATCACCGGCAGCAAGAAGGAACGTGATCGCCGCGTCGCGCTCATTGCCGCGCCGCGCTTCGGCATTGTCGGCCAGCCGCAGACCATCAGGTATGCGGTCGAGGACCAGGGCGCGTCCGAGCGGACCGCGCAGGTGACGGTGCGGCGCGACGGCGATGTCGTGGAAACGCGCACCGTCCCGGTCGGCGCTCCACAAAATGTCGAAATCCCGATCCCGCACGGCGGCCCGAACATCGTCGAGATCGAGACCCCCCCGCTCGCCGGCGAGCTCACTACGGTGAACAACCGCGCGGTGGTGTCGATCGACGGGGTGCGCGACAAGCTGCGCGTGCTGCTCGTCTCCGGCGAGCCGCATGCCGGCGAGCGGACTTGGCGCAACCTGCTGAAATCGGACGCCTCCGTCGATCTCGTGCACTTCACCATTCTGCGTCCGCCGGAGAAGCAGGACGGCACGCCGATCAACGAGTTGTCGCTCATCGCCTTCCCGACGCGAGAACTGTTCCAACAGAAGATCGGCGAGTTCCAGCTCATCATCTTCGACCGCTACGCGAGGCAGGGCGTGTTGCCGATCATCTATTTCGACAACATCACGCGCTACGTCCGCGAAGGCGGCGCCGTGCTGGTCGCAGCCGGACCCGATTATGCCAGCTCCACCAGTATTTGGCGCACGCCGCTTGACGCCATCCTGCCGGCGGAGCCAAGCGGCAATGTCACCGAGCAAGCGTTCCGTCCACGGCTCAGCGACCTCGGCAAGCGTCACCCGGTGACGCGCGACCTCGCCGGCTCCGCCAGCGATCCGCCGCAATGGAGCCACTGGTTCCGCATCGTCGACACCAGGAACGACACCGGCACGCCGGTGCTCAACGGACCGGACAACAAGCCGCTGCTGGTTCTCTCGCGCGAGGGCGAGGGCCGCGTGGCCCTGCTCCTGTCCGACCACATCTGGCTCTGGGCGCGGGGATTTGAAGGCGGCGGGCCGCATCTCGACCTGCTGCGCCGGCTCTCCCACTGGCTGATGAAGGAGCCGGAGCTCGAGGAGGAAGCGCTGCGGCTCGTCATCAGCGGGCACAATCTCACGGTGCGGCGGCAGACCATGGCCGAAGACGTCGCCGACGTGACGCTGACCGCGCCTTCGGGAGCAACGCGCACGCTGAAGCTCGCGCCGACCGAACCGGGCGTGTGGCAGACAAGCGTGAGCGCGAACGAGCTTGGCTTGTGGCGCGCCACTGACGGCAAGCTCAACGCGCTGGTCAATATCGGGCCGGTCAACCCTCGGGAATTCGCCGAGGTCACCTCGACGACCGAGGTGCTCGGCCCCATCGCCACCGCAACCGGCGGCGATTCCCGGCGTCTCGACGACGGCAACGGCCTCGACGTGCCGCGCATCCTCGCCGTGCGCTCCGGCGACACCTACAAGGGCGACGACTGGATCGGCCTGAAGATGCGTGACGCAAGCGTAGTGCGCGGCATCGGCGTGCTGCCGGTCTTCGCCGGCCTGCTCGGTCTGCTGCTGCTCCTGGGCAGTCTCGCTGGAACCTGGGCGCGCGAGGGCCGCTGAGGACACCGCCGCTACGCGCTCTCCCACTCCGGCCGGATTTGCCCGGACACACCCGCGAAAGCGCCGTCGACCAGCTCGGCGACCAAGAGGCGCGCCGGATCGACCGGTCCCGGCATGCTGACCGCGCCGGCGGAGATCGGCCGGAAGCCGCATTTTCCGTAGTAGGGCTCGTCGCCGACGAGGATCGCCAACCGATGACCCTTGGCGCGGGCCTCATCGAGCGCCCGCTTGATCAAGGCCTGGCCGACGCCGCGCTCGCGGAAGGCCGGCTCCACGGTGAGCGGCCCCAGAAGCAGCGCCTTCGTTTCGCCGATGCGTACCGGAGAAAGCCGGACCGATCCGACCAGCAAGGTGCCGATATGCGCGGTGAACGACACTTCGAGCTGGTGGGCCACATTTTCGCGCAAGCGATACGCAGTTTTCGCATAGCGACCCGGACCGAAAGTGCGTTCGTGCAAGCGCTCGATCGCGGCCGCGTCACCCTCCATCTCGGGCAAAATAGTCAGCGAAATGTCGTTCATTCCGCCGCGCCTAGCACCTGCGTTGGCCGAGGTCCAGCGCGAGAGGCAACAATATCCGACACTAACACCTGCGACAGGAATGACTAAATGAGCGACTGAAGATCGGCGGAGATCGATAAATGGGCCTGCTCGTCGACGGCACCTGGCAAGACGATACCGGCAAAGAGTTCGGTTCGCGCGACAAGAACGGGCATTTCGTTCGCACCACAACGACCTTCCGCAATTTTGTCACCGCCGATGGCAGCCCCGGACCAACGGGCAAAGGTGGCTTTCCCGCCGAACCAGGCCGTTATCATCTTTATGTTTCCCTCGCTTGCCCGTGGGCGCACCGCACCCTCATCTTCCGTAAGCTGAAGAAGCTCGAGGCCGTAATCTCGCTTTCCGTCATGGCGGCGGTCCTCAGTAGAAAAGGCTGGGAATTCGGTACCGAGCCGGGCGCGACGCTCGATACCGTCAACGGCAAGTCGACGCTCGCCGATATCTATTTGCTTGCCGACCCGCGCTACAGCGGCCGCGCCAGCGTGCCGGTGCTGTGGGATAAAAAACAACGCACCATCGTCAGCAACGAATCCTCCGAAATCATCCGCATGCTGAATTCGGCGTTCGATGCGTTTACCGATGTGCACACCGACTACTACCCGGTCGAACTGCGGGCCGAGATCGACCGGATCAACGAGATCGTCTATCCGAACGTCAATAACGGGGTCTATCGCGCCGGCTTCGCTACCACCCAGGCTGCTTACGAAGAAGCGGCACGCGCTCTTTTTGCGACGCTCGATCAGCTCGAACAACGGCTTTCACGCCAGCGCTACCTCGTCGGCCGGCAGATCACCGAGGCCGATTGGCGGTTGTTCACCACGCTTGTTCGCTTCGACGCGGTTTATTACAGCCACTTCAAATGCAATGTGCGGCGCATTACCGATTATCCAAATCTCTGGAGTTACCTGCGCGATCTTTACCAGGTACCTGGCGTCGCCGAGACCGTCAGCCTCGATCATATCAAGCGTCACTATTACGGCAGCCACCGCAATTTAAATCCGAGCGGCATCGTGCCGATCGGCCCGCTCATCGACTTCACGCTGCCGCACGACCGCGGCCGGTTCGCATGAGGCAAATGCGCCGCGCCTGATCGAGGCGCGGCGCATCCGCTATTCGTTACCAGCTATCGCCGTAGCAGCCCGGGTAGCCGTAGTAGTACGGGTCGCCGCAGTAACCGTAGTCATAGTCATAGGGCCCGCCGCCGTCATACAGGAACAGGCCGCCGCCAAAGCCTCTGGCGAAGTGATGGTGGTGGTGGCCCCAACCGCCGCCGCCCGGTCCGCCGCCACCGTTCCAGGTGTGGGCGCTCACGCTGGCGTTGCCATTAAAGGTGCGGCCGCTGAAACTGCGGCCGCTGCTAGCGCCACCGACGCCGTGGCCTCCCCAGCCGCCTCCGCCGCCACCCATGCTGTGGCCGCCGCCGCCACCACCGCCAGCATGCGCCGCCATGGCGCCCGTCCCCATCGTTGCCGTGCCGAGCACAACGGCCGCGGCGACTGCAATCATCGTCCTGCGCATCGCGATCTTTCCTTCTGTTTCGGCGTTAAACCGCCCATGCGTGGCCAACGCGCCTGAGACGGGATGGTTGCGGCGCGCGCCACACGCTCACGATGATATGACCAGGCTTGGTGACGCAGCGCCTCCCTGGCGCGCCGGTCACCAAAGCGCGCCGACGGCGCGCCCGCCAAGCACCTCGGCGATGCGATGACGCGTCCCGCGGGTCGTATCCTCGGGGAGCGAATCCGGCGCGAAGAACCCATGCGCCACGATTTCACGATTCGGCTGTGGCGGCGCGATCTGCTCGAAGGCGCGCACGACGTAGAGCGCAACATGATCACGCCGGGAAATGCGCCGGTTGAGATAGACCGCGAACAAAGCCGGCGGGCCGCTCAGTTCGATATTGCCCTCCTCGCGCAGCTCGCGCGCGAGTGCCGTCGCCAGGGTTTCGTCGACTTCGACGCCGCCGCCCGGCAGATGCCAGCCGGCGATATAGCTGTGCTTGACCAGGAACACGCGGCCTTGCGTGTCGATCACCAGGCCGCGCACGCCGACGGTCAGCCCGCGCGCAAAGCGCCAGTGCAGATGCAGAAGGCGCCGGATGGCCGGTTCGAAAGCACGGCGAAGACGGTCGAGGCCCATGCGTACCCGGACGTTGAACTTAAGACAGCGCCGCAAAGTGGCGACGAACCCGGCGCAACAATCTGGCCTGATCGGCCTTGCTGTCGACCGGCATGCGTTCCCAGTCCGCACCGGTCCGAATGTCGGCAAACAGGCCGGCCGGATCCTCGTGGAAGTGAAGAAACGCCTTCGCTCGGCAATAGAACACGCCGCGCGACTTTTCTTTCAATGGTTGAGCTTGCCGGATCTCGGCCAAGAGTCCCGTGAGCCGATCGAGCGCCGAGGTGGTCGCGTGTTTCATCGGACCCTCACCGTCACCGCCAAGGAACATGCCAAATTTGAACATGCCAAATTTGCATCGGCGCCGCACCATTGCGGACGATTGAGATTGCCCTCAAATTACTTTAGAAGTGTTCCAATCATCAAGGAAACCCGCCCGTGAAACGCTTCGCCGACCTCAGTGAACGGGAAGTGCTGGCCCTCGCCATCTCCAATGAAGACGAGGACAACCACATCTATCGCTCATTCGCCGACGGCCTGCGCACGTCCTATCCGGACACGGCGGCGATCTACGACCGGATGGCCGAGGAAGAGATCGGACACCGGGACCGGCTGCTCGAGCTGCATCGGCAGAAATTCGGCGATTTCCTCCCGCTCATCCGGCGCCAGGACGTGAAAGGTTTTGTCGCGCGGCGTCCGATCTGGCTCAACCGGCCGCTCGGGCTGGATGCGGTGCGCAAATTCGCCGAGGAGATGGAGTACGAGACCGCGCGTTTCTATACGCGGGCGGCGCAATCGGCGTACGACGGCGCCATCCGCGACCTCCTGAGCGATCTCGCCGCCGCCGAGAACCAGCACCAGAAACTCGCGCATCAGCTTGGCGAGGAGATCGCGCCAAAAGCGCGCGAAGCCGAGGACCAGACCGCGCGGCGGATGTTCGTGCTGCAATATGTCCAGCCCGGGCTTGCCGGGCTCATGGACGGGTCGGTCTCGACACTCGCTCCGCTCTTTGCGGCGGCCTTCGCCACGCATAACACCTGGTCGACCTTCCTGGTCGGACTTGCCGCCGCGATCGGCGCCGGCATCTCCATGGCCTTCGCCGAGGCCTTGTCGGATGACGGCTCGCTCACCGGCCGCGGCGCGCCGGTGGTGCGCGGCGCAGTATGCGGCGTGATGACCGCAATCGGCGGTCTCGGGCATGCGCTCCCCTATCTCATTCCGCAATTCTACACCGCCACCGCGCTCGCCTTCGTCGTCGTGGCGATCGAGCTGATCGCGATCTCCTGGATTCGCACGCGCTATATGGATACGCCGTTCCTGCAGGCGGCCTTCCAGGTCGTGGTCGGCGGCGTGCTGGTCTTCCTCGCCGGCGTCCTCATCGGCAATTCGTGATCGAAGCTCGGAATAGTCAGAACGATAGGCGACGCCATGGCCAAGCGGACCGGCAAGTTCAGGAAATTCGGCGATCCGGCCGTTGCCGCGATCTTTGCCGGCTATTCCGCCAACGTGCGGCGCAAGCTCCTCGTGCTCCGCCAACTGATCTTCGACACGGCATCGGCCATCGAAGGCGTCGGCGAATTGGAGGAGACGCTACGTTGGGGCGAGCCGAGCTATCTGACCGCGCAGACGAGAAGCGGAAGCATGGTGCGGATCAACGCCAAGGGCCTAGAGGGCCGATACGCCATGTACTTTCATTGTCAAACCAATCTCGTGGAGACGTTCAGGGACAGGTACGCGGACAAATTCACCTTTGAGAAGAATAGAGCCATCGTCTTCGAGAACGGCGACGCGGTCCCGGTGAAAGAACTCCGGCACTGCATTGCTCTCGCGCTTACCTATCATAGCGATCGGAGCGGACGCGTAAAGAACCGGTCACGCCGCGGCAAGTAAGACGACGCGACAAAGTCCCAATTGCCGGTCCAATTCACGTATCCTCTCGATATCATGTTCGTGCTGGCCCACCTCTCCGATCTGCACCTGGCTACGCGGCCGCGCCTCATCGAGCTTCCCGGCAAGCGCGGGCTCGGCTTCATCAACTGGCACCGTGGCCGCAAGAAAGTGCATCGCGTCGAGACGCTCGATGCGGTCACGCGCGACCTCAAGACCCAAGGCGCCGACCACATCGCCGTGACCGGCGACCTGGTCAATCTGTCGCTGCCGGCGGAGTACGCGCGGGCGCGCGCGTGGCTACAAACGCTCGGACCCGCGGCCGACGTGACCGTCACTCTCGGCAATCACGACGTCTACGTGTCGCAAGCCAGGCGATGGCCGGCCGAGTACTGGGGCGAATATATGCGCGGCGATGAAGGCGAGCCCGGCGAGTTTCCATTTGTGCGGCGGCGCGGCCCGGTGGCGCTGATCGTGCTCTCCTCCGCGGTACCGACCGCGCCACTTCTGGCGACCGGGCGCCTCGGCGAAAAGCAGCTCGCACGTTTCGCGGCGCTTCTCGACGAAACCCGCGGTCTTTTCCGGATCGCGCTCATCCATCATCCGCCGGTCGGTCGCTTGAAGCGCCATTTGCGGCGCCTGACCGACGCGCGGCAGTTTCGCCGCGTGCTCGCCGACAAGGGCGCCGAGCTCGTGCTCCATGGTCACGATCATCGCCGCTCGCTCACATGGCTCAAAGGTCCGCGCAACGCCATTCCGGCGGTCGGCGTCCCCTCGGCCTCGGCGCAGGCGCCGCATGGCCGCGAGCACGCCGGCGGCTATAACGTCTTCCACATTGACGGCACGCCGGGCGCTTGGCGCTGCGCCGTAATCACGCGGCTGCACGGCGCCGATGGCGGCATGCGCGAGGTCGAACGGGAAACCCTCTGCTAGGGTGTGTATTCATAAATTGAGGTCGATGGACACGCTTGGTCAATGCCGGCTTTGCCTTCAAGCGGACTCTCCACCACCGCCGCGGCGTGGCCGCTCAGGCTCCCGTAGTTCACCGGGCATCTTGGCGGTTACTGCTGATCCTGCCCCAGGAGATCGGCGAGCTTGTCGTAATATTTTGCGATGAGATCAATATTGCCCTTGTTCTCAATCGGCGGCTCCGGCGTCTTCAGCTCGTCATTGAGGTCGGCAAGAGCTTCCTTTTTGTCTTTGGCCGACATTTTCTTGTCGGCCTCCACCTGTGCGATCTGCGACTTGATCACCGCTTCGGCGCCGACATACTTTTTGGTCGCCGGATCGAAGCCTGCAAGCACCAAGCTGATGTTGGCGACGACATTTGCGTATTCGCCGTAGCTGGCAAAGCCATTCTTCTTGGCCAGAGCTTCGAGCTGCGCGACGACCTTCGGATCCGGCTTGCCGCTTTGCGGCAGCTTCTCCATGATCGCATCAATATCCTTTTGCCCAGCAACTACGCCTTCGATCTGCTTGTCGGTCAGCGCCATCTGTTTGATTGGGGGTGGGGCGGCCTGGGGTGGCGCCATTTGGTTCATCGGCGTCTGCTTGGCCTGCGCCAACGCGCTGCCATTAGGTAAGATGGCTATTGCGGCGGTGAAACAGACGATGCTCAAGGCACCCGCGAGTGGACGAACGAACGCGTACATGAGTGGTTCTCCCAAGGTTTGCATCGGGTTTAATTTAAGCGGCAGGATCAAGCATGGGACGGCGTGACTGCTCTCTCTTCGGCGGTATTTTTCTACGTCGACCCAGTACCCGCCCGCCGGTTAGCGGCACAGCGTAACACATTCACCAACGAGGCCGGAAACTAAGCGCGATATCGATGTTTATTCGAGCGTCGAGGAATCTAAAATCGGCTCGCTAGCAGGACGCCGGCCGCGAGCAGCGCCAGCCCGCCCAGCAGAAATCCGAGCACGAACGCGCCGACTGCGCGCCAGCGCCGGCGGCGGCGTTCGCGCGCGGCCGCCTGCGGTCCGACGCGCCGGATGAAATCGGGATCTTCGTCAAGCGCGCGTTCGCGCTCGATGATGCGGCGCGCTGCGTAGCCGGTAACCGCCTGCACCATGTCCCGGATCTCGTGCAATTCGGCGAGCACGCGCCGGCCGACGCGGGTATCGTGCAGGAACCGGTAGATGCGCTTGTCGCGCCCCATGGCGATGTGCGCCACGGCGTCGATCCACAGCCGCGGGGTATCGCCGCGGCTCACGCCGCGGTCGAACAGCTCGATCTCGGGCGGAATGTCGGCAAAGAGCGGATCGAGCGCCTCGTTGAGGAGTTCGAGGCGGGCAACCTCCGCGTCGCGCATATCGACAACAACGCCGGTCCGCTCAGCCGCCTCGATGCGCGCCTGATGCATTGCCTGCTTCAACGGCGAAGGCGGCTCGCCCTCCCCGGCCGGCGCAGCCGGTTTGCGTTTTCTGCCCCACACCATCCGTGCTGACCCTTCGTTCCCGATGTGACGATAACCCATGGCCGTGGCGGCCAGAAGGGCTGTGCCCCGGCTGCGCCAAGGCAATATTGTGGCCGGTTCCCGGGAGCCGAAAAGGCCGCGCGAGGCGCAGGGCCCGATCTCCCGCGGCGTCGGGCGCGCGGGCCGCCCTCGGTGCTGACCGGCTTTGAGGATTGGGATACATCCCATTGAATTGCCCACTACCATAGTGGGCATTTTTGTGGTTTACCCCTGCCCCACTGCTTGATTGGCTGGCGGTCCAATCGGCGCGCAAAGAAATCTCGAAGAACCCCGCGCCAACGAGGAACCCGGGGAGTGGCGCCATGAACGCCCAGCAACTGCTCCAGGAAATCTCCGACTATTGCCGGCAAACCGGCCTTGCGGAATCGACCTTCGGACGCCGCGCGGTCAATGACGGCAAGCTCGCGGCGCGGCTGCGCAATGGCGGGCGCATCACCACCGACACGCTCGATCGCATCCACGGCTTCATGGCGACGCATCCGCCGCAGGGGCCGCGTCCTATCGTCATCGAACGCTCCCGCGAGTCCCGGCCGACGCTGGTGCCGGCATCGTCGCCGGCCGAGCCGGTCAAGCCGGTCGATCCGCAGCGCAATTTCCGCTTCTTCGACAACCGGCAAAAATATCTCCTGTTCGTCAACACCTGCAGCGAGAAATGGGAGGTCGCACACCGCGTCTCCGAAGAGCTCGTCCACATCCACCCGCGCCCGCCGGCGGTACGGGTCTTCGACGCCGGCGTCGGCGATGGCTCGGTGCTGGTGCGCGTCATGCGCGCCATGCACGACCGTTTCCCGCACATGCCGTTCTACACGGTCGGCAAGGAGATCAGCCTCGAAGACGTCCGCCTCACGCTGCAGAAGATGTCGGATCGCTTCTTCGAGCACCCGGCGAGCGTTCTGGTGCTTACCAATCTCGCTTATGCCGATGCGCCGTGGCTGGCGGTGAAGTCGCTCAACGCCGCCTCGAGCCTGGTCTGGCATGAGCTTCCGCTCATCGGCAATTCCGCCCATCGCTTCGAGCAGCAAATCATCGATCTCGAGCCGTTCCTAGCGCTCAACTGGAAAGCCGGGGTGAGCGCGCGCACCGGCAACCCGATGTATGAGCGTCCGGTCGTGCTCGTCATCTATCGCGAGGACCACAGGTTCCTGCTCGACCCGATCATTCCCCGGCCCGGCGGCACCATCGCCAACTACGATCTCGTCATCGCCTCGCAGCCCTATCGCGCGCGCTCCTCGCTCGAATTCAAGGCCAAGCGGGTGATCGCGCCGCTGGCGCGGGCGCTCGGCCCCGGCGGGCGGCTCATCGCCATCCATTCGCACGGCCACGACCCGGGCATGGAGATCGTCCAGAAGGTCTGGCCGGACGATCATCCGTTCATCCACGACCGCCACCAGATCCTGAAGGCGGTCAAGCACGAGCTCGGCCCCGCCGGTCGCGACCTCAACTTCAACGCCTACGCCGACAACCGCTCGCTGTTCCGCTACGTCATGCACACGCTGCCGTCGGAAATCTCGGATTCGATCGGCACTTCGACGCTGTTCGCGGCCTGGAACGCGGCGATCTATGTGGCGCAAGTGGAAGACGACCGGCTCGGCGAGGTGGTCGCCGACGGCCGCTACATCGACGCCACGCGCTCGGTGCTGCGCGAACGCGGCGGACTTTGGTTCTTCGATGAGTCCTACGTGATCTCGCGCCGGCGCGGGTGAGGCGGCATGGCTGCGCTCGCACCAGCCGCCGGCGAAAAACATCCCGCCGCGATCGCGCGCATCGTCGCGCTCATGGAGAAT
This sequence comes from uncultured Alphaproteobacteria bacterium, assembly GCA_963850855.1. GTDB lineage: Bacteria > Pseudomonadota > Alphaproteobacteria > Rhizobiales > Xanthobacteraceae > BOG-931. The sequence continues at coordinate 598,161 of CAWKNH010000009.1, forward strand.
TTCTCGCTGGAGGCGACGCGGCCGTCGGAGGCCGATATCGCCGCGCTCGCGGTGCTCAGCCGCGGCACCCGAATCTATATCAGCGCCGTTCCCAATCGGCCGGCCGGAGAGTCGATCGCCACGGCGGTCCGGCTGCGTGCCGCCGGTTTCGAGCCGGTGCCGCATGTCGCGGTGCGCAACTTCGCCAGCGTCGCGGCGCTCGACGATTTTCTCGCGCGGCTCAACGGCGAGGCCGGCGTGCGCTGCGCTCTTGTCATCGCCGGCGACCGCGCCGAATGCGGGTCATTGCAGCGCGCCATTGACGCCATCGACAGCGGCGCGCTGCGCCGCCGCGGCGTCCGCAGCATCGGCATCGCCGGTTATCCCGGCGGCCATCCGCGCATCGGCGATGAGGAGCTCAATCGCGCGCTGGCGGCGAAAATCGCGGCCGCGGAGGCGACCGGACTCAACGTGGAGATCGTCACCCAGTTCTGCTTCGATGCGCGCGCGATACTCGATTTCGTCGCAAGGCTGCGCGCCTTCGGCTTCGACCATCGCGTGCGCATCGGGCTGGCCGGCCCGACCAACCTCGCCGCGCTTATCCGTTACGCGAGCCGCTGCGGCGTGCAGGCTTCCGCGCAGGCGCTGGCGCAGCGCTCCGGCCTCGTCCGGCAAATGTTTGCGATGACGACGCCCGACGACCTCGTCCGGGCGCTCGCCGACGCGGCTCCCGTCGGTGTCTCGTTGCATTTCTTTTCGTTCGGCGGCCTGCCGGCAAGCGCCCGCTGGGCACGCGCCGCTGCCGACGGCCGCATCACGCTCGAGGCGGAGACCGGATTTCGCGTATTACCGCCGAGCACCAGCTAGCGTCCGTTGCAAATTTGCCTGTCTTTACAATGGCCTATATTGAAAGCGAATGGCTGTGATAGCGGTCACTCCCCGCCGGCGCGGTCAAGCCTAATCTCCAACGGTGTGAGGCGATACGGCAGGACAACAAGGGGAGCGCCCCAATGATCGCCGTGCTGAACTATCTGAGCAAGTTGATCGAGGGATTTTTCGAGTTGCAGATGCGCCGCACCGCGGCGAGAATCCGCGCGCGCGAGCAGCTCTTCCCGCGCCATCACGGATGATGTGAAGCGCAGCGACGAAAGTCATACGCCGAGTTGCTCAGCCAAATTCTCAAGACTGTTTGCCGCCACATCGACCGGCTCGCTGGGCTTTGCCTCGCCGCGACCGGGTCCTTTTTCGTTCGGCCGGGCGACATGGGCGGTGCGCAAGCCCACCGCCGATGCCGCCATCAGGTCAGCGGTGTGCGCGGCGACCATCATGCACTCCTGCGGAGCAAGATCGAACACCTCGGCGGCGGCCAGATAGACCCGAGGCTTCGGCTTGTAGTCGCCGGCGATCTCGGCGCCGAGGATCGCGTCCCAGGGGAAATCGTTGCGCCGGGCGAGATCGACCATCAGCGAAATGTTGCCGTTCGACACCGGCGCAAGCAGATGACGCCGCTTGAGTCGGGCGAGACCGCCGGCGACATCGGGCCATGCGTCGAGCCGATGCCAGGCCATGTTGAGATCGCGGCGCTCGTTCTCGCCGAGCGATCCGGCGTTAAAGCGCGGCAGGACCAGATCAAGGTTGCGCCGATGTAGCACGTCGAGCTTGCAGAAGCCGATGCGGCCGGCGCGCACCTCCTCCATGGCGCCTTGATATTCGCCGCGCCAAGCGTCCGCGAATGCCGCCCAGTCGAGAGCGTATCCGCGCGGCTCGAGTAACGCTTTTGCTTCGCGCGCGATCGACGTGCGCCAATCGACCAGCGTCCCGAAAACGTCGAAGAACAGGGCTTTCACCGCGATTGCCATGTGATGTTCCTAGCGGAAACTGCGGCGAGATGCCAAAAAGAGCGCCGAGCAATCGCCAGCCCCACCAAAACCACGCGTGATTGCCCGGAGGACTTCATGCCCAAAAGGATGCGCAAGAAAATGCCGAAGAAATCGTCATCGGCCGCGAAATGGCGCCGAGCGGGCCCGCCGCGCTTGCCGGCTCTTGACCTGCATCACCTCACGCACGAGCAACACGCGCTCGTCGAGGCGATCAGGTCGGGCCCGCGCGGCCGGTTCATTATGGAAGGTCCGTTCGCGGTTTACCTGCACGCGCCGGGCTACGGGCTGCTGGCGCAGCAGCTCGGCGCCCATCTGCGTTTCGGCACCAGCCTGCCGCCGCGCCTCTCGGAAGTCGCGATCTTGTGCACGGGGCAATTCTGGAAGGCGCAATATGAATGGATGGCGCACGCCGCAATCGCGGAGAAGCAAGGCGTGAAGCCGGCCGCCATCCGCGACATCCAGGCCGGTCGCGCGCCGAAATCGGCGCCGGCGGACGAGAAGGCGATCTTCGCCTTGGTCAAGGAGCTTTACGCGACGCGGCGCGTGAGCGACGCCACGTATAAGCGCGTGCATAAGCTCATTGGCAATGCCGGGATGGTCGAGCTGGTCGGCATCCTCGGCTATTACGTCATGGTGTCGATGACACTCAACGTCTTTCGCATGCCTTTGCCCGAGGGCAAGGCGGCGCCGTTCCGCGAACCGGGAAACCGATAGGCGCCGACTAAGCGACGCGGCCGGCCGGCTTTTGGCCGCTGGCCGGAGCGGGCCTGGCCGCGGCCGCACGCGGCTTGCTCATGCGCTGGCGTAATAGCTCGACGAAACGCTCTTTGGGCATCGGCGGGGCGATCAGCGCGCCCTGTCCGAAATCACACCCCATCACCATCAGGGCTTGCAGATCCGCCGCGTTCTCCACACCTTCGGCGACCGCGGCAGCGCCGAAGCGATGCGCAAGGTCGACGGCGGTCTGGCAGATGGCGGCGTCGGCCGCATCGGTCGCGCAATGCAGCACGAACCTGCGGTCGATCTTAAGCTCCGCGAACGGCAGGTCGCGCAGGCTCGCGAAGGAGGAAAAGCCGGCGCCGAATTCGTCAAGCGCGATCACAATGCCGTTGACGCGGAACTGGGCGGCGATCTCCTTCGCCAGCCCGATGTCGCGAACGATCTGGTCCTCGGTCACTTCGAGAATGAGCCCCGGCCAGCGCTCCGATTTCGGACGGTACTCCGCCACAAGGCGCGGGATCGGCAGCTTGAACAACGCGCTGACCGGCACATTGATGGCGAGCTGCAGATTGAACCCTGCCTCCTCGAACATGGTCCAGTCGCAGAGCGTCGCCAGCAGCGCCTGCTGGGTCAGTTCGGCGATGCCCTCCTCGTCGACATCTGGACGGAAGCTGCCCGGCGGCAACACACCGAATTGCGGGTGACGGATACGCGCGAGCGCTTCGGCGCCGGCCAGGCATTTGCGCTTGAGATCGATCTTGGGCTGGTACCAGATCTCGATCCAGTTGTTGCGCAGCGCCTCGGCGATGGCGATGCGCGGCATCGCAGCCGCGGCATCGGCCGGGGCGCTTGGCGCGTCCGCCGGCAGATCTTCGACTTGCTCTGACCCGCCGCGCAGGTTTTTTGGATCGACGTCGCTCATGTCCGTGGACCGATTGCGTCGCAATCGTATACGGCGATTAGTATTAACTTTTCGTAAGGTGCGACGCTCCGAACGGCGCTTCGCGGCAGGGCAATTCGCCGCGCTACCCACGCATGCGGTCAGTGCTTTGGGCTCATCTGCATACCATGGCCTTCCATCATCCCGCCGCCAGCGGGCATCCCGGGCGCGGCCGCGCCGATCGCGGCGATCGGGTAATCCACGTCGACCGTGCCCGCCGTCTCGAACTTGAGCGTCGCCTTGACCGTCTTGCCCTGTTGCAGCGGTTGCTTGAGGCCGAGAAACATAAGATGCACGGCGGACGGCTTGAGCGTAACCGTCTCACCCGGCTTGATTTCCAGCCCGCCCTCAACCGGGCGCATCTTCATCACGCCGCCTTCCATGGTCATCGAGTGGATTTGGCATTGGGCGCTGGCGTCACTCGATACGCAGGTGACCCGATCCGGCGCCGGGCCATTGTTGGTGATGGTCATGTAGCCCGCGCCCGTCGAGGCGCCCTTCGGCGTCGCGCGCGCCCAGGGTTCGGCGATATGGATCTTGCCGACATCATAGTCGGCAGCCTGAGCGCTCACCGCCGGAAAATGCGCCACGGCGAAACCGAGAGCGGCCGCAAGGGAGCGAGTGACGAATTTGCCGGCGATCTTGCTCATGGAACCGCTCCGCGTTGCGCTTTACCTTAGAGAGGCGCTTGGGAATGACCAGCGGCACGCCGTCACGGCACGCATCCGGGCGGCGGGCTTAAGACAGGGATTCTAGGATAGTTCGCAACCGATTGAAATGGCGGCAGATCAGCGCAATTGTGCGGCTGCGGCGCGGGAAACGCGCCGTTGAACTCCGCCAAGTCCTTCGCTATACGGGGCGTTCACGACCCAAGTGGCCCGTAGGGGATCGGGCTTGTTCCGCCTCCTTTATGGCCCGCACCGTCGCGACCACCGGATGAGCACGCCTGATGTCCAGTACGTTCGATAAAGTCGCCGAAATCATCGCCGAAACGTGCGACATTCCGCGTGAGAACATCAAGCCGGAGAGTCACGCGATCAACGATCTCGAGATCGACAGCCTGGATTTTCTCGATGTCGCCTTTGCCATCGACAAGGCGTTCGGCATCAAGCTCCCGCTCGAGCAGTGGACCCAGGAAGTCAACGACGGCAAGGCGACGACGGATCAGTACTTCGTGCTGAAGAATCTGAGCGATCGGATCGACGAACTGATCGCGGCCAAGGGCGCCTGAGGCGCCGGGCATGCGTCTTGAATACTTTCAGATGGTCGATCGGATCGTCGCGCTCGATGCTGCTGCGCGCGTAGTCCGGTCCATTTGCAACGTGCCGCGGGAGAGCACGGTCTTCGAGGGTCATTTTCCGAGCTATCCGCTGATGCCCGGCGTGCTCCTCACCGAGTGCATGGCGCAGACGACCGGATGGTTGGCGAACGCGCTCTGCGGCTTCACCGGCATGGCGATACTGGCCGGCGTAAAGGAAGCCAAATTCCGCACCTTGGTGTTTCCCGGCGATGAGCTGGAGTTCGAGGCGACCGTGCTGCACGAAGGCTCGGGCTACACCATCGGCAAGTGCAAGGGACGGCGGCAGGGCACCGTCGTGTGCGACGCACAGCTTACCTTTCGCATCGTGCCGTACCCAACTCCGCAGTTGCGCCAAGCCGTGCTGGAATGGGCGGAGCGGCTCCAGCTCCCGGTCAAGGAGTTGGCTAGGTGACCGAACGCCGCGAGGTGTGGATCACCGGCGTCGGTCTTCTCACCTGTCTGGGCGAGGGGCTGGAAGCGACATGGAGCCACCTCGAACGCGGCGATCCCCCGGTCTACGACGATAAAAGCTTCGCGCCCTACATCGTGCACGGGCTCGGGCCGATCAATTTCGACAAGCAGATTCCGAAGAAAAGCGATCAGCGGCAGATGGAGGCCTGGCAGCGCTTCGGCGTTTATGCCGCAGGCCTCGCGCTCAGCGACGCCGGCATCGCCGGAAACGCCGACCTCCTCGATCGCACCGACATGATCGTCGCCGCCGGCGGCGGCGAGCGCGACGTTGAAGTCGACACCGCGATCCTCGCCGGCCTGCGCACGGTGCCCAAACCCGGCGCCTTCCTCAATGAGCGCCTGATGAGCGATCTGCGCCCGACCTTGTTCCTGGCGCAGCTCCCGAACCTGCTCGCCGGCAATATCTCGATCCTGCATGGCGTCGTCGGATCCTCGCGTACGTTCCTCGGCGAGGAGGCGGCCGGTGTCGACGCCGTACGCATCGCCCAGGCGCGCATTGCCGCCGGACAAAGCGAGCTGACCCTGGTCGGCGGTGCTTACAACGCCACGCGCTGGGACATCCTGCTCATATTCGAGCACGGCGGCCTGCCGCTGCAGGGCAAATTTGCGCCGGTCTGGGATCGCGGCCCGGTGGGTGGAATTGCGTTCGCCAATATGGGCGCATTCCTCGTGCTGGAAAGCCCCGAGCACGCGCGGGCGCGCGGTGCCCGCCCGCATGCGCGGATTTCGTCGATCTCCTGCGACCGCAACCGGCGCAAGCCAGGCGAGATCGAAACAACGCTCCGCCGCCAGTGGGATACGATCGCCGCAACGGTCGATCGTGCGCACGCGGCGATCATCTCCGGCGCTGCCGGCTTCGAGCCGGCGACCTCGGCGGAGGCGCGCGTGCTCAAGGAAATCGGCCTTCCGGTGCGCAACACCGGAACCTATATCGGGCATGGAGTCGAGGCCCAGTTCATTGCTAATCTCGGCATCGCCTGCGCCGCCCTCGAGCATGGTAGGCTGTTCGCGCCGACCGGCAGCGGCGACATGGGCGAGAGTCCGTCTTCGCTGACGCAGATTGTCGTGACCAATGTCGGCAACTGGCGTGGCGAAGGCCTCGCGCTCATTGAGCGGGTCGACTGAGAGAGGGGAACGTCATGGCAAGCGCTGCGACACGCAACAAAGCAGGCCATCGCGTCATTGCCGTCACCGGCATGGGCGTAATCACCTCGCTCGGCGTCGGCAAGGACGACAATTGGAGGAAATTGACCGCCGGCCATTCCGGCATCCGCCGTATCTCACGCTTTCCGCTCGACGGCCTGCGTACGACGATCGCCGGCGCGGTCGATACCGAATATCAGGACGGCATGACGACGGCGGAACACTCGGAACGCATGGCGCTCCTCGCTTGCGAAGAGGCCATTGCGCAATCCGGGCTCGGGACCAAGGGTCATTTTCCCGGTCCGCTGTTTCTTGCTTTGCCGCCGCTCGAGATCGAATGGCCGGCCCGCATCAAGCTGGCGGAGATGGCGGGGGCCAATGCCGATACGCGATATCCCCACCTGCTGCGGGTCGCTCCGGAATTCGCCGCCACCCATGGCGCGTTCAAATTCGCCATCATCGGCGAGCATTTGGCCGAGCATCTCGGCACCGAAGGCTCGCCGATCTCGCTCAACACCGCCTGCGCGTCAGGCGCCAGCGCCATCCAGCTCGGCCTGGAGGCGATCAGGCGCGGAGAGTGCGAGGCGGCGCTGGCGCTCGGCGCCGACGGTTCGCTGACCGAAGAATTATTGATCCGTTTCTCGCTTCTCTCGGCGCTCTCGACCCAGAACGATCCGCCGGAACGCGCGTCGAAGCCGTTCTCGAAAAACCGCGACGGCTTCGTGCTCGCCGAAGGAGCAGCCGCGCTCGTGCTCGAGGATTTCGACCACGCGCGGGCGCGCGGCGCGCGCATCCTCGGCATCCTCGAAGGCTGTGGGGAGAAATCCGACTCGTTCCACCGCACCCGATCGAGCCCCGACGGCAAGCCGATCATCGCCTGCATGCGCAATGCGCTCGCCGACGCTGGCGTCGGGCCCGAGGGCGTCGATTACATCAACGCGCACGGCACCTCGACGCCGGAGAACGACAAGATGGAGCACCTCGGCGTCTCGACGGTTTTCGGCGAGCGCGCCCGCTCGATCCCGATCTCATCCAACAAGTCGATGATCGGTCATACGGTGACCGCGGCCGGCGCGGTCGAGGCGGTATTCACGCTGCTGACGTTGGAGCACCAGCGCATTCCGCCGACCATCAATCACAAGATCCCGGACCCGGCGATTCAGCTCGATGTGGTGCCGAACGTCGCCCGCGACGCGCGCGTCAACCGTGCCATCTCCAATTCCTTCGGCTTTGGCGGCCAAAATGTCTGCCTGGTCATGACGCGGGAGCCGGCGTGACCGGCATCGCGGAACAAACGATCGGCAGCGAGCGCCGGAGCGACCCTTCGCTGCGTTCGATGCGCGCGCTCACCCTCGTCGCCGACCGCAAGATCGAGCTACGCGATGTCGCCGCCCCTCCGGCGCCAGCGGCCGGCGAAGTCCAGATTCGCATCAAGGCGATCGGCCTCAATCACCTCGACCTCTGGGGTTGGCGCGGCATGGCGTTCGCCAAACGCAAGCTCCCGCTCATCGTCGGCGTCGAGGCGGCCGGCGAGATCGTCGCGGTCGGCCGCGAGACCGGCGAATTCAAGATCGGTGACCGTGTCGTCGCCTATGGCGGACTGACGTGCGGCACCTGCAGAGCTTGCCGCGAAGGCCGCGACAATCTTTGCGAAAACATCGGCGGCATCATGGGCTTTCATGTCGACGGCTTTGCCCGCGATTTGCTCAATATGCCGGCGCGGCTGGTGATCCCGATCCCGCCGCAGGTGAGCTTCCGCGACGCCGCTTGCGCGCCCGTCGCCTTTTCGACCGTGCAGCACATGCTGTTCGACAACGCCAAGCTCGAACCGGGCGAGACCATCCTGGTGCAGGCCGGCGGCTCGGGAATCGGCACGACCGCCATCAGGATGGCGAAGGCGATCGGCTGCACCGTCATCACCACCGTGGGCGACGACGAAAAGGCGGCGAAGGCCAAGGCGCTCGGCGCCGACCACGTGATCAACTACCGCACCGAGCGTTTCGAGGGCGTCGTGCGCAAACTCACGGCGAAAAAGGGCGTCGACGTCGCCTTCGAGCATGTCGGACCGGACACGTTCAACGGCTCGCTCTTTTCGCTCAAGCGCGGCGGGCGGCTGGTCACCTGCGGCTCGACCTCGGGGCAGTCGACGAACCTCAATCTGTTCCAGCTCTACCTGCAGCAATACCGCATCTTCGGCTCGTTCGGCGCTTCGATGCGCAACATCCGCGAGAGCCTGGCCAAGATGCAGGCCGGCCTCCTGCCGGTGATCGACACCGAAGTCGCGCTCGCCGATTTCGAACGCGGGTTGGCGCGGCTCGAGAGCCGGCAGGTGTTTGGCAAAATCATCGTCATGTTCTGATGGCGGCGCGGCGTTTCAAGCTCCTTCGGGTGGCGGCGTGGCGTTTCAAGCGCATGTTCGACGCGGCGATCGGCGCCTCCGCCGTCGGAACGCTGCATGCGGCCAAGCGGATGGACCGCAAGCGCTCGGCGAATATGGCCGGCGCGCTGATGCGCAAGATCGGCCCGCTGCGCCAGGAGCATCGCATCGGCCGCGACAATCTGCACGCTGCATTCCCGGACAAATCCGACGCCGAGATCGAAACGATCCTCGCCGGCGTCTGGGACAATCTCGGCCGCGTCGCCGCCGAGTTCGCGCATCTCGACGAATTTCAGATCGAGGGCCTCGGGCCGTCCACGCCGGACACCGTGCGCCTGTCGCCGGAAACGCTGGAGCGCGCCGCGCGCATCAAGAAGGCGGAGAAGCCGGCCATCGGCTTTGCCTGCCATCTCGCCAATTGGGAGATATCCGCCCTGGCGGCGAAGTTGTACGGGGCCAAATCGGCGGTGCTTTATCGGCGGCCGAATATCGCCGCCGTCGGCGATGTCGTGACCCGGCTGCGCGAGCCGCTGATGGGGGAACTCGTGCGCGCCGGCCTCGACGCGCCGGTGCGACTCGCGCGGCTTCTGCAATCCGGCGTCCATGTCGGGATGCTGGTCGATCAGCACTACGCGAAGGGCGTTCCGGTGACCTTCTTCGGCCGCAGCTGCCTCGCCAATCCGCTGGTCGCGGTCCTGGCCCGGCAGACCGAATGTCCGATCCACGGCATGCGCGTGGTGCGGCTGCCCGACGGCAACAGCTTCTGGGGCGAGGTCACCGATGCGATCGAGCCGCCACGCGGCGCCGACGGCCGCATCGACATCGCCGGCACCATGCAGGCGATCACCGCGGTGATCGAAGGCTGGGTGCGCGAGCATCCGGAGCAGTGGCTCTGGCTGCATCGCAGGTGGCGGTCGAAGGCCGCCGTGTGAAGCGCGGCAAACGCCGCGAGGCTTCGCGCCAAATGCTGCAGATCATATTCCCGTCTTGATCCGTGTCCACAGCCGGTTGACCAGGCGCTGCGTCTTCTGATCGTGGGCCACGATCGTATAGAGCTTGGCCATGGTCGCCGCGTCCGGATAGATCGTGCGGTCGTTGAGGATCGACGGGTCGATGAATTTCTGGCTCGCCAGATTGCCATTGGCATAGGAAATGAAGTTGCTGTTCTTTGCCGCGACCTCGGGCTTGAGCAAATAGTCGATGAGCGCGTGCGCGGCGTCGACGTCGGGCGCATCATTGGGAATGGCGAGGTTGTCGAACCACAATTGCGCGCCCTCCTTCGGGATCGCGTAACCGATCTCGACGCCGGCCTTCGCCTCAGCCGCACGCTTCTGCGCTTGCTTGACGTCGCCGGAAAAGCCGAGGACGAGGCAAGCCTCGCCGGTCGCCAGCGCGTTGAGATATTCCGAGGAATGGAACTTGCGCACGAAGGGCCTGATCTTTGCCAGCAGCTGCGTCGCCTGTTCCAGATCGGCCGGATTGCTCGAGTTCGGATCGAGGTGCAGATAGTGCAGCGCCGCCGACATGACGTCGTCGGAGGAATTGAGGAGGTAGACGCCGCAATCCTTGAATTTGGCGATCTTGTCCGGATCGAATATGTCGTCCCAGCTGTCGACCGCCGCGTCACCGAGCGCCTGCCTGGCCGCTTTGACGTTGTAGCCGATGCCGGTCGTGCCCCACATGTAGTTGACGGCGTAGAGATTGCCCGGATCGTAGATGGCGAGGTCCTTGGCGATCTCCGGCCAGACATTGGCGAGATTGGGCAGCTTGCTCTTGTCGAGCTGGCGGAAAATGCCGGCCGCAATCTGCCGCGCGAGGAAATAGCCGGTCGGCACCACGACATCGTAGCCGGATTTGCCGGCAAGGAGTTTCGCCTCCAGCGTGTCGTTGGAATCGAAGGTGTCGTAGCGGACTTTGATGCCGGTCGCTTTGCTGAAGTCGTCGAGCACCGTCGGATCGACATAATCCGACCAGTTGTAGAAATTGACGACGCGCTCATGCTGCGCGGGCGCCGTCAGGGGAGTGAAGGCGATGGCGGCGACGATCGCCGCGATGACCCCGCCGGTCCCTGGAGAATGCTTCGAGATCATCGCTCGCGGGAATCCGGCTCAGCTCTCGGTCGGCAGACCGGCTGCTTTCCATGCGAGAATTCCGCCGGCCATATGGGAATCATAGGCAAAGCCTTGCTCCTGCGCCGCCAGCGCCGCGGTTGCCGAACGACGACCGGAGCGGCAGGCGAAAACGATCTCGGAGCCCGGCGGCGCCGGGATCGTCGCCGGATCGAACGATGAAAGCGGCACCAACACCGCGCCCGGGAAGCGTTCGAGCCCGGTCTCGTTCGGCTCGCGCACGTCGACCAGGACGACGCGGCCTTCCTTGAGCCCCTGCGCGACCTCCTGCGGCGTCAGATCGCGCACTCTGCCCGCGCCACCCGGTTGATCCGCCATCGTCATCTCCTCGCAGCCCTCACCTAATCCGAGCCGCCAGCTTGCGTCAGCCGCAGCCGGAATCAAGCATCTTTTGCGTCTAGATATTGACCTGAGTGCCGACTTCGACCACCCGGTCGGTCGGAATCTGAAAATAATCGGTGGCATCGTTGGCCGAACGAGCAAGCGCGATGAACAGCCGGTCCTGCCAGCGCGGCATTCCCGAGCGCGGCGCCCGCCGCAGTGCCCGGCGCGAGAGGAAAAAAGACGTCGCCATGATATCGAACTGCAGGCCGAGCTTGCGGGCAATCGCCAGCGCCTTGGGAATGTTCGGCGTCTCCATATAGCCGAAGCGCACCAATACCCGCATGAAAGTCGCACCGACCGGCTCGATGCGCACGCGCTTGGCCGGCTCGACGCGCGGCGTGTGCGTCGTCTCGACGCTGAGGATGACGTTCCTTTCGTGCAGCACTTTGTAATGCTTGAGGCTGTGCAGGAGCGCGGTGGGCGCGCTTTTTGGATCGCTGGTGAAGAAGACAGCCGTCCCGGGAACGCGCTGCGGCGGCTTTCGCTCCAGTGCGCGCACCAGATCGTCGAGCGGCGTTTCCAGCCGGCGGGTCTTGTCGAACAGCATCTTGGTGCCGCGCCGCCAGGTGTACATCACCAGCATCAGCAAGCCGCCAAGCGCCAACGGCACCCAGCCGCCGTCGACCACCTTGAGCATGTTGGCGGAGAGGAAAGTCAGATCGATGATCAGAAACGGCACCATCAGCGCCGCGGCGGCAACCACCGACCAGCGCCACATCCGCCAGATGACCACAAACGCCATCATGCCGGTGACCACCATCGTGCCGGTGACGGCGATACCATAGGCCGAGGCGAGCGCGCTCGATGACCGGAACAGCGCCACCAGGAGCAGCACGCCGAGCAGCAGCAGCGCATTGACGCGCGGCATGTAGATCTGGCCGGCCTGCTGCGCCGAGGTATGGCGGATCTCGAGCCGCGGCAGGAGACCGAGCTGAATCGCCTGGCTGGTGAGGGAGTAGGCGCCGGTGATGACCGCTTGGCTGGCGATCACCGTCGCCACCGTCGCCAGCACCACCATCGGAATACGCGCCCACTCGGGATAGAGCAGGAAGAACGGATTGGCGATCGCCTCCGGGTGAGCGAAAACGAGCGCGCCTTGGCCGAGGTAGTTGATCGCCAGCGCCGGCAGAACAAGACAGAGCCAGGCGAGCTGAATCGGCAAGCGGCCGAAATGGCCGAGATCGGCGTACAGCGCTTCCGCGCCGGTCACCGCGAGGAAGACGGCGCCCAGCGTATAGAGGCCGACCATGCCGTGATGGGCGAGGAAGCCGACGCCGTGGACCGGATTGAGCGCCCGCAGCACGCCCGGATCGGCGGCGACCCACCCCAGTGCCGGGATCGCGATCGCCACAAACCAGACCGACATGATCGGCCCGAACAACGCCGCCACCTTCGCCGTGCCCCGCGACTGGAACGCGAAGAGCACGATCAGGATCGCGACGGTCAGCGGCACCACATAGGCGTGCAGTGCCGGCGTCGCGACGTCGACGCCTTCGATGGCCGAGAGGACCGACAGCGCCGGCGTAATCACGGCGTCGCCATAAAACAGGGCGGCGCTGATGATGCCAAGGAGCGCCACGACGCCCCCTGCCCTGCCGACACGGCCGACCGCGCGCGTGGCGAGCGCCATCAGCGTGAGCGTGCCGCCTTCGCCGTTGTTGTCGGCGCGCAGGAGAATGAGCACGTATTTGAGCGTGACGATGACGATCAGCGCCCACAGGATGAGCGACAGGACACCGAGCACCGCGGAGCGCGTGAGGTCGCCATTGCCGCCGGCGGAAGCGGCCACCACCGCTTCGCGCATCGCATAGAGCGGGCTCGTGCCGATGTCGCCGTAGACGACACCGATGCTGCCGAGGGCGAGGCCCCACAAGCCGGAACGAGCTTCGGCGCTGCCGTCCGCCGGCACGTCGCCCGCCAGGGGAGCCGTTGCACTATCGGTCATGGAATTCGAGGCAGGATGCCCCCTGCTCCTGGGTGCGTCTGCATCGGGATCGGATGCAGGGCCGCGCCTATACACGCTCTGTGTCGCGGAGTCATGGTCACCAGCGCCAGCCCCAAAAGCCAGCCCTAACGAGCAAACCCGCCAGGGCCGTCAATTGTTCACGCTGCTGGTCGAGCGCAAGAGCGTCGAAGGGCGCCTCCGGGACCTCCGGCCGCTCCTCTACGGCTGCAAATCCGGCGGCACTGGGGGGGCTTCACGCATCAAGGTGATGGTGACCCGGCGATTGGCGGCGATGAAGGGGTCATCGGGAAAAAGCGGATCGGTGTCGGATTTGCCGGCCACGGCGTAAAAATTGGCCGAGGGCATCCCTTCCTCTTCCAGGATTTGCCGCACGGCATTGGCGCGATCGGCGGACAGGTTCCACGGCCCGTAATCCGGCCGCGGTGCCGTCTTCGAGGCGGCGGTGTGGCCGGTGATTGCGATCCGGTAGGGCTGCGCCTTCAGCGGTCCGGCAAGCTTCTCGATGATCCGGCGCGTGCGCTCGTAAGGCTCCTTGGAGCCTTCCGCAAACATCGAGCGCCCCTCCTGATCGACGATCTCGATGTTCATTCCCTCCTTGGTCTCCTCGACCATGATATGCTTGGAGGCTTCCGTGAGCTCCGGCATCTCCTGCAAGGCCTGACGCAGCGACGCTGCGGCGAGCGCGAAGGCGCGATCGTTCTGGGCCTTGGCGCCGAATTCGCGCTGGCGGTCCTGCTGATCGGGCGTAGGCGTCGCGGAGGCATCCTCGGGCGGGATGTTCGCCGAGTTCTTGAGCCTCGGCCGCGTCGGCAGGCCATCGACCTCGATGACGCCGGAATAGCGCACATTGGTCTGCACGCCGAAGGCATCCCGCATCGAACCGGCCACGATTTGCAGCTTGCGTTCGTCCTGGTTGGAGAACGCGACCAGCATGACGAAGAAGCTCACGAGCAGGCCCATGAGATCGGCGAAGGTGACGAACCAGCCGTGGCCGCCGCCATGCGCTTCCTTGCGCCGTGCCATGGTTTAAATCCCGCGCCGATCCAGCCGATCCATCAAGCCGGCACCGGCTCCGTGTCCGTCTCCGGCTCGTCGTGCCGATGCTTTTCGGGCAGATACGCGAGCAGCATCTCGCGCACCAAGGTCGGGCTTTTGGAGTCGCGCATCATCAGCACGCCGTCGATGATCAGCGTACGGTTGATCTCCTCGTCGACCAGTTTGAGGTGCAGCTTGTCGGCGAGCGGCAGGCAGATGATGTTCGCAACCACCGCGCCGTAGAGTGTCGCCAACAGCGCCGTCGCCATGAACGGGCCAAGTTTCGAAGGGTCGGTCATGTTGGCGAACATCTGCACCATTCCCACCAGCGTGCCGATCATGCCGAAGGCCGGCGCGCAGTCGCCGACCGCCCGGTAGATCTTTTGGCCCTCGTCGAGGTGGGTGAGAAAATTGTCGCGATCGCGCTCGAGATTGTCGCGGATGAACACGGCGTCGTAGCCGTCGGCGACGAAGCGGATACCCTTGGCGAGGAACGGATCTTCGATTTCGACCTTCTCCAGCCCGATCGGCCCCTGCTTGCGCGCGATTTCGGCGAGCCCAGCGATCTCGTCGACGAGCTCGCGCTGGGTCATGCGCCGCATGGTGAAGGCAAATTTGGCTCCCAGCGGCAGCCCGTGAAAGATCGCGGTCAACGGGAAGCGGATCAGTGTGGCGGCGAACGACCCGCCGAAAATGATGATAATGGCGTGATCGCTGACGAACATCCGCAGGTCGCCGCCCATGAGCATCAGGGTGGCGACGACCGTTGCCCCGGCCGCGAGGCCAAGGCCCGTTGAAATATCCATAACAAACTCCCGCCCGCGACTGCGCGCCGGGCCGGGGCAAGGTAGCGTCATGGCGCTTAAGGGACGGTTACCTCTGGTATCCGATCGCCCGGCCGGCAACGTGTTGCGCGAACCCAGCATTGCGCGACAAAAGACCCACCGCGGCCCCCGTGACCATCGCGGAAAAAAACCGCACAATGCCGCGCCAAAACGGCATCCGGCGCCGTTCGACTATCAGGGAGAATGCCTATGCGGGAGATCGGCCATTTCGTCGGCGGCAAGGAGGTGAAGGGGGTATCCGGGCGGTTCGGCGACGTCTTCAATCCCAACACCGGCGAGGTGCAAGCGCGGGTCGCATTCGCCAACCGCTCCGAGGTCGAGCACGCGATCACCGTCGCCGAACGCGCGCAGCCGGCCTGGGCGGCGACGAATCCGCAACGACGCGCCCGCGTGCTGATGAAGTTCCTCGAACTGGCGCAGAAGGAGTTCGACAGCCTGGCGCGGCTTCTCTCCTCCGAGCACGGCAAGACGTTCGCCGACGCCAAGGGCGACGTGCAGCGCGGCCTCGAAGTGGTCGAGTTCGCCTGCGGAATTCCCCACCTGCTCAAGGGAGAATACACCGAGGGCGCCGGTCCCGGCATCGACCTCTTCTCCATGCGTCAACCGCTCGGCGTCGTCGCCGGCATCACCCCGTTTAATTTTCCGGCGATGATCCCGATGTGGAAATTCGCCCCGGCGCTTGCCTGCGGCAATGCCTATATCCTCAAGCCGTCGGAGCGCGATCCATCGGTGCCGATGCGGCTCGGCGAACTCTTGCTCGAGGCCGGCCTCCCCGAGGGCGTGCTCAATGTCGTCAACGGCGACAAGGAAGCGGTCGATACGATCCTGACCGACCCGCGGATCAGGGCCGTCGGTTTCGTCGGCTCCTCGGCGATCGCCGAATACGTCTACACGACGGCGAGTGCCCACAACAAACGCGCGCAATGTTTCGGCGGCGCCAAGAACCACATGATCGTGATGCCGGACGCCGATATGGACCAGGCGGTCGATGCGCTGATCGGCGCCGGCTACGGCTCGGCCGGCGAGCGGTGCATGGCGATTTCCGTCGCCGTGCCGGTCGGCAAGAAGACGGCGGACATTCTGTTGGAGAAGCTCGTGCCGCGGGTCGAGAGCCTGAAGATCGGCCCCTCGAGCGACACGCAGGCCGATTACGGCCCGATGATCACGCGGGCGCATTTGGAAAAAGTCAAAAGCTACGTCGATCTCGGCGTAAAGGAAGGCGCCAAGCTCGTTGTCGACGGCCGCGGCTTTAAGCTCCAGGGCTATGAGAAGGGCAACTTCATGGGCGGTTGTCTGTTCGACGAGGTGACGCCGGAGATGCGTATCTACAAGGAGGAGATTTTCGGTCCTGTCCTCTCCGTCGTGCGCGCCAAGGATTACGAGGAGGCGGTACGGCTGCCCTCCGAGCACGAATACGGCAACGGCGTCGCCATCTTCACGCGCGACGGCGATGCCGCGCGTGATTTCGTCAGCCGTGTCGAGGTCGGCATGGTCGGGGTGAATTTCGCCATCCCGGTGCCGCTCGCCTACTACACCTTCGGCGGCTGGAAGCGCTCGGGCTTCGGCGACCTCAACCAGCACGGCCCCGACGCGGTCCGCTTCTACACCAAGACCAAGACGGTGACGGCGCGTTGGCCTTCCGGGGTAAAGGAGGGCGCCGAGTTCGTCATTCCGACCATGAAGTGACCGCAGCGAAAGTCCGGCGTCGATTTTGTTTGCGGCCGTTCACATGGATGGCGCAAAGTGCGTCCGATGGGTGGGGGCTTCTTTCCTGAGCGTTTTTCGGCTTTGCTGATCCGCGAATGATCGATTGGCGGGCCAGCAAGTCATGGGGCGTTTGCGGGACCAAGGCCGCCGCCATGGTGCTCGCCCTCGCGGCACTCGCCGGATGCGCCGGCGGCAGTCGGCCCGACGAACAAGCCGTGGCAGCGCAGACCGCGCCGCCTCCGCCACCCCCTCCTCCGCCGCCTCCCCCGGTCAACCTCGCCGGCCGATGGAAGCTTTCGGCGACCGCCGGCGGCGCCTGTTTCATGAATTTCGGCAGCGCGGCCGGCGCCAATCAAGGCACCATCGCGCCCGAAGGCGGCTGCCCCGGCAATTTCTTCACCAGCCGCAAATGGACGTTCGAGCACGGCATGCTGATCATCCGCGATCACAAGGGCGAGCCGCTGGCGCAGTTCGCGGTCGGCGGCGATCGCCTTGACGGCCAGGCGACGAGCGGCACGCCGATGTCGCTGTCGCGCTAGGAGGCGTCGTGGCCGAATATCAGCTTCATTGCTTCGCCCAATCGGGCAACGCTTATCGCGCGGCGTTGATGCTCAATCTCATCGGCGCCGACTGGGAGCCGGTCTTCGTCGACTTCTTCAAGAAAGGCGTTCAGCGCACGGCGGAGTATCGGGAAAGCATCAACGAAATGGGCGAGGCGCCAGTGCTCGTGCACGGGCGGAGGAAACTCAGCCAGTCGGGCGTGATCCTCATCTATCTCGCCGAACACTCGGGAAAATTCCTGCCGCGCGGCGAGGAGGCGCGGCTCGAAGCGTTGCGCTGGATCCTATTCGACAATCAGAAGGTCGGCGGCAATTTCGGTCCCTACCGTTTCCTGCGCAATTTCGCCAAGCCGCCCGGTCATCCGGCCGTGCTCGAATTCCTCAAGGGCCGGATCGACGGCGCGCTCGCCATTCTGGACAAGCGCTTGTCGCGCAGCCCCTATTTTTTGGGCGCGGAGCCGACCATCGCCGACATATCGCTCACCAGCTACCTTTACTACCCGCCGGAGGAATACGGCTTTGATCTTGCCGTTCAGCATAAGAACATCGCCGCGTGGCTTGATCGCATCAAGGCGCTGCCGGGCTGGGCGCATCCCTACGACTTGATGCCGGGCCACCCGTTGCCGGCCTAACCTCACCCTCGTCGTGCCTGGGCTTGTCCCAGCCGTCCACGTCCTCCATTCGCCGCCCGACCGCAAAAAGGATGCCCGCGACAAGCGCGGGCATGACCGATCAATCGGCGATCGTCTTACAACGGGATGTCAAGTTCCTTGAGCGGCGCCACCGTCGGAACGGGCTTTGCGACGGCGGCCGGCGCCGCGACGGGGGCATTCGCGTTCGTCGGTGCCACATCGGCTTTGGCTTGCGGCGGCGGCGCCGGTTGAGCGGCGATTTGCTGCTCGGGTCGTGGCGGCTGCGCCGGTTGCGGGCGCTGCGGGGGCTGCGGCTCGGGCTCGTTTGCGTATTGACCCAATAGCGCCTGCGCATTCGCGAGGAGCTTGCCGCCATCAACTTTGTGCTCCTTCATCTGCTTTTGCCACGCGTCGATGACCGGCTCGGTCGCCTTGCGCCAGTGCTCGACCGCTTCCGGGAGGAGCGTGACGATCGAATCGCCGCGTTGCACCACCATGTCGGCGACCGCGGCGGCCTCGAGGTCCCACATGGCGCCAGCCATGCCGGCCGCCATCTGTCCCGAATTATTGTCGATCACCGCCTTGAGGTCGCGCGGCAGCCGCTCATAGGCGCTCTTGTTCATCGCCAGCACGAAGGTTCTCGAGCTCAGCGAGGCATCGGCGAAATCGGTATGCGCTTTGAGCAGGTCGTAAAGCTTGAGCGCCGGCGTGACATGCCACGGGTCGACGCAGCCGTCGATGACGTGTTTGGTAATCGCCAGCGGCAATTGCGCGTTCGGCATCGGCACCGCGCGGGCGCCCAGTGCGTGTACCGCTTCGCCGGCGAAACGGGTCTGTACGTGCAACCGCAATCCCTTGAATTCTTCCAGGGTCCGGATCGGCCGATTGGCATGCACGACACCGCGGTCGGCGCAGGAGAAACAGATCGGGCGCACCTCGCGGAATTCATCCTTCAGATTTGCCTCGGCGTAGTCGGCGATCGCCTTGGTGCTGACCAGCGCGCGACGCGACGCGACGAACGGCAGCTCGAATACTTCGATCTTGGCGAAGCGCCCGGGCGTGTTGCTCGGCGCCGCCCAGACGATGTCGGCGATCCCGTCGCGCGCCTGATCGAAGAGCTGCGCCGGCTGGCCGCCAAGCTGCATCGAGGGGAAGATATCAATACGGACGCGCCCGCCGGAATCCGCCTCGACCTTGCGCGCCCACGGCGCCAGAAACCGATCGTGCACGCATGAGACCGACGAGAAGTCATGATGCAGCTTGAGAGTCGTCCGCGACGGGTCGGCCGCCGCGACGCGGACGATGGCCGGAGCCGCCACAGCCGCCATTGCCGAGGCCAAGAAGGTGCGGCGGGCTACTCGCATATCGATCCCTCGCGGCCGTTCAGGAGCGCCAGCGATACGGCTCAATTGAGGCGCGACGGACGATCTTCGCTCTCGGATTGGCGCACGATGCCGGCGGTGGCAACCGGCGCCGGCGGCGTCGCGGACGCCGGAGCCGGCTCCGCGCGGCCCTCTCGCGAGCGCCGCTCATACTCCCGGTAGGACAGCCATCCGAACGGCAGGCTCACCAGGTAAGCCAGCGTCCCGGTCGTGAGCAGTATCCAGGGATAGGCAATGAGCAACGCGAAGAACAAGACGACGACCACCACCAGCGGACCCACCATTTCCGGCGGGACGCGGTTGCCGACGCGCTTGCCTGAAAACACCGGCAGCCGCGAGACCATGAGCGAGGCGATGACGAGCGTGTAAGCAAGCGTGAGCCAGTTCAGGAACGGCGCGCGCGGAACGCCGAGAAATACCGCATAGATCGGTAACAGCACGGTGATGGCGCCGGCCGGCGCCGGCATGCCGACGAAGAAATTGCTCGCCCAGGCCGGACGATCGGGCTCCTCGGCCATGACGTTGAAGCGGGCGAGCCGCAGGCCGGCGCAGATGGCGAACACCATGGCGGCGATCCAGCCTGCCGATTTCAGCTCGTGCAGGCCCCAGAAATAGAGGATCAGCGCCGGGGCGACGCCGAAATTGACGAAATCGGCGAGGCTGTCGAGTTCGGCGCCGAACCGCGACGTTCCCTTGAGGAGCCGCGCCAAACGGCCGTCGATGCCGTCGAGGATGGTGGCGAACACGATCGCCGCCAGCGCCAGGACGTAACGGTTCTCGAACGCCATGCGGATCGCGGTCAATCCGGCGCACAGCGCCAGCAGCGTGATGACGTTCGGCACCAACGTGCGCACCGGGATGCGGCGGAATCGCCGCCGCTTCGCCGACGGCAGGCGCGGGCCGAAGGGAGGCTGCTGCATGGCCATGACGATAACATAGCCCTTGCGCGAGGGATTCGCCATCGACGCTGCGCTTGCGGAGACGCCGCGCTTACCGACGCACATGGGGAAGGTTAACGCCGCCAATACAATTCGTTCTCAGTTCACACGGAACGTGCGCCCTGGCTCCGCGGCCTTGAGATCGGCGAGCACGGTTTCGCCGGCAATGGCCGTCTGGCCCTCGGCAACGAGGGCCCGCGCGCCTTCGGGCAGATAGACATCGACGCGCGAGCCGAACCGGATCAGGCCGATGCGCTGACCGGCGGCGATCGCGTCGCCCTCGCGCACGAACGGAACGATGCGTCGGGCAACGAGCCCGGCGATCTGGATGACCGCGATGCGGGCGCCGGGGGTGGCGATGACGAAGCTGTTGCGTTCGTTGTCCTCGCTCGCCTTGTCGAGATCGGCGCTGAGGAACTTGCCGGCGCGATACACCATGCGCTCGATGCGCCCGGCGACCGGGCTGCGATTCACGTGGCAGTCGAATACGCTCATGAAGATGGAAATGCGCGGGAGCGGCCGCGCGCCGAGCCCAAGCTCCGGCGGCGGCACGGCATTGGCGAGCTGGCTCACGCGGCCGTCCGCCGGCGCCACGACAATCCCTTCGCGCGCCGGCGTCACCCGCGGTGGATCGCGGAAGAAATAGGCGCACCACAGCGTCGCCAGCGTCGCGAGCCACCCGAGCGGCGTCCACAGCCAGAAGAGAATAAGACTCGCAAGGGCGAAACCGCCGATAAAGGGATAGCCCTCCGGATGGATCGGCGTGAGCTGGGAGCGAATGGAGTTGATGATGGACATGCAGGCTTATAGCAGGCGTTGAACCACGATTGGCGTGCGCTTTGGTCCCCAGGGCGCGACGAGAAGCGGCCCGGCGATCAGGCAGCCATAGGCCGTCATCCCGACCGCAATCGCCGCGAACACGCCGTCCAGCCCGAGCCCCAATTGCTCGACGGCAAACCACCCGCCAAGCGTCGCCGCCACCATGCGCACGACGCCCGCCACCACTGGCGCGGTCATGCGGCCGGCGCCCTGGCTGGCAAAGTTCAGCGTCAAGCCGAGCCCGAACAGACAATAGAACGGCGCCACATGGCGAATGTAAGAGATGCTGGCGGCGACGACGTCGGGGTCCGAGACGAACAGGCGCGACCAGGTCTCGGGCAGCAGCGCGACCGCGAAGCCAAGCGAGCCGATCATGGCGAAAGCGATGAGGCCGCCGGTCCACGCGACCCGCACCGCCCGCGGCCACGCCTCAGCGCCGGCCGCCACGCCGACGAGCGTCGTCAGACCCGAGCCGATGCCGAAGGCGAGCGGCGCCAGCATGAATTCCAGGCGCACGCCGACGCCATAGCCGGCGAGCGCGGCAACGCCGAAGCGGCCGACCAGACCGGTCACCAGCATAGCGGTGAGGTTGGCGGTCAAGGTCGTGAACGAACCCATGAGCCCGACCTGCAGGATCTCTGCAAACAGCCGGCTCTGCAGGCGCACGCCGGTAAGCTTGGGCGTGAAGCCGAGCTTGCCGCGCCACAGGGCACGTGCCAGCAGGAGGGCCGCCGCGCCCGTGGCGATCAGCGACGAAATCGCCGAGCCGGCCACGCCCAGTCCGGGCCAGTCGCCGATGCCGAGCGTCAACACGCCCGACAGCGGCACGTAAACGAGCGACGTCACGATCCCATAGCGGCTGGGCGTTGCCGCGTCGCCGCCGCCGCGCAGGACGGCGGACAGGAAAAAACAGACCCACACCGCGATCGCGCCGCTGAACCACACATAGCTGAAAGTCAGCGCGCGCTGCAGCGCGATGCCGCTGCCGCCGAGCAGGCGGTAGAGCGAAGGCGCGATCGTCCAGGCGAGCGCCGTGAAGAGGAGAGCGAATGCCAAGGCCAGGACCAGAGCATGCACGACGAGCGCGCGTGCGTCGTCGAGCCGCCCCGCGCCCAACGCGCGCGCGGTGGCCGAGGCGACGCCGCCGCCCATACCGCCGGCTGCAATGTTCTGCATTAGCGCCGTGAAGGGGAAGACCAGCGCCAGTCCGGCCAACGCGTCAGTGCCGAGCCGGCCGATGAAATAGGTGTCGGCGATGGCGACGAAAATCTGCACCACCATGAGGCCGGTGGTGGGCCCGGCAAGCCGCAGCAGGCTTGGCCCGATGGGCGCGGTCAAAAGGGGATGGGACAGGACACGCTCCGGAGATACAGCGCATATGCGATGCAATTATCGATGAGCCTCTTCCTGTCAGCCGACAGGAAGCTCGACCGGGTCACGAAGCCGGCGTAACGCCGGGGCTTCCGACCATCTGATTAGCTTAGCGCTGGCTCATCTTTGGGTATCCACGAAGCGGCGGCAATGTGCTGAGCTTTGGCGGAAATAGCAAGACCAGGAATGCTCACTCGGCCGCATCGGCGGTGGGTAGAAGCTCCTTCTCCTCGACATCGGCGGCGGCGGCGTCCGGCGGATTACGATTGGGCGCCGCTGCCTCGTCGCCGACTTCGGCGAGAATTTCGCGCGCCATCTGCGCCTCGCGCTGGCAATTCCACATGCCGGCATAGAGGCCGCCCTGCGCCAGCAATTGCTGATGCGTGCCGCGCTCGACGATCACGCCTTGGTCAAGCACCAGGATCTCGTCGGCGCCGACGATGGTCGAGAGCCGATGGGCGATGACGAGCGTGGTGCGGTTTTTCGCCACGCGGTCGAGCGCGTCCTGGATGTCCCGCTCGGTATGGCTGTCGAGCGCGGAAGTTGCCTCGTCGAGGAGCAGGATCGGTGGCGCCTTGAGGATGGTGCGGGCGATGGCGACGCGCTGTTTCTCGCCGCCGGAAAGCTTGAGGCCGCGCTCGCCGACCTCGGTCTCGTAGCCCTTCGGCGAGAGGCGGATGAAGCCGTCGATCCGCGCCAGCCGCGCCGCCTCCTCGACCGCGGCGTCGCTCGCGTCCCATTGGCCGTAGCGGATGTTGTAGCGGATCGTGTCGTTGAACAGCACCGTATCCTGCGGCACCATGCCGATGGCGGCGCGCAACGAACTCTGCGTGACATCGCGGATGTCTTGGCCATCGATCAGGATGCGGCCGCCGGTCACGTCGTAGAAGCGGAACAGGAGCCGCGAGATCGTCGACTTGCCGGCGCCGGAAGGCCCGACAATCGCCACGGTGCGCCCGGCCGCCACCTCGAAGCTCAACCCCTTGAGGATCGCCCGCGCCGGCTCATAGGCAAACGAGACGTCGTCGAAGCGAATCGTGCCGGTGCGCACCTGCAGCGGGCGCGCGCCCGGCCGGTCCAGGATCTCGGGCTTGCGCGAGAGGATCGCGAACATGGTTTCGATATCGATCACCGCCTGCTTGATCTCGCGATAGACCAGACCCATGAAGTTCAGCGGCTGGTAGAGCTGGATCATCATGGCGTTGATCATGACGAAATCGCCGACCGTGTTGGTGCCGTTCTGCACGCCGATAGCGCAAAGGATCATCGCCGCGGCAAGGCCGATGCTGAAGACCACCGCCTGGCCGGCATTGAGCACGGCGAGCGAAGTATAGGCGCGCACGCTCGCCTCCTCGTAGCGCGCCATCGAGCGGTCGTAACGCTTGGCCTCGCGCTCCTCGGCGGAGAAATATTTGACCGTCTCGTAATTGAGCAGCGAATCGATCGCCTTGGTGTTGGCGTCGTTGTCGCTCTCGTTCATCTTGCGGCGGATGCCGATACGCCATTCGGTGGCGTAGAAGGTGAAGCCGACATAGAGCGCGACGGTGAGCATGATGATGATCACGTAGCGCCAGTCGAAGTGGAACAGCAGCACCCAGACGATCAGCGCGAGCTCGACGATGGTGGGCGCGAGCTGCAGCAGCAGCATGCGCACGATCGTCTCGATGGCGTTGCGGCCGCGTTCGAGGACGCGCGTCAGTCCGCCGGTCTTGCGCTCGAGGTGGAAGCGCAGCGACAGGAGGTGCATGTGCTCGAAGGTGAGCATCGCCAGCCGCCGCACCGCGTGCATCGCCACCTTGGCGAAGATGCCGTCGCGCCATTGCGTCAGCACCCCCATGAAGATGCGCGTGCCGCCATAGGCGAGCGTCATCACCACCGGCGCCGCCATCGCCCAGGCGAGCCAATTATCCGGCCCGAGCGGCGCGCTGCCGTGGCCGGCAAGCGCGTCGGTCGCCCATTTGAAAGTGAACGGCACCGCGATGGTCGCAAGCTTGGCGACGAGGATCAGCACCATCGCGAACACGACGCGGCCCTTCAGGTCGCGGCGGTCCGCCGGCCAGATATAGGGCCACAAGTGAACGAGCATCGAGGCGAGCGCCGCGCGGTTGGCGGTCACCTCGGGCCGCCCACGAGGCGTGGATCGCTGGAATTCTTTCATTTGCGAGCTAAGGCCCAGGATGGGCCGCCACGGCACCGCCCAAATCTCACTGCGTGTTCTCCGTCATATAGAGACTTTCGCCCGCTCCTGCATCGTCGCGCGCCGGCGCCACACCGCGCCCACAGAGCTTGCGGCGCCAGCGAATCAACGCCACATCTAGCCCTTCCATGAGTAGGACTCCATGAGCAAAATCAATGCACTGTGCGTCTATTGCGGGTCGAGCGTGGGCGCCGATCCGGCCTTCGTCGAGACGGCGCGCAGTTTCGGCAAAATCCTCGCCGAGAGCGGGGTGCGCCTCGTCTATGGCGGCGGATCGATCGGCCTGATGGGGGCGCTCGCCGGCTCCGTGATCGAACATGGCGGCGAGGTGACCGGCGTCATCCCCGAATTCCTGACGGCGGCGGAGCGGCCGCGGCGGCTCGCGCAGGAGCTGATCGTCACGCCCGACATGCACGAGCGCAAGCGCACGATGTTCGAACGCGCCGACGCGTTCGTCGCCTTGCCTGGCGGCCTCGGCACGCTCGAGGAACTCGTCGAGCAGATGACCTGGGCCCAGCTCGGCCGCCACAAGAAACCGATCCTCGTTGCCAACATCAACGGCTTCTGGGACCCTTTGCTGGCGCTCGTCGCGCATATGCGCGGCCTCGGCCTGGTGCCGCCGCCGGCGCGCGGCGTGAATCTCCTGGTCGCCGAGCGCGTCGAGGACATCTTACCGAAGCTACGGGAGGCGGCGCGGACGGTCGCGGATGCGGAAAGGAAGATGGCGGTGCCGGTCGACCGGATGTGAGGTCATTCCCGGCGCCGGAATGACGGCTATGCGGTCCCCTCGCGCAAGAACGTCACCGCTTCGATACGATTGCCGTCCAGGTCGCGGATGAAGGCGGCGTAGTAGTGCGCGTAGTATTCCGGCCGCATCCCCGGTGCGCCGTCCGACGTGCCGCCGGCCTTGAGCGCGGCGGCGTGGAATGCGTCGACGGCGGCGGTGTCTCGCGCACGCAAGCAGACATGCACGCCGCTGTCGTCGGCGACGCGATGCATGGCGTCGCGCCGGTTGATCCAGAATTCCGGATATTTCTTGCCGAAGCCGACCGCGGCATTCGGCCATTCGCGCAGTTTGGTCAGGCCGAGCGGAGCGAGCAGTGTCGCGTAGAAACTTGCCGACAGATCGAGATCGCGCACCGCAACGGAGATGTGATCGATCATGCCGGCGCGTCGGATTTTATGAGCTTGTAGACAATCGAATCCATCAGCGCCTGAAACGATGCGTCGATGATGTTGGCGGAGACGCCGACCGTGGTCCAGTGCTCGCCGCTCTCGTCGGCGCTCTCGATCAGCACGCGCGTGACCGCCTCGGTGCCGGCATTGAGGATACGCACACGGTAATCGGTGAGCTCGAGCCCGGTGATGTAGCTTTGATATTTGCCGAGGTCCTTGCGCAGCGCGAGATCGAGCGCATTGACCGGGCCGTTGCCTTCGGCGGCCGAGATCATGATATCGTCGCCGACCTTCACCTTCACCACCGCCTGGCTGACGCTGACCTGCTCGCCCTTGGCGTCGATGCGCTGCTCGACATTGACGTCGAACTTCTCCACGTCGAAATAATGCGGCACCTTGCCGAGCAGGCGCCGGGCGAGAAGCTCGAACGAGGCATCGGCCGCCTCGTAGGCGTAACCGATCGCCTCGCGCTCCTTGACCTCGTCGAGCAGGCGGCCGAGCCGGGGGTCGTTTTTGTCGACGGCGAAGCCGATGCGGTCGAGCTCGGCGAGGAGGTTCGAGCGGCCGGCTTGGTCGGAGACTAAAATCTTGCGTCTGTTGCCGACCCGCTCCGGCGCGACGTGGTCGTAGGCCGTCGGGTCCTTCATCATCGCCGAGGCATGGATGCCGGCCTTGGTGACGAACGCGCTCTCGCCGACATAGGGCGCGTGGCGGTCGGCCGCGCGGTTGAGGAGATCGTCGAGCGCGTGCGAGAACCGGGCGAGACGGGCGAGCGCTTCGTCCGACACGCCGATCTCGAATCTCTGCGAATATTCCGGCTTGAGCTTCAACGTCGGGATGATAGAGACGAGATTGGCATTACCGCAGCGCTCACCGAGGCCGTTGAGGGTGCCCTGGATCTGGCGCGCGCCGGCGCGCACCGCGGCAAATGTGTTGGCCACCGCCTGCTCGGTATCGTTATGGGCATGGATGCCGACATGGTCGCCGGGGATCGCCCGGCACACCTCGGCGACGATGCGTTCGACTTCATGCGGCAGCGCGCCGCCATTGGTGTCGCAGAGCACGACCCAGCGCGCGCCCTCTTCATAGGCGGTCTTGGCGCAGGCCAGCGCGTATTGCGGATTGGCCTTGTAGCCGTCGAAGAAGTGCTCGCAGTCGAGCAAAACCTCGCGGCCCTTGGCCTTGGCGGCGCGTACGCTGTCGCGGATCGAGGCGAGGTTCTCCTCTTCGGTGGTCTCGAGCGCGACGCGCACGTGATAGTCCCACGACTTGGCGACGAAGCAGATGGCGTCGGCCTGCGCTTGCAGGAGCGCCGCCAGGCCGGGATCATTCGAGGCGGACCGGCCCGGCCGCCGGGTCATGCCGAACGCGGTCAGCCGCGCCCGCAGCGGCCTGCGCTCGGCAAAGAAGCTCGTATCGATCGGATTGGCGCCGGGATAGCCGGCTTCGACGTAGTCGACGCCCAGCTCATCGAGCATGCGCGCGATCGTGAGCTTGTCGGCCAAGGTGAAATCGACGCCGTTCGTCTGCGCGCCGTCGCGCAGCGTGGTGTCGAACAGATAAAGGCGCTCGCGCGTCATGAAGCGACCTCACCAGAGATAATAGTTTGACACCAATGCGACCGCGATCAGTATGGCGATGAGCGCGATCGCGAAATGGTGGGTCCGCATGCCGAAGATCATGGTTTTAACCCGAATAAAGCCGAAAGACCGTGTACAGCGTTACGGCGACCGCGATGCCGATCACCGCGTATTTCAGCACGAGATAGTACAGCCAATGACGCTGGAACGGGATGTCGCGGCGTTTCATGGCGCGTTCGCCTTGCCGGCGCCGGCGCCGAGCGGCTTTGCCATCGTGGTGTTGGCCAGCCATTCGCCACCGCGGAACACGGTGTTGCGGCTCTGCGCGGCGAAACCGCGCCGCTCGAAAAATCCAACTGCCGTATCGCTCGCCTCGACCGTGAGCTCCTTGCTGCCGCGCGCGGCCGCGAGCCTTTCCAGGGCATCGCAGAGCATCGCGCCGGCACCCTGCCCGGCCGCGGCCGGATGCACGTAGAGCATGTCGATACGCATATTATCCGCAAGCGACGCGAAGCCGACAGGCGACCCGCCGAACGTGGCGACGAGGGTGAGCTCGCCGGCAAGTTTTCCCGCGAACGCCTCCAAATCGTCGGCCGCCTCGGCCCAGGCCGTCTGCTGCGCCTCGCTGTAATCGTCGCCGGTCAATTCCTCAATGCTGGCGCGGAAGATCTCCGCCAGCAACGGAGCGTCGGTCGGCAGCAGCGGCCGCATCGCGAGCTCTGCTTGCGCGTTCGCCATCATCGCGCGATTTCCCACGTGGTGCCGTCCTTGGTGTCCTTCAGCACGACGCCCATTCCGGCCAGCTGATCGCGGATGCGATCGGATTCGCTGAAGTCCTTCGCCTTGCGCGCGGCATTGCGCGCGGCGATGAGCTTGGCAACCGCAGCGTCGTCGATAGCCACCGATGCCGGCCGGAAGGCCGCCCATTCATCGGGCGCTCGCTCGAGCAGCCCGATCAGCTGCGCGCTCGCTTTCAGGCACGCGGCGGCCGGCTCGGCGCCCTTTGCCGCCTCGCCGCGCAATTCGTGCAGCGCCGCGAGCGCTTTCGGCGTGTTCAAATCGTCGGTCAGGGCATCGAGCGCATCCGCGCACAGGTAGCCGGGCGCCGCGTCGGCAGTCAGCGCATACCAATGGTCGAGATTCTTTTGCGCCTCGTGCAGGCCGGCGACCGTCCAGCTCATGGGTTGGCGATAGTGCGTCTGCAGCATGGCGAGGCGCAGCACCTCGCCCGGCCAATCCTTACGCAAATCGCGGATGGTCAGGAAGTTGCCGAGCGATTTCGACATCTTCTCGCCTTCCACCTGCAGAAAGCCGTTGTGCATCCAGTAATTCGCCATCGCCGGCGTGTGGAAGGCGCAGCGCGTCTGCGCGATCTCGTTCTCGTGGTGCGGAAACACGAGATCGATGCCGCCGCCGTGGATGTCGAAAACCTCGCCGAGATATTTCCACGACATCGCCGAGCATTCGATGTGCCAGCCCGGCCGGCCCGGCGTCTTGATGCCGGCGGGCGACGGCCAAGCCGGCTCGCCGGGCTTCGACGGTTTCCACAGCACGAAATCGGTCGGGTCGCGTTTGTAGGGAGCGACCTCGACGCGCGCGCCGGCGATCATCTCATCGAGCGGACGCCGCGACAGCCGGCCGTAATCCGGCATCGACGGCACGCTGAACAGCACATTGTCCTCGGCGACGTAGGCGTTGCCGAACTTGACCAGCCGCTCGATCAGCGTGCGCATTTCGGCGATGTGCTCGGTTGCGCGCGGCTCGGCGGTCGGCGGCAGGCAGCCGAGCGCAGTCACGTCCGCGTGGAACTGCCGGTCGGTTTGTTCGGTGACCTTGCGGATCGCTTCGTTGAGCGGCAGCTCGGGAAATTCCTCCGCCGCGCGCGCGTTGATCTTGTCATCGACGTCGGTGATGTTGCGCACGTAAGTGACGTGCTCGGCGCCATAGAGGTGGCGCAACAGACGGAACAGCACGTCGAAGACGATCACCGGCCGGGCGTTGCCGATATGCGCGAAGTCGTAGACCGTCGGCCCGCACACATACATGCGCACGTTCGCCGGATCGAGCGGCTTGAAAATCCGCTTCTCGCGCGTGAGCGTATCGTAGAGCTTGAGTTCCATCGGATCGAACCACGCACCTCGGGCCTGCTGGCCGGGCGTCATTGGTCTCGATGGAGATAAAGACGGCCGCAGCCAGCGTTTGGTCGCTAGCGAATAATCTCCCGGCAAACGCCGCAGATTTGGTTAAGGCCGTTCATGGCGCGCACAATGGTCGAGGACGGCTACCGCGTCAAGCCACTGGCGTTCGCCTGTCGCGCGCGCGACACACTACCCCGCAAAGCACGCGCAAGCCTGTGGAAAGCGTGTGATCGAGCCGATTCGGCGTTGCGCGTTGCCGGCAGTTAACGAAACCTAAACTTCGCCGCCGCATTCTTATGATCAGCTACAACCCGGTTTTGCGCGCCTTTCTGGCGCCGGGTGGGGGTCCATGCGCTCAGTGATCGCGGCCGTTGCTTTCGCCGCTGCGCTCCTTGGCGCAGCCGCCGCGCAGGCGGAAAAGCGCGTTTTCATCATCGCCAATAACGCCGACGGCTACGGCATCGACCGCTGCCTCGCCTCTGGCGCCTCTTGCGGCGAGGCGGCGGCGAACTCCTATTGCCACACGCGCGAATTCGCCCATGTCCTGTCGTATCGCAAGGTCGACCGCGACGACATCACTGGCGACATTCCCTCGACCGGCTCCTGCCACGGCGCCCATTGCGACAATTTCGTCGCCATCGAGTGCTCGCGCTGATCTGATCCGCTCGCGGCCGCACGCATTTTACCCGGCCTGCGCCGGGCGTCTGCATGGCAAAGCCCGCCGGAACCGCCGTTGCGCGGCAACGCGACTTCGTTCATGTTTCCGTGGCGTTGCCGCGGCCGGCCGGCCGCCGGCGCGCAGGCTTGCCCGAGGGCAATGCCACAGGCAGTGCCGCGGATAATGCCATGGCTGTTCAACGGGCAAGCGAAGGCGAAGTCCGGGACGATTTGGTCGCGGAGGCGGTAACGCCCGGCGGCAAGGCGGCGCTCAAGCTCGAACAATTCCTGCCTTATCAGCTCAACGTGGTGGCGAGCCTCACCTCGCAGGCGCTCTCGCGCGTCTATGCACGCCGCCACAGCATCGGCGTGCCCGAATGGCGGGTGCTGGTCACGCTCGGGCAATACGGCGTCATGACCGCCAAAGCGATCGGCGCGCATACGCACATGCACAAGACCAAGGTGTCGCGCGCGGTCGCGCTCCTGGAGAAGCGCCGGCTGCTGGCCAGGCGCACCAATCGCGAAGACATGCGCGAAGCCTTCCTTTCGCTCACCGCCGCCGGGCGAACCATGTATGAGGAGCTGGCGCCGCACGCGCTCGACTTCGCCCGCCGGCTGACCGAGATTTTGACGCCGGCGGAACGCGACGTTTTCAACCGCGCCTTGCGCCAGCTCACCGCCCGATCGGCGCAACTCGTCGCCGAGGTCGGGCAAGACCACGACGAGGACTGACGCCGGAGAAAACGTGAAGCTCTATTCCTACTTCCGCTCGTCGGCCGCCTATCGGGCGCGCATCGCGCTCAATCTCAAGGGCCTCGCTTACGAGACCGCTCCCGTCCACCTCATCAAGGACGGCGGCCACAACAAGCGTCCCGAATTCCGCGCGGTGAATCCGCAGATGCGCGTGCCGGCGCTCGTTGCCCCGACGGGCGAGGTGCTGATCCAGTCGCTCGCCATCATCGAGTATCTGGACGAGATTCATCCCGAGCCTCCGCTCTTGCCCAAGGACCCCCTTGGCCGCGCGCAGGCCCGCGCGCTCGCGCAAATCATCGCCTGCGACATCCATCCGCTGAACAATGTCGCGCCGCTGCGTTATCTGAAGAACGAGATGCACCAGGAGCAGAGCGCGATCGACGCCTGGTATCATCACTGGATCCTTGCCGGTTTCGATGCCCTTGAGGCGCTGGTACGGCCGGGCCCCTATGCGTGCGGGACGCAGGTGACGATCGCCGACATTTTCCTCGTGCCGCAGGTCGCCAATGCACGACGGCTAAAAGTCCCGCTCGACAGGTTCCCCAAGATCGTCGGTATCGACGCCGCCTGTCTTGCGCTTCCCGCCTTCGACCGCGCGCGCCCGGAGAACCAGCCGGATGCGGAGTGACAGCAACAACCCGGCTTCGTTCACATTTTGGTCACCATTGCGTCGCTTCATCGCTCCACTTCGGCGAAGCCGGCGGGACCCATAATGATCAGATACTTGCGCGGTCTCGGCCTGGTCATGCTCGGCGCCGGCGCCCTCTCCGTTCCTGCCGGCGCGCAGACCGCCACGGATCAGCCGGCGGCAAATCCGGTCTGTGCGCGTTTCGAAGCCCAGTTGGCGAACGTCAATCGCGGCTCCGCCGACCCGGCGCGTGCCGACCTCATCAGACACGCCGAAGACGCCGTCGCCAGGCAGCAGGCCGACCTCGACCGCACGGTCGCCCAATCGCGCCGGCTCGGCTGCGAGGGGATCAGCGGCTTTTTCGCCCTGTTCACCGGCCAATCGCCGCAGTGCACGCCGCTCAGTTCGCAGGTCCAGCAGATGCGCGGCAACCTCGACCGGATGATGAGCGATCTCGAGCGGCTCAAGAGCGGCAGCTCGGATCAAGAAGCTCAGCGGCGCGCGCTCATCGGCCAACTGGCGCAGAACAATTGCGGCGAGCAGTATCGCACCGCCGCGGCGGCCGCGGGCCCGGCCGGCTTCTTCGACGCGCTATTCGGCGGCAACGTGATCAGTCCGGGCGGCGATGGCGCGCCGTCCGGCACCTTCCGCACGGTGTGCGTGCGCACCTGCGACGGATTTTATTTCCCGGTCTCGTACTCGACGGCGCAGAACCGCTTCACCGACGACCAGCGCTCGTGCCAGCGGCTGTGCCCCGCGACCGAAGCCGCGCTCTACAGCTTTCGCAATCCGGGCGAGGACATCAACCAAGCCGTTTCGGTCGCCAGCGGCCAAGCCTACACCGAGCTGCCGAACGCGTTCCGGTATCGGCGCGAAGTCACGCCAGGCTGCTCGTGCCGCCGGCCGGGCCAGACCTGGGGCGACGCGCTCAAGAACGCCGACGACGCGACCACGCTCGAAAGCGGCGACATCGTCGTGACCGACCAGAAGGCGAAGGCGCTCTCGCAAGCGCCGCAGGGAAAACCGGTCAAGAGCGGCGCAACGCCGACAGACGCGAAGGCCGGTTCCGCGCCAGACGCGAAGGCCGGCTCCGCCGCGCCGATCGCAAACGCCCCTGATGGCGATTCCAGCAAGCGGCCAGTACGCACCGTCGGACCGCCTTTCGTAGCCGGCAGCAAGCCCTCGGCGGCGGCGCCGGCGCCAACTCAGCAACAATAATCAGAAATCCGCGGCCCCGGCCTTCGCCGTCGCGGCGTTCTTCGCCAGCGTGCGATCGGGCTCGGGAAGCGCGGTGCCCGGATCGCGGAACCGGTTGACGATCGGATAGCGCCGATCGCGGCCGAAATTCTTCAGCGTGACCTTCACGCCTGGCGCCGCCTGCCGGCGTTTGTATTCGGCTAGGCCGAGCATGCGCTCGACCTTCATCACCGTGTCGCGGTCAAACCCGGCGGCGATGATCGTCGCCAACGGCTCCTCGCGCTCGACCAGCCGCTCGAGAATCTGATCGAGGATGTCGTAGGGCGGCAGCGTGTCCTGATCGGTCTGGTTTTCGCGCAGCTCCGCGCTCGGCACGCGCGTGAGCACGTTCTCGGGAATGACCGCCCCGGATGGGCCGAGCGCGCCTTCCGGCTTCCAGCGATTGCGCAGCCGCGCCAGACGAAAGACCTCGGTCTTGTAGAGATCCTTGATCGGATTGAAGCCGCCATTCATGTCGCCGTAGAGCGTGGCGTAGCCGACCGACATTTCCGACTTGTTGCCGGTCGTCACCACCATCAGGCCGAATTTGTTGGAGATCGCCATCAGGATGGTGCCGCGGGCGCGCGCCTGCAGATTTTCTTCGGTGACGTCGCGCGGCGCGCCGGCAAAAACGCCCGCCAGCGCCGCTTCGAGCCCGTGCACCGCGCTCTCGATCGGAACCAGGTCGTATTTGACGCCGAGCGCTCTGGCGATCGCCGCCGCATCGTCGAGCGACTCCTGCGAGGTGAAGCGGAACGGCAGCATCACGCAGCGGACCCGACCGGCGCCGAGCGCGTCGGTCGCCAGCGCCGCGACCAGCGCCGAATCGATGCCGCCGGAAAGGCCGAGCACGACGCCCTTGAAGCCATTCTTCTCGACATAGTCGCGCAGCCCAACCATGCAGGCGGTATAGTCGGCCTGGTCCGGCTCCTCGGCCGCGGCGATAGGGCCCTGCGTACAGCGCCACACGCCCTGCGTTCGCGACCAATGCGTGGTCACCACCGTTTCACGGAAGGCCGGAAGCTGGAACGCGACCGAGCGATCGGCGTTCAAGGCGAAAGTCATGCCGTCGAAAACGAGCTCGTCCTGGCCGCCGACCATGTTGAGATAGACGAGCGGCAGGCCGGACTCGACGACCCGATTGACCGCAATGTTGAGCCGGTCATCCGACTTGCCGCGCCAATAGGGCGAGCCGTTCGGCACCAGCAGGATCTCGCCGCCGGTCTCGGTCACGCACTCGACCACGTCGGGTCCCCAGATGTCCTCGCAGATCGGGATGCCGACGCGGATGCCCTTGATCGTGATCGGGCCCGGCGCCGGGCCGGGGACAAACAGGCGTTTCTCGTC
Source organism: uncultured Alphaproteobacteria bacterium (assembly GCA_963850855.1). Lineage (GTDB taxonomy): Bacteria > Pseudomonadota > Alphaproteobacteria > Rhizobiales > Xanthobacteraceae > BOG-931. The sequence continues at coordinate 632,451 of CAWKNH010000009.1, forward strand.
GAATACGCCGTAGTTCGGCAGGTCCACCTTGAAACGGATGGCCTCGATGCGGCCGCCGGTCAAAAGCGCATAGGCATTGTAGAGCTTGCCGTCCTCGACCCAGGGCGTGCCGATGAGGATCGCGGGACCGCCATCGCGGGTCTCCCGCGCCAGCGTCTCCACAGCGGCCCGGCACGCGGCCTGGAAGGCCGGCTTGAGCACCAGATCTTCCGGCGGATAGCCGGCGATGAAGAGCTCGGGAAAGGCAACGACATCGGCGCGGTCGCCGGCGGCTTGCGCGCGCGCCTTGCGGGCCCGCTCAAGATTGCCGGAAACATCGCCGACGATCGGGTTGAGCTGCGCAACGGCAATAGCGAGCTTGTCGGCGGGACGCTCGTTCATGGCGATGGTCTAGAGCATGATCCCGGAAAGTGAAACCCGGTTTTCTGCAGGGAACATGCGCAAACCAAAGATAGCGCTAACCAAGATCTTGAGCGCCTCGGGCAACGGCCTCGCCAGCACGACCGCGGTCAGTTCGCGGAGAAGGGAAAGGGGCCGAACTTGTAGCTGGCCTGGACGAACGCCCCGTAAATATCGGTTTTCCAGGAAACCGGCTGCGGTAGTCCTCCCTCGCCGACGATGAGGTTCTCGAAATGCGAATTGCCGCTGGTCTGCAGGTGCCAATAGCGCGCGCCCACGCCCACGCTGGCGTTCGGCGTCACATCGTAGGAGAACGCCGCCTCCAACTGGTAACCCATCCCGATGCCGTCCTCCGGGATCGGTCCGGCGAAATCGCCGACATCCCCGCCGATGCGCAGCCAGTGCGCGTCGGTTCCATTCAAGCGCACATAAGGGAGCCACGCGGCATCCGCGCTGAACTTGAAACGCTCGACGAACACGACGGAACCGCCGAAGCCAAGGCGCGGCGATTGCCAGATATTGGTCTGCGCGATGCTCTCGACGGCGTTCGGGATTGCCGGCTGGCAGACTTCCGGATTGCCGGCGGTCTGCGTGCAGCCGAAAGCGTTCACGACTTCCTTGAAAAGAAAATAACCGGCGAACACACCGAGATTGTAATCGCCGCCGCGGAGCAAATCATATCCGACGTTGATGTTGGCGTAGCTCAGATAGCCGTTGCGCTGCTCGCTCGTCGTGCTCGAATAAGGCGAGAATCCCGGCGACGGGAAGTCTTCGTCCTGCAGCGTGCCGCGTGAGATCGCGCCGAGGCCGACATAGCCCTGCAGGAACCAGCCATTGCTGGCCGCCATGCGTCCGTAAAGCTCGCCGGAATTCGTCAGCAGATTGCGATAGGTGAGCCGGGATACGGCCCCGCTGAACACGCTCGGCGGACCGTAGAGGGTTTTGCCGGTGTTGGCTTCGCCAAACCAATAGCGCGCCGCGAACTCCGCCTGCCAGGCGGAGACCGGCTGCGGCATGAAATATTCCACGTCCGGAACCGGCGGAGTCTTGGTCGCGAGCGGCAGGAGCGACGACAGCGGCGGCAGCACCGCTTGATCGGCCGCGAAAGCCGGCGTCGCCGCCAGCGCCGCCACCGCGATCAAACGCAGTAAATGATTTCGTACCGACACCGCACGCCCCGCGCCTGTTGTAGGTTTTTGTTCTGACGCGGAGAATTTGAATAAAATTGTTTGCGTATTCCTTTACTGGCGCGGCCGAACGCGCATCAGCATGAGCAGCTGGTAAAGGGGTGGCTGTTTGGGTGACTGCTTCGTAAACAAGCGGACGGACGAAAAGAACGAGCTTGTTTGTTCCTTCCGTCACAATCCGGCGACGGCCGGCAGCGGCTTCGCCTTACCGGCGCGCTTCGACTTGAGCAGGTCGGCGAGGAGGAAAGCGAGGTCGAGCGACTGCTCGGCGTTGAGCCTTGGATCGCACACGGTGTGATAGCGATCGTTGAGATCTTCTTCGCTGATCGCGCGCGCACCGCCGGTGCATTCGGTCACGTTCTGGCCGGTCATCTCCAGATGCACGCCGCCGGCATAGGTGCCCTCGGCGGCATGAACCTGAAAAAACGCGCGCACCTCCTTGAGGATCTGATCGAACGGGCGCGTCTTGTAGCCGGTCACCGAGCTGATGGTGTTGCCGTGCATCGGATCGCACGACCACACCACGTTGCGACCCTCGTGTTTGACCGCGCGCACGATCGGCGGCAACTGCTCGGCGACCCGTTCCGCGCCCATCCGGCAGATCAGGGTGAGGCGGCCCGGCTCATTGTCGGGATCGAGAATGTCGATCAGCCGCAACAGCTCGTCCGGCTTCTGCGACGGGCCGGTCTTCAGGCCGAGTGGATTCTTGATGCCGCGGCAGAACTCGACATGCGCGTGATCGAGCTGTCGGGTGCGGTCGCCGACCCACAGCATATGACCGCTGGTGCAGTACCAATCGCCGGTCGTCGAATCGACGCGCGTGAACGCCTGCTCGTAACCTAAAAGCAGCGCCTCGTGGCTGGTGAAGAAATCGGTCGTGCGCATCTCTGGATGCACTTCCGGATCGATGCCGCAGGCGCGCATGAAGTCGAGCGCTTCGGTGAGATGCCCGGCGAGCTCCTGATAGCGCTTCGATTGCGGTGAGTCCTTGACGAAGGACAGCATCCATTGATGCGCGTTGGACAGATTGGCGTAGCCGCCGGTGGCGAAGGCGCGCAGCAGGTTCAAGGTCGCCGCCGATTGCCGGTACGCCTCAAGCTGCCGGCGCGGATCGGGCGTGCGCGCTGCCGGGGTGAAATCAGTGCCGTTGATGATGTCGCCGCGATAGACGGGGAGCTCGACGCCGTCGTGCTTTTCCGTCGGCGAAGAGCGGGGCTTGGCGAACTGGCCGGCGATGCGGCCGACCTTCACCACCGGCGAGGCCGCCGCATAGGTCAGCACCACCGCCATCTGCAGGAACAGGCGGAAAAAATCACGGATGTTGTTGGCGCCATGCTCGGCAAAGCTCTCCGCGCAATCGCCGCCCTGAAGAAGGAATGCCTGGCCGGCGGCAACCTGCGCTAGCGCGCGTTTGAGGTTGCGTGCCTCGCCTGCAAAAACCAGCGGCGGAAAGCTCGCGAGCTGCGCCTCGGCGTCGGCGAGCGCCCTGGCGTCGGGATATTCCGGCATTTGCGCGGCCGGCTTTGCCCGCCAGGAATCCGGGCTCCATTTCGCCGCGCTCGTCCGCGTGGACATGAGGCTTTCTCCATACCGGCGAGGTCTTGTGAACCTCGCGGGCCTTCGCCGGCGGTCTTATACACGCCGGCTAAACGACGCGACAGTCCGACGATTTTCCGCCTATTCCGCAGCTTCGCGCGCGTAGCTGGCGCTCTTCTGCCGCATCGTCACCACCTCCTCGGCGGTGGTCGGATGCAGCGCCATGGCGGCGTCGAAATCAGCCTTGGTGGCCCCCATTTTGACGGCGATGGTGGCGACCTGGATCATCTCGGCCGCGCCTTCGCCGACGATATGGCAGCCGACGACGCGATCCGTCAGCCCGTCGACGAGGAGTTTGATCAACACGGTGGTGTCGCGGCCGGACAAGGTCGCCTTGAGCGGCTTGAACATCGACTTGTAAACATCGGTCTGCGCGAGGCGCGCGCGCGCCTGCGCCTCGGTGAGCCCGACGGCGCCGATCTCCGGATCCGAGAACACTGCGGTCGGCACATTGGCGTGGTCGACCGCGGTAGGCTTGCCGCCGAACACCGTGTCGGCGAAGGCGGCGCCCTCGCGAATGGCGACCGGTGTAAGATTGATGCGGTTGGTCACGTCGCCGATGCCGTAGATATTGCCGACGCTGGTGCGCGAATACTCATCGACGGCGAGGCCGCCATTCTTGGCGATCTCGACGCCGGCCTCCTTCAGCCCGATCCCGGCCACGTTCGGCTGCCGGCCGGTGGCGAACATGACGCAGTCGGCGGTGAGCTGGTTGCCGCCGGAAAGCCGCGCCGAGAAGCGCGAGCCGCTCCGCTCGATCGCCGCGATCTTGCAGCCGGTGAGAACCTTGATGCCGTGCCTTTCCATGTCCATGCGCAGATGCTGACGCACATCGTCGTCGAAACCGCGCAAGATGTTTTCGCCGCGATATACGAGGGTGACGCGCGAACCGAGGCCGGCAAAAATGCCGGCGAACTCGACGGCGATGTAGCCGCCGCCCTGGATCACCACATGGGTCGGCAATTGCGGCAGATGAAACGCTTCGTTCGACGAGATCGCGTGCTCGACCCCGGGGATCGGATCGCCATAGGTCGGCGCGCCGCCGGTGGCGACCAGGACATAGGCCGCGCGCACACGCTCGCCATTGGCCAATTGCACGGTGTGGGCGTCGGCGAGCACGGCGCGGCTCTTGACGATGGTCACGCCGGCCTTCTCCACCGTCGCGGTGTAGGCCGCTTCCAGCCGCGCGATCTCCTTATCCTTGTTGGCGATCAGCGTCGGCCAGTCGAAAGTCGCGTGCGGCAGCGTCCAGCCGAAGCCGACGGCGTCCTCGAATTCGGCGCGGAAACGCGAGGCATAGACGAGAAGCTTCTTGGGCACGCAGCCGCGGATGACGCAGGTGCCGCCGACGCGAAATTCCTCCGCCAGCATCACGCGCGCGCCATGCTGGGCGGCGATGCGCGAGGCGCGCACGCCTCCCGAGCCGCCCCCGATGACGAAAAGATCGACGTCATGACCGGACATGATGAACGCTCGTGCTCCCGTGGACTCCGTTCAGCCGCGCCCGACGAGGCGCACGCCGTCCGGACCGGCAAGAATAGCAGTCTGCGCCAGGCCGATGAACAAGCCGTGCTCCAACACGCCCGGCACCCTGCAGAGCTGCGCCGCCAGTGCACGCGGCTCGGGGATGCGCTGCAGCCGCGCGTCGAGGAGCCAGTGGCCGCCATCGGTGACGAGAGGCTGGCCATCCAGCCGCAGGCGCAACGCCGCCGTTCCCGGACAGCCGGCTTCGGCCACAGCCTCTTCGACCGCACGATGGGTCGATTTGGCGCCGAACGGGGCGATCTCGATCGGCAGCGGAAAACTGCCCAATATCGACACCCATTTCGATTCATCGGCGATCACAATCATCCGCGCCGAGGCCGCGGCGACGATTTTCTCGCGCAGCAGCGCGCCGCCGCCGCCCTTGATCAGCGTCAAGTCGGGCGCGACCTCGTCTGCCCCGTCGATGGTCAGATCGAGCTCGAGCGTCTCCTCAAGCGTCGTGAGTGGAATACCGAGCCGCGCCGCCTGCGCGCGCGTCGCTTCAGAGGTCGGAACGGCAACGATATCGAGGCCCGCGCGCACGCGCTCGCCGAGCACATCGACAAAATGCTTGGCGGTCGAGCCGGTGCCGAGCCCGACGCGCATCCCGGGCCGCACGAAATCGAGGGCACGGACGGCAGCGGCGCGCTTCTGAGCCTCAACGTCCATGGCCGCTCTCTAGCCGCCTTCCGCCGCCGATCCTAGGGGGAAAGCGCACCCGCAGCGGAACGGCCGCGCCTGCCTTGCATCGCCGGCGATCCCTGGTTAGGCGAGAGCATGCTCACCATCGTCTTCGATCTCGACGGCACGCTGGTCGATACCGCCCCCGACCTCATCGATACGCTCAACCACACCCTCGCGCAGCAGGGACTGTCGGTCGTTCCCTTCGAAACCGCCCGGCCTCTGATCGGCGGAGGAGCGAGGGGGATGATCGAAAATGCGCTGGCGACGAATGGACGCGAGTGCGCGCCGGCCGACGTCGATCGTTTGTACGAAGCGTTCGTGGCGTATTATGCTGAGCACATTGCCGACCGCTCGCGTGCGTTCCCGCACCTCGAAGCGGCGCTCGACCGACTGACCGGGCAGGGTTTTCGGCTGGCGGTATGCACCAACAAGCTCGAATGGCTGTCGAAGCGCCTCCTCGAGGCGCTGCATCTGACGCAGCGCTTTGCCGCGATCTGCGGCCAGGACACTTTCGGCGTGCAGAAGCCCAACCCGAAGATGTTTCGGCTGACCGTCGAGCGCGCCGGCGGCGAGCCGAGGCGGGCGATCATGGTTGGCGATTCCGTCACCGACATTCGCACCGCCCGCGCCGCGGGCGCGCCGGTAATCGCGGTGGATTTCGGCTACACCGATGTCCCGGTTGCGTCCTTGCACCCCGACCGGGTCATCGGCTCGTTTGCGCAATTGCCGGCGGCCGTCGACGATCTCGGGCGCGTCAAGAATATTATGGACGATCAGGACTTTATCGGGCACAAAGGCTGACTACTTAAGCTTATATGTCCGATAAGCTGCCTTTGGCTCATATGAGCCGCGGTCACCGAAACGCCTGCCGATGGACAGCGTGGACGTGGAAAACGTGTTAACTCAATACCTTGACGGTGCCTCCAGGCACCCGCCGCTGGTCGACCCGTTCGGCCGCGCCATCAGCTATCTGCGCGTCTCGGTTACCGACCGCTGCGACTTCCGCTGTGTCTATTGCATGGCGGAACATATGAGCTTCCTGCCCAAGGCCGATCTCCTAACCCTGGAAGAGCTTGACCGCCTGTGCTCGGCGTTCGTGGCGCGCGGCGTGCGCAAGCTGCGGCTGACCGGCGGCGAGCCGCTGGTGCGCCGCGGCATCATGACGTTGTTCGCATCGCTCTCGCGCCATCTGGCCTCCGGCCATCTCGACGAGCTCACGCTGACCACCAACGGATCGCAGCTCGCCAAATATGCCGAGGAGCTCAAGGCGCATGGCCTGCGGCGCATCAACGTCTCGCTCGATACGCTCGACGCCGACAAATTCCGCGCCATTACCCGGTGGGGCTCTTTGCACGACGTGCTCGCCGGGATCGACGCCGCTCAGGCCGCCGGCCTCAAGATCAAGATCAACGCGGTCGCGCTCAAGGGCGTGAATGAAGACGAGTTTCCGCGGCTGATCGAATGGGCGCACGGACGCGGCATGGATCTCACGCTAATCGAAGTGATGCCGCTCGGCGAGATCGGCGAAGGCCGCCTCGACCAATATCTGCCGCTCTCGCTGGTGCGTGCGCGTCTTTCCGAGCGCTACCGGCTCGACGACCTCGACTACCGCACCGGCGGCCCGGCGCGTTATGTACGCATTGCCGAGACCGGCGGCCGGCTCGGCTTCATCACGCCGCTCACCCACAATTTCTGCAAATCCTGCAATCGCGTGCGCGTCACCTGCACCGGCACACTGTATATGTGCCTCGGCCAGGAGGATGCGGCCGATTTGCGCAAGCCATTGCGCGCCTCCGAGGGCAACGACCTCCTCTTCGCCGCCATCGACGAAGCGATTTCGCGCAAGCCCAAGGGTCACGATTTCATCATCGACCGTCGCCACCAGCGGCCGGCCCTCGCCCGGCACATGAGCGTCACCGGCGGGTAGGCGCTGAGTCGCCCGAGTTCCCGGTTTCGCTTCGCTCAAGGTGGCCCGCACTCCGACAGCACCGCCGCCGCCGCCAAGAACTCGGCATGCCGGAATGCCCGCCGCTCAAGCGCCAGATCGTCCCAGCCCCATTGCGCCATGTTCCAGTCCTCGTCCACATGCGCGGCTTGCCACGCTGCATCGGCCGACAGCCCAGTGCGCGCCAGAGCAAGGGCCATGAGCGCCGAGCCGGTGAGCGTGGTCAGCGCATGCACGGCGCCAAGACGCCACGGATCGGCGGGGATCGCGGCCCGCGCGGCGGCGAGAGCCGCCTCGGGCTGAGCGACGTGCACCACGCCCTCGCCCAAACTAAAGCGCGCGCCGAGCACCTCGCGCGCCCAGGCGAGGACCGGATCCCAGTGCGCCGTCTGCCGTTCGCGCAGGCCCTGCGGCTCGCCGGCGCGATAGCAGACGAGGTCGGAGGCGAGATATCTCTCAATCTCGGCCGCGACCGGACCGGGCCTGACACACACGCCATCGATGATCGCGTTGGCCAAGCGCGTCCGCGGCATTTTGGCGGGGTCGATGGTTTCGCCTTGCGCCTCCCACTCGGCGGCGATGGCCTGCGCCAAGCCTAGGGTCGGCGCGGCGAGCGCGTCGCCCGCCGGCGTACGCACCGGCTTGCCGTCGAGCGCGACGGCATAGCCCGCGATGACGCGCTTGGTCGTGGCCGCGGCGTAGGAGCGGCGACGCGGGGTCGGCCGCATGGCGTGCCGCGCCGCCTCGGTGGCGTTGCCTGGCGGGGCATTTTTCGGGTGATCGCGCATAAGACCTTAGACCATAGCGCAGGGCAAAAAGGCCGCCAGCGCGTTCCCAGCGCGCGGTCATTGTCGTTTCTAGCCGACACAAAATCGACAATATATTCAATGATTTACGTTAACAAAAGGGCATCCGCGCGGGGCCGGCAAAAAGGTGCGAATTTCGGCGGCGCCGCTTGCGCTTTTGTCACGGGCCGCCAGCGACAAAACGTTGTTATGACAAGGCGAAGCGGTGGAAATCCGCGCCCCGCTCGACTAGTATCCGCGGCCGGATTCGGGTGACGGAGCCACGCCGCGGGGAGACCGGATCCGGGCAGCAGCGTGTCTAATCGCCAGCGGAATCGGCGAGACGCTGCGTGCAAGAGGAGTCAATGAAACCTACCGACATTTCGGTCCCGGACTACTTCCACAAGGTCGTGGATTGTCAGTGGGCTTGCCCGGCGCACACGCCGGTTCCCGAATACATCCGTTTGATAGCGGCGGGCCGCTACACCGACGCCTACATGCTCAATTGGGAATCGAATGTCTTCCCGGGCATTCTCGGGCGCACCTGCGACCGGCCGTGTGAGCCGGCCTGCCGGCGCGGCCGGGTCGAGAAAGAGCCGGTCGCGATTTGCCGGCTCAAACGCGTCGCCGCCGATTTCAAGGACGACATCAGCGCCCGCCTGCCCAAGACGCCGGAAAAGAAGAACGGCAAACGGATCGCACTTGTGGGCGGCGGCCCCGCCTCGCTTGCCGTGGCGCGCGACCTGTTGCCGATGGGCTATGCGTGCATCGTGTTCGATCAGGACCCGCGATCCGGCGGCATGATGCGCACGCAGATCCCCAAATTCCGCCTGCCGGAAAGCGTGATCGACGAGGAATGCGACTATATCCTCAATCTCGGCGTCGAATTCGTTGGCGGCCGGCGCATCGACAGCATGAAGGCGTTGCTCGCCGAGAATTTCGACGCGGTCTTCGTCGGCTGCGGCGCGCCGCGCGGTCGCGATCTCGACGTCCCCGGCCGCAAGGAAGCGGCCAAGAATATTCACATCGGCATCGACTGGCTTGCCAACGTCTCGTTCGGGCACGTCAACAAAATCGGCAAGCGCGTGATCGTGCTCGGCGGCGGCAACACCGCCATGGATTGCTGCCGCTCCTCGCGCCGGCTCGGTGGCGAGGACGTGAAGGTCATCGTGCGCTCCGGCTTCGAGGAGATGAAGGCGTCGCCCTGGGAGAAAGAGGACGCGATCCACGAGGACATTCCGATCTTCAATTATCTGGTGCCGAAGGAGTTCACCCACGACAACGGCAAGCTCACCGGCGTGACCTTCGAGAAGGTCAAGGCGGTGCGCGACGCCAAGGGCCGCCGCGACCTGGTGCCGACCGGCGAGCCGGACCAGCACTTCGCCTGCGATGACGTGCTGATCGCCGTCGGCCAGGAGAACGCCTTCCCCTGGATCGAACGCGATAGCGGCGTCGAATTCGACCAGTGGAACATGCCCAAGGTCGATCCGAAGACCATGGCCTCCACCCATCCGAAGGTCTTCTTCGGCGGCGATGCCGCCTTCGGGCCGAAAAACATCATCTGGGCGGTCGCGCATGGGCTCGAAGCGGCGATATCGATCGATCGGTTCTGCCGCGGCGAAGACGTGAACATCCGCCCGGCGCCGCAGCTCGCGATCACCAGCCAGAAGATGGGCATCCACGAGTGGAGCTACGACAACGAGATCACGCTCGACAAGCGTTACCGGGTGCCGCATCGCGAGAAGGTGGTTGCGCTGCGCGACATCAAAGCCGAGGTCGAGCTCGGCTATGATTTGGAGCTGGCGCTGAAGGAAGCCGATCGCTGCCTCAATTGCGACGTGCAGACCGTATTCACCGGTCAGCTCTGCATCGAGTGCGACGCTTGCGTCGATATCTGCCCGATGGACTGCATCACCTTTACCGAGAACGGCGAGGAAGCCGATCTGCGTTCGCGCCTGCAGGCGCCGGCGAACAACCTCACCCAGGATCTCTATATCGGCAACAGCCTCAAGACCGGCCGCGTCATGGTCAAGGACGAAGACGTTTGCCTGCATTGCGGGCTGTGCGCCGAACGCTGCCCTACCGGCGCGTGGGACATGCAAAAATACCTCATCGATATGACTCACGCGGAACAGGCATGCCGATCGAAAGCGTAAACGACTTCGTTGTCCGCTTCGCCAACGTCAACGGATCGGGATCGGCGAGCGCTAACGAACTATTCGCCCGTTCGGTGCTGCGCATGGGTATCCCGGTCGCCCCGCGCAATATTTTCCCCTCCAACATCCAGGGCCTGCCGACTTGGTACGAAGTGCGCATTTCCGAAGCCGGCCATCTCGGCGCGCGCGGCGGCACCGACCTGATGGTCGCCATGAACCCGCAGACTTGGGACCAGGACGTCGCCGGCATCGAGCCGGGCGGCTATCTGTTCTACGATTCGACGAAGCCGCTGCCGAAGTCGAAATTCCGCGACGACATCACCGTCATCGGCGTGCCGCTCACCGCCATCAGCAATCGCGAATATACCGATCCGCGCCAGCGTCAATTGTTCAAGAACATCATCTATATCGGCGCGCTGGCGGCGCTCCTCGACATGGACATCGGCGAGATGGAGCGGCTGATCGCCGAGCAGTACAAGGGCAAGGAGAAGTTGTTCGACGCCAACAAGCACGCGCTGCATCTCGGCCGCGACTGGGTGATGATGAACGTCGAGCACCCGATCGGCTTGCGATTGAAACGCGCCAACGCGGTCGGCGACCGCATCTTCATCGAGGGCAACTCGGCCGCCGCGCTGGGCGCGGTCTATGGCGGCGCCACCGTCTGCGCCTGGTACCCGATCACGCCGTCCTCCTCGCTGGCCGATGCGTTCACCAGCCACTGCAACCGCCTGCGCGTCGACCAGGGCACCAAGAAGAACAAATTCGCCATCATCCAGGCAGAGGACGAGCTTGCCTCGATCGGCATCGTCATCGGCGCCGCCTGGAACGGCGCCCGCGCCTTCACCGCCACCTCTGGGCCGGGAATTTCCTTGATGCAGGAATTCGTCGGCCTCGCTTATTTCGCCGAGATCCCGGCGGTGATCTTCGACGTGCAGCGCGCCGGGCCTTCGACCGGCATGCCGACGCGCACGCAGCAAACCGACATCATCTCCGCCGCCTACGCCTCCCATGGCGACACCAAGCACGTGCTCCTGTTCCCCGAGGATCCGGCGGAAGCGTTCGAATTCAGCCGCCGCCGCCTTTGATCTCGCCGACCGCCTGCAGACGCCGGTGTTCGTGATGCTCGATCTCGACATCGGCATGAACCATCGGCTCAGCCGCCCGCTGACCTGGGACGACAGCCGCAAATTCGACCGCGGCAAGGTGATGACGGCGGCCATGCTCGAGGCTGGCAAGGAATTCGGCCGCTATCTCGACGTCGACGGCGACGGCATTCCCTACCGCACGCTTCCCGGGACGCATCCGACCAAGGGCGCGTTCTTCACCCGCGGCACCTCGCGCGACCGCTATGCGCGCTACACCGAGGAAGGCCCGGCCTACGCCGACAACATGCAGCGGCTGCTGCGCAAGTTCGAGACCGCCAAGGACATGGTGCCGCGGCCCCTGCAGGCGAATTCAGAGAAGCCGACGAAATACGGCGTCATCTATTTCGGCTCGACCTCGCCGGCGATGGACGAAGCGATTGCGCTCCTTGAGGCCGGCGGCCACGTGCTCGACCGCCTGCGGGTGCGCGCCTTCCCGTTTCATTCCAGCGTGACCAGCTTCATCGGCGAGCACGATTTCGTGTTCGTGGTGGAGCAGAACCGCGACTTGCAGCTGCGCTCGCTCATCGTCAACGAATGCAGCATCGATCCGGTGCGGCTGGTGCCGATCCTGCACTATGACGGCACGCCGATCACCGCGCGTTTCATCGCCCGCGCGGTCGCCGATCACCTCGACGCCCTGAAGGTGACGCCGCTGCGCAAGGGCAAGGTAGTATCGTAGCGGAGCCTAAGTCCGCAGTGTCGTCCGGCGGCCACAGCAAGAGAAAGAACGCCGCGCCGGTCACGCGGCCGCGGATTTGGCGTCGAGCACGGTCTTGAACTCGGCGATGGAGCGGATCGGGATCGATTCCCTCCGGTCCTCCGATCGGCTGTGGTAGATGCTCTTGTAGAAGCCGCAGTCTCGGCAGACGGGGCGGAACAGCCCGCGTTGCTGCTCTTCGATCAGGGCCATATAGAGCGGGTTTCTCGTCGAGAGGATTTCGCCCAGCGGCTGCTCGTTCAAATCGCCGATCTTGAGCGAGGCGTCAACATCGACGCACGCGCAGCCATGCACGAGCCCAGTTGCCATGATCTGCACGCCGGTGAAGAGGAGCGAGCAAGCGCCGTTCTTGTAGATCTTGCTCGAATCCATGACGTCGATTGCCAACCCCTTCAAATCGTCCGCTGTGATCATGCCGCCCCAGCTGTGATAGAGCTGCGAAGGCTTGACCGAGATGCCGGCCGCTTTGTAGCGCTCAAGCAACTTCAGGAGATCGGTTTCCGGGGTGCGCGGCATGTCGCGCGTTGAGCGGATCGCGATGGCGAGAACGCCCGCGCGCTGGTCGAGGAGCGGAAACAACGTCTCCAGATTCGTCAACAACCGCTGATAGACTTTGTTGGTCGCCTTGGCAATTTTCACGAAGCTCTCGCGGTCATGGCCATAGACGCTGATGGCCATGAATTTAAGCTTCTTGAGCTTCATCAGGCGGGCGATGTCGGCGGCGTCCAAGATCGTGAAGTTGGTGTAGAACTGGTATTCCTCGACGCCAGGGTGCTCTTCCAGGAAGCGGAGCTTGTCGAAGATGCGGCGGTCCATGAAGATGTCGCCGGTGTTCGGCGTAAGATGGAAGCGCCGGTACCCCAGCGCGAGCGCCTGCCCGATATAATCGGCGAACCGATCGTTCTTCATCGAGATCTTCGGCGACTCCTTCTTCTCATACGCGCAGAAGCGGCATTTCAGATTGCAGGCGCTGGTGGGCTCGATTGCCAGCGTGTCGGTCCGCATCGGCACCATCTCGCGGCCGATAAGCCGATTAGCGTTAATCTCCATTGCCGAGACGAGATTGCGGCCGTGTCTGACAATTAGCGCCGGATTCATTGGAAAACCGAGGGCGCTGGCCCCATTGTTGCGTGTCGCAACGTATCGGACACGATGGTGGGAGTCGATGGCATCGCCGGTCCCAACGCGTTCCCATCATCCGATGGCGAGGTTGTGCATCGCCCCGCCAAGCCGCATTCGAGCGCTGGAAATTCCCGACAACATCGAGTATATTTAACCACATGACCTACGTCGTGAAGCCGAAATTCCATCATCCCGAATTGCCAAAGAACAGCCTCGGCTACACCCGCCGCGACTACGAAGGCAAAATCTCGACGCTCTGCGCGGGCTGCGGCCACGACTTCGATCACCGCCTCGATCATTGAAGCCTGCTTCGAGCTCTCGATCGAGCCGCATCGCGTGGCGAAGATTTCCGGCATCGGCTGCTCGTCGAAGACGTCGGACTATTTCCTTAATGCGTCGCACGGCTTCAACTCGGTGCACGGTCGCATGCCCTCGGTCCTCACCGGCGCCAATCTCGCCAACCGCGACCTGATCTATCTCGGCGTATCGGGCGACGGCGACTCGGCTTCGATCGGGCTCGGCCAGTTCGCCCATATCATGCGGCGCGGCGTCAACATGGTCTATGTCGTCGAAAACAACGGCGTGTACGGCCTGACCAAGGGTCAGTTCTCCGCCACCGCCGACCGCGGCTCGAAATCGAAGCGCGGCATCACCAACAACGACAACGCCATCGACATGGTCGGCCTCGCTCTGCAGCTCGGCGCCAGCTTCGTGGCGCGTTCGTTCTCCGGCGACAAGCAACAGCTGGTGCCGATCATCAAGGCCGCGATCGAACACCAAGGCGCCGCCTTCATCGACGTGATCTCGCCCTGCGTCGCCTTCAACAACCACGCCGGCTCGACCAAGAGCTTCGACTACGTGCGCGAGCACAACGAGGCGGTCAACCGGCTCGACTTCATCACCGGCCGCGCGCCGATCAACGTCGACTACGCGCCGGGCAGCGTCGAGACGGTCGAGCAGCATGACGGCTCGACGGTCACGCTGCGCAAGCTCGATTCGGACTACGACGTGCATGATCGCCTCGCCGCCATGAGCTTCCTGCAGCACCACGCCGCCAAGGGGCAGATCGTCACCGGCCTCCTCTACGTCGCGGCCGACGCCGAGGATCTGCACGGCCATCTCAACACCGTCGCCAAGCCGCTCAATGCACTTGGCGAGAAGGAGCTGTGCCCCGGCTCGGCGGCGCTCGACCGGATCAACGGGGCGCTGCGCTGATCAGTGCAGCCGCTTGATCGCCTCGATCATCTCTTTCGGCGGCTCCATCGCGATCGCGAGCGGTCGGCCCGCCTCGAGCAGGGCGGGTTCGGCACTGTCGGCGGATATGGATTCCGGACTCGCCGCTTCGCGGCGCTCCGGAATGACCCCGAATGCTATTCCTCCGGCGCCTCGACGATCGGGTCGTAGCGCTTGGCGTCGAGGCCGAGGAGGTTCCACGATTGCTGCATGTGCGGCGGCAGCGGCGCGGTGACGTCGATCGTGCCGCCGCGCGGATGCGGCACGACGATGCGGCGGGCGAGGAGATGCAGCTTGTCCTGCATGCCGCCGGGCAGCTCCCAGTTCTCGCGGGTAAAATATTTGGGGTCGCCGACGATCGGGTGACCGATATGCGCCATGTGCGCGCGCAGCTGGTGGGTGCGGCCGGTCACCGGCTTGAGCGAGACCCAGGCAAGAAGCGGCCCTGAGGTTTCCACCACCGCGTAATAGGTCACCGCGTGACTGGCGCCCTTGTCCCCGTGACGCGCGATGCGCATGAACGATTCGTCTTCGCGCTCCTCCTTGGCGAGGAAGGTCGAGATGCGACCCTGCTGCACCTTCGGCACGCTGGCGACCAGCGCCCAATAAACCTTCCGCGCCGAACGAGAGCGGAAGGTCTTGGCCAAAGCAGCCGCCGCGAACCGCGTCTTGGCGACCAGGAGACAGCCCGCGGTGTCCTTGTCGATCCGGTGCACCAGCCGCGGGCGCTGCCCATGCGCGTCGCGCAGCACGTCGAGCATGCCGTCGATGTGGCGCGTGGTGCCGGAACCACCCTGCACCGCTAGCCCGATCGGCTTGTTGAGCACCAGCACGTCGCCGTCTTCGTAGAGCGTGATCGATTTGAGGAAGGCGCGGGTCTTTTCGTCGGCTTCGCTGCCCGGCGTTCGCGGTTTCGGCGCATCGAGCCGCAGCGGCGGAATCCGAATCGTCTGCCCGACCACGAGCCGATTCTTCGGCTGCGTGCGCTTGCTGTTCACCCGCACCTCGCCTTTGCGGATGACGCGCTGGATGTGGGAAAAGCTCAGGCCCGGGAAACGCCTTTCCAGGAACCGATCAACGCGCATTCCGGATTCGTCCGCGGTCACGGCGACGTTCTGCACGCCTGATGGTGCCGCAGCCGGCACGCCGCTCGGTTCCCCCTCACCCTGAGGCGCACGCCGGATGCGCGCCTCAGGCGATCCGGCCCGAGCGCCGAGGTCGCCCTTCGCGGCTTGCTGCGCCCCCACCCCGGGATGACGGAGCGGGCGGCGCCGATGGCGCGGGCCGGCGATCTGCTTGCCGCCGCCCGGCTGCCGCGGACCGCGGCTGCCTCTCACGGTCCGCTCCGCTCTCTGCGCAGCTTCGCCCAATAGTCCAGGCGCTTGCGAATCTCGCGCTCGAAACCGCGCTCCGGCGGATCGTAGAATTGCCGGCGGCCGAGCGCCTCCGGGAAATAGTCCTGGCCGGAGAACGCATCGTCGGCATTGTGGTCGTATTCGTAGCCGGCGCCGTAGCCTTCGTTCTTCATCAGCTTGGTCGGTGCGTTGAGGATGTGCTTGGGCGGCAGGAGCGAGCCGGCTTCCTTCGCCGTGCGCATCGCCTCGCCGAACGCAAGGTAGGTCGCATTCGACTTCGGGGCGGTGGCGATATAGATCACCGCCTCGGCGATCGCGAGCTCGCCTTCCGGCGAGCCGAGAAAATCGTAAGCGTCCTTGGCGGCGTTAGCGACGACCAGCGCCTGCGGATCGGCGAGCCCGATATCCTCGACCGCCATGCGCACGACCCGGCGGGCGAGATAAAGCGGGTCCTCACCGGCATCGAGCATGCGGCAGAGATAGTAGAGCGCCGCATCGGCGTCAGAGCCGCGCACCGATTTGTGCAGGGCGCTGATCAGGTTGTAGTGACCGTCCTGCTTCTTGTCGTAGATCGGCGCGCGGCGCTGCACGACTTCCTGCAGGGCGGCGGCATCGAAGGTTTCGCCGTGGCGGGCGGCGCGCCAGATCTCTTCCGCGAGCGTGAGCGCGGCACGGCCATCGCCGTCGGCCATGCGCAGGAGCGAGGCGCGGGCCTCCTCGTCGAGCGGCAGCTTCTTGCCTTCGATCGCCTCGGCGCGGGCGAGGAGCTTCTCGATCGCCGGCGCGTCGAGCGGCCGGAACACCAGCACGCGCGCCCGTGACAAGAGCGGCGCGATCAGCTCGAAGGACGGATTCTCCGTCGTCGCGCCAATGAGCACGATGGTGCCGTCCTCCATGACCGGCAAGAACGAATCCTGCTGGGCGCGGTTGAAGCGATGGATCTCGTCGACGAAGAGGAGCGTCCCCTGCCCGGTCTCGCGGCGAAGCCGCGCCGCGTCGAACACCTTCTTGAGGTCGGCGACACCGGAAAAGATCGCCGAGATCTGCTCAAAGTAGAGTTCGGTCGCGTGCGCCAGGAGTCGCGCCACCGTGGTCTTGCCGGTGCCGGGCGGACCCCAAAAAATGAGCGAGCCGAGCGAGCGCGTCTCCAGCATGCGGGTGAGCGCGCCGTCGGCGCCGAGCAGATGATCCTGCCCGACCACGTCGGCGAGCTGGTCGGGCCGCAACTTGTCGGCCAGCGGCCGCGGCGCGTCGTGCTCGAGGCCGGCGGCGGCGAATAGACTCGGCGTGCTTTTTTTCGGGCGCTGGCTCATCCGCTGAACATGACGGATATCTGCTGGCCGCCGCGCACGATGGTGACGCGCCATTGCCGGTTGCCGCCATTGGCGATGCGCTCGAGATCGGCGGATTTGGCAATTTTCTGATTGTTGACGGAAAGAACGATGTCGCCTTTGCGGAAGCCGATCGATTGCGCGGTCGAGCCGTCGGCGATGTCGGTGATGACGACACCTTCGCTCTGTGGATCAAGCCGCAGGTCGTCGGCGAGCGCCGGCGAGAGGTTGGCCACTGTGGCGCCGAGGAACGGCGAGCGGCCGCGGATCTCGACCTCGTTGCGCGGCGTATCGGCAAGCGGTTCCAATGCCACCGGGACGGTCAACTCCTTGCCCTGGCGGACGAGGCCGATCTGCGCCACGCCGCCAAGCGCTTTGGTGGCGAAGCGATAGTCGAAGGCGTTCGGGTCTTCGATCGCGGTTGCGTCGATATTGACGAGGAGGTCGCCGGTCTTGATCCCGGCACGCGCCGCCGGACCGCCAGCGACGACGCTCGCGACCAGCGCGCCGCTCGGCCGCTTGAGGCCAAGACTTTCGGCGATTTCTGGCGTCACGTCCTGCAGCTTGGCGCCGAGCCACGGCCGCTTGACCGCGCCGCTGCCGCCCTTGGCGGAGGTGACGACCACGCGCACCATGTTGGCGGGGATGGCAAAGCCGATGCCCTGCGAGCCGCCCGAGCGCGAATAGATCGCGGTGTTGATGCCGACGAGCCGGCCGTTGACGTCGACCAGCGCGCCGCCAGAATTGCCGGGATTGATCGCGGCGTCGGTCTGGATGAAGAACTGATAATCGCTGATGCCGACCTGGGTGCGGGCGAGCGCCGAGACGATGCCGTGCGTCACCGTCTGCCCGACGCCGAACGGATCACCGATCGCCAGCACCACGTCGCCAACCTGCAGCTCGTCGGAGTTGCCGAACTCCAGCACCGGAAAGCGTTCCTTCGCATCCTTGATGCGCAGGATGGTCAGGTCGCTGCGCTGATCCTTGAGCACGATATCGGCGTCGAATTCGCGCTTGTCGGCGAGCGAGATCTTCACCGCGCTCGCGCCCTCGATCACGTGGTAGTTGGTGACGACGAGGCCGGCAGGATCGACGATGACACCGGAGCCGAGCGAACGCTGCACCTGCTCGCGCGGCACGGCGCCGAAGAGCTGGCGGAAAAACGGATCGTTCAGGAACGGATTGCGGTTCTCGACGACGCGCGCTGCATAGACGTTGACCACTGCCGGCGCCACCCGGCGCACCACCGGGGCGAACGAAAGCTGGACTTCAGCGGCGGAAGAAGGCGTGCGCCGCTCCTGCGCGCCGGCGCCCGGGAGCGAGACGGAGAGCGCGAGCAACCCGGCAACGAGTGCGGTCAAAGCGCGCAGATACGGCATGGAGCAACCCCAAATCAGCGCCGCCACATATAGGCGTGCAGGCGGGGCCGTGAAAGAGCGGGTGGCGGACTACGCCGGCGCCGGAGCCGGCTCCTCGGCGCGCACCTGCACCGGCCCGGAATCCTTGCCCTTGGCCTCGACGTCGCGATCGACGAACTCGATCACCGCGACCGGGGCCGAGTCGCCGTAGCGGAACCCGGCCTTGAGCACGCGGGTATAGCCGCCGTCGCGGCCCTTGTAGCGCGGGCCGATCACCTCGAACAGCTTCCGCACCATGGCGAGGTCGCGCATCTGCGCGATCGCCTGCCGGCGCGCATGCAGATCGCCGCGCTTGCCGAGCGTGACCAGCTTCTCCACCACCGGCCGCAAATCCTTCGCTTTCGGCAGCGTGGTGATGATCTGCTCGTGCTTGATCAGCGATGCGGCAAGGTTCGCCAGCATCGAGCGGCGATGGTCCGAGCGCCGGCTGAACTTGCGGTGGGTTTTGGCGTGACGCATTCAGATATCAGTGTTCAGTAATCAGTAATCAGACCTCTTTCTGATTACCGACATCTGATGACTGCCCCCTGTTCAGTAGTGATCCTCGAAGCGCTTGGCCAGTTCCTCGATGTTCTCCGGCGGCCAGCCCGGCACTTCCATGCCCAGATGCAGGCCCATCTGCACCAGCACTTCCTTGATCTCGTTGAGCGACTTGCGGCCGAAATTCGGCGTGCGCAGCATCTCCGCTTCGGTCTTCTGCACCAGGTCGCCGATATAGACGATGTTGTCGTTCTTGAGACAATTGGCGGAGCGCACCGAAAGCTCGAGCTCGTCGACCTTCTTGAGGAACGCCGGATTGAAGGCGAGGTCGGGAATGGACTCCTGCGCGGTCTCGCGCTTGGGCTCCTCGAAGTTCACGAACACGTTGAGCTGATCCTGGAGGATGCGCGCCGCATAGGCGAGCGCATCGTCGGGGCTGACCGCGCCATTGGTCTCGATCGACAGCGTCAGCTTGTCGTAGTCGAGGATCTGTCCCTCGCGCGTGTTCTCAACCTTGTAGGAGACCTTGCGCACCGGCGAGTACAGGCTGTCGACCGGAATCAGTCCGATCGGCGCGTCCTCCGGCCGATTGCGTTCCGCCGGCACGTAGCCTTTGCCGGTGTTGACGGTGAATTCCATGCGAATTTCAGCCCCCTCGTCGAGCGTGCACAGGACCAGCTCGGGATTGAGCACCACGATGTCGCCCACGGTCTGAATGTCGCTTGCCGTCACCGTGCCTGGACCCTGCTTCTTCACCACCATGCGCTTGGGCCCGTCGCCCTGCATCTTGATGGCGATGTCCTTGATGTTGAGCACGATGTCGGTCACGTCCTCGCGCACGCCGGCGATCGAGGAGAACTCGTGCAGCACGCCGTCGATATGCACCGACTGGACGGCGGCGCCCTGCAGCGAGGACAACAGAATGCGCCGCAGCGCATTGCCGAGCGTCACGCCGAAGCCGCGTTCCAGCGGCTCGGCGACCACCGTCGCCGCGCGCCGCGCATCGGCGCCGGCGGCAACCTGCAGCTTGTTCGGCCTGATCAGTTCCTGCCAATTCTTCTGAATCGTCACGTTATCACCCATCGCGTTGCGCGGCGCCAACGTCTCGCGCGCCCCACTCCGCTCCGTGGGGCCAGAATTGGTGCCATGCTCGAGCGGCGGCAGATGTTCAATGTCCATCGACCGGATGTCCTATACGCGCCGCCGCTTGCGCGGACGGCAGCCATTGTGCGGGATCGGGGTTACGTCGCGGATCGAGGTGATGGTGAAACCGGCCGCCTGCAGCGAGCGCAGCGCCGATTCCCGCCCGGATCCCGGGCCGGCCACCTCGACTTCCAGGGCGCGCATGCCGTGCTCCTGCGCCTTCTTCGCCGCATCCTCGGCGGCGACCTGCGCAGCATACGGCGTCGATTTGCGCGAGCCCTTGAAACCCATCGTCCCGGCCGACGACCAGGCGATGGTGTTGCCTTGCACGTCGGTGATCGTGATCATGGTATTGTTGAACGTCGCATTCACATGCGCGACGCCGGAGGCGATGTTTTTACGCTCGCGTCGACGGACGCGCGTGGCTTCCTTACCCATTCTGAACCCTTGTCCTGGATCGGAACCGGCCGCGCCGGTGCCGTCACCTAGTCCTTTTCGACGCGCTATTTCTTCTTTCCGGCAATAGCCTTGGCCGGGCCCTTACGGGTACGCGCATTAGTATGCGTGCGCTGCCCGCGAACCGGCAGACCCCGGCGATGCCGCAATCCACGGTAGCAGCCGAGATCCATCAAACGTTTGATGTTCATGGCCACTTCGCGCCGCAGATCGCCCTCCACGATATAGTCGCGATCAATCACCTCACGCAGCTGCAGGACTTCCTGATCGGTCAGTTGCGATACCCGGCGCGCGTCCGGTATCGACACTTTCTGCATGATTTCCTTGGCTTTGGCCGAGCCAATGCCGTGGATATATTGCAGCGCGACCACGACGCGCTTGTTGGTGGGGATGTTCACGCCAGCGATGCGGGCCACTCAGTTGCTCCTTCTGCGGGCCGGCTTGGTGTCTTGCCGCGCCGCCCGGCCGCTATCAGTCGATACCAATGTCACGAGAAGCCACAAACGTAAAAAGCCAACGCCTGCCTGCCGTTAAGGCTTGGCCTCGTCGCTGCATCTCCGCCGGGTTATTTGCGGCTTATTAATGGATTCCTCTTGCTTTCGTCAACCTCGGCTAGCGACTTCGTGTACAACTTCCGCTAATGGCGGCGTTTTCCCGCCCTCGGCTTGCCTCCAGCGCCGTTCCGAGCACCGCGCGGCGACTTGCGGGCCGCGCCAACCCTGCGCCGGGCGGCGCTCGCCCGGCTCTTGGATTTTCTTCCTATCTTGGAAGCCCTCTTGGAAGCTATCTTCGGCTTGGCCGGCTTTTTGGCAGCCGTCCGCTTCGATTTTCGGGCGGCAACGCGCGACCGCGGGGCCAAGCCTGCCTTCCTCTGCCTTGCCAGCAGCGTCCCAATCGCGGTGGCGACCGCCACGATCGGCGCCATGCCGTCGACGGTGCGCAGAGTGCCCTGCCGCCGGTAATAGGCGATCAGCGGCTCGGTCTGCTCGCGATAGGCTGAAAGCCGCCGGTGCAAGACTTCGGGGCTGTCGTCATCGCGCACCGGCTCGCCCCGCGCTTTCATCGCGGCGACACGGCTTTCGATGCGCCGCAGGAGGGCATCCTCATCGACCCGCAACTCGACCACCGCGTCGAGCGCGAGGCCGTGCCCGGCCAGCATGCGGTCGAGCGCCTGGGCCTGCGGCACGGTGCGCGGAAATCCGTCGAGGATGAAGCCGTTGCGCGCGTCCGGTTGCTTGATGCGCTGGGCGACGATTTCGACCACGATCTCGTCGGGCACGAGCGCCCCACGAGCCATGATGTCTGCGGCTTGCCGGCCGACGGGAGTCCCCGCCTTCACCGCTGCCCGCAACATGTCCCCGGTCGAGAGCTGGATTATGCCGTATTTGGCGACGAGATGCTGGGCCTGTGTTCCCTTGCCGGCCCCCGGCGGGCCCAGCAGGATCAATCTCATCGACGGCGCCCCCTCAGTTTCGATCGCTTGATCAGGCCTTCATATTGGTGCGCCAGCAGGTAGCCCTGAACCTGCGCCACCGTGTCCATGGTCACGCTGACCACGATCAGGAGCGAGGTGCCGCCGAAATAGAACGGCACGGCCGCATACGAGATCAGCATTTCTGGGAAGAGGCACACGATCGCGAGATAAGCGGCACCGATCACGGTGATCCGGGACAGCACATAGTCGATGTATTCGGCGGTGCGCTCGCCCGGCCGGATGCCGGGAATGAAGCCGCCGTGCTTTTTCAGGTTGTCGGCGGTCTCGGTCGGATTGAACACGATCGCCGTATAGAAGAAGGCGAAGAAGACGATGAGGCCGACATAGAGAGCGAGGAACAGCGGCCGGCCGTGCGAGAGCTGGGTGGTGATGATCGTGAGCCAGCCAGGCCCCTGCCCGGCGGTGAAGTTGGCGATCGTGGTCGGCAGCAGGAGCAGCGAAGAGGCGAAGATCGGCGGAATCACGCCCGAAGTGTTGAGCTTGAGCGGCAGATGCGAGGACTGGCCCTCGAACATGCGGTTGCCGACCTGGCGTTTCGGATACTGGATCAGCAGCCGGCGCTGCGCACGCTCCATGAACACGATGAAGGCGATCACCGCCACCGCCATCACCAGGACGACGAGGATGAGCCCGGTCGAGAGCGCGCCCTGCCGGCCAAGCTCGAGCGTGCCGGCGATGGCGGAGGGCAGTTGCGCAACGATCCCCGACATGATGATGAGCGAAGTGCCGTTACCGATGCCGCGCTGGGTGATCTGCTCGCCGAGCCACATCAGGAACATGGTGCCGCCGGTGAGCGTGATGACGGTCGAGATGCGGAAGAACAGGCCCGGATCGGTCACCACCGTGGCCGCCCCTTCGAGACCGACCGAGATGCCGTAGGCCTGGAAGGCCGCCAGCACCACCGTGAGATAGCGGGTGTACTGGTTGATCATCTTGCGGCCTTGCTCGCCCTCTTTCTTGAGCTGCTCGAGCGTCGGCGACACCGTCGTCATCAGCTGAATGATGATCGAGGCCGAGATGTAGGGCATGATGTTGAGCGCGAAGATCGCCATGCGGTGGATGCCGCCGCCGGCAAACATGTTGAACATGCCCAGAATTCCGCCGGCCTGGGTGCGGAAAATCTGGTCCCAGGCGTTGGGATCGATGCCCGGCAGCGGAATATAAGTGCCGAGCCGATAGACCAGCAGCGCGCCGAGCGTGAACCAGATGCGCTTCTTCAGCTCCTCGGCCTTAGCCAGCGCCGAGAAGTTGAGATTGGCTGCCAGTTGTTCTGCTGCCGAGACCATCCGCCGCTCCTCTCCCCCGGGGCCCTATATAGGGGTCAGGCTGCCTGTTCGCTCGTCTCAGCCTTGGGAGCGAGAATTTCGACCGTGCCGCCCGCCTTCTCGACCGCCGCGCGCGCCGATTTCGAGGCGCCGAACACCGAGAGAGCGACCTTGGCCTTGAGCTCGCCGCCGCCAAGCACCCGCACGCCGTCCTTGGCCCGGCGCAGAATGCCCGCCTTGACCAGCGCCGCGGCGTCAATCGTCACCGCCGGGTCGAGCCGGCCGGCGTCGATCGCCTGCTGCAGGCGCCCGAGACTGACCTCATTAAGCTTGCGCGCGAACGACGTGTTCTTGAATCCGCGCTTGGGCAAGCGCCGATGCAGCGGCATCTGGCCGCCCTCGAAACCCTTGATGCGCACGCCCGAGCGCGCGGTCTGGCCCTTGCCGCCGCGGCCGCCGGTCTTGCCCTTGCCTGAGCCGATGCCGCGGCCGATGCGCTTTCGCGTCTTGCGCGCTCCGGGACGCCCGGAGAGTTCGTGCAGTTTCATGGCCTCTATTTCTCCACGACTTCCACGAGGTGCGCGACCTTGGCGATCATCCCGCGGGTCTGCGGCGTGTCGACGAGCTCGGCGACGCGGCCGATCTTGTTGAGCTTCAAACCCACCAGCGTTTCGCGCTGGCTATGAGGCCGGCGCGACGCGCTGCCGACCTGCCGGATTTTGACGGTCTTTCCCGCCCGCTTGCCGCTGTTCATTGCGTCCTCCCCGATCGCGCTCAATCGGCCGCTTGCTCGGTGGCGTCGCCGTCGCGGCGGCGCGCTTGCAGGGCCGAGACCTTGATGTTGCGGCGCGCGGCGACCGAGCGCGGCGAATCCTGGCGCTGAAGCGCGTCGAAGGTCGCCCGCACCACATTGTACGGATTGGACGTGCCGATCGACTTCGCCACCACGTCCTGCATGCCCAGCGTCTCGAACACCGCGCGCATCGGCCCGCCGGCGATGATGCCGGTGCCGGGCGGCGCGGCGCGCAGATAGACCTTGCCGGCGCCGTGGCGGCCGGCCACGTCGTGGTGCAGCGTGCGGCCCTCGCGCAACGGCACCCGGGTGAGCGTGCGCTTGGCGGCATCGGTCGCCTTGCGGATCGCTTCCGGCACCTCGCGCGCTTTGCCGTGGCCGAAGCCGACCCGCCCCTTTTGATCGCCGACGACCACCAGGGCGGCGAAGCCGAAGCGCCGGCCGCCTTTGACCACCTTGGCGACGCGGTTGATGTGCACGAGCTTGTCGACAAACTCGCTGTCGCGTTCATCCCTACGGTCGCGTGGTTCACGTGCCATGTTTCATCGTCCTTCAGAAGTTCAACCCGCCCTCGCGGGCGGCTTCGGCGAGCGCCTTGACCCTGCCGTGATAGAGATAAGCGCCGCGGTCGAACACGACGTCCTTGACGCCCTTTTCCTGCGCGCGTTGGGCGATGAGCTTGCCGACAGCTTTCGCTGCGTCGACACTGGCGCCGGTCTTGAGGCTCTCGCGCGTCGCCTTCTCGATCGAAGAGGCGGAAACGAGCGTGACGCCGCGATCGTCGTCGATCACCTGCGCGTAGATATGCTTGGAGGAGCGGAACACCGAGAGCCGCTTGCGCTCGCGCGCCGCGCGCCGCAAGACGCCGCGGACGCGCCCCTGACGCCGCTCGATCCGGTCCTTGAGCTTGGTCATCGGCGGCTCCGTTACTTCTTCTTGCCTTCCTTGCGGAAGATGCGCTCGGCGGCATATTTGACGCCCTTGCCCTTGTAGGGTTCCGGCGGACGATACTTGCGTATTTCGGCGGCGACCTGCCCGACCTTCTGCCGATCCGTGCCGGTGATCACGATCTCGACCGGGCGCGGCGTCACGATGGTGATCCCTTCGGGGATCGGATAGACGACGTCGTGGCTGTAGCCGAGCGCGAGCTGCAAATTCTTGCCCTGCACCGCGGCGCGATAGCCGACGCCGTTGATCTCGAGCCGTTCCTCGAAGCCCTTGGTGACGCCGGCGATAAGGTTGGCGACCAGGGTGCGCGAGGTGCCCCATTGCGAGCGCGCGCGCTTGGTCTCGTTGCGCGGATCGACCTTGATCTGCCCGCCGTCGAGCTTGACGGTGACCTCGTCTGGCAGCACGGCCGAAAGCGCGCCCTTCGGGCCTTTCACCTTGACGGTCTGGCCTTCCACGTTGGCGGTGATCCCGGAGGGGACGGCGACCGCCCTTTTGCCGATACGCGACATGATCTGGTCCGTTGCTCTTGTCTTTCTTCCGCGTCGCCCGGCTAGAATACCGTGCACAGAACTTCGCCGCCGACATTGGCATCGCGGGCGTCATGGTCGGCCATGACCCCCTTGGGCGTCGATACGATGGCGACGCCGAGGCCGTTATTGATGCGCGGCAGGTTGCGCACCGAGCTATAGACCCGGCGGCCGGGCTTGGAAATCCGCTCGATCTCGCGGATCACCGGCGCGCCGTCGAAATATTTCAGCTCGATCTCGATCTCCGAGCGGCCTTCGCGCTCCACGACCGCATAGCCGCGGATATAGCCCTCGGTCTTGAGCACATCGAGCACGCTCTCGCGCAGCTTCGAGTTCGGGCTCGAAACCTTGCTCTTGTTGCGCATCTGCGCGTTGCGGATGCGGGAGAGAAGATCGCCAAGCGGATCGTTCATCGGCATCGTACGATCCTCCTCACCAGCTCGACTTCAACAGGCCGGGGATCAGCCCTTTCGAGCCGAGGTCCCGCAGCGCAATGCGCGACAGCTTGTGCTTGCGATAATAGCCGCGCGGCCGGCCGGTTATCTCGCAGCGGTTGCGAATGCGGGTCGCCGAGGAGTTGCGCGGCAATTCGGCGAGCTTGAGCGTCGCGGCGAAGCGATCTTCAACCGGCTTGGTCTTGTCGCGCGCGATCTCCTTGAGCCGCGCGCGCCGGCCCGAGAATTTCTTGGTCATCCGGCGGCGCCGGTTGTTCTTCTCGATCGAACTCTTCTTCGCCATCTCGTTCTCCAAACGGTCCGCGTTTGAGGCTGTCTGCCTCACTGCCGGAACGGAAAATTGAACGCCGTCAACAAAGCGCGCGCCTCGTCGTCATTGCGCGCGGTGGTGCACACGGTGATGTCCATACCCCAGACGTCGGCCGCCTTGTCGTAGTCGATCTCCGGGAAGACGATGTGTTCCTTGATGCCGAGCGTGTAGTTGCCGCGGCCGTCGAAGCTCTTCGGGCTCAGCCCGCGGAAGTCGCGCACCCGCGGCAGCGCGATATTGATCAGCCGATCGAGAAACTCGTACATGCGCGTCTTGCGCAGCGTCACCTTGCAGCCGATCGCCTGGCCGGCGCGCAGCTTGTAGGTGGCGATCGATTTGCGCGCCTTGGTGATCACCGCCTTCTGCCCGGAAATGAGCGCGAGATCGGCGGCGGCCAATTCCACCTTCTTGCGGTCGGCGACGCCCTCGCCGACGCCCATATTGATAACGATCTTGTCGAGCGTCGGGATCTGGAGCCTGTTCCCGAAGCCGAACTGCTCGCCGAGCTTGCCGCGGATCGCCTCATCGAACTGCACCTTGAGCCGCGCCGGCGCGCGCGGCTCGGGTTCGCGCGGCGCCTTCGGCTTCTCTGCCTTGCCTTCGGCCGGGGCCTTGTCGCCCTTGGCCGCCTTCGGCGCCTTGTCGCCCTTTTCCGCCTTCTCCGGCTTCTCCGCCTTGGCCGACTTCTCGGCCTTCTCGGGCTTCTCGGCCTTGCCGGCGCGCTGCGACGTATCGGCCTTTTTCGCCTGTTTCTCGTCGGTATCAGCCATTGATGTCCGCTCCCGAACGCTTGGCAAAGCGCACCTTCTTGCGCGCGTCGCCCTTGCCTTCGAACTTGAATCCGACCCGGGTCGGCTTGCCGTCCTTGGGATCGGCGAGCGCGATGTTCGACAGGTGGATCGACGCCTCCTTGGAGATGATGCCGCCCTCCTGCGAGGGGCTCTGCCGCTGATGGCGCTTGACCATGTTGACGCCGCGCACCAGCGCGCGCGCCTCTTCGCGGCGCACCTCGATCACCTCGCCGGAGCGGCCCTTGTCGCGCCCGGCGATCACCACGACCGTGTCGCCCTTTTTGATCTTCGCCGCCATCACAGCACCTCGGGCGCGAGCGAGATGATCTTCATGTGGTTTTTCGCCCGGAGTTCGCGCGGCACGGGCCCGAAGATGCGGGTGCCGACCGGCTCCATCTGCGGGGTGATCAGCACGGCGGCGTTGCGGTCGAAGCGGATGATCGAGCCGTCGGCGCGCTTGATGTCCTTGGAGATGCGCACGATGACCGCCTTCATCA
Organism: uncultured Alphaproteobacteria bacterium; assembly: GCA_963850855.1. Classification (GTDB taxonomy): domain Bacteria; phylum Pseudomonadota; class Alphaproteobacteria; order Rhizobiales; family Xanthobacteraceae; genus BOG-931. The sequence continues at coordinate 660,212 of CAWKNH010000009.1, forward strand.
CGTCGCCCTTCTTCACCCGGCCGCGCGGAATCGCCTCCTTCACCGAAACGACGATCACGTCGCCGATGGTGGCGTATTTGCGCTTGGAGCCGCCCAGCACCTTGATGCACATGACGCGGCGCGCGCCGGAATTGTCCGCCACGTCGAGGTTGGTTTGCATCTGGATCATGGGCTACCCCATTCACTCCGCTTCGCGCCGCGCTTACGACGCCTTCTTCTTCTCGCCGCGCACCACTGCCCAGCGCTTGAGTTTGGAAATCGGACGGTGTTCCTCGATCCACACGATGTCGCCGACCTTGAACTCGTTGTTCTCGTCGTGCGCATAGTATTTCTTGGTGCGGCGGATCGTTTTCTTGAATATCGGATGCGCAAAGCGGCGCTCGACGCGCACCACCAGCGTCTTGTTCTGTTTGTCGCTCACCACGACGCCTTGCAGGCTGCGCTTGGGCATCTCTTATCCTCTCAACTCTTCGCCGCGCGCTTCTGCTGCGCAATGGTCTTGAGCCGCGCGATATCGCGCCGAACTTCACGTACGCGCGCCGTGTTCTCCAACTGGCCGGTGGCGCGCTGAAAGCGCAGATTGAACTGCTCCTTCTTCAGTTTGAGCACCTCGTCGTCGATCTGGTCGATCGTCATCACCTTGATGTCGGTCGCTTTCATGCCACGTCCTACTCGCTGATGCGCTCGACGAAACGCGTCTTGATCGGCAGCTTGGCGGCGGCAAGCGCGAGCAACTCCTTCGCCACCTGCACCGTCACGCCGTCGAGCTCGAACAGGATGCGGCCGGGCTTGACCCGCGCTACCCAGAGCTCGGGCGTGCCTTTGCCCGAACCCATGCGCACCTCGAGCGGCTTCTTCGACACCGGTACGTCGGGGAACACGCGGATCCAGACCCGGCCGGAACGCTTCATGTGCCGGGTCAGAGCGCGGCGCGCGGCTTCGATCTGCCGTGCCGTGATCCGCTCCGGCTCGAGCGCCTTCAGCCCGAACTGGCCGAACGCCAGATCGGCGGCGCTGGTCGCAACGCCGTGGATGCGGCCCTTGTGCGCCTTGCGGAATTTGGTTCGCATCGGTTGCAGCATGACGGACGCCTTTTCTCAGATCCTTCGTTCGCTCACGCCGCGTCGCGACGCGGCCGGCCGGCTTCGCCTTCGGCCATGCGCTTATCCTGCGCCATCGGATCGTGCTCCATGATCTCGCCCTTGAAGATCCACACTTTCACGCCGCAGGTGCCGTAGGTGGTGAACGCCGTGGCGACGCCGTAGTCGACGTCGGCGCGCAGCGTGTGCAGCGGCACGCGGCCTTCGCGATACCACTCCATGCGCGCGATCTCGGCGCCGCCGAGCCGGCCGGAACAATTGATGCGGATGCCGCCGGCGCCGAGCCGCATCGCCGACTGCACCGCGCGCTTCATGGCGCGCCGGAAGGCGACGCGCCGCTCGAGCTGCTGCGCGATCAATTCGGCGACGAGCTGGGCGTCGAGCTCGGGCTTGCGGATCTCGACGATATTGATCACCACGTCGCTGTCGGTGAGCTCGGCGACCTTGCGGCGCAGCTTCTCGATGTCCGCGCCCTTCTTGCCGATGACGACGCCGGGACGGGCTGAATGGATGGTGACGCGGCACTTTTTGTGCGGGCGCTCGATCACGATCTTCGATACCGCGGCCTGCTTTAGTTCCTTCATCAACGCGGCGCGGATCTCCATGTCCTCGTGCAGCAGCGAGCCGTAGCTCGTCTTGCCGGCATACCAGCGCGAGTCCCAGGTGCGGTTGATGCCCAGGCGAAGCCCGATCGGATTGACTTTCTGACCCATTTTCGTCTCCGCTACGCCTGCGCCGCCTCGACCTCACGCACCACGATGGTGAGGTTCGAGAATGGCTTGAAAATTTTTCCGACCCGGCCGCGCGCCCGCGGCTCGTGCCGCTTCAGCACCAAACCCTTGCCGACATGGGCCTCGACCACGACGAGGTCGTCGACGTCGAGGTCGTGATTGTTCTCGGCATTGGCGATCGCCGATTCGAGACATTTGCGCACGTCGCGGGCGATCCGCTTGCGCGAAAATTCAAGATCGGCGAGCGCCGCCGCGGCCTTCTTGCCGCGGATGAGCTGCGCCAGCAGATTGAGCTTCTGCGGGCTCACCCGCAGCATGCGGGCGACGGCCTTGGCTTCGTTGTCGGACAGCGCGCGCTCGCGCTTCTTCTTACTCATAAGCCTCGCTCCCGCCTCACGACGTGCCGCCTGCCGGCGCGGCCGCTGCAGCCGGCGCCGCGGCGCCCTCGCCCGCCGGAGCGCCCGGCGCTCCGGCCGCGCCCGCGCGCTTGGCCTTGCGGTCGGACGAATGGCCGTAGAACGAACGCGTCGGCGCGAACTCGCCGAATTTGTGGCCGACCATTTCCTCGTTGACCATCACCGGAATGTGCTTCTGGCCGTTGTAGACGCCGAAGGTCAGCCCGACGAATTGCGGCAGGATGGTCGAACGCCGCGACCAGATGCGGATCATGTCGTGACGCCCGGACGAACGCGCGGTATCCGCCTTCTTCAGCAGATAACCGTCGACAAACGGGCCCTTCCAGATCGAACGCGCCATGATCGCTCCTAACCTTCGCCTTACTTCTTCTTCTTCCGCGCGTGGCGGCTTAACATGATGAACTTGGTGGTGCTCTTGTTCCTGCGGGTCTTGCGTCCCCTGGTCGGCTTGCCCCAGGGCGTCACCGGATGACGGCCGCCGCGGGTGCGCCCGCCGAGCGGATGATCGACCGGGTTCATGGTCTCGCCGCGCACGTGGCCGCGCCGCCCCATCCAGCGCGTGCGCCCCGCCTTGCCGATCGACACGTTCATGTTGTCGGGGTTCGACACGGCACCGACGGTCGCCATGCAGCGCCCGTGCACGAGCCGCTGCTCGCCCGAATTGAGCCGCAGGATCACGTACTCGCCGTCGCGGCCGACGATCTGCGCATAGGTGCCGGCGGAGCGCGCGATCTGCCCGCCCTTGCCGATTTTCAGCTCGATATTGTGCACGATGGTGCCGACCGGAATGCTGGCGAGCGGCATCGCGTTGCCGGGCTTGACGTCGACATGCTCGCCGGCAATGACGGTGTCGCCGACGGAAAGCCGCTGCGGCGCCAGGATGTAGGCCAGCGCGCCGTCCTCGTATTTAAGGAGCGCGATGAAGCCGGTGCGGTTCGGATCGTATTCGAGCCGCTCGACCGTCGCCGGCACGTCGAATTTGCGGCGCTTGAAATCGACCTGGCGGTAGGCCTGCTTGTGGCCGCCGCCGCGATAGCGAATGGTGATCGAACCGCCATTGTTGCGCCCGCCGCTCGATTTCTTGCCCTTGGTCAATCCCTTGACCGGCCGGCCGGCATAAAGGCCGGACCGATCGACCAGCACCAATTGGCGCTGTCCAGGCGTGACCGGATTGTAGGTCTTGAGTGCCATCGCGCCCGCTCCTTACAATCCCGTGGTCACGTCGATCGTCTGGCCCTCTTCGAGGGTCACGACGGCGCGCTTGGTGGTCGACTGCAGCCCGAAGCGGCCTTTGAACGCCTTCCATTTGCCGCGCCGCCGCAGCGTGTTCACGCTTTTGACTTTCACGTCGAACAGCTTCTCGACCGCTTCTTTGATCTGCGGCTTGGTCGCGGTGAGCGCGACCTTGAAGATGACCTTGCTGTGCTCGGAGGCCGCGGTCGCCTTCTCGGTGATCACCGGCGCGAGAATGACGTCATAGTGGCGCGGATCGTTGGTGCTCATTTGAATCGCGCCTCCAGCGCATCGACGGCGGCGCGGGTGAGCACCAGCTTCTGCCGGCGCAGGATGTCGTAGACGTTGATCCCGGCGACCGGCAGCAGGTCGATATTCGGAATGTTGCGCGCGGCGGTGCGCACGGCGGCGGCGACTTCCGCGCCGTCGACGATCAGCGCATTGGCGAGGCCGAGCTTCTCGAAGCGGCCGCGCAACGTTTTGGTCTTGGCTTCCTTCACGGTCAATGCATCGATGATGATGATGCCGCCGTCCTTGGCCTTGGCCGAAAGCGCATGCTTGAGCGCGAGCGCGCGCACCTTCTTCGGCAGACCGATGGCGTGGCTCCGCGGCTGCGGGCCGAAGGAACGGCCGCCGCCGCGAAAAAGATTGACGCGCCCCGAGCCGTGGCGGGCCGAGCCGGTGCCCTTCTGCCGGTACATTTTCTTGCCGGTGCGATTGATGTCGGCGCGATTTTTCACCGCGTGGGTGCCGCGCTGGCGTTTGGCGAGCTGCCACACGACGCAGCGATGGATGATGTCTTGGCGCGGCTCGAGCCCGAAAATAGCGTCGGACACCGTCAGCGAGCCGGCCGCCTTACCCTCGAGCGTGGTGACTTTGAGCTCCATTGTCACTCGCCCTTTTTCTTCTCGGGTTTGGCGGCGCCCTGTTCGCCCGCTGCCACGGGAGCCGCATCGGACGCCGCAGGCGCGGCGGACGCGGCCTCGGAAAGCTTGAACTTGCCGGGTTTCGGCGCTTCGTCCGGCAGCTTCTTCTTCACCGCGTCGCGCACCGTGATCCAGCCGCCCTTGACGCCCGGCACCGCGCCCTCGACCAGAATGAGCCCGCGCGGCACGTCGGTCTGCATGACTTTGAGGTTGAGCGTCGTCACCCGCTCGACGCCGAGGTGCCCGGGCATCTTTTTGTTCTTGAAGGTCCTGCCCGGATCCTGCCGGCCTCCGGTCGAGCCGATCGAACGATGCGAAATGGAGACGCCATGGCTCGCCCGCAGGCCGGAAAAGTTCCAGCGTTTCATGCCGCCGGCAAACCCCTTGCCGGTCGAGGTGCCGGTGACATCGACGTATTGGCCGACAACGAAGTGATCGGCGGTGATCTCGGCGCCGACCGGAATGAGGCCGTCAGCGTCGACGCGGAATTCCGCGAGCTTGCGCTTGGGCTCGACCTTGGCGACGGCGAAGTGGCCGCGGTCGGCCTTGGTCGTGCGCTGTATCTTGCGCCTGCCGGAGCCGAGCTGGAGCGCGACGTAGCCGTTCTGCTCCTTGGTGCGGTGAGCGACGACCTGGCAATTGGCCAGCCGCAGCACCGTCACCGGCACGTGTTCGCCGCTCTCGGTGAAGAGCCGCGTCATCCCGACCTTTTGCGCGATCACCCCGGAACGCATTTTCTCAAATCCCCTCCGCGCCTCAGAGCTTGATCTCGACGTCGACGCCGGCGGCGAGGTCGAGCTTCATCAGCGCATCGACGGTCTGCGGCGTCGGATCGACAATGTCGAGCAGGCGCTTGTGCGTGCGCATCTCGAATTGCTCGCGGCTCTTCTTGTCGACGTGCGGCGAGCGATTGACCGTGAACTTCTCGATCCGGGTCGGCAGCGGAATCGGCCCGCGCACCTGCGCGCCGGTGCGCTTGGCGGTATTGACGATCTCACGCGTCGACGCATCGAGGATGCGGTGATCGAACGCCTTGAGCCGGATGCGTATGTTCTGGCCGTTCATTTCTTCTCCTCGCCGGCGGCGAATTGCGAATGGCGAGTAGAACTCAGTCCATTCGCCATGCGTTGCGCCCTGTTCCCTATTCCACGATGCTCGCCACCACGCCGGCGCCGACGGTGCGGCCGCCCTCGCGGATGGCGAAGCGCAGCTTCTCCTCCATGGCGATCGGCACGATCAGCGTCACCTCCATGGCGATGTTGTCACCCGGCATGACCATCTCGGTGCCTTCCGGCAGCGTCACCACGCCGGTCACGTCGGTGGTGCGGAAGTAGAATTGCGGCCGGTAATTGGTGAAGAACGGCGTGTGGCGTCCGCCCTCCTCCTTAGTGAGGATGTAGGCCTCGGCCTTGAACTTCGTATGCGGCTTCACCGAGCCCGGCTTGCAGAGAACCTGCCCGCGTTCCACCTCTTCGCGCTTGGTGCCGCGCAGGAGGCAGCCGACATTGTCGCCGGCCTCGCCCTGGTCGAGCAGCTTGCGGAACATCTCGACGCCGGTGACGACGGTCTTCTGCGTCGGCTTGATGCCGACGATCTCGACCTCCTCGCCTACCTTGATGACGCCGCGCTCGATGCGGCCGGTGCACACCGTGCCGCGGCCGGAAATCGAGAACACGTCCTCGACCGGCATCAGGAACGGCTGGTCCTTCGGACGCTCGGGCTGCGGGATGTATTCGTCGACCGCCTTCATCAGCGCGTTGATCGAGGTCTTGCCGAGCTCTTCGCTCTTGCCCTCGAGTGCCGCCAGCGCCGAGCCCTTGACCACAGGAATCTTGTCGCCGGGGAAATTGTACTTGGAGAGAAGCTCGCGGACCTCAAGCTCGACGAGCTCGAGGAGCTCGGGGTCGTCCACCATGTCCACTTTGTTGAGATAGACGACAAGCGCCGGCACGCCGACCTGGCGGGCGAGCAGGATGTGCTCGCGGGTCTGCGGCATCGGTCCGTCGGCGGCGCTCACCACCAGGATCGCGCCGTCCATCTGCGCGGCACCGGTGATCATGTTCTTCACATAGTCGGCATGCCCGGGGCAGTCGACATGCGCGTAATGGCGCTTGTCGGTCTCGTACTCGACATGCGCGGTGGCGATGGTGATGCCGCGCGCCTTCTCTTCCGGCGCCTTGTCGATCTGGTCGTAGGCGGTGAATTTCGCCTGGCCCTTCTCGGCCAAAACCTTGGTGATCGCCGCCGTCAACGTCGTCTTGCCGTGATCGACGTGGCCGATCGTTCCGATGTTGCAATGCGGCTTGGTGCGCTGGAATTTTTCCTTGGCCATTGGTCGGCTCCTCGACTGTTAGTCAAAATCTGGCATCGCGTTCTGGTTTCTCAGGCGCTCGCCGCCGGGATATCAGGCATATTTTGCCTGAACCTCAGCGGCGACCGCCTGGGGCACTTGCTCGTAGTGGTCGAACTGCATCGTGAATGTGGCGCGCCCCTGCGACATGGAGCGCAAATTGTTGACGTAGGAGAACATGTTGGCGAGCGGCACCATCGCCGAGATGACGTTGGCGTTGCCGCGCATGTCCTGCCCCTGAATCTGGCCGCGGCGAGCGTTGAGATCGCCGATGACCGAGCCGGTATAGTCCTCCGGCGTAACCACCTCGACCTTCATGATCGGTTCGAGCAGCACCGGGGCGCCCTTCTGCAGCGCCTCGCGCAAGGCGGCGCGCGCGGCGATCTCGAACGCCATCGCCGAGGAATCGACGTCGTGCGAGTCGCCGTCGATGAGGCTCACCTTGAGGTCGACCACCGGGAAGCCGGCGAGCACGCCGGAGCCGAGCATCGCCTCCAAGCCCTTCTCGACGGCCGGGACGAACTCCTTCGGCACCGCGCCGCCGACGATTTCGTTCTCGAACATAAAGCCCGCGCCGGGCACAGTCGGTTCGGCGACGATCTTGATGCGCGCGAACTGGCCGTGACCGCCGGTCTGCTTCTTGTGCGTATAGTCGACGGTGGCCGGCCGGGTGATCTTCTCGCGATAGGCGACCTGCGGCGCGCCGATATTGGCGTCGACCTTATAGGTACGCTTGAGGATGTCGACCTTGATGTCGAGATGAAGCTCGCCCATGCCTTTGATGATGGTCTGGCCGGATTCCTGATCGGTGGTGACGCGGAACGAGGGGTCCTCAGCCACGAGCTTGGCCAGCGCGACACCGAGCTTCTCCTGGTCGGCTTTCGACTTCGGCTCGATCGCAATCTCAATGACCGGATCGGGGAATTCCATCTTCTCCAGGATCACCGGCTTCTGCGGATCGCACAGCGTATCGCCGGTGCGCACTTCCTTGAGCCCGGCCAACGCCACGATGTCGCCGGCGAAGGCTTCCTTGATGTCTTCGCGATTGTTGGCGTGCATCAGCAGCATGCGGCCGACGCGCTCCTTGCGTTCCTTGGTCGAGTTCAACACGCCGGTGCCGCTCTCGAGCTTGCCGGAATAGACCCGGCAGAAGGTGATGGTGCCGACGAACGGATCGTCCATGATCTTGAATGCGAGCACAGCAAGCGGATCGGAGTCGGAGGACTTGCGCTCGACCTCGTTGCCCTTGAGATCGACGCCTTTCATCGGCGGAACATCGACCGGCGACGGCAGGTAGTCGACCACGGCGTCGAGCAGCGGCTGCACGCCCTTGTTCTTGAACGCAGAGCCGCACAGCACCGGGAAGAATTTGCTTTCGATGGTCGCCTTGCGGATCAGCCGCTTGAGCGTCGCCTCGTCCGGCTCCTTGCCTTCGAGGTAGGCCGTCATCGCGACGTCGTCGAGGTCGACCGCGGCTTCGACCAGCTTCTCGCGATATTCGATGGCCTGGTCCTTGAGCTCGGCCGGAATCTCGATGTCGTGATATTTGGCGCCCAGCGTCTCCTCGTCCCAGACGACGCCGACCATGCGCACGAGATCAATCACGCCCTTGAACTGGCTCTCGGCTCCGATCGGCAGCTGAATAGCGACCGGCCTGGCCCCGAGACGATCGACGATGTCCTTCAGGCACTGGAAATAATCCGCGCCGATCTTGTCCATCTTGTTGCAGAACACGATGCGCGGGACATGATAGCGGTCGCCCTGCCGCCAGACCGTCTCGGTCTGCGGCTCCACACCCTGGTTCGAATCGAGCACGCAGACGGCGCCGTCGAGGACGCGCAGCGAACGCTCGACCTCAATGGTGAAATCGACGTGGCCGGGCGTGTCGATGATGTTGAGGCGCTTGCCGTTCCACAGCGCGGTGGTCGCGGCCGAGGTGATAGTGATGCCGCGCTCCTGCTCCTGCTCCATCCAGTCCATGGTCGCGGCGCCTTCGTGCACCTCGCCCATCTTGTGGCTCTTGCCGGTGTAATAGAGGACGCGCTCGGTCGTGGTCGTCTTGCCGGCGTCGATGTGCGCCATGATGCCGAAGTTGCGGTAGTCCTCGATCGGATGGGTGCGGGGCATGGGGGATAAATCCTTCGCTGTTGCCTGATTCACCAGCGATAGTGCGAGAAGGCACGATTGGCTTCGGCCATGCGGTGCGTGTCTTCGCGTTTCTTGACCGCGTTCCCCCTGTTACTCGACGCGTCGAGCAGCTCCGCGGAGAGCCGCTCGGTCATTGTTTTCTCGTTGCGCTCGCGCGCCGCGGAGATGATCCAGCGGATGCCCAGCGCCTGGCGCCGCGAGATCCGTACCTCCACCGGCACCTGATAGGTGGCGCCGCCGACGCGGCGCGAGCGCACCTCGATCGACGGCATGACGTTGTCGAGCGCCTGCTCGAAGACGGTGATCGGATTCTGCCGGGTCTTGCCTTCGATCATGTCCAGCGCGCCATAGACGATGTTCTCGGCAACCGACTTCTTGCCGGCATGCATCACCGAGTTCATGAATTTCGTGACCACGACGTTCCCGAATTTCGGGTCCGGCTGGATCTCGCGCTTTTCTGCCCTGTGGCGGCGGGACATCTCTTTGCTTCCTTCGTCATGGCCGGGCTCGTCCCGGCCATCTCCGTCTGGCCTCTTTGAACGCAAAACGACCCGTTACTTGGGTCGTTTTGCTCCGTATTTCGAACGCCGCTGTTTGCGGTTTTTCACGCCTTGCGTGTCGAGCACGCCGCGCAGGATGTGGTAGCGCACGCCCGGCAGATCCTTGACGCGGCCGCCGCGGATCATCACCACCGAGTGCTCCTGGAGGTTATGACCCTCGCCCGGGATGTAGCCGATCACCTCGAAGCCGTTAGTCAAGCGCACCTTGGCGACCTTGCGCAGCGCCGAATTCGGTTTCTTCGGCGTCGTCGTGTAGACGCGGGTGCAGACGCCGCGCTTCTGCGGGCTCTGCTGCAGGGCCGGCACCTTCTTCTTCGCGCGCTGCGTCACCCGCGGCTTGCGAATGAGCTGATTGACCGTCGGCATCGCTCGCCTGAACTTTCCTTCTCGGGGCTCGCGCCCCTTTTGCTGCGCGCAACGTCCGCGCAAACGAAATAGCGCCTTCCGCTTTCCGGCGCGGAAGGGCGCTTGAGCTCCGCAGAGGACCGCGACGCAAATGACCGCGATCGTGCGCGTTAGCCGATCTGACTTTCCGAAGTCAGAGGCAGCGTTTGAGCTTCCTTAGTCGAGGCGTCGCGCCGCGTCCCATTACCCAACGGGGGGAGCCACGAAAGCAACCGACTTTCAATAGCTTACAGGAACCCGGACAGGCCGTTCCGACGGACGAAGCTCACCGCCTGCCGAAAAGTGCGCGGTATGTATCGGCGCTACCCGCGCAAGTCAAGCTGATATGGGCGTAAAAGTGCGATAGCGCAAGCACATCTGCGATGGGAACGCACGCTCGAACGCTGTCCGCGCGTCGCTGCACGGGCGGCCGCGCTCGGGGCCGAGACGGAAATGCCAGGCCGCCTTTTTCGGGCTCCCCCCGCCCCCTCGATGATCCGCGCGTCACGCATGCCGGCGCGCGCACACATGAATGCCGCATGAGACGAAAAGGCCGCCAAATGGCGGCCTTCCCGTAACCCTCGATCGGCTCGCGCCCTACTCGGCCGCCGGCAGCGCCGCGGGCTCGGCGGCGGCTTCCGCCTTTATCGCCGCTTCCTTCTCCCGCTCGGCAAGGATGAGCTGGTCGCGCTTGATGGCGACCTCGCGGATCTTGTTCATCATCGCGCCGGTCCCGGCTGGGATCAGGCGGCCGACGATGACGTTCTCCTTGAGGCCGTCGAGCGTATCCGCCTTGCCGCTGACCGCGGCTTCGGTGAGCACGCGCGTCGTCTCCTGGAACGAAGCCGCGGAGATGAACGAGCGGGTCTGCAGCGAAGCCTTGGTGATGCCGAGCAGCACCGGATGCGCGGTCGCCGGCTTCTTGCCTTCGGCCGTCACGCGGGCGTTGACCTCGTCGAACTCGATCTTGTCGATCTGCTCGCCTTGGATCAGGTCGGTCTCTCCGGAATCGTTGATCTCGACCTTCTGCAGCATCTGCCGGACGATCACCTCGATGTGCTTGTCGTTGATCGCCACACCCTGGAGCCGATAGACGTCCTGGATCTCGTTGACGAGGTAGCCGGCAAGCTCCTCGACGCCCTTGATCGCCAGGATGTCGTGCGGCGCCGGGTTGCCTTCGACGATGAAGTCGCCCTTCTCGATCACGTCGCCGTCCTGCAAGTGGATGTGCTTGCCCTTGGCGACGAGATACTCCCTCGGCTCCTCATCCTGGCCGGCCGGCTCGATGGCGATCCGCCGCTTGTTCTTGTAGTCGCGGCCGAAGCGCACCGTGCCGGAGATTTCCGCGATCACTGCGGATTCCTTGGGCCGCCGCGCCTCGAACAGCTCCGCCACCCGCGGCAGACCGCCGGTGATGTCGCGCGTCTTGGCGCTTTCCGTCGGAATGCGGGCGATGACGTCGGCCGCTTTCACCTTGGCGCCCGGGTCAACCGAGATGATCGCGTCGACCGCCAACATGTAGCGGGCGTCGCCGCCGCGGCTCAATTTAAGGATCTTGCCGTCCTTGCCTTTGATCGCGAGGGCGGGACGCAGATCCTGCTGGCCGCGGGCGGAGCCTGAGCGCCAATCGATCACCACGCGCTTGGCGATGCCGGTCGATTCGTCGAGCGTCTCGGTCAACGACTGACCTTCGACCAGATCCTCGTAGCCGACCGTGCCCTCAAGCTCAGTGAGGATCGGCCGGGTGTAGGGATCCCACTCGGCGATGCGCTGGCCGCGCTTGATGTGCTCGCCGTCGTCGATCTTGAGCCGCGCTCCGTAAGGGATGCGGTGCACGGCACGCTCGGTGCCGTCCGGATCGAGCACGGCGACGATCAGGTTACGGCCCATCGCGATCAGATCGCCGTCGGAGTTGCGGGTGACGTTCTTGTTCTTGATCTTGATGGCGCCTTCGAAGTTCGACTCGACGAAGGACTGCTCCGAGATCTGCGCCGCACCGCCGATGTGGAACGTGCGCATGGTGAGCTGCGTACCCGGCTCGCCGATCGATTGCGCGGCGATCACGCCGACCGCCTCGCCCATATTGACCGGCGTGCCGCGGGCGAGATCGCGCCCGTAGCATTTGCCGCACACGCCGGTCGTGGTTTCGCAGGTTAGCACCGAGCGGATCTTTAACTCTTGCACGCCGGCGTTGATCAGCCGCTCGACGTGCGGCTCCTCCAGCAGCGTGGCGTTCGGCACTAGGACTTCGCTGCCCGACGGGTCACGCACATCCTCGGCCGTGGTACGGCCGAGGATGCGGCTGGCCAGCGATGCCACGACCGTACCGGCGTCGATGATGGCGCGCACCTTGATGCCGCGCGTGGTGCCGCAATCCTCGTCGGTGATGATGCAGTCCTGCGCCACGTCGACGAGCCGACGCGTCAGGTAACCCGAATTCGCCGTCTTCAATGCGGTGTCGGCGAGGCCTTTGCGCGCGCCATGCGTCGAGTTGAAGTACTCGAGCACGGAGAGGCCCTCCTTGAAGTTGGAGATGATCGGGCTCTCGATGATTTCGCCGGACGGCTTGGCCATCAGGCCGCGCATACCGGCGAGCTGGCGCATCTGCGCCGGCGAGCCGCGCGCGCCGGAATGCGCCATCATGTAGATCGAGTTGACCTGCCCTTCGGCGCCTTTCTCCGACGCCGGCTTGGTGGCCGAGATTTCGCGCATCATCGCGTCGGCGATTTGCTCGGTGCACTTCGACCAAGCATCGACGACCTTATTGTATTTCTCGCCCTGGGTGATCAGGCCGTCATTGTATTGCTGCTCGAAATCCTTGACCAAATCGCGGGTCTTTTCGACGATCGCGCGCTTGGTATGCGGCACCACCATGTCGTCCTTGCCGAACGAGATGCCGGCCTTGAACGCGTGATGGAAGCCGAGCGCCATGACGCGGTCGCAGAAGATCACCGTCTCCTTCTGCCCGCAGTGGCGATAGACGGTGTCGATCATGCTGGAGATCTCGCGCTTCGTCATCAGCTTGTTGACGAGGTCGAACGTGATCTTCGGCCGCTTCGGCAGCACCTCGCCGAGAAGCACGCGACCGGGCGTGGTCTCGTACTCCTTGCGCAAGGGCTTGCCCTCTTCGTCGACGCCGACCCAGCGGTACTTGATCCGGCTGTGCAGCCCGACGGTCTTTTCCAGCAGCGCGTGCTCCACCTCGCTTATGTTGCGATAGAAGCCCTGCACGATGTTCTTCTTCTTGCGGTCGCGCTCCATCTCCTTCTGCGAATGCAGCTCGAGCTTCCACTGCCCCGGACCGCCCTCGGTCATGATCGACATGTAGTAGAGGCCGAGCACGATGTCCTGCGACGGCACGATGATCGGCGAGCCGTTCGCCGGGTGCAGGATGTTGTTGGTGGACATCATCAGCACGCGCGCTTCGAGCTGCGCCTCGAGCGACAGCGGCACGTGCACCGCCATCTGGTCGCCGTCGAAGTCGGCATTGAACGCCGCGCAAACCAGCGGATGCAGCTGGATCGCCTTGCCTTCGATCAGCACCGGCTCGAACGCCTGGATGCCGAGGCGATGCAGCGTCGGCGCCCGATTGAGCAGCACCGGATGCTCGCGGATCACCTCGTCGAGGATGTCCCAGACCTCGGGCTTCTCCTTCTCGACCAGCTTCTTCGCCTGCTTCACCGTCGTCGACAGGCCCTTGGCGTCGAGCCGCGAATAGATGAACGGCTTGAACAGCTCGAGCGCCATCTTCTTCGGCAGGCCGCACTGATGCAGCTTGAGCTCGGGACCGACCACGATCACCGAACGGCCGGAATAATCGACGCGCTTGCCGAGCAGGTTCTGCCGGAAGCGGCCCTGCTTGCCTTTGAGCATGTCGGCGAGCGATTTCAACGGCCGCTTGTTGGCGCCGGTGATGACACGGCCGCGGCGGCCGTTGTCGAACAGGGCGTCGACCGCCTCCTGCAGCATCCGCTTCTCGTTGCGGATGATGATGTCGGGCGCGCGCAGCTCAATGAGCCGTTTCAGGCGGTTGTTGCGGTTGATGACGCGCCGATAGAGGTCGTTGAGGTCGGAGGTGGCGAACCGGCCGCCATCGAGCGGCACCAGCGGGCGCAGGTCCGGCGGGATCACCGGCACATGCGTCAGGATCATCCACTCCGGCTTGTTGCGGGACTGGGTGAACGCCTCAATCAGCTTGAGCCGCTTGGCGAGCTTCTTCGGCTTGAGCTCGGAGGTCGATTCCAAAATCTCCTGGCGCAGATCGACCGCCATCTTCTCCAGATCGAGCGCCTTGAGCATCTCGCGGATCGCTTCCGCGCCGATCATCGCGGTGAAGCTGTCGGCGCCGAACTCGTCCTGCGCCTTGACGTATTCGTCCTCGCTCAGGAGCTGGCGGTCCTTGAGCGGCGTCAATCCCGGCTCGAGCACCACGTAGTACTCGAAATAAAGGATGCGCTCGAGGTCCTTGAGCGTCATGTCGAGCAGGAGCCCGATCCGGCTCGGCAGCGATTTCAGGAACCAGATGTGCGCTACCGGCGCGGCGAGCTCGATATGGCCCATGCGCTCGCGCCGCACGCGCGACAGCGTCACTTCGACCGAGCACTTCTCGCAGATGATGCCCTTGTACTTCATGCGCTTGTACTTGCCGCACAAGCACTCGTAATCCTTGATCGGCCCGAAAATGCGCGCGCAGAACAAGCCGTCGCGCTCGGGCTTGAAGGTGCGGTAGTTGATGGTCTCGGGCTTTTTGATCTCGCCGTAGGACCAGGACAGAATCTTTTCCGGGCTCGCGATCGAAATCCGGATCTGGTCAAAGACCTGAGCCGGCACCTGCGGGCTGAAAAGATTCATGATCTCTTGGTTCATCGTCTTCTCCGCTTGCCGACCATGTCGGCCGCTACCGTCATTTTCTTTCGTCCGTCATGTCCGGGCTTGACCCGGGCACCCATCCGGCCTCGCCGCCGCCTGGATTGCCGGGCCAGGCCCGGCAATGACGATGCGATGCGTTACTCCGCCGCCTCGGCAGCCATGCCGTCGCCGCCGCCGCGCTGCTGCTTGGAATTGTGCAAGTCGACATTGAGGCCGAGCGAGCGCATTTCCTTGACCAGCACGTTGAACAATTCCGGAATGCCGGCTTCGAACGTGTCGTCGCCGCGCACGATCGCCTCGTACACCTTGGTGCGGCCGGCGACGTCGTCCGATTTCACCGTCAGCATTTCCTGCAGCGTGTAGGCGGCGCCGTAGGCTTCGAGCGCCCACACCTCCATTTCGCCGAAGCGCTGGCCGCCGAACTGCGCCTTGCCGCCCAGCGGCTGCTGGGTGACCAGGCTGTAGGGGCCGATCGAGCGGGCGTGGATCTTGTCGTCCACGAGGTGGTGCAGCTTCAGCATATAGATGTGGCCGACGGTCACCTTGCGGTCGAACGTGTCGCCGGTGCGCCCGTCGAACAGCGTCACCTGCCCGGAATGGTCGAGACCGGCGAGATCGAGCATGTGCTCGATGTCGGCCTCCTTCGCTCCGTCAAACACCGGCGTCGCAATCGGCACGCCGTGACGCAGATTGGTGCCGAGCTCGAGGAGGCCCTTCTCGTCGAGCGACTTGATGGTCTCCTCGTCGCCATAGACCTTGCGCAGCAGCTCCTTGAGCGGCTTGAGGTCCTTCTTGCCCTGATAAAGATCGACGGCGTGGCCGATCTTGAGGCCGAGGCCGGCGCAGGCCCAGCCGAGATGGGTCTCCAGGATCTGGCCGACATTCATGCGGCTCGGTACGCCGAGCGGATTGAGCACGATGTCCACCGAGGTGCCGTCGCCGAGGAACGGCATGTCCTCGAGCGGCACGATCTTCGAGACCACGCCCTTGTTGCCGTGGCGGCCGGCCATCTTGTCGCCGGGCTGGATCTTGCGCTTCACGGCGACGAAGACCTTGACCATCTTCATCACACCGGGAGGCAATTCGTCGCCGCGCTGCAGCTTCTCGACCTTGTCGAGGAAGCGCTGCTCCAGCCGCTTCTTCGACTCGTCGTACTGTTTGCGGATGGCTTCGATCTCCGCCATCACCTTGTCGTTGGGCGAGGCGAACATCCACCACTGCGAGCGCGGATGCTCCTCGAGCACGGCGCGGGTGATCTTGGTGTCCTTCTTGAAGCCCTTCGGGCCGGCAATGCCCTGGCGGCCTTCGAGAAGCTCGGCGAGGCGGCCATAGACGTTGCGGTCGAGGATCGCCTGCTCGTCGTCGCGGTCCTTGGCGAGCCGCTCGATCTCTTCACGCTCGATGGCGAGCGCACGCTCGTCCTTGTCGACGCCGTGGCGGTTGAACACGCGCACTTCGACGACGGTGCCCTGCACGCCCGGCGGCACCCGCAGCGAGGTGTCGCGCACGTCGGAGGCCTTCTCGCCGAAAATGGCGCGCAGCAGCTTTTCTTCCGGCGTCATCGGGCTCTCGCCCTTCGGCGTGATCTTGCCGCACAAGATATCGCCGGCGCGAACTTCGGCGCCGATATAGACGATCCCGGCCTCGTCGAGATTCTTCAGCGTCTCTTCCGAGACGTTGGGAATGTCGCGGGTGATCTCCTCGGGGCCGAGCTTGGTGTCGCGCGCCATCACCTCGAATTCCTCGATGTGGATCGAGGTGAAGACGTCGTCCTTGACGATCCGCTCGGAGAGCAGGATCGAATCCTCGAAGTTGTAGCCGTTCCACGGCATGAACGCGACGAGCACGTTCCTTCCGAGCGCGAGCTCGCCGAGATCGGTCGAGGGACCGTCGGCGATGATGTCGCCCTTCTTGACCTGATCGCCGACCTTCACCAGCGGCCGCTGGTTGATGCAGGTGCTCTGGTTCGAGCGCTGGAATTTCTGCAGCCGGTAGATGTCGACGCCGGGCTTGGTCGGATCCGGCTCATCGGTGGCGCGGATCACGATACGGGTGGCGTCGACCTGGTCCACCATGCCGGTGCGGCGCGCGGCGATGGCCGCGCCCGAATCGCGCGCCACCACGCCTTCCATGCCGGTGCCGACGAACGGCGCCTCGGCATGCACGAGCGGCACCGCCTGGCGCTGCATGTTCGAGCCCATGAGCGCGCGGTTGGCGTCGTCGTTCTCGAGGAACGGGATCAGCGCCGCGGCGACGGAGACGAGCTGCTTCGGCGACACGTCCATGAAATCCACTTTGTCGGGTGGAATGAGCTGCACGTCGCCGGCATGGCGCACGACCACGAGATCGTCGGTGAAGCGTCCGCGGCTGTCGATGGTGGAGTTGGCCTGCGCCACGGTGTAGCGCCCCTCCTCCATCGCCGAGAGATAGATCACCTCATCGGTGACGCGGCCGTCCTTCACCTTGCGGTAGGGCGTCTCGACGAAGCCGTATTTGTTCACCCGCGCATAGGTCGCGAGCGAATTGATCAGGCCGATATTCGGCCCTTCCGGCGTCTCGATCGGACAGATGCGGCCGTAATGCGTCGGATGCACGTCGCGCACCTCGAAGCCGGCGCGCTCGCGCGTGAGCCCGCCGGGCCCGAGCGCGGAAAGACGCCGCTTGTGGGTGATCTCCGACAGCGGATTGGTCTGATCCATGAACTGCGAGAGCTGCGAGGAGCCGAAGAACTCGCGCACCGCCGCCGCCGCCGGCTTGGCGTTGATCAAGTCCTGCGGCATCACCGTATCGATATCGACCGACGACATGCGCTCCTTGATCGCGCGCTCCATGCGCAGCAGGCCGATGCGATACTGATTCTCCATGAGCTCGCCGACCGAGCGCACCCGGCGGTTGCCGAGATGGTCGATGTCGTCGATCTCGCCCTTGCCGTCGCGCAGATCGACCAGCGTGCGGATCACCGCGATGATGTCCTCCTTGCGCAGGATGCGCACGGTGTCCTCGGCGTTGAGATCAAGCCGCATGTTCATCTTGACGCGGCCGACCGCGGAGAGGTCGTAGCGCTCCGAATCGAAGAACAGCGAGTTGAACATCGTCTGCGCCGTGTCGATCGTCGGCGGCTCGCCCGGGCGCATGACCCGGTAGATGTCGAACAGCGCGTCCTCGCGCGTCATGTTCTTGTCGATCGCCAGCGTGTTGCGGATGTAGGCGCCGACATTGACGTGATCGATGTTGAGGAGCGGCAGCTCCTTGTAGCCCTGCTCGTTGAGGACCTTGAGGTTCTTCTCGGTGATCTCCTCGCCGGCCTCGGTGTAGATTTCACCGGTCTTCGGATTGACGAGGTCCTCGGCAATGTAATGGCCGATCAGCTCCTCGTCGCTCATTCGCAGCGCCTTGAGCCCTTTCTCCGCGAGCTGGCGGGCCTGGCGCACGGTGAGCTTCTTGCCGGCCTCGAGCACGGTCTTGCCGGTATCGGCGTCGACCAGATCGTTGACCGCCTTGTAGCCGCGCAGCCGGTTGGCATCGAACGGCACGCGCCAGCCGTCCTTGGTGCGCTTGTAGGGCACCTGCTTGTAGAAGGTGTTGAGGATCTCCTCCCCGCTCATGCCGAGCGCATAGAGGAGCGAGGTGACCGGGATTTTCCGCCGCCGGTCGACGCGCGCATGGACGATGTCCTTGGCGTCGAACTCGATGTCGAGCCAGGACCCGCGATAGGGGATGATGCGCGCCGCGAACAGGAGCTTGCCGGAGGAGTGGGTCTTGCCCTTGTCGTGATCGAAGAACACGCCCGGCGAGCGATGCATCTGCGAGACGATGACCCGCTCGGTGCCGTTGACGATGAAGGTGCCGTTGTTGGTCATGAGCGGGATGTCGCCCATGTAGACATCCTGCTCCTTGATGTCCTTGACCGACTTGGCGCCCGTCTCCTCGTCTATATCGAACACGATGAGGCGCAGCGTCACCTTGAGCGGCGCGGCATAGGTCATGCCGCGCTGGCGGCATTCGTCGACGTCGTATTTGGGCGCTTCGAACTCGTACTTCACGAATTCGAGCATCGAGGTGCTGGAAAAATCGGAAATCGGGAACACCGACTTGAACACGGCCTGCAGGCCCTCGTTCGGCCGGCCGCCCTGCGGCTCCCGCACCAGCAGGAATTGGTCGTAGGACGCCTTCTGAACCTCAATGAGGTTCGGCATCTCCGCGACTTCCTCGATTTTTCCGAAAAACTTCCGTACGCGCTTCCGACCGATAAACGTCTGCGCCATTATGTCCTCTCGCTCAATCGATCCATCGGGCCCGAAGCCGGCAAGCCGCATCCAGGCCCCTGATCCAAACCCGAAGGATTCGGATCGTCGTGGCGATCAAGACGACTCTCCGGAAGGCCGCAATCCATCGCGACCGTCGGGACAGGCGTCGAATTGTCCTATTTGCCGTGATTCGGCCAAATGGCCGAATCGTCTCAATACGCTAGCCGCACTCTTTGCGTCGTCATGGCCGGGGCTTCGCCCGGGCCATCTCTGTCATCAGCCTCGCGGGATCCCCGGGTTCTCGCTCCGCTCGCCCGGGGATCTTCCTTAAGTAAGCACTACTTACTTAAGCTCAACCTTTGCCCCAACCTTTTCCAGCGTCGCCTTGATCTTGGCGGCTTCGTCCTTGTTGACGCCTTCCTTGACCGGCTTGGGAGCGCCCTCGACCAAGTCCTTGGCCTCCTTGAGGCCGAGGCCGGTGATGGCGCGAACTTCCTTGATCACCTCGATCTTCTTCTCGCCGGTGGCCGCGAGTATGACGGTGAACTCGGTCTGCTCCTCAGCGGCAGCAGCCCCTGCGCCTCCCGCGGCGGGAGCAGCCGCGACGGCGACAGCCGCAGCGGCCGAAACGCCCCACTTCTCTTCGAGCAATTTCGCAAGTTCCGCCGCCTCGAGCACGGTGAGGCCCGACAGGTCGTCGACGATCTTCTGCAAGTTAGCCATTTCACTTGTCCTTCGGTTCTAACCTTAGAGATGAGGCGGCTATTCAGGCCGCCGCGCTTTCCCCGCTCTTTGCGGCATAGGCCTGGACCACGCGGGCGACTTTCGCCGCAGGGGCGATCACCACCTGAGCGATCTTGGTCGCCGGCGCCTGAATGAGGCCGACGATCCTCGCCCGCAGCTCGTCGAGCGAAGGCAAGGCCGCAAGTGCCTTGACCCCGTTCGGGTCGAGCGCGGTCTTGCCCATCGCTCCGCCGAGAATGACGAACCGCTCGTTCGTCTTGGCGAAGTCGACGGCGACCTTCGGCGCCGCTATCGGATCGCCGGAGAAGGCGATCAGGGCCGGCCCCTTGAGCAGGGGCGCGATCGAAGCGACGTCGCTGCCTTCAAGAGCGATCTTGGCGAGGCGATTCTTCGCGACCCTCACGCTCGCGCCCGCCTGCTTCATCTGCCGACGCAGATGCTGCATCTGGGCGACCGTGAGGCCCGAATAATGAGCGACGACGACGACCTTGGTGGCCTTGAAGACCTCGCCAAGGGCGGCAACGAGCTCACTTTTTCCCGCGCGATCCACCAGCTCTCTCCGGTTGGCGGTCCGATGCTGCGGAGCCGCCGGGTTGATGCCGGCCGTCCCGCGCAACGCCCCCTCCACTTGCGGAGGGTGGCACCGGGCAGGACGACATTTACACCCTGCCCCCCGGGAGAGCCTTCGCTATCCCGGGCCGTCGAGGTCAGAACCGAAGGGCAATTTGATTGCCCTCGTCCTTCACCCGTCTATGCTGGCTCGCGCTCTTTTGGAGGCCCGAATTAAGCCGTTGCCGGCGCCTGCAGTCTCGGACAGGAGTACGCTTAAGGATTGCCGCCAAGCTCCTCCGCCTCTTAGGAAAATCCGCGCAGGATTGACGCTAAGAATAGGGCTCGCTCACCTGGTTTTCGAGAAGCGCACAAAGGCGCGCCGACAAACCGGGCCGGCACGCCCAATGACTGTTATTTAGACCCTCGCGCCGGCTTTGCCAAGCGGATTTGCCGGCGCCGGCGCGTGCATGCAAGGCGCGTCAATGCGTCGGTTGCGAACCGGGGAACAGGCTTGCGGGTTCGACCTTCACGCCCGGACCCATCGTCGAGGAGATGGCGACACGGTTGATGAAGTGCCCCTTGGCGCCGGCCGGCCGCGATTTCTGCACGGCGTCGGCAAATGCCAGGATGTTCTCCACCAGTTTCTCAGCACTAAACGAGGCCTTGCCGATGCCGGCCTGCACGATGCCGGCCTTTTCGGCGCGGAACTCGACCGCGCCGCCCTTGGCCGCCTTGATGCCGGCGACGAGATCCATCGTCACCGTGCCGACCTTGGGATTGGGCATGAGACCGCGCGGACCCAGCACCTTGCCGAGCCGGCCGACCAGCGGCATCAGGTCGGGCGTCGCAATGACGCGGTCGAAGTCGATCGTGCCGCCCTGCACTTTCTCGACCAGGTCCTCGGCACCGACAATATCGGCGCCGGCGGCCTTGGCCTCGTCGGCTTTGACCCCGCGCGCGAACACCGCGACCCGCACATTGCGGCCGGAGCCGTTCGGCAGATTGGCGACGCCGCGCACCATCTGATCAGCGTGCCGCGGATCGACGCCGAGATTCATCGCCACTTCGATGGTCTCGTCGAATTTCGACTTGGCGCGATCCTTGACCATCTGCACCGCTTCGGTGAGCGGATAGAGCTTCTCCCGATCGATGCCTTCGCGCGCGGTGCGCGTGCGTTTTCCGAGTGCGCTCATGATACCACCTCGAAGCCCATCGAGCGCGCCGAGCCTTCGATCATGCGCATGGCGGCCTCGATCGTGTCGCAGTTCAAATCCTTCATCTTCTGCTCGGCGATCTCGCGGACCTGCGCCTTGGTCACCGAGCCGGCGATCTCCCTTCCGGGCGTCTTCGAGCCGCTTTCGAGCTTGGCCGCCTTCTTGAGGAAGTGCGACACCGGCGGCGTGCGCAGCTCGAACGAGAACGAGCGGTCGGCATAGACCGTGATAGTGACCGGGATCGGGGCGCCCTTCTCCAGCTTCTGGGTCTGCGCGTTGAACGCCTTGCAGAATTCCATGATGTTGAGGCCGCGCTGGCCGAGCGCAGGCCCGATCGGCGGCGACGGATTGGCCGCCCCCGCCGGCACCTGCAGCTTGATGTATCCGGTGATTTTCTTCGCCATACCTTGCTCCTGTCAGTGGTGCGGCTCTGGACGGCTGGCGACCGTCCGCGCCTCCCACGGTTCACGCTCACTCTCGTCGTCCCGGGGCTTGACCTGGGCATCCGCGTTGCCCGGTCAGGCCCAGCAACGACGCGTCATAGCTTCTCCACCTGCCCGAATTCCAGCTCGACCGGCGTGGCGCGGCCGAAAATCGACACCGCGACCTTGAGCCGCGAACGCGCCTCGTCGACCTCTTCGACGGTGCCGTTGAAGGAGGCGAACGGGCCGTCGGAGACGCGCACCTGCTCGCCCACCTCGAAGGAGACCGAGGGCTTCGGCCGCTCGATGCCTTCCTGCACCTGGTGGAGGATGCGCTGCGCCTCGGCTTCCGACAGCGGCATCGGCTTGTTGTCGGCGCCGAGGAAGCCGGTCACCTTGGGCGTGTTCTTGATCAGGTGATAGGCTTCATCGGTCATTTGCATCTTCACCAGGACATAGCCCGGGAAGAATTTCCGCTCGGCGTCGACCTTGCGGCCGCGCCGCACCTCGACGACCTTCTCCTTCGGCACCAGGATCTCCTCGAACAGGCTGGCGAGGCCGCGCTGCTTGGCCTGCTCGCGGATCGAGTCCGCGACCTTGTTCTCGAAGTTCGAATAGGCGTGGACCGCGTACCACCGGTTGGTCATGTGACGAATTCCGGATTCATGGATGGTGAGGTCGCGAATTGGAAAACGCTCACGTGTTGATACCGAGCAGGAAACTGACGCCGAGCCGCATGATCTGATCCGCGAGCAGGAAGAAGATCGAGGCGACGAACACCATCACGAACACCATGATCGTGGTGACGGTCGTCTCCTTGCGCGTCGGCCAAGTGACCTTCTGCCCTTCGGCCCGCACTTCCTGCAGAAACTTGAATGGGCTGATCTTCGCCATCGCTTGTCCAAATAGTCATTCCCCGCCCATTTTTCAGGAGGAGACCCACAAGCGGATCCTTTTTTGGGGAATGTTCGCCGCGGAAGTCCGTTACCGGGCCGCTGACGATTTAAGCTTCCTACTGCCGGCCGATGATACCGTCAAGCGATTGGCCGGGATCGGGAATCCGAGTATCAGGGATCAGGGAATCAGGCGTCAAGGATACGGAGAATCCGGTATGCCGGAGCCTGACGCCTGATCCCCGAACTGGCAGGAGTGGAGGGGCTGAAGCAAGTTTGAGGGGGCAAGCACTTAGCGAAAAGTGGGGCAGTTAGAGGGCCTTAATTAACAGCGTCGGACCCGCCGGAGTGCCCCACCAGAAATCCCCCGCTCTATTCTCTCCAATCAAGCTGCCCGCCGCCGTCGGCGCCACCACCACCGCGACTGTTGCTCCTGCTGTGCCCGTTGGTCCGTGAGCGCTAGGCGCTCGGCTTGCGCCTGCCAGGCGTTGCGCTGGCTGCGCATGTCCTCGAGGTCTTCCTTGAGCTCGGATAGCCGTTGTTCGGCCAGCGCGACCTTGAATTTCAACTCCGCGGCGGCCACTGCTTCGAACGCTGCGTCCCGCTGCGGCGCCCCGCTGCTCTCAGCGAGGCCTGCAACGGGCGCATAAACGCGATGCAGCTCGGCAGGTTCGAGGTGCCAATGCCCATGCTCGTCTATTCTGCCAGAAATCTTGCCGCTTTTAATGGCCCGCAAAATGGTTGTCTTGTTCAGGCCGGTCGCTGTGGCGGCCGCTGCGAGAGTGTATGACATGATGCTGCGTCCCGTTGCGGAATTGGGTTCGCGCAGCGTGGCGGCGCAACGGTTAATGATCCCTTAAGAGACAGCGCTTGAGGGCGTCAAATGGCGGCCAAGGTCACGCGGTGCGGCGCAGCACGTCGATTCGAAAGGACCAAGCATCATGCAGGATGACGATCTGTTCGAGTAGCGCCGGCCGGTTAAGGTGGTAGTGCGAAGAATCCTGCGCTATATTCCCATCATTCAGAACGAGGAACAGCAACATGGCCGGCGCCCTCAAGGAGCTTATCGAGGCAACCAAGGCGATTAAGCAAACCCCCGAGCAACGGGAGGAGCAGCGCCGCAGCTTTGCCTTTGGTAATACAGCCTTTGAAAACTCGCGCATTACGCGAGAGATGATCGATCGGCAGGCCGATCTTCTTGCCGATGAAAAGAATGGCGATTGAGCCGGAGCAAAGGCACAGTCGAGCGCTTGAGCCCGACCTCATTGTCGATCCGCAACTCAAGGCGGAAGCCGAGGCAAAGAACGGTCTTCGGCAATATGACGCTGGTATCCGAATAATTGAAACGGCGGTTGAGGGGGGTGCAGAAAACTTCAAGCTGCGCCCCTCAACCATACTTGCGCTTCATCGCGAGGCGTTGAAAGGAATTAGCGCATACGCGGGCCTCTGGCGTCCGGCAGGGGTAGAGATTGTAGGAAGCAGTCACTCTCCGGCAGGAGCCCATTTGGTTCCAGAGCTTATTGAGAGCATGTGCGATTACGTTAATGAGCGCTGGCATGAAGCGACGGCCATCCATGTTGGTGCATATCTTATGTCGAGGTTGAATTGGATCCATCCTTTCGCGGACGGCAATGGCCGAACAGCCAGAATGACTTCTTATATCGCGATGTCTATTAAGATCGGTCGCGTTCTCGCTGGCACTCCCACGATCCCGGAACAAATTGTTGATAATCGCCTGCCCTATTTCGAAGCATTGGATGCTGCTGACAAAGCATGCAAGACCGATCAGACGGACGTTTCCAAGATGGAAGAATTGCTCTCGGCGTTGCTCGCAAACCAGCTAATGAGCATTTACAAACAGGCTGGTGGACACGGGACGAGGTAGTGGACGCCACAGCACCGACAACCGCGGAGAAATGGCGGAACGTGAGGTCGCGCCTTTGCGAACGCGCGTCGTTCAGTTGGCCGCCGGCTGAGATACCGGCTGAGCGGGCGGAAGCGTCGGCTGTGGTTTGGGCTTAGGCTTCGCAGCGACATGCGTTGGTGATGGTGGCGCAGCGGCAGCAGCCTCGCGGCGCGCCTTCTCGGCGGCTACAGCAACGAGTTCTTGCGACTTAGCGGCAGCCTGATCCTCCCGCACCAATATGTAGCCCTTCTCTGCCATACATCCCTGCCCAACGGCATCGGCGGCGTTTGCGCGATTCTGGGCCGCGGCAATACCAACAAGGCCGCCTTGCGCGACGGTCACGCCCGATAGGTCGGCCTTCTCGCGCTCGCCGAGACAAACCGTTTTGTCGATCTGAAATTGTTGCGCCAATACCGGATCACTTGCCGCTGGCTGCCCGTCTGTACGTAGCCAGAGCATCTTGGGCGCGGTAGCGCACGCTGTCAGAACAAGCGCGAGAATCACGCTACGGTTCGCCGCAGCGACATGCGTTCGGATGGTTGTTCCAAGGCCGATCGGCGTGTGCCTCACAAACCCAACGCACGCCTTGGGCAGTTAGTGCATGTCATCCGTACCGTCGCACGAGCGCGGCCTCTTTGTCCGGCGCGTCCACCAGGCCAATGAACGCGGCCGGCGACGCCTTGAGGCGGCGGATTTCCCAGGTACGCTCTTTCGTCTTACGCACTCTACGCATGAACCAAATATAGGCCCGCGCTTGCGGCGAGCCAACTCAATGGCGTCCGGGGATGTCCGCTTTAGGGTAAAGCAGACATCCCAATTCAGGGGCGTCACTTCCGCTTTTGACCCCAAGCAGACATTTTGACGAAGTTGCTAATGAGCAACACAGGCCGGATATTTGCGCTTTTGAGCAATGATTTGGATTGTCCGTTGTCGCCATGTGCCCTAGGTTCCAAACGACGAATTAGGCTCAGAACCATGGTACAGGCCGATGCGCAACAAGCTCATATCCAGTCTTGCCGGGGCTGCTTTCAGCTTTGCCGCAAGCGGTTTGGCGGTTGCGGCTGATATGGCCGTCAAGGCGGCGCCACCGCCGCCGGTCTTTAGCTGGACCGGGTTCTACATCGGAGCGGGTATTGGTGGGGCTTGGTCCTCGCAAGACGCAAATTCCGTAGCCTGCGCCAACTCGTGCGGTCAAGCACCGGCTTCTGCCGCCCTTCATTCAAGCAGCGCTTTGGGTGGCTTTTATGCCGGCTACAATTGGATGCTCACCCCTCAATTTCTTTTGGGGGTAGAAGGCGACTGGAACTGGACCCACCTCAACGGCACCGCCACAGCTCCTAGTATCCTTTTGGGCTCAGGGTTGCCGGACACCGCGGGCAGTGGACTCAGTTGGTCAGACGATACCAAATGGTTAGCTAGCATTCGAGGACGTCTAGGCTGGGCGCCGATCCCGAACGCATTGCTCTATGCAACGGGTGGCGCTGCATGGGCCGGCGTTGACTACGGCGCAATCGACAATTTCTCGGGCGGCTGCCCAAATTGCACGCCGCTCCCAACCTTGCACCAAACACAAGACGGATACACCGTGGGCGGCGGCGTCGAATGGGCGCCGTGGAGCAACAATTGGCTCTTTCGCGTGGAGTACCTGTACTATCGGTTTAAGGGAACCACGGCTAATGCTCCGGGGCTCTCGGGTTCACCGGTTACGTTCACTTGGGGTGATCTCACGATCAATACGGTTAGCGCTGGCGTTGCTTACAAATTTTAGCGGTAAGCAGAGCAAAATTAAAAACCCCCGGGGCAAGTCCCTGGGGTTTTTCGTTTGATGAGCGCCGGACTCTCGAACGTCGCGTTCTGGCCCTTTTCGTCATTCGCGACTTGTCCGCGATTTGGTCGCTTGCGGGGAACAGATGGGGTAATCGGCCGGCAGCTTGTGGATAGCTGAAGATTTTGGGTGCTGCGCTTCAGGCTGATGGTGAAACGAGGTCTCGCTTTCGCGGCCTCAAGCATCAGAAGGAGAAGCGCAGCATGGACCATTTTGCTGGATTGGACGTTTCGGTCAAGGAGACCAGCGTCTGCATTGTGGATGAGACGGGCAAGATCGTTCGGGAAGTGAGGGTGGCGAGCGAGCCGGAAGCGTTGGTGGCGGTGTTGCAGAACCCCGCCTACCGCTTCAAGCGGATTGGCTTGGAAGCGGGACCGCTGTCGCAATGGTTGTTCAGCGCTGTCGCCGAAGCAGAGTTACCGGTAGTCTGTGTCGAGACGCGGCACATGCAGGCGGTGCTGAAGGCGCAGATCAACAAGACGGACCGCAACGATGCGCGCGGCATCGCGCAGATGATGCGGGTGGGGCTTTACCGTCCGGTGCATGTGAAGACGCTCCGCAGTCAGAAATTGCGGATGCTGCTGACCCATCGCAAGCTGCTGCAGTCGAAGGCCATTGCCATCGAGAACGACCTGCGCGGTACTTTGCGTAACTTCGGCCTCAAGGTCGGAATGGTCGGGACGGTGAGGTTCGAGGCCCGCATCAAGGAGCTGGTCGAGAACCTGCCCGACCTGGCTGTTCTGGTCGAACCGCTGCTCCTTGTCCGGCGGATACTTCGCGAGCAGTTCGTCATCCTGCATCGCCGCTTGCTGGCCATCGTACGGGATGATGAGGTGTGCCGGCGCCTGATGACGACCCCCGGTGTCGGCCCGGTGGTGGCACTGACCTATCGCGCCACCGTCGACGTGCCTGCTCGGTTCCGCAAATCCAAGGCCGTCGGTGCCGTGTTTGGGCTGACGTGCTCCAAGTATCAATCCGGTGAGATCGAGCGCAGCGGTAGAATATCACGCTGCGGAGATGAGATGATGCGGGTCATGCTCTACGAAGCAGCGCAGAGCATGCTGCGTTCGAAGAAATGGTCTTGGCTCAAGGCCTGGGCGATGCAGATCGCCAGGCGCCGTGGGATGAAGAAGGCGATCGTCGCTCTGGCGCGTCGGCTGGCCGTGATCCTCCACCGCATCTGGGTTGACGGCACCGAGTTCCGCTGGACCAGGGAAGCCTTAGCAGCATGAGGGTTACATAGGATCAATGCAGAGGAGGAAACTCGAGCTCCACCGAGCGGTGGAATGATGTCCCTCGCGGGACGATGGATGAGGTGAGTTCGCATGTCCGCTTGAACCCGCCGTCGGTCTGACGGCAAGGCCGCGGAACAGATTGTTCCGCCTCGTCCTCGAATCCCATGATGGAAGGGCCTTGGTGCCGATTCCGAAGAGAAGCACGAGCCCGTGAGCGACATCGACACTGCAGTAGGTGGGGGATGGTCTGAAAGCGCTTGACCTCGAATGGCCGATTAGAGAAGCAGACATTGATCCGCACCAGTGCTGAATGGCTCGGTAGCGTTTGACCCAAAGGGTCATCTCATGCGTTCGGAACGTTGCCTTGCGCTGGGGTACCTAGATAGGCAGCCAGCACGTTCTGATCGGATAGAACGGCCTCAGGAACGCCCTCGGCAATAGTGCGGCCGTAATCGAGCACGTGGATGCGATCGGCAAGGTCGGCGATTAATTGCATGTCGTGCTCGATCCAGATCATCGTCATGCCCAGCTCATGCTTGATGCGCAGGATGAACCGTGCGAGGTCTTCGCGCTCTTCGCGGTTTAACCCGGCCGACGGCTCGTCGAGCATCATAATCGATGGCTCCAGTGCTAAGGCGCGCGCGAACCCGACGATCTTCTGAACGCCGAATGGCAGCGCCCCCACCGCGGCGTGCCGATAACGCTCAAGTTCAACCACATCGATGATGCGCTCGACTGCTTGGCGGTGCGCCACCTCGGCGCGCCGCACGCTCGGCAGGAACAGCATCTCGGCGAACGGATTGGTCGCGATACGCGCGTGCCGGCCGGTTAATAGATTTTCGAGAACGCTCATCTGCGGGAATAATTCGCCATGCTGAAAGGTCCGGGCGAGGCCGAGGCTGGCGATCTCGTGCGGCGCGCGACCGAGGATGTCGGTGTCGCGGAACCGGATCGCGCCGTTGCCGCGATAAATGCCGCTGATGCAATTGAGCGCGCTTGTCTTGCCGGCGCCGTTCGGGCCGATCAGCGCGAACAGTTCGCCAGGCTCGACCGTGAACGACACATCGTCGAGGACAGTCAGGCCATCGAAGCGCAGGTTCAAATGGTCAACGTTGAGCTCAGCCATACCACCTCCGCGACCGGCGATATTGCTTGACCTCGCGGTAAGAGCGGCGTTCCCCGCCGGCCAGGCCGAGATAGAACTCTTGCACATCGTGATGGCCTTTCAGACGCTCGCGGTCACCGTCGAGCACGATGCGGCCGTTTTCCATCACATAGGCATAGTCAGCAATCTCCAGCGCAACGGCGGCACTTTGCTCCACGAGGAGGATGGCGATGCCGAGTTCGTCGCGGATGGCAAGGAGACGGTGCGTGAGCTCCTGCACGACGACCGGCGCCAGTCCGAGGGACAACTCGTCGACCAGCAACAATTGCGGCCGGCACATTAGCGCGCCGGCGATCGCCAGCATCTGCCGCTCGCCGCCGGAGAGAAGACCACCGACGCGCGAACGCATTTCGGTGAGCCGTGGAAAGAAATAATAGGCCTGCTCGTCCAGACGCCGCCGCTCCGCCCCATCGGCGGCGCGCGGTACCGGCGCAGCGAGGTTCTCCGCCACCGTAAGATTGGGGAACACCTTCTCGCGTTCGGGCACCAGCACGATGCCGCGGCCGGCGATCTCGTGCGGCGGGCGGTTTTCGATCCGGGTGCCGGCGAATGCAATCGCTCCCTCGGAGACCCGGGCGTCGTCGATGCCGAGAAACCCCGAAATGGCGCGCAGTGTCGTGGTCTTACCAGCGCCGTTGGTGCCGAGCAGAGCGACGATCTGCCCAGGTGCAACTGAGAGCGTGATGCCTTGCACGGCGGTGATGACGCGCTTGTAGACGACCTCGATCTTGTCGACCTGGAGCAGCACGCCGCTCATTTTTGCGCCCTCGCCAGCGGTCGGTATTTGAACGGCCACATCAGAAAATAGTTCTGCGTCCGATGCCAGATGCCGACCAAGCCAAGCGGTTCAAGCAGCAGAAACAGAATCATCACCACGCCGAATGACGCGTAGTTCACCGCAAAAATGTCGCCCGCGAGCCGCTGCACATTCGGCAGCAGGTTGAGCAGAGACTCGATCACATAGGGAAATAGCACGACGAAAGCGGCGCCGAGCAGGGCGCCGAGCAGCGAGCCCATGCCGCCGATGATGATCATGGCGACGTATTGGATCGACAAGAACAGGTCAAACGCCTCGACCGACACGAAGCCGCGGTAATAGGCGAACAGGCAGCCAGCGGCCGAGGTCATACTAGATGAGATTACGAACGCCAGCAGCTTGTAGCGAGCGATGCCGATGCCAAGCGCTTCGGCGACGGTCTCACGCGCGTGAATGGCGCGCCAAGCGCGGCCGCTGCGGCTGCGTAGCAAATTGATGCAGATCAGCAGGCTTGCGACCGCGGCCGCCAGCAGCACGAAATACCAGACGCGACCGTCCGTGAGCTTAAACCCCGCGAAACTGGGAGGCTCGATCACGATGCCGGTGGAGAAACCGCGTTTTGTTTCGTATTCGCCGCCGAGATAAATCACCACGAAGTGCAGGGAGAGCGTGCTCATCGCCAGATAAAGGCCGCGCAGCCGCAGCGACGGCAGGCCGAAGATGAAGCCGAGCGCTATCCCGGTCACGGCCGAGGCAGGCAGCGTAATCCAGAATGGCGCATGAACCTCACGGGCCAGAATGCCAGTTGTGAACGCGCCAGCCGCGATCAGTCCGGCATGGCCGAGCGAGATTTGCCCGGCATAGCCGGTAAGCAGCATCAGCGAAAGCGACCCGATTGAAGCGAGAAAGACCTGGCAGGCGAGATCGAGCGCAAGGGGCGATGCCGCGAAGGGAAAGGCGGCCAGCGCTGCGACGAACATGGCGAGGCTCACCCGCTCGGAACGGGTCTGCAGCAAAGCGAGATCCTGGGCATAATCAGTGCGGAAATAACCGCTGGCGCGCGGCGGCGGCCTAAACACGATCGAGCTCCTCGCGCGTGCCAAACAGACCCCAGGGCCGCACGACAAGCATGGCGATCAGCACTAGGAACGGCACGACATCGGACAGGAGCGGATCAACGTAATAGATCAGCAGCACTTCCGCCGCGGCGACGATCAATCCGCCGACGAACGCGCCGGCGAGACTATCGAGGCCGCCGACCAGGGCTGCCGGAAAGGCCTTGAGGGCTATGATCGGCATGCTAGTGGTCAAGCCGGAATCGAGCGCCATCAAAATGCCAGCGAGCGCGCCTGTCAGAGTCGACAGGCTCCAGGCGAGCGCATAAACGCCGTGCAGGTTGATGCCGCGCTGGGCGGCAAGCAGCGGATTCTGCCCGGCAGCGCGCATGCGCATTCCCCAACGCCCGAAGCGCAAGAAGAAAAACAGCGCGCCGTAGACGGCGATCGTCGTCAGGACCAGCACGGCCGACCATAACGAAATACGCGCGCCGCCCAAGAGTACGAGCGACGGGTTGGGCAGGCCGAGTGCTTGTGCCGGGTACTGCTGCTGCGCCGACCACACCAGCACCACCAGGCCGCGGATCAGGATGCCGAGTGCGACCGTTGTGAGAATAGCGGCCAGCACCATCTCGCCGGTCATCCTGCGCATAAGAAAGACATAGACCAGCGCGCCAGCCAGCAGGCTGAGCAAGATTGCGGCGGCGAGCGCCATTGCGGGATGGCCGGAGAAGAGCGAGGCCGTCACCAGCACCAGATAGGCGCCGAGCATCATCAGTTCGCCGTGGGCGAGGTTGAGCACGCGGCTGACGCGGTAAATCAAAACATAACCGCAGGCGATCAAGGCGTAGATCGAGCCCAGGACGATGACATTGACGACGAGCTGCACAGCGGCTCCGGCAGTGGGGCGGAATTTGGCCTCTCCCCGTTGCAGGGAGGGGGGGTGTGTCATCTTAGAGCAGGTCTAAAAGCGACGCGCGTCAGCCGCTGGGGGCGCCTCAGCGCGTTCACTTCACCTCGTAGGTCTTCCAGTCCTGCACGCGCGCAATCTTGCTGCCGTCCCACTTGTAGACCCGGTAATAGAGATGGGTGCGGAAGTGATTGGTCTTGGTCCACACAATCGGTCCGCCACGCAGGCCCTTTGTGTCGATCTCGAGGTTCTCCATCGCCGAACGCAATTTGGCCCGATCGGCAGAGGCGCCGGCAGCTTTGAGCGCCGCCTCGATTGTCATGCCGGCGATCCAACCCTCGGTCATGGAGGGGCCGGGATATTTCGAGTCGGCTTTCTTGGCGGCCGCATCGATCTCCTTTTGGATCGGCTGGCCTTCCTGGAATAATGAGTTGGAATTGACCGTATACAACCTTTCGTCCTTCAGCCGCGCCAGCTCGCTTTCAGTTTCCAGATGGCCCCAGGCGATGTAATCGCCCTGCCAGCCGAGCTTGCGCAATGCTTCCAGCGTGCGCACCTGCGTCACCCAGGGCGCCCAGGAATATACCCAATTCGGGTCTGAATCCTTGAGCTTGGTCGCAAAGGACGTGTAATCGGCGGTCGCCGGCGGGATCACCTCTTCGTCGACCGGCGTCATGCCCATCTCTTTCGACAGCTCCATCGCGTAGTCCATTTCGCCACGCGACAGCGGAATGGCCATGGCGGAAAAACCGATCTTCACTGGCCCGTTGGCCGTTGCCTTGACGAAGTCGAGCGTCGCCTGACTGTCGTAATGCGCGGCATAGCCCGTGGTGCAGAATTCGAGCGCCGCGGCGGGCGGATAGACGCTCGGCGGACAAACTCCACTCGCGAAAAGCAGCGGCACGTCGGCATTTTTTGTCTCGGCAATCACCGGCGCGTAGGTCGATGACAGGCTGGCATTGACCATTAGGATGACGTTGTCCTGCGTGATGAGCTTCTTGGTGTTGGCGGCGGCCTTGGAGGGTTGCGCACCGTCATCCTCAAGCACAAGCTTGATGTTATGGCCGTTGACGCCGCCAGCGGCGTTGACGCGGTCGATATAGATGCGCATTGCATCGACCGCCGGTGCGTAGGTGCTGGACGGCGGCCCGGTCAGCGCGCCCGTCACTCCGACCACGTAGTCCTGTGCGGCAGCAGGCAGCGCGAAAGCGGCCGCCGTTAAGACGCCCAACAAGGTTGTTTTGAGCATGTGGTTCCTCCCGTTTTCGTGTCTTTGAGTGCTTCTCTGCGGCTTCGTTCAAATCGTCAGATTTCCGGTGCCGGCGGCGATCAGCCGTTCCTCGCTGTCGTCGTACATGCCGTCGATCAACTCGCCGAACCGTTCATACATCAGCTTGCGTTTCACCTTGCGCGTGGGCGTCACAGGTTCGCCTTCCTCTTCCGGGTCGAGCGCCTTGGGCAGGATGCGGAACGACTTGATCTGCTCGACACGCGCGAGCTCCGTATTCACCTTGTCGATCTCGCCCCTGATGAGACGTTCGATCCGCTTGTGAGCGGTCAGGCTGGTGAAACCGGTATAGGCGACGTCATTGGCGCGCGCCCAGTCGGCCACGGTATCGAAATCGATCTCGACAATGGCGGTGAGATATTTGCGGCCGTGGCCGAACACTACCGCTTCCGCCACATAAGGGCTCGCGCGCAACGCATTCTCGATATAGGACGGCGAGATGGTTTTGCCGCCGGCAGTGACGATGAAATCGCGCGCCCGGTCGATCAGCCGCAAGCAGCCGTCGCGCCATTCGCCGACGTCGCCAGTGCGCAGCCAGCCGTCGGCACCTTTGACCTCGCGGGTCACTTCCTCATTGCGCCAATAGCACTCAAAAAGGTCGGGAGTGCGCACCAGCACTTCGCCGTCTTCGCCGAGCCGAATCTCGACTCCTTCAACCGGCGTGCCGACATCGCCCGGGCGCGGGAATGGGCCGCGCTGCCCGGCGATGATGCCGCCGGCTTCTTCAGTTTGCCCGTACATTTCGGCGACGTTGACGCCATACATTTGCCAGAGCGCCGCCGTCTCGGCCGGCAGCGCCGCGCCGCCGCTGACCACGAGCTCCAATTTGTCAAAGCCGAGCTTGTTGAGAATCGGCCGGTACACCAGGGCACGCAGTGCGCGGTAGAGCGCGTCCTGCGCCGCCGTCACGTTGCCGTCCCAGCGGCGCCGCGCATGGGCGCGGGCAAACCGCATGGCGAGATCGTAAATGACGCGCTTTGCCATAGTCGAATTGAGCATGCCGACCAGCACATGTGAGGCGAATTTCTGCAAATAGCGTGGCACCGTGAATAGCACCGTGGGCGCGACCTCAAACAGAGTGGTAGCGAAATCATCCGGATCCTCGCCGAAATGCGGCACCAGTCGCGAAATCAGCGGCAGCGTAACGGCGACGTCACGGCCAAGCACGTGGCACATCGGCAGGTAGACGACCGTGCGATGCGGCTTTTCGCGCAAGGTCGGATATTGCGCGGCCACCGTGTCGGTCGCGGCGAGATGCTTGCCGTGACAGACAAGCGCGCCCTTCGGGTGCCCGGTGGTGCCCGAGGTGTAGACAATGAAAGCGGGGTCTTCGGGCGACAGGCGAGCGATCTGCGCCTCCAGCCAAGTGAGGCTGGGCCGCTCGGTCACGGCGAGGAAGTCCCCGAAGCGATGCAGCTTATCATGTTCGTACCCGAACATTGCGGAATCGTCGAGCACGACGATCGCGCGCAGATCGGGCAGTTGGTCCGCGATCGGCAGGATCTTATCGACGTATTCCTGATCCTCCGCGATAAACAAACTGCCGCCGCCGTCGCGCATCTGATAATCGACTTCCGCATGCGAGGCGGTGGGATAAATGCCGTATGTGACGGCACCGAGCGACTGCGCGGCGAGATCGCAGATCATCCATTCTTCGCAAACGTCGCCCATGATGACGACGCGTTCGCCCCGCTTGACGCCAAGACCTTGCAGCGCGCGCGCCGCATGCGCCACTAATCCGGCGTAGTCGCGCCAGGATCGCTCGCGGTAAATCCCGAGATGCTTGGAGCGGAAGGCTATCGAATCCGGCGTCGTGCGCGCCCGCTCGCACAGCAGATGCGGAGCAGTGGTGCGGCGCAATCGTTCGCGATCGACCGTGACGCCTGCGGTCATCGTGCGCTCATCCCGTGAATTCTATAGCTCAATCGAATTCTATAGTCTCTGCCACAATAAGCAAACGCCCGCGTTCAACGGCGGCGCCGGGAAGCGGCTGGGCGCGTGCCAATCCCGTCGATCACAAGCCGCGCGAACTCGGCGCTAATTTGGGCAACATCGGCGTTTTCCTTGCGCTGCCAACTCGATACTGCATTGCACATGCCGAGTATGGCGAGCGTCGCCATGCGCGGGTCAAGCGCGGCTCGGAATTCGCCCCTAGCGATGCCCTCCTTGATGACCTCCTCGAAGATGCGTTCGAGTCCGCGCGACCAGCGGCCGATACGGCGCCGGCTCTCGGTCGGCAGGTGCTGGCGCTCATTGAGGAAGACCTTGACGAAGTCGGCGCGATCAACCAGCGGCGACAGGTGCGAATTGATCAATAATGCCAAGCGCTTCCGCGCGCTTTCCGGGCGTGCGGCGATTGCTTTGGCCGCCTCGAAGAAGCCCTCGACGCCCCTGAGGCAGACCAATTCCAACGCCGCTTCTTTCGAGGAGAAATAATAATAAAGGCTGGCCTGCTTGATGCCGAGCACGTCGGCGATGTCCTGGGTGGTGGCGCCGTGAAAGCCACGTTCGGCGAAGACACGCGCCACGGCCTCGATGATCTGCGGCGCGCGACGGCGCCGGCTTGCATGACGGCGGGTCGATGGGAGGGCGACGATATTCACGGCGTTTCGCTAAGGCTCCAGCTACCCGCCGCCTCGGCTGTCGCGCCCGGCCCGGCGACATGCGGTCGCGCCACCTAGACCATTGTATTGTGGCACGCCGGCGATCTAAATTCCATCTATCGAATTATAGAAAATATTTAGGAGACGGCCCATATGGACCCGCGCCTGCGAGGCCGCCCGCCATTCCGTGCCGATCACGTCGGCAGCCTGTTGCGCCCGCAAGTCCTGCGCCAGGCCTTCCGTCACTACGCCACCAAGGAAATCAACGACGGGGAATTTGCGCGACTGCAGGATCAGTGCATTCGCGACGTGGTCGCTCTTCAGCAAGAGGTCGGCCTGCAAGTCGTCACTGACGGCGAATTCCGTCGCGGGTCCTACTGGGGGCGTTTCGTCGAGCGCACGGCAGGCTTCGAGATCAAACCGGCCTCGTTCAAGTTCCGTAACGACCAGGGCCATGAAGTCGAATTCACCGCTCCTTATGCCAAAGCCAGGATCAAGCGCATGCAGCCGCTGGCACTTGACGAATATGAATTCCTGCGCGGCATCACGACTCTGACGGCGAAGATCACGCTGCCGGCGCCGTCGACCATGCATTTCTATCGCTGCGACGATTTCGCGGACAAGGTAGTCTATAGAGACGTCGATGCATTTTTTGCCGACTTGGCTGCCGTGTTCAAGCAAGAGATCGCGGAGCTCGCCAAGCTCGGCTGCCGCTACATCCAGCTGGACGAGGTAGCCGTCGCGCTACTGTGCGATCCAGCCATCCGTGAACAGATTGCGGTTGCCGGCAGCGATCCTGACAGGTTGGTCGATCTTTACATCGACAGCATCAATCAGGCGGTGGCTGGTTGCCCGGCCGATGTAGTCATCGGGGTGCACATGTGCCGCGGCAATTTCAAGGGCCATTACCTCGGCGCCGGCGGCTACGAGTCGGTGGCCGAGCGCTTTTTCAGCAACGCCAATATCAATCACTTCCTGCTGGAATATGATACATCGCGGGCCGGCGACTTCGCGCCGTTGCGTTTCGTACCGAAGACCAAAGGCGTGGTGCTCGGCCTTGTCAGCTCTAAGACGCCGGCACTCGAAAGTCTGGATTTATTGAAGCGCCGCGCGGAGGAGGCGACGCGTTATATCGACCTCGACCGCTTGGCCATCAGTCCGCAGTGCGGCTTCGCCAGCACCGTGGCCGGCAATCCGCTCTCCGATGCCGACGAGCGCGCCAAGCTGACCTTGGTCGTTGAAGCTGCCAAGGCTATTTGGGGGTGAATGGAGCGATTGTCTGCTTGTGGCCCTTAGCGACGTTTCGCTGCGACGCAAAGCCATGTCCGGTCTTGGAGCAACAGCCGACATCGGGCGGCGCTATGGGCTCGATGGGTCGGTAGCTTTTGACCCGTTGCGGAAGTGGAGTGTGCATTGCAGCGGTCGAAACTATGCTGATTGTGCGAGGCCATCCGCAAAATTGCAGGACGTCGTCGACGGTTCGATCCGTCGTTCATTGATACCCCAAGGCGGGCCGGTCCCAACGCGACGTCAGCTCCAAATTTAGCGCCGAGGATTGTTTGGCCAGGTTCGAGCGGTCTACTGCGCTGAGAATTTATCGGATAAACTCCCTGATGCCCTCGTCCTCGTGGGAAGGGCCGCGATGCAGCCGATAGCGGATTGGCTCGAGAAGCTCGGCATGTCCGAGTACGCGAAGGCCTTTGCCGAAAACCGCATTGATTTCTCGGTCCTGCCCGATCTGACCGATCAGGACTTGGAGAAGCTGGGCGTTCTCCTCGGTGATCGGCGCAAAATGCTGCGCGCGATCGCTAACCTCGACAACACGCCGGCTGCGCCTCCTCGCGCGGCGGCATCGGTACCTTCACTGACTGTGCCGCCGCTTCCGGAAGCCGCCAGTGCCGGTGAGCGGCGCTATCTCACGGTGATGTTCTGCGATCTGGTGGATTCGACCGGCATCGCCGCGCGGCTCGACGCCGAGGAATGGCGCGATCTCGTCAGCTCCTATCTCGATGCCGCCACGGTGGCGGTGACGGAGATGGGCGGGCATGTCGCCAAGAAGCTCGGCGATGGACTCATGGCGCTGTTTGGGTATCCGAAGGCCGAGGAGAACGACGCCGAACGCGCCGCCCGCGCGGGCTTGGCGATCCTTCGCGCGCTCGAAGACTTGAACGCCCGGAATGTCGGGCGGGAATGGCCGACGCTTGCCGCCCGCATCGGGGTCGACAGCGGGCCGGTGGTCGTGGATTCCACGGGCGAGGTGTTTGGCGACGCTCCCAACATCGCCGCCCGCGTCCAGAGCGCGGCGGAGCCGGGAACGATGTTCGTCACGGCGGCCGTGCAGCGACAGGTCGCGGGCCTATTTGTGGTCGAGGATACAGGCCCGCGCGAACTCAAAGGCGTTCCGGGAGCGCCGACTCTATACCGGGTCGTGCGCGCCAGCGGCGGCGGCCGGCGCGTCGGCGCCCGCGCGTATACGCCGCTTGTCGGACGCGAAGATGATTTAGCGGTCCTCATCAAGCGTTGGGAGCGCGCGCGAGCCGGCGGGGGGCAGTTCGTTCAGATCGTCGGCGAGCCCGGCCTCGGTAAGTCGCGCCTCGTCGAGGAGTTCCGCAGCCGGCTCGCTGAGACGCCGCACTCCTGGGTCGAATGGACCGCCTCGCAATTGTTGCAGAACACCGCGCTACATCCGTTGGCCGAATGGGGCAAGCAGCGATTTGGCGGCGCCGAGGTCGCGCCGGAGAGGCGGCTTGCCGACCTCGAATCCTCGCTGACGCAAGTGAAGCTCAATCCGGCCGAGTTTGCGCGGCTGCTCGCGCCGCTGCTCGACATTTCCGTCGCAACGGTCGGCGTGTCTGAACTCACGCCCGACGAGCTGCGACGCCGCCAGCTCGCCGCAATGGCCTCCTGGTTGCTCGCGGGCGCTCACGCGCAACCCCTGGTGCTCGCCTTCGAAGACCTCCATTGGGCCGACCCGACCTCGCTCGATCTGTTGAAGCTGCTCGCCGAACGAGGCGCGACGGCGCCGCTCATGGTCGTCGCGACGGCGCGCCCTGAATTCCGTGCGCCGTGGGCGACGCGCTCGCATCATGGGATCATTTCGCTGGTTCCGCTCGACCGCCAGCAAGTGCGCCAGATGGTCGGCGCCATCGCCGAGCGCCACGCCCTTTCCGCCGAAGCCATCGAAGGAGTCACAATTCGCACGGGCGGCGTGCCGTTGTTCATCGAGGAAGTGACGCGGCTCGTGCTCGAGGGCGGCGCGGAGACCATCCCGCTGACCTTGCAGCAATCGCTCGCCGCGCGGCTCGATCGGCTCGGCGAGGCCCGAGAAGTTGCGCAGGTGGGCGCGGTCGTGGGGCGGGAATTCACGTTCGGCCTGCTGCTCGCAATCGCGGGGTCGCCGGAAGCTGAACTCAATGCCGCGCTGGAGAAGCTCGTCGACGCCGATCTCGTATTCGTTGACGGCATCGCGCCCGATTCGAGCTACCGCTTCAAGCACGCGCTGATTCAGGAAGCGGCGTACGAAAGCATGCTTAGGAGCACGCGCCGCGAGATTCACGCCCAAATCGCCGAAGCCCTTGTGCGCTTGCAGCCGGCGATCGTCGATACTGCCCCGGAAACGCTCGCGACGCATTTGGCGCGCGCGGGCAACGCCGCTGGGGCGGTGGAATACTGGCAAAGAACCGGGCGGCTGGCGCAAAGGAATTCAGCGTACCGGGAAGCGATCGGCGCATACCAGAGCGCCTTGCGGTACATGAGCAAAGAGGACCGAGCGTTTGTCGACGTCAATCGAGCCATCGCCTCGGTGTATTTCGCCGCTGGCGAGCATGAGTTGAATTTGAAGCATCTCGTGGAGGCCGCCGCGGCTGCCGACGCAGGTGGTGATCCGGTCACCATCACCGAAATCGCGATGCAACAATGTCATGTGCTCAGCCAATTCGGCGGCGATCCGAGGCAGGCGGTTCAGGTCGGCCGCCGCGCTCTCGAAATGGCCAATCGCCTCGAGGATGAAGCCCTCGCTTACGGCGTGCGTTTCGCTTTGGGGCATGCCTGCTGGATTGGCGGAGACTACGACAGCGCGATTGAGCTCTTGTCGGCAAATCTTCCAGAGAACATGCGCGATCCGACGCGGATACGTGATTTCGGCACTGCAGGGTCGTTGCTGCTGGACTCGATGTCTATTCTCGGCTCGGTGCTCGGCCATTGTGGCCAGTTCGATCAAGCGTTCGCCATACTCGAGCGCGCGCAAGCCATCCCCCAAAAAAATGCTTTCGACGTGACGGTCGTCAGTTTTCATCACGCGCGCGCGCACTTGTTCCGCGGCGACTCAGATCTGGCGGCGCCGATATCGCGCGCGGCCATCGAACACGCGACCCGGGTCGGACTTGAATTTTCGCTCCCCTGGCATCTGGGCATGCTTGGCTACGCTCATTCGCTTGATGGGGATTTAGAGACCGCCATTCCCCTTCTTGAAACCGCCCTCGAAAAGTCGCAGCAAATTCACGTGCCGTACCTTACCGCGTCGATCAGTGTGCTGCTCGCCGAAACGCTCGCGCCCCGGCAGCCGGAGCGCGCCCTCGACCTCGCCGAGGCGGCGCTCGGAATTGCGAGAGCTAGCGGATTTCGCGCCCAAGAAGCGGAGCTGCTTCGGGTCAAAGCGGCCTCGCTTCTCAGCCTCGATTGCGAGGCGGCCGAGGCCGCGGCGCAAGAAGGCCATGAGCTTGCGCAACGGTTGAACCTCGCCCCCGAGCAGGGCCACGGCTTGCGGACTCTCGGCGACATCATCGCTGCCAAGGGCAATGCGACGAAGGCCGACGAGCTCCGCAATCTTGCGAGCGCCAAATTTCAAATCCTAGGCATGAAGCGCTGGGCCGAAGCGCCCTGGATGAGGAGCTGAGGAGTCGAGTGACTTCACGATTGTTCCCACCGTTCTCGGGTCGGACTGCACGATTAGGACGCGGCCTTTGCTCAAAATAGCCGCACGGTCTTCTGCTGGCCGGGGCGTCCGCTATTGGCCATAGCCGACATCCCGCGACTGTCGTTGAGAGTCCGCTTTCGGGCAAAGCGGACATTCACCAACAGTGTCTCGTCGACGCCGATTTGCGATGCACCTTTAGTCCGGCCGTTTCGGCCAGTTCTCGGGTGACGTGTGTGCGCCCGGCGCGCCGCGCTCGATCACCCAATTCGATAGTTGCAAGTGATCTATGATGTTCTTGGCGACCACCCTGCGCTCCAGCTCCGTGAGCGGACGCAGAGTGCGGCCAACCTTGAAATTCAACGCGAAGGCTACGTCGAACGTCACGGCCTCCGTGATCTTGTCGGGCCGCCACGGCTCTGTCGCGGCAAGTATCCCGGCTAGGTCGCCTCGCGCATAGGCAAGACAGGCGCCCGCCATCGCGGCGCAGGCCACCGCCAGGACCAGCGGAGACCGTTCGGCCGCGGCCCGGGCCGCGGCGACGTGCGCCTGCGCGGCAGGCCACTGGCCGCGGAAGGCCAGCACCTGGGCTGAACGTGCGTGCGCCCGCGCGAGGTCCAGCGGCCGGTCGGTGTCTTGCGCCAGTGCGATCGCGAGCTGGGCGTGCGCGACGGCCGCGTCCCAGTCGCCCCGGCGGAAGTGGGCCTCGCTCAGATGAGCCAGACAGGGGCCCGGATAGGTTGACGGCTGTCCCGTGCGCAGCCGGGCTGCCGCGACACCGAGGTCCGCGATGGCACCGGGCAGGTCATCGGCGTACACCTTCAGCATGCCGCGCATTATGAGGGCGTCGGTCTCCGGCATTGGTACTTCGTTTCCCGAGGCGGGCAGGAAGCCGAGTGCGGCCAGCCCCTCGGGGCTGCGGCCGGCCGCAGCGAACGCATAGGCCTGCGCTGTGCGGGCCATGGCCCACAGCGCCGAATCCGGAACGGTGCCGCGTACCGCCCGGTCCGCCCAGGTCAGCGCCTGGTCGGGGCGACCGGACAGGACCATCCAGTTGGCCAGGGATGTCGCGGCGCGCGCTCCGGTTTCACCCTCGGTCTCCGGGTCGTGGGCCTGCCACGCGGCGAGCAAGCTACCCTCCGCGCCGGGCGATCCGGTGAACACCCCCAAAAGCCCGGCCAGAGCGTAGCGGCGAGCACTCGTGACCTGGCATGAGGCCAGGACCCGGGCCGCCGCAGGTGTATCCGCGGCGTTGAGCAGGACCACGGCGGCGTCGAGCAGCCGGCCTTCCCGGTCCTGCTCGGTTAGCGAAAGGGCAGCTGCCTGCTCCAGCGCCCACGCCGAGGCGACCGCGTCACCGGCCGCCGCCGCAGCCCGGGCAGACGCTTCGAGTTCACCGGCCAGTGCCTCATCGGGGCCCAGCGACGCCGCTGCCCGGTGGGCCAGCCGCGCACTGCCGACCACGACCTCGCCGGCCCGCGCGTGCAGTTCCCGGCGGCTCGCCGGGCTGAGATCGGCGTAGATCGCCGCCCGGTACAGCGGATGGGCAAAGGCCAGCTCCAGAGTCGAACCGCCTTCGGTCAGCAGCCCGGCTGCGACCGCCGCATCCACCTCGTTCCGCGCATCGGGCAACCGGGCAACCGAGGCGATCGCCGAGACCGGCGCGTGCTGCCCCAGCACCGAAGCTGCCGCCAGCAAGGACTGAGTTGCCGTCGGCAGCGCTGCCACCCGGGCCAGGATCACCGCGGACAGCTCCCGCGGCGCCGGCAACCCGCGAGCCTGCGCCGCGTTCAGCCGGGCAACGCCGATCTCCTCGAGCAGCGCCCGGCAGTACAGCGCGTTGCCTTCGGTATGTGCCGCCAATCGAGACGCCCCGCGCTGCGACAGCACTCCCAGCCCCAGCGCGCTCGCCAGCTCAGTCAGATCGCCCGGGCTCAGCCCGCCCAGACGGATACGAGTCACCCGCGAATCACCGCCCACGAACCGCGCCCAGCCGGGATCGGCCAGCCCGCCGGCCCGCGTCGACACCACCGCCAGCATCTTGTCCGCACGCAGCCGGCGGAGGGCAAACAGCACCGCACGCGCTGACGGCCTGTCCGCCCATTGCAGATCGTCAATGGCAAGCAGGACGACCTTACCGCCGGATTGCAACCGGTCGAACAGGTCCAGCAGCCGAGCTCCAACCGCCATCGGGTCGGTCCCGGGCTCCGTCAAGACCCCCGGCTGCAGCTGATCGATGACCCCGTAGGAGAGCAGTGTCTCTGCCTCGTCACCGCTGACCTGGAGCACGACAGCGTCCGCCACCGAAGGCGAGCCGAGGAACCGGGAAAGCAGAGTCGACTTACCTCCCCCAGCTTCGCCCTCCACATAGACCACCTGCGGCTGGCCCGTCTGGGCCGCAGCAAGCCGCTCACCCAGGATGCGCAGTTCGCTTTGCCGGCCGACGAAGCCGGCCGGGGTACTCATCCGGAAACCACCGGCATCAGCTGTCTCACGGAACAGCCGCCCTGCCTGCGGCAAGCCGTCTCTCGCAGGCACTGCACGGCGTCTGCCGTGCCTTGGGAGGAATCCCGCACCCGGGCGACGAAGACAGCTGCGTGCGGACACAGGGGGGAGTGTTCCTAGCCATCGCCGACCATCTCTAAAAGGGGTCCGCTGGCGCCCGGGAGATCGCCCGTTGCCACTGCGAAGGCCAGAGCTAACGCACCAGCTCTATATTACCGTTACCGTTACCGTCCAGCAGATGACCCATTCTCGTATGCCGCAGCCGGCCACTGGTTCGGCTGTGAGGTCTCCCTCGGATAATCCATCGGGGTCCGGGCGCCGGCAGGTATGCCGGCGCCGCGGCGAGCGCCGGCGTGTCGGCGATGCATGAGCCTGCTGGTGCCGGCCGCGGGTACTTGTTGCTGTTCCCTGGCAGGTAGCCGCGGGGCCGGACCTGGCCGGTCCGGCCCCCGGAATTACGGCTGCTGGTTTACAGCTGGGTGGTGACGGCCTTGACTTCGGTGTAGGCATCCAGGGCCTCGTGGCCCATCTCACGGCCCCAGCCGGACTGCTTGTATCCGCCGAACGGCAGTGCCGCGTCGAACACGTTGTAGCAGTTGATCCAGACGGTGCCGGCCCGGAGCTTCTTGGCCAGGGCGTGGGCCTTGGAGATGTCGCGGGTCCAGATGCCCGCGCCGAGTCCGTACTCGCTGTCGTTCGCGACGCCGGCGATCTGGTCCAGGTCGGTGAACGGCGAGGCGACCAGGACGGGACCGAAGATCTCCTCGCGGACGACCTTCATGTCCGGGCGGGTATTGGTCAGCACGGTGGGCTCGACGAAGTAGCCGCGGTCGCCGAACCGGCCGCCGCCCGCCAGCGCGGTGGCGCCGTCGGACTTCCCGGACTCCAG
The DNA here is from genome assembly GCA_963850855.1 of uncultured Alphaproteobacteria bacterium. GTDB lineage: Bacteria > Pseudomonadota > Alphaproteobacteria > Rhizobiales > Xanthobacteraceae > BOG-931. The sequence goes on from CAWKNH010000009.1 coordinate 704,051, forward strand.
GTAGCCGGTCACCCGGCGGAACTGCTCGTCGGAGACCAGCGGGCCCATCTGCGTCCCCGGCTCCATCCCCGGTCCCATCTTGATCGACTTGGCGATCTCGGCGACGCCGTCGACGACCTCGTCGAAGCGGCCCTGCTGGACGAACAGCCGTGAGCCGGCGACACAGCACTGCCCGTGGTTGAAGAAGATCGCGTTGGCGGCGCCCGCGATGGCGGCATCGTCGGCGTCGTCGAAGACGATGTTGGGGCTCTTGCCGCCCAGTTCCAGGGTCAGCTTCTTCAGGTTGCTGGCCCCCGAAGCCGCGACGATCAGCTTGCCGACCTCGGTGGAACCGGTGAAGGCCACCTTGTCGACATCATTGTGCGCGGCCAGGGCTGCGCCGGCGGTCTCGCCGAAGCCGGGCACCACGTTCACCACGCCCTCGGGCACGCCTGCCTCGGCGATCAGTTCCGCGAGCCGCAGCGCGGTCAGCGGTGTCTGCTCGGCCGGCTTGAGGACCACGCAGTTACCGGTGGCCAGCGCCGGGCCGAGCTTCCAGGCGGCCATCAGCAGCGGGAAGTTCCACGGGATGATCTGCCCGATCACGCCGAGCGGCTCGCGCAGCGTGTAGGAGTGGAAGTTGGCGCCCGGCATGTAGGGCACCGAGATGTTGATCGTGTTGCCCTCGATCTTGGTGGCCCAGCCGGCCATGTAGTGGAACAGGTCCGCCGCCAGCGGCACATCGGCGGCCTGCGCCACGCCGAACGGCTTGCCGTTGTCCAGCGACTCCAGCTGGGCGAGCTCGTCGGCGTGCTCGAGGATGAGGTCGCCGATCCGCCAGATGATCCGCCCGCGCTCGGACGGGGTCATCCTGCTCCACGGGCCGTCCTCGAACGCCCTGCGTGCCGCCCGCACCGCGCGGTCGATGTCTTCGGCGTCTCCTTCGGCGATGTGGGCGAGGGTCTCGCCGGTCGCCGGGTTGGGGGTCTCGAACGTCTTGCCGGACGCGGCGTCGGCCCACTGCCCGTTGATGAATAGCTGCCGACGGGCGCCGATGAAGTTTTCGACATTCCGGTCCAGGGTCACAGTCATGAATGCTCTTCTCCCTTGGTTGCGCGGTGGGCAGCCAAGGATCGCGGCCAGCCAGCACGTTACAGCGCATGTCTACGCTGTAGAACTATATCATCAACCTACAGCGTTGACAGAGGGATGCCAAGCTGGCGGACCGGCATTTCCTGGCATGCGGCTGCGCAGGAGCGCCGCCGGCGGCCCGGGAGATGGCAGCTTCCGCCGGCCGTGGCGCCGCGGACGAACTACACCGTAGAGCTACAATTCGTTTCTATCGGCCCGGCCCGAAGGGAAAGGTGTTACCGCGATGGCGCCACCGCCAGCCGACCGTGATGACGGCGACGCTAGCGCGAATCCGGATGGCAGGATTACCCGCGATGTCGTGCTGGCCGCCGCGCTGGAGCTGATCGACCGGGACGGGGTGGACGGGCTGTCCATGCGCAGGCTCGCCCGCGTCCTGGGCCGGGATCCGATGATCTTGTACCGGCATGCGCCGAATAAGGCAGCCCTGCTCGACGGCGTAGCCGAGATGGTCCTCGCCCAGCTCAAGGTGGACCCGGCCGATCCCGACTGGGCCGGGCAGCTGCGTGCCGTGGCCCGCGGCTACCGCGCGCTGGCACTGGCCCACCCGAACGTGGTGCCGCTGCTGGTCACCCGCCCGCTGGCCACCCCGCTCGGGCTCCGCCCCCCCGGCACCCTGCGCCCGCTCGAGGACATCCTGACCCTGCTCACCCGCGCCGGGTTCAGCGGACCCGATGCCCTGCACATCTACCGGGCCCTGTTCGGATTCCTGCACGGCCACGTCCTCGACGAGCTGCAGGAACTCATCGAGAACCCGGACGAGACCGATGACCTGCTGCGGCTGGGCCTGTACCGGCTGCCGATCCGCGAATTCCCCCTGCTGCGCAGCCTGGCCCCCGCCCTGGCCTCCTACGACGGCGCCACCGAACTCGAGCGCGGCCTCGACATCCTCCTCACCGGCCTAACCGACTCGCTGACCCCCCACCTAGCCGCGCGGCCAGGCCCCGCGCCCCCCGCCGATGATCTTCAGCGCGAGCGCTAGGCTACCTGGAGCGCCGTGCCTTCGCCGGGAGCCACGGCACCATACCCGAGCACCTCGCCGACCTGAGTCACCAACCTGACGGCAACTCGGCAACCACGCTGACGGACTACAGAACATCATGATCTGGACAGCAACCGCGGCCCCGGACCGAACAGGCTCTGGCATACATATCGGGCAGTTCGGGATCGCAGGTATCGCCGATGGCGGCCGCCGAGCGTGACTGGCCCGGGAGGAAGGCAGGCCGTCGCGCGTGAGGGGCATCACGGATATCTGTATCTTAGCGCCAGCGGTCCTGGCAGTTGGCTAGATGCTGGGCTGGCGGCTTTTCGGCGTGAGCCTGTTCTGACCCTGGTGTGCGATCATGCCTGGTGTGCCGCTGACGACTGATGAGCTGCTGACCACCACCCGGTCCGTGCGCAAGCGCCTGGACCTGACCCGCCCCGTGCCGCTCGGCCTAGTTCAGGAATGCCTGGAGATCGCGCTGCAGGCGCCAAACGGCGGCATGCGCGAGGGCTGGCACTGGATCGTGGTGTCCGATCCGCAGGTACGCGCGCAGATCGGGGACTTCTACCGGCGTTCTGCCGAGCCCTACCTGGCCCGCGCCGCTACGGCCGACCCGAGCCGGGGCGCCGGCAGCGGGGTCATGGCCCGGGTGAGCAGCAGCAGCGCGTACCTGGCCCGGCATATGGGCCAGGTACCGGTCCTGGTGATCCCGTGCATCACGGTGCGGCCCGCCTGGCCGGCCGGGGAGACGCAGGCCGGGCTGTGGGGATCGCTGCTGCCCGCCGCGTGGAGCTACATGCTGGCCTGCCGGGCCCGGGGACTGGGGACCGCCTGGACCACGCTGCACCTGCAATACGAGACCGAGATCGCCGCGCTGCTCGGCCTCCCCGGCGACATCCGCCAGGGCGCGCTGATCCCCACCGCCTACTACACCGGCGATACCTTCCGCCCCGCCGCGCGCCGGCCGCTGGCGGACGTGCTGCACGTCGATCACTGGTAACCGCCATCGCCGACCGCAGGCGAGCCCTGGCAACGGCGGCAGCCACGCGCGGCGGTAGATGTTGCTATGCCGACGAATCGTTAGCAGGACAACCCCGGAAGGGGCGTCAGCCGATTCGGAGGCCAGGCCGGACCCAGGATCCGGACCCTACGCCCGCATCACCGCAAAACCACCCAAGCCGGGCCGGAAGCACTAGCCACATCCTCCCTGCCGATTCGGTCGCGGAGTTGTTACCGCTGTCCGCCGTCTCTCTGTATGTCCTCGGCCCGGCGTTGGAGGGCACTTCCGACGAGCAATGGCGCTGCGACGTTACGCGCGAGCCAGCACGCTCACGTGACCGGGTTCGCCGTTGCACTCGACGATGGTCAGGCCCTGGTCCTCGACGAGACGAGGGAGGGAGTTCGTGTCGTAGAAGCGGACGACGCCAGGCACGAGCTGGTAGCACGCTGCGCGCAGCCGCCAGTACAGGTTCTGGGACGTGCGCGACGTGCTGTCGCGGGCGGGAGCGGTGATCAGCAGGTGCCCGCCCGGCCGGAGGCAGCGCCGGATCTCGGCGATGAAGGCCGCGGGATGCGGGAGGTGCTGTACGACGAGGATCGCGAGGACACCTCCCAGCGACGCGTCCGCGAAGCGGAGCGGCGCGCTGACGTCGTGCACGCCGAACGTCGCGTCGGCCTCCTCGCGAGCGGCTCGTGTCCGCGCGACCTCGACCATGCGCGGTGACCCGTCGACACCGGTGACGTCGTAACCGCGCCGCGCGAGTGCGAGCGCGTGCGCGCCAGGTCCGCAGCCGAGGTCGGCCACTGGCCCGGGCGGTGCCACCACGTTCGCGAGCTCATCGGCGACCCGCTTGACCAGCTGACGATGCTCCGGCTCGTCGCGTCGCCGCTCCCAGGCCGCGCTCTCGCGGTCGTACATGAACCGAAAGAACCAGTGCGGGGCAGGCATGGCAGCGACCTTACGGCTGGCGGATGTCCGACTTCCAGCCGCGGTGACGCGCATCAACCCGTTTCCGGCCGTGTGGCGCAGATGCTCACGAGGGAGGCTGCCTGGGCTGGGTACGGCATGGCGGTGCTGTCGCTGGCTACCACTTCGCGGCTACCGCCATCCGGTGCGGATCTTCAGCCAGGCGAGGGCGGTCCTGCCCTGAGCGGCCTGGAACTCACGCAACGTTGGCAGGCCCGGGGGAGGCGGCTGGCGGGATTGCCGCACGAAGAAACCGGTGAGCGCGGCCAGGACGGCGGTGACAGCCTCGGGGTTGCGGTCCTAGCGACAGGGTGGTCGTTGAAGATCGTTTCAGGCGGTGGACCACCTTGCATATGGACGCTTGGCAGCATCGCGACCAGGTTGAACCACGAGGCGGCCAGGCACGCCCACGGCCAGTCGACGACGACCACGCGGTCACCGGTCAGCAGCAGGTTGTCCGCCCGCAGGTCGGCGTGGACCAGCGAGGCACCTTCGGCGGCGGCGTCCCAGCCTGCCTCCAACGCTGCCAAGTCCGCCAGGTGACGGCACGCCCAGGGGTCCAGGCCGGCCAGGTCGCCACCACCGCGCGCCCGGCTTCCGCGAGACGACGCCGCCCTGGAGTTCCTCACCGAAGCGTCGCGCCTGCGGGCGCCTCGACGGCGATGGTGTCGGTGCCACCGCCAGTCGCCACAGCCTCGAGCACCAGGCTCAGCTCGCCCGCCACCCACGGCTGGGCCTGCAGGTGGCCCGCAATGTCCTCGAACATCAGCACAACCCAGCCGTCCTGGTCAAAGAACCCGAGCAGCCGCGGAGCGGGCGTGCCCTCGGGCAGCGAGGCGAACACGCGCTTCGGCCCGGTGGATGCCCGGGGACTCAGGGTTAGGTACCGGCCCGACCGCCTTGACGAAAGCGCGCTTCCCGGTCGCCGTCTTCAAGCGGGCGGCCACACCTGGGGAGAAGCCGCCCGGCTGGGTGACCGCCTCCACCACCGGCCCGCCGATCCGTTGCTCAACGGCCTGCCGCAACCCGGCCGGCACCGAGGGCCACGCCAGACGCATCCCGGCGGCAGGCGGCGGCCTGTCCACGCCAGCATCGTCCCAGCCGACAGGCCGCCGCTGGTTCTGCTCATCCGATCATGATTCCCAGCGCCCGGCCGACTCGCAAACGAGTTCTCTGAGACGGACGTCGCCAGCGAGGGGTGCCTCGCCTGGCAACTGCGGGGAAGGAACCCAATCCCTGCGGCAAAGTCCATCCCGTGCGAGCGAACCGCGGAATCCGCCCGCCCCGCCGCAGGAGGTCACGGAAGTAGCCAGCCTTCGCGGGCGATGTGAATGGTGGCTTCGCAGCGGACGGCGAGCTTGTCATTCCGCGTGGCCACGGCCCGGTTGCGCTTGAGTCGGGCTGATACCGCATCCGGCGGCGCCGGCTTTCCCGCCCTGTCTGCCGTGACCGCAGCCAGGGCCAGCTTCAGATGAATTGGCCGGCCGGGCTCCGGGCCTGGCTGCTGGCGCTCCCGCGCCGGGCTATTTCAAGACGTTGACGGCACGTGCCACGATCAGTGCCACCGTGACGATCGAAACGACCGACTGCAGGGTCATGGCGAGCTTGGCCCACCGGGACAGCGGCAGCACATCGGTCGGGCTGAACGCCGCCGCGTTGGTGAAGGCCAGGTACAGGTAATCGGCGAAGGCGGGTTCCCAGTCCGGCGGTGCCAGCTCCGGGCTGGCCATCTGGACGAACTGGAAATCCGGGTACGGACGAGTGCCCAGGGCGCGGGCGACCGGGCCGCCCCGGTCGAACTCCCAGTACCACAGCCCGAACACGATGACGTTGGTCAGCCAGATCGCTCCGCCGGTGACCAGCAGCGCCCCGGCGTTCCCCCGTTCGGTGCCGCGGACCAGGCCGGTCGCCAGGTTCACCACCGACCATGCGTTGGCGACGCTGATCAGCGCCGCCAGCGTCAGGCCGAGCATGCGCAGCACCCGGGACTGGCGGTCGATCCGGTGCGGGTTGGCCAGGACCAGCGCCAGGAGCAGGATGGCCTGCAGCGCGGGCAGGATCCACACCGGCCGCAGCACCCCCAGCCGCCCGGGCACCGCGGCCTGCAGCCCGATCGCGACCGCGGTGCAGGCCGCGACCTGCCAGCGCCGCTCCCCCCTGGTCCGGCGCCGCCAGGCCGGTATCACCTCGCCAGCGGCCCGCTGCGGCGCCCGGAAGAACGCGGCGCAGGTCTCCTCCACCCGCCGGGCCACGGCGTGCTCAAGTTCATCCAGCCGCCGGTGCAGCGACGGCAGATCTTCGGGCATGTTACCTTCACTCACGAACCACCAGTGTGGCCGGCCGACGGCGGTGAGCCGGACCCGGTCGAGAACCCGGCGACACCATCGCCCGCCACCCGGATCCGGACAGCATTGCCCCGGGCCGGTCCCGGTCGCCGCGGCGCGAGCCGTCCATCACCCGCACCGGACTGCTGCCGCGGTAGCCATCGTGATGCCCCCCAAGCCGGCCAGCATCTGCCACGGTCCGCTGGCACAGTGCCCGGGAAGACGCCGGGTGCAGACCCTAGTGGCCGTAGCCGGGCAGCAGCGCGCAGGCTCAGCCCGCCGAGCTCGCAGCCCCGCCCGATCACCGTCCCAGCGGTACTGACCACCAGCGAGTACCGCACGCAGGCCGAGTCCTGCGCTTGACACGATCTCCCTGCCGAATCGGCACGATGGGCGGGCCAGCGTCGCCGGACCCGAAGCCTTCCAAGCTGGGGCTACTTGGCGCCTGTTAGGAAAGGACAGGAGAGATGATGGATGGGTGAGCTTCGACCTCGATGCATTCCCGCCTTCGGGTCCTAGGACCGTCTGGGAAGTCCGCCAGCTGCTGGACGCCGAGGAACAGCGGTTGGTAACCGGTGCAGATGATCCGCTCCCCCCGCTCGGGCCAGAAATGGCCCGGTTCGTGGATGAGATAAAGCGGCGGTGGCCGTCTCTGGAGGAAGACCCGGACAGTCCATGGTCCGTTTCGCCCGGCTGGCAACCGATGACGGGTGGCGGGACCGGCTGTGCCATCCGCTGGTCACGTGCAGATGAGATGTACACGGCGATCCTCGAGATCGCCGCCCGCGCGAACGTGATCATCTACGATCCCCAAGTCCCCGAAGTGATTCTTCCACCGGGGCTGATCTGACCAGGCAGCGCCGTGCACACCACACGGGTTGCAGTTCACCGCGGTACACCACCATCCCGGGAAGACCAGCAGGGAAGGTTGGTCCAGCTTGAACCGATCGGGACAGCCGTTGTCCGGGTGGCGAATCACCTGGATCCGGCGACGACCTCTCACCTGGCTGGCGGCGAACCTGGGCCCATCGCGAAGGCTCGCACGGCCGCCAGGGGACGTGCTTCGAGACCCAGGGAGATACCGTGACATCAACATCACCCGCCACCGGCGCGGACAGCGCCCCCGACCCGCCCGGATGCGCGCCCATCCCGCAGTCGGCGCCGGGCCCGCAATCCGTGACCGGGCGTGCGGCTTCACCCGGCGCCACGGCCCGCAGCGGCAACCGCCGCCTCGGCCTCGCTCTGCTAGTCATCGCCGCCGCCCAGCTCATGGTCGTGCTCGACGCCACCATCGTCAATGTGGCGTTGCCGACCTGGTCGTTGGTGACCCGGCCATCCCCCCGTGACCATGGCCACCTCGCCTGACGACAACAGGCTTGGCCGCGCCTATACGGCCCCGGAGGTCACCGTGTTCTACGACCGGAGCCGCTGCCGCCACTACGCCGAATGCATCCGCGGGCTGCCGCAGGTGTTCGACCCAGCCCGGCGGCCCTGGATCCGCGCCGACCTGGCCGACGCCGACACCGTGGCCGAGGTGGTGCGCCGCTGCCCCACCGGCGCCCTTCACTACCGTCTGCTGGCAGAGAAACCAGAGGAACCGCCCCATCCGACCGTCATCACCCTTGACCCCCGGGGGCCACTGCTGGTCCGCGGCGATCTTGTCCTGGACACTCCCGGGGGGCCGCTGGCTGAGACCCGCGCCGCGCTGTGCGCCTGCGGCCGCACCCGGGACCAGCCCTTCTGTGATGGCGCATGCGGTGTCAACGGCGGCCCCTCTGGCAGCACCCGAGACCAGGCGGAGACACCCCAGGAGCGTTGAGCCAGAGACCTGGCGCGTGTGCATCTCGTAGACCGCTCGGACCGCCCGGACGGCTCGGGCCGCCTCCGGGAGCAGGGGGGCGAAAGCCAGGGCCCCGGCAAAGTCGCATCTAGCTGGCCAGGAGCAGCCTGACCGACTCAAGTGGATCCTTGGGTGCTGGATGCTCGGAAAATGCGCGGCCCGGAACGGGACTCTGCTCATCAAGATGAATACCGTCAACGGCAGCTGCGGGTCCGTGACCGCCCCTCGGTGGTGCCTGCACGCAATGTCAGCATCGGCATTGGAGATTACCCATGATCGTCATCACCACCCCCGCCGGCCAGATCGGCCGCCAGGTGCTCGGCAACCTGCTCGATAGCGGCGAACAGCTCCGGGTCATCGCCCGCGATCGGTCAGGACATCCGCTTCCGCCAGATCACGTTCGAGGCCTACAAGGACAGGTTCGTTCGCCTCGGCGTGTCCGATGCGATGGCTCAGGGGTATACGGACTCACGGCGCTGTCACGTTGAGATTCGAGAAGTAGGCAGGATACCAGCCGCCAACCTCAATGCCCGGAATCCCTCGCTTGAGGGTGGAGTCGGACAGCGATGCCAGCCGCTTGCCGTCGACGCGGACGGTGATGGTGGTGCGTGATACCGACAGCGACAGTTTATGCCAGGTTCCCGGGCTGAATGCGACCTTGCCCTGGGCCAGCAGCGTAAGGCGCGGAGGTGTGATTCGTTGCTGCCCCGAACGGGTGTAGGCGGCGGTCCCGCCCTTGCTCAGCTTGAGCGTGAAAGTCCCGTTGGTATTGACGTCGAAGACGTAGCCATTGAACGTGCCTTCTGATGCGGAAACGGCGTGGTACCGGCCGAGCAGCCCGACCGAGCCAGCCCGCGGGAGCATGACATCGACGCTGATGGCATAGCTCGCCCAGTTGCTGCCGATTATCGCGTAGGGGTGACGCGGCGGGCCATCCCCCCATAGCAGCGGCCGCCCGACGGTTGTCTGCTTGGTACAGGTCGTGCTGCCGTTGGGGGCGTGGCAGGCAGCCAGCTCGAAGGATCCGTCCTCGGCGGCGAGCATGGTGGGCTCGCCGTTGTTCCCGGCGGAAAGGTTGTTGCGGTAAGGGAGCCGGAGGCCTGCCGCGGGCGGGCTGGCCGCCGTCCCCTTGCCCTGGCCGGAGGTGGTGGTGAGGGAGTACACGTACCCAGGTTTGATGGTCAGCGTGAACCTGCCATGGACCGGCCTGATGTCGGGCTGGCGCACGAACCATTGCCTGGGGCCGCCGGTGGTGAAGTTGAAGTTGCTCGACCACACGTGGACGGTCTTGCTGGCCAGCCCGTGGCCTCCCTTGACCGTGAAGCTCGCCCGCTGCGGCCGGGTGACCCCGGCGGTGGTCTCGATGATGGTGGACCATTGATCGCGGGAGCTGCGCAGCAGCGTGACATATGAGCCGTCGGCGCGGTTTCCCTGCAGGAAGCCGCTGGCCGAGTTGATGTACCTCCAGCCTCCGGGGTTGCTCGCGGTGGGAGGCCACACGAACTGGGTGATCTGCGCGAAGGCCCATGTCATCGCGTTGACCTGGTAGCTGCCCGACCAGGGCTGATCCGCGGTTAGCAGGCCGCGGTTCTCATACGGCAACACCGCCGCCGGCATGGCGTCGATGGCCGGCCACTCCAGCGTCCCGGTTACCCGGGCGTCGACGTATTCGCGGACGAACGCGCGATCCATGGCCGGGGCACAGGGCACCGTGCAGCCTGGCTGCGCCCCGGCGTCCATCCGGCCAAGTTCGTTTCCCCACAGCGGCTTTCCGGAGGCCCGGGCCGCAGCCGTGCTCGTGCACCTGGTCAGGGCACCCGCGACCCCGGTCGGGTAGCCGCAGTTATTGTGCGCCCCCAGGATCACGACGTCCGGGCTGGTGGCGTATTCCCACAAGCCGTCGCCGGCGACTAGCTGCACCTTGCGGTACCCGGCTGCGTTCAGTGCCAGCCGCAGGGCGTGATACCAGCTGGCATGGGTCCCGTTGTCCCGTTCATTCCAGCCGCCCAGGTAGCTGATCACCAGGCCGTTCCGCGCCGCGCAACCCAGCCAGTGGAGCAGGTAGGTGATATCCGCGCTGCTGAACCGCGAGCCGACCCATCCAGGTGCTCCCCACTGCAGGCCATACAGCTTCAGGTCAGGATTGATCGCCAGCGCCTGCCGCGCGATCGCGAATTCATAGCCGGCCCGGCAGTTGATGGTGCCGCGGGTGTGTTCTACGCTGGGCTCGGAGCCATCCGAGGAATTCCCGTCACCGCCGATTTCCAGCTTCAGAAGCTGGAGAGACGCACCGTAGCCCGGCTTGAACAAATAGTCCAGGATGCTGGCGCGCTGCTTAGCCGGGTAATCTTCCAGGTAACGGGCATTGCCGCCGCCGCCCAAAATCGCGCCTACGCCATCATACACCTGGGCGCCGCCGTCACCGTTGACCGTGATGAATGTAGTCGGCACCGCCGTAGCAGACGCTGTCCCAGCAGGCGCCTGCGCCTGCGCCATCGACATCGAGAGCACGAAGGCCGCGGCAACAATAGCAATTCTATTCACAACATCCACCTAGGCCGTTCAAGCCTGTTAGCGAGATCATATACGCCCGCGGTCTCGGAGCGATAGGCGAGCGCGGGCGAGGCCCAATTGGACAGAATTAATAGAGGCTAAAACCCTTGACGGCGGCTGAATGGCCGGTCATGCAGCGCGGCCGGAGACTCCCGGCACACGCTCGAACCGCATTGCGGGCGTCCGACTTGGGCGGACTGTTACCTGCCCGCTGTGCAGGTCACCGGAGCCGGGGCCTGCCGCCTCACGAGAAGGGCTGGCACCGCTTCTGCCGCTGGGAGCAAGGGTGAGAATCCGATGGCGTCGGCCCTTGTCTTGGCTGGTGAGGGAACATGAGGCTGTGGGCGTCCTGCTCACGGGGGTCTACGGGTCGGGCACGAGCTCGGGCGAACCGTGCGCTTTGCTCGACCTGGACTATCTGGGCCGGGCGGGCACCGGTACGATGATCGCGCGGACGAATTCGGGCTGATGCTGCAGAACCTGGTCGCCGTGGGGGCCAATTTCTGACGCGCCGACGTCAAGCTCTTCGTGCTCGCCTGCTTCGTCCGCAGCTCCGGTGGGAGGCGGCATCATCGATCGCGGCAGCCGAGGGCGCTGGCCTGGAGGATGTGACCATCAGGAACGACCGTCCTACCGGGGTAGTCACGCGGGATGTGATGCCATTCTCCGGATGGCTCCAGAGCGCCGGATTGGGCTCGTCCCAGCTATCCGCTTCTGCATGATCAGGCTGTGGCGGCGGGATCCCCGGCGAACTTCCGCCGCACGATCCTGCCGGCAGGCGTCGCGGTCCGCCTGCGGCCGGGCCGACCGGAGTAATCAGTAGCACGGTCTGCAGGGCATTCTGGTCATGATGCAGGCCATACTGGTAATGATGAAGCCTGCCCGCGCCGCGACCCGGCGCTTCCTGCCCACAAGCCCCTTCAATACCACGCCCGTGGCTCCGCCTATCACCCAGTTCGCCCTGCAGGACCAGGTGACCCACGATAAGTACGGTCTCGGCCGGGTCATTGGCGTGGAGGATGACACCGCCCTGGTCGTGGATTTCGGTTCACGCCAAGAACGGATCATGACGCCCTTCGCCAAGCTGACCAGGCTCTGATACCACCGGTACCGCCAGCGATGCCTCAGCGGGCACCGCTGCGCCGCGCTCCGCGCCAGACCGGGCTGCGGGCCGGGCTGGCGGCTGCGCCGGCCGGGATCCGCGTGGCGGCCGGAGCGCCGTGCGCAGACGGTGACGTAGCACGCTCATAATGGCGCTATGCGCGCGGGACGCGTAACGTCGGCTGATGCCTGGTCGGCGGCGCGGTCGTCCACCGTGACTGGGTGCGAGGGATGCTCAGAGCCGCGGCACTGCAGGTCGTGGCGGCAAAGCTGCGGCGGAGCCGTCCCAGGCTGCTGCTCCCGGGGATGCTGCTCTGCGCGTCGGCGGGGCTGAGCTGACCCGGCCGCGAGCGGCGGCGCGAGCCCGGCTGGCCCGCCGGGTGTCAGGCATGGTGTTTAATGGGTGCTGGTTGTAGTCGAAATTCGTTACGTGTACCTGCGCCTGCGAACTTCTGACAGCGGGCGCCGCGAGTACACGGCCGGATCTTCCCGGCAGGCAGGCGGTCGCGACAACCCGGGGTGCATGCACGTGCCTCCCGAACGATCGTCTCTACGAGGAGAAGTACATGGCTGAAGGCACCGTCAAGTGGTTCAACGCCGACAAGGGCTACGGCTTCATCGCCCCCGACGACGGAACCGCCGACGTGTTCGTCCATCACTCTGCCATCCAGGCTGACGGCTTCCGCAGCCTGCAGGAAAACCAGCGGGTCACCTACACCGCCGGGCGTGGGCAGAAGGGCCCCCAGGCCGAGGAAGTCCGCCCGCTCTGACCGCCAGCGGACCGGGCCGGGCGCCTTCTGGCTGCCCGTCCCGGTCCGCCTGCGCCCTCTGGGTGCGCGATTACCGGCCCACGACCGCCGCCCGGCCATCCGTCGGTACTCTGGCGGCCAGCCGCTCGCGGTGGAGCCGCCAGTTTTGATCTGCCGGGTCGCCCCGGCCACGAGGCCGGGCATGCCAGTCGTCCCGGCACCGGGCTCTCCGCTGGTCCCGTTGAGGGCCGTGGCGATGGGTCATCGGCTGGCTGGCCATGGTGCGCGCCTGAGGCGGCCCTCAGGGACGGGCCTGGTGCCGAGCCCAGGCGGTAATGAAGCCCCAGGTGACAGCAACGCCGTCGTCGCCGATCTCAGCGCGCAGCCGCTCTGCCAGCGTGTCGATCCCGACGTCCTGCTCCGTCGCGACCCCGAGCCTGGTGATCTGGGGCAGGAGCGTGCGGATCAGCCGCGCCATGTACTCATACCCCGGCCAGTCCGGGCCACCGCGGCGCCAGCGTCGCGTTGGCGGGCTCCTGGAACGCCACGATGCCGCCGTCGCGGACGTAACCCGTCAGCAGGCGCACCAGCACGGCGGGCTCACGGGCAAAGAACAGCACGCACCGGCCGACGACAGCATCAAAGTCGCGATCCAGTTCAGCCGAAGCCGCATCACCGACGGCGAATGACACATTCCCCATCCCGGCGGCCGCGGCCCTGGCGCGGGCCGCGGCGATCAGCTCCGCGTTGAAATCGATCCCGACGACGGCCCCCTCCCGGCGGCCAGGCCGGCCGCCAGCAACGCCACGTCGCCAGCCCCGGTCCCGACGTCAAGAACCTTCATCCCGGGCGAGATGCCCGCATCCTGCAGGAACCGCGCGGTGTACGGCGCGAACATCCGCGCCTGCAGCCGCAGGCGCTCAGCCTCCCCGGCCGACTGGCCGAACAGGTAATCCGGCGGCCGCCCGCTCACCATGACAGCCTCATAACACGCCGCGGCTCTCCCCCGGGCGGCCCCAGTCGCCGGCCACGAGTTGCCCAGCAGGTATCCCGAACCAGTCACAGAACCGCTGGCATCGGCCATTACCACCGGGTTCCCCTCACAGCACCTGCAGGCCAGACAGCGCAAGCCTACCCTCGCAGCCGGCTGGCCAGCGGCACGCCCGCGCGGATGTGGCCTATCATCACCCGCAGCCGCCGACCGGCCGGGAAGCAGGCTCAGCCGGGCAGCGTTGATCGTGGCACGGGGCCTGGCCGGCGTGCACGGCCAAGGCGAGCCGGCGGGGCGGCACCACCGCCGTCCCCGGCACAGGAACATCAATCGGAAAGGGCTGGCCGTCTCATGGCTGACGCACTGCCGGAATCGGCTCGCGCGGAACTGGACGATCCGTTCGCGCAGCTGACCGGGCCACTGGCCGCCACGACCCGGCTGGTATTCGAGGTCACCGGCTCGGCCCTGCTCACCCCGCACATGCAGCGGCTCACGCTGACCGCCCCGCAGCTCGACGGGTTCGGCTACCTGCCCGGCCAGGACGTGATGCTGCTGGTGGCGGCCGAGGGTAACCGGCCGGTACGGCGGCGCTACACGATCCGGCAGCTCGACCCGGCCGCGCGGCTGCTCACGCTGGACATCGTGCTGCACGGCGACGGTCCCGGCGAGCGCTGGGCGCGGTCGGCCCGGCCCGGCGACAGGATCGAGGGCATCGGGCCGCGCGGGAAGATCACCACGTCGGCCACGGCCGACTGGCACCTGTTCATCGGCGACGAGTCGGCGCTGCCCGCGATATTCGCGATGGCCGAGGCGCTGCCGCCGGACCGCCCGGCCACGCTCGTACTCGAGATCCCCGAGGACAGCGACGAGCAGGACCTGGCCGCCGGAACCACCATCCGCATCTCCTGGCTGCACCGTCTCGGCGCGCCCGCCGGCGACCCGTCGGCCCTGGCCGCCGAGGCAGCCGATATCGAGCTGCCGCCCGGCCGCGGCCATGCCTACCTGTTCGGCGAGGCGACGGTCGTGTCCCGGCTGCGGGAGGTCCTGGCCGGGCGGGGGCTCGGCCAGGACCAGATGTCACCCAAGGCCTACTGGGGCCGCGGCCGCGCCAACGCCAGCCACGGCGAGCCCGCCCGAGACACCTGACCCAACGGCGGCGGGCACGTGGTGTGCCCGCTGCCGAGGGTGGCGGGCGGGTCAGCCGGCCAGGTGCAGCGTGACGGTGCTGCCGGCCGGGGTGGGCTGCAGGCGGCCGTAACCGCGCAGGCCGGTGAAGGCGCCGGTCCCGCCGTTGACGACCAGGGTGACCGGCGCGCTCTTGCCGGGGCCGTTGATGTACCCGCTGGTGGTGATCAGCCCGTTATCCAGCGCGTAGTCCACGGTGCAGACTCGCAGTACCGGGCCCTTGGTGACGGTGTAGGTGCACTGTGCGGTGGATAGCCCGTCCGCGGCGCCGTGCCGGGTGACGTGCCCGGCCAGCACGTACCCGTCCCCGGGCGATAGCCCGGCCGCCCCCACGTTGACCGGCGTGTACGAGATCATCGTGGTGGTGAAGGAGAAGAGATCGGGCGGGTCGGGCTGGCTGGCCGCGGCCGCGGCCTGGATGCCCGCGCCGCCTGCGGGAACGGGGATGACGGTAGTACTGGCTGCGGCCGCCGCTTGCAGGCCGGCGACCGCGCCGGCGGCGATGATCGCTGCTGTGGACAGTGAGACGATGAGCCTTCGCATCGGATCCTCCCGGAGTGTCTGGGCTGTTTCCAGTACGATCCGCCGCGGGCAGCAGCCCGCTCTTCCGTGAACCCCGCAATGCCCGGGCGCCCGTGATGTGCGTGAAGCCGCGGTTACGGCCTGGTTGCCGCCGCGTGCGCGGTGGCTTATCGTTCGGGCATGCTGCTGGATCGCGCGGCGGAGCAGCGGGAGCTTGACCTGCTTATCCAGCACGCCAGGGCTGGGACGAGCGGGGCCGTCGTGCTGCGCGGCGAGCCGGGGATCGGCAAGACCGCGCTGCTCGGCTACGCGGCTGAGCGGGCCGGTTCCATGCCGATCCTGCGCGCCACCGGCATCGAGGCCGAGGCCGAGCTTGCCTTCGGCGGGCTGCATGCGCTGCTGCGCCCGCTGGCTGGCCGGCTCGAGGCCCAGTCCGGCCACTACGCCGCGCTGCGGGGAGCTCTGGGCCTGGGGGACCACGAAGTGCCCCCGGACCGCCTCGGGGTGGCCGCAGCCACCCATGAGCTGCTGGTGACGGCCGCGGAGCAGCAGCCCGTGCTGCTGCTGCTTGATGACTTGCAGTGGCTTGACCGTCCGACCCTTGACGCGCTGACGTTCGCGATCCGCCGCCTGGGCCATGACGCCATCGCCTGCGTGCTCGCGGGCCGCGCGGATGCTCCGGCGATCGCCGGCATTCCAGCGCGTGACCTGGCCGGGTTGTCACGGCCGGCGGCAGGGGAATTGGTCAAGACGGTAACCGGCATGGTCCCCGCGGCAGAAGTTGCCGCGTTGCTGCATTCCGAGACCGGCGGCAATCCGCTCGCGCTGGCCGAGATGGCACAGGCCATGACCCGGGAACAGCTGGCCGGCACAGACGTCACCAAGGCTCCGCTGAAGCCCGGGACAGCTATCCGGCAGCGATTCTCCGCCCGGCTTGACCGGCTGGACCCAGCGGTCCGGACCGCGCTGATGGTGGCGGCCGCGGGAGGGCGGTGCCCGGTGGCCGCCGTGACAACGGTATCGGCCAGGCTGACCAGCGGCCGCGCTGATGCGCTGAACGAAGCAGAAGCCGCCGGACTGCTCCGCCTGAATGCCGACGCGGTGGAGTTCGCCCATCCGCTGCTGCGCTCGGTCGCTTATCACTCGGCCACGCCAGCCGAGCGCCGCTCGGCGCACCGCGCGCTGGCAGAGGTACTGGCCAGCAGTGACGCTGACCGCGCGGCCTGGCAGCTGGCAGCAGCGGCAGTTGGCTACGACGGCCACGCCGCCGGCATGCTTGACGCCACGGCCAGCAGCGCCGCGAGCCGGGGCGCCCCGCTGGTGGCCGCGGCAGCCTGGGAACGGGCCGGGCAGCTGACAGCCGCGCCCGGCACCAGGGCCGCCCGCTACGTCGCCGCCGCGGAGGCCGCCCTGGACGGCGGTGACACCGACCGGGCCAGGCGCCTGGCCAGCGAGAGCCCGGCTGCGCAGCAGCCCCGGTGGCGAGCCAGGATGCTCGCGGTCAAGGGCCGGGCGGACGTGGCGGCAGGAAAGATGGCCGCCGCGCAGCAGGCGCTCCGGGAAGCCGCCGCCCTGATCGCCGAGGCTGACCCGCCGCTGGCTGCCGAATTGCTCAGCGAGTCTGTCGCGGCGGCTATTGAGGCCGGGCTGGACGAGGAAGCCAGCCGGGACGCCGAACGGATGTCCAAGCTCGCCGAGCGCTCCGGTGAAACGGCGCAGTTCCTCGCCGACCTAACGGCCGGGCGACTGGCCTGGATCCGCGGCGATCCCGGGCTAGGCATGCTCCTCGTGCAGCGGGCGGCATCCCGCCTGGCCTCCCTTCCCGCGCTGGCATTGTCCGCCGGCCGCCAGCTTGATGTCGCCGGGGCCTACTCCAGCCTGGGAGATCACCCCCGGGCCTGGCCCTACTACGAGCGCGCCATCGAGCTGGCCCGCAGCACGGGCGCGATCGGGAAATTGCCAGTCGCGCTGAGCGACGCCTCCTTTGCCGCCGCGGAGACCGGCAAATGGCTGCAGGCGCTGGCGCTTGGCAGCCAGGCGCTGGAGCTAGCCCAGGCCACCGGACAGGATTACCTGGCCTGTGATGCGCTCGTCACGCTGGCCGGCGTGGAGGCCGCACAGGGACGCGCCCAGGACTGTCTTCAGCATGTGCACGAGGCGGACCAGCTGGCCAGCGAACTCGGCCTGCGCCTGACGCAGCTGCTGGCCCGACGGCAGCGGGCGCTGCTCGAGCTGGGGACGGGCCGGCTCGAGGAAGCCATCGAGCACTACGAGGCCTTGCGCAGGCTCGCCGCGCAGTGGGACATATCCCACCCCTACTACTCCCCGATCGCCGACCTGATCGAGGCATACGCCCGGGCCGGCGCGCTCGATGAAGCCCGGAACCTGCTACCGGAGTTCCTGGCGCAGGTGCCAGGCAACGCCAACCCGCTACCAGCCGCCCGGGCCGCGCGCTGCCAGGGAATCGTGGCCACGGAAGACTACGACCCCCATTTCCGCACAGCCATCAACCTCCAGGAACAGTCAGGGCACGCCTTCCAGCACGCCCGCTCCCTGCTGTGCTACGGCGAACGCCTGCGCCGGGCGCAGCGGCGCCGGGACGCACGCATCCAGCTCCGGGCCTCGATCGAGACCTTCGACCTGCTCGACGCCCGGCCATGGGCCGACCGGGCCCGGGCCGAGCTGCGCGCCAGCGGAGAAACCATCAGCGGCGTTGGCGCCGGGGGCGACCGGCTGACGCCACAGGAACTGCAGATCGCCCTGCTCGTCACCCAGGGCCGGACAAACGCCGAAATCGGCCGGGCGATCTTCCTCAGCACACGCACCGTCGAGTTCCACCTATCCCGCGCATACCGCAAACTAGGCATCTCCTCCAGGACCGAACTCGCCAGCCGACTAGCCAGGCGCAGGGCACCACATGGCGGCTAAGCCACCTGACACCAGCACCCCAGCCACACGACAGGACAGCCGCTTACGCGCCACCACCGCTGGTGCTGCGGGTTGTCAGCTCAGTGCGGTGTCGAAGCGGGCGCGCAGGTCGGTGAGCCGTTCGGCGGGTTCGTTGGCGAAGACCAGGCGCAGGTACCGGCGGCCGCTGGGCCCCCAGCCATCCATCGGGGTGGCGGCGACCTGGGCGCGGGTGAACAGCCGCCGGGATGCCTCCCCGGGAGTCAGGCCCATGCTGCGCGGTGTCGATGAGCAGCGACCAGCCGCCGTGCGGGCGGACGCACGGATACCCGGCGAGCTGGTCCAGGACCAGCTCGCAGCGCTGCTGCCAGACGCTGGTGGCCGCGGCGACATCGGCGCCGAGATCCGGGGTGGTTCAGGGCGGCGGCGACGGCCTGCTGGGCGATGCCGACCTGGCAGACCACGTTGGTGAGGCCGGCCAGGCCGATGTCGGCCATGATTTCTCCGGGCCGGCCACCCAGCCGACCCGCCAGCCGATCATCCGCAGTTCCTTGGACGCGGACCCGACGGTGATCGTCCAGTCAGCCAGGCCGGGGTGGGCGGCGGGATGGACGGGCGGCTGGCCGTCGAAGCGGATCCGTTCCATCGCCGCGTCCCAGATGACCCAGGCGCGGTGCCGGCGACCGGGCCGGCGATCGCATCGAAATGCTCGCCGCCCAGGACCGCGCCGGTGGGCATGACCGGGCTCATCAGCAGCACCGCGGCGGTGCGCGGCCCGATGGCCGCCGCGAGCTCGCCCGGGTCGGTAGCCCACCCGCCCGGGCCGGGGGCGCAGGACACGAACCGGGGCACGCCGCCCGCCAGGCGGATCCGGTTGACCAGCCCGGCGTAGACCGGGTCGCAGATCACCACCTCCTGGCCGGGTTCCACGGTGGCCAGCAGCACGTTCAGGATCCCGTTCAGTCCCCCGGCGACGCTGACGCACTGGGTACCGGGGTCATAGCCGCGGCCGACGGCAGCGGCCACGTGCGCGCAGGCGGCCTCACGCAGCGCCAGATGACCCTGGAACGGCAGGTAACTGTTCGCGTCATCACGATCGATGGCGGCGTGCGTGGCCTCCAGTGCCACCGCCGGCGGCCGCAGATCGGTGTCCAGGTTCTCCAGCCGCAAAATCCGCGGATCAGCCGCGGCGTCGGCGGCATCGCCGACCTTGTCCACCCCGATTCCGGGAATGTCACGCAGCCGGGAAACGGTCATCGCTCCCTCGCAAACTAGTGGCTCCTGACTGGCTACAGGATCTTGACGAGCAGCGAGAAGGCTGCTCCGGTCCCGGCTCCGTAGGCGAGATGGGCGCTCAGGTCCGTGGCCAGGGTTTTCGCGGGATACTCCCAGATCGGCTTGTAGAGCCCGGCCTCCGGCAGGATGAGGTAACCGGAGACCCAGACGGCAGCGCCGAACGGCAGGCCGTACAGCGCGTCCTGCCTGCGTAGCGACCCGGCCAGGACGCCATAGAACGCCCCCCAGGCCGACCCGTAGGACCAGTGCATGACGGTGCTGACGGGCCAGGCCCAGCGGTCGGGAAGCTCGCGCTGCGTGAAGCCCTCGATCAGGCGCTTTCCGATCTGGCCGGGGTCGGGGGCTTTCTCCCAGGTGTCGATGGGCGCGAATTCCCACTTCAGCGGGGTCTCCCTACCGCCTGTGCGGCGATATTTCAGATATTGAACGGCGTCTAGGCAGATGGTCCCCACGGCCCCGGCCAGGGAACCCGCCACGATTGCCGCTAGCGGTGTCATCGAGTGCTTGAGGGTGCGCATTCCGGGTCCAATCCTTATCGAGGCTCGAGCCAGGCGAGCGCCGCGGTGACGAGGGCCTCGGTGCCTGTGCGCAAGGTGGGCTGCAGCGGGGGCAGGAATTTCGGGGAGTGATTAGTGGGAAGGTCCTGGAGGCGTCCGGCCTTCTCGGCGGCGCGGTAGGTCTTCTCATCGGTGAACCCCAGGCCCCAGTACGTATAGGGCACGCCTGCGGCATTGGGAATGTTACTGAAGTCCTCGCTGACGGTCTGCCGGTCGATTTCGAGGGCGTGATCGCCAAAATGGGTGGTGAAGGCGGCCGCCACCCGGTCCGTGGTAGCCGGGTCGTTGACGGTGAGCGGGAAGCTGCCGACGGTCTCGAAGTCCGGGTCCCGGGGTGAGCCGGAGGCCTGGCCCTCGGCCCGGACGATCCGCTGGATCGACGCGAGCATGCGCTCCCGCGTCTGCTGGGAGTAGCTGCGCAGGTTGAGCTGCAGCAGGGCGTGGTCCGGAATGAGGTTGCTCCTGGTGCCGCCGTGGACACTGCCGACGGTCACCACCGCGATCTCCCCAGGCGGGGTCTCGCGGGACACGATGGTCTGCAGCCGGACGATGATCATGGCCGCGAGCACCACCGGGTCGATGGTGTGCTGCGGCATGGCGCCATGGCCGCCCTTCCCGTACACGGTCACGTTGATGCTGTCCTCCGTCGCCATGAAGGGGCCGGAGCGGGTGCTGACCGTCCCGGCGATGCCGGGCAGCACGTGCTGGGTCAGGGCAACGTCGGGGGCAGGGATGCGCCGGAACAGGCCATCGTCGACCATGCCCTGGGCGCCGTCGCCGGTCTCCTCGGCAGGCTGGAAGAGCGGGATCAGGGTTCCGGTCCACCGGCCACGGTGATCGGCCATGAGCTTGGCCATGCCGAGCAGGCACGACATGTGCATGTCGTGGCCACAGGCATGGGCCACCGGCACCTCGTGGCCGGCCGCATCCTGGCCGGTCGCGGTGCTCGCGTAGTCCGCGCCGGTGTCCTCCTTGACGGGCAGTGCGTCCAGTTCGGCTCGGAGCAGTACGGTGGGTCCGCTGCCATTGGCCAGGACGCCCGCCACTCCCGTACCGCCGATGCCCGCGTGGACCGTGAAGTCATATTCATGCAGTTTCCCGGCGACACGCTGGGCGGTGCGGTGCTCTTGGTGGGATAGCTCGGGATGCTCGTGAAGATCCTGGTAGAAAGCCTCCTGGCCGGCCTGGAGGTCGGCGTAGCCGGCCAGGATCTCCTCGATGATGCTCATCATTGTCGTGCTTTTCTTAGGCTCATGTAGGTCATGTAGCCGCCGTTACTCGATGTCGAGGTCGCGCAGGTTGGTCTTGGCCAGCTCGATGAGCTCGTCTCCCCCCCCGGACAGGATGGTCCTGGTCGCATACAGCGTGAAGCCCTTGATCTCGCCGTAGGTGATCTTTGGCGGCAGCGACAGCTCGTGGCGGTCGGTGCGGACGTCGACCAGGGCCGGGCCGTCGTGCTCGAAGGCCGCCCGCAGCGCGTCTTCGAGTTCGCCCGCCTTCTCGACCCGCGCGCCGAACAGCCCCGCCGCCTGGGCGATCGCGGCGAAGTCGGGATTGTCAAGGTCGGTGCCGTAGGTGACGATCCCGGCCGCCTTCATCTCCAGTTCCACGAACGACAGCGCGCCGTTGTTGAACACGACCACCTTCACCGGAAGGTGCAGCTGGCGCAGCGTGATCAGCTCGCCGAGCAGCATCGCGATCCCGCCGTCGCCGGACAGCGCGACGACCTGCCGGCCGGGCTGGCTGGCCTGGGCCCCGATGGCGTGCGGCAGCGCGTTGGCCATGGGCCGTGGTTGAACGAGCCGATCAGCCGGCGCCTGCCGTTCATCCGCAGGTAGCGGGCGGCCCAGATGCACGGCGTGCCGACGTCGGCGGTGAAGACCGCGTCGTCGGCTGCGAGCCGGTCGATCGCGGCCGCGACGGACTGCGGGTGCAGCGGCGACCGGCCCCGGTGGCTCTCGGCGAGCTGGTCCAGCCGGGCGCGGGCCCGCCGGTAGTGAGCGGTCATCCGGTCCAGGTGCGCCGAGTCGGACTTGGCGGTGATCAGCGGCAGCAGGGCGTCGACGGTGTCCTTGACCGTGCCGACAAGCGGCACATCGACGGGCACCCGGCGGCCGATCTGCTCGCCGCGCACGTCGACCTGGATCACCGGCACGCCGCTCGGGTAGAACGGGCGGTAGGGGAAGTCGGTGCCGAGCATGAGCAGCGCGTCGCAGTGCTCCATCGCCCGGTAGCCCGAGCTGAAGCCGATCAGCCCGGTCATCCCCACGTCGAACGGGTTGTCGTACTCGACGAACTCCTTGCCGCGGAACGCGTGCACCACCGGCGCCTGCAGGGCTCCCGCGAGGGCGATGAGCTGCGTCGTGCGCGCCCGCGCAGCCCGCCCCGGCCAGGATGGTCACCCGCTGCGCCGAGTTCAGCACCTCGGCCGCCGCCGCCAGCGAACCGTCGTCCGGCCGGATGACCGACGGCGCCGGCCGCACCGGTACCGCCTTCGCGCCGGACGGGACGTCGGCGAAGAACACCTCGCCCGGGATGACCACGACGCCGACCCCGCCGCGGGCCAGCGCGGTCCGCATCGCGATCTCCAGGACCCGCGGCATCTGCTCCGGCTCGCTGACCAGCTCGCAGTAGACGCTGCACTCCCGGAACAGGTCCTGCGGATGGGTCTCCTGGAAGTACTCCGAGCCGATCTCCTCCTCCGGGATCTGCGCGGCGATCGCCAGCACCGGCACCCGGCTGCGGTTCGCGTCGAACAGGCCGTTGATCAGGTGCAGGTTGCCCGGCCCGCAGCTCGCCGCGCACACCGCAAGCTCCCCGGTCAGCGCCGCCTCCGCGGCCGCGGCGAACGCCGCGGCCTCCTCGTGGCGGACGTGCTGCCAGGCGATGCCGCCCGCCCGGCGCAGCGCATCGGTGAATCCATTCAGCGAGTCCCGGGAAGCCCGTAGACCCGGCGCACGCCCGATGCCTTCAACGTCGCCACCATCACGTCGGCCACACTGGCAGCCATGATTCACTCCTCTTTCCGCCGCCCCGCGTGCTGCAAAGTTGCACACAGATACATCGAGACTCGCCGTGGAGGATGAAGTGCGCAAGAGCTACGCCGGTGATTCGTGCGGCGAAAATCGACCGTTCGATCAGGAAGTAGCATCTGAGAGGGTTCGGCGCAGGCCGTCGCTGCCTGCGGTGGTTCTCCCGCTGAAGCCCTGCCCGGCGCGCTCGGCCCACTCCGCATCGCTGATCGCGTCTGGTTCAGCCGGAAGATAATGGCTCAGGATGAGCTCGCGGACTCCGGCGCGTTCGGCGACGCCGCCAACCTGAGTGACGTCGGTGTGCAGCGCGGCCATCCGCGCCAAGGCCGCACCGGTGAAGCCGTGCCGCTCGAGGTAGCCCAGGTCGGCAACCTGGTGGACGAGGATGTCGGCGCCCTGGGCCAGGGCGATCAGGTCGTCGTTCACGGTGGTGTCGCCGGAGAACACCACCGAGCCGTCCGGGGTGTCAAAACGGTACCCCAGAGCCGGGATCGCCCGGCCGTGCGTCACCGCGACCGCGGTGACGCGGACAACTCCATCGTCAAAGACGGCGACCGGAACCTGGGGCACGCCCGCAGTCCTGGCCGGGACCGGGATGTCGATGCCCCGCACGAGCGCGCCCGCGTCCGGCATGCGGGCGTCCAGCGGCATGACGTTCAGATGGTAGGCGTAGCCGGCCAGGATGCTCTCGACCAGGTTGGTTGTGCCGGGGACCGGCAGCTCTGGGTGGATCGTCGTGTCACGATGGAAGACGGCATCACCCGCTGGCACCATGTCGGGGCGCGGCGGCCCGTAGACGCGGATCGGCGCCAGCGGGCCGCGAGCGCCCGCCCGCACGCCCCACCCGTAGAGCAGCATGCCGGCCAGATCACCAATGTGGTCGGCGTGCAGGTGGGTAAGGAACACCGCTTCCAGCCGGGAGAAGCCGAGTCCCGCGCCGGCGAACCCGGACGGCGACCCGCGGCCGCAGTCGATGACGAAGATCCGATCGTCGACGATGAGTGCTGAGGAGATCCCCGCCCGGCCAGCGACAGGCAATGGAGCGCCCGCCGTGCCGAGCAGCACCAACTCGGTTGCC